>CAWIHG010000001.1:0-272572 GCA_963835905.1 uncultured delta proteobacterium
TGGGCAACGCGATCTACACCGAGCTGCCGATGATTCAGATTGCGGAATTCGTCGGAGTCTTTGGGGTCTCGGCGCTGATCGTGTTCGTCAATATCTCGGTGTTTGAACTCATCCGCCCGAGTTCCGGCTTGGGTGAGCGACGGCTCGCGGGAGTCTCTCTCGGGCCTGTGCTTGCCATCGCGCTAGTGTTTGGCTTGTTCCGAATGCGCGCGATCGAACATCTCGCGCCTGACGGAACGATCAGGTTGGGGCTCGTTCAAGGCGACATTCCGCAAAGCGAGAAATGGAAGCCGAGCGCACTCCCCGGTACGTTCAAGGCCTACAGCGAGGGTACCCTCGCCGCCGCACACGACGGCGCGGAACTGGTCATTTGGCCGGAGACCGCAACCGGGTTCATCTTCCAACCGCTGAACTTCTATCCGGCCGGCTTTCAGTTGCAGCAGAAGTATTGGACGCGTCTTACGGATCTCGCCAAAGAGGCGAAGGTACCTATTTTGTTTGGCGCTCCCGCGATGGATCTTGGGCTTGCGATGCTCCATCCGACTAGCCGCGAGCTTCCGATGCGCAACCGGGCGTACCTGGTCAACGCCGCCGGCCGGGTCAAAGAATACTACGACAAAATCGAGCTCGTGCCGCTGGGCGAATACGTACCCGCGAAGTGGCTGCTCGGCGGCCATGTGCATCGGCTGGTCGAGGCGCCCGGCGATGCGGTTCCGGGCAATCGAATCACGATCTTCCATGTTGGCCACGCCCGGATTGGCGTGCTGATTTGCTACGAGTCGGCTTTTCCAAATCTCGCACGGCGCGAAGTCGTCGCCGGAGCAAATCTGCTCGTGAACATGACCAACGACGCGTGGTACGGGCGGACCTCGGCGCCGTATCAGACATTCGCTATGGCGGTGATGCGAGCGGTCGAGAATCGCGTGCCGCTGGTCAGGGTCGCGAATACCGGCATCACCGGCGTCGTTTCGCCGACCGGGCGGATCCTTAACGAGACGCCGCTCATGGTTCGCACGACCGAGGTCGAACGAGTGAAGCTTTACTCGATGCGGTCGGCGTTTTCGCGGATTGGCAACTTCTTCGCGTACGCGTGCGCGGCGGCAACAGCGCTTGCGCTGATGGTCGCTCTGGCGAAATCACTGCTGCGCTCCACAGAAGAACGTAAAGGCTGAAGGCCACGCTTGCGGAAATCCGGAGCGGACCGTTTAGACTTCGGAAAGCGTTTCCAAGCTTCGGGTACCAAGTTTTGAACTTTACTACCGCGGCGCCGCCGCGGAGAGGCCGACCCCCAACCTGCGTCAACGCTGGTGTTCAGTCTCTTCGCAGCAACCGACGGAAGCCCACTACGAAAGAAAAAGATCTGCTGGCAGCGCTATGGACTTCTGACAACCGGTGACAATGATGCAAAAAAACTCGCCGGGTTGTTGGCCGTTGTTGACGATACCATGCTATACGCATCTTGGCCGAGAGATTGTGGATGGCGGGGGAGTGGCGAGGCGGCTTTCCTATCTCATCCGACCCCGACAGCACCACCGCTCATCCAAAGTCCGCCATTCGGCCACGAGAGGGCCGATACCACCACCGTTGAAGCGGAAGGATGGGCAAGCGTCACGAGCCGCGAACCTTGAACCCGTAGGGACGGCCGCGTTATTCGAGCCGAACAACTCTGGCGTCGGCTCAGCCTACGGCGATCTGGATGTCAGTTATGCGCGGCTGGTTAAACACGACCAGATGTCGTGGCCCACGCTCCTCGAGGGCTGCGAGAGACTGCGCGCCATCACGTATTCTTCAAGCTCCTCGTTTCTGCGTGATCTCTTCGGAAAACTGTGCGAAATCGAAGTGTTTTTGGCTCCGATGTGAGCGTGAAGGGCGATACCGCAAGACTTTTCGCCGCACAGCAGGCAAACGCCGACGGACTTCGCGAGGAGCTCGGCCGCGCCGGCAAAGAACTGCTTGTGATGCTCAAGGAAGAACGCCTCCGGCTCTTTTACGCTCGTTACACTGTTCCGATCGTCGTGGACGATATTTCGTCGGAGAAGTTCCGCGACCCCGCCAAGGTACTGATCAAGCGCGATCACCAGACCGGCACGTTTCCAGTTCTGGTGCTCGCACCAACCAGGACGTGCGCGCGGTTGATCCCGACGTCCTCAAACGCGCTCTGGTCGTCCATGCTGACGCGAGCGCGCCGGTCACACTTGCTTCGGCCAACAGTTTCGTTGCACAGGTCAATCGGCGGCTCGGCACCGCACTGTATCGCCGGTATCTCGGCCGCATGCTTGCCGCATGGCCGGCCTTAATGAGCGAGTTCCACGCGCCCCAGGCGGGCGCGGAAGGCATCTTGAACTCAGCCGATGCAGCCGATTTGATAAAGCTCTTCAACTCGACGCTTAGCGCTGTCCTTAACGAAGCCCTCGGAGCCGCTCCGGACTGGTACGCGGAGATGGACATTGGCACTTTGTTTACGATGAACGGCCGGAAGGTCAAGGACAAGATGCGCTCACAGTGGGAATACAAACCGCGCTCCTTTCAGGTCGACGTGAAGGGCAATCACCTGATCATGACCGTAGGCGATATCAGGGATCGCAATGACTTCAAGCAAGATCTGTCCAGCCACGTGCACTGCGACACCCGCGCAGACAAAATCATCATGTGGCTCGATCAGGCAGAGGAATACTTTGGAATTCGTTTTTCAGCGCGACGAGCTTTGAAGAAATGGCTCATGTGGCTGCGAAGGGCCTGAACCTTCGCAGACCGCCAGCCGTCGCGCTCCGCGGCCGGCTCAAACATCTACGCCTCACGCCCTGGCGTTCCTCCGAGTCTCCCGTCGCTGCCAGCGCCCACACAGTGGTCTGATCCGCTCGGGTCGGAGTTACCCACGGATCGGTGCATCGCAAGCGATTGCTCTTGACAGCTATTATGTAATTGCATAATTACGGCTTCAGTACATCCCGGCGGTGACCGGAGCCACCATGAAAGCTGCAACTGTAAAGAAGCTTTGTTCCATCGTGAGCGCCGCCGCGGTCGTTTCTGTTCCGGTCCCGTGCCAAGCGGCGACATCGATGTTGCCTTGGGATTTTGCGCTCCTGGCGATGCAACGCATGCTGGGTGATACCATCGCACCGGTTGCCATCGGCTGCGCATTTGCAGGTTCGCTGTTTCTCTACGCGCTCGGCGGGCACGACGAGCAGGCTGGCCGCCTGTTTGGATCCGGTGTCGGCGGCCTGATCGCGCTCGCCTTCGTTTACTTCCTCAACTACGTCACGTTCTGACACGGTTCCAAAGCAAATCAATTTCAACAGTAGGAGTAGTTCTTATGAAACTCGCACGAATCACCAAACCCCTCCGGTCGATTCCGGTCCGCGTGGTGCTCACGGGCGACCTCAACGTGCGCCTCGAACGTTACGGCCAATATTACGAGCACATCCATGGTGAAGCCGTAGACGCTCGCGCGCTCATCCCTGAAATACTCCGTGCCTTTCTCGATGCCGACCGTGAGTTCCAGTCATGGTCGCGCTCCGCTGACAGCCAGCCGTGCCCCGTGCAGAAGCTCGCATCATCCAACGGCAGCTCTAGGATTCAATCGTGACTCGCTTCCATGCAGTATCGGCTGACGTGCTTCGCACGTGTCTTCATCTGACACGCCACTCATCCGTTTGGATGAATGATGTGTACGCGGACGTACACGACTGTTCGGAGAGTGTCGTGATAGCGCGCGCTTCCTCGTACACGCCCACGTGTACGCCGCGCGGCAGCGGTGCTCGGCACGTCAGCCTAAATCCCCGGATTGATTGATGAAAGCGATGCTTGCAGTAACCGGAGCCGCGGGTCGTTTCAATGGCGGAGATTCCATACACGGTGAGATTGGCGCCTGAGTTGCTCGAGCGCATCGAAAAAGCGGCGCGCGAGCGGGGCGTGTCGGCGCGGAGACTCGTTCGCGTCGTCCTCGCCGAGCGCTTCGGCGCAGAGGTCCGCGGCCACGAGCGGCAACTCTCTGCCGAAGCGAGTGAGCCGCGGCTCGACCAGATCCTGTTCGACCTCACCCGCACCCGGCTCACCCTCCAGCACCTGCTTGACCAGCAACTCGGCTCCGCGATCACGGACCAGATACGGGAGACCGTGCAGACCGAGGCCGAGCATTACCTGCAGCGCCTCGGCGGCAGGAGACGGGTATGAACCTGTCACGAACGGCAATCAGCTACGAAATCAAACACGGATCCGCGATGGGGCTTGTGCGCTTCTACCTCCGCGCCCAGCTGCTGGCGATTCTGATCTGGGCGGCCTCCGACCTCATCCTTGTCTGGTACTTCAGCGGACGCATCGCGGGTGCGCACCAATACTTCGGCCGCTGGATTCTCGCCTGGTTCTTCACCCAGGAGGTGCCGCTCTACTTCCTGAGCCTGCCGTACCGGGGCGGCCGGGCCACCATCGGCAGCATGTACCGGTATCTGAACTGGCGCTTCTTTCAGGGCCGCTCATTCGGTCGATGGTTCTGTACGTATAGCCTTCCGGCGCTGCTACCGATGGTTGCTGTCGTGCTCGTGGTGGCCTTTCTGTTGTCCCGCGACGCCGACGACAACCACGACGGCAAGCACATTCGAGGGCTCGCCATGATTCCACCCCGCCGACTGTCACGCGAGCTTCGCCGCACGGCACTCCGCGGCGACCGCCCCGGCGTCGAGCTTGGCAACGTCCGCATTCCACGCTCCACCGAAATCGAGCACATACTGATCACCGGGGGCGACCGGGGCCGGCAAGTCGATGGCGATCCGCTCGTTGCTGCGCCAGATACAGGCGCGCGGCGACACCGCGGTCGTCGTCGATCCCGAGTGCGAATACGTGGCCGAGTTCCTTAGACCGATACGCGGAGATCTGATCTTGAACCCGGCCGAGGAGCGGTGTCCCTACTGGTCGCCGTGGCTGGAGCTCAGCGAGCGCTACTATCAGACCGACGCTGCCAGCCTCGCCGCATCGCTGATTCCGGAGCCCGCGCGCGCGTACGAAAGCGGATCGGATCTCTTCTTCAGGCAAACCAGTCGAACCCTGTTCGAGAGTCTGCTTCAGATTGCGAACTCGCGCGAGCCGCAGAGCATCCCGAAGCACCTCGAACTGGATCGCGGCAAGCTCAAAGCGGCACTGTCCGGAACGCCCGCGTACAGCCTCATCGACCCCGGCGCGCACGAGCAGGGGGCCGGAATCATCGCGACCGTCGCCAACGCCACCCGCTCCTTCGCCTACCTGCCGCCCGATGACGGCCGCCCCCCTTGGAGCGCACTCGGCTGGTCGCAGCATCCCGAAGGCTGGCTCTTCCTGACCATGCGCGATGCGTCGCATTCGGCGGCCGTGCCGCTGGTGAACCTGTGGCTCGATCTGATCGTCGGGCGGCTCCTCGATTCCGAGAGCGGGCGCAAGATCTGGATTGTCGTGGATGAGCTGCCCGTGCTCGGGCGCCAGGCGAGGCTCGAAACACTGGTCACGCGCGGGCGAAAGCGCGGGCTTTGCGCCGTGCTCGGGTTCCAGAGCATCGCCCAGCTGCGCCGCATCTATGGTCATGAGCAGGCGACGGTGCTGGCCTCGATGCCCTCGACCAAGCTGATCCTCCGCGTCGATGAGCCGGAGACGGCGGCCTTCCTCGCCCGGCAGATCGGTGAGCGCGAGATAGTGCATGAGGAAATCGGCACGAGCACGGGACAGGACGATCGCCGCTACAACGTCCATCCGGTGCGGCGCACCGAGTCGGTGGTGATGGCCGCCCAGATCCAGCGCCTGCCGAAGCTCGAGGGTTACCTCTGTATCGCCGGGATGGATCGCTCCATGGTCACAATCAAGCCCTGCCCGCCGCAGCGCCGGCAGCGAGCGTTCATCCCCCGCGCCCTCCGCCAGCCTGCCTGCCCAGCCGATAATGACGTGCGTCCTCTGCCGCCAAACGGCGCCGGACCGAGCAACCCGGTCAGGATTCAAGACTGATGCTGGTGATGTCGAAAGGGGCGCTCAGCGCCGCGCAGGCCGAGACCTACTACGAGGAGAAGTACTCGCACGACGACTATTACTCTGAACAGCAGCGCGTCGTCGGAGCTTGGCTTGGCCGGGGTGCTGAGGACCTAGGCCTCTCCGGTGCGGTCGTCAGCGAGGATTTCCGTTCCGTCCTGCGGGGCATCGACCCTGGGTCCGGAAAAGAACTGGTTCACAAGGCCAACGGCTACGACGACCGTCGCGCGGCCTGGGACGCGACATTCAACGCGCCCAAGTCCGTCAGCATCCAGGCGCTGGCCGGTACGGATGCGCGCCTGATCGAAGCGCATCGCAACGCGGTCACCCGCGCCCTCGCGGAGCTTGAGCAGTGTGCGCTCTCGCGCCAGCACGGCGGCAGCGAGTGGGTCCTGACCGCCAATATCGTCGCGGCTCGCTTCGATCACATCGCCGCCCGACCGGCAAGTGGCGCGGACGACGGCTTTGGACCCGATCCCCATCTGCATACCCACGTCGTCATTGCGAACATGACCCGTCGCCCCGATGGAGAGTGGCGCGGCCTCGATCCGATCGAGATCTATCGCGCGCAGCGATTTGCGAGCGCGGTTTATCGCTCCGAGTTGGCGCGCTCGGTCCAGGAACTCGGCTACGCGATCGACGTCACCGGCCGCGACGGGCGCTGGGAGCTTGACGGATACACGCGCGAGCAGGTGATGGCCTTTTCGCGCCGCCGCAAGGACATCGAAGACGCGCTCGCGCGGGATGGCCTGACGGGAGCCGAGGCGGCCGAGATCATCGCGCATCGCACGCGACGCTCAAAGGACCGTCGCGACGCGGAGACGCTCAAGGAAGAATGGAGATCGCGGGCGCGCGAATACGGAATCGACCTTGATCGCCGCGTGGCGCATGCGCGTGAGCACGAGCCGTTTGTCTTCGATCCCGCCAAAAAGGCCGGGGAAGCTGTTAGCCAGAGCATCGACGAAAACATCGAGCGAGAGGCGGTCATCGATCGCCGCGCGCTGGAGGCCGTCGCGCTGCAACACGCCATGGGCAAGACGGATCTCGATGCCATCCGAGATGAAACTCGCAAGGCGGAACGTCACCTTCGGTTGGTCGAGCTCTCGGAGTCGATATCTTCTCCTCGCGGCGCGTTTACGACCCCCGAGATGCTCGCGCTTGAGCGCGAGAACATCGAGATGATGCGCGACCGGCAAGGTAGCGCCAGCGCCATAGCCGCATCCGAAGAAGTCCGCGAATGGGCGCTCCGGCGTCATCTTCAGCCAGACCAGATCGCGGTGGCTGAACTTACGCTCGCTTCAACCGACTGGCTCACATCGATCGAAGGCCGCGCCGGCGCCACGAAGACCACCACCGTGGGAGCTATCCGTGAGTTCGCCGAAGACCAGGGATATAGCGTGCGCGGCTTCGCCCCGACCACGCGAGCCGTCAAATCGCTCTTTGAGGCTGGCATCTCCGCCACCACGATCGCCAGCTTGCTCGAAAGCAGACCCGCACAACAAACGACGAATCAAATCTGGATTATCGACGAGTCCAGCCTGCTCTCCACCCGGCAGGTCAATCGCCTGCTGCACCGGGCTCAGGAAGAGGGCATCCTGCGCCTCGTCTTCGTCGGTGACCAGCGACAGCATCATGCCATCGAGGCCGGACGCCCCATCTTCCAGATGCAGGAGGCCGGGTTGGGAGTGGCGCGGCTCGACGCTATTCGCCGCCAGCGCGATCCAGAGCTGCGCCGGGCCGTGATGCACGCCGCGCTGGGCGAGGTTGGGCAGGCGTTTGCGATACTTGAGCAGCGCGGCGACATCCGCGAGGTCGCTGACAGCGATGAGCGCAGAAAGCAGACCGCCCACGAATACGCCGCAGCTCACGATCGCGGCGAGCGGGTGCTCGTGGTCAGCCCGGCCAATCGCGAGCGCTGCGAGCTCAACCGCGCCGTTAGAGAAGAACTGATCGCCCGCGGCCACATCGATCCGCTCGGGCAGGGCCAGATGATCCTCGTCAACCGCGGCCTGTCCGGCGCGCAACGCGCGGCGGCGCACAACTACGAGCCCGGCGGCGTCATTCGCTACACGCGCGGCAGCAAGCAATTCGGACTCGAAAAAGGCGGCTATGCACGAGTCGAAGCCGTCGATCGAGACGGCAATTCGCTATCCGTGAGGACCGGGGACGGACGGTTGATCCGATACAATCCGGTGCGCCTCTTCGGCGTCGAAGTCTTCCGCGAAGAGGCGCGCAAGCTTGCGCGAGGAGAACGAATCCAGTTCCGTTCTCCTGACCGCGCGCTCGGCGTCGCCAATGGCGACTTCGCAACCATCGCCGCCATAGATGATCGGCGCGCGGTGCTGCGACTGGACACTGGCAAGGAGCAAAAAGTCGCGCTCGACCGCCTCCACCACATCGACCACGGCTACGCCTCCACCTCCCACTCCGCCCAGGGCGCTACCGTTGACCGCGTCATCGTCGATATCGACACCAAGCTCTCCCCCGAGCTGGTTAATCGCAAGCAGTTCTACGTCTCCATCAGCCGCGCACGAAACGCCGTCACCGTCTTCACCGACGACCGGAGGGAGCTTCGGCGAGTGGTCAATCGAACCCGTGAAAAATCGCTGGCCCTCGAGCATCAGGAGAGGATTGGACAACCGGCCTATAAGATCGTTCCCGACGAACGTCAGCATACGATCACTCAGGGCCGCGGCATGCATCGGTAAAGGCCATCATTCGCTTCGCCGACTTCAAAAGCGGTGGCGTTCGCTGCGCTGGACACGGCGCGCCACCGGCTCGCGCCGGACGCTTCGCTTGGCACGCCGTGCACCGCTCCGCCGAGCGCATCCCGGAATCCTGGCGCGCTCTCCCAGTTTCGAGTGAGGAGAGCGCGCCCTTAAAGGTGCTCGCGCAACCAAAGCAGTCATTGCGCCCTGCCGCTGCGCGGAAGCGGGCGCGCTCACAGTGGCATTGCCAGGGTTGCTTGTGCATTTTCGTAATTCAGGCATTGTAGCTTTCGGTGACAAGGGCGATTCACTTCGGTAAGCTTTTTCTGGAGGAGGCGGCGCGAGCGGCGGCGGGCGCTAAGAAGATCAGATGAAGACTTTTGGCCAGGTGCTCAGGGAAGCTCGGAAGAAAGCGGGGATTTCGCAGCGTGAGCTTGCGGCCCGGCTTAGGCGCGAAGACGGGCGGCCCGTCGATCCGCCCTATCTGAACGCCGTCGAACACGATCATCGCTATCCGCCCGAAGACTACATCATCGAGCAGATGGCCAGGATTGTCGGCATCTCCGCCGATGTGCTGTATTTTCACGCGAACCGACAGCCGGCGGACGTCAAGTCCGACGTTGACCAGCAGCAGGTTGAAGCCGCGTACCGCGCCTTCCGCAAGGCGCTGGGAGTAAAATCCCAGCGCGGGCGAAAATGAAAACCCATGGATCCAGTTGATCCTCGTGAGGTAAGACGTTATCTTACATTTATGAAAACCAAGGTTTCATCCAAGGGACAAATCGTGCTTCCCGCCGAGTTGCGCCGCGAAGATCGGATCAGGCCGGGACAGCAGTTCGAAGTGGAACGCGTTCGCAATGGCGAGTACCGCTTACTGCGGCGCCCCGCCCACGCGAATGAGGGTCTGGTGGACCTGCTTCTGAACTGCCCCGCAAAGGGCTTCTTCGTTCCGGTCGAATCAGAGTCCACCGACAACCTGTGAGATTTCTGGTTGACGCCAATGTCCTGAGCGAACCGACCAAACCAACACCCAACAGCGGAGTTGTCGCATGGCTCAAGCAGCACGAGGGCGATATCGCCGTTGATCCTGTAATTCTCGGCGAGCTCCGATTCGGCATTCTGCTGCTGTCGAGTGGAGCCCGGCGCCGGCGGTTGGAAAACTGGTTCGAAGCGGTGGTAGGGAACATTCAGTGTCTGCCATGGGAGGCCGATACCGGGCTTCGTTGGGCAGAGCTGCTTGCGTCGCTGCGGCGCTCGGGTAAAGCAATGCCGATCAAGGACAGTCTGGTTGCGGCGACAGCATTGGTCCACGGACTGACGGTAGTGACGCGCAATCGCGGCGACTTTGAAAAGGCGGGGGTCAAGATCGTAGACCCCTTCATTCATGATTGAACCGAATCGCTTCAGCGAAAATGAAAGTGCTTCGCGATCCGCTCGGCCGCCCGATTGACCGCCTGTACTTCGAGGTCGAGGTCCTTGACGAGCGCTGCGAGCGCAGGGTCGTTGATTTCATGAATCGGAATTGCGGCGGCTTCCAGCTCCCGATCCCGACCTCCGTGCTGATCCAAATGATCGCGGCTGAAGCGAGCGAGCTTGAACTCCATGCAGATTTGGCCCCGGGCGTGGACGGGTACACCGACTATTTCCTTGACCGCAAGCCCAAGGTTCGGATCTCCGAGCGACTCTCCGCCGCGCGTTACATTAACCGCTTCCGCTTCACGCTCGGTCATGAATACGCTCATGCCTGGTTTCACGCGCCGCTGTGGAGAAAGTCCGAAGGAGACACGTCTGGTCCTGCCGAGCCGTGTTGGACCTGTCATCGCGACACCATCGGGGCCGCTTCCGAGAAGGATTGGATGGAATGGCAGGCGGATCAGCTCAGCGGCGCGCTGTTGATGCCGCGCTCCGAGCTCGTCGAGTGGGCGCGTGAGATCGCGATGCGCGAGGCCATGCAGCCTCCGCTCAGGGCTGATTCGGAGCTGGGCCGGGCGGTGATCGCACGAGTCGTGCGGCGCTGCCGAGTATCCGAGCACGCCGCACGGGTCCGGCTCCTGCGGCTGGGACTCCTGACTGACTCAACCACAAAATAATGAATTATGGAATTTGACAATTAGGTGACGGCAACCTATGATCCAACATGACGGTGAGTGGATCACCGTCAGTCTCAAAGGATCGAGGTGTAACGATCATGTCAGAAGTTCAAGTCAGTTCTCGCATGCACGGCGGGAATTCAGAAAGGCTCAGTACCCCTAAGCTCGGCTGGACGCTCGACGAACTCGCCCGGAGCCTCAGCGTGTCGGTTCCCTTTCTTCGCCTGGAGGTCAAACGCGGACGATTACGAGCCGCACACCTCGGCCGCCGCGTAGTCGTGCTGGATACCGAGGTTCGCCGCTACCTGACCGAGGCCAACGCCCCAGCCGTGGTGAGGAGGTATTAGTGCCATGAGCGTGTTCAAGCGCGGTCAGACGTACTGGTACGAATTTGTCTTCAACGGATCGCGCATCCGGGAATCGACAAAGACGAACAGCAAGGCCGTCGCTCGCGAGGCCGAGCGCGCACGTCGCCGCGAACTTGAGCTTGGCGTGAACCGCCTCGCCAGGCGGGAGCCGATGCCTCTGTTCAAGTCAGCGGCGGAACAATGGCTTGGGAACCTCAACGGCTTGGCGGATAAGTCGGTGGCTTCTTATCGGCAGTATGTCCGCAGCCTTTCTAGGGAATTCGGTGACCGGCTCATCTGCGATGTCGACTGCGATGCGATAGTCCGATTGCAACGGAAACGACTCGCGGAAGGCAAATCACCCAGGACGGTCAACTACGAGGTTCATGCCCTGCGGCTGATCCTGAAGCACTTCAATCTTTGGTGGCCGCTGGCGGACCGGGTGCGGATGCTCAAAGGTGAACGCCGACCCGGTCAGGCACTGTCCCGTGATGAAGAAGCTCGCTTGCTCGATGCAATCCGTGCGGGCGGCTCGCCGGCGCTCGAACCCCTGTTTATCACGTCCATCGACTCGGGCCTGCGTGCGTCCGAAATCCGAAACCTTCGCCGCAGCGACGTAAGACTCGATCAGACCGAAGATGGCTTCGAGGGAGAGATCGTCGTCAGGCGCTCGAAAACGGAAGCAGGCACGGGTCGCGTCGTGCCTCTAACGCGTCGAGCCGCGGCTGGGCTCGCCAAATGGCTCAGGAGTCTTCCAGAAGCCGGCCCGGACGCCTACGTTTTTCCTCGTCATCAGGTCGGATTTGGCCCATTGGGACGGGGGAGCGTCATTTTTGCGATCGATTTCACCCGTCCGATGCAAGGATGGAAGAGCGCTTGGAGCCGAGCGCGACGAAATGCGGGTGTCCGTGCGAGATGGCATGATCTCCGTCACACTCTGGTCTCCAGGCTCGCCGAGAATCCGGCCGTCAGCGAAGAAACAATCCGCGCCCTAGCCGGCCACGTGAGCCACCAGATGCTCAGTCGCTATGCCCATATACGCACCCAGGCCAAGCGAGCTGCGATCGCAAGCCTCGATTCAGCCATCGATGGACCTGAAACCGCCGTCGAGGTAGCCAGAATCGGGATCGAGGCGGTCAAAGTCGGAAGTCCTCGATCAGAGTCCCCACAAAAGTCCCCACAGTCGGCGATCAAAATTGCAGATCGCCGTTCTACCAACAGCGATAAGTCATTGAATTGATGAGAGATTTTGTTGGTGGAGCTGAGCGGGATCGAACCGCCGACCTCCTGAATGCCATTCAGGCGCTCTCCCAAACTGAGCTACAGCCCCACCGATTGGCGAGAGTTCTCAGCTAATCCGATGCGTTCCGCCTAGTCAACCCGAACGCCGCCGCACCCGCCGCATTCCGCCTGCAGGCGGCGGTAACGCACGGAACCGGTTCCGGGATTCCACGCAAAAGACGCGTGGAATGACAGGTAGAACGCCAATCGACCATTCCCTGCGGCGCGGCCCGGCGGCGGAAGATCAGTATCGGATTCGGGATTCCTCGCGCGACGGCCAACGAAGAACGCGCGGGAATGACAGAAGAGAGCCGGGATTCCGCGCGGAAGATGCGTGGAATGACACGAGGCATCCGGGATTCTACGCGGAGGACGCGTGGAATGACGGCAAGGCGGACGATCAGCGCGGAGTCGCGGCGGCGCCGAGTTCATCCAGGAATCCGAGCACCTGCCGGCGGCTTCCCTCGATCAGATTCACCGCCGCGGGACGTCCCTTCTCATGCTCGCGGCTGGTCTCCCAGTGCCAGACATGGATCAGCCGGTCGACGAGCGTCATCTTGTCGCGCGGTTTGTTCGCACGCTCCCATCCGCGCATGAACTCGACGATCGCGTCGGTCATCCCGCGCGCGTAAAGCTCGTGATGCTGATAGCTGCGGCGGAACTCGCGCCACCCCATCGCCCATCCGCAATTCCCGCATTCGATGATCTGGTTCGGGTCATCACCGCGCTCTCGCGCGATTGCCCCGGCGCATCGCGGGCACACGACTCTTCCCTCGGCCGCGTCAGATACGATCAGGATATCGCGGCATCGGCAATAGATCGTCGTGCCAACATCGTCGAGCAACTCCGCGTCGAGGATCCCGCGCGCCTCGCCCTCATACAGCCGGCGCAGCTTTTCACGGCGCACCCGCGGCGCCCATCGGATGCGCTGCGCCGACGCCGCGGGGCGCGCGGCGTCATCCGAGTCCATAGAGCGCGGCGGCGTTCTCCGAAACCATCGCGCGCACCTCGGATTCGGGAACGCCCTCGAAGTCGCGCGCGATCACCTCGCGCGAGTGCGGCCAGGTCGAGTCCGAATGCGGAAAGTCGGACGCCCACATCAGGCTTCCCACTCCGATAAACTCGCGCGTGACGACGCCGACCCGATCGTCCTGGAACGTCGCACTGACCTGGCGGCGGAAATAGTGGCTCGGCGGATTCGGAATCGCGCCGGACTCAAGGTAGCGGTATTTCTCGTACGAATGATCCATCCGCTGGAGGAAGTGCGCGGTCCATCCGATATCGTTTTCGACCGACACCAGGCGCAGGCGCGGGTAGCGCTCGAGCACGCCGCCAAAGATCAGGTCGGCAAGCGAGCGCTCGACCGAATGATGCAGCGCGGGGTACCCCCTCATCACGCTGGTGAAGTCGCTGCCACCGCGCCGCTCGGTCAGGATATGGAGGCTGAGCGGCAGGCCGAGCTCCTGCGCCGCGGCCCAGAACGGATCGTACGCGCGATCGTGGTAGGGGCGCTCGGACGGCGCCGCGCCCCAGATCATCGCGCCGCGCAATCCCTTCTTCGCAACGCGCGCGAGCTCCGCGACGCCCTCGCCGACGTCGTCGAGCGACACCATCGCGACGCCCGCCAGCCGCTTAGGCGCTCCCGCGCAATATTCGGCCAGCCAGTCGTTGTAGGCGCAGAAGCTCGCCGCGCGCAGCGCGCCGTCTTCGAGCTGAAACAGGCGCATCCCGAGGCTCGGATAGAGCACCTCGCCGGCGACGCCGTCGCGCTCCTGGTCCGCGATTCGCAGCGTCGGGTCCCATGCCGACGGCCGGACGCCGGGATACCCGGCCGCCATCGCGGAGCCGAACTCCTTTGGATCGACGCCGGCCACCGCGAAGCCCGCGACCGGGAACGGGCGCAGCCCCTCGGCAACGAAGAAATCGCCCGCGCGGTTTCCGGCCTGCTTGACCACGCGCGGCGCGCGATCAAGAAAGCGGCGATCGATTCGCGAGGTCCACACGTCGGCGGGCTCGATCACATGAGAGTCTGCGGAAAGGATTCGCTCCAGGGTCATCGCGGCTTCCTCCGATAGGCGAGGCTTTCGATTACCGGCTTAGCGCCGCCGCTTGCGCACGGTCAAGCCGCCGCCGGGCTAGCCGCGGGCGCGCTCGAGCAGCTCGCGGGCGGCGCGCCGGAATTTCTCGCTGCTCGCGACGCCGCCGAGCATCCGCGCGATCTCCTCGGCGCGTCCACCCTCTTCGAGCGGTCCCACGCGCGAGCGCGTGGAGCCGCGGCGCTCTTCTTTTTCGACCACGAAGTGGCGGTTGGCGAACACCGCGATCTGCGCCAGATGGGTGACGCAGAGCACCTGATGATAGCGCGCGAGCTGCGCGAGCTTGCGGCCGACCACGGTGGCGACCTCGCCGCCGATCCCCGCGTCGACTTCGTCGAAGATCATCGTGGCCACGCCGCGCTGCTGCGCCTCCAGGCGCTTGAGCGCGAGCATCACGCGCGAAAGCTCGCCGCCCGAGGCGATTTTCGCCAGCGCCATCGCGGGCTGCCCGAGATTGGGCGCGATATGGAACTCGACATTGTCGGCGCCCTCCGCGCCGAGCGCGAGCCCGTCGTGCACGAATGCGGCTTCGTCAGCGGCGATCGGCGTGACGCGCGGCTCGAACACCGGCGCGCGCATTCCGAGCGTTTTCAGCTCCGCTTCCATCCGGCGCTTGAGCTCCGCCGACGCATCTTTGCGCCGCGCGGTAAGCTTGCGGGCACGTTCGGCGAGCGCGCCGAGCGCGGCGGCCAGCTCGCGCTGGGCGGTGGCTTTCGATTCCGCGACGCCCTCCAGCTCCGCGATCTCAGCCTGCGAGCGCTCCAGCGTTTCGAGCGCACTCTGGATCGATCCACCGTACTTGCGCTTGAGCCGCGTCAGCTCCTGGAGGCGGTTGTCGATCTGCTCGAGGCGCTGCGGATCGGCCTCGATTTTCCGCGCGTAGGCGCCCAGCGAGCGCGCCGCCTCTTCCAGGTTCGTGCGCGCCACCCGGATCATCTCGAGCGGTTCCCCCAGCGCCGCATCGAGCGCGGCTGCGTCGGCAAGCCGCGCCTCCGCGCCCGCGACCGTATCCACCGCCGCTCCCTCCGCGCCGTAGAGGCTCGCTTCGGCCTCCCCCGCCGCCGCGGCCAGCTTGGCGGCATTGGCCAGCACGATACGCTGGGCGGCGAGCGCTTCGTCCTCGCCCGCGACCAGTTCCGCGCGCGAGAGTTCCGTCACGCGGAAGCGCGCGAGGTCGAGCAGGTCGGCGCGCTCGCGCTCGCGCCGGGCGAGCTCGTCCAGGCGCGTGCGCGCGGCGTGCGCGTGCTGGTAAGCGGCGCGATAGTCCGTGAGTTCGTTATCGAGCCGCGCGAAGCGGTCGAGTATCTCGCGATGGCTTTCGGCGCGCAGCAGCGACTGCTGCTCATGCTGTCCGTACACCTGCACCAGCGCGGCGCCGATTCCTCCCAGGCTCTGCACCGTCGCCATCTCGCCATCGACGCTGACGCGCGAGCGCCCGCCCTCGGAGATCACCCGGCGGACAAGGAGCTCGCGGCGCTCGGGATCGGCGGCGCGCTCGGCGAGATCGGGCAACGGCGTTTCGCCCTCGAGCTCGAAGCGCGCCTCGACCACCGCCTCTTTCTGGCCCGCGCGGATCATCTCGGGCGACGCGCGCTCGCCGAGCAGCAGGCCGAGCGCTGTCAGGATAATCGTCTTGCCCGCGCCGGTTTCGCCCGACAGCACGTTTAAGCCGGGGCCGAACTCGAGCGCGGCTTCCTCGATTATCGCGAAGTTGCGGATGCGCAGTTCGGAGAGCATCCCGTGGCGCCCCCGCCTAACCCCAGCGCAGCTTGTCGCGCCAGATTTCGAAGTACGAGTGCGTCGAGCGCACCAGCGACACGGTATGGCGTCCGCGACGCACGCGAATCGAGTCTTCGGGACCGACCATCGAAGACTCCTGCCCGTCCACGGTGAGCGTCGCGTCATGGTCGGAGGCGCGCACGTGGATTTCGATCTCGAAAGTATCGGGCAGCACGACCGGGCGGTTTGACAGCGTATGCGGACAGATCGGCGCGAGCACAAAGGCGCCAAGCGTGGGATACAGGATCGGGCCGCCCGCGCTGAGCGCGTATGCGGTCGAGCCGGTGGGCGTGGCGACGATCAGCCCGTCGGCGCGATACAGGCAGAACGGCTGCTTCTGCGTCATCACCTCGAGCTGAAGCATCCGGCCCAGCGGTCCGCGATTGAGCACGATATCGTTGACCGCGATGTAACGCTCCTCGCGCTTGGAATCGCGCGCCGAACGCACCACCATGCAATCGAGCGTGATGCGCCGGTCCACCTGGAAGTGGCCGGACAGCACGCGATCGAGCGCCGCGCGGGTTTCATCGACGGTGACCTCGGTCAGAAAGCCCAGTCCGCCCAGGTTGACGCCCAGAATCGGCGTCTCGCGCGAGGCGGTCAGCCGCGCGACGCTCAGCAGCGTGCCGTCGCCGCCCAGCACCACCAGCAAATCGGCGCGCTCGGCAAGCTCCGCCCGCGCCATCGGCTCGGCGCCGAGCTGCGGCGCGATTTCGGTTTCGGCCAGGGTCTCGATACGAAGGCGGCGCAGGCGGCGCGAGAGCGTGCGGGCCAGCGCAACGGCGTCGGGGCGGTCGCTCTTGACCACCAGGCCGACCGATTTTATCCGCCGCTTCGCCACCGCGTTTTGGGGATTATCATGCCGCTGGGAGCGCGGCAACGCACCGGGCGCGCCGGCGCGCTCGCGCATCGGGCGCACAGCTCTAATGCGTCATCGGGTTGCCGAGCGGGATATTCGGATTCTTGCCGTAAATGATCGCCTCGGCATCGATATAATATCCGACCAGGCCCTCGGTGGTTTCCGACTTGCTGGTCAGAATCACGATCGCGTCGGCGCCCGACTCGCACGCCTTGCGCTTGACCACCGGCAGCACCTGGTCTTCGGTCGCATAGACGCTGCCAGTCGCCTCGACCAGGCCTACCTCGCGGAATTCGGCCAGTGGCAGATGGCGCAGGACAGGCATGTCGCAGTCGGGCTGCTTGGCGGCGCGGCCCGACGGCGCGATTTCGCTGTAGGTCACTTGCGGCGGCAACTCCAACGCGCGCGCGCATCCGAATGCGAGCGTCGCCGCCGCAAGCATCAGGGCGATACGGATGAAAATACGCACGGATAACGATAAAGCATCGCCGAAGCCCCTCCGCAAGACATGCCGTGGTGATCTGTCCCCGGCTGAGCGTCACCGCGATTGAATCAAGCGTAAAGCCTGTGTCTCTTAAGGCAATCGTCGCGCCTCGCGGCATTCATTCTGACCCACTTTTGTGTCATTCCGAGCGAAGCCCGCTGCGGGCGAAGTCGAGGAACCCCGGCTCCGGAGACAACCAAGCGATGAACGGAAATCGTAATGCGCGACTTCGGCTGGCGATGCCAACTCTCGTCGCGATCGTCGCGCTTCTGCTAGCGGCGGGCGTTTCGATGACGCATGCGGCGTGGGCGCAGACCAGCCCGGCCGCAACGCCGCGCCCGCTCGTGCACGTGCCGATTCCTATACCGGTAAATCCGCCGAAGGGCTGGGATCCAAAGCAATGGGCTAGTCTACGAGAGAGGTGCCAAGAACTTGTGGACAAGGGACGCTCGGGGATCCCGCTCACGCTGTCTGAATTTCGCACGTTGGACACGTGCAGCACGTTGATGCCGTACCCTTCATCCGTGACGCGCGAGCCCTCGCAGCCGCAGTCCCAACCGCACCCCCCGTACCGCTGCCGACCCCGACCGCATCGCCCGAGTCCAGCCTTAGCGACCCGAGCGGCACGACGCCTATTGGTCCATACGGCACGCCGATCATCGCCGACTCCGAGGATGCATGCGTCGCGGGCCAAGGCGAGCCGCCAGACCTCGCGGCGGACGTCTCGCCGACCGAGACAAATTGTCAGTTCTATTAGCCAACTGTTGACAGAGCTCCAGGGGGGGGGAGTACAGCCATAACAAGTTGCGTGACCGCGCCGGGCAGGGAGCAATCGACGGCGGGAAATCGATACCCATGCTTCAGCCGCGGTCGCCGGTCGGCCATGAAACACGGCGGGCGTATGATTCGGCAGCGGAGCCAAGATCATCCAAGCCGGCTCCGCGAAGGAGTGACACGCTGATGCGTTACAGCTTTATTTCCATCTGTGCCGCGATCGTTGTGGCCCTTGCGTTGACGAGCGCGCGCGCCCAGCAGGCGAGCCCGGCCGCTACCGCGACGCCGCGAGCGCTCGCGCACGTGCCCATTCCACTACCGATTAATGCGCCCAAGGGCTGGGCTCCTCAGCAGTGGGCAAGCTTCCGAGCGAAATGCCAAGAGTACTCGGACAAGGCGCACTCCGGTACTCCCCTCACGCGCTCCCAGTTCACCATGCTAGATACCTGCGGGACGTTCGCACCGTACCCTGCCTCCGCCACTCGCCCTCCCACCGCTGGACAGCCCAAGTCACCCCCCCCCGGTGGCGCTTCCAACGCCGGTTCCGACACCTGGGTCGGAATCCAGTCTTAGCGACCCGCCGGGGCAAACGCCGATCGGTCCATACGGAACGCCGATATATCCTGATAATCTCATGGACGCGTGCCTGAACCTGCCCGGCGACGGTCAACCGCAGGATGTTGCAGCAGATGTCTCGCCCACGCAAATGGTCGAGATGATGAACTCCGGAATCTGGATTTCGGATAAATCGGGCAATCCGTATGCGGGCTATCCCGAAAGTCTGACCACGTTCTGGCAAGCAAACTCGCCTCCCGTTACAGATTCTCTGACAGACACGCAGGTCGCCTGGGATCCGGCCGCGCAGAGATGGCTCGCGACAACCCTAGCTGTGCCCGATACCAAGGATAAAGGCGATCTCTATTTCGCGTTCAGCAAAGCAGCAGATGCGACTCAGGGATGGAACGTCTACAAGGTCGCCGACATCTGCTCGAGCAGCCAGAACGGCAATTTTCCGCTTCCGGACCAACCCGTGATCGGCTTCAATGAATCCTCGTATGACGGGAGCGTCGTCGCGGTGGATCTCCAGTGCAAGGTGGTCGGCGGCACTGGCGGTAGTGGCTCAGATCAGTTAATGCTGATCTCGAGCTCCGTGCTGACGCAGAGCCCGCCGCCGTCGTCAATTTCTGCGACCGTTGTGACTCCGCCGGCCTTCGGCTCGCGGCCTTCGCGCGACATCTCCGGGGACGCCAACCAGCCACTATACTTGGCTGCCTCCGAGGTGCCGTGGGGGAGCTCGCTCCCCCACGTCGATCTCTATACGGTCTCCAGCACCGGCGGCATCTCTTTCCTCCGCAGCAGCCCCGGGAACGGCGTGCCCGGCAGCTATGGCGGATTCACCCCCGCCCAGCACGACTCCTGCGGAGCCGGCTCAGCATGTGCAGTCAGCCTGCAGGACGCGCGGATTACCAGCGTCATTATCCAAAAAGGGAACGACGCCAACACCTACCTTCTCACTTCCTTCCATGCGGGCGACACGGCCGACGGCACGACGCAGGCGCTGTGGTTCGTGGACCAATTGACCTATGTCAACCAGGCCCCCGAGTGGAATGACTGGTGGATCGGAGGTCTGGGATGGTGGGCCGGCTATCCGAGCATCACAATGGACAGCGATCTCGGGATTGCGTTCACGTTCCAGACCTTCTATTACGGCTCGAATATCTATCCGAATTGGTACATCGCCAAGGGCTACGATCCCACCGGCGCCACCACTCCGCCACTGCTCGGCTACGGGATTCTGGGTAACCCGTATCGCGGCGCCTACGCGGGATGCGCGGGGGCGACGCCGACCCGGTGGGGCGACTACATGTCCACGATCTTGGGATCCGAACCTGCCCGCTCCAGCCGCGAGCAACGGCTTCTGGACGGCGCAGGAATACTCCAACGGCGGCGGCTCGCAGACCGGCTCCAATCAGTCCACCCAGATCACCGAGCTGGCGAATCCGCTACCTTATTATGTGAGCCAGAGTGCGATTGAATCTGAGTGCAACGTTGGCGATGGTGGCACCTGTAAGCTGAAACTCCCCACGCCACCCGGCCTGAAGGACGGGGACGTGGTGTTAGTTTTCGTCGCCATGGCCGGCAAGTTCGAGAAGCCGCCGGCCCCGCCCGACAATACCTGGACCGAGCTACCCCTCGCGAATCAAAGCGGCGCAACCAGTATGGTTGTTGGCTCCTGCGGAACCAACGACCAGCTTACTGCGTACGCTTACGCACACGTCTACGGGTCCGCGACAGAAAGCGGAACCTACAAATTCACCCATGTGATCAACTATATCTGCAACAGTAATTCGTTGCCGGATCTGGCGGGATCTGCCTTCGCCTATCGCGCTGCCGATCCAATGGCCGCCGATTACGTAGTGAATGGATATTCTTCCGCGCAGCAGACCGGCACCGTAACCCTGGGGCCTGCCCCGAATTCTTCGCCCTCTGACGGAACCCTTATCAATGTGTTTAATGGGGGCGGCTGTGAGGGCGGCGAGACGTATGAACAATGCGGCGGATTGAGCGGCCTGACAGGTTCGCCGCTTGCCAACTGGGAAACCCTCATCGACGGCCTAATCGATGGCCAAACCGTCGGCGGTGGCTGCTTTGCTGCGGCAGACGTCGGCATTCCTGCCACGGGCACTGCTATGAACCAATACTCCGCCAACGACACGATCAATTCCTTTCACACTTTCGGATGGCAGGTGCTCTTACCACCGCAGTGACCGCTTTTCGGCGCTGCGGCCGCGCCTGGCGCGGCGTCTCGGTTTCCCAACAGCGCGCGATAAGGCTTTCCGCTGGCGGCGGCGGATCATATAAGATCGCGGGACGCGGAAACGCTCCCGCGATCGCATCATGAAGAAAGCCGCTGACAAACCCGATCGCCCGCTCATCGGCGCGCACGTCTCGATCGCAGACTCGGTCGCGCAGGCGCTGATCCGCGGCAAGGAACTCGGATGCGAATGCATCCAGATTTTCACCAAGTCCTCGCGCCAGTGGGCCTCCAAGCCCTACTCCGAAGAGGACGTCGCCGCGTTCAAGGTCAATCAGCGCGAGACCGGAATCCACAGCGTGATCGCGCACGACTCCTATCTGCTCAACCTCGGCGCGCCCAACGAAGGCCTGCGCAAGCGCAGCGTCGGCGGCTTTGTCGATGAGCTCACGCGATGCGAGGCGCTCGGCGTGCCGTACCTCGTCGCGCATCCGGGCTCGCACGTCGGCTCGGGCGAGGATGCCGGAATCAAGACGATCGCCAAGTCGATTGACGAGGCGCACAAGGCGTGCGACGGCTTCCACGTGAAGATCGCGCTCGAGATCACCGCCGGGCAGGGAACCAACCTCGGATGCAGTTTTCCGCAGATGGGCCGGATTTTCGATTCAGTCAAGGAAAACAACCGCCTGCGCCTCTGCTTCGACACCGAGCACGCGTTCGCGTCGGGCTATGACCTGCGCACCGACGACGCTTACGAGCAGACCTTCGCGGAGCTCGACAAATATATCGGAATCAAGAAGATCGTCGCGTTCCATCTGAACGACTCGCTCAAGCCGTTCAACTCGCACGTCGATCGCCACGAGCATATCGGCAAGGGCTTCCTCGGTCTCGACGCGTTCCGCCGCGTGCTGAACGACAAGCGATGGGTGGGACTTCCGATGTGCCTGGAGACCGCGCCGGGTCCCGAGAACAAGGACCTCGCGCAGGATCTGAAAACGCTCAAGAGCCTCCTCTGATTCGCATCGCCATGCCGAAACGAATACTCACCGGAGACCGGCCCACCGGCCCGCTTCATCTCGGACACTACGTCGGCTCGCTTAAGAACCGCGTCAAGCTGCAGGACGAATACGACACCTACGTGCTGATCGCGGATATCCAGGCGCTCACCGACAACTTCGAGCATCCCGAGATGCTCGAGGCGAACGTGATGGAGGTCGCGCTCGATTACCTGGCGGTGGGGCTCGACCCGAACAAGGTCAAGATCGTCGTGCAATCGATGGTGCCGGAGCTGACCGAGCTGACGATATATTTCATGAACCTGGTGACCGTCGCGACGCTGGAGCGCAACCCCACGCTCAAGGCGGAAATTCAGCAGAAGAATTTCACCAAGGGAATCCCGGTCGGCTTCTACACCTATCCGATCTCGCAGGCCGCCGATATCACGATCTTCAAGGCGGACCTCGTTCCGGTGGGCGAGGATCAGCTCCCGATGATCGAACAGACGCGAGAGATCGTGCGCCGCTTTAATCGCCTGTACCAGAAGATTCTCATCGAGCCCAAGGCGATGCTCGGCGAGATGGCGCGGCTGCCCGGCACCGACGGCGGCGCGAAGATGTCGAAGTCGCTCGGCAACGTGATCTGCCTCGGCGATCAGCCAGAGGTCGTGAGAAAGCGCGTCATGTCGATGTTCACGGACCCGACCCGCATTCATCCGACCGACCCGGGCCACGTCGAGGGAAATCCGGTCTTCACCTATCACGACGTGTTCAACCCCGATAAGGCCGAGGTCGAGGAGCTGAAGGAGCGCTATCGCAAGGGGACTGTTGGCGACGTGGAAGTGAAGGAGCGGCTGTTCAAGGCGCTCGACGGGTTCCTTGCGCCCATTCGCGCGCGCAGAAGTGAGTTTGCGGCGCGGCGCTCCGACGTCCGCGACATCATTTTGGAGGGCACCCGCAAGGGACGCGCACTGGCGCAGCAGACGATGGAAGAAGTGCGCTCCGCGATGAAGATTTCGTACCGGCTCGAATAGGCAGTCGTTACTCAGTAGGCTTTCGCGAAGAGCGCGCGCTCGGTAGCCGCGCTCTCGCATACGACGCACTTGCCCGCCGCGCCGCTCTGATTCATCGGGATTACGCGGCAGGTCGCCTTAAGCTCGTCGCGAATCCTGGTCTCGCAGGCGGGATTGCCGCACCAGAAGACGTCGGCGAAACCTCCGCCGCCCTCGCCTTCCATCTGCCGCTTGAGATCTTCCCACGTCGCGAGCTGGCGCGTCTCGGCCGTCATCCAGGCCTTCGCCTGCGCGTAGAGGCTCTTCTGAATCTCGTCGAGCACCGCGCCCGCGCGCTCCGCTATCGCCCCGAGCGGCGCCTTCGATTTCGCCTCCGGCCCCTTGAGATCGCGCCGCGCGAGCACCGCCTCGCCCGAGGCAACGTCGCGCGGACCGATCTCGATCCTGAGCGGCACGCCGCGCATTTCCCAATCGTTGAACTTGAAGCCGGGCGTAACGCCCTCGCGCGTATCCAATTTCACGCGCATACCCGCGCGCTCGAGCTCGTCGCGCAGTTTGCGCGCCGCGACCATCACCGCTTCGCCTTCCTCGGGTTTGCGGTAGATCGGCACCACCACCGCCTGCGTCGATGCGACGGTCGGCGGCAGGCGCAGACCCTGGTCGTCGCCATGCGCCATCACCAGCGCGCCGAGCAGCCGGGTCGATACGCCCCAGCTGGTCTGCCACGGATGCACCATCTCGTTGCGCTCATCCAGGAACTGGATCTCGAACGCCTTGGCGAAATTCTGGCCCAGGAAGTGCGAGGTGCCGCATTGCAGCGCGCGCCCGTCGCCCATCAGGCCCTCGATCGCGTAGGTCTCGACCGCGCCGGGAAAGCGCTCCGCCGCGCTCTTGCGCCCGACCATCAGCGGTATCGCCAGAAAGTCCTCGACGAAGCCGCGATACACCTCGAGCATCGTCAGCGTCTCGCGCTCGGCTTCCTCGCGCGTGGCGTGCGCGGTGTGACCCTCCTGCCACAGGAACTCCGCGGTGCGCAGGAAGATTCGCGTGCGCATCTCCCACCGGACGACGTTGCACCACTGGTTGATCATCATCGGCAGGTCGCGATGCGAATGGATCCACTGCGCGAACATATGATTGATGATCGTCTCGGAGGTCGGCCGCACCACCAGCGGCTCCTCCAGCTCCTTGCCGCCGCCGTGCGTTACCACCGCGAGCTCGGGCGCGAAGCCCTCGACGTGTTCAGCCTCCTTGCGCAGGAAGCTCTGCGGAATGAAGAGCGGGAAGTACGCGTTGCGCGCGCCGGTCTTCTTGATGCGCCGGTCAAGCTCGTCGCGCAGCGCCTCCCAGACCGCGAAACCGTCGGGCCGAAACACGATACATCCGCGCACCGGCGAATAGTCGGCCAGCTCGGCGCGCAACACGATGTCGTTGTACCAGGCGGCGAAATCCTGGCTCCGTGGCGTTACCTTGCGTTCGTCCTGCTTGGGGGCCATCGCGGCAAGTCACCTTCCATCATTCACTTTTTACTGTCGTCAATCGGTCAAGTCTCCGGCTATTATCTTGCTGAATCAATGCATCGCAACGAGCGACGCCGGAGGTCCGTCATGCGATTTCGCCCAATGTCCATCCTGATGCTCACGCTGCTGGCGCTTGCGATCTCACAGGCTCCCGCCCGCGCCGCGGAAAGCTCCGCACGCACCATCGTGGTCTCCGGCTCGGGCCAGGCGCAGGCCCGCCCCGACTTGGCCAACCTGAGCTTCGCGATCGAAACGCACGCGCCTACCGCCGCCGACGCCTCCAGCCGCAACGCCGCCCTTGCGCAGAAGGTCATGGAGGCGCTCAAGGCCACGCTCGCGGGCAATGGCAAGGTCTCGACCGGCGGCTACTCGCTTACGCCCGATTACGCGCAGGGCGAGCATCGGACCACGCCCCGGATCGTCGGCTACAACGCCCAGAACTCGATCACCGTGCAGACGGGCGCGATGGACCTGCTCGGCAAGCTGATTGACGCCGCGGTCGCGGCCGGCGCAAATCGCATCAACTACCTGAACTTCTCGCTCAAGGATGATATCCGCGCGCGCAGCGAGGCGCTTGCCGCCGCCTCCCGCGACGCGCAGGCGCAGGCCCGCGCGCTGGCCGCCTCGCTCGGGGTCAAGCTGGGGCGCGTCGTCAAGGCGACCACGGTCGCCGAGGTGCGGCCGATGCCGATGGCGGAGTACCGCGGCATGGCGATGGCTGCGGCGCCCTCCACTCCGATCGAGCCCGGCGAAATGACGATTCCCGCGACCGTGACGCTGACCTATGAGATTGAATAGCGCGCGCGACCGGGCAACACTTAGGCGCACGAAACAGCCATGCTGAAACCAGGAGACCAGGCGCCCCCATTCGACTTGCCCGGCGCCACCGGCGATCGTATCGCGCGCGTCGCGCTCGGCAGCCTCAGCACCGAACTGGTGTTGCTGTTCTTCTATCCGCGCGATTTCTCGTTCATCTGCCCGACCGAGGTCGTCGGCTTTAACAAGGCGCTAAAATTCTTCACCGACGAAAACACCACCGTGCTCGGCGCGAGCGTTGACGACGCTGAAAGCCATGTCCGGTGGGCGCGCGAGCTGGGCGGAATCGGCTATCCGCTGCTCGCCGACCAGGGCGGCGCCGTCGCGAGCGCATACGGCGTTTACGACGACAAGGAAATGGCCGCGATGCGCGCGACGTTCGTGCTCGATCGCGAGCGCAGGGTCGCTTACTCGCTCGCCTGTCCCGTCAATATCGGCCGCAGCGTGAGCGAAACGCTTCGCATCGTGCGCGCGCTCCGCACCGGCCGGCTGTGCCCGGCGGAGTGGAAGCCCGGCGACGCATTCGGGCCCTCCGACCAGCGGTACTGACGCGCTTGGCGATTCCCGATCCATCCGAAAAGCGCCGGCTCTTCGAGCGCCTCTCCAGCATCCGCGAAGTCGTCTTCGGGGTGCAGGACGGCGTGCTGACCACGGCAGGCGTGCTGGCGGGGCTTTCCGGCGCGGTCAGCGACCACACCCAGATCCTGCTCGCCGCGCTCGCCTCGACCGCCGCCGGCGCGCTCTCGATGGGCGCGGGGGCGTACCTCGGCACGCGCGCCGAATTTGAAGTCCTGCGCAGCGAGATCGATCGCACCCGACGCGAGGCGCTGCGCCAGCCCTACGTGGTCCAGGAGGCGCTGCTCGACCAGCTCGAGCGCGAGGGGCTCGGTCGTGAGTCCGCCTACCGCGTGGTCAAGCTGCTCAGCAACTCGCCAACCCTGCTGCTCTCGACCGCCGAGGAAAAGGTGTACGGGCTGGGCGGCGCGATGCTCGGCAACGCCGCGCTGGACGGAATCGTGATGGGGCTCGCGTTCGCGGGCGGCGCGCTGGTGCCGCTGGTGCCCTATCTGCTGATCGCATCGCCGCGGCCCGCGCTGCTCACCGCGCTGTTCGCCACGGCGCTCGCGCTGTTCGGGGTGGGATACTTCGAAGGATGGCTGGCCGACCGGCGCGACAGGTGGCGCTCGGGGCTGCGCTTTCTTGCGATCGCGATGGGCGCGGCGGTAATCGGATACCTGGTGGGGCTCTTGATCTCGCCGCTCGGAGGGACCGCGGGATGACGCCGGAGCGCGATCGCGAGCTTTCCGTGTACGCTTCGCTCGCCGCCTTCCTGGCGCATTACCGCGCCCTCTCGGCGGCAAGTTCGCTTTCGAAGGAAGAAGATCGCACGCTCGGCGCGATGCGAAAATTCCTCAGCGCGATTGCGCCCGAGGAGCGCGCCGCTCTCGACTCAAAGGCGGGCACACCCGCCGCTCGGCGCCATCGCGAGCGCGCCGAGATACACTTGCGCCGCGAGCTTGTCGCGCGCGGAGCGCTCGCGGGCTGAACGATGCTCGCGTACCTGGCGCGGCGTATCGTCTTCGGCGCAGCGGTCCTCGTCGGCACCAGCCTCATCACCTTCACTATCGCGTTCGTAATCCCGGCCGACCCGGCGATCGCGATGGCCGGTGCGAAGGCCGACCCGCAGACGCTGGCGACGATCCGGCGCGAGTTGGGGCTCGATCAACCGCTCTACGTCCAGTACGCGCGCTACCTCGACCGCGCCATCCACGGCGATCTCGGCCGCTCCTATATCCGGCGCGAAAGCGTCACCCGTCTGATTACATCCCGCCTGCCCGCGACCGCAGTGCTTGCGATCTCCGCGATGGCGGTATCGCTGCTGCTCGGGATCGCGATGGGGCTCGTCGCGGCGGCATGGCGCGGCACCGCGATCGACAACTCGCTGCTGGTTGTGTCGCTCGGGCTGGTCTCGATCCCGGTGTTCTGGCTGGGCACGATGCTGCTGATCGCGGGCGGGCTTTACCTGCGCTCGTTTCCGCTCGGCGGTTTTTCGGGGCCGCGCAGCCTGGTGCTGCCGACCCTGACGCTCGCGCTCGGCTCGGCGGGCTACTACTCGCGAATCCTGCACACCAATCTTGCCGAGGCGATGGAGCAGGATTACGTCCGCACCGCGCGCGGCAAGGGGATGTCCGGGGCGCGCGTGATGATGAAGCATGCGATGGCCAACGCGATGCTGCCGCTGGTGACGATCGCCGGGCTCGATCTCGCGGGCCTGCTTTCGGGCGTGGTGCTGACCGAGACGGTCTTCAACTGGCCCGGCATCGGGCGGCTCGCCTTCGAAGCGATTTTCAACCTCGATATCCCGCTGATCATGGGCACGGTGCTGTTCTCCGCGTTCCTGGTCGTGACCGCGAATATCGCGGTCGATTTACTCTACCTGTGGCTCGATCCGCGCATCGGGCTGGAGGAGATGCGATGAGCAGGGCGCGCGAGTTCGTCACGCTCGAGAACGTGGGCGCCGCGATGGTGCTGACGATCGCGGTGGTCGCGATTTTCGCGCCGTGGCTCGCCCCGCACGATCCCACTCGCGCGGTCGCCGCGACCTTTGGCGATCCCGGCGCGCCGTCGCTCGCCTTTCCGATGGGCACCGACGCGCTGGGCCGCGACGTGCTCTCGCGCGTGATCTACGGCGCCCGCGTCTCGCTGACCGTGGGGCTGACCGCGATGGCGGTCACGATGTTGATCGGCGTCACGGTCGGACTGCTCTCCGGATTCTTCGGCGGCGCGGCCGACTTCCTGCTGATGCGGTTTACCGACGTGATGCTCACGATGCCGACGCTGCTGCTCGCGATGGCGCTGGTGGCGGTGCTCAAGCCGAGCCTGCTCACGATCCTGCTCGTGATTGGACTGGTCTCGTGGACCCAGATCGCGCGCGTGGTGCGCGCCGAGACGCTTTCGATGGGGACCCGGGACTTCGTGCTCGCCGCGCGCGCGCTGGGCGCGCCGTCGCGCAGGCTCATCGTCCGCCACGTGCTGCCGAACGTCGCGCCGATCATAATCGTGATGGCGGCGCTCGGAACCTCGGGCACGCTGCTCACCGACGCCGCGCTGAGCTTCCTTGGCCTGGGCGTGCCGCCGCCGACGCCGACCTGGGGCAGGATGATCGAAGAGGCGACGATTTACTTCCGCACCGCGCCGTGGCTCGCGGTCTTTCCCGGGGTCGCGATCTTCTACGCGGTGCTCGGCTTCAACCTGCTGGGCTACGGCGTCCTGCGCAGGCGCTCGCGATGACGTCGCGAATTAACATGCGCACGCTGGCTCTGGGAGCGGCGCTTGCGATGCTCGCGCTCGGCGGATGCCGCGGCGCTGACACGTCACTGGGGCTTCCGCCCGGCGCGGCGGTGCTCCGAATCGCCGATACCGACGATATCCCCACGCTCGATCCCGCCGACGGCTACGACACCGCGTCGTGGACCTTTGAGCAGGCGATCTTCGACACCCTGGTCCGCTACGGCGACACCGACGTCGATCTCGAACCCGACCTCGCGACCACGTGGGAGGCGGCGCCCGACGCAAAGACCTTCACGTTTCACATGCGCCACGACGCGCGCTTTTCAACCGGCCGCGCGGTGACCAGCGCCGACGTGCGCTACGGAATCGAGCGCGTGCTCGACCCGGCTACGCGCTCCAAGGGGATGCAGTATTACCGCGGGATCGCTGGCGCCGCCGACTTCGCGGCTCATCGCACGGCGCACGTCGCGGGAATCCAGACGCCCGACCCGTGGACGATCGTCTTTCATCTTTCGGCGCCCGATCCGGTATTCGTCCACAAACTCGCGATGCCGTTTGCGTCCGCGGTGCCGCGCGAGGTCGCGGAAAAATGGGGCGACGACTTCTCGCGCCACGTGGTCGGTAGCGGCGCGTTTGAGCTCAAGCAGTGGATCGGCGGGCAGCGGATGGTCCTGGTCCGCAACCCATATTACTTCGTCCCCGGCCAGCCGCGCCTGGATGCGATCGTGGAATCGCTCGAGGTCGGCGCCGAGCTGCAGTGGATGCGCTTTGAAACCGGCGAGCTCGACGTGGTGACGCAGATCTCTCCCGCCGAGTTCCCTTACATCATGAAGACCCCCCGTCTGCGCGCGCTCACCCTCAAGAAGACCACCGTCACCACCCAGTACATGGGAATGAACTGCCAGATGCCGCCGTTCGGCGACGTTCGCGTGCGCCGGGCGATGAGCTACGCGATAAATCGCAAAAAGCTGGTCGAGCTGATCAACGGACGCGGCGTCGTCGCGCACTGCGTGCTGCCGCCCAACCTGCCCGGCTACAATCCCGACTTGAAGGGCTACTCATACGATCTCGGCAAGGCGCGCGCGCTGCTGGAGCAGGCGCGTCTGGCCGACGGCTTCAGCTTTGAGCTGTGGCTGCGCGCCGACGAGACGGCGCTGATGATCGGGCAATCGATCCAGCAGGACCTGGCGCTGGTCGGCGTTCACGTGGAGCTGAAGCCCGTTGCGTGGGGGCCGTTTCTGGAAGCGATTCGCCAGCCGCATACCGCGCAGGCGTTCATGTACGGATGGGAAGCCGACTTTCCCGACCCCGAGAATTTTCTCGGCACGCTGCTCTCGCGCGATCAGTGGGGATCCAACAACGACAGCTTCTACTACAATCCCGACTTCCAGCGGCTAATCGACGCGGCCGCCGACCAGACCGACTTCGCGCGGCGCTACGCGCTGTACGACCAGGCCGAGAAGATCATTATCGCCGACGCGCCGTGGGTGTTTCTCTACTATCCCGTCACTTATGCGATCCGCCAGCCGTGGGTGCGCGGTTACGCGCTCAATCCGATGCGCCCGGCGCGCTTTGAGCGCGTCTGGATCGCGCCGCATCGCAAATAGCGCCGCGCGCTCAGGGCGCCGGCTCGCGCTGTACCTCGGTCAACTCGCGCGACGCCCGCGGCAGAAAGCACAAACCGATAAGCCCGTTGCAGAACATGAAGGTGAAGTGCGCCGCCAGGCTGTAGGCGAGGATCCGCGCCTCGCTCGCGTTGCCGGAAAAAAACAGCAGCCACGCCGCCTGGCTGGTTCCGAGATGCGCCACCGCGATCGGCAGCGCCGCGGCCAGGAACACCAGCGGCAGAAACAGCAGCAGCTTGGTGAACGGGATCGCGATTCCGTACAGCGACAGCGCAAAATATTGCGCGACAACCGAACCGAGAAAGGTCGGCGCCTTGATCGCCAGCACCGCCGCGTAGTCGCGCGGGCGCGCGGCCAGAAAGGTCGCCGCGATCGGCCCCATCCGCGTGTTCGCGATCCAGTCGTGGATCGACGGGCGGCGCCGCGCGATCGCGAAGAAGGCGATAATCCCCGCCAGCGCGGCCCACGCGATCACGTACGCGATTCGCAGGATTCCCACGATTTCGGTCTGCATCCCGGCGCTCGGCGTGTAGAACAGCACGCCGACGGTCGAGAACATGAAGAGCTGGTAGATTTCGAGCAGCGCGATGAACAGGATCGAGCTGAGTGCGGCGAGAAATCCGATCCGCGCCTTGCGGTACAGGTAATACGCGACGCCGCCCTGCCCCAGGTTGGTGTTGATCATCGCGAGCAGGTACATGCTGGCGCGGATCGGCAGAATATCGCCCCAGCTCATAGGTGCGTTGAAGCGCCGCACCACCCAGGTCAGGCAGTACGAATCGATCACGAAATAGAACAGCGAGAACGGCAGGAAGATCGCCACGAACTCCAGGATCGGAACATGCTCGAGAGCGCGCCCGACGCTTACGAGCGGTATTTTCCAGAAGATGACCGCGAAGATCGCGAGCGTGCCGGCGTACGGTATCGCCTTGCGCCACAGCGGCGCCGGCGCGCGTGCGGCCGGCGCGGCGCTCTGTCCCTGCTCGGGCGCACCGGCGTCGCTCATCGCGCGTCGAGCCTGACGCGCGCGGTGCCGGTCAGGACCGCTTCGCGCGCGTGGTTTTCCACCCTGATTTTGAGCGCGGCCAACCCGTTCTCAACCCCCTCGACCTCCGCGTGCGCCACGATCGTGTCGCCGTAAAAGACCGGCTTTACCAGCGCGACTTCATAGCCTCCGCCGCGCAGGAAGCCCATCCCGAACCGATCGACGAGCAGCTGCATCATGACGGCAATCGTATGCTCACCCGCGGCGATTGGCCGTGTGAAGCCGGCACGCGCCGCGGCGGCGGGATCGTTGTGGATATTCTGCTCGCGGGTGCGGCGGCGCTCGGGCTCCTTCACGCCGCGCTCATAGGCGTGCGCCGCGTCGTCGTCGAGCAGATACGGCGCGCCGGAAAACGCCGCGCCCGGCTGTATCTTAACCAGTTCCGCGCTCATGCCATCTCGCCTTTCGGATTGAGCAGCACCGAGGTTATCGCCTGCCGGGTCAGCAACTGATCGCCGGTGGCGTCGCGCGTTTCATATTCGAGCGTGAAGTAGAACTTGCCGCGTCGCCGCTCGGTCGCGGTGATGACTCCGTCGACGCGCACCGCCTGCCCCACGCGCATCGGCTCGATTAGATCGCATCGATGCCTGGCGTGAACGCCGCCCCTGCCGCCGCGGAAATGCTTTGCGATCAAGAGCGCGTAGTCGAGCAGGCGCATCGTGGGCGGCGCGAGCGCGCCCTCACCGCGATAGAGCGGATTTTCGGTGCGCAGCGCGGCGGCGAAATCCGCAACCTGCTCCGGCGCGACGACGTAAAAAATTGGACCGAGCCGCATCCCCTGGTGCAGGTTCTCCGCGCGCATCTCTGCCCGCTGGTCGGCGTGCGAATCGGTGTGCTCCCGCGATGGCATCCGTGACCTCCTGCCGGCCGCATTGCGCCAGCGCCCGCGCCGTGGCAGATTCGGCGCACTCAAGTGGCGACGGCAACCGTACCATACGCGCGCGCCGCACGGATGCATCTGGCGCGCGTCGATCCGGTCATGGCGCGGATTATGGCCAAAGTGGGTCCGTGCCGGATAGCCCTGCGGCGCGAGCGCTTTCCGGCGCTGGCCCGCGCTATCATTTTTCAACAGCTTGCCGGCGCCGCCGCGCGCGCAATCCATGACCGGTTCGTGGCGATGTATCCGGGTAGCGGCTTTCCGACCCCGGCGCAGGTGCTGGCGACCCCGAATGAAAAGATGCGCGCGGTCGGGCTCTCGGCCAAGAAAGCGCTCTACATAAAGGACCTCGCCCGGCATATCGCCGACGGCCTGCTGAACTTCCATCGCTTTTCCCGGATGGACGACGACGAGATAATCGCGGACCTTACGCGCGTGCATGGAATCGGCAGGTGGACGGCCGAGATGTTCCTGATGTTCAATCTCGGGCGCCCCGACGTGTTGCCGATTGACGACCTGGGTGTGCGTAACGCGATCGTGCGGGCGTACCGGATGCGCAAGGCGCCCACCCCCGCGCGCCTGCGCGAGTTCGGACAGCGATGGAGCCCGTATCGGACCGTGGCGGCATGGTACCTGTGGCGCAGCCTCGATATCACGCTGCCCACCGACGCTGTGGACAGCCGGCGGCCCAAGCGTCAGCGGTAGGCGCCGGGCGCGCGTATAATTCCTCCATGATCGAAACCGGCGCGAGCGCGCCGCCCAAGCGCCTCAGTAGCGGCGTCATCGACCGGCGCAAGTCGATCGAATGGTCGCGCGCGCTGCTTGCGGCTCCGTCGCAGTGGGTCGTGCTCGACACGGAAACGACCGGGCTGGGGCTAACCGACGAGGTGATCCAGGTTGCGGTGGTGGCGCCCGACGGCGCGGCGCTGCTGGACTCCCTGGTCCGGCCGGCAAGCCGCGGCGATATTCCGGCCTCCGCAAGCGCGATTCATCACATAACCATCGACATGCTCGCCGGCGCGCCGACCTTCGCGCAATTGGCGCCGCGCCTGGCGGAAGTCGTGGCGGGCAAGCGAATCATCGCCTACAACGCCGAATACGATCGCCGCCTGCTCAAGCAGACCGCGCTGATGAGCGGCGGACGCGCGCCGCAGACGCAATGGGAGTGCGCGATGCTTGCGTATTCGCGATTTGTCGGGGAATGGGACTCGCGCAAGAACGATTACCGCTTCCAGCGCCTGCCCTCGGGCGATCATTCCGCGGCAGGAGACTGCCGCGCCACGCTCAAGCTGATCGAGTTGATGGCGGACGCCACCGGGTAGCGCCCGCGTCACGGGCCGGTTCCCTCTCATGGCGAAGAGCTAACGGCGCTGACCACCCCTGCCCACAGTTGTAGTAGTGGTGCAGGTGAGTTGCGGGCCACGCGCTTTAGTTGGGCGGCGTGACCCACTTTTTCATTCCCGGGCACGGCGTGGTGCTGAGCGGTCCGGGGTGTCCGCAGTTGTAGTAATGGTGCACGTGGGTTGCCGCCCACGCCTTGTAGGTGGGCGAGTTCATCCATTTCACGAGCGCCGGATCGGTTTGAGGGACTGGTACTGGATTCACGTCGGGCTCGGCGGAGCAGCCGCCCTTCTTGGCGCAAGCCTCCATCGCCTTTTGATCTTCCTCCTTTCCCTTCTGAATCTGCTCGGGAGTTAGCGGAGTTCGCTTGCCGCACACGCCCCGGGGACACGGGGGGTATCCGGAGTCCGGCGGTGCCCAAGGACAGGAGCAAGAATATTGAGGCTTCCCATAGCTGGGAACATCATAGGTAGACGGGAAATCCGGTCCGCGCGGCGGCGGAGCCCAATAATCGGGATTGCCGGTGGCCGGGGGCGGGGCCGCGCCCGGCATGTCCTGCGCCCGCGCGCCCATCGGCCCGAAGATGATCCAAAGCGTCATCGCCGCTGCCGCAAACTCAATCGCCAATTTGCTGATTCTTGCGCTCATCTCTCGCTCTCCTACCTAATAAAAACCCAACGCGGCCTTTCCGCAAGCGGCGACCGCGGTCGGCCCGCTATTTTGTGTCATTGCTGAACTCGAGATCATAAACGGCAGTCACGTTCGAGGCCTGCGTCGTGCCGTCCGGCGTGTATTCGGTGACTTGCCAGAACATATGGCACTCGGGCGTAAGGTTGTCCGCTGCCGCATCGCAAGAAGGATCGAAGACATTGGCCGTGTAGTCGCCCCAGCGGCACACGCTGTTTTGGCATGCGCTGGTGAGAGGAGCCGAACTCGCCGCCAGCGTCCACGAGCCCTCGAACGTCGGCGGGCTATTCACCGGCCTGAAGTCGTAATAATCCAGGTACGACGTTGGATATTCGGTGCTCGAGAAGATCGTGTAATTGAGGGTCAGCTCGTTATCGTCGTCGATCAGCGCCGCGGGGTACGAAACCTGGTCGCCGCCGTTAAAATTCTGGGTAATGAGATTGGTATTGCCGTTGGCCAGGTTCAGGTCGAACAGGTAGTAGACGGATCCTGAAAGGTCGGGATAGGCGCCGGCGAACGACGTGGCGAACACGTCGTCGCCGCTGTTGGCGTTGTGGGAAATATCGCCGTTGTCGGTGTCTAGATCGTCCACTCTGATCGTGTCGCTGGTGCCCGGCTGCGGTGCCAGCACGCCCTCCGTCCCCGAGGTCGGGGTGTTCCCCTTGTAGCTGTTGTAGTACTTGATATTGTCCGAGGTAACTCCGTTCGAGCTGGGAACGAGGCGATAGACGTCCAAGACCGGATCGTAGCCGGTGAAACCGCCAATGACTATCCCGCTCGACGTGAGGGACACCGAGGTTAGCGCGATGACGCCGCCGCTTCCCAGATGGCGGCGGGGCCGCAGTCTCATTGGCTCTTTGAAGAGGTTCGTAGGAGGAAGATTCGTGGACACGAAGACTTTGTCCTTCACGGTACCGTTTTCGAGCTTGCCGAACGAAAAATCGTAAATCTCGTCGGCCACATAATTCCCGCTGGCCGTCGAGAAACACAGGACATCGACGACCACCCTGCCGCCCGTGGTGCTGGTGCTGTGGCTGATGCCCATGATCGGATTGTCGCCGAACGTTGCTTCGCCGTTCGACCCCTTGACGTCCGAGCACAGCGCGACCGAGTGCGTGAAATAACCAGCGCTCGGAAAGTTGCCGCTGGGAAGAGGGCTCCCGTCTTGGGAAACGCCGATCAAGAGGTAACTCCCCCCTCCGCTCGGGTTTCCAGTCCCAGTTTCAGGCCCAATCGGCGACAGCGAGGCGACGATCCACCGCCCGACCTTCCAATTGTAAGCTATCTGGGGATCGTACGGGAGTCCGCTTGATGCCGAGGTGGTGCAGCCGGAAAGTCCAGTGCCGTTGCACCAGAAGTCCCACAGACCAAAGTGACCCTCCGACGTGCCGCCGTGCGCGTCGAAAACGGAGATGCCGTAGTTTGTCATCTCGACCACCCAATCGCTCGAGAGGTTGCCGTTATCGGATACGGCCGCGGAAAGGTCCATTGGGAAGACGCCGGGCGTCCAACTATCTCCTGTCCAGACGCCCGGCGGTGCGTAATACGGGGCCGCTGCCTGAACGCTCGAGCCCAAGGCTAATAGACAAGCCGCTGCGATCAGCGACAAAGACAGCCGAATGCCGCGCATAGCTCCCTCTCCTGAGAGAAGTGTTCGTGTGTGATGAGACGTTAGCTCCGCCGGGGGGGGATGCCAAGAGGTTTGCAAAACTGTCACGCAGTTAGCAGGAAATCTGGTCGCGACGCCGGCAAATTCCATTTGCAATCGACGCCGTGTTGGTGGGAGCTTAATTTTGGCCCGAGCACCACACCACCCGCCGGGCACGCACGACCGTCGAGGAGAGAGAACCATGCGGATTGGGGCAACCATCTTCAATCAGAATTACCGCGACTGGGACCGCTACGAAGCGGAAGAAAAGGGCCAGAGCGTGCCCAAGCGCGCCGCGCGCTCCGACCGCGAGGTCTTCCACGAGGAACTCGGCATCGCCCGTATCGCCGACGAAACCGGCTTCGACGCGGTCTGGACCATCGAGCATCACTTCACGCCCTACACGATGGTGACCAACCCGCTCCAGTACCTGACCTATATCGCCGGAATCACGAAGCGCGTGGATCTCGGCACGATGGTGACCGTGCTGCCGTGGCACAACCCGGTGCGGGTGGCCGAAGACGTCAACATGCTCGACGCGTTCATCGGGCCGGAGCGCAACGTCATCTGCGGCGTGGGCCGGGGGCTGGGGCGGCGCGAGTACGCCGGGCTGGGAATCGATCAGAACGAGGCGCGCGGCCGCTTCGACGAGTCGCTCCAGGTGCTGACGCAATTGCTGGCGACCGGACAATGCGACTTCGACGGCGAATTCTACAAAATCCACGGCCTGCATCTGCGCCCGCAGCCCGAGCGCGATCTGAGCGCCAACCTGTGGTGCGCGGGCGGCACCGAGCAGACCGTGCAGATAATCGCCAAGCACGGCGTCCGGCCGCTCACTATCCCGACCACCAGCCTCGACATCGCGCTGGCCAACATGCGCCGCTACGCGGGCCTGCGCAAAGAGGCCGGCTTCGCGCCGAGCCATACCAAGCTCGCGCTGTGGACCTATGTGGCCGAGACCGAGAGTGAGGCGCGCGCGGGCGCGGAGCGCTACATGGTCGAGTATGCCGACTCGGCGCTGCGCCATTACGAGCTGCTCGGCACACATCTCAAGGGCATCAAGGGCTACGAGCAGTACGGCGCGCAACAGGACGCGCTGCGCAAGGACGCGTCGCCGTTCAAGCAGGGCTTTTACCGCAGCCATCCCTGGGGAACGCCCGCGCAGACGATCAAGCGGGCAACCGAGCTTGCCAACGCATTCGGCACCAACGAGCTGATGTTCATTTTCAAGTACGGCGCGATGCCGATGGCGGCGGCGGAAAAGAGCATGCGGCTGTTCGCCAAAGAAGTGATGCCGGCGCTCAGGGAACTCGACCCCAAGCCGCTGGTGCCCGAGAACCTGCCCGAAAACCCGAGCGCGGGCACCACCTCGGGCCGCGCCAGCGCATAGCGGCGAGGATTGGGCGCGGAGGTGCGCGGCGCGCTACTCCGCCAGCATCGGGTTGCGCCGGGCGAAGCCCAGCTCGGTCATCCGCTCGTCGATCGCGCGAAAATCCTCGTTGGGCTCGCCCGCGCGATCGAGCAAGTCGTCCAGGTGATGGCGGATGTCGCGCAGCGCGATATTCGCGCCGCCGCATAGTCGCACCACGATCGCCAGGCATACCCACGGCACGATGAAGCACGCCACCGCGGCAATCACGATCATCACGTTCGCGCGCGTGTGCGCCCGCGACGCCACTTCCTCCATGACCGCGTCGTCGGCGCTGCCGAGATCATTGATGAGACCCTGCAGCTTGACCAGGTCGGGCTCCAGGCTCTGATCGCCGGGCTCCGCCTTGCGCATCGCGGCGAAAATCGGATCGGCGGTCTTGGTGACACGGCCCAGCGCGTCGTCCTGCGCCTTGGTCTCGACGTGATCGCGCGCGACCGAGACCCAGCTCACGAAGCGGCGCTGCTGGTCCTGCACGATCTGCAGCCCGTCGGGCTGACTGCGCCCCCAATCCATCTTGTACAGCGCCAGTTCCATCCCGTGCGCCGCCCGGATCGCCTGGACCTGGTCCTCGTTCAGCACCTTGGGCATCGCGCCGAACACGTAAAATGCCATCGCGAGCATCGGCACCACGACCACCATCAGGAGCGGAGCGAGTGCGGCGGCGAATCGCAGCTTGGTCAGGATCGTGATCCTTGTCATTTCGGAACCCCGGTGAAGGATGGCGCGGGCGCGAGAGCGCGTCCGCGGTCACCAAGAATGCGCATCGGCAAGACCCAAAATCAACGCCCCGCGTGCGTGCAACTTGCGCGTGCGCTATGATGGCCGCGATGAACTTCGCCGATCGGCTCCAGGCCGCCACGCGCGCGAAGAATTCGATCGCGATCCTCGGCGTCGATCCCCAACTCGATACCGCCCAGGCGCCCGGCGTCCCGCCGGGAGTGCCGCTGGCCCACTTCTGCTGCGAAATCGTCGAGGCGTGCGCGCCCGCCGTCGCCGCGGTAAAGCCGCAACTCGCGTTCTATGAAGCGCGCGGGCTGGACGGGATGCGCGCGCTTGTCGAGGTGCTCCGCACCGCGCGGCGGCTGGGGCTCATGACGATCGCGGACGCCAAGCGCGGCGATATCGGCTCGACTTCGGCCGCATACGCAGAGGCCTTCCTCGGCGACGGCGATTTCGCCTGCGACGCGGTCACCGTCAACCCGTACCAGGGCAGCGATGCGACCATGCCGTTTATCGCGCGCGCGCGCGCCGGGCGCGGCGTGTTCGTGCTGGTCAAGACTTCGAACCCGTCATCGGGGGAATTCCAGGATAAGATCTCCGAAGGGCGCCCGATGTGGGAGCACGTGGCCGAGCGGGTCACCGGATGGGGCGGCGACTTCTTGAGCGAAAGCGGGATGAGCCCGATTGGCGCCGTGATCGGCGCGACGTATCCCGAGCATGCCCGCCGCGCGCGCGAGCTGATGCCGCATGCGACCATCCTGGTGCCGGGCTACGGCGCACAAGGCGCGAGCGCGGCCGACGCGATCGCCGCGGCGCGCGCCGACGGCTGCGGAATCGTGGTCAATGCGAGCCGCAGCCTGATGTACGCGTATCTGAAGTCGCCCGGCAGTCGTCCCGCCGAGGCGGCGGCGAAAGCGGCGCTCGCGATGCGCGACGATCTCAACGCCGCACTCGCCGCGCGATGCAAATCCTGAATCGGAATCCGCAGTTTCCTCCGATTACGCCGATTCCAAAACCAAAGCGGCCGACGCATCGCGCACCGGCCGCTCAATCAATCTGAATCTGCGTAATCTGCGGATCGCTTTCCGCTACGAGCGCATCAGCTCCGCTTCGTCGGCCGCGAGCGTCGCGTAAACTTCGCGATCGATCTTCCGGTAGCGATCCAGCGACGCGTCAGCCTGCGATTCGGCGCCTTGCTCGCGCGCGATATCGCGCATCTTCTTCTCGATCCACGAAAGATGCCAGGTCTCGTCCTTGGTGACCGCCTTGAGCACGTCGAGCGTGACGTCATCGACGTTGGGCAGCGCCGCGTGCGCGTTGTAGCGGCTCTGCGCGCGCTCCTCGACCACCACCGTCAGCGCGAGCAGATCGATGATGGTCTTGGGGACGCCGGTGCGCAGGCCGAGCCGGCGCTGATAGCCGTCGTCCACCAGCACGGGCGATCCGCCGAGGTCGGCGATCCGCTTGGTCCACATCCATGCATGGCGAGTTTCGTCGGCCAGATGCTGGGACATTTTGAGCTGCGAATCGCCATCCTTGAGATGGCCGAGAAGATTAAAAAGAAGGCGTGCGCCTCTGAGTTCAGCGTCACGGTAGAAACTGAAAATCAATATCTGCTTATCATTCGCCGACATTCCGGTGAGATCCATTGGTTCTCCTGCTCTCCCGCCCAATAAAGACAACCGCCTGAAGCCTCGGATTTTATCGATGTCACCCCGATACGGGGCAAGGCCCACTGGTGAGACGGTAGCGCGAAGGCTATTTGATTCGGGGTGCCCGGTCAAGAAAGTGGCAAGAGTGCTACGCATCCGGGGGCCGGTTGGCCTTAAGGACAACTTATTGTAGAACTACGCTTCAAACCGCGCAAGGATTTTCTAAAGGGGCCGCCGCGACTAGGTCCGCGGCGCGATGGGGGCGCGCATGACACCGACCGCCGACGCATACTGGTTGGCACTCCGCAGCGTTGCGGGCGTGGGCCCGCGCACTTGTCACGTCCTGCTCGAAAAGTTCGGCGCGCCCGAAAAAATCTTCGCGCTCTCCGCCGACGAGATCTCGGCGGCGGGCGTTCCCAAAAAAATCGTCACCGCGATTAAAGAGTTCCACGACTTCGACGCGCTCGAGCGCGAGCTATGCGAGCTTCCGCGAATCGGCGCGCGCCTGCTCCGATGGAGCGACGCGGATTATCCGCCCAACTTGCGCCATATTGCCGATCCCCCGCCCTACCTGTTCGTGCGCGGCGAGGCTCCGCTTTCGGAGCACAAGTGTGTCGCGGTGGTCGGCGCGCGCGCCGCCAGCGACGCGGGGCGCGCGATGGCGCGCCGGCTCGGGTTCGAGCTTGCCGCCCGCGGATTTATCGTCGCCAGCGGCCTTGCCCGCGGCATCGACGGCGAAGCCCATCAGGGCGCGCTCGAGGCCGGGGGGCATACGGTCGCCGTGATGGGCTGCGGTATCGACGTGATCTACCCCGCCGAGCATCGCGAACTCGCCGAGCGGATCATCGCGGACGGCGGGGCGCTGCTGAGCGAGCTGCCAGTCGGCACCCAGCCGCTGGCCGCGAATTTCCCGACCCGCAACCGAATCCTGTCGGGGCTGTGCCTGGGCGTGGTTATCGTCGAGGCGGCGGAGAAGAGCGGCTCGCTGATAACGGCGCGGATGGCGCTGGAGCAGGATCGCCAGGTTTTCGCCGTGCCCGGAAGCCCGCTCTCCGGCAAGACACGCGGCAGCAATCGCCTGCTGCGTGAGGGCGCCGTGCTGGTTGAATGCGTCGAAGACGTAATCGAAGATCTTGCCCCGCAGCTAGCCGGAGCGGGCGAATTGGCCTCCGCCGCTGCCCCCGACGCATCTGGAAAGCCTCTATCTCCGCCGCGGCGGCAGTCGGTTGAATCGCTTTTGGAAAGCGGGGATAAGATAATTAGCGAAGCTAAGCAAGTCTTACTTCAGCTTAAGGATGACCAAAGGCTCCACGTTGACGCAATTATCGAAGCATCCGGGCTCGATGCCCAAACCGTGCTTAGACTATTGCTTGAGCTGGAGCTAAGGGGCATCGTTACGCAACACCCCGGCAAGCTTTTCTGTCTGGCATAAGTCCGGCAGGATGAATGGCAGGCAGGGTTTCCGGGTAAAGGGCCGAAAGACTGTGGCAAAGAACCTCATAATCGTCGAATCGCCGGCCAAGGCGAAGACCATCAAGCGGTATCTCGGGTCCGCTTATGAGGTCACCCCCTCGGTCGGCCACGTAGTCGATTTGCCCAAGAGCAAGCTCGGCGTCGATATAGAGCACGACTTCAAGCCCGAGTACCACGTGATCCCCGGCAAGGCGAAGATTATCGAGGGGATCAAGCAGGCCGCCAAGGGCAAGGACAATATCTACCTGGCGACCGACCCCGACCGCGAAGGCGAGGCGATCGCGTTTCATATCAAGGATCGGCTGGGCCGCGGCGTCGCCGCCAAGGTCCATCGCGTCCTGCTCCACGAAATCACCAAGGATGCCGTCAAGGAGGCGATCGATCATCCCACCGACCTCGACGTGCATCTCTACGACGCCCAGCAGGCCCGCCGGGTGCTGGATCGGCTGGTCGGCTACCAGATAAGCCCGCTGCTGTGGGACAAGGTCAAGCGCGGAGTGAGCGCCGGCCGGGTGCAATCGCCCACCCTGCGCATCGTGGTCGAGCGCGAACGCGAGCGCGAGGCGTTCCGGGCCGAGGAATACTGGACCCTGGATGCGCGGCTCAAGGCGGCCAATCCGCCCGAGTTCACCGCGCGGCTCTATAGCTGGAAGGACCAGCGCATCGACAACAAGGCCTACAAGCTGCCCCAGGTCCAGGCCGAAGAGATCGTCGCGGCGACCAAGGCCGCGCCCTTCGAGGTCCGCTCGATCGAGCGCAAGGAGGTCCGCCGCAGCCCGACGCCGCCGTTTATCACCTCGCGCCTGCAGCAGGAGGCCTCGCGCCGGCTGCGTTATCAGCCGCGGCGCACGATGCAGATTGCACAGCGCCTGTACGAGGGCGTTGAGCTTGGCGACCAGGGCGCGATCGGTCTTATCACTTATATGCGCACGGACTCGGTGCGGGTCTCGGACCAGGCGCTGGAGGCCGCCCGCGGCTATATCGCGGAACGCTACGGCCGGCAGTACTTGCCCGACCGCGCCGTGATATATCGCACCTCGAAGTCGGCGCAGGACGCACATGAGGCGATTCGGCCGACCGCGCTCGAGCGCGACCCGGAATCGCTCAAGGCCTACCTCTCGCGCGAGGAGTACGAGCTTTACAAGCTGATCTTCGATCGCTTTGTCGCAAGCCAGATGAATCCGGCCGTGTTCGACCGCACCACTGTCGATATCGGCGCCGGCGACTCCGTGTTCCGCGCCACCGGGCAGGTGATGAAGTTCGACGGGTTCATGCGCGTGTACCTGGAGGGTCAGGACGACTCCAACGCGGACGAAGACGCGCCCGCCACCCTGCCCGCGATGAGCGAGGGCGAGAAGCTCGAGCTGCTGGAGTTCAAGCCCGAGCAGCATTTCACCCAGCCGCCGCCCCGCTTCACCCAGGCCACGCTTATCAAGGAACTCGAGGAAAAAGGCATCGGGCGCCCTTCCACGTACGCCGCCATCATGACCGGCCTGCTCAACCAGAAGTACCTCGAAGAGGATGAGAGCAAGCGCCTGCGGCCGACCACGCTCGGCCGCACCGTCGCCGACCTGCTGGTCGCCGCCTTCCCCGATATCATCGAGGTCGGCTTCACCGCCGCGATGGAAGAAGATCTCGACAAGGTCGAAGAGGGCAAGGAGAACTGGGTCAAGACCCTCAAGCGGTTCTACGGCCCGTTCAAAAAGCGCCTCGGCGAGGCCAAAAAGACCATGCCCGAGGTCAAGCGCAAGGGTATCGAGACCGGCCTCAAGTGCGAGCTTGACGGCGGCGACATGGTGATCAAATGGGGCCGCAACGGCGAATTCCTCGCCTGCTCCAAATACCCCGATTGCCGCAACACCAAGGAGTTCACCCGCGACGACCAGGGCGGCATCCATGTCCGCGAGGTCGCTCCGCTGGCCCCGACCGACGAGGTCTGCGAGAAGTGCGCCAAGCCGCTGGTGCGGCGGCGCTCGCGCTTTGGCGAGTTTTTGGGATGCTCTGGATATCCCGACTGCGACTACATCAAGCGCACCCAGCCCACCGCGGTCAAAACCGGCGTGGCGTGCCCCGAATGCAAGGAAGGCGAGATCCTGGAGCGCCGCTCGCGGCGCGGCAAGCTGTTCTTCGGATGCGGCCGTTATCCCAAGTGCAAGTTCGCCTCCTGGGACAAGGTCGTGGCGCAGGCGTGCCCGTCATGCGGCGGCGCGTATCTGGTCGAGAAGACCACCAAGCGCGAGGGCACGGTATGGAAGTGCCCCAGCGCCGAATGCGATTACAAAATCGCCGCACCCGCCGCACCCGCGGATTCGACCACTCCGCCTGAAATCGCGTCGCCGAGCGCGTAACCGGAACTCGCGCGGCGGATCGCGCTTGTCCTGCTCGCGAAGTCCGCCGCAGGCAACGAGGAGAATCTCGAATCAACTGCTTAGCCGATCAGCCACCCTTGCGGGCTTCGATCGCGCGCTGATAAGCAATCGGGACCGCCTTCCCGAGTTGCCGCACTTCCTGTTCGTGACCGCCAATGTCGCTGAAGGTCGCCAGTGCGCACTGCATAAGCGTGGGGTCGCTGCTCTTCATCCAGTGGTACGACTCATTCAGGCCGGCCGTCGGATTGCGCCCGAGCACGCGGAGGACCTTGTTTATTTCCAATTGGTCCTCAGCAGCCCGGTCCCTAAATCCGTGGCTATTCGCCGTCGCGATTCCCTTCTCGAGCGATGGAAGCACTTCGTTGTCGTAATAGTTGGGAAAGTCGCGACTGTCCTCGGCGTACTTGCCGTTCTTCAACCGAAAGACCGCCGGCCACGCAAGCATTCCCGCCAGTGGATACCACGCGCCCCTCGGACCCAACGCTTCGGGGACGATCAATTCATCTTTGCCGTCGCCGTTGAGGTCGCGAATCATTCGCTTTAACGGCCCCATCTTCCAACCATCCACCTCCTGGGAGAAGGTGAAATCGCTCCCGCCATTCTTCTGGTAGATAATCAGCGTATTTGAGTAGCCACGCCCGCTGATATCAAGCAGAATGAAGCGAGCAGTGAGTCCCTCGCCGACGTCGGCGCTTTCGAAATCAACCACGCCGTGCGGTGGAATCGGCATCCAGTTCGGCGGCAAGTGCGTATTCACGAAGTTTACCACACTTGCTTTCTTCACCGTGCTCAATAGGTACGGACTTGTAAGTGGATTAGTTGTTTTGGGCGGTGGCAGCGGCGAGAGGGGCGCCAAGTGCGTCAAAGAACCTTTGCCCTCGATATAAGTGCCGCCCTGCCCAGCGAGCGCGCTCGGCGCCGCAATAAAGATTGAGAGAAGAAATAGAATAGCCTTATTCATGATCGGATTCCGTATGTCAATCATTGTGGTACGGTTTCGGCCCTGACGTTATCGACGTACGTGGTGCCTGTGAGATTGTTTGCGGAGTTCTCGTTCCAACTCCAGGTGCCGTTCTTGCAAGTATAGGTCTTGCGGACTGTTCCTGAGCAGGCGGGAATATAGTACTGCTTCGTGAGCGATGTTGATGCGCCGTTCCCATTCAGGAGTAACGCCATATTCTCGAGTTGATATGACGAAAGCGGAGGCAGGGTTGGTGTATATTCTTGAATTATCTCATTAGCATAAGTGATCGCGTGCTCAATCTTGTTGTCAGGGTCACTGTACTCAGCGGGCGGAGTCCCGCTGAATAGGTCAACTCCGTCGCCGGCATTCGTTACCCAGTTCCATGCGTTCGGATCCGGCGTCAAGCCTGCGGGAGCAGTTATCTGATTCGGGTCGGTCATAACTTGCATTAGACCGATATGGCTGCCGCCATCGGAAATTCCTCCCGGCAGTTGGCTCTCGATTGGCCACTTCGCTGCGATCTCTCCATTCGTGTTCTTATAAAGGTCCCAGAGGTCGACGTTCTTCGGCGGCTGGGGAGGTTCGAGGAATTGTCCGTAAACGCCCAGGCTCTCATACACAGCGACCCGCGCCATGAGGTCCTGCGTTCCTCCTGCCGGAAAACTGGTGCTGTTGGGGTAGGAATTTGGATACGACGAACCGGTGCCCGCGAGCTGATTTGTTATATCTGAGTTCGGGATGCCGCCCTGGCGGTTCACCACCGCGGGAGCCTCGACGTAAAACGTCGTGCAATCGTCCACGGTGCTACCGTCGCTGGCGACACTGCTGGCCACGACATTTACCTGCCCGCCTTCGGACGAGTATTGGTGGTTCTGGTAGTAGTCTCTGCTGTTGGTAGTGAAGGTGAGGAAGGCGCCATTAGGATCGGCAATCGCACCGTGGCCGCCGCTCGTTGAGTAGTTGAGCTGGGATTGCCACGTGATTGCGTCGCCGCTGCTTGTCGTGGCGGAAAAGCATGCCGATGTTTCCTTGCCTTGGGCGCTCACCGGGGCAGGACAGCTCGTGTCCGTCGCCGTATAGTTCTGGTCCGCGGCGAGATCGACCAGCAAATTGTCGACCAGCGCGTTGTTCTGATTTGGATCTTCGAAAATCGGCGACGTGATGCCCAGCTGGCTGCTCCCGTTATGCTGAAGGCTGAAGGTGTGTGCTATGACCGGCGTGCTTGGCGTCGCGCTGCCGCTGTCGAAGACTTCGAGGGTCCAGTTTCCCGCAAGCGCTGTTCCGCTCGCGTAGCACGGCAAGGTCGGTCCGCTCCAGACGAACATATATCCATTTGTGCACATCGTGAAGCCACCGCCTCCGAGGTTCGGCGGGTCGGCCATCGCCCAATCCGATGTATTGCCGCTCCACGCGAAGCATCCGTTGGATGCCGTATACGTGAGGGTGTTCTTTCCCCATATAGACCCGTCGGTTGCGACCGCCTCAAACGTGTACGCCTCCCCATCGGCTGCCCCGGAAATGTAAACATAATCGCCCGCGGTAAGGTCGCTCGTATTGACCTCGCCACCGTCGGCGGTGCCGAAGTCCGTGCAGTTTGGCGCCGTGCAGCAGCTCGAGAACCCAACGCATCCGGGAAAGGATTGTTCGAAATAATTCAGCATACCGACGCGATAATACCCGTTGTCGAAAACTGTCACCTGCGCCTGAGCGCCCACGGGAGTGCTCAAGAACAAGGCAAATGTTAGCAGCGCAAGCGCAAGCACGCTGATGTCGCGCCAAAAGCCGAAGTTACGGCCGCGACGGCGCGGGCTCCGGTGAATGGATCGAAACATAGTCCCCCTTTTCTGCAGCGGGCGCGCCCGACTGCGCGCCCGGTCGAGCGCAAGCTAGCATCCGTTGGGGGGGGGGAAGTCAAGATGTCTCCCCGATCTGACATTTCGTCATCCAGGCGCGGGGGCGTTGCGATTAAGCCGCTCCAGCTTGTCGGCCGGCCATACCTTGGCGAGCTGATAGGCCGCCTCGAACTTGCGCGCATCGTCGGGCAGCTTGAGCCACGGCACCTTGCTGCGCGTGAAGATGTGCACGTCCGGCTTAACCGCCGACGGCGTATCCAGCGTTCCCGCGCGTACGAACAGGCAATCGCTCGGCACGATCCCGTAGCGGCTCCATAGATAGGTCCCGCAGGTCGGGCAGAAGAACACCTGGTGTTTTTTTCCGCTGCCGGCCTTGAGCGTGTACGACTTGAGCTTCGTGCGATCGCCCTCGACGTGGCGCGACTCGATCCACACGTTGATCACGAACGCGCCGCCCGTGATGCGCTGGCAGTCCGGGCAGTGGCACGCGTGAACGATCAGCGGCGGAGCGGTGAGCGCGTATCTCACCGCCCCGCACGCGCATCCGCCCTCGAGCTTCATCGGTCTGTCTTTCTTGCGCGTGCCGGTGCGACGCTCAGGCTTTTTCATGGCATACCACTTCGAGATTGTTGCCGTCGGGATCTATCACGAAGGCGGCGTAATAGGTCGGGCTGTAGTCCTTCCTGATTCCCGGCGCGCCGTGGTCCTTGCCGCCGGCCGCGGTCGCCGCCGCATGAAACCCGTTTACCGCGGCGCGATTCTCGGCACGAAAGGCCAGATGCGCGTGGCCCAGCGGGCTACCTTCGCTGATATACAGGTCGATCGCGCCCTTCACGCCGAACCCCACCATTTTGGCCTTGGGATCGTCGTATTGCGCGCCGTAGCCGATCGGGGCAAGCGCCTTTGCATAGAACTCGCGGCTGGTTTCGAAATTTCGCACCTTCAGCTGGATATGGTCGATCATCGCATTTCTCCTCGCAGATTGGATTTCCGCCGCGCTCCGGATCGCGCCGATCGCACGGCTCGCATCCCGGAAATCTAGCTGTCATGCCATCCGTAAACTTGGTAAAAATTGCGCGGTGGACGATCATCCCAATCCGCCTCCTTCCCGGCGCAATTGGCGCGAACTTGGCCGCTCCGCAATGGTCGAGGTCCATGAGTACCACTGCGCCGCGTGCGCCGGCAGCCGCCCGCAGGCCGACCAGTTCGGCCGCGCCTCGATCGCGATCGTCCGCTCCGGCGTCTTTGCCATCCGCAGCGACCGCGGCGCCCACCTGCTGACCACCGGATCCCTGCTGCTCGGAAATCCGGGCCAGCATTACGAGGCCTCTCACGATCACGCCGGCGGCGATCGATGCCTGGTGTTCAGCTTCCGCGACCGCGTGATCGAAGATCTTGCCGGCGCGATGCGCCGCGGCGTGCGCCGCGAGCCGTTTAGTCGCAACGTGATGCCGCCGATGCCGCGGGCCGAGGCGCTCCGGCTCGCCGCGGAGGACCGGCTCGATTGCGATGGTGCCCCGATGGGATTGGAGGAAGTCGCGCTCGCGCTGGCCGCCTGCGTGCTCGAACAGGCCGGCGCGGGATCGCCGCGCCCCGCCTCACCGTCGCGTGACGACCGCCGCACCCGCGAGCGGATATTGGCCGCGATCGCGGCTATCCAGCAGCGCGCCGAGCACGATTTGTCGCTCGCCGACCTGTCAAAGGTGGCCGGTCTCAGCCCGTTTCAGCTGGTACGGACGTTCAAGCGGACCACCGGCGTGACCCCGCACCGCTTCCTGCTCCAGACCCGCATCCGCAACGCGATCGAGATGCTGCGCGACACCACGGCCCCCGTCACCAGCATCGCGTACGACGTCGGTTTCGGCGACCTTTCCAACTTCATCAATGCGTTCCGGCGCGAGGTCGGATGCTCGCCGCGGCGGTATCGCAGCTCGGGACCGCCGCTGCGGTCCGCTTTAATTTCGCGTGCAGCGCTTTCGGCGCGATCGCCGGAACAGGCATAATTGCGCCCGGCAGCCATGCCGGGATTTACTCGATCATCGTCTGTGCGCCATCGCCGATTGCGCCTGCGGATATGGCTCGTGGCGTCCGCGATTCTGCTCGCAGCCGCGCCCATCGCATCCGCTCGCGCCACTCAGCCGCGGCGCGCCGCCGAGCAGGGTCCCGCGCTCATCGCGCAGCAGACCATCGCGGCCTACACGGTTTCGATCTACACCGACCCCGGATGCGGCGGCTCGTACTTCAATCTCACCCACGGCGGTCGCACGCTCTTTACCAGCCGCCCGCTGTGCGACGCGCTCCTGCGGGTTGGCGCGCTTTACCCCGACGATCCCGACGAGCGCATCGTGCAGCCCGGCGCCGATCTGACCGGCAACGGCCGTCCCGACCTGGTCGTGACCGGATTCAGCGGCGGCGCCCACTGCTGCCTGAGCTTCTATATCTTTCAGATCGGCGCCGAGTTCCGCACCCTGGGCGTGATCCGCGAACTCGACGCCGACCACGCCACTCCGCACTTCGTGCGCCTGGAGCCGGGCAAGGGCGTGCAGATCGTCCTGCACGACTGGACGTTCGCGGGATGGCATGCGAACTGGGGTGACTCGCCCGCTCCCCTGGTGATCCTCGAATACCGCGACGGCCGCTTTCGCCCCGCGCGCTCGCTGATGAACCAGCCCGCGCCGCCGCGCAGTCAGCTCGCCTCCAAGGCCAATCAGATCCGGCTGGACGCGATGGCGCAGAACTTCAACGATCCGGCCGCGCGATGGCCCGGCGCGAAGCTGCCGCCCGCGATGTGGGCGACGATGCTCGAACTCATCTATCGCGGCCACGCCACCCTGGCGTGGAAGTTCGCCGACCTCGCATGGCCGCCGCGCATGCGCGGCAAGGCGCTGTTCCTCGATCAGTTTCGCGAGCGCCTGCGCCAGAGTCCGTACTATCGCGACTTGATGGCGATGCAGATGGTGGAGCCGACACCGAAACCGACGCCGACCGCTACCCCCATCCCCGGCTATGCGCCGATACCAACTCCGCCTCCGACACCCGCCGCAACGCCGTACCCGAGCGCGACCGCCTCGCCGTCCCCCGCCGCCTCGCCCACGGCCTCGCACTGAGACGGCGCTGCGGCACCCCCTCTTGTATTCTCCCCCGTGTCGAATAACGGGGGAGAATCAGAATTTCCTCCCCCATTTTTTGACATGGGGGAGGATTATGGAGGGGGTGCAGCATCCCGACTCTACACATGCGCTTTCCGAAAGCATGCCGCGCGGACTAAGTCGCTTCGTGTAGAATCCTCGGTGCACAGATTGCGCTCGGAATGACAATCCGGGCGAGCAAAAAGATCGGGCGCCGGAAACGTTGCCGCTTCCAGCACCCGTATATCGCATGCGCCGATTCCGGTCGCCGCGCTACTTGAGTCCGCGCACCTTCGCGTTGGCGGGACGCGACAGGCACTTGCCGAGCCATGCTGCCGCCGTGGGCGTCGCCGACAAGTCCAGCTTCACCAGCATCGCGAAGCTCAGCACCGAGGCGACGTTGAGGTCCGCAACCGTGAAATCGTTGCCGAGCAGATACTGCTTGCCCGCCAGCGCACCGTCGAGCACCGCAAGCGGAGCCTTCAGCGCCTCGGTGGCGGCGGCGATCGCCTTGTCGCTGCGCTGCTCCTTGGGCAGCAGCATCTTGTGCATCAGAAGCGCCAGGAGATGCCCTTCGATCTCGGTCATCGCCCACAGGCTCCACTGGTAGCAGTGGCCGTGATCGGCGGCGCTGGAAGGCCAAAACGGCGCCTTGCCGTACTTTTCGGCCAGGTACAGGTTGATCGCCATCGACTCCCAGAAAACCTGGCCGTCGTCCTCCAGGGTAGGAACGTGACCGTTGGGATTTACCTTCAGAAATTCGGCCTTGCGCGAATCGCCCTGGGTGTTAAGCGGAACGTGCTCGTACGTGAGACCCAGCTCCTCCAGCGCCCACAGGGATCGTGCGGCGCGTGACATCGAGGTTCCATACAGTTTCAACATCGGATTCTGACCTCCAGCACTCGGTGAGAAAGTTAATCCCCCTTGTAGCGCGGATGCCCCCGATGTCTCAAACGCGGGCAATCCCGGCCCTCTCCCTGTTAGGGAGAGGACGCGAGCGAACGCGAACCTAGTGAGCGCAGCGAGCCAGGTGAGGGTCCGATCTCAGCGCTGCATTCCTTGGCAGCGCGATTATGATCTCCTCTTCCCCCTTGCTCGAGCTCGCGCCTGGCGTCCCGCTCGACTGCCACGTGGAAGCGCACCGAACAGTCGCCGCGTCCAAATGACCCAGACGCGCCGCGCAGTTACGGCAATGTCGCCCGCCGCCTCACCCGGCGGCGCTGAGGAACCGGTACACCAGCTTCTGAAAATGCTGAATTCCGCGCTCGCGCGAGAGCATCAGGCGCCCCGTCTTTACCACGCCCGAGCGCAGACCGCGCTGGACCGACTCGCACAGCACCACGTCCTCGCGCTGCACGAGATCGCTCATCCCGACGTAGTCGGCCATCTCGCGGTCGCTGAGCGACTGCGGAAGATAGTAGTCAATCGTCTCGTGCGTATGGCCCGAATCGACCGGACGCGCCGCCATCACCATCATCCCGGGCGGATTGCTGGTGAGCGCGAGCATCGTGTTCGGCCACAGCGTCAGGTAGCTGACGCCGCGGTCGGGCGCGGACTTGAGCGGCCCGAAGTAGCTCGAGTACATCTCGTGGCCGGTCTCCACGCGGTAGGCGTCGGTATCGATCATGCGCGAGAACGCGGGATGCGCGACCGGGCAGTGATAGCACTCGTTGAAATTCTCGACCGCGATCTTCCAGTTGCAGGCAATGTCGTAGAGATCGCGCCGGCGCATCTGAAGCTCGCGCAAATCGACGCCGGCGCGCGCGACCAGTTCGGGTATCCCCGCGAAAATCCGCTCCAGCGGCTCGCACGCCGGATCCGGGTTGACGAAAATCGCCGGACCGAACGTGGTGACCGAGAGTTGCGCCAGCCCAAGCTCGGCGGCGGCAAACGATTCCTGCTCCGCCGAGCGCGGCGCGGCGCGCAGCGAGCCGTCCAGGTTGTAGGTCCAGCCGTGATAATGGCACTGCAGCGTGCGCCGGCTCCCAGCGCAGTCGAGCACCACTTCGCTGCCGCGATGACGGCATACGTTGGCCAGCGCCCGCAGGGCGCCGTCGTCGCCGCGCACCACGATGACGGGCACGTCGCCGAGCGCGGCGGTGAAGAAATCACCCGGGCTTGCGACCTGCGCGAGGTGCCCCGCGTATTGCCAGGAGCGGTTGAAGATGCGCGCCTTCTCGGCCTCGAAAACCGAGGCGTCGGTGTACCACGCGGCGGGCAGCGTGCTTCCGCGCTCGAGCGCGAGGCCGATTTCCTTGTCGATTTGCATTTGCTGCGTCATCGCGGTCACCTGCCTCCGCTTCTGGATTGGTCCGCAAACGAGCACTGCGCGCGCGCGCTCAGTTTGGGGATGAGAGTATATCCCGCGACCCGGCCGAATTTGTATCTTCGCACGGCATCCGCGCCCGCGCTGCGGCGAGCGTAGCCCCGGGCTGCACCTCTCCCCACGGGAGTGGCCGCCGATTGGCGAGCGCCTTTGCACGGTGCGATCGGCGGGTCAGGGCGCTCGATCGCGATCCCCGCGCGCCCTTCCCTCGTTCCCGCAAATCGCGCCGCGCGCGAATCAGAACCTGAACGGTCGTTCAGAAACGGGCGAAAATCGCCCCCCTCCCAGGCGGGCTATCCCGCCGCGCCGGCGCCCCGGCCGATCGCCGCAAACACTTGATAAATCAGCGGAATTCGCGGTTTCTGCGCCTGGGTGTTTCCCTAACAAGTGTTAGGTTTTTTGCCAATTTAGTTCATGGATGAACTGTTCATCCTTATCTTCTTTCCCGATCTGCGCCACAATCGATCCGCGCGGCGGGAAGTGCCGCCGCAGATGCCATGAGCAACGCGATCAATAAGACGAGCAACGCGATCAACAAGTTGAACAACGCGATCAAGATGAGCACCGCGATCAAATCTGCCGCCACCACACCGACGGGGCATCGGTGCGTCGTGAAGCGCGGAGTATCGTCGCGCCGCTCGCCGATCACCGGAGCCAAAATCGCGCGGACAAAACTCAATATCGACGCGGGAAAAACCGCCTACGCTTCCCGGATCGATATTTTAACAAACCCATCTGTTCGCCCGGCCTTCGCCGCGCGCCGCCGCGATGGACAGGGCGCGGCAAACGCGTCACGATCTCCACTTCGCGCCCGCCTCCCGCGGGCCGCAATCTCAAATGGATGAGCGCGTAGTCACGGTCGTCGGCGCCGGGCTCGCCGGAAGCGAGGCCGCATGGCAACTCGCGCGCCGCGGCGTGCGCGTGCGGCTGATCGAGATGCGCCCAACCCGGATGACCGCGGCGCATCGCACGGACGGCTTCGCCGAGCTGGTCTGCTCCAACTCGCTGCGCAACGCGTCGATGGAGACCGCGGTCGGCGTGCTCAAAGAGGAGATGCGCCGGCTAGGCTCGCTGGTGATCTCGGCCGCCGACGCGCACGCGCGTTCCGGCGGGCGCCGCGCTGGCGGTCGATCGCGACGGCTTCTCGGCCGCAATCACCGCCGCGCTCGGAGCGCATCCGCTGGTCGAGACTGTGCGCGCGGAGGCGGACTCGCTCCCTGACGGCCCGGCGATCATCGCCAGCGGGCCGCTCACCAGCCCGGCGCTGGGCGACGCGCTGCCAATCGCTGATCGGCCCGCGCAATCTGTACTTCTATGACGCCATCGCGCCGATCGTCACCGCCGAGTCGATCGACTGAGCAGCGTCGCCTTTCGCGCCTCGCGCTACGGCAAGGGCGGCGACGACTACATCAACTGCCCGATGAGCGAGGCCGAGTACGACGCCTTCGTCGACGCGGTGGTGGCGGCGGAAAAGGTCGCGCTCCATCCGTTCGAGAAGCCGGTGTACTTCGAGGGCTGCATGCCGATTGAGGAGATGGCGCGGCGCGGGCCGCTGACGCTGGCGTTCGGCCCGATGCGCCCGGTGGGGCTCATCGATCCGCGCAGCGGGCGGCGGCCGTTCGCGGTGGTGCAGCTTCGCCAGGACGATCGCGAGGGGCGGCTCTACAATATCGTCGGCTTTCAGACCAAGATGACCTACCCGGAGCAGCGCCGGGTGCTGCGGATGATTCCCGGGCTGGAGCACGCGGAGTTCGTGCGCCTGGGCTCGCTGCATCGCAACACCTTTATCGACTCGCCGCGGCTGCTGCGGCCGACCATGCAGCTTCGCGCGCGCGACGATCTGTTCGTGGCGGGCCAGATGATCGGCGTCGAGGGCTACGTCGAATCCGCCGCGGCCGGTCTGCTCGCGGCGAATCAACGCTGCGCGGATGATCGCGGGAGCGCCGCTGGTGGTGCCGCCTCGCCAGACCGCGCTCGGCTCGCTGGTCGCCTACATCACCGATCCCGAGCGCGCGCGACTTCCAGCCGATGAACGCGAACTACGGCCTGATGCCCGAGCTGGCGGTGCGCGCGCGCGGACGCGCGAAGAAGCTCGCGATGGGCGAGCGCGCGCTCTCCGCGCTCGAGGCGTGGATGCGCCCAGGCGGCGCTCGATATCGGCGGCCCCCGGCGCGCAAGGCGCGACGGCAGCCGCGCGATGAAGCTCGCCACATTCGACATCGGCTCGAACACGGTCCTGATGCTGGCGGTCGAGGTCGGCGCGGACGCCCGGCCGCGCGTGCTGGCCGAGCGCTCACGAATCACCCGCCTGGGACGCGGCGTCGATGCGACGGGGCGGCTCGATCCGGACTCCGCCGCGCGCACTCTGGCGGCGATCGAGGAGTTCGCCGCCCAGGCGCGCGCGCTCGGCGCGCAGCGGATGGTCGCCGCGGCGACCGCGGCGCTTCGCGACGCCGCCGACGGCGCCGAGTTTATTGCGCGGGTCAAAGAGCGCGCCGGCCTCGCGCTCGAGATTATCCCGGGACTCGAGGAAGCGCGCCTGTCGCATCTGGCCGTCATGCGCGGGCTTTCGGATCGATCCGCGCGCGCCGCTTCTGATCCTCGATATCGGCGGCGGCTCGACCGAGTTCATCCGCGCCGAGCCGGGGCGCGAGCTTCAGATGGCGAGCCTGCAGATCGGCTCGGTGCGGCTCACCGAGCGATGCATCCACAGCGACCCGCCCTCGCCCGCCGACGCCGCGGCGCTGCGCGCCGCGATCGACGGCGCGCTCGCCACGCTCGGCTGGGATTTCCGGCCGCGGGTGACGGTCGGGATCGCCGGCACGGTCACCACCATCTGCGCGGTCCTGCTCGGGATGAGCACCTACGACGCCGGCGCCGTGCACGGCCGCGTGCTGAGCCGCGCCGAAGTGGAGCGCGCGCTCGCGATGTTCGGCGCGCGAGCGCTGGCGGAGCGCCGCAAGCTGCCCGGCCTGGTCGAGGGACGCGCCGACGTGATCTTCGCGGGCGCGGCCATCCTGGAACGCGCGATGACGCGGTTCGGCGCGGACAGCGTAGTGGTCAGCGACCAGGGCGTGCGCTGGGGACTGGTCTGGCGCGAGGTCGAGCGCCGAGCCCAATTGCGGTGATCGCGCCGCGGCGGCGCTGTGAGCGCGGCTTGCTATAACTGGGTACCTGCCGTAGGGAAAACGCGGAGGAACCGGCGATGACGAAAGCAGAGTTGATCGAAGTGGTTTCGCGCAGCGGGCGTCTTCCGAAGAAGACGGTCTCCACCACGCTCGACCTCGCCTTCGAGCAGATCGCGCGCGCGATTCGCCGGGACAAGCGCTTCTGGGTGCCGGGCTTCGGCACCTTTACCGTGCGCCGCCGCCGCGCGCGGGCAGGGTTCAATCCGCGCACCAACTCTCCGATGACGATTCCCGCCGCGCGCACGGTCGGCTTCCGTCCCGCGCCGCAGCTCCGCAAGGGGCTTTAGGCCGCGCGAGCGCGGATCGCTCCCGGTGCTCGCGGGGTTGACGCGCGGCGGCGCGGGATGCTCTTTCATGGCGGAGTACCGCGCGCATCAGCTCGCGGACAGGAGCATTAGTCGATGCCTGAGCAGCAGCAGCCCGACCCGGTAAGTCTGAAACGCGAGGAGCGCGAGGCGTGGAACAAGGGCGCAGCCTCGTGGAACAAATGGTGGCCGATCCTTGAAAGCGCCGCGCAATCCGTCAACGCGCGGCTGGTCGAGCTTGCCGCGGTTAAGCCCGGTTCGCGCGTGCTCGACATCGCCACCGGCACCGGTGAGCCCGCGGTCACCGCGGCGCGCGTGGCGGGACCCGGCGGGCGCGTGGTGGCCGTGGATCAGTCGGCGGAGATGCTGGCGATCGCGCGCGAGCGTGCGCGCGCCCTGGGCCTTGCCAATCTCGAATTCGTCGAGTCCGATGCGGAGTCGGCGCGGCTGGCCGATGCGAGCTTCGACGCGGCGGTGTGCCGATGGGGCCTGATGTTCATGCCCGATCTGACCGGCGCGGTGCGGCTGATCCATCGCGCGCTCAAGCCGGGCGCGCGTTTTGCCACCGCGGTATGGGCCAGCGGCGAGAAGGTCCCGATGATCACGCTCGCCTCCGAGGCGATCCGGCGGATCGCCAAGCTGCCGCCGCCACCGCCGAACGCGATCGAGCCGACCCGGCTGGCCGACACCTCGATACTTTCCGCGGCGCTCGCTGCGGCGGGATTTTCGGAAGTGACGATCGAGTCGATGATAGTGCCGTTCCGCTTCAGCTCGCCCGACGAGTTCGCGGACTTCCGCTCCGAGCTCGGGCGCGCGGGCGCGATGATGGCCCGGCTCACACAGCAGACGCGCGCCGAGGTGCGCGCGGAGCTGGTCCGCGGCGCCGAACGCTTCCGGAGCGCGGACGGCGCGGTGCTACTCCCCAGCGAGACGATATGCTTCAGCGCACGGGCATAAGGGCGCGCGCGGACTGGCCGCACGCGCCGGCTTGCTGCTAGATTTTGCGCAGGAGATGATGACGCCATGAAGCCGATCGCATACGTGGACCGTCTCAACGAGTTCTACCGCACGCAGGGCTTTCCGCCCTACCAGTGGACCATCAATCAGAGCGCGCCGCTCACGCCGATGCGCAAGGCACTCTCCGAGTGCACGATCGCGATGCTCACCTCGGGCGGAGTGTCGCGCTGCGACACCGCGCCGTTCAATCCGATGGCGCGCAACGATCTGCGCCTGGACGACGTGCCTGCCGAAACCCCGGCGACCTTCTTCCAAATCAACGACTCCTACTACAACCACACCGACGCCGACCGCGACATCAACTGCATCTTCCCGATCGATCGCCTGCGCGAGCTTGCCGCCGAGCACGCAATCGGCGCCGTCGCGCGGCACCATTACAGCGGCTTCATGGGACGCATCTATACGCGCAGCGCGGTCGTCAACCAGGCCGCGCCGGCGCTGGTCGGCAAGCTGCGCGACGAGCGGGTCGACGCGTTCCTGCTGGTCCCCGCCTGACCGCTCGATCACCAGACCGTCGGTCTGGTAGCGCGCGTGGTCGAGCAGGCGGGAATCCCGACGGTGGTGGTATCCACCGGGCGCGATCTCAGCGCTCAGGTCATGCCGCCGCGCACCGTGTTCGTGAATTTCCCGATGGGCAATCCGTTCGGACCGCCCGGCGACGCGGCGCTGCAGCGCACGATCCTGCTCGACGCGCTTCATGCGCTCGACACGATCCGCGAGCCGGGCGCGCTGGTCGATTTGCCCTATCAGTGGAGCAGCGAGTTCGGGATGAACCTGGGCTCGGGGTACGGCTCGAAATCAGCCTGACCCGCGGTTATCATCTTCGTTGCGCAGCGCGCCGCCGCATGGGCGGCGCCGCTGCTCGAAGGGGGTTCGCGGGCATTGGACAGGCAGCCGGTATCGCCCGGCGCGGCAAGATCCGCGCGTGTTGACTTCGGCACCCGCGCCGTCTCGCTGTTCCGATTCTCGCCCGCGATGCTGGTGGTCCTGGCGCTGTTCGTCAATTTCCGCAACGCGTCGGATCCGGACCTGTGGGGCCATATCCGGTTCGGCCAGATCCTGCTCAGCACCGGGCATATCACCGATCACAATCCGTATTCGTACGCGGCGCCGAACCATCTCTGGCTGCACCATGAGTGGCTGGCGGAGGTCATCTTCGCGTGGTTGTACGATCACGCGGGCCTCATCGGAATCAAGCTGCTCAAGCTCGCCTGCGCGGGCGGGATCGTCACCTTCGTAGCAATTGCGGCGGCGGAGACCGGCGCGCCGGTGATCATCCAGGCGCTGGTGATGCTAGCGATGGCGGTGCTGCTGGATCCGATGATGCAGTTTCGGCCGCAGATGTTCGACTTGCTGTTCCTGTCCGCGATCCTCGCGATGCTGACGCGGGATCATACGCGCGGGCGCGCGCCGCTGTGGCTCGCAATCCCGATCCTCGCGCTGTGGGCCAATTTGCACGGCGGCTTCTTTCTCGGGATCGTCGCACTCGCAATCTATTCGGCGACAGTCGGGGCCGAGGAGCTGCGCTCGCGGGGCAAGCTCGAGCGCGCGATTCACCTGGCCGCGATTACGGTGCTGGCCGCGGCCTCGACCGCGATCACCTTCGCGATTCCGTATGCACGGCAGACCTGGTACGCGGTCTGGCACTCGCTTAGCAATCCGATGACGCGTTATGCGATTGCCGACTGGAGACCGCTAGTCTCCGCGCTGGTCGGCTCGCGCCATCACCTTGCGCCGGTGGTGTACCTGGGGTCCGCCGTGCTGTTCTTCGTCATAGCGATCGCGGCCGTCGCGAGATGGCCGCGCGCGGGATTCCTGCCGCTCGACGTGATCGGCCTGCTGATGGCGGCGGGAGCTTTCATGGCGGTCCGCAACGTCGGGGTTGGCGCGATCGCGATCGCGCCGCCACTGATGCGCCATCTCGCACTCGCAACCGGCGCGGTCGCGCCGGGCTCCGCCGAGCCGCGCCGGCCGCGCGCGGCGCCATTGCGCCCGCGATGGATCTTCGAGCTGCTGCTTGCCGGTTTCGCGCTGATGTTTGCCGCGATGGCCGGAATGCTCTCGAACCGGATGATCGTCTCGCCGCCCGATCCGGAAGGCGCGCTAGCCTTCATGAATGAGCATGACCTGCACGGCAACATCCTCAACAACTTCGGATGGGGCCTCTTTCTGATCTGGCATGCGGCGCCCGCCTCGAAGATCTTCGTCGATGGCCGCTACGATCTGGCCTATCCGCCTGCGGTGATGCGGGACTACCTCGACTTCATCCGCAATCAGCCCGGAGCGGCGACGGTGCTCACGAAGTATCCACACGACTACGTGCTCATCGCGCCCGACGATCCGGCGGTGCTGGTGATGCAGCGCGCGCGCGGCTGGACGGAGATCTATCGCGACCCGGATTGCATCCTGTACGCGCGCAAGGATTCGGCCGCCGCTGCGATTGCGGGAGTTCCGGTCACCGGCCACCCGCCGGACCCCGAATATTTTCCGTGAGCGGCGGGTGCTAGGGCTCGTCGTTCTCCATTTCCTCTTCGGCGGGTTCGCGCACCTTGAGGCTGGCGCCGTTGAGCACGCGCAGGATCCGCACGCCGATTCGATCGACCGGCGCCTTCCGATTGGCAAGCACGACCACTCCGGTCTGCGAGTCCTTAACGAAACCGATGTAGGTGAAGAAGCCCGACGCCGCGCCGTTCTTCCAGATGATCACGTGGTCGGTCCCGTGCATCGGGAACATCTGCCACGCCAGCCCCACCCAGGTGCCTCGCCGCCCGCCATGATGCCATCGCTTCTGTAGCTCAGGCAGCAGCGAATCGAGCGGCGTCTGTATCTCGCCCAGGTTGTAGCCGAGGTAACGCATCATGTCGTCCATCGTGGAGCGCAGCGCGCCGGCGCCATCGAAGGCGGGCCACGTGACGTTGGTATGCGGCTTCGGAATTCCCGATACGCTGTAGCCTTGCGCCTGGCGCGCGGCTTCGTCGGCAGTCAGCTCGATGCGCGTGTCAATCATCCCGAGCGGGGCGCAGATCTCGCGCTCGACCATCTGCTGGTAGTCCTGGCCCGAGGCTTTCATCAGCGCATGCGCGAGAAGCGCAAAGCCCCAGTTCGAGTATTCGAACTTGCTGCCGGGTCTGCGCGTCAATTCATAATCGGACAGCATCGCGTACATCCGGCGATCGCTCAGATGGCGCACTCCATGCAGCGGCGGATCCTTGGGCAGGCCGGCGGTGTGGGTGGCCAGATCGATGAGCCGGATTGCGCGGCCCTCGAAGCGCGGCACGGTTACGCCGTCGGGCACGTACTTCTGCAGCGGGTCGGTGTAGCTGACGATCCCGCGCTGCACGTACAGCGCCAGCAGCATCGCGGTGAACGTCTTGGTCACCGAGCCGATTTCCCAGACCGTGGTCGCGGTCGGGCGGATGCCGGAGCCGACTGCCGTCTGGCCGAACGCGCGGACCATCCGGTCCGATCCCGACCGCACGCCAATCATGATCGCGGGAGCCTCGCCGCGGGTGACGGGCTTGGATGCGATCTCGTCGATGCGCGCTCGCATCTCGGGTGCGATCTCCGCGCGCGCCGGTAGCGCGAGCGCCACAGCTGCGGCGAGCACGGCGAGTCCCGCGGCCACTCGCGCCTTCGGGCGCGACCGCACGGTGGAGAGTATGACAGAGGCCATACGAGACGGTATCCGGCGCGGCCCCTCCGAAGCAAAACGCTCTCGCACGTGGACTTCGCGAACCAATGTGGTAGTAAATGGGTCGCATGCACGGGCGCGCCGGGCGTGCGCGCGCGCGCCGCGCCCAACCTACCGGATAAGGAGCAGTCTAATGAAAGCCGCCATGTTTCACGGTCCCAAGCAGCCCCTCTTGATCGAGGACGTCGAGCTCGACAAGCCGCAGCAGAATGAAGTCCTGGTGCGCACCGTCGCCAGCGGCGTGTGCCACAGCGATTTGCACTTCGTGGACGGATTCTACCCCTATCCCGCGCCGGCGGTGCTCGGCCACGAGGCCGCGGGAATCGTCGAGGAAGTGGGCAAGGGCGTTACCTACCTCAAGCCCGGCGATCACGTGATCGCGTGCCTGAGCGTCTATTGCGGGCAGTGCGAGTCCTGCATGAGCGGCCATCCCAACCGCTGCTCCGACAAGGCCGCCACCCAGCGCGACCCCAAGGACAAGCCGCGCATCACGCAGAAGGGCAAGCCGATCAACCAGTTCCTCGACCTGTCCTCGTACTGCGAGAAGATGCTGGTGCATGAGCATGCGCTGGTGAAAATCAACCCCGACATCCCGCTTGATCGTGCGGCGCTGGTCGGATGCGGCGTCACCACGGGCGTCGGCGCCGCGCTCAACACCGCCAAGGTCGCGCCCGGCTCGACGGTCGCGGTGTTCGGATGCGGCGGCGTGGGACTGGCGGCGATCCAGGGCGCGCGGATCGCGGGTGCGCGAAAGATCATCGCGGTCGATATGTTCGAGGGCAAGCTCGCGATGGCGAAGCGGCTCGGCGCGACCGAGACCGTCGATGCGTCGAACAGCGATCCGGTCGACGAGATTCGCAAGATGACCGGCGGTGGCGTCGATTACTCGTTCGAGGCGATCGGTCTCAAGAAAGCCGCCGAGCAGGCTTTCAACGCGCTCAAGCCCGGCGGCACCGCCACCGTGATCGGGATGATCCCGGTCGGACAGAAAGTCGAGATCGACGGCTACATGTTCCTGAGCGAGCGCAAGCTGCAGGGCAGCAACATGGGCTCCAACCGCTTCCGCATCGACATGCCCCGCTACCTCGATTTCTACCTGCAGGGCCGCCTCAAGCTCGACGAGATGATAAGCAAGCGCGGCAAGCTCGAGGACGTCAACGAGGCGTTCCGCGCCATGAAGGCCGGCGAAGTCGCGCGCACGGTCCTGATGTTCGAGCAGTAGGCGCAACCATCAAGCGACGAGGAGTGATGTCATGAAGGCCGCAATTTTCAAAGGTCCCAACCAGCCGCTCACCATCGAGCAGGTCGATATCGACAACCCCAAGGAGCACGAGGTCCTGGTCCGCACCGTCGCCAGCGGCGTGTGCCACAGCGACCTGCATTTCGTCGACGGACTCTACATGTGGCCGACGCCCGCCATCCTGGGGCACGAGGCCGCCGGCGTGGTCGAGAAAGTCGGCTCCCAGGTCAATTACCTGAAGCCAGGCGATCACGTGATCGCATGCCTCAGCGTGTTCTGCGGCTACTGCGAAGAGTGCATGTCGGGCCGGCCCAACCTGTGCTCCAACAAGGCCGCCACCCAGCGCGGCCCGGGCGACAAGCCGCGCCTTTCGCAGGGCGGCAAGCCGGTCAACCAGTTCGCGGATCTCTCGGGCTACGCCGAGCAGATGCTGGTGCATGAGAACGCGCTCGTGAAGATCGACAACGAAATGCCGCTCGATCGCGCCGCGCTTATCGGATGCGGCGTCATGACCGGAGTGGGTGCCGCGCTCAACACCGCCAAGGTCGAGCCCGGCTCGACGGTCGCGGTCTGGGGCGCCGGCGGCGTCGGTCTCGCGATTATCCAGGGCGCCAAGATCGCCGGAGCGCGGATGGTGATCGCGGTCGACAAGTTCAAGAACAAGCTCGAGCTTGCAAAGAAGCTCGGCGCCACACACGGCGTCGACGCGTCGGCGGGCGATCCGGTAGCCCAGGTGCGCGAGCTCACCGGCGGCGGCGCCAACTACACGTTCGAGGCGATCGGGCTCAAGGTCGCCGCCGAGCAGTGCTACGAAGCGGCGTGCGCCGGCGGCGTCGCGACGATCGTCGGGATGGTGCCGCTCGGGCAAAAGGTCGAGGTGGACGGATTCTCGCTCCTGTTCGAGAAGCGCATCCAGGGGTGCTTCATGGGCTCCAACCGCTTCCGCATCGACATGCCCCACATCATCGATCTCTACCGCCAGGGCCGGATCGATCTCGACGACATGATCACGCGCCGCGGCAAGCTCGAGGACGTCAACGAGGCGTTCCGGGCAATGAAGGCCGGCGAGGTTGCGCGCACGGTCCTGATGTTCGAATAGCGCGGCGCATCGCGGCCGTCGCCGCAATGCCGCAAATGCAAAGAGCCGGTCGGTGTTCCGACCGGCTCTTCAATTTCGTGATACACGCAGCACGATGGCGCGCGTGCTCGCGCTTCAGATGAGCCGCAGCTCCTTCATCGCCGCGGCCAGCCTGTCGGCCGGACCCTGAGTCATCGGGACCAGCGGCAAGCGGAGCTCGTTGGCGCACTTGCCCATCAGCGCGACCGCCTGCTTGACCGGGATCGGGTTGGTCTCGATGAACAGCGCGCGTATCAGGCCGAGAATCCGGTAGTGCAGCTCGCGCGCGCGAGCGAAGTTGCCCGCCGCGGCCGCCGCCGTCAGCTCATGCATCTCGCGCGGCACCACGTTGGAGCAGGTCGAGATCACGCCCGTGCCGCCGAGCGCCATGGTCGGCAGGGTCAGCGCGTCGTCGCCGGAAAGAATCGCAAGGCGGTCGCCGCACAGACGAACGATCTCCGAAACCTGATCCATCGAGCCCGACGCTTCCTTTACGCCGACCACATTTTTGATCTCCGTCATGCGCGCGAAGGTCTCGGGCGCGATATTCGACGCGGTGCGGCCGGGGATGTTGTAAACGATCAGCGGCAGGTCCACGCTTGCCGCGATCATCTTGTAGTGCTTGTAGATGCCGTCCTGGGTGGGCTTGTTGTAATAGGGCGAGATCAAAAGCGCGCCATCGGCGCCCATCTCGCGCGCGGAGGCGGTGAGCCGAATCGCCTCGGCGGTGGCGTTGGACCCGGTGCCCGCGACCACCGGAACCCGCTTGCGTGCCTGCTCGACGGTGAGCTTGATGACGCGCTCGTGCTCGGCGTGGCTGAGCGTGGCGGACTCTCCGGTCGAGCCGCACGGAACCAGCCCATCGACCCCGTTTTCGAATCTGCCACTCGATAAGCTCGCAGAGCGCCTTCTCGTCCACCGCGCCGTCGCGAAACGGAGTGATAAGCGCCGTCAGTACGCCCTTGAACATGTCGATTGACCTCCGGGCCTATTCGCCCACCGGCACCATCGCGGCGCCGTCGAGCTCGACTTCGCCGCGAAAAACCTCGACCGCGTCGCCGGTCATGAAGACGTGATCGGCGCCGTCGCCGCGCTCGCGCCATTCGATATCGAGCTTGCCGCCGCGCAGCTCGACCGTCGCGCGCCGCTCTGCGCGATCGCCCAGCACGGCCGCCACCAGCGCGGCGCACGCGCCGGTGCCGCATGCCAGCGTTTCGCCCGAGCCGCGCTCCCACACGCGCATCCGCAGATGAGTGCGCGAGAGCGGCAGGATGAATTCTGTGTTGACGCGGCGCGGAAAGAACGGATGATTCTCGAACTGGCGGCCCAGGCGCGCGAAATCGTGATCGTCGAGCCTGAACACCGCGTCGTCATCCACGAACAGGACGCAGTGCGGATTGCCCATCGAGACGGCGGTTACCTTTTCGCGCCGCCCGCCGACTTCGATCTCGCGCGCGACGATACGGCCCTCCGCCGCAACCGGAATCTCGCGGCCTTCGAGAATCGGCTCACCCATATCGACCGTCGCGCCGGTCACTCGGCCGCCGGCTATCAAAAGCTCGACGGTCTTGATGCCGGCGTCGGTCTCGACCGCGAGCGGGTTGCGCCGTGCGATTCCGCGCTCCCACGCCATCCGCGCCAGGCATCGGATTCCGTTGCCGCACATGTCGCCGCGGCTGCCGTCGGCGTTGTACATCTCCATCCGCAGGTCCGCATTGCGCGAGGGTACAAGCATGATCAGGCCGTCAGCGCCGATTCCGAAATGGCGATCGGACAGGCGCACCGAGAGCGCGGCGGGATCGGCCGGGCGCGCGCGCATGGCGACCACATAGATGTAGTCGTTGCCGCAGCCCTGCATCTTGGTGAATTCCAGCGTCGCCATCGGAAGACTACCGCGTCTTGAGCTCCACGATATGCTCGCCGCGAATCAGATCCGCAAACGACTCGCGATCGCGGATCACGTGCACCGCGCCGCCATCGACCATCAGTTCCGGCACGCGCGGGCGGCTGTTGTAATTCGACGCCATCACGAATCCGTACGCGCCCGCGCTCATGACGGCGAGCAGGTCGCCCTCGCGCGGCTCCGGCATCTCGCGGTCGCGCGCGAAGAAGTCGCCGCTCTCGCAGATCGGCCCGACCACATCCGCGGTCACCGACTTGCCACCCTCGCGGCGCTCGACCGGGCGGATGTCGTGGTAGGCCTCGTACAGCACGGGACGGATCAGATCGTTCATCGCGCCGTCCACGATGATGAATCGCTTGACGTCGGTTTCCTTGACGTAGAGCACGCGCGTGACCAGCATACCCGCATTGCCGACCAGCACGCGGCCCGGCTCGGCGATGATCTTAAGCTTAAGCGCTCGAATCGGCCCCAACAGCGCGGAGGCGTACTCGGAGGGCGGCGGCGGCTCTTCCTGGTAAGGGATTCCCAGCCCGCCGCCCAGGTCCAGGTACTTGAGCGCGATTCCCTGCGCGCGCAGCCCCTCGACGATCGACTTCACCTTTCCGGCCGCCTCGGTGAACGGCGAGGTATCGGTGATCTGCGATCCGATATGGGTGCTGAGCCCGACCAGGTCGAGATGGTCGAGCGTGCGCGCCTCGCGCGTAATACTCGCCGACCTGCGAGAGCGGAACGCCGAACTTGCTGTCGCGATGGCCGGTGGAGATATGCGGATGGGTTCCCGGATCGAGGTCCGGATTCACGCGCAGGCTGACCGGCGCGCGGCGGCCCAGTCGTCCGGCGACCTTGGAGATGCGATGCAGCTCGGGGCGCGACTCGACGTTGATCATCAGGATGCCGGCTTCGAGCGCGGCGGCGATTTCCTCGTCGGTCTTGCCTACCCCGGAAAACACGATCTTGCCCGGGTCGGCGCCGACCTTGAGGCATCGCATAAGCTCGCCGACCGATACGATGTCGAAGCCGGACCCCATCGCGGCGAACAGCTTCAGGATGCTCAGGTTCGACAGCGCCTTCATCGCGTAGCAGACCAGGTGGTCGGTGCCGGCGAACGCTTCGTCGAAGACGCGGAAATGGCGCCGCAGCGTGCGCGCGCTGTACACGTAGAACGGAGTTCCGAAGCGCCGGGCGAGATCGCTTATCGGGATCTCCTCGGCGTAGAGATGATCGTGCTGGTACTCGAAGTAATTCATCGTGTCTCAGGCGGCCGCGGACGCTGGGCGCCCGCGCGGTGATGTGAAGGTGGTTTTTATCATAGCGTCCGGCAATGAATAAACCGGCGGCTCCCCGAGCCCGCCGCCGGCTCAGGGCAGCGGCTTGGGCGTCGGCAGCACGTAGGTTTCCGGATTGGGCGGCGGCGGCGGGATGGTGCGGATCATGGTCGCCTCGTTGGAGGGGTCGCTTTTGTAGCCGTCGCTGGTTTCCGATATCACGCGGTACTTGTAGGAGTGGCCCACCACCGCACTTTTGTCGAGATATTGAAATATCCGCTGCTTCTGAAATCGATCCTGGTCGGTCACCGGCACTTCCTTGATTTGCTCGTAGGGCGCACCGGCATCGGCGCGGGTCACGATGAACTTGGCGAGATCGCGCAGCGTGTCGCCGCCCGCGTAGCGGTCGGGCCGTCCCCAGGTAAGCTCGATGCCGCGTTTTTCGGAATCCACGGTCAGGTTCATGATGCGTTCCGGCTTGGCGTATTCGGGCGGAATCGGAGGCGATTTGACGCCACATCCGACCCACGTCGCGGCGACGGCGAAAACGACGATCGCACCAGCCAGCAGACCCCAGTATCGCTTCATCGCCGCCCCATCTCCCTAAGACGCTTGCGCACCGACGCCGGCGCGGGACCGCCGGGTAAAGTGCGCCGGCCAACCGAGCTCTCCGCGCGCAGCAGCGCCGCGGCGTCGGCGCCGAAAACCCGCGAGTATCGTTGCAGATCGGTCGCGTCGATTTGCTCGAGCGATTTTCCCGCGGCGGCGGTTTCCCGGACCAGCGCGCCGACGATCTCGTGCGCCTCGCGAAACGGGACGCCGCGCTCGACCAGGTATTCCGCCAGATCGGTGGCGAGCGCGAACCCGCCCGCCGCCGCGCGCATCGCGGCGCGATTGAACCTGAGCGCGGGGTAAAGCTTCGCCATCAACCCGAGCGACGGCTTGATCGTGTCGAGCGCGTCGAACACGCGCTCCTTGTCTTCCTGCAAATCCGAGTTGTAGGCGAGCGGAAGACCCTTCAAGATGGTCAGCATCGCGACCAGGTCGCCTATCACGCGCCCGCTCTTGGCGCGAATCAGCTCGGCCAGGTCGGGGTTCTTTTTCTGCGGCATCATCGAGCTTCCGGTCGAGAACTCATCGGGCAGCGCGGCAAAGCCGAACTCCGAGGTGGTCCACAAAATCAGCTCCTCGCTCATCCGCGACAGGTGGACCGCGACAATCGCGGCCGCGGACAGGAAGTCGAGCGCGAAGTCGCGATCCGCCACCGCGTCCATGCTGTTGTGCGCGATCGCGCGGAACTTGAGCTCGCGCGCCACCATCCGGCGATCGATCTTGAGCGTGGTGCCGGCCAGCGCTCCCGCGCCCAGCGGCATCACGTCGGTGCGCACACGCGCCTGCTCCATCCGCTCGCGATCGCGCTCGAGCATCTCTGCGTACGCGAGCAGATGATGCGCCAGCGTTACGGGCTGGGCGCGTTGCAGATGGGTATAGCCGGGCATGACCGTTTCGAGGTGGCGGCGCGCGACCCGCACCAGCGCGGCGCGAAGCGCGCCGACCAGACCTATCACCTCGCGCAGCTCGTCGCGCAGGTACAGGCGCAAATCGAGCGCGACCTGGTCATTGCGCGAGCGCGCGGTGTGAAGCTTGCGCCCGGCGTCGCCTACCTTCGCGATCAGCCTGCGCTCGATGGCCAGGTGGATGTCCTCGTCGGAGAGGGCGAAGCGGAATTTGCCCGCGTCGATCTCGCGCTCGATCTCGCCCAACCCGCGCTCGATTTTGCGCGCCTCGGCGGCGCTGATGAGCTTCACCTTCGCGAGCATCCGCGCGTGCGCGATCGATCCCTAATATCGTGGCGGAACAGGCGGCGATCGAACGGCAGCGACGCGGTGAACGCCTCGACTTCGGGCAGGCGTCCGCGCTCGAAGCGCCCGCGAATCAGGTTGCGCGCCGGGGCCGCCGGGCGCCCGCGCCTATTGCCGGATTTCGATCTCACCGCGAAGTTGCCGGAGATATCAGATGCGGCCAGTGGGGCAATTGCGTGGTCACTCCCCCGGCGGTGTCTTGCAGGGGCATCCGCGCGCCGCGCAGGTCACCGTGCGATCGGGATGAACGATGTGCACGTCGAGCTTGTGGCCGCATCGCGGGCATCGCCCGATACGCTGCCGCGGCACGATTTTCGGCTGGGGACGCGGCACCCGGAATTGGATTACCTTGCCCAATTTTCACCGCCGCGTTGTGCCTTTTGCGGTCTCGCCGCGCGCGCGCGCCAGCGCACGCAGGCGGGTGCCGGCCAGGCGAATGAAGCCCTCGGCGTCGGACTGGTCATATCCGCCCGCCTCTTCGAAGCTCGCGATCGCGGGATCGTACAGCGAGTTGGGCGACTTGCGCCCCACGATCCATACGCCGCCCTTGTACAGCTTGAGGCGCGCGGTGCCGTTGACGTCGCGCTGCGCTTCGTCGACGAGCGCCTGCAGCGCTTCGCGCTCGGGGGCGAACCAGTAGCCGTAGTAAACCATCTCCGCGTAGCGCGCGACCAGCGAGTCGCGCAGATGCATCACCTCGCGGTCGACCGTGAGCTGCTCGACGGCGCGATGCCCGTGCATCAGCATCGTGACGCCCGGAGTTTCGTAAACGCCGCGCGACTTGATGCCGACGTAGCGGTTTTCGACCATGTCGACGCGGCCCACGCCATGGCGTCCTGCGATCGCGTTGGCGCGCTCGATTATCGCGGCGGGAGCAAGCCGCTCGCCGCCAATCGCGACCGGGTTCCCGCGCTCGTATTCGATCTCGACGTACTCGGGCTTGTCGGGCGCGGCTTCGGGGGAAACTGTCAGTAAGAACATATCGCCGTAGGGCTCGCGCCACGGGTCTTCGAGAATCCCGCCCTCGTAGCTGATATGCACCAGGTTGCGATCCATCGAGTAGGGCTTTTCCTTGGTGACGGAAATCGGGATGCGCTTTTCCTGCGCGTAGGCGATCATGTCGGCGCGCCCGGCGAAGGTCCAGTCCGCCCGCCGCCACGGCGCGATAATCTTAAGCTCGGGAGCAAGGCGCGCGATGGTCAGCTCGAAGCGGACCTGGTCGTTGCCCTTGCCGGTGGCGCCGTGGGCGACCGCGTCGGCACCCTCGGCGTGTGCGATCTCCACCAGTTTTTTTGCGATCGCCGGGCGGGCGATCGAAGTGCCGAGCAGGTAATAGCCCTCATAGACCGCGTTGGCGCGCATGATCGGGAACACGAAGTCGCGCGCAAACTCCTCGCGCAGGTCGGCCAGCACCAGCTTGCTCGCGCCGGTGGCGAGCGCTTTCTGTTCCAGCCCTTCGGTCTCATCTCCCTGGCCGACTTCGGCGCAGAACGCGACAACTTCGCACCCAAAGCGATCCTTTACCCAGCGCAGGATTACGGAGGTGTCCAGCCCGCCCGAGTATGCGAGCACCAGCTTGTTGATTTTTTCGGTTGCCACTTGCGTATTCCGGATGACTTCAGGGGGTAGGCGCGGCATGCGCCAGCACTTCGGGGCGCAGCAGCCAGACCATCACGGCTTTCTGCGCATGAAGCCGGTTCTCGGCCTGGTCGAGCACCACCGAGCGCGGGCCGTCGATTACTTCGTCGGTAATTTCCTCGCCGCGATGGGCCGGCAGGCAATGCATCACGATCGCGTCCTTGGCGGCATGCTTGAGCAGCGCACCGTTCACCTGAAACTCGCGGAAGTCGCGCCGGCGCTGCGCGGCCTCTTTTTCCTGGCCCATCGAGGTCCAGGTGTCCGTATAGATTACGTCGGCATCCTTCACCGCCTCTATCGGGTCGGTGGTGAGAATTCCGAGTTCCTCGCGGCGCAGGCGCGCCACGAAGCCGCGCTCGGGCTCGTAGCCGCGCGGAATTCCGAGCCGCAACTCGAAGCCGACCAGCGAGGCCGCCTCGATCCAGCTCTGCGCCATGTTGAATCCGTCACCCACCCAGGCGATTTTCAGCTTTGAGATGTCGCGTCCGAAATGATCCTGCAGCGTCTGCAGGTCGGCCAGCAACTGGCAGGGATGGAGCAAGTCGCTCAGCGCGTTGATGACCGGCACCGAGGCTTCGCGCGCCAGCTCGAGGCAGGTTTCATGCGCGAACGTTCGAATCATGATCAGATCGACCACGCGCGAGAGGTTGCGCGCCACATCCTTGATCGATTCGCGCTCGCCGATTCCGATATCGTTCGGCGCAAGGTAGATCGCATGGCCCGCAAGCTGCGCCATCCCGGTCTCGAACGTGATCCGCGTGCGTAGCGAAGGCTTCTGGAAAATCATCGCGAGCGTTCTGCCGCGCAGGTAGGGATGCTCGATGCCGCTCTTGAGCTCCGCCTTCATCCGCGCGGCAAGCGCGAGCAGGCCACCCAGTTCTTCGGCGCTGAGCGAGCTGAGCTCCAGGAAGTCGCGCTTGGTCCGTTCCTCGGCGCCACTGCGTTCGATCGCGCGTTTGCGCTGCGCCGCACTGGAACTCATGAGGCCCCCGCGGGCGCGCGCAGCGCGCTTTCGATGATCTCGAGCCCGGCGTCGGCTTCCTCGCGCGTGAGGTTGAGCGGCGGCAGCAGGCGCAGGACGTTGCCGGCGGTGCCGTTGACGAGCAGGCGCTGGCTGAGGCACGCGTCCACCACCGGCCGCGCCTCGCCCTTCAGCACCACGCCGATAATCATTCCCAGTCCGCGCACTTCCACGACGCGCCGATTACCCTTGGCGATTTCGCGCAGGCGCTCGAGCAGATAGGCGCCCACGCGCGAGGCATTTTCGAGCACTTCTTCCTGCTCGAACGCGTCGATAACCGCCAGCGACGCCGCGCACGCGACCGGATTGCCGCCAAAGGTGGTGCCGTGGCTGCCGGGGGTGAGACTGGAGGCCACCGCGCTCTTCGCGATCATCGCGCCGATCGGCAGTCCGCCGCCGAGCGCCTTGGCCAGCGTCACGATGTCGGGTTTGACGCCGGCGTGCTCGTAGCAGAAGAACTTGCCCGTGCGGCCCATCCCGACCTGCACTTCGTCGAAGATCAGCAGCAGCTTGTTGCGATCGCAAAATTCGCGCAGGCGCTTCAGATAGTCGGCGCGCGGCGTCACCACGCCGCCTTCACCCTGGATCGGCTCGACCATCACGGCGACGGTTTGGTCGCCGATCGCGCGCTCTATCGCCGCGATATCGTCGAACGGGGCGAGACGGAAGCCGGGCACCAGCGGCTGAAAGCCCTGGTGGTATTTTTCCTGGCCGGTGGCGCTCAGCGTCGCCAGCGTGCGGCCGTGGAACGACCCGAGCGTCGCGACGATCTCGAAGCGGCCGCCGCCGTCCTTGTGGCCCCATCGGCGCGCCAGCTTGATCGCCGCCTCATTGGCCTCAGCGCCCGAGTTGCCGAAGAAAACCTTGCCGTCGCCGAAGCGGTTGGCCAGCCGCTCGGCCAGCCGCGCCATCGGCTCGGTATGAAACACGTTGGAGACGTGGGTCAGCTTTTCCGCCTGGTCGCGGATCGCGCGCACGACGCGGGGATGACCGTGGCCGAGGCTGGTCACCGCAAGACCGCAGAAGAAATCGAGGTAGCGGTTCCCGTCGGCGTCATACAGGTAGGCGCCGTGCCCACGCACGAATGCGATCGGCAGGCATCCGTAGATGTCAATGAGGTTGCGATGGGCGAGTTCGACGATTTCGGCGTTGTTCATCCTGTGCGGCGGCTCCCGTTCCGTAACCGGTTCTAGGCGCTTCCCTTCTGCTTACGCGCAAGGCTAGAGACCCTGGCGCGGCGCTTGACGACTTCGGTGCCGACGCCGGAGCGCGTGAAGATCTCGAGCAGGACCGCGTGGCGCACGCGGCCGTCGATGATATGGGTCTTGCCGACGCCGCCCTGCAGCGCGTCGATGCAGCACTCGACCTTGGGAATCATGCCTTCGTGGATCGTGCCGCGCGCGATCATCCGGCGTGCCTCGGCCGCGTCGAGGGTCGAGATCAGATTGCCGTCGCGATCCTTCACGCCTTCGACGTCGCTTAAGCAGGATCAGCTTCTCGGCCTTGAGTGCGGCTGCAATCTGGCCCGCGGCGACGTCGGCGTTGATGTTGTGCGTCTGGCCGTCGCGGCCCACGCCGGTCGGCGCGATCACCGGGATGAAGTTGGCGGCGTCCAGGGTGCGGATGATCTCGGGGTTGACCTGATCGACTTCGCCGACCAGCCCGATATCGACCTGCTCTTGCGGCCGCGCTCGTCCTTGACGATCATCCGCATCTTGCGCGAGACGATCAGGTCGCCGTCCTTGCCCGACAGCCCGACCGCGCGGCCGCCGTGGCGCGAGATGAGCGCGACGATGTCCTTGTTGATCCGCTGCAGGACCATCTCGGCCGCTTCCATGGTGGCCTCATCGGTCACGCGCATCCCGCGCACGAAGCGCGACTTGAGCCCGAGCTGGTCGATCAGCTCGCTGATCTGCGGGCCGCCGCCGTGGACGATGACCGGGTTGATCCCGACCAGGTCGAGCAGCACGACGTCTTCGGCGAAGCTCGCGCGCAGCTCTTCGGACTGCATCGCGTGGCCGCCGTACTTGATGACGAACGTCTTGCCGCGAAAGCGCCGGATATACGGCAGCGCTTCGATGAGAACTTCGGCTCGTTGGATCAGGTCCTTCACGGGTCCTCCGCCGAACGCGGCGCTAAAAGGCCATCAAAACAGGCTATACGCCCGCGGCGCAATTACCACAGCTCGCCGCCCGAGCGAAAAGCCGCGCCTACAGGATGAAGCGGGACAGGTCCTCGTCCTTGACGATCGCGTCGAGATGGCCGTGGACGTAGGCGGCATCGATGGTGATCTCGCGGTCGGCAATCTCCGGCGCGTCGAACGAGAGCTCCTCGAGCAGCCGCTCGAGCACCGTATGCAGCCGGCGCGCGCCGATATTCTCGCTGCGCGCGTTCACCTTGGCGGCGATCTCCGCCAGCGCCCCAACACCGTCGGCGGTGAAGTTGAGCTGCAGCCCCTCGGTCTCCATCAGCGCCACGTATTGCTTGGTCAGCGCGTTTTCGGGCTCGGTCAGAATGCGCACGAAGTCGTCGCCGGTCAGCGCCTTCAGCTCGACGCGGATCGGAAAACGGCCCTGGAACTCGGGAATCAGGTCCGACGGCTTGGAGATGTGGAAGGCGCCCGAGGCGACGAACAGGATATGGTCGGTGCGACACCGCGCCGTACTTGGTGTTGACCGTCGAGCCCTCGACGATCGGCAGCAGGTCGCGCTGCACGCCCTCGCGCGAGACGTCGGGGCCGCGGCTGGCTTCGCGCCCGGCGATCTTGTCGATCTCGTCGATGAACACGATGCCGGACTGCTCGGCGCGATGGATGGCGTCGTGCGCGACCGCTTCCATGTCGACCAGGCGGGCCGCCTCTTCCTGGGTCAGCATCTCCAGCGCCTCGGGAATCTTGAGCTTACGCCGCTAGGTCTTCTTGGGCATGATCTGGTTCAACAGGTCCTTCATGTTGAGGCCCATCTCCTCCATGCCCTGCGGCGTGAACACCTCGACCATCGGCATCGCGTTGGCCGAGACCTCGATCTCGACCTCGCGGTCGTCGAGATGGCCCTGGCGCAGCAGCCTGCGCAGCTTCTCGCGCGTGTCCTTGTGGCTGCCGTCTTCGGCGGTGGTCTCGATGGCGCCCTGCGGCGTGATTCCGGCCGGACGCCGGGCCGCGCGCGGGCGGCGGAAACAGGATGTCGAGCAGGCGCTCCTCGGCGTTCTCGCGCGCCTTGACGGCGACCCGGTCGCGCTCTTCCTCGCGCACCATCTTGACGGCAATTTCGGCCAGGTCGCGAATCATCGACTCGACGTCGCGCCCGACGTAGCCGACTTCCGTGTAGCGCGAGGCCTCGACCTTGATGAACGGCGCCTGCGCCAGCTTGCGCCAGCCGGCGCGCGATTTCGGTCTTGCCCACGCCGGTGGGACCGATCATGAGGATGTTCTTGGGCGCGATCTCGTCGCGCAGGTCGGGCGCGACGTTCTGCCGGCGCCAGCGGTTGCGCAGCGCGATCGCGACCGCGCGCTTGGCTTCATGCTGGCCGACGATATAGCGGTCGAGCTCGGAGACGATCTCGCGCGGGGTCATTACGTGTGGAATTTCCATCTCAGTGGTGCGCGGGCGCGAGCAAGGGGCGCCGCGCCGGCGCAAGATCAAGACTAATCATGAAATGCGCGCGTGCCTACAACTCTTCGAAAACAAACCGGTCGTTGGTGTAAACGCAGATATCGGCCGCCACCTTCATCGCGGCCTCCGCGATCTCGCGCGCGCTCATCGTCGGGTTGTAACGCACCAGCGCGCGGGCCGCGGCCAGCGCGAAATTCCCGCCCGAGCCGATCGCCAGGATCCCGTCGTCGGGCTCGATCACGTCGCCCGAGCCGGAAATCAGAAGCGAGCTTTCGCCGTCGGCAACCACCAGCATCGCCTCCAGCCGTCGCAGCACTCGGTCGGTGCGCCAGTCTCTTGCGATCTCCACTGCGGCGCGCCGCAGCACGCCGTTGTACTCCTGCAGCTTGCCTTCGAACTTGTCGAACAGCGTCAGCGCGTCGGCGGTCGAGCCGGCGAATCCGGCCAGCACGCGGTCGCCGTGCAGGCGGCGCACCTTGCGCGCACCGCTCTTGAGAATCGTCGAGCCGGCGCTCACCTGTCCGTCGCCGGCGACCACCACCTTGTCGTTGTGGCGCACGCTGATGATGGTCGTGGAGCGGGTTTTGGTATCTGGGTCAGGCCCGAGGATGGGCACGGCGGTACACCTCTTTCAGATGGTTCACACTCACGTGCGTGTAGCGCTGGGTGGTCGCGAGGCTCGCGTGGCCCAGCATTTCCTGTATCGAGCGCAGGTCGGCGCCCGCCTCCAGCATATGCGTCGCGAAGCAATGACGCAGCCCATGCGGTGTAATTGCCGTGGCCAGGCCCGCCGCCGCGATCCGCCGCTCCAGCATCATCTCCACGCTGCGCGTGGTCAGGCGACCGCCCCGCAGATTGGTGATCACGGGGCCGTCATGCTCCCACGCCACCGGCATCGCGCGCCGCCATGCGTGCAGGGCCTCCAGCGCGGGCTCGCCGATCGGCACCACGCGATCCTTGTTGCCCTTGCCGGCGCGCACCGTGAGCATCGCGATCTCCTCGTCGAGGTCGCGCCAGTTGAGCCCGACCAGCTCGCTCACGCGCAGGCCGGAGGAATACAGCGTCTCCATGATCGCGCGGTCGCGCAGAGCGGCGGGCGATTGGTCCTCACCGCCCAGCTCGATCAGCCGGCGCACGTCGTCGGGCTCCAGGATCGCGGGCAGGCGCCGCTCGAGCTTGGGCGAGCGCAGCGCGCGCGCCGGGCTCGGGGCGCCGATCGAGGACTCGCGGTAGCGGTAAAACGCCTTGACCGCGCTGAGCCGCCGCTGCACCGTTGCCCGTTTTGCGGTCTTCATCATCTCGGCCAGCCACGCGCGGATGTGATCGGGGGTGACGGAGGCCGGATCGATCTCCTCCTGCTTGCGGCCCATCGCGGCCGCGCGATCGAGCAGAAAGCGGCGCAATAACAGCAGGTCGCGGCGGTAATTATCCACCGTATGCCGCGAGGCGCGGGAAACCTTCTCCAGCGCCGTCGCAAACTCCTCCACCTCCGCCAGCATCATCTCGCACCTCCACTACGCAGCGGCTATGCTATCAAGCGGGTTCCGAACGAAAAAGCTGGCTTGGGGCGCGCCGATTGGGCGAACGGATGGCATAAGTCGGAGCTGCCACGCGTATCGAGCATGAATTGCCACTTCTGCGGCCGTGCGATTGAGATTCGCGATCGGGTGGGTTTTCGTGACGAATGCCCCGGATGCGAGCGGCCCGCTCACATCTGCCGCAACTGCGGCTTCTATGATCCGGCATACAATAATTCCTGCCGCGAGCCGATGGCCGAGCGGGTGGTCGACAAAGACCGCGCCAATTTCTGCGAGTACTTCAACCCCGCGAAAGCGGGCGCGAAGACCGAACGCGCCGCCAGGACGTCGCCGCAGGCGAAGCTCGAGGAGCTGTTCAAGAAGAAATGAGTAACTCGCTCGGCGCGATCGTGCTGGCCGCGGGAATGGGCACCCGGATGCGCTCGAAGCGCGCCAAGGTGCTGCACGAGCTTGGCGGCGCGCCGATGATCGCGCGCGTGATGCGCACCGTCGCGGGAATCGGCGCGGCTCCGATCGTCGTCGTGGTCGGATACCAGGGTGATTTGGTTGAAGCCGCGGCGCGCGATGTGCTTCCCGGCGGCGCGCTGAAATTCGCCGCGCAAGCGCATCAAAGCGGAACCGGCGATGCGGCTCGATGCGGTCTTGAGGCGCTCGGCGCGGACTTCGCGGGTGACGTGATGCTCGTGTACGGCGACATGCCGATGATATCGCCGGATACCCAGCGCGCGTTTATCGCGGCGCATCGAAGCTCCGGAGCCGCACTCTCTTTCATCAGCGTCGTTGCCGACGACCCGGCGGCGTACGGCCGCGTAGTTCGCGACGCCGGCGGTGCGGTGCAGGCAATCGTGGAGGCGCGCGACGCCTCGCCCGCGCAGCTTGCGATCGCGGAGATCAATACCGGGGTATATCTCGTGCGCGTGGAAGTCTTGCGTAGCGCGCTCGCGGAGCTCAAGCCCGTCAATGCGCAGGGCGAATACTATCTCACTGACATAGTTGCTATTGCGCGCCGGCGCGGAAATGCGGTCGAGGCATGGCGCGCGCAGAATCCTTCCGAGTTCGCGGGTATCAACTCGCGCGAGGAGCTCGCATCGATGGAAACCCAAATCCGTGAACAGCTGAATCGAAAGCTGATGGCCGCCGGTGTGACTATAGTCGATCCCGCGACCGCGTATATTTCGGACCAGGCTGAAATCGCCGCCGACTGCGTAATCGGACCGAACGTGCAGATCCTCGGTAATTGCCGCATCGCTGAAGGCGTGGTGATCGATGGCACCGCGTGGCTCAAGGACGTCGAGATCGGGCCGCGCTGCCATTTGAAGATTGGAGTGCGCGCCGAGGAGTGCAGGATCGGCGAGCAGTCCGAGATCGGGCCGTTTGCGAATCTGCGCCCGGGCACCGACCTCGAAGGCCACAACCGCATCGGCAATTTCGTCGAAACCAAGAAGGCGAAGATCGGGCGCGGCTCCAAGGCAAGCCATCTTTCATATCTGGGCGACGCAATAATCGGGCGCGATACCAACGTCGGATGCGGCGTTATCACGGTCAATTACGACGGCTACGACAAGCACGTCACGCAGATTGGGGATCGATGCATGATCGGATGCGACACCCAGCTCGTCGCACCGATCAAGGTCGGCAGCGACGTCTACGTCGCCTCGGGAACGACTATCGTGCGCGAGGTGCACGACGGCGCGCTGGTGATGTCGCATCATCCGCAGCGCGAGAAGCCGGGATGGATGGCGACCTGGCGCGAGCGCCACGGCGACGACCCGTCAGGCAACGGGAGGCGCCCAAAGGGGGATCACGATTAAGCCCTGTCGCGCGAAATCGGCGGCAGCTTGAACCATCTCGTTAGTGAAGGGATAATTTCATCAGTGCGGGCAGGCGCACGAATCCAGTTCGAGGTGACGGTCTTAAACGGCAGATAGAGAAAATCGAGAGTAGCGCCAGACTCCGGGTGAACGCATCCCGCGAGTTGACGAGGTGGAAGCAGCATCGAAAGTTTCGGCGGATGGCTTCCCGGCTTCACGGTCGATAGGGGCGAACAAACCGCGCGGGTGACCGCGCGACAAAAACCGCCTCGAGTGACAGAGCATCAGGCTCTGATTTTTTCCCACTAAACTCTCCCGTTTCAGCCATAGCCTCCTGAAGTAGCGACCGCGCGTCCGGAATTCTCCGGTCCGCGGCCGGCGCCGCCCGGCTTAATCCGCGCGCCCGAACGTGCGCGCGCAGTCGCTCCGGGAGCGGAGCGCAAGGAGCCAGGAAGGATGGAGAGATCAATCGATCGGACTCAGAACGACCGGCCGCGCGCGGCGGCGGTCAGGAGGATGCCATGTGCGGAATAGTCGGATACGTGGGACCGAACCCGGCCTTTCCAATTCTGCTCGACGGGCTGAGGCGCCTTGAATATCGCGGTTATGACTCCGCCGGCATCGCGACCCTGGACGAAAACGGCAAGCTGGGAATCCGCCGCGCCAAGGGCAAGCTGGAAAATCTGCGCAACCTGCTCGCCGAGACTCCGCTGGCGGGAAATATCGGAATCGGACACACGCGATGGGCCACGCACGGGCGCCCGTCCGAGGAAAATGCTCATCCGCACAAGGCCGGTCCGGTCGCCGTGATTCACAACGGCATAGTCGAGAACTATCTCGACCTGCGCGCGGGACTGATCGCGCGCGGGCACAAGCTGCGCTCGGAAACCGACACCGAGCTTATTTCGCACCTGGTCGAGGAGCTGGTGAAGACCGGGATGGATTTGACCGAGGCGGTGCGCCGCGCGGTAGCCGAGCTGCGCGGATCTTTCTCGATCGTGGTGCTGTCGGAGACCGCCCCGGGCAAGCTGGTGGCCGCCAAGACCGCAACGCCGCTGGTGCTGGGGCTCGGCGAGGGCGAGAATTTCATCGCGTCCGACATCCCGGCAATCCTGGAGCATACGCGCTCGACGATGGTGCTGGAGGACGGGGAGCTTGCGGAGGTGACCGCCGCGGGCGTGCGGCTGATGAAGTTCGACGCAACTCCGGTAGCGCGCCAGCCGCGGCGAATCGAGTGGGACGCGGTGGCCGCCACCAAGGGCGGCTTCAAACACTATCTGCGCAAGGAAATCGCCGAGCAGCCGCAGGCGTGGATCGACACGATGGCGGGGCGCGCGACGCCCGGCTCGGCACAGGTCCGGTTCGAGAGCGAGCTGTTGCCGGCCGGAGGGCCCAAGGCGATTTCGCGGATCGTGATGGTCAGCGCAGGCGCGTCATGGATCACCTCGCTCATCGGCAAGTTCATGATCGAGGAGCTGACCGCGATTCCGGTCGAAGTCGATTACTCATCGGAGTTCCGCTACCGCAATCCGCCGATCGACGCGCACGCCACGATGTTCGCGGTGTCGCAGTCGGGCGAGACCGCCGACACGCTGGCCGCGATGGAAGCGGGGCGCGCGTGCGGGGCGCATCTGATCGCGCTGACCAACACGGTGGATTCGTCGATCGCGCGCAAAGCCGCCGCGCAGCTTTACACGCGATGCGGTCCCGAGATCAGCGTCACGACCACCAAATGCTTCATCACGCAGATCGAGGCTTACTACCTGTTCGCGATCCATACGGCGGCGCGGATGGGACGGCTCAGCGAGGCGCAGGTGGAAGCGCTGCTGGCGCCGGCCTTTGCGATTCCGGGGCAGATCAAGGCGATCTTTGAGCGCGAAGACCAGATCCAGACGATCGCGCGCAAGTACGCCAGCGCGCGCGACTTCCTGTACCTCGGCCGCGGAATCAACTATCCCGTCGCGCTCGAGGGCGCACTCAAGCTCAAGGAAATCTCCTACATCCATGCCGAGGGATACCCGGCGGGCGAGATGAAACACGGACCGATCGCGTTGATCGATGAGCGGCTGCCGGTGGTGGTGCTGATTCCCAACGACGCGCTGTTCGAGAAGACGCTGAGCAACCTGCGCGAAGTCGAATCGCGCGGCGGGCGGATTATCGCGGTCACCGATTGCGCCACCGATGAGTTGCGCGCGATTGCGCAGGAGGTGGTCGAGGTGCCCGCCACGAACTCGATGCTGACGCCGGTGCTGATGACGATTCCGCTGCAGCTGCTCGCCTATCACGTCGCCGCCGAGCGCGGCACGGACATCGATCAACCGCGCAACCTGGCGAAATCGGTGACCGTCGAATAACCGGGGCGTGGTGCGGCGGCGGACCTAAACGCCGCCAGGTCCCGAAAAAGGTACCGGCGCGGAGAGCCTCGTGGGACTAGGACGAAGCTCCCCCGCGCCGGTGTTGGACACGGGACCGTGTTCAATTGAACATTTTTCACATTATGCCGCAAGCTGCGAGACTTTCCGGTGGTGGGTCACGTTGCTCGTCCCCCTCTCTGAGCCTGTCATTCTGAAGGTCCAAGCCAGCGCTTGCGCTGACTTGAGCGGTAGAATCACGACTCCTACCCATCTGAGCGCGTACTGGTAAGGCTACCAGCTCCGAAATTCCACTGCTTACCCCTGCGTTGAGCAGGGGCATAGCTTCAGATAGACGGATTCAAAAACCGCAGCGTCAAGCGTGCCAATGGTCAAATTTCCGTCGCAACAGGACCAGGCGCGACGAACAAAAGGCCGATGCGCCGCCTCAGGCGGCGCATCGGCCCCATTTGCAGGTTTGTCCGATGCGGGTGACGGCGGCGGTTACATTCCGGTCTGCGCCGCCTGTTGCATCGCCAGCGGAGTGAAGAAGCTCCTGTTGACCGCGCCCATATTGATGTACCAGCACTCGTGTTCGGGGCTGTTGCGGCTCGGCAGGTAGCATACGCTGGATACGCCGCCCTGCACGTCAGTCGAATTCGAGGCAACCACGAACTCGCGCTTGAACGGATAGATCGCTATGCGCGCGTCGGGAACCGGACGGTCGCGGTAGGCCAGGAAGTACAGGAAGTTCTGGAACAGCTCGCCGCGGCGGTTGTAGTCGTCCACGTAAGGTTCAAACCACGCCTCGGAGTCGATGTACACGACGTTGCGCCCTTGCAGGGTATTGTCAACGTTGTAACGCGGCATCGCCTCAACGACGTACATGTGGCGCATCTCCCAATTCTCGGGGCAGATCGACGCGCCACCGTCGTAGGGGCAGGTGATTTCGGGCGAGTGAGCCGCATGCACGCAGGCAAGCATGTTCCTGTCGCCCAGGAACTTGTAGTTGTACCACTCGGTCTTGGGATTGAAGCCCGAATAGTGGTCCGGATTCCATGCGCTCGCCACGTCGGTGCTGGTGCTCAGAATCGCGTTGTTCAAGCGCCGTACCCTGCGCGAGCCGGCATTGTATGACCACGCGGCATCAGCCTCGTGCGGATCTGCGTATCGCCAGCGAATCAGCCCAACGCCACGCTCATTTTCAGGCGCCAGCAGCGGATAGAGACCGAACAGCCACATGCGGCCGGTCTTCTTGAAATCGGGATCGACCGGGACTGGATTGACTTCCGTGCGCCCGATCTCAGCATAGCCCGCGTAGTGCCCAACCATCGTGTCATTGATGATCCTCTGGCTTTCGCCGGGGCGGACGTTCTGAGCCTGGCACTCGAAGTAGCGCAGGTCGTAGTCGTCGGTCGTGATCGGGCGGAAGACGTTGTTCCAGATGATCTTCTCGGCCACATAGGGGTCGTTGGGGTCGAGCAGCGGAAAAGGCTGTCCAGCCACATAACCGATCAGGCTCCGGTGATTCGGAGTGAGCCGAACCTGCGACGCATATTTCTCAGTCGCGTCACGATAGGGCGGCGGCCAATCGATGGTCGAGCTCGGCACGATCTTCATCGCCATCCCACGCTCCACCTTCCAGTAAACGCCAGGGGAGACCAAACCTTTGACCTTGTTCGCAGTTTTGGCGGAAATAAAATCTCCGGGCTTAACCGCCGCACCGGAGACCGTCGGCAAGGCTGAAATCGCAAGGATCGCAGCGGCGCCGGCGAACAGTGTCAGAACCGAAACACGCTTCGCCATTAGAGGCACCTCCTGAATAGGTCGAAACCTCTAAAGCTTGCTCCACTCAATACTTGTCCGTCAACCCAGATGAGCTACTGCATCTGTTTACAGTCAGATGCATGTGAGCGCATTAATGTGCAAAATACTGCGAATCAGAAGCGGCGGCGCGGAGGCTCTGACCGGGGTGTCAGCGGTCAGCCTCAGCGCCGCCGGGGGAACGATCGATGTTATGCGAGCCGCTTACGGCGCCGCGGCAACCATCGCCTTGATAGTGAAAAAGCCCTTGTTCACGGCGCCCATGTTGATGTACCAGCATTCGCGCTCGGGCGTGTGCTGCCCGGGCAGATAGCACATCGTTGAGATCCCGCCCTGGACGTCGATCGAAGCCGTGCCCACTACAAATTCGCGCCTGAACGGATAGACCGCCACGCGGGCGTCGGGAACCGGACGATCGCGATAGGTCAGCCAGTAGATGTGCGCGCGCCAAAGCTGCCCCTTGCGATCGTAGGTGTCGATGTAAGGCTCGAACCATACCTCGGAGTCGAGGTAAATGACGGTGTCGCGATCGAGCGCGCCCATCGCATCCTTGCGGTCGCGGCGCGGGATCGCATCGACGATATAGACTCGCCGCATCTCCCAATCTTCGGGGCAGGCCGTCGCGCCGCCGTCGTAAGGACAGGTGACCTCGGGCGAGTAACGGGCGTGGACGCTCGCCAGCATGTTTTTCAGGCCCAGGAAGCGGTAGTTGTACTCCTCGGTCTTGGGATTGAAACCGGAGTAGTGATCGGGATCGTAGGTCTGTGCTCCGGTCGCCGTGCTCAGCATCGCCTCGTTGAGCCGCTTGACGCGCCGCGCGCCGGGCTCCCATCCCCAGCTGTCGTCACCGCGGTCGGGATCAGCATAGCGGTATCGGATGAGCCCCTGACCGCGTGCATCCTCGGGCGCCAGAATCGGGTAGAGCGCGAATAGCCACAGGCGATTGCTTATGCGGAAGTCGGGGTCGATCGGCAGCGGCTGGACCTCGGTGCGGCCCACCAGGTCGTAACCGGCATAGTGGCCGACCTCGATATCGTCGATTATGCGCTGCTCCTGGCCGGGTCTTACGTACTGGGTCTGGCAGTCGTAAAAGCGCAGGTCGTAGTCATCGGTGCTGATCGGGCGAAATACGTTGTTCCAGACCAGCTTTGCCGCGATATTCGGGTCGTTCAGATCGAGCAGCGGGAAGGGCTGTCCCGCGACGTAGCCGACCAGGCTGCGGCGATCCTCGCTGAGCCGCACCTGCTGCGAGTATTTTTCAGTCGCCTCGCGATATGGCGGGGGCCATTCGATGCGCTGGGTGGGCACGATATTCATGCGCATCCCGTGCTTCACCGCGTAATAGACGCCCGGTGACACAAGGGATCGGACGTTGGAGGCATTGTTCGGCCCGATAGTATCGCCGGGACTGACGCCCGCGCTGGCCGCCGCGACCAGCATTAGCGACGCGACGCACGAGGCGAGGGTCGCGATCCCCACTTTCTGACCGCGCTTTGCCATGAGCAGAACCTCCGTCCCGGCCATAGGTGCAAAAGCTGGTCCAAGCCATCTTCTGCCGGCAGTGCTGGAGTTTGCTTGGCTAATTGCTACATTTAGACAGATTGGTGCGCACAAATTGTAGCAAGACGTTGCAAATTTGCCCGCGCGGCGCGGCAACCGTGCCGCATCGCGCGTATTTCTCGATCCAACGGCGGCACAGGCGCGCCCCCGGCGGCCCACCCGATCCAGTGATTCCTATTCGTAGCGGAGCGCTTCGATCGGATGGAGCCTGGAGGCCTTGCGCGCCGGATAATAGCCGAAGAACACACCCACCGCCGCCGAGAACAGGAACCCGCCCACGATCGCCGCGGGCGACAGCAAGGTCGGCCAGTCGAGCTACTACCGAAATCATTTTCGATACCACGACCCCCAAAACCGCGCCCGCCACTCCGCCCATCACGCTCAGCATCACCGCCTCGACCAGGAACTGCAGCATGATGTGGATGCGGCGCGCGCCGACCGCCATCCGGATGCCGATCTCGCGGGTGCGCTCGGTCACGCTGACCAGCATGATATTCATGATCCCGATTCCGCCGACCAGCAGCGAGATCGACGCGACCGTGGCGAGCAGGATCGCCATCACGTGGCTGGCGCGACTCGGAGGCCTGCGCAACCTCGTTCAGGCTGCGCACCGTAAAGTCGTCGTCCTGACCCGGCTGGATTCGATGGCGGTCGTGCAGAACCTGCGGTAATCTCGCGCTGCGCGAGCGGCACGTCGGCGGCGCTGCGCGCCTTGACGAAAATCAGATTGACGACGCCCGATATCTTCGGTGGGTTGCCGAACGGATTGATGATCGTAAGGTTCGTCTGATACATGGGGCTCTGAGAGTTGGTGACCGGGACGCCGGCGTACGGGTTGAGCACCGGATTCGTGGAGCCCGTGGTCGCGGAGGCGACCGCCGCGGTAACTTGCGAGGTTCCCAGCACCTTGCGCTCGGCGGTGGTAAACGGCAACAGCACCACGTCGTCCTGGTCCTGACCGAAATTGGATTGACCCTTGATCGAAAGCACGCCGATTACCCGCAGCGGAAAGTTTTTCACGCGAACCGTGGCGCCGACCGGGTCTGACCCCGTCGGGGAAGAGGTTGCTTGCGACGGTCTGCCCGAGCAGGCACACCGGCGCGGCGCCGGTCTCCTCTTCCTGGGTGAAGTCGCGTCCGGCCGCCACCGGCCAGTCGCGAATCGTCAGGTACGAAGGGGTAACGCCGTTGATGCTGGTGCTCCAGTTCTGGTTGGCGTACACGACCTGCGAAACCTGCCGATCGAGGTAACTGACCGCGGCCACGGCGCCGGCATGCTTGCTAATAGCGTCCGCGTCGGCGGTGGTCAGCGTCGAGATGCTGCCGAATCCGGCGCGAACGCCGTTGGAGGTCGTCGCGCCTGGCAGCACGACCATCAGATTGGTGCCGAGACTCGCGATTTGCGCCTGCACGGACGCGCTGGCGCCGTCGCCCACCGCCACCATCGCGATCACCGCCGCGACGCCAATGAAAATCCCCAGCATCGTGAGCGCCGCGCGCATCTTGTTGCGCCGCAGCGCGCGCGCCGCGGCGGTCACCGCCATCGTGCCGAAGGTCCAGAAATCGCCTCCCTGCGCGGCGGCGGACTGCGATGGCGAAACGGAGACGCCCGCCTGCGAATGCGGCGCGGAAGGCGCGGTGCGCGTGTCAGAAACAATCTGCCCGTCGCGAAACGTCACGGTGCGATCGGCGTAGTCCGCGATGTCCTGATCGTGCGTGACCAGGAGTACCGTGATGCCCTGTTCGCGGTTGAGGCGGCGAATGACCTCCATGATCTCCGCGGAGTTCGCGCTGTCGAGGTTGCCGGTCGGCTCGTCGGCCAGCAGGATCGCGGGGCGATTGATCAGCGCCCGCGCGATCGCGACGCGCTGCTGCTGTCCGCCCGAGAGCTGGTTGGGATAGTTCTGCTCGCGCCCGCTTGAGCCCCAGCATCGTAAGCAGTTCGGTCGCGCGCGCGAGCGTCATCACCGGTCCGCTGCGAATAGAACAGCGGCAACTCGACGTTTTCAAGGGCGCTGGTGCGGGCCAGCAGGTTGAAGCTCTGGAATACGAAGCCGATCTTGCTGCTGCGCACCGCCGCGAGATCCTCTTCCCGGAGCGCCGCAACATCTTCGCCCTCGAGCAGATAGCGCCCGCTGGTCGGACGATCGAGGCATCCGAGCACGTTCATCAGCGTGGATTTGCCCGAGCCCGAGGCGCCCATGATCGCTACGAACTCGCCGCGTTCGATCCGCAGGCTTGCGCCGCGCAGCGCGTTCACCTCGACCTCGCCGAGCTTGTAAACCTTCCACAGGTCCACGATCTCGATTACCGGCGGCACTATCGAATTGAGCTGCTTCACGTCAGTGCGGGAAGTGCATGCCGGACGGTGGTGGCGTCGCCCGCGCTGCGCCGTCGCGCACCTCTTCGGTGACGACCTGATCGCCAGGTTTCAGCGGGCCGTTTATCATCTGGACCCAGACTCCGTCACTGAGACCGGTCGTGAGCGCGACCGGCTGCACGCCCGAGCCGTCGGGCACCCAGACCTTCACGCTGCTTCCAGCTAGTTGGGAATTGCGGGCGACCGGCGATTGCGCACGAGCGACGTCCTTCGGATGAAAGCGAAGGGCGTCGGCCGGAATGCGCACCACGTTGTCGGTGCGCGCGGTGACGATGGTCACGTTCGCCGTCATCCCGGGCTTGAGCTGGAATTCGGGATTGGCAACCTCCACCACCACGTCGTAAGTCACGACGTTCTGCACCGTGATGGGCGCCTGACGAACCTGCCCGACGATGCCGTCAAACGGGCGGTCGCCGTATGCATCGACGGTGAATTGAGCGTGCTGGCCGATGCGCACGTTGCCGATATCCGACTCGCTTACGTTGGTATCGACCTGCATCTTGGTCAGGTCTTTCGCGATCAGAAACAGCGTCGGAGTCTGAAAACTCGCCGCCACCGTCTGCCCAACGTCCACGTTGCGCGACACGATGGTTCCGTCCACGGGCGACACGATATTGGTGTAATTCAGGTTGACCTGCGTGTCCTGGAGGTTGGCTTGCGCCTGCTGGATGGCGGCCTTATCGAGCGCGACCTGGGCCTGCGCCTGCCGCCACAAATTCAACGCACTGTCGACGGTATCCTTCGAGACGACATTTTCCTTTCCCAGCTGTTCGTCGCGTTCGTAAGTGATCTTCTGATATGCAAGATTCGCCTGATCCTTTCCGAGCTGGGCCCGTGAATTGGCCAGCGCCGCCTTGGATTCATCGACCTTGACCTGGAACGGACGCGGGTCGATCTTAGCGATCAGCTGTCCCTGCTTGACCGGCGAGTTGAAGTCGGCGTAAAGCGCCACAATCGGGCCGGATACATAGCTGCCCACCTGCACGATAGTCACCGGGTTGACCGTGCCGGTGGCGCTGACCGCGCGGATGACCGGCCCCTGGGTCACCGGTGCGGTCAAGTAGCGGACCCCGCTTGCGGAATTTCGCGTGAAATACCAGACAATCGCGCCTGCCAGGGCAAGCACGACCAAAACCCGGGCGGTGGTCTTGGACAAGAGCTGCTTCATAGGTAACGCCCGATTATATGGACGGAATTTGAGTTCAAGCCACTATCCCTCTATCTGTAAGACGAACGATCAGGGTCACTGTTTCGGTCACTGGACGGGTCGCAACCCCGCCGCGGAGCGAATCGAAATATGTCGCAATCACCGCCGCTTGCCGGAATCAAGGTAATCGATCTGACGCGCTACCTCGCCGGTCCTTTCTGCACCCAGATCCTGGGCGACTACGGAGCGGAGGTGATTAAGGTTGAGCCGGTGACCAGCCCTCGCTCGGAAACCGGCCGCTATGATGGCCGCGACAGCTATTTCTTTCTGTGCACCAATCGCTCCAAAAAGAGCGTGCGCATTTCGACCAGAACCGCCGAAGGACGCGCCGCCCTGCTCCGGCTGATCGACGGCGCCGACGTGGTGGTGGACAACTTCCGCCCCGGCGTGATGGACGCGCTCGGGCTCGGCTATGAAGCGCTGGCCGCGCGCAACCCCCGCATCATCACGTGCAGCATCTCGGGATGGGGCTCGACCGGGCCGCTGCGCGACTTTCCGGGATTCGATCAGATTGCACAGGGGATGTCGGGGCTCATGAGCGTGACCGGCACTGCGGAGAGCGGACCGATGCGGGTCGGAATCGCGATCTGCGACCTGCTGGCGGGCGTATGCTCGGCGCAGGGAGTCCTGCTCGCACTCGAGGCGCGCCATCGGACCGGCCGCGGACAGCGGGTCGAGACCTCACTGCTCGAATCGATCCTGAGCATCCTGAGCTGGTCGGCCGGGATCTATTTCGATTCCGGCAAGACTCCCGGTCCCGCCGGCAACCATCACCCGCTCTCCTCACCGCACGGCGTGTTTCACGCCTCGGATCGCCCGTTCAATATCGCGTGCGGGAACGAGGCGATGTGGCAAAAGCTCGCGCCACTCATCGGGCGCCCCGACCTGCTCGACGACGCCCGCTTCAAGACCACCACCTCAAGAGTGCGCAATCGCGACGCGCTCACCGCGGAGATCGATAGTGCGCTGAAGGCGCATCCCTCCGCGTACTGGATCGAGCTGCTGAACCGCGAGGGCATTCCGTCCGGACCGATCCTGACCGTCCAGGAGATATTGAATCATCCGCAGACGGCGGCACGCGAGATGGTCCTGCGCCTGGCGCATCCGGTGCTCGGCGAGATTCAAACCACGGGGCTCCCCTCCAAGCTGAGCGACACGCCCGGGAAGATCACCCGTCCACCACTGGCGGGCGAGCACACCCGCGAGGTGCTCGCCGCCGCGGGGTTTAGCACGAATGAGATCGAGCGGCTGCTCCATGCCGGAGTAATTGCCGACGTCATTCGCGCCTCGCCCGCGGTCTCCTGAGCGATTCGCCTCCGTCGCATCACGCGCTTCGCGGCCCGTCATTGCGACTTGCCCTGAATTGTCACGATGTTCGATGGCTTGCTTGGATCGCTGCTGGTAATCGCCACCGCATCGCTGAATGTCCCAGCCGCCTGCGGTGCAAACTCGACCGTAACCGTGATGCTCGAGCCCGCCGCCAAGGCAAAGTCTCCGCCGCCGGACACGATAGCGAACGGCGCGCCGGGCGCCGCCACGTTCCCGACCAGTTCGCCGGAGCCGTGGTTGGCGATCGAGAACTGCGCCGTCGATGTCTGCCCCGGCGCCGTCTTGGCGAAGTTCAGATGCATCGGACTGACGGTCAACTTCGCGCCCGCGCTCGGAGTCGGGGTTGCTGTCGGTGTTGCAGTTGCAGTTGCAGTCGCGGTCGCCGTTGCAGTCGCGGTTGCTGTTGCCGTTGCAGTTGCCGTTGGCGATGGCGCAACCAGCGGTTGGTCGAATCTCACCACGCGGGAATTCTCGTTATCGACGACGTAGAGATTCCCCGCCGAATCGACCGCGATTCCGAATGGGTAGCATAGCCCATTGGCGGAAACCGGCGGGTCCGGCGCGTATCCATCAGCGCAGTCCGAAGACTGAAAGTCCGGCTGACCGAACACCAGATCCGCCGTGAAGGCGCCCGCGCCGCTAGAGCCATTTAAGGGCGAGCTGTATTCCAGCACGCGGGAGTTGTACGAGTCCGAGACGTACACGTTGCCGAGCGAATCGACTGCGACCGCCTGCGGGTAGTTCATCGCGTCGCTGCCGACGCCGTAGCTGTTAGTGGACAGGCTGCCTCCCTGTCCGAACACGTTGTCGGCGATCGTGTCTCCCGAACCTGATACGGCGGTCGATTGGCTCAGCGGCGTGTTGTACTCGACGACGCGATTGTTGTTCGAGTCCGCGACATACACGTTGCCGGACGAGTCGACCGCGACGCCCTGCGGATAGTTGAGCGCCGACGCGCCCACTCCGAAGACCTGCGCGGTAAAACTCGACTGGCCGAAGACCAGGTCGGCGGTCGTATCCCCTGCGCCATATTCGCCGCTCGAGCTGGTGAGCGGCGTGCTGTATTCCAGCACACGGCTGTTGCTGGAGTCGGCAACGTACAGGTTTCCCACGCCGTCGAGCGCGGCGCCCGCCGGATAGCTCAAGCTCCCCGCACCGATTCCGCCGAGATTGGATACGTTGGAGGTGAAGCTCCCGCCCTGACCAAAAACCAGGTCGGCAACTCCGTCACCGGCCCCGGGCTCGTTACTCTTGGAGTCAAACGGGGTATTGTACTCGAGCACCCGGTTGTTGGACGAATCGACCACGTAGAGATTTCCCGCTGCGTCGGCCGCGACTCCAATTGGATCGCACAGCGTCGATGCTTCGGGGCTGATACCGCCGCGATTGCACGAGTAGGAATTCATGTCGGGCTGACCGATAACCAGCGTCGCGGCCTGCCCGCTGGTCAGTGCGCTTGAGTCAGACCATCCAAGCACGCGGTTGTTGTACTGGTCGGCGACAAAGACGTGGCCCAGCCCGTCCACCGCGATGTCGGTGGGAAAATCGAGCCCGCGCGCGTCGGCCAGGTTGACGCTGCCGTATCCAAACCCCACCTGCCCGAGGACCAGGTCAGCGACCATATTGCCTGCGCCGCTCTCGCTGCTATTGGCATTGAACGGCGTGTTGTATTCGAGCACGCGACTGTTCCCGGAGTCGGCGATATAAACGTTCCCGAGCGAGTCCATCGCCACGTTGGTGGGAAAGCACAGCCCGCTGGCATCCAGCGGCGCGTTTCCAAGGTTCCCGTTTCCGCACAGATTGGTGCTGGTGTCGGGCTGGCCGAAGACTGCATCGGCGGTCGAGTCGCCCGCCCCCGTCAGGAGATTTAGGGAATCCAAGGGGGTGTTGTATTCGAGCACGCGATTGTTCGAGCGATCGGTGACGAAGAGATCGCCCGCGGTATCCACCGCGACACCTTGCGGATATTCCAGGCTGTCGGCGGTGACGCCGTTGTAGTTCGCTAAGGATTGAGTGAAGTCTCCGCCCTGACCGAAGACGTTGTCCGCGACGGTGTTGCCAGGGTCGGTCTCGCTGCTCGACGGGTTGAGCGGAGTGTTGTACTCCAGCACGCGGCTATTCCAATCGTCGGCGACGTAGAGATTTCCGCTGGTGTCGAGCGCGATTCCCTGCGGATAGAGAAGACTCGACTTCGTTACTCCGCCGTTGTTGCCCAGGTTGCTGGTGAAGAGCCCGCCTTGCCCGAACACCATGTCGGCAACCGCGTCGCCCGCCCCGTTCTCGCCACTCCCGGAGTTAAGCGGCGTGTTGAATTCCAGCACCCGGTTGTTGGACCCGTCCGAGATGAACAGATTGCCAGCGCTGTCTACCGCCACACCGGCTGGAGCCGACAGCGACGACGCGTTGGTTCCGCTCACGTTGGCGGCGCTCGACGTGAAGCTCCCATTCTGGCCGAACACCGTCGTCGCCGCCGCACCGATGCACGGCGTGCTCGAACAATCCGCGTTCGCATAGGGCGGAGCGTAGACCAGCACGCGATTGTTGCCCGTATCCGCAACGTACAGGTCGCCTGCCGCGTCGAGCGCAAGCCCGCGCGGTCCGCATAGCGTCGAAGCAGACGCCGCGCCTCCGAGGTCGCACAGCCATGACAGGCCGTCCGGCTGCCCGATCACCAGGTCAGCACTTTGTCCCGAAGTAAGTGCCGCCACGCTGCTCCATCCGAGCACTCTGCTGTTGGCGGTGTCCGCGACGAACAAATGACCTGCGGAGTCGATTGCCACCGCACCAGGGAAACCCAATCCCTGCGCATCGACGCGGTTCGTGCCGCCTTGAACCAAATTTTCCTGGCCGAGAACAAGGTCCGCGGTCGTGTCGCCGGTCGCGGCGGCGATGGCGGTAACCATCGTCGCGACGACCAATGACGCGGCCAATGCGGCAGCGATCAACGCACCAAAATTTACGTTTTGATAAGTTGCGTTAGCTTTATTGCCGTCTACCATACCCCCGGAGTTTCCACGTTCCGCGTCAGTCCTTCCACAGAAATTCTCAACAAATCATCGGAAAGGTCGTTATTCTCCGGCTACAAATTGACGGAAATGGGCGAATCCGGGGCGCGGTGAGGAAATTTAGCCTGCGCGGATTCGGCGCACGGGCAAGCGAGGCAAAAAAAGGCCCCGATGCGATCGCATCGGGGCCGCAGGTACGGTGGTAATTTCCGGCAGGCGCTATTCGCGCTCCTGGAATCCCTCCAGATTGCGCGAGCGCCCGGTCTGGCGCAGCTTGCGCAGCGCCTTGGCCTCGATCTGGCGGATGCGCTCGCGAGTGACGGCGAACTGCTTGCCGACCTCTTCGAGCGTGTAATCGGTCTTCTGACCGATTCCGAAGCGCATGCGCAGGATCTGCTCTTCGCGCGGCGTAAGCGTCGCGAGCACCTTGCGGGTCTGTTCGCCCAAATTGCCCTGGATCGCCGCCTCGACGGGCGAAGGCGCCAGCTCGTCCTCGACGAAATCGCCCAGCGAGCTTTCTTCTTCGTCGCCGATCGGGGTTTCGAGCGAGATCGGTTCCTTTACGATCTTGAGCACCTTCTGGACCTTGTCCAGCGGCATCTCCATCTGCTCCGCGATCTCCTCGGGTCCGGGCTCGCGTCCCAACCGCTGCACGAGCAGGCGGGTGACGCGCAGCAGCTTGTTGATGGTCTCAACCATGTGAACCGGGATACGGATGGTGCGGCCCTGGTCCGCTATAGCGCGCGACATCGACTGGCGGATCCACCAGGTCGCGTAGGTGGAGAACTTGTAACCGCGCTGGTACTCGAACTTGTCGACCGCGCGCATCAGGCCGATATTTCCTTCCTGGATTAGATCGAGGAAGCCCAGCCCGCGGTTGGTATAACGCTTGGCAAGGCTGACGACCAGGCGCAGGTTGGCCTCGGTCAATTCCTTTTTGGCGCGGCGGCTCTTGTCCTGGCCGGCCGCGATCACTTCGATCGAATGCGCGAACTGCTCGCCGGAGGCCCTGACGTGGGCCTCGATCTCGCGCATCGTTTTTTCGGAGCCGCGGATATTGGCGGCGATATCGAGCAGGTTTTCTCGCGAGTCGTTTACCTTCAGGACGTGGCGGCGGTCTTCGGCTTCGGCCGCCTCCTTCTTGAGCTGGGTGCGCGAGCGGCCGGTCGCCTCTTCGTAGGTCTCAATCATGCGATGAGCGTCGACATATTGCCGCAGCATCTCGCGCATCCGCTCGATGATGGTCTCGATGAGCTTGCGCGACAGCTGCATCGCGCGCAGATCTTTCTTCAGGCGCTCCTTGAGCCGCACAAAGGTCTTCTCGGTCTTGGTCGGCTTGTGCGGGGCCGCGGTCTTCTTGTGGGCGGCGGGCTTGCGCACCCCCATCCGCTTTTCCGCCTGCTCGAGCTTGGAGCGAACTTCCTTGAGCTTCTTGAGATGGCCGGTCAACCGCTTGATTTGACGCTCGTCGGCCTCGGGACCGCGCTCCTCTTCCGAATCAGCCGACGTGTCCTCGGTGTCCTCGAAAATCTCGCGGATGTCGCGTTCACCGATGAGAATTCCGTCAGCCAGGTTGACGATATATTCGAGCGTGACCGGCGAGCCGAGGACTTCTTCCTCGACCTCATTTTCACCCGCCTCGATCCGCTTGGCGATTTCGACCTCCTGCTCGCGCGAGAGCAACTGGAAGTTGCCCATCTCCTTGAGGTAGAGCCGGACCGGGTCCGAGGATTCTCCGAGCGTGTCGGGGGGCGTCTCGGCCGCCTCTTCGGGCTCTTCCTTGGCCTCGCCGTCAGCTTCGGTATCGGGGCTTTCGGCCGGGACTTCCTCGAGAACCTTGATGTCCAGATCCTCGAAGCTGTCGAGCGCCGCGCGCAGATCGGTCGGCGAGGCGACGTCCTGGGGCAGAAAGTCGTTGACCTGCTCGAAGGTCAGGTAGCCTTGCTCACGTCCGAGGTCCACCAATCCCTGCAGGTCTTTACCTTCGTGCTTCTGCTTCATGCTCTCTAATTTCCGTCCGTGACGGTTTTCAGCACCTGGTCGCGGTCGTTTGGGCCTGCCGACGGGCTGGCCGGGGATTAAAGTGCTTCAATAATACAGGCGGTCACAAAAAGGCAAGGTAAAGGTGCCAAACGCTGCACGCTACGCCCTGCCTTCAGACGAGTCAAATTTCCCGGCACCGCACTGGTCACGGCCTGGTCGCCGGGAAGCATTTTCAAGCCACGCCCGCGGGCCACCGACACCCGTTGGATAAATATAAGCACGACCGGCCCGCCGCGCTGCATCATCTTTGCCCGCCGCACCACGCTTGCGGCCCAGCAACTGGAAATCACGCCCTTGCCTGCATATGTTCGACGCAATACCACCTCGGTTTGCTTCATTCATCCAGGGCTAATTGTGATTGTTCACGCCGCCATCCTCGCGCTCAGCTTCCTGATTATCCTTACCGGATCGGAACTTTTTACAAATGGCGTCGAATGGGCGGGGCATAAGCTCGGCATCGCCGAAGCGGCCGTCGGCAGCGTGCTGGCCGCCGTCGGCACCGCCCTGCCCGAGACTTTCGTCCCGGCTGTCGCGCTGCTGACCGGGCGCGATTCCCCCGCAGCGCACGACGCCGTCGGCGTGGGCGCGATTATCGGCGCACCCCTGATGCTCTCGACCGTGGCGCTGCTGGTGATGGGCGTCGCCGCGCTCGCGTTCCGGGGCCGGCGCGGCCAGGTCGCATTGCGCGTCGTGCGCGAGGATGCGCGGCGCGACCTCGGCTTCTTCATCCCGATATTCCTGGTGGTTTTGCTATGTGGTTTCGGCAACCTTTCGCTGCTCGCGCGGCAGATCATGGCGGGGGCGCTGCTGGTGGTGTACGGCGCCTACATTGCCGTAATGCTCCGGCTGGAGCGCGCGGAGGGCGCCGAGGTCGAGCACGGGCTGTATTTCGAGGCGCTGCTCGGCGGCAACGGAATCGCTCCCCGCGGATGGACGACCGCGCTACAGGTCGCGGCGGGAGTGCTCGCAATCCTGTTCGGCGCGATCGAGTTCGTGGACCAGGTGATCCTGTTTTCGCGTCACGCCGGGCTCAATCCGGGGGTACTTTCACTGATCCTGAGTCCGCTCGCGACGGAGTTGCCCGAGAAATACAATTCGGTGGTCTGGATCCGGCAAAGCAAGGATCACCTGGCACTGGCGAATATCACGGGTGCGATGGTCTTCCAGTCGTGCATCCCGGTGGCGCTTGGAATCGCGTTCACGCCGTGGCATCTCACCCACGCCGAGATTCTCGGCGCCGCGATCGCGCTCGCTTCGGCGGCGATCCTGTGGATTAATCTGCGCGACTCGAAGCTTGGGGCGCCCACCCTGATGCTGGGTGGCGCCGCGTACGCGATTTTTATCGCGGGGCTCGCGTGGCTCGGCGCGCTGTAAGCGGGCGCGCCCTATCAATGACGCCGCGGCCGATCCAGAATCGACTCCCGGGCCGCCCGCGATGAGCACTTACCAGGATATCCTCGAGCAGTTTTACAGCAACCGGCTCCTGTTCGGAGACCCCGGCGACGGCGGCATCGTGGCGGTCGAAGTCGTCTCACCCACCGAGGTCGAAGTATTCAAGCGCACCGCCGGCAAGCTCGAGCGCGAGCGCCGCCCGCTTCGGCTGTTCGCGATTCTCGACGATCCCGCGCATCTGGCCGGCTTCAAGGGCGAGGTCCAGACCCGCGCCCTTGACGGCGGCTTCCGCTATCGGCATCTGGTCACGCTCGATTCGACCGCCACGCTCGACGCGCTCAAGCGCCACCTGCGCGACAAAACCGGCGCGACTCCCAACGCGCCCGATGCGCCCTACCTGGTGCTGGCCGATCCCGTCGAGCAGCACCTGCTGATGACCGGCGCGACATTCTTCATGGGCCTGGAGTTCGGCGCGCTGGTGCGCATGCAGATAGATATCGAGACCCTGATCTCACCGGGCTTCGAATTTCCCTCCGCTGCGCGCGCGGGCGACCGTATCGTCGCGATCTCAATCACCGATTCAACCGGCTTCGAGCGCCTGCTGCGCGGCGATCAGATGGACGAGCGCGCGATGCTCGAGGAGCTGGTGCGCGTGATGCGCGAGCGCGACCCGGACGTCGTCGAGGGGCATAACCTGTTCCGCTTCGACCTGGAATATATCGAGCAGCGCGCCCGGCGCCACAAGGTTAAGCTCGCCCTGGGGCGCGACGGTGCGGCGATTCGCGCGCGCCCCTCGCGCCTGCAAATCGCGGAACGCTCCATCGCGTACCGCCGCTACGATATTCCCGGCCGCAATATTATCGACACCTGGATTCTCGCGCAGCACTACGATATCGCCAGCCGCCAGCTCGAGGGCTTCGGGCTCAAGCAACTGGCAATGCATTTCGGCCTCGCGCGCACCGGCCGCGTCTATATCGACGCCTCGAAGATCACCGAGATTTTCGCCCGCGAGCCCGAGCGCCTGTTCGAGTACGCCCTCGACGACGCGCGCGAGACGCGCGGACTTGCGGCGACGCTGTCGCCCAGCTATTTCGTGCAGGCGCAGATTTTTCCGTACTCGTACCAGAACGTGGTGTTGCGCGGGAACGCGACCCGGATCGACGCGCTGCTGACGCGCGCGTACCTGCGCGAGGGACATTCGATTCCGGCTGCGCAACCGTCCAAGCCGGTCGCCGGCGGTTACACCGAAATCCGCCGCGCCGGCGTGGCGCACGGCGTGCTCCACTGCGACGTCACCTCGCTGTATCCGTCGCTGATGCTGGAGTTCGGGCACGCGCCCGCCTCCGATCGCCTCAGCGTGTTCTTGAAGCTGCTCGGCGACTTGCGCTCGTTCCGCGTCCAGGCCAAGGCGATGATGAAGGAGCTGACCGGCGCGGAGCGGCGCAATATCGAGGCGCTGCAGCAGACCTTCAAGATTCTCATTAATTCGTTTTACGGCTACCTGGGCTTCGGACTCGGCCACTTCAACGACTTCGATCAGGCCGGCGCGGTCACGCGCCGCGGCCGCGAGCTGATCCAGCGCGCGATCGATCAGCTCGAAGCGATGGACGCGCAGGTAATCGAAGTCGATACCGACGGCATCTACTTCGTCCCGCCGCCCGGAACCGCGGGTGACGACGCCGCCGCCGACGCCATCATCGACAAGCTGGGCACCACGATGCCCGCGGGAATCCGCCTTGAGATCGACGGGAGCTACGCCGCGATGTTCTCCTACAAGATGAAGAACTACGTGCTGATGGATGAGTCCGGCGAGATGACCATCCGCGGCTCGGGACTCAAGTCGCGCGGGCTGGAGCGCTTTCAGCGCCGGTTCATGGAAGAGATGTTTCGCCTGATGATGGAGGAGCGGCGCGACGAAATCGCCGGGCTTTACGAGGATTACCGCGCCCGCCTGGAGGGCCACCAACTCGGCATCGGCGAGATCATGAAGACCGAAACGCTGCAGGATTCGCTCGACAACTACCGGCAGAAGGTCTCCGGCAAGCGGCGCAATCTCTCCGCACCGTACGAGCTCGCGATGCGCGCGCAGCGGCCCTACCAGAGCGGCGACCAGATTTCCTATTACGTCACCGGCCGCACCGCGCGCGTCAAGGTCGCCGAGGCGGCGAAGATGGCGTCCGAATACGATCCGGAAAATCCCGACGAGAACGTTACCTACTACCAGGCCAAGCTTGCCGACCTGTACGATAAATTCCGCCCTTTCGCCGAAAGCCCCGGACTTTATCCCGCCGACGCGGGCGCGCGCGGCGCCGACCCCTCGCAGCAGGAAATTTTCGCCGACGCCGACAAGCCCGCGCAGTAGCGATCCCGCCCGCGATTGCGCGATACTGCGGGCGCCCAGGAGGTATCGAGCCGTGCCGGATGCAAAGCCGCAAGTTGACTGGAACAAGGTAAAGAATTTCTCCAAGCAGGTTTCCACCGATGTCGGCGCCGCGATGCTCGGCGCGATGAGCTACATCGGCGATCGCCTCGGCATCTTCAAGGCGCTGGCCGACGGTGGCGCGGTCACCTCCGCCGAGCTCGCGGAGAAGACCGGGCTCAGCGAGCGCTACCTGCGCGAATGGCTCGGTGCGATGACGGCGGCGCAGTACGTCGCCTACGACGCCGCCTCCAGCAAATTCTCGATGCCGCCGGAGCATGCGATGATCCTCGCGCGCGAGGAGTCGCCGTTCTTCATGGGCGGCTTCATCCAGGGCATCATCCCCAACCTGTCCGTCACGCCGCAGGTGATGCGCGCGTTTCGCGACGGCAAGGGCGTCTCGCAGAGCGAGTATCCGCCGGAGACGTTCGAATCGATGGAACGCTCGTCGGCCGGCATGTACCGCAACCAGCTCATCCGCAAATGGCTGCCCACCATGCCCGAGGTCATGAAGACGCTGGAGGCCGGCGGCAGCGCGCTCGACGTCGGATGCGGCAGCGGACGCGCCGCGATTGCGCTCGCGCAGGCGTTCCCCAAGGCCAGGGTCTTCGGCTTCGACGCGCACGCGGGCTCGCTCGAGCGCGCGCGCAACAATGCAAAGGCCGCGGGCCTGGCCGACCGGATCAAGTTCGAAGTCGTGGACGGCACCCGGCTGCCCGAAGCCGAGTTCGACCTCATCTCGACCTTCGACGTGGTGCACGACTCGGTCGATCCTCTGGCCCTGTTGCGCGCGATACGCCGCGCGCTCAAGCCCGGCGGCACTTACCTGATGGTCGAGGTCAATGTCTCGGCGCGCCTGGAGGACAACATCAATCCGATGGGCCGGATGATGTACTCGATGAGCACGCTGTACTGCATGAGCGTGTCGCTGGCCGGCGGCGGCGCGGGAATCGGCGCCTGCATGGGCGAGGACAAGGCGCGCGAGCTGGTGCGCGAGGCGGGCTTCACGCAGTTCCGCCGCCTGCCGATCGACGACCTGTTCTCGGCGCTCTACGAAGTACGCGCCTGAGTGCGGCCCGCCTCTAGAGCAGGCGGTTGCGCAACGCGTCGGTCAGGGGCGGCAGAATCGCCGCCCAATCCGCGACGAGCCCGATATCGGCGCGCTCGAATATCGGCGCCTCGGGATCATTGTTGATCGCCACCACCATGTGCGCGCGCTTGATTCCCACCGTGTGATTCACCGCGCCGCGAATCCCGATCGCAATGAACAAGCGCGGATCGATCGACTTGCCGGTCAGTCCCACCTGCACCTGCCGCGGCATCCAGCCCTTATCCGTGACGCGCCGCGTCGCGCACATCGCGGCTCCCAGCGTGCGCGCCAGCTCCGCCGCGCGCGCCACGCCTTCGGGTCCGCCCACGCCGGTACCGACTCCAACCACGACCTCCGCGCCCTCGAGCCGCGCGATCGTGTGATCCAACAGGGAATGCGAAGCGACCAGGCGGCTGAGCGGCGGCGCGACTTCGGGATGAAACACCTCGACTGGCGCGGTCCGCTCCGCGCACGGATCGGCCAGCTCGAGCACGCCCTGCCTGACCGTCGCCATCTGCGGCATCGTCTTGGAAAGAATCGGCGCGACCACGTTGCCCCCGAACGCCGGCTTGAGCGCGACCATCCGGCCCTCACCGTCGATCTCCAGGTCAATCGCGTCGCCCGTCAGTCCCAGCTCCAGGCGCGCGGCAAGCCGCGGCGCCCAATCGCGTCCGCGCTCGCTGGCCGGCAGCAGCAGCGCCCAGGGCGCGCGGGCGCGCACAATCTGCGCCATCGCCTCCGCCGCCGCGGCGGGCGAATATGCGTCGAGCCCGGGATTATCCAGCACCACGATGCGATCGGCGCCGTAACTGGCGAGCACCCCGGCATGCTTTGCGATCGCGGCGGGAAATCCGACCGCCACCAGCGCGCCGCCGCGGCGGGTCGCAAGCTCGTCTCCCGCCGAGAGCAGCTCCAGCGATCCGCGCGTGATATGTCCCTCGAGATCCGCTTCGCACACGACCCACACGTCGCGGCCGCGCGACGGCTCCCGCGGATTGACCGCTATCGGTCTGCCTTTTCGAACCCGCCTCTCGAGCGCTCCGGCGCGATCGAGTTCCTCGATCACCGCCGCCGCGGCGCGTTCGGGATCCGACGTGTCGAGCATCTTGCACTTGACCGCGGGCTGCTTCTGGATGCGCACCTCCTTGACCCAGGTCGGCGATCCGGCAAACCCGAACGCGGTGGGCTTGGCGCCGAGGTCGGCCACGTGCACGGCCTGTATGGGCTTTGACTTCGCGGCTTCGTGCGCGTCCGGTTTCATCTTGATGGGCTGCGCCACGCGCTCCGCGCAGGTAAGCACCGCCGGCATCCGCGCCTCGACTTCGTCGTAGCCTTCGTCGCTTTCGCTTTCCGCGCGAATCGTGCGGCCGTCGATTTCGACCTTGCGCACGCCGGTGATTTGCGCCGCCGCCAGCATCTCGGCGACCTCGGGACCAACCTGACCCGTCTCAGCATCCAGCGAGTACTTGCCCAGGAGCACAAGGTCGAAGTTCTGCTGCCCGAGCCAGGTCGCCAGCGCCCGCGCGGTTGCGAGCGTGTCCGATCCCGCGAACGCGCGATCTTCCAGATGCACCCCGCGGTCCATCCCCATCGCGAGCGCATCGACCAGCGCCTGACGCGCCTGCGGCGGCCCCATCGTGATGACCGTGGTCTCGCCACCATGGCGCTGTACCAGGTCGGCGGCGAGCGAAATCGCGCGCAGGTCGAACGCGCTTATCACGTTGGGACCGTCGCGCTTGATGGTTTTGGTTTCGGGATCGAAGTTGGCGTCTTCGATCAGCGGAATCTGCTTTATGCATACGGCGATCTTGAGCACCGGCGTAAATCTCCTCGTGGATGTCGAAGCTAATCGACGCCGCCGCGCGGAAGCAACCGAGCCGCATCGCGCCTGCGTCGCCGCTTTGCTTTAGCCGGGTTACCCGCTTACGGGCGCGGCTCCGATCGGGTACCTTCGCCCTGTGGGATCACTCCGCGTACTCGCGCTGGCCGCAGCGCTGGCCGCGTGCATAGTGGCGCCGTCACGCGCGCGGGCGGGCGCGCCGATGCGAATCGTCTCGCTGGCTCCGTCCGTCACCGAGACGTTGTTCGCGCTGGGCGCCGGCTCCGACGTGGCCGGAGTATCCGACTACTGCGACTTTCCTCCGGCGGCGGCCAGACTGCCGCACGTCGGATCCTTTCTCACCCCGAATATCGAAGCGATTATCGCCCTGCGCCCCTCGCTGGTGATCGGACTGGGCCTCTCCTCCGACCTGCGCGAACTGCACGCGATCGAGGCGACCGGATGCGCGGTGATGACGGTGCGGGACGAATCTCTGGAGCAGATCGAAGACAGCATCACGGCGGTTGGCGCGCGCGTCGGCCGCGCACCGGCCGCCGCCGCACTGCTGGCCCGGCTGCGCGCGCAAATCGCAGCGGTGCGCGACAGACTCGCCGGAGTCAGGCCCGTGCGGGTCCTGATGCTGGTCGGACATGAGCCGATAATCGCGGTCGGGCGCCGTACCTACCTCGACGAGCTGCTGCGCATCGCGCGCGCTGACAATATCGCGGACGCGTCCTCCGAACAGTGGCCGCGCCTCAGCGTCGAGTACATCATCGCGATGCATCCCGACGTGATACTGGATGGGCGGATGGGCAGCGAAGCGACACCGCCGGAGCGCTTTTGGGACAAGTACGAGACGATTCCCGCCGTAAAAAACCATCGCGTCTACGGCTACCCGCAGGACCCGATTCTGCATCCCGGACCGCGCGTGGGAAAATCGCTCGAGATGCTTGCGAAGATGATTCATCCACGCGTGTTCATCGCCCCGGCGGAGGCGGCCCGATGAATGGCGCCGCGGACCGCCTCGAGGCCTCCGGCGCATTATTCGCCGCGGCGCGGCTTACTCCGGCGCGGATGCTGACGGTGCTGGGCGCCCTCACGATGCTGCTGCTGGCGTCGGCAATCGCCGCCGCGGCGTTCGGCAGCGTGCATATCAGCCTGGCGCGCGCGGTTGCCGATCGAACCAGCCCCGACCACGCGATCTTCTTCGAGGCGCGCCTGCCGCGCGTGATGATGGGAATCGTGGTCGGCGCCGTGCTCGCCACGGTCGGCGCGGCGCTGCAGGCGTTGGTGCGCAATCCGCTGGCGGAGGGCGGAATCCTGGGAATTTCCGGCGGCGGAGCGCTGGGCGCGATCGTCGCGCTGGTCTTCTTTTCGCGTATCGGCGGCGCCGACTTCGCCGTACCGGTCGTCGCATTCGCCGCGGCGCTGGTCTCGACGATCGCGGTCTACCGCTTTGCCCAAGTGGACGGACAGCTCGAACCGTTCACTCTGCTGCTCATCGGGGTGGTGTTCAACGCCTTCTGGGGCGCCGCGATCATGCTGGTCAACAGCGTGGTCAACTTCTACTACGCGCATACGATCCTGTTCTGGCTGATGGGCAGCCTGGAGGCGCCGACCTGGCGCGAAATCGGAATCGTCGGCGCGCTCGGAACCGCCGGCTTCGCTGTGTTGATGTATCGGGCGCGCGACCTCAATTTGCTTAGCCTGGGCGACGAAGAAGCCGCGCACCTGGGGGTCGAGGTCGATGCCCTGCGGCGCATGATCTTCCTGGCGACCTCGGTGATGATCGGGGCGGCGGTTTCCGTCAGCGGAATAATCTCCTTCGTCGGGCTGATCGTGCCGCACATGCTGCGGCTGGCCTTCGGCGCCGACCATCGCCTGCTGCTGCCCGCATCGCTGCTGGGCGGCGCGGCCTTCATGGTGGCCGCCGACCTGGTCGCCCGCGTCGCGATCTCGCCCGCCGAGATTCCGGTCGGCGCGATCACCGCCCTGTGCGGCGGCCCGTTCTTCGTCTACATGCTCCGGCGCGAGAGCAGGAGGCCGCTTTCCCTGTGAGCGCCACCGCAAGCGCCGCGGCCTCCGCGCTGCGTGGTACGGACCTGCGCGCCGGCTATACCGAGGTCCCGGTCCTGCGCGGCGTCTCGATCGAAGTGGCGCCCGGCGATGTGTTCGCGATCGTCGGCCCCAACGGCAGCGGCAAATCGACCCTGCTCCGCGTGCTGAACGGCGCGATGCGCCGGCAGGGCGGCACCGTCGAGCTGCTGGGCCGCGCGCTCGAATCCTACGACGCCCGCTCGCGGGCGCGGCTCATGGCGACTGTGGCGCAGGAGAATACCGTCGCGTTTCGATTCACCGTGATCGAGGTGGTCCTGATGGGCCGCGCGCCTCATCTCGGCGCGTTTCGCTTCGAAAGCCCGCACGACGTCGATATCGCGCGCGCCGCGCTCGAGCGCTTCGAGCTGCTGGCGCTGGCCCACCGCCACGTCGAGGAGCTCTCCGGCGGCGAGCGCAAGCGCGTATTCCTGGCGCGCGCGCTGGCGCAGGAGCCCAGGGTGGTGCTGCTCGACGAGCCGACCGCGTTTCTGGATCTCAAGCATGTCGCATCGATTTTCAACCGCTTCCGCGAGCTTGCCGCCGAGCACGCGATGGCGGTGGTCGCGACGCTCCACGATCTGAACGCCGCGGCGATGTATGCGGATCGCGTGATGCTGCTGAAGGACGGCGTCGGGGTGGCATGCGGTCCGCCGCTCGAGGTCCTGACCGAGGAAAACCTGCGCCGCGTCTACGAAACCGAGGTCTATGTGGGGCGCAATCCCGAAACCGGCGCGCTCGCGATTCTGCCTGCCGGACCGCGCGCGCCGCGCTCCCCCGCCGGGTAACCATTTGCTCCGCGCCCCCGCCATGGATACCCTTGCACCAGGATGGCTGCGCGGGTGCGGGAATCACTTAACCTCGTTTTCGACGCCGACGACACCCTCTGGGACTCCAATATCCACTTCCTTGAGGCTTTCGACGACTTCGTCGCCGCGTTCGCCGAGGCCGGCCTTCCGATCGATCGCGACCAGATCAAGCTCGCCGTGCGAGAGGCCGAGCTGGAATTGATCCAGAGCCTTGGTTATGGGCGGCGGCCGTACGTGATGGCGCTGCATCGCGCCGCCGACGCGCTGCCGCTTAACGGCTCCTCCGGATACGTCCACGGCGAAATTGAGCGCATCGGCAGCCGCCTTATCGAGCGTCACTGCGAGCTGCTGCCCGACGTCGAACCCACGCTGCAGGAGCTCTCGCAGCGCCATACGCTGCTGCTGTTCACCAAGGGGCAGCGTCATGAGCAGCTTCACAAGCTCGAGCGCTCGGGGTTGGATAACCTGTTCAGCCGGGTCGAAACCCCGCGCGAAAAGGACGTCGCCGCCTATCGCCGGCTGGTGCGCCAGGCAAGTCTTCATCCGGAGCGGACCTGGATGATCGGCAATAGTCCGCGCTCCGACATCAATCCCGCGGTGCGGGCCGGGCTGCGCGCGGTTTACATTCCGCACCCCCACACCTGGGAACTCGAGCACGAGGACGTGGACGACGACGATCGGATCGTCGAAGTAACCACCTTTCGCGCGCTGCTCGAAATCTTCTAGAATGGCAGGATACATGTCGACCGCCGAATTAGTTGCGGCGCCCCCGCAAATCGCCCCGAAACCTGACAACTCGAAACCCCGCGCGGTGAAGCCGCGCCTGGCATTCCGCCCGCTGCATCGCATCTGGCGCCGCACGATAGATCATCTCGACGTCGTGCACGTTGACCTGCCCGTGCGCGGGCTCGGCGAAGCATTGCGCGGCGTGGTCGCCTGCCAGATCAGCGATTTTCACGTTGATCGCGATGAAGACCTCGATCGCCTGCACGAGGCGGTCACCGCGATCAACCTGCAGACACCCGACCTCGTGTTTCTGACCGGCGACTATTTTTCCGGACCCGAGACGATGCATCGTTATCTCGGCGCGTTTCGCGACACGCTGGCCCGGCTCAAGCCGCGCGCGGCGGTGATCGCGGTGCTCGGCAATCACGACCACTGGTCCTCCACCGAACGCATCGTTGGAGCGCTCAGTTCCGCCGGCGTCGAGGTGCTGGCCAATGAAAGCCGGCGCATTTCGCTGCGCGGCGAAACTCTCACCGTGGTCGGAATCGATGATCTGTGGTCGCGACACGCCGAACCCGCGCGCGCTTTCAGCGCGGTCGGCCCGGACGAGGCCACCGTGGTGCTGGCGCACAATCCCGACACCGCCCTGTACGCGCGCCATCTGAAGCCGGGCGTGATGCTGTCGGGGCACACCCATGGCGGCGTCGTCCGCATACCCGGCTACGGCTCTCCACTGCGATCGTTCCTGAAAATCGGCACGCAGTATTATTCCGGGCTCAATCGCTACGAGGATTTCTTCATCTATACGAACCGCGGGCTGGGCACGTTCTGGCTGCGGGTTCGCATCAACTGCCGCCCCGAAGTCTCGCGCTTTGCGCTGGTTCCCTTCGCCGCTTCGCACCAGGCGCATCCCGCCAAGCCGCCTCGCGGCGGCGCCCGCTCGAAGCCGGCTCGTCCGCATCGCAATCGCCCGCACCCGCGCGGAAAACGCGCCCGCACCAGCGGCGGAACCCGCTGAGCCCGAGCGAGGCCGCGCGCTGCGATGCTCGATCTGGCGATCCTGGGCGCAACGGCCGTGACGCCCTCGGGCGCGCGCACCGCCGACGTCGGAGTGCGGGCGGGAAAGATCGAAACGGTGGCCGCGCCCGGCGCGCTCGGCCCGGCGGCGCGAACCATCGATGCGCGCGGGATGCTCCTGATGCCCGGCGCCGTCGATCCGCACACTCACCTGGACGCCGAGATGTACGGTTCGCGCACCGCCGACGATTTCGAGTCCGGAACTATCGCGGCCGCGGCCGGCGGCGTTACCTCGATAATCGATTACGCGTTCCAGCCTGAGGGCGGCACGCTCGCGGACGCTGTCGCGCGATGGCGCGAGAAGGCCGAAGGCCGCGCGGTAATCGATTACGGCTTTCATGTCGCGATCCTCGATCCGTCGCCCGAGGCGATCGCGGAGATCCCGCGCATGGTCGAGCGCGGTGTCTCGAGCTTCAAGATTTTCATGATGAGCGGGTTCGAGGCGCGCGCCCGCGACTTCATGCGCGCCTTCCGCGCGGCCGCGCAATGCGGAGCGCTGCTCGCGATTCACGCCGAGGATGAGCACCTGATCGGCTATTGCACCGAGCGGCTGCTCGGGGCCGGAAAGCACGGCGTGGAGCACTTCGGCGCAAGCCGTCCGCCGCTTTCCGAAGGCGCCGCCGTCGCGCGCGGACTTGCGATGACTTCGCTGGCGGGCGCCCCCGCGTACTTCGTTCATCTGTCCAGCGCGAGCGCCCTGGAGTCGATCCGCCGCGCGCGCGCCGCCGGCGCAACCGTGCTCGCCGAGACGCGGCCGATCTATCTCTATCTGACCGAGGAGCGGTTTCTTGAGCCGGACGGGGAACGCTACGTCGGCTTTCCCCCGCTGCGCCCGCGGGAGGATCGCGACGCGGTCTGGGAGGCGCTCGCCGACGGCACCGTGGACGTGGTCGCGACGGACCATTGCAGCTGGACGCTGGAGCGCAAACGCTCCGCGGATCGATTCACGCGGATTCCGCCCGGAATGTCGAACCTCGAAACGCTGGTCCCGATGCTTTACAGCGAGGGCGTTGCGAAGGGCCGGATCTCGCTGGCGCGGATGGTGGATCTGGTCGCGGCCAATCCCGCGAAAATTTTTGGCCTTTACCCGCGCAAGGGCGCGATCCTTGAAGGCGCCGACGCCGACCTGGTCGTCTTCGATCCGAATCGAAAGATCGTGATCGACGCCGCCGCGATGCATTCGCGCGCCGACTATGACGTCTTTCAGGGTTTTGAGGTGACCGGATGGCCCCGCGAGACAATTTCGCGCGGCGAGGTCATCGTTGCGAACCGCAGCGTATCGGCGCGCCCCGGGCGCGGCTTGATGCTCGAGCGCGCGCCGTTCTCACGCGCCTGGCGCACCGCCTGATTGCCGCTCTCTGCGCGGCTCGATTGCGTTAATCCAGCACAACGCGCGTAATCGTATTGCCGCGTCATGGACGACAGAATCGTAGCTATCGCGGGCGGCTCCGGTTTCATCGGCCGCACCATCGCGCGGCGGCTCGCCGCGATAGCGCAGCTCCGCGTGCGCGTGCTGAGCCGCAATCCTGAGCGCGCGCGGACCAGGCTCGTGGGCCTTGAGGCGGAATTCATGCGCGGCGAGGTGACCGAGCCCGACACGCTGCCCGCGGCACTGGCCGGCGCCTCGGCGGTGGTGAGTGCGGTCCAGTTCGACGGCTATCCAATCGAAAATCCGCGCCGCGGGCTGACCTTCGAGCGCATCGATCTGGGCGGCACGCTCGCGCTGCTGGCGGCGGCAAAGGGGGCCGGCGTCGCCCGGTTCATTTACGTCAGCGGCGCCGCGGCCGACGAAAACTCCGCGCATCCCGGGTTCCGCGCCAAGGGCAAGGCCGAACGCGCGATTCGCGAGTCCGGCCTCGAGTACACGATTCTGCGCCCCTCACTGGTCTACGGCCCTGAGGATACGGTCGTTAACGGCTTCGCCCGCGCGATTCGGCTGGCGCCGGTCTTTCCGGTGCCGGGCACTGGACGCCAGACCCTGCAACCCGTCCTGGTTGACGATCTGGCGGCATGCGTGGCGCTGGCGGTTTCGGGGCGCGGACTGGGCGGCACCTATGATATCGGCGGGCCCGATCTGATGACGTTTGACGAACTGATCCGCCTCATCATGGACCTGACGGGCCATCGCCGGCCGCTCGTGCACGTGCCGGAGTCGGTGATGCGGGCGATCGGCGCGCTCGCCGAGCTGCTGCCGACGCCTCCGCTGTCGCGCGATGCGGTGACGTTCGTGACCGCGGACAACGCCTGCGACATCGCGCCGCTCGTCGCGGAGTTCGGCGTCACGCTCACTCCCGCAAGAGTCGGAATGCAGTACCTTGCGGAGAAGCGCTGACGGCTACGCGCGGCGCCACCCCGCGCCTTCGTGTCCGTAGGCTGCGAGCTTCGGATGAATTATCTCGGCCAGGATTTCCAACGACTCGGCGATCCGCGGCCCGGGGCGGTTGAAGTACTGATTGCCGTCGGCGACGAATACGCGCCGGTCGCGCACCGCGCGCAGCGAGCGCCATCGCGGGTCGCGCTCCAGGAGCGGGAGCTCCTGGAGCGTCCGCGCGATAGCGAATCCGCACGGTGAGACGACAATCAGGTCGGGGTCTTTCGCCGCGAGTTCGTCCAGACTGAGCCACGGCGAGTGCTCGCCGGCGGCGCCGAACAGGTTTTCGCCGCCCGCCATCGCCACCAGCTCCGGCATCCAGTTGCCCGCCGCCATCAACGGATCGATCCATTCGATTATCGCGACGCTGGGCCGCACTGGGGCGGCCGCCGTGCGGCTTGCGATCGCATCCATCCGCGCGCGCAGGTGGGCGGCCAGCAGTTCGCCACGCTCCACGGCTCCCAGAGCCACCGCAACGCGCTTCAGATCGTCGAGCACATCGCCCAGCGCGTAGGGCGCCAGCGAAACGATTTGTGGCCGCGCGCCCAGCCATGAGGCCACCGCGGCTTCGACATCGGCCTGGCTCACCGCGCATACCTCGCACTGCGACTGGGTGACGATCACGGTGGGCGCGAGCTCGCGCAGGCGATCGGCATCCACGCGGTACACCGACAGCGCGTCGCCGACGATCTGCTTCACGCGGCGGTCGATCTCGGCGCTGCTGCCCTCGACCTTGAACTTGGGCTCGGTGAGCGCGGGTAGCGCCTCCACGCCTGGGGGAAAATCGCATTCATGAGAGCGGCCGACGAGCGCGTCGCGGAAACCCAGCGCGCAGAGGATTTCGGTTGCGCTCGGAAGCAGGCTCACGATTCGAGGCGCTTGCGGCACTGGTTTGGCCTAGTCGCTCACGCAGGAGGAGATTTGATCCATGCCCTCGCCGTGGTCGACCTTGACCAGGCTCGGCGCATCCGGCCCGAGTTTCATCACCACCGCCTCGCGCACGAAGTATTCCTGCTCGGGGCGCACCTCGAAACTGACCCGCGCGCCGCCATCGGTGGCGCAGGTGATCGGGCCGGGATCGGCGATGAACGCGTGATAGCCGCCGGAGCGGATCGCGATGGAGTCGTGCCCGCAGGTCACCATCGGATCGTCGGCCGATCCCGTCACATGGTAGGGCCGGTACACGTAGACGATTGCCACGGTGCTGCTGGGCGGGATGCGCTTGAACGCCTGGCCCTGTGCGAAGCATCCCGCGGCCGCCAATCCGGCCAGCGCGGCAAGCACGAGTGCGAAGCGGTTTGTGTTCATCGTCTCAACCGCGCGATGGCGGCGCGGTGGCGCAATCTTAGCTGTCGCGGGCCGCTGTGCGAAAGCGATTAGCCGCGCGGCTTGCGCGCGCGCACGTGCAGGTAAAGCGGGATATGGCGCCGCCACTTGGCGAACTTTTCTCCGAACAGCGCACACGCGGCCTCGGGGCATCGCGGCTCGCTGATTCGCTCCAGGAGCAGCCCCGCCGCGATCGTCGCGTTGAGATAATCCTCGAGCTTGCGATCGAAGCGCGGCACCGCGAACGGTTCCGTGTCCGGCGCCTCCGGCGCGCTGCTGAATTTCCAATGCTCCACAAATGACGTGTCGTCGAAGTAGTCGGCTACCGTAAATTTGATCGCACGGCCCTGCTCGTCCTTGATCCATCCCATCCCCTTGGTCGCGAAGCAGGGATGAAGGATGCTGTATGCGACCGTCCCGCCCGCCCGCACCACGCGCGCGATCTCGCGCATCGCGCCGGGAAAGTCGGGGCCGTCCATCAGCGCCATCGTGGAGACCGCGGCGTCGAACGACGCGTCGGGAAAGACCGGCATGCTGGAGAACGACGCGTTCTCGTAGCGGATCCCGAGCGGAGCGCGCCGCTCCTCGTCTCGCGCCAGCCCGATCATCCCGGTGGAAAGATCGACGCCGGTCATGCGCGCGCCACGGCGCGCGAGGACGCGCGTGTTGTAACCCTCGCCGCATCCGGCGTCGAGCACTTCGGCTCCGGCGAGATCACCCACCAGCTCGAGAAAGGCGGGGTTGTTCCAGTGCTCGCGATAGATATCGAGTCCGCGGCGCACCTGGTCGGCCCACTGCGGAGCGTTGCGATCCCAGGCACGCGCGACTTCTTCCGCCGGCATTTCGCGAGCCATCGCATCCCTCCGGCGCCGAATCGCGGCGCCACAATTATTGTCATGGAAGAAAAATCGGCGGCGCGCTCGTGGCGTGCCGCCGAAACAAACCCATCGTCAGGACATCCAAACGGTTTGGTGAGAATACACGAAAGCCTCAACGTTGACAACGCAAGGGGTGCCCCGGATTCTCGACGGGCGAGGAGGAAACCACGATGGCGAATCCCATTCGGGCCGTCGGGCTCGATTTCGGCACCACCAACAGCGCGATCGCGATCGTCGGCGATGACGGTGCGCCGCGCCTTGCGCGGTTCGCCGCCGATTCCGCAGGCGCGCCACCGACCGAGACCTTTCGTTCGATCCTGTTCTTCGAATCGACGGAGGAGACCGGCGGGACCGAGAGCGCGGTGTCGGTCGGCAACGACGCTATCCGGCGCTACCTTGCGGCATCGGGTAACGGACGCCTGGTCCAGTCGCTCAAGTCGTTTCTCGCCGACCGCACCTTCCAGACCACCGATATCATGGGCGAGGACTACTCGCTGGGCGACTTGATCGCGCCGATCCTGGTCGAGCTGCGCCGCGCCGCCGAGAAGCAGTTCGGCGCGCTGCCGCCGCGCGTGGTCGTGGGACGGCCGGTGCATTTCGCCGACGCGTTGACGGCCGCCGATGACGGCGCGGCGTGCGCGCGCCTGGACGTCGCTGTCCGGCGCGCGGGATGGGAGGATGTTGCGTTCGAATTCGAGCCGGTCGGCGCCGCGTACGACTATGCGACCCGGCTCGATAGCGATGAGACGGTGATGATCGCGGACTTTGGCGGCGGCACCAGCGACTTCTCGATTCTGCGCCTTGGCGCGACCCGTCCCGGCGACGCCCCGCGCTACGAAATTCTGGGCAACGACGGCGTCGCGCTTGCGGGCGACGCGTTCGACGGCCGCATGATGCACCACCTGGTGGCGCCGGCGCTGGGCCGCGGCTCCCGATACCGATCGCCTTACGGGATGGTGCTGCCGGCGCCGACCTGGCCATACACCAGGCTCGAGCGATGGCACTATCTGTCGCTTCTTAAAGCGCCCGCCACGATGACGCGGCTCAGGCGGCTCGCGCTGGAGTCGACAGAGCCGGAAAAAATCGCCGCGTTCCTCCACATCATCGAGAACGATCTCGGCTACTATCTGTTCCGCTCGGTCGAGAACAGCAAGCTCGCTTTGTCGGATCTCGAGTCGGCGGATTTCAACTTCGCCGATCCTCCGTTCGAGATCGCTCGAGCGGTGAGCCGCCCCGAATTCGAGCGATGGATCGCGGCGTACCTGGAGGAGATCGCGCGATGCGTCGATCGGCTGACGCGGGCGGTGGGTATCGCCGCGGCGCGGATCGACAGCGTATTCCTGACCGGCGGATCGTCGTTCGTGCCGGCAGTGCGCGCGATCTTCGCGCACCGCTTCGGCGCCGAGCGCATCCAGATGGGCAACGAGTTCACCTCCGTTGCGCGCGGGCTTGCCTTGCGCGCGCTCAGCGCATGAGCGGCGCCGCCCGCGCCGCTCAAACGTGATTCCGGAGCATCAGCTCCTTGGGATGCGGCTCCAGATAGAGCTGACCCAGCAGGTATTCGATTCCAAATTTCGCGACGTAATGCCGGAACATTGTGATCGGCACGACCAGCGGCACCAGGCCGGCGCGGTAGTCGTCGATAAGCTGCACGAGCTCGCGTCGCTCGTCCGCGTCGAGAGGCGCGCGCAGGTAGCCCATCATGTGATGCATCACGTTGGCGTGGCGCGCGGGTGAAGCGATCCTGGCAAGCGCGCGCATCAACCCTGACTCGTACTCCGCGCGCAGGGATTCCTGCGCCGCGCGCTTGGCGCCCGCGACCAGGCGCCCCAGCTCGCGATAGGCCTGCGGCGAATGCGCCATCACGAGTAGCTTATGCGCGGTATGAAAGCGGACCAATCCGCCAACGGTCCATCGCGAGGAAAAAAACGACCGCAGGCGGCGGTAGGCGAACACGCGCTCGACAAAATTCTCGCGCAGGTGCGCGTCGCTCAGGCGCCCTTCCTCTTCGACCGGCAGGTCGGGAAAGCGCTTGATGAGCGCGGCGGCGAACAGGCCCACGCCGTCGCGCGCGGGCATCCCGGATTTTCCATACACGCGCACGCGCTCCATGCCGCAGCTCGGCGAATCCTTCTTGAGCACGTAGCCGCAGAGATCGTCATGCGCGAGCGCGGCGGTTCGCCGGGCGGCGTACGAGTCCATCCGCGCGGTGTGATCAGCGCCGCTCTTGCCCGCGATCAGATGCACCCCGCCGGCGCCGCGCTCCAGGCGCAACGTCTCGCGCGGCACGCCGAGACCGATTTCGAACTCCGGGCAGACCGGGACGAACTCGACGAACGCGCCCAAAGTATCGGCAAGAAAGTCGTTGCGCTTGTGGCCACCGTCGAAGCGTACCTGCTGGCCGAGCAGGCACGACGACACGCCGATTCGAATTGGCGCGTCGTCGTGCCACAGCGCGCGCGCCGGCCGGCGCGGACGAGCGGACCGTGATGCCGGGCGATGCCGCGAGTTACTCACGCGGATTCACGCGGTGAAGCGCGGACGGCGCGCGCGCCGGTCATGCGAGCGCGCGAGGGTAGCCGGGGGTGAGTTCGGGCAGCCCGAGCCCAAGCTGGTCGCATCGCCGCGCGAGCATTTCCAGGTAAAGCTCGCCGAGTTCCGCGTTGTCGCGGGCCTTGAGACCATAGCGCAGGCAATCGAACGTAAAGCCGCTGCCCGGAGGGCCGAAGAAGTTGACCGCGCGCGGCAGCCATTCGCGCAGCGCCGCGCCGACCGGCTCGGCGCCATGACGGGCGACGGCGTCGCCAAGCTGCTGGAAGGCGAAGCCTTCATGATCGGCCTCTTCCTCCAGGATAATTTCGGCGGCGCGCGCATGCGGTGTGTAGCTCGACTCGCGGTAGTTGACGCCGATCATGAGCATCCCGGTGACGTCGAGCGCGAGCGACGCCATCAGCAGGTCGAGTTCGCCATGCGCGTCCTGTGCAAAGCGCATCGGGGCTTCGAACGAGGGCGCCTTGACCACCGTGATCATCGAGCGGTCGGCCTGGCGCTCGGCGACGCCGATATCCTGAAGCGCGCGGTAGAGCAGGCGGGCGTGCTTGCGTTCCTCGCGGAAATTTTTTTCGAGCGTGGGGCGCAGCGGCGCGTTTTCGGATTGCTCGATAGCGCGCTGGTAGCCGAGCGCGGTCAGCTTCTCCGCCATCGCGTGCGCCGCCAGCAGGCGCGTCAGCACGCGGCGGTAGTTGGGTTCGACGCGGCCGGCATTGACGTCGGCCGCATCGATTGAGCGCGGCGGGAACTCACGCCGGGGCATCGCGTTACCCAAGCGGCTGATTGCGCGAGGGCAGGATGACGACCGCGCTGCCGGGCGTGGTCTTCTCACCCTTGGCGTTTTCAAGCCAGATTTCGCACTCGACGATGTGATCGGCGCCCTCGACGCGTTTGCGCGCGACCTTGCCGCGGCACACCACCTTCGCGCCGGGCTGGTCCATCCCGCGATACTGCACCGCGAGCTTGCGCAGCCATCCGTGCTCGCCGGCGAAGTCGGTCATGAGCTGGGCGAGAAAGCCGTTCTTGAGCGCGCCGTGCAGGATCACGCCGGGCAGCTTGTTGGCGAGCGCAAAGTCCTTGTCGTAGTGGATCTGGTAGAAGTCGCCCGAGGCGCCGGCGTACCTGACCAGCTGCTGGGTGGTGGGATTTTTTTCGAGCGGCCCAATCTCGCTGCCGACTTCGACGTCCTCGAAATAATTCTGCTTGCCCATCGCAAAGCCTCCGCGGCGCTAGTAGCGAATTCCGGTCGAGCGCTGCGTCACGCACAGCTCGCCGAACTGATTGGTGTAGGTCGTTTCCATCGTAATGAAGATCATCGGACCGAGCCGGCCCTCGGACTCGCGCAAATCGACCAGCCGGGTCTGCACGGTGATCCGGTCGCCCGGGCGAATCGGCTTGAAGTATTCCCACTCCGAGCCGCCGTCGAGGCCGCGAAAAGTCTGGCCCAGGGCCGAGATCCTGACATCGGGAATCGGCGAGCCCATCGAGCGGCAGAAAGTGGGCGGCGCGATCATAGAGCCGAACCGGGTATCACGCGCGGTGTGCTCTTCGTTGAAGAGCGGGTTGCGGTCTTCGATAGCCTCGGCAAAGCGGCGAATCGCGCCGCGCTCGACGTCATAGGTGCGCGCCTCTCCCGCTTTGCCAACCTGCTTGAGAGCTTCTTCATTGAGTAACTTGTTCGCCATGGCCGATCCCTTTCTCGTGCTTTGATTGGACGAATTTCCTATTACCACACGCGCGCGCCAGCCGATAACCCGCCGTAGCGGTGCGCAGGCCGCGCGGATAGGATCCAAGCGGGAGCGGCGCTCGCCGCGAATTCCCGACGGAGGTGGCATCGATGGCGAAGCTTTCCGCAGACGAGATCACCGGCAAGCTCGCGGCGCTGGCCGGATGGGAATATAGCGACGGCGCCATCCGCAAGCTCTACCGTTTCAAGGAATTCATGGACGGGATCGATTTCGTAACCCGGGTGGCAGAGATGGCGGAGGCGGCGGACCATCATCCCGACATCGCGATCAACTACACCCGCCTGACGTTCTCATGCTCGACGCACAGTGAAGGCGGCGTGACGCAGAAGGATATCGATCTGGCGACCAATATCGAGTCCGCCTTCGCCGACGCCCAGCGCTAGTCGCGCGGGCGCCCGAAACGCGCCTCCGCGCCAGGTGCGGCTCGCGCGCGGTCATCCCTTGCGCGGGACGAAGTACTGAGTGCCCTGGCCGGCGCGGTCAATCTCGCGGATCAGGTCGGTCAGGTCGGATGGATTCGCGACGAAATCTATCTCCGAGCAATCGGCCACCAACAGCGGCGCATCTTCGTAATAGAAGAAGAAGTCGCGGTACGCCGCCGAGACCCGTTCCAGGTACTGGTAGCTGATGTTGCGTTCGAAGTCGCGATTGCGCTTGCGCAGCCTGTCCGCCAGCACGTCAATCCGGGCGCGCACGTACACCACCAGGTCCGGCTTGGGCATTTCGGCGTCGAGCAACTTGTAAACGCCCTCATACAGGGTCAGCTCGTCGGGGGCGAGATTGAGCGAGGCGAAAATCCGATCCTTGGCGAACAGGTAATCGGAAACCGTGGCCTGCGCGAACAGATCCTGCTGGGAGAGTTCACGCTGCTGATTGTGGCGGGTCAGCAGGAAGTAGAGCTGTGCGGGGAATGCGTACTTGTCGGGGTCCTCGTAAAAGCGCGCCAGGAACGGATTGTTGTCCGCGTCCTCAAGGATCAGGCGCGCGTTCATTTCCTTGGCCAGCGCCTGCGCAAGACTGGTCTTGCCGACGCCGATGGGGCCCTCGACCGCGATATATCCGCGCGGGCGCATCGCGGCCTCCGTCACCATCCCGGCGCGCAGTCCGCGCGACAGCGAGGCGCGTGCGCCCGCACCGCCTACTTCCTTCTCTTCGCCTGACGCTTGGCCTCATCGCGCAGCTTCTTGACCTCGGCATCGGGCGCGCCGCCGCGCTCCTCGAGGTCGGCCGCCGTGTCATAGTCGGGCGGCTTGCGGCTCAGGTACACCTGGGCAAGCTCTATGTTGGCGGACTGGTTGCTCGGATCGACCGAGAGCACGTCGTTTAGCAGGCCGAAGGTGGCGTCGGGGGTACCCGCTTCCTTGGCCGCCTGGTTGGCGTTGTGGATCACAGCATTGGCGCCGGGGTCGAGCGTTTGCTGCTTGGTGGCCGCGGCCAGCAGCATGTAGCCGCGGATGGCCTGGTCGTAGGTCTTGATGGCATCGGTGTATTTCTTGTCCTGCACCTGCTGGTCGCCGACCTTGGCGACCTCGGGAATCGCGTTCTTGAGAATCTCGATCACCTTTTCGCGAGTCTGCGGGGTTTTGGTCGCCTGGAGCGCGTCCTTGAGCGCGCGCATCCCACCCGCGATATCGCCGGTCTTGATCTGATCAACCGCGTTCTTGGCGTTATCGATCATTTGCTGGCGCGCCTTGTACATCCGGGCGTGCTGCAGGATCTGCTGGTCGGTCGGGTCGAGCTCGGACGCCGTGGTCCAGACCTTGAGGGCGTCATCCGAATTGCCGGTGATGTCGTCGATTTGGCCGAGCAGCTTGTAGGCGTTGAGATTCTTGGGGTCGAGCTTGATCGCCTCCTCGAGCTTGGCGCGCGCCGGCTCGAGTAGCTGCTTTTCCTCCTTGGGGCCGACTTGCGCGGCCTTCTTGGCGATTTCATTGGCCTCATAAACCAGCTTGTCGGACTTGGACTGACATCCGCTAATCAGCACAGCGGCAAGCAGGAGCGGAATGATCAGCGCGGGCGCGATCGCTCTTCGCATCGAACTCTTCCTTCGCGTGGTTTGCAGCCGGGTTAACCGACCGCGATGAGTCTTTAGGCAAGCGGGCGAAATTGTCAAGACAACCGGCGGGTTTTATTGCCGCGCCGCCGATGGCGCATCCGGGCGCGAGTGTCAGTCGGTGGCCATCGGGAGCGGAAAGTGGACGCGTTCCTTGGCAACGCTGAGCAGTTCGACTGCCGCGCCGCGGTTGGCGAACTCTCCGATGATCTGTTCGACCAGCCATTCCGGCGACGAAGCGCTGGCCGTGAGCCCCAGCGCGCGGACCCCGGTCAGCATCTCGGGCTGCACGTCGGCCAGCGAGTCAACCAAAAACGCGCGCGCGCCGCGCTGGCGGGCAACCTCGACCAGGCGATTGGCATTCGAGCTCTGCTTCGATCCGACCACCAGCACCGCGTCGGTAACTCCGACCAGTTCCTTGACCGCGTTCTGGCGGTTCTGGGTGGCATAGCAGATGTCGTCGGTCTTGGGGGTGAGCAGCGCGGGAAAACGCTCCTTGAGCGTTTCCATTATCTCGCGCGTGTCATCGACGGACAGCGTGGTCTGGGTTACCGCGGCGCATCGGGTTGGATCGGGAATCTCGACGCTGCGGGCCTCCTCGACCGAGCCGACAAGCAGAACCTTGCCCGGCGCAACGCCGAGCGTCCCCTTCACTTCTTCGTGCCCCGCATGCCCGACCAGCACCACGGTGCGGCCTTCGTTTGCGTAGCGCTCGACTTCGAGATGCACCTTGGTCACGAGGGGGCAGGTGGCGTCGATGACGCGCAATTCGCGCGCCTTGGCGCGCTCCCACTCGCTGGGCGAGACCCCGTGCGCGCTGAAAATCACGCGCTGGCCGTACGGCGCGTCGTCGAGATTTTCGACAAATACGGCGCCCTCTTTTTCCAGCGCTTCCAGCACAAAGCGGTTGTGAACGATCTGATGGCGGACGTAGAGCGGGCGGCCGTAGGTACGCAGCGCGCTGCGAACCGCCTCGACCGCGCGGTCGACACCGGCACAAAAGCCACGCGGCTCGGCAAGGATGATTTTTTCGACCACGGTTTCGCCAACTCCCATCTTAGCGGAGATAACCAATCCTGTCCGCACGGTCAATAGTGGATTGAACCACTCGATTATTCCTCAATTCAATTTCAATGGCGATGAGGCAATTCGGGCGGATGCGAAGTCTGGCAGCCGACCCAGAGTTCGCCGCCCTCGAAATATTCCTTCTTCCAGATTGGCACGATTTCCTTGAGCCGGTCGATGGCGAAGCGGCAGGCGTCGAAGGCCTCGGCGCGATGCGCCGCGGCGACGGCAATCGCGACCGAGGTTTCGCCGATTTCGACCACTCCGACGCGATGCGCGATCGCGACCCGCACTATCGGCCATCGCTGGCCCGCCTCCCGCGCGATCTTGCGCATCTCGCTGAGCGCCATCGGCGCATACGCTTCGTATTCGAGCCTGATTACGCGGCGGCCGGCGTTTTCCTCGCGCGTAGTGCCGGCAAACGTGACGATCGCGCCCGCAGCGGAATCGCCGGCAGCGCGCTCGAGCGCCGCGAGGTCAATCTTACCGTGCGCGATCGTAATCGGACCGACCCACGCAGGAGCGTCGGCGCCGCCGCTCACGGGCGGGATGAAGGCGATCTCGTCGCCGGCGCGAGGACGAAAATCGCCGTCCACATATTCCTGATTCACGGCGAAGCCGATGGAGTCGCGGTAGCCACTGAGAGCGGGAAATTCGCGCTTGAGCGCCTGCCACATCTCGGCGACGGTCGTGCCCTCGGGAAATTCGCGCGCGAATTCCGCGCCGCCGGCGCGCTCGCGCAGCGTAGCGAACAGCTTCAGCGTCATCCGGTTCATGGTGTAAGCAATCCGGCGATATGTCCGATCTCCGGGATGATCAGTTTTTCCATCGCGAGCCGGCACGCCGCGGTCGAACCGGGCAGCGCGGCGATAAATTTGCCGCCGCATACGCCCGCCACCGCCCGCGACAGCATCGCACGCGATCCGACTTCCTGGTACGAGAGCATCCGGAAAATTTCGCCGAAACCCTCCAGTTCCTTGTCGAGCATCGGGCGCACGGCCTCGATGGTCGAGTCGCGCGCAGCCACACCGGTGCCACCGGTGATTATAACCGCGTCAAGGTCGCCCAGATGCGCCCGGATAGCGCCCGCAATCCGCGCGGGATCGTCGGGAATCACCTCGTAATGTGCGACGTTATGGCCGGCCTGCGTGAGCATCTCGCGAATGATAGCGCCGCTTTTGTCACTGGCTGGCGCGCGCGTATCGCTGGCGGTGATTACTCCGACGCGCAGGTTTTTGCGCACATGCTCGTGGTGATGATCGTGAGGCGCCATCGCGATCACGTTTATACCATCGCCTGTGCCAAGATAAGCGGGCGTACCAGCCCTCCGCGGGGGAACCCTGCGGGCCACAGCTCAGTTGATACTCACGCGGGGTGCGTGCGCGAACCGGCATGAAGCGACTTACTCTTGGACGCGTGCTCGCGGGCGTGCTCGTGGTCGCGGTAATCGTCGCGATTGTGCTTGCGGGGCGCCGCCTGGGCGGCGAAGTTACCGCCATTCTCAACCGCGTCTCGGCGCTCGGGCCCGCTGCGCCGATCGCCTATATCGGGATCTACGTCGTCGCGTGTGTCCTGTTCGTACCCGGCTCGATCCTGACGATCGGCGCGGGCGTTCTGTTCGGCGTGGTGCGCGGATCGATCTATGTCTCGATCGGCGCGACCGCCGGAGCGACCGCGGCATTCGTGCTGGGCCGCTACCTGATGCGCGACTGGGTCGCGCGCCGAATCGAGCACAACGCGCGCTTCCGCGCGATCGATGACGCGGTCGGGCGCGAGGGCTGGAAGATCGTCGCGCTGACGAGGCTGTCGCCGGTGTTTCCCTTCAACCTGCTCAACTACGCATTCGGGCTGACCAACGTGAGCCTGCTCGATTACATCGTGGCGTCCTGGGCCGGAATGATCCCCGGCACGGTGCTGTATGTGTATATCGGATCGCTCAGCGGCGACCTCGCTCGCGCGGCGTCGCGCGGGGCGGCGGCGCGACCCGCGGGAGCGTGGGTGCTCAATGTTGTGGGGTTTGCCGCCACCCTGGCGGTGGCGGTTTATGCAACCCGCATCGGAGCGCGCGTGCTGCGCGAGAAGACCTGAGGGAGGGGCGGTCATGGCGCACGAGGCACTGGAAATCGCTCCACGCGACGAGCACAACCTTGCGCTCGCCGAGCGAGTACATCCGCCGGGATGGCGCAATCCTGAGCCACAGGGTCGCTACAACCTGGTCGTCGTGGGCGCCGGCACCGCGGGTCTCGTAAGCGCGGTGGGCGCGGCGGCGCTGGGCGCCAGGGTCGCGATTATCGAACGTGACCTGATGGGAGGGGACTGCCTCAACTTCGGATGCGTTCCCTCAAAGGCGATCATCCGATCCGGCCGCGCGGCCGCGGCGGTAAGGTCGGCGGGAGATTTCGGCGTGGACGTGGCGCCGCTGGTGGAAGTCGATTTCGACGCCGTGATGGAGCGGATGAGGCGGCTGCGGGCTGAGCTTGCGCGCAACGACTCGGCCGAGCGGCTGAAATCGCTGGGCGCCGACGTCTTTCTTGGCAACGCGCGCTTCACCGCCTCCGATGAGGTCGAAGTTGCTGGCGCGAGGCTGCGCTTCCGCCGCGCCGCTATCGCAACCGGCGCTCGCGCCGTGAAGCCCCTCATCCCGGGACTCGCCGAGGCCGGCTATCTCACCAACGAGACCGTTTTTTCGTTGGCCGAACTGCCGCGGCGCCTTGCCGTGATCGGCGCGGGCCCGATTGGATGCGAGCTGGCGCAGACGTTTCGGCGCCTGGGCGCCGAAGTGACGCTGCTCGAGGCGGGAGCGCAGGTGCTGGCGCGCGAGGATCGCGACGCCGCCGAACTTATCGAGCGCGCGCTGCGGCGCGAGGGTGTCGCAATCGCGACCGGATGCAGGATCCTGCGCGTCGAGCGCGTGGGCACCGACAAGCTGGTGCGAATCGAGACCGGCGAGGCGCAATCGGAGTTGGCATTCGACGAAATCCTGGTCGGCGTGGGACGCAAACCCGCCGTCGAAGGATTAGGCCTGGAAAATGCCGGGGTGGAATTCGACCCGGTCCTCGGAATCAAGGTGGACGATTTTCTGCGTACCACCAATCCGCGCATCTACGCCGCCGGCGATTGCGCCTCGGCGCTCAAGTTCACGCACCTCTCGGAAGCGCACGCCCGCATCCTGCTGCGAAACGCGCTCTTCATGGGACGCCAGCGGGTCAGCGCGCTGACGATTCCATGGTGCACCTACACCGACCCCGAAATCGCGCACGTCGGACTCTCCGCCGCCGATGCCGCCCGGCGCGGAATCAAGGTCACCACCGTGGTGCAGGAACTGGCCGAGATCGATCGCGCGGTGATCGACGGCGAGAGCGATGGCTTCGTCAAGGTGCATCTGGCCAGCGGAAGCGATCGAATCCTCGGCGCCACGGTCGTCGCGAGCCACGCGGGCGAGATGCTCGGGATGCTGACCACGGCGATCGCAACCGGAATCGGGCTTGCCCGCCTGGCCGACGTTATCCAGCCTTATCCCACCCAGGTCGACGCGATTCGGCGGCTGGGAAATCAGTACAACCGGTCGCGCCTGACGCCGCTGGTCGCGGGGCTGATGCGGCGATGGTTCGCGTTCACGCGCTGAGACCCCGAAATTAATCTGCGACTTTGATCACGACCTTGCCGCGCACGCGGCCCTTGGCAATTCGCTCGTAGGCCGCGCGGGTTTCGGCGAGCGGATAGACTTCCGCCACAAGCGGCCGCAACCTGCCCGCGTCGGCAAGCTCTGCGAGCTTGCCAAGCTCCAGCGGGTCGGGTTTGACGACGAAGAAAACCGGATGCAGGGCGGGTTCGTGCCCGGGCCGCGGTCATGAGCGTATCTGAAGTGGCCGCCTGCTGCGGCATCGCGAACCTCTCGCCGTGAATTGCGTGAGCGGATACTCTCTACCGAATTTCGTGGCGCGCGGCGAGGCCGATCAGCGGCGCCGTCGCTGCGCTCAGGCGCGACCTGAGCGGCTTGGAGGAACTTCCCGCGCCTCATCGATGACGTGGCGCGGGAAGTCCCGGGGGACGAACGGGAGTCTTAGCCAGCCCGCTTGACGCCCGGCGATGCGAGATCCTCGCGCGCGGACCGATTTTCCGGTTGCGCGTCGGATGCCGCTTCCTTCACCATTTTGGCTCGCGCCGAACGCATCTCCTGCAGGACTAGCCTGAGATCGTGTGGACTCGAGACCTCGCCCATGAACTTGACCTGCGTGAGCATCTGCATTTCTTCTTCCGAGATGCCGAGAGAGTCGCGGATGCGTGCGCTCTTCAGCATCGTGAGCCACGCTGATCCGCCATTGTTGACCGGTTCGATCTGCAGCGCCGGCTCCGATACCACCCCGGTCATGTGCGTCGAGCGGGACATGAGTGTGTCCGCCAGACGGCGCATCGCCGAGCGCTTGACAGGTGGTTCGGGCTGGCCAAGCCGGATTTCGCCGATCCTCGCCAAGGTCCCGAACAGGCGTGCGTTCTTGTCGAGCAGCGCCATGATTAAATTGGCCTCCACGATCAGGAAGCAGAATGCGACCACGGCGATCGTCGGCACCGCGTCTGATCCGCGAAGACCGGAATACAACGCGATGACCGGGTCCAGTGAATTCGGATTCGCGTAGAACCCGATCGCCATGATCAAAGTGGCGACTATCCACGCGGCGTAACCCTCGAGCATCGTCTTCCTGCGCTGACTGCTGACCAGTATCAGCGCTCCGACCACAAACAGCAGAAGCGAGATTAACGACAGGATTTGCCAACCGGGCATGGCCATTTTCTCCCAGTGAATATTGTCGGCCGACGTCCTCGTCTCGGCTAAATAGCGGCCGCGATCGATCGGACCATCGTCGAAAGCGTTCCGCCCAAGGCGTTGTATCCACCGAGCAGCACTATCGCGATTGCGGATACGATCAGAACGTACTCGGTCATTGTCTGGCCGGCCGCGAGTCGGGCGGCCCGCTTTCTGACTTCCATCATCAACTTCATTTTGTGGCCCTCGTATTGTTTTGGTTGAAGTCCTGGCACCGTCATGCGGAGACGGTTTTACTTCAGCAGCACCGGAACCAGCGCGCCGCCCTCGGGCGCGGTGGTGCTGGCCGAGTTGCTGCTGTGTGCGACCTCGTGCAGAAACTCGCCGGTCACGTTACCGGAGCCCTGGACGCCGGTGATCCAGAAGGTGGCAAATCCAGTCACCTGCACCTGCGATTTGCCGTTGGGGCTGCCCCAGTTTACGAGTGGCACCTCGATGACGAGCGGATCGCTTAGCGAATGCGAAGAAGCAGTGCCGGTCGGGTCCATTTGCTGGTACTGGCTCCAGCGCGTGTCGAATCCCTGCCGGGTCGGTCCGACCAATTTACCGGTCTCGGAACTGACCCAGTCGCCAATCGAGATAGGCCCCTGGTAGCCCGTCTCGATTTGGTTTCGATAGGCGTTGCCGCCGTTGGAGCCCAACGCCAATGCGCCCCAGTTCCCCGGGCCGATTTGGGAATATTTCAGAGTGACAAGCTGTCCGTAAGTGTAGCAGTCGCTGATGTTTCCCGAATTGCAATTGACCCCGATAGGAACCAGGCCGGTTGCAGTCGAAGAATTTTCGACTCCCGCCGTCGCCTCAACCTGCACCGCCGTGGTGGTGGTTCCAAAGATGCGGGCAAAGTACGCTGGCACGTTGCGCTTTGCGGTCATCGTGATCGACAGGTCGTCACCGGCGACCGTGGTGGAAAGAATCTCGCCCGAAGCCATGCCGTTCTGCTGCGCCCAAGTGTTCGCGGTCGAGATGGCGGTAGCCGGGTCGGCGGGCAAATAGTTGGCTCCCGCCAGTACGGCGGCATCCGCCGCTTTCTGCATCGCCTGCCAGTTGAGATAGTTGACCGTCATGTCGCAGCATAGCGCCAGCACGCCGACCAAGACCGGCATGGCGATAGCGAAGATGATTGCCACCTGTCCCTTGGTGTGTCCCTTCAATTGGTTAAACATGGCCCGTTGTCCCTCCGTTTCGCTCGGAGCCCTTATGGCGATTCTCGCGAGCGTTAGTCCCGAATTCTGAACCGGTCTTCTCCTTCGACTGAGCTACGCGACATCACATATTCATATAGCGTGTAATGTCAGTTAATGACTGGTCCAGTCACGCTTGATATGAATTTATATCGTTATGTCGAGCTTGTGTTGTCAAAATCGAACGTTACCAGCATCTATGTTTGGTCAAATCTTGTCAAGAAGTAATGAAACAGTTTTGAGATGTTTCTACAAAATTTGCAATCTTTAGCTTTTTTCAGAGATGTTTTGTTGCGCTATTGCAACAATTCGGGCCCTGTTCGACAGGCGTGCAGCCGCGGGCGCGGTCCCGGAATACGCCGTAACCTCTTGATCTGGTTTGGTTTTTGGGCAGGACGCTGGCGAATCACACCAAAGCGACGACCAGCCGCTGCCGGGCGCGGCAGCCGCTCGACGTCTTACGCCGCTATCGATCGGGTCAGGCGGATTGGTCTGGGATGATGATCGCGATGCTGCGAAGCCGGGCCTGCGGCGGCCTCAGCGCAGCCGCAGATTGAATGCCTGCCGCCCCTTCTCGCCGGGGCGCACGTCGAACTGTACTTCGGTGCCTTCGCGCAGGTCTTCGAAATAGACCTTCGGCGAAAGCCGGGAGCGATGAAAGAAGACCTCATCGCCGCCGTCGTCCGGGGTGATAAAGCCGAAGCCCTTGTCCTTGATCACTTTCTTGATGGTTCCGTACACGTGATGCTCCCTCGCGCGATACGATCGTCCCTGCCATTGAGCTTAGGCAAAGCGCCCCGTATGTAAAGAGCGTCGGTGCGGATGCGCACACCGGAGCGGAACTGCGATGCTTAAAGCTGTCACGCTGAGGGAAATCGAGAAGATCTTCTCTGTGCTCGATACGCTCGGAATTTCGCGCGAGGCGGTCGTTATTCCGCTGCGCCCGGAGCACCCGGGCCGTGTCTCGCTGATGAAAGATGGCAAGCTTGAAATCGTCGTCGAGCGCGATGGCGAATTCGAGGACTGGGTCAGGACGCTTGAGGATCAGATTCGCGCTTTGATGAGTCAGCGGCCGGACTGAGCTCGATCAGCACCGCCCCGTGATCGACCATTTCCCCCGCGCTGACCCGGATGCGCCTGATAACCGCGTCGCTCTCGGCCGCCAGCGTGGTTTCCATCTTCATCGCTTCGATCACGACCAGCGCCTGTCCCGCCTCGACAGCTTCGCCCTCGCGGACCATCACCTTCAGCACCTTGCCCGGCATCGGCGCGGTGATCTCGGGCGCCGCGAGGCCGCGGGCATGGCGGCGCGCGCCTTCTTCGACCGCGGTGAACTCGAAGTTGCTCGGACCCACGGCGACCATCGCGCCCGCACGGGTCTTCACTGCGGCAGTGCGATAACGGCGGCCTTCAATCGTGATTATCGCGCCGCCGTCGGAAGTCGGCTCGAGCGTCGCGTCGATTTCTCGTCCCCGGATCAGCGCGCGAATCCGCACGCCGTCGCGTGCGACGATTTCGACCTCGAGTTCGCCGCCGTCGCCCGCCCGGCGCAGCTTCATTGCGGTCTCCACAGCTCGAAGCCGGTCAGCTCCGCCCACGGCGATCTGCCGCCGGTGGCGGATGCGCCGCCATCCCTGCGCGCCGGCGCTCCCGCGGCGCCGCGGCCCATCTCGCCGCGCATCGCGAGCGCCGCTGCGATCAGCGCGGCGTCGAGTTCGGCGCCGTCGCGTCCGCCGGCGCGCCATCCGGCGAAATGCTCGTCAATGAACCGGGTCGAGAGTTCGGCGCGCCGGAACTGCTCGCTGGCAACGACGTCGCGCAGGAAGGCCGCGGTGTTGGTCACGCCCAGGATTTGAAGCTCGTCCAACGCCGCGATCATCCGGTGGCGCACTTCCTCACGTCCGGCGCCAAAGCAGATGAGCTTGCCCAGCAACCCGTCGTAATGCGTGCCAATCACCGATCCGGCGGCGAGAAAAGTATCGAACCGGACGCCGGGCCCGGCTGGAACGGTGAGCCGCGCGATAGTCCCCGTCGCGGGACGGAAGCCGTGCTCCGCGTGTTCGGCATAGACGCGGCACTCCAGCGCGCATCCGCGCGGCATCGCGGGATCGTCGAGATGCTCACCCGCGGCAACGCGCAACTGCTCGGCGACGAGATCGCATCCGAATCGAATCTCGGTAATCGGATGCTCGACCTGGAGCCGCGCATTCACTTCCAGGAAGTAGAACTTGTCGCCATCGACCAGAAATTCCGCGGTTCCGGCGTTGGTGTAGTCCGCGGCGCGCGCGAGCCGCAATGCGGCTTCGATCATCGCGGCGCGCATGGGCTCCGCCAGGCCGGGCGCGGGCGATTCTTCGATGATCTTTTGATGGCGCCGCTGGAGCGAGCAGTCGCGCTCGCCCATCGCGACTATCTTGCCGTGCTCGTCGCCCAGGAACTGAACTTCGACGTGGCGCGGACGCGCCAGGTATTTTTCCAGGAAGACTCTGCCGTCTCCGAAAGCCGCCTTGGCCTCGCGTGCGGCCGCCTCGAGCGCGCCCTCCAGATGCGCCGCCGACTCGACCACGCGCATCCCGCGTCCGCCGCCGCCCGCCGCCGCCTTGACCAGGATCGGATAGGCGGCTCGCGCGGCGAATTCCCGCGCCGCACGAAGCTCGGCGGTCTCTATTCCGGGGACGACCGGCACTCCGGCGGCGGTCGCGATTTTCCGCGCCGCGACCTTGTCGCCCAGCTGCGCCATCACCTCCGCGCGCGGTCCAACGAAAATCAATCCGGCCTCCGCGGCAGCGCGGGCGAACTCGGGTCGCTCGGAGAGAAATCCGTAGCCGGGATGAATCGCGTCGGCGCCCGCGTCACGCGCGGCGGCGATGATCGCTTCGATATTGAGGTAGCTCGCGGCGGCTTCCGCGGGACCGACCATTCGCGCGTCGTCGGCCGCGGCAACGTGCGGGCTCGCCGCATCGGGCTCGGAATAAATCGCTACGGTCCTCAGTCCCATCATCCGGGCAGTGCGGATAATGCGGAGCGCTATCTCGCCGCGATTCGCGACCAGCACCGAGCGCATCTTTCGCTTCGCCATCGTGACCGGAGCCTACCACAAGCGTGCCGCGCCTCAAGGCACAGCGCGTTCGGCGCGCACCAATTGCAACTTCACGGCGCTTCGGATAATCCGCATTCACGGTCCCCGCGCGTGAAGTCGGCTGTGCGGACCGCACCGATTATGATCCGCCACTTCGAAGATTACTCGCCCGGCCAGCTCTTCAAGCACTGGCCCGGCCGCACCATCACCGAGTTCGACAACACCTGGTTCACCTTGATGACCATGAACACCAACCCGCTTCACTTCGATGCGGCCTATGCGGCCAAATCGCAGCACGGGCGATGCCTGGTCAATGGGCTGCTGGTGCTTTCGACCGTAGTCGGGATGAGCGTGAAGGACGTCAGCGAGAACGCGATCGCCAACCTGGAGTATGAATCGGTTCGCCACACCGCGCCGATTTTCGCCGGCGACACGCTTTACGCGGAAACTTCGGTGCTCGAAACCACCCCGTCGCGCAGCAAGCCCGATCGCGGCATCATCTACGTGGAGACTCGCGGGCTCAACCAGGACGGCGCGCAGGTGATGATCCTGCGGCGGCGAATCATGATTCCGCGCCGTCCCGCGCAATAATCCGGGCGCAAATCCGCGGACCAGGCATGGATCAGCTCTACTTCGTCGTTCACACCCATTGGGATCGCGAATGGTATCAGCCGTTCCAGCTGATGCGCGCGCGGCTGGTTGCGATGGCGGACCGGATGATCCCGCTGGTCGAGCGCGGCGAGATTCCGTTCTTTCATTTCGACGGCCAGACAATCGTGCTCGAGGATTATCTCGAGATGCGCCCCGAAATGGCGCCGCGGCTGCGCAAGCTCATCCGCGCGGGCAAGGTGCAGGTCGGTCCGTGGTACGTGCTGGCCGACAGCTTCCTGGTCAGCGGCGAGTCGCTGATCCGCAACCTGGAAATCGGGATGGCGCAGGCGCGCCGGTTCGGCCGCGCGCTTGACGCCGGCTACCTGCCCGACCAGTTCGGCCATATCGCGCAGCTGCCGCAGATTCTCGCGGGCTTCGGCTTTCGGACCGCCGTGCTGTGGCGCGGCGTGGGCGCCGACGTCGCGCGCAACCGTTTTGCGTGGGAAGCGCCCGACGGCTCGGCCGTAACCACAATCTATCTGCCGTTCGGGTACTCCAACGGCGCGAACCTTCCGCTCGATACGGTGGACCATTTCCTGGAGCGCGCCAACCATATCGCGGAGGCCGAGCGCCCGTTCGCCGACGGCTCGCCGATTCTCGTCATGAACGGCACCGACCATGCGCCACCGGATCCCCGCCTGGTGGCGCGAATCCGCGAGGCGCGCGAGCGCTCGCCGATGAGCTTTGAGGTCGGCACGCTCGAGGGATATATCGGCGCTACGAACAGCGGGACCGCCGCATTTCCTCATCATCAGGGAGAGCTCCGTTCACCGCTGCGCGCTCATCTGCTGCCCGGCGTGACCTCGGCGCGGACCTGGATCAAGCAGCGCGACTTCGCCAACTCGCAGCTTCTCGAGCGAATGGCCGATCCGCTTGCAGCGCTCGCGCATATGCTCGGCGCGGACGGCGGCGACCGGGCGTTCCTCGACCTCGCCTGGCGCATGACCCTGCACAATCATCCCCACGACTCTATCTGCGGATGCTCGGTTGACCAGGTGCATCAGGACATGCGCTACCGGTTCGACCAGGCCGCGATCGTCGCCAATGGAGTGGTGCGGCGCGCCTCAGATGCGATCCTCGCGCGCGCGGCGGCGGGCGAGGCGTCGCTCGCGGTGTTCAATCCGTCGTTTGCCGGTCGCGCGCTCGTGGCCGGCGAGAGCGAGCTCGACGATCCCACGGCGGCATACTCGGCGGTCACGGCGGACGGACGGCGCTTGCCAATCGCGGTGGAGGTCGCGCGACCCCAGCGCCCGTTCGACGTTACGTTCCCCGCCGCGGAGTTCAAGGGAATTGTGGCCGGGCTCGCCGAGCCGGTCCTGATGGGGCGGACCGTGAATCGCTACGAGCTGACCCGCACCGAGCGCGGCGCCGAGTTGCGCCTGTTCATGGGCAATGCAACCGCAGGCGGCGTGGATGTGCCAGAGCTCCGCCGCCGCGTCAGCGAAGAGGTCTCGGACACCGGCGCGATTCGTATCGTGGGCGTCAATCGGGCGCGATGCACGCTCCGGTTCGTCGCTGACGAACTTACGCAGGCGGGTTTTACCAGTTTTCGGCTCCAGCGCGAGCCAGCGCCCACGGCGGGGTCGGCTGCGCAAGAAAATGCAATCCGCAATGACTTCTATGAAGTCCGGGCCGGGGCGCGCGGGTTCGAGATCCGTGACCTGGTCCGCGCCGCCGAGATGGAGCTTTACTTCGAGGACGACGGCGACCGTGGCGACGAGTATAATTTTGATCCCGTCCCCGGCGCCGCTGCGATTTCCGAACCAAGCGCTGCCGATGCCCAAATCCTCGAATCGGGACCTGCGCGCTCACGGATCCGGACGCGGCTCAGCTTTGCGATTCCCGCCGAACTTGCGGGCGACCGCCGCACCCGTGTGGAGCGCACCCAGCCGCTCGAAATTGAGCTGACGGCGGCACTCCACGCGGGCTTGAATCGAATCGACTTCGAAGCCCGCGTAATCAACCGCTCGCGTGACCATCGCCTCCGCGCCGCCTTGCGCGTTGGGGTGGTTGCGACCGAAGCGGTGCAGGATACGGCGTTTGGCGTGCTGTGCCGCCCGCTTTACCGCGGCGAGCCACGTGGCACCGAGGATATCTATCCGACCGCGCCGCATCGCACGTGGACGGGAGTCGAGAGTGAGTCGCTTTCGGCGGCGATTATCGCGCGCGGTCTTTACGAAGCCGAGGTGCGCCCCGAATCGCAGGGCTCATCGATTCTGCTCACACTGTTGCGTTGCGTCGGATGGCTCTCGCGCTCCGATCTTGCGACCCGTCGCGGCGGCGCGGGGCCCGAGATAGAAACCCCAGGGGCGCAGGAGATCGGTGAGCATCGGTTCGATTTCGCACTGACGGCGTGGGCGGGCAGCTATCTCGACGCCGATGTCGTGCAGAGCGCGGCCGCCTACACCTGCCCGCCGCGGGTCTTTCCCGCGAGCAACCAGGCCGCGGCCTGGTTGCTCGGGTGCAACAATCCGCGCGTGGTGTTCTCGACCGCGCGGCCTGCCGAGCGCGGGCGGGCGGTCAGGATGCGGGCGTACAGCGCATCGCCCAATCCGGAGACCGCGCGATTCAGCTTCCCCGCGCGGGCGCGCGTCAGGATCGTCGATCTGGCGGGTAGCCGAATCGCCGCCGGGACCGCGGCTCGGCGGATGCGGGACGGCTCGATCGAGCTCGAGATGCGCCCGTTCCAGGTCGTGACGTTCGAGGTAACGCCGCGCGCGGCCCGGGGTTGAAAATTATTTTCGACAGGCGCGTCCAAAAGATTGATCGGGCGGCGAATATCGTTACATTTGAAACTCACGACTGGCCTCGCGGTCTTTGAACGGGACGCGAGTACGGAGCGAAAAAGGAAATCGAACTCCATGATGAGGGAGCATTAGCGGCAGAAATGAACGAGAGGACCACCACGGTTCGCACCGTGTACGAGTTCCCCGTCGCTGGTCACGTGTGCAGCGATGGATCGGTTCGCTACGTAAAGCTGGTTCGCCGCGGCGGCCAGCAACCTGAAGGCGTCTGCGCCACCTGTCAGGCCTCCTTCCAATATCGCAAGCCCAAGCCTTCCAGCGTGCGCCATCCTGAAGGCGAGGGCATCACTCACTTCTAAATCGGCATCGCTCGAGCGATAATCGCGAGCGATCGCGCTTCACGGCGCGGACGCGGAGTTGCGCCCCGCACCCGATTCGGCGCGAGCCGCGGCTAACGCGGCACAGCCGGTTGCGAGCGCGCCGGCGGCGCATATGCGCGCGCCGTCACCATCAGGATTTCCGGTCCGCCGTAGTACCGCCCCAGCATCGCGCCCACGAATTCGAAATCACGGCCGGGATCGAACCATGCGTGCAGCTTCGGTACGAACGGCGACACGATGAAGTCGAGCCACCCGAAGTCCGGTTTGGCGTCGATTTCGATCGCGCCCGGCTGGTAGTCGAGCAGCCGCTTGGGGGCCGGGGCCGGCGACACTTCGACCGGGAGCACTTTTGGGCTCGGCGCGCAGTTGAAGACATTCAGACTGAGCTTGCCGTGCCCGCCGTCGCGCAGGAAGCGCTGGATCGGAAGAATCACGCTGGCTCCCGCCCAGGTATTGGGGGGAAACTCGATCGGTGCAGCCGCGAGCTGCGCAGCGCCGCTGCGCCGATCGATGCAGCTGGCCAGCCCGGTCCGCAGGTCCGCGTGCGACTCGAGCATGACTGTTCCCTCGGCGTTGTAGAACATGTGATTAAAGTCCACCAGCGTCGGCATCCCGCCGTCGCTGGAAGGCTTCAGCCGTGAAGTCTCGATGTCGTACTGGCCGCTCTCAAATCGACTTTCCCCGCGCAGGATCAGCGCACCGGCTCGCTGGATAATCGAGTAGTGGGTGCGTCCGATGCGGCTCCTGCCGTCGGGGCTGAAGATTACGAAGTCGGGCGACCCGACACCGAGGAGATCAGCCGGCGCCGCGAGCGCCGGAGCGCTGAACGCGGCGAGAGCAGCGGCGAGCACGATCGCGATTGCACTCACGTAACGCATTCGCGTCATTCCTGCTGCGTTGCCCCGCGCGATGCGGCTTGCCGAAAGGCTAACAACATGGGAGCTTGATCACGTTCGAGATTCTCCCCGTGAATCAGCCACAGGACAAACCGGCGGCGATCCCGCCGACCCCGTCCACCGCGCTGCCGCTGCGCGAACGGAAATACCTGTGGCTGATGTTCGGGCTCTTGATGTCGGTGACCATCTTCGAGGGTTACGACGTCACGATCTTCCATCTCTGCACGCCGGATATCGCCCGCACCTTCCATCTGGACAACCGCGCGGTTGGCCTAATGGCGTCGCTGGTCCGTCTGGGCGGGATGATGGCATTTTTCCTGGTGATGTACTCGGACCGGGTCGGCCGCAAGCCGATCGTTTCACTGACGGTTCTGTTCTACACCATATTCACCCTGCTCACCGCGCTGTCGCGGGGATTGGGCAGCTTCACGCTGTTCCAGAGCTGCTCGCAGCTGTTCCTTTCCGCGGAATTCGGCGTGGCGCTTATTATGATCAGCGAGGAGTTTCCCGCCGACATGCGCGGCCGCGGCGTCGCATGGCTGAACGTGATGGGCCTGGTCGGCGTGATATCAGGCGGCGCTTTGTACGGCGTGGTCGCGGACTCGCGCTTCGGATGGCGCGGGATGTATCTGATTGGGGTCGCGCCGCTACTGCTGGTGGCGTTCCTGCGCCGCAACCTTCGCGAAACTCTGCGCTTCGAGACGGTGCGCAAGGAGCGCGAGGCGGGAAACACGCCCCAGCCGGTCGGGATCATCGCGATCCTGCGCCATGCGATGGAGCCACTGCGCGGGCCGTATCGCGGCCGGATGTTGCTGGTCGCGATGCTGTGGAACAGCGTCGGGATAGTCGGAGCGCCGGCGGTCACCTTCTTCAGCCTGTACGCCAAACGCGATCAGCACTGGACCTCCTCGGAAATCGGCCACGCCATCATTATTGCCTATCTCATCGGAGCGCTCGGCGACCTGGTCGCGGGATGGGCGCTGGATCGGCTTGGGCGCAAGATCACCACCAGCGTCAGCTACGTGGGCGGCGCCGCGGCGATTTACGCGTTGTTCCAGACCGGCGACCACCACAAGATGCTGATGGCGCTGATCGCGACCGTGTTCTGCTTCCAGGGCGCGCGCACCGCTACGGCCACCTATTCCGCCGAGCTCTTCCCGACCGAAATCCGCGCGACTTCATACAGCATGACGGTGCAGTTGCTGGGACAGCTCGCCGGGCTGCTGACGCCGTTCACGATCGGCGCGCTGGCGCGGTCGCTCGGCGGACTCGGCAATGCGGTCGCCGCGGTTTCGATTGGACCGGTAATCGGCGCCGTACTGGTCTGGATCTTCGCGCCGGAAACGCGCGGTCGCTCGCTCGAGGAACTTACTATCGCGGCGGCGGATTGATCAGTCGCGGCGCCCGCGATTGCGCGCAGCAAAAGCGAAACGATCAACCCGATGCTGGATAAAATTCTCGGCGACAATTCCGAAGTTCGCCGCCTGCAGAGCGAAGCCGCGCGCCTGCTCTATCGGCTCGGGGTTCGCGCCAACCTCGCCACCGCGCTCGCCGCGATAACCGGTGTCGGCGCGGGTGTCGCCTTCTGCATGGGCGCGACCGGATGGGGAATCGTTCTGCTCGCCACGAGCGCCCTGTTCGACGCGACCGACGGCACAATTGCGCGTGAGTACGGCGGGCCGAGCGCGCTCGGCGGCGTGCTCGACCTGGTGTCGGATCGACTGGTCGAGACGGCCGTCATCGTAGGGATCGCGTGGAACCGCCCCGAGCTCTTCCGCCCCGCTCTGCTGCTGGTGGGAAGCTGGTACGTCAATATCACCGTGTTCCTGGCGGTCGGTGCGGCGCTCGAGCGCACCGGGCCGAAGCTGATCGATTATCCCCCCGGAATCCTGGAGCGGACCGAAGCGCTGATTTTTTTCGCAGTGCTGGCGATTGTCGCGTCCGTCGGAGTGCTGCGCCCTCTGGGTCCGATCCTTTGCTACGCGATGACGGCGCTCGAAATCGCGACGGGTCTCCAGCGGCTCATTTTCGGCTGGCGGATGCTGGCGGCCGGAAATTCGAATTAGCCGATGCGCCGCGCGCCGGCACGCGTTGGTTTCTTGCATGGGCGCCGTCCAGCGCGTCGCGCCTAATCATTTCTCCGCCGCGGGCCTGAACAGCCTCATCAATTGCTCGGTAGATGCGGGCGGATGGGCCGCAACGGCGAGCGCGTCGCGCAGGTGCTCGACCGATTTCATCCCGACCAGCGCCACGTTGACGCCGGGTGTCGAGCGCACGAACTGGATCGCGCGCTGCGCATCGGAGCCGAGGCCGGGAAACGCATCCTCGAGAATCGCCGGCAGGCCCGCGGAGAGCCGTCCCTGCAACAACGACGCGCTGGCGCATACCGCGATCCCATCGGCTTCCGCCGCCCCCAGCGTCGTCTTGCGCTGCCCGCCCACGACTTGATTGGCGCGCGTCACCGCCTCGGGCATCGCGAGATTGTATGGAACCTGGATTGCGCGGAAGCGATGGCCGTCGCCGCCGACCTTGCGCGCCACGGAGAGCAGTTCCTCGAGCGAGAGCCATCCCCGTTCGGTCGGCTCGGCGCGAAAGCCGTTCCAGGTTGCCGCGCCGTAAACGCCGATCTTCCCGTTGGCGGCCGCGCGCTCGAGCGTCTCGAAAGCGAGCGCGATGCGATCGAGAAATTCCACGCGGGAGATCGCGCTTAGCTGGGTCTCAGGATTGTGGAGGTAGTAGATATCGATGGTTTCAAGGCCAAGGTTCGCTCGCGACATCTCCAGCATCGTCTCGATCCATCGCGGCGTCATGCAGTGCGAACCTTCGACCAGGTCACCCGGCGCGATCACTTTGGTGCGGATGAAGTGCTCCTCGAACCACTTCCGCGGTTCGGGCGGCACCGCGCCGTCAAACGTGATGTAGCCGCCCTTGGTCGCGACCACGACTTCCTCCCGCTTGAGCTCGCCGAGCCCGACCGCCGCGGCCAGAGCCGCGCCGATGTTTCGTTCGCTGCGCTGAAAGCGATAATTGACGGCGGTATCGATGAGATTGATTCCGCCGCGCACCGCTTCGGTAATCGAAGCTTCGTACTCGCGGTCGGTCTCGTCGTCGGGTTCGCCCAGGTACGTGCCAAGTCCGATCGACGACACGCTCAGCCCGAGCGCGGGCCGGAAATTTCCGGCCAGGCCGGGAAACCGTTTCGCGTATGCTCCTGTTCCCTCCGCCGTTGCGCGGCCTTTGATCATCTTCAGCTTTAAGCCTCCGGGCGCGGCGCGCCGGCCGCGCCAGCTACGGAGTGATTTTCTGCGGGCTTATCGCAGGCTCGTACAGCACCTGCACCACGTTCCGGTCGGGGTCACGGATATAGAACGACACGGAACCATCGCGATGTTTGCGCAGCGGGTGCGCGATGTCGAGGTGCTCCTGCTGCGCCCATCCCCAAGCCGCTTCGACCTCCGCGATGGTCGCGACGATGAAGCCCAGGTGATCGAGATGCTGGCGGGCGGGGTCGCCGCCGTCACCGCGATGGAGCGCAAGGTTGTCGCATCCCGTGCTCAGGTACACATTGTCGGGGTCGGGCTGCCATACGGCCTTCATCCCGAACACGCGTTCGTAAAACTCGCGCGCGCGCCCGACGTCGGCGACGGTCAGCGCCAGGTGGCGCATCCCACGGTTGGCGATCAATTCATCCCTCGCGCTTTCGATAGCCGACCACCGCCCAGATTGGATCCGACGGCGGATCGGTCGGGCCGCTGCGATCGATTAGGTCCATATTCTCAAACCGCTCCGTGTCCATAAAGTACCGCCCGACCAGTTGAGCGCGGTCCCACTCCGACAGGTGATGCCAGATCGCAATCGCCTTGGTCGGGAACATCCGGTTCGAGAAGGTGACCACGAACGGGGCTCCGGGACGCAGCACGCGCGCGACGTCGGCGAAGATCTCGACCGGCCGGGTCATGTATTGAATCGAAACGGTGACGACCGCGCCGTCGAACTCGGCGTCGCCCAACGGCATCCGGGGATCGCGATTGAGATTGTGAACGACGACCTCAGTCAGCGCGGGATTATCCAGCATCTCCGCGCGATTCATTCCGAGTCCCACGACGCGCGAGGGTCGCAGATGCGCCGGCAGATGTGATCGCCAGCTGCTCATAAGGTCGAGGATGCCACCGCCCTGGGGAAGAATTCGCGCGTAAATCTCGCCGACCTTCGCGATCGCGCCTTCATCGATATGAACGACAAAGCGCGGAGCGTCGTAAAATAGCTCATCGTCGGAGTCGTCGATTCTCTGGAAGAATTCAGGCGGAAAGGGCTTGGGCATTGAGAGGTCTCCGGGATAGGCGCGGTACGGTGAACGAAAAAACGTGATAATTCAGATACTTACGTCTGGAGCCGATAATTTCGATTCCGCGTTGACTTCATTCGGCGCCCCCGTCTAGATTAAAACACTTTTCCAAAGCGCCCCGCGAGTGCTCTTTTTGCCCCTCGCTCGGCGCACGCAATGCCGATGGTTCGCCGCGATAAGACAAACTACGTTATTCAATCCGTCGCGCACGCGCTCGACGTGCTCGAGCAGTTCTTCGGCGACGTGGACGAGCTTGGTGTCACCGAGCTTTCCAAGCGCCTCAAGCTGCACAAAAACAACGTCTTCCGTCTGCTCGCCACTCTGGAAGCCCGCGGCTATATCGAGCAGAACAAGGCGACCGAGAATTATCGGCTCGGAATCAAATGCCTTCTGCTCGGACGCCGCTACATCCATCATATGGGTCTGGTCCGGCAGGCGCGCCCAATCCTGCACGATCTCGCCCGCAAATGCCGCGAGAGCGCTTACGTCGCGATCCTCCGCCGCGACGGCGTGGTGCCGCTGGAGGCCGCCGAGCCCGATGATCGCGCGGTGCGGATCACCCCGCCGGTCGGGATCACGCTGCCGCTTCATTGCACCGCCGCCGGCAAGGCGCATCTTGCATTCGACACCGAGGAGCAACTCCGCTCCACGCTGCCCGAGCATCTCAAGCGCTTCACCGAGAGCACGATAATCGATCGCCCTCAACTGCTCGAACAGCTCGGCGCCGCCGCGCGCGACGGATATGCGGCCGACTACGGCGAGTTTTTGGAAGAGGTGAACTCGGTCGCGGTGCCAATTCGCGACTACACGCGCTCGGTGGTCGGATCGATCGCGGTCGCCGGGCCTGCCTATCGGATTCCCAAGGAGCGCATCGTCACCGAGCTTGCGCCGACGCTGTTGGAGGCGGGCGGAGAGATTTCACGCCGGCTGGGCTACAACGACTGACCCGCTTGGGACCGAAGCGCCCGCACCTGGCAGAAGTTTGACTGAATTTGGAGCCGTTGTTAATTTCTGTGCGCTTGTAGCATCCTGTTCCCGATCATCTGATTAAGCTCAGCCTGTCGCATCATCGGTATCCGCGGATGCGTGGAGAGATACTGCTGTGAAAATTCTGGTTCCGATCAAGCGTGTCCCCGACCCCGCCACCACGATCCGGGTTCTTCCCGACGGGTCGGGTATCGCCACCGACAACGTGAAATGGGTGATCAACCCGTTCGATGAAATCGCCATCGAAGAGGCGCTCCGCATCAAGGAGAAGCAGGGTTCGGGCGAAGTTATCCTCGTTACCGTCGGCCAATCGGCGTGGCAGGAGCAATTGCGCACCGGGCTTGCGATGGGCGCCGACCGCTCGATCCTGGTGAAGTCCGACGCCCCGCTCGACACGCTCGCGATCGCGAAAATTCTCGCCAAGGTGGCCGGCGACGAGAAGCCCGAGATGATCCTGCTCGGCAAGCAAGCGATCGACGACGACTCCAACCAGATCGGCCAGATGCTGGCCGAGTTGCTCGGATGGCCGCAGGCGACGTTCGCCTCCAAGCTGGAGATCGCCGACGGCAACGTTACCGTCGTGCGCGAGGTGGACGGCGGGCTCGAAACGATCGCGTTCAACCTGCCCGCGCTTATCACCGCCGACCTGCGGCTCAACGAGCCGCGCTACGCGTCGCTGCCCGGCATCATGAAGGCGCGCAAGAAGGAACTGAAGGAAATCCCGGCCGAGAGCCTGGGACTCGACCTCGCGCCCAAGCTCAAGATCAAGAATCTGGCCGCGCCGCCGGCACGCCAGGCGGGCAAGAAGCTCGGCTCGGTCGCGGAACTGGTGCAGGCGCTGCACAGCGAGGCCAAGGTAATCTGAAGCGGCGCGACGCGCGACGCGACTTTATCCACGACTTCCGTCGTATCGTCCGCACGATGCCGCAAAGGCGGCGCACCGCGGATGCCGGAGTGAATGTATATGGGTGACGTTCTGATTTTCGCCGAGCATCTCCAGGGAGTCTTTCCCAAGACCACACTTACCGCGCTGCACGCGGGCCGCGAGCTTGCCTCCAAGCGCGGCGCAAACGCGATCGCGGTGGTCGCCGGTGACGCGCCCGAAGCTCCCGCCGCCGAGATCGCGAAGTACGGCGTCACCAAGGTGATCGCACTCAAGCATCCGGGGCTGAAGAACTACCTCGCCGACGCTTATGCCGCCGCGCTGGCTGCGCTGATCAAGAAGACCGGCGCCGAATTCGTGCTCGCCACCGCTACCGCGGTCGGAAAGGACCTGATGCCGCGGCTGGCGGCCCGGATGGACGCGCCGATGGCCTCCGAGATCGTCACTATCAACGACGACGGCACTTATGTACGCCCGATGTACGCGGGTAACGTGCTCGCGACAATCGAGCTCGACGGACCGGTCAAGATAATCACCGTGCGCGGCACCGCGTACGACGCCGCCAAGCCGGCGGATTCCGCCGCGCCGATCGAAACCGTGGACGCGGAAATCGACGACGCGGCAAAGAAGATGCAGTTCGTCTCCTTCAACCAGACCAAGAGCGATCGTCCGCAGCTCACCGAGGCGCGCATCGTGGTGTCGGGCGGACGCGGACTAAAGTCGGGCGAAAACTTCAAGACCGTGCTCGAGCCGCTGGTGGACGAGATGGGCGCCGCGATGGGCGCGTCGCGCGCCGCGGTCGATGCGGGGTTTGTCCCGAACGACCTGCAGGTCGGACAGACCGGCAAGGTGGTCGCGCCCGAGCTGTATGTCGCGGTCGGAATTTCGGGCGCGATTCAGCATCTGGCCGGCATGAAGGACTCCAAGGTCATCGTCGCGATCAACAAGGACGAGGACGCGCCGATCTTCAACGTCGCCGACTTCGGCATCGTCGCCGATCTCTTCAAGGCGGTGCCCGAGATGGTCGAGGAGCTGAAAAAGCTCAAGCACTGAGCGATAGACCAATCCAGCAAGCGGCCGACTCCTTGCCGGCCGTTTTCGTTTGAGCCTCTCGAATTGCCTCAGCCGCCGATTCCGGTAACCCTGCGGATTGCGCCGCGACAGCACTGCGGCGCGCGGAGGATTTACGATGGCCGAGCCAGCTCATCACCAGGTCCAGACCAACGGCATCAAGATGCACTACGTCGAGCAGGGCAGCGGCCCGCTCATCGTGCTGTGCCACGGATGGCCGGAGTCGTGGTACTCCTGGCGCCATCAGATTCCCGTGCTCGCCGAAGCCGGCTTCCGCGTCGTCGCTCCCGATCAGCGGGGCTACGGCAGGACCGACGCACCCGAAGCAATCGAGTCCTACAACATCTTCAACCTGGTCGGAGATATCGTCGGGCTGGTCAACTCGCTCGGCGAGTCGAGTGCGATCGTCGTCGGGCATGATTGGGGCGCGCCGGTCGCATGGCACTGCGCCCTGCTCCGTCCCGATCTGTTCCGCGCCTGCGCACTGCTCAGCGTACCGTTTGTCCCCCGTGGTCCGGTGCGGCCGACCGACGGGATGAAAGCGCTGGAGGGTAAGGAAAATTGGTTCTACCAGAATTACTTCCAGCAGCCGGGACGCGTTGAGGCGGAACTGGACGCCGATCCGCGCCGGACGATGGCAATGATCCTGTACTCGGCCTCGGGCGATCCGCCGCCGGCCGAGCGCTGGAATTTCCTGTTTCCCCGCCACTTGAAATTCATGGAGACCGGCACCGTTCCGGGACGGCTGCCCGGATGGCTCACCGAGGAGGACCTGGATTTCTTCGCCACCCAGTTCCAGCAGTCCGGCTTCCGCGGCGGTATCAACTGGTACCGCAACGTCGATCGCAATTGGGAGATGAGCGGGTTCCTCGACGGCGTGAAACTCCGCCAGCCGTCGATGTACGCCGCGGGCGAGCATGACGTGGTGCTCGCGATGTATCCCGACGCGGCGAAGATCGTGGATATCTCGATGCCGAATTGCCGCAGCAAGACGATCATCCCGGGCGCGGGGCACTGGATTCAGCAGGAGCGCCCCAACGAGATCAACAAGCTGCTGGTGGATTTCGTGAAGGGATTGTAGCCGTCGTAGTTCAGAGCTCCGTCCAGTCATCCTGAACGAAGTTGGCCTTTGAACGAGTGCGCCGATGCTGTCATTCCCGCGGCATCTTTTGCCGCAGGGAATCCGGTTCTTGTCACTCCCGCGCGTTCTTCGCTGTCCGGCGCGCGAGGAGTCCCGGATTCTAGATTCCACGCAGTAGATTGCGTGGAATGACACTGGCGCAGCGCCTCACCCCCCACCACTGCCACGAATTGACCGACCCGCCGCACGGCGTTAGCCTCAATGCAGTCCAACCCCGCGAGGTAACAGGTGTGCGGAATTAACTGACTCCACTGTCGCTTGATCGACAACTGCGCGCGCGTCGCGTCACGCGAATCGTGCGCTTTGCCCTGGAGCAGTTATCATGTTCGTGCGCTTGTCCGACGTTTCCTTCTCATATTCCGATTCGGTCGCGGTCCTTCGCGAGGTCAACCTGCAGCTCGCGACCGGATGGACCGGCGTGGTCGGCGCCAACGGCGCCGGCAAAACCACCCTGCTGAGGCTCGTCACGCGTGAGCTTGCACCCGACTCCGGCCATGTCCGCTACGATCCGCCGGGTGCGCGGACGGTGGTTTGCCCGCAGACCGTCGAGCGCATCACGGCCGTTATCGAATCATTCGCCGCTGCCACCGACGGAACCTCGCGCCGAATTCATGGCGAATTGAATCTCGACCCGGGCGCCCTCGCCAGATGGCCCACGCTGTCGCCCGGCGAGCGGCGCCGATGGCAGGTTGGTGCGGCGCTGGCCGCCGAGCCTCCGATCCTGATCCTTGACGAGCCAACCGACCATCTCGACGCCGACGCGCGCGAGCTGCTGACCGCGGCGCTGCGCCGCTTCGACGGCGTGGGGATCGTGGTTTCGCACGACCGCGCGCTGCTCGACGTTCTCACCACCCATACGATTCGTGTGCACGCCGCCGCCGCGCGCATCTGGCGCGGCCCGTACGGCGCGGCCAGGCAATCGTGGGAGGCCGAAGAACGTGAGCATCATGCGGCCTACGAGCGGCTCAAGCACGAACACCAGAAGCTGCGCCGCCGTCTTGCCGACAAGCGGCGACTCGCCGAATCAGCTGAGGCGGAATGGAATGCCGGTGCGCGCAAGCGGATGAAGGGGCCGCGCGATCACGACGCGACCTCGATGCTGGCGCGGGGGAAGGCCGAGATGGGCGCGGCGCGGATTTCGCGCGACGCGGGAATCCTGCGCCGCAGCGTCGATCGCGTCGACGGCGAGCTGCGCGAGTTCAGTTTCCGCAAGCCGAAGGGACGCGCGCTGTTCGTCGATTTCGTTCCCGCCCCCTCCGCGCGCATTCTGGCGCTCGATGAAAACGAAATCCGCGCAGGCGACACCGTCGTCCTGCGCGACGTTCACCTGGTGCTCGGTCGCGACAGCCGCATCCGCGTCGCAGGCCCCAACGGGGCGGGCAAAACCACGCTGCTCGGCGCGATGCTGAGATCCTCGAATCTGCCGCGCGAGCGGATGCTGTATCTGCCGCAGGAGCTCACCCCGCGCGAGGGAATCGAGTTGCTTGATCAACTCCGCGCGATGCGCTCCGAGGATCGCGCACGGGTCCTCACGCTGGCCGCGGCACTCGGGGTCGAACCCGACCGCCTGCTCGGTTCGCGCGCGCCGTCGCCCGGCGAGGCGCGCAAGCTCGCGCTCGCCTTGGGACTCGCAAGCCAGGTGTGGATCGCAATTCTGGACGAGCCGACCAACCATCTCGACATGCCCGCGATCGAAAGGCTCGAGGCGGCGCTGATGGAATATCCGGGCGCGCTGGTGATCGTCACCCACGACGAGCCGCTGGCGCTCCACACCACCCTCGAGCAGTGGCTCATCCGCCGCGGCTCCATCGAAAAGACCACTCTTGGCCAGTGAGCGGACCGCGGCATCCGGCGGTGCGGCGGCTGCGTCCGCTAACTCGCAGTAGGATTGCGATACGACGTGACGAATATCTACGATGGACCGTCGCCTCGATAAAGGAGTCCATCCAATGCCGTCGACTCTCGACCAAATCGACACCATCGTCATCCTGATGATGGAAAATCGATCGTTCGATCACATGCTCGGCTACCTGAGCCTCGCGAAGTTCGGCGCGCGCGCGGACGTAAATGGACTCCGCGACGATCCAGCCTGGCTCGATAAGGTTGCCAACTCGTGGCAGGGGCATAAGTATCGGCCCATCGCGCTCGGCGAGCCGCGCATCCCGGACCCTCCTCATGAGCGCGCCAATATCGCGACGCAGTTGGGCGCGCCCGACGTCCAGGGCATCTTCCCGCTCGACGGCTTTATCAAGAGCGCTTCGGGCGACTCCGAGGTGATGAACTACCAGACCCCCGACCAGGTCCCGATGCTGGATTTCTTCGCGCGCAAGTTCCGCATCTGCGACCGATGGTTCGCGTGCCTGCCCGCAAGCACGCAGCCCAACCGCCTGATGGCGCTGTCCGGGTATTCGCTGATCGACGGCAACAAGACCATCCTGCCCGACCAGACGCTCGTCTATGACTGGCTGGACAATCACGACGTGCGATGGCGCGTGTATCACCAGGGGCTGTTTCCGTTCGCCGCGCTGATGCCGAGCTGGGCGCCCTACACTTTCGGTTCCGACTTCAAGAGCTTCGAGCACTTCGCGATCGATTTTCAACTTGAGCCCGACGCGACCTTCCCGCGGGTGATCTTCATCGAGCCGAATTACACCGACGCGCCGCACCCGGGTAGCGAAGGCACCGATGACCATTCGCCATCATCGGTCTATGGCGGGCAGGAGCTGACGCGCCAGGTGTACCTCGCGATGGCCCAAGGCACGCGCTGGGACCGCTCGATGCTGATAGTCACCTACGACGAGCACGGCGGGTTTTTCGATCACGAGCAGCCGATGAAACTCGAGACCGTCGCCCCCGGCGATCGCTACCCGGTCTTCCAGACCTCGGGCGTGCGCGTGCCGGGACTGATCGTGTCGCCGCTGGTGTCGGCCGGAAGCTGCTGTCATCTGGACTTCGATCACACTTCGATCCTGAAGCTGCTCGGCGACAAGTTCGGCCGCGGCAGCGGATACTCGCCCGAGGTCGATCGGCGCGGCGTGAAGAGCCTTACCGCCGCGCTCGATCTCACCTCGGTGCGAACCGATCTGCCCGTGCCGCCCGATCCTGCGACCTTTCCGACGCTCGCGGCGGCGGCGCAAGCGCCGGCGGCTAACAGCGGGCCGATCGTCGATGCGTACAATCGCGCGCTCGCCGATGCGACGGCGAGTGGTGAGCGAGCGCACGCCCTGGCCGCCAAATTTCCCGCTCTGCGCAATTTCATCGGGGTCTAGCGCGCGCGTGCGCCGCAGCGCTATCGTCGCGCCATCCGCAAGGGAAAAGGCGCGATGCATGAGCGGCCCAATATCGTCCTGATCGTCGCCGACGACATGGGCTACGGCGACTTTGCCTGCATGAACGGCGGGCTCTCCCGCACCCCCACCCTCGATCATCTGGTGCGCACCGGACTCTGCCTTACGCAGCATTACTCGGCCTCGCCCGTGTGCGCGCCCGCGCGCGCGTCGCTGATGACCGGGCGCTACCCGCATCGCACCGGCGTGCTCGACACGCTGGAGACGCGCGGCCTGGATCGGCTCGCGCTGCGTGAGCTGACAATCGCCGACCTGCTCTCGCGCGCCGGTTACGTGACGGGGCTAATCGGCAAGTGGCACAACGGCGCGTTCGACGCACGCTATCATCCGAACCGGCGCGGCTTCAGCGAGTTCGCGGGATTCTCGGGCGGATGGTCGCCGTACTGGCAATGGCGGCTGGATCGTAACGGCAGTCTCGCGCGAGCCGACGGCCGCTACCTGACCGACGTCTTCACCGAGGAAGCCGCCGCGTTCATCGCACGCCACGCGCGCGAGCGCTTTTTCCTTCAGCTCGCCTACAGCGCGCCGCATTTTCCGTTCGAGGCGCCCGAAAGCGCCCTCAAGCCGTATCTCGATTCCGGAAAATTCACGACCGCGGTCAGCGCAATCTACGCGATGATCGAAGTGATGGATCGCGGAGTTGCGCGGGTGCTCGACGCACTCGACCATCACGGCCTGCGCGACAACACGCTCGTGATGTTCACGAGCGACAACGGGCCGCAGTTCGGCGGCAAGGGCGACAACTGCACCGACCGCTTCAACTGCGGCTTCGCGGGCTCGAAGCTGCTGGTCTATGAAGGCGGAATCCGCCTGCCGATGGTGATGCGGTGGCCGGCGGGACTCGACGGCGGCCGCGAGCTCTCGCCGATGATCCATTTCACCGACTGGCTTCCGACTCTGCTTTCGGCGGCCGGCACCGCACCGCCGCGCGCGTTGCGCCTGGACGGAATCGACCTGCTGCCGCTGCTGCAGAGCGAGCGCGGCAAGACGCCCGACGAGCGCTTCTGGCAATGGAACCGCTACACGCCCGACGTCGAGTGCAACGCCGCGATGCGCGACGGCAAGTGGAAGCTGGTGCGGCCCGCGATCGGCGCGATGCTCCATCCGGTGCGCGAGGACCTCGCCGCGGACATCGACGCGAAGTACAACCCCGAGCGCCGCACCGATATCGATCGCGGACCGCTGCCCGATTTGCGCGCGGGTGCGCCCGCGCCCGCCGCGCAGTTGTTCGACCTCGAAAGCGACCCGCAGGAGCGCGTCGACCTCGCGACGCGCGAGCCCGAGCGCGTAGCGCGGATGAGCCGGCGGCTGGAGACCTGGTTCGAGGAAGTCGAGGCCGAGCGGCGGACGATCGCGGACTAATCAGCTCGCGACCAATCCAAGCTGCGTGAGCAGCGGCGGCCATCTTTGCGCCCACGGCCGCGACGCGGCGTTACAGCTTGATGCGGCGGAAGAAGCGCAGCGCATTCTCGGATAGGATCGCACGCTTCTCCTCGGCGTCGAGCCGGGGATGATTTACCACGATCTCGGCGGCGTCGGGAAAGCGCGCGTCGAAGTGCGGGTAGTCCGACGCCCACATCAGGCGCGCCGCTCCAATCGCACGCATCGCCTCGGGGAGCAGATCTTCGTCCGAATCGAACGTGAAGAAGCATCGCTCGCCGCGCATGTGCTCCGACGGCTTGCGCGAAAGGTGCGGCGTGTGGCGCGCAAAGTGCTCCCAATGCCCGTCCATCCGCTCGGCCCACCACGGCACCCATGAGATGCCGCCCTCGAAGAACCCCAGCACCAGCCGCGGATAGCGCTCGAACAGTCCTCCGCCGACCGCCGCCGCCATCGCGCGCATCTGATGCCACGCGTGCCCGGTCAGATGCATCATGAACATGTTGTTGCCCACGTCTTCGCGCCCGGGCGCAAACGGCGGACGATCGGTGCCGCCGTGAAAACAGATGGGCAGGTCCGCGTCCTGCGCCGCGCGGTAGAGCGGATCGAAGTACGGGTGATCGGCGAGCATCCCGTCCAGGTTGCCGAAGGTCATGATGCCGACCGCCCACGGCTCGCGCGCGAGGTATCCGGCCTCCGCCGCGCACGCCTTCATGCTGCGCTGGGGAACGATTCCAACCGCCTTGATCCGGCTCGGCGCGCCCGCGCAGTACTCTCCGATCCATCGGTTGTACGCGCGCGCGAGCGCCGCCTCCATCTCGGGATCGGCGACGCCGCACACCGAGGTCGCGACCGTGGCGAAGCAGACCGCGACGTCAACGCCTTCCTTGTCCATGTCGGCGATGCGCTCGCGCGGATCGACGCCGCCGGTGGACGAAGCGAGCGGGTGGTTGCGGCCCGAGGGCAGCTTGCCCAGCCCCGGCACTTCGTCACGCTCGCCGAGCGGACGCTCCGCGCTGCGCCATTTTGGATAGATGGCGGGGACAATGCCGAGGTTGCCGCCGCTCACCGCGGTCAGCAGATCGTCGGCGCGCTGGCGGAACTTCGGATCGATATGGGTGCGATACAGCGAGGCGGGCTCGGTCACGTGCCCGTCCGCGTCGATAATTCTGAATCCGCCCAGCGCCATCGGAGTTTCCCCAAAATCTGCCGAGATATTGAGTGATGATTCCGGCGCCTGTCAACGCGCGCCGCCGCCAGGGGCCGGTTGCGCACGCCCCGCGGTGCTGAAACAATGCATACGCGCCGCGATTTCGTGACCGTCGGTGGCGCGATTCCCTTCGGATGCGCCGGCTCGAAACCATCCTTATCGCCCTCGCGATTGTCTTCTACGTCTGGTTCCTGTCTCACTTCGGCCTGGCCCACGTGCTCGGTTACGTGCGGATGGCGGGATGGGGCCTGGCCATCACCATCTCGCTCGAGGCCGTCGCGCGGACGCTCAACACGCTCGGATGGCGCGTGACGATCTCCGAGTACCCGCGCGCGCTGTCCTTCGGCGAGCTGTTTGTGGCACGGGTCGGCGGCGAGGCGGTCGATTACACCACTCCGTCGGCAAACCTGGGCGGTCAGTTCGTGATGGCGCTGACGGTGCGGCGCAAGCTTAGGATGCCGGTGGGACTGGCGACCACGATCGTGGCGTCGCTGGCCGAAGCGGTCGGGCAGATTGTTTTCATCGCGGCGGCGCTGACGCTGTCGCTCGGAATGATCCCCGCAACCGAGCATCTGTTCTGGCCGATCGCGGGCGGCTTTGCGCTGGCGATTCTGCTGGCGGGCGGGTTTTTCTTCGTGCAGACCAGGCGCCCGTTTTCATATATCTGGCGGCTGGCCGCGAAGTTCGAAATCGCGCCCGTCCGCAGGGTCGAGGTCAAGGAAGCCGCCGACGAGGCCGACTCGCTCCTGCTCGACTTCTACGCGCGCCACCGCTGGCGGCTTGCGTGCTCATGCGTCTGCTACCTGCTCGCGTGGAGTCTGGGCCCAATCGAGATTTTGATCCTGCTGGGGCTGCTGCATCAGACCGCCACGATCCGGATCGCGCTGCTGGTCGAGGCGGTCGGCCTGCTTATCGAGCGCGCGACGTTTCTGATCCCGGCAAAGCTGGTCAGCCAGGAGGGCGGCAAGGCGCTGATCCTGGCGATGCTGGGGTATCCGGCCGGGATCGGCTTCGCCATCGGCTTTTTGCGGAGAATCAAGGAGATGGTATGGGTGCTGTTGGGCCTGACGGGCCTGATGCTGCATCGGTACTATGTGGAGGAAGGGGGCGCGCCGGGAACGCGCTCGGTTCCCGTTCCCACCAGGGAATGAAATTTTTCGAGGCACAAGGAGAGCAAACGTTATGAAGATCCTAACCGCAGCGGCCGCCGCGATCTCAATCGCGCTCGGCGCCGCACCGGCGCTGGCCGGCGTCGTAATCACCCAGCAGCAGATCATGAAATCGGACAATGGCGAACGCAAAATCGATCAGACGGTAATGGTGCAGGGCAACAAGCAGAAGGTCGTCACCGGCACCAACCAGGTCATCCTCGACCTTGACAAGGGGATGATGTACGTCGTCGATACTCCCCGCAAGGACTACCTGGAGATCCCGTTTCCTCCGCGCGGTGTGATAGCGGCCGCGATGCTGCGCAACACCGGACTCAGTTTCAAGAAAGGCGCGAAGTCTCAAAAGATCGCCGGCTACTCCTGCCAGGAGTACACCGGCAGCGGGAAAACCATGTTCGGCGAGTACAGCGTGACCGAGTGCGTCGCCAAGAGCGCTCCCGGCGCCAAGGAGTTCTACAGCTTTCAGAGGCTGATGGCGTCCAAGCTCAAGAGCACCGGAGCCGCGCCCTCAGGCGATATCCCCGATGGCATCCCGATGTCGTCGGAGACCGTCACCCATATGAACGCCATCAACTTTTCCGGGATGACGCCCGAGCAGCACAAGCGGATGGAGGAGGCGATGTCCAAACGCAAGCCCACCACCACCAGCACCGTGGTCAGCAAGATCGAGGAGAAGAAGCTGGCCAACAGCGATTTCGCCGTGCCCGCCGGATTCAAGAAGCGCGAGATGCAGATGAACATGGGGATGCCGATGGGAGCCGCGCATCCGGGGATGCCGCCTGCGGCGCATCCGGGAATGCCGCCCGCGGCGCCCGCCAAGAAGTAGGCGCGCCGCCAGTGGAGCAAAAAAAGAGCGGGGTCCATCCGGACCCCGCTTTTCATTTCATCGCGATGCGAGCGGCGCTTAGGCCTGCATGCTCGCCTGCCGGGAGTTGCGCTGCGCGGGCGCATTGAGCGCGGCGCACGATTCGTAGAGCCACTTGCCCGTGGAGAGCTCGTCTTCCGCGAACAGCCGCAGCGCTTCCTTGGTGCCGACGTCTTCCTTGAGCAACTCGGCGAATTCGCAGATCGGCCGAATCGCGTCCTCCGGCTTTCCGACCCGCTCGACGAACTGGAGCAGCTTCTGGTTGTCGGGAATCGACGGGTCGCCGAGATAGGCGGTGAACTTGCGCCCATCCTCGGTGACGGTCGCGCGCTGCTCGCCGCCGAGCTCCGCAAGCCGCTGCGCGAACACGCGCGAATGATACGCCTCGCGGTCCGCGATCATCCGCAGCCCGGTGCGGATGCAATCGGTGGTGCAGACCTCCGCCCACGCCGCGAACGCCTCGCCGCCGTTGGCCTCTCCGGCGCGCACCTTGTCGAGAAAGCTCACCACGGCGGCGCGCTCGCTGCGATAGGATTTGCCGAATGCGCGGAAGGCGCCGCCCGACGCGCCGTTGCCGTTGGTCGCGCTCTTTTCCAGTTCCGAGATTTCCGCCTCGAAGGCGCCCTCACTGATCACGCCGGCGCGGTACGCACGCAGCAGCGCTCTGAATTCAACGTCGCGGCTCATTTGATCGTCTCCTTGGGGGTTGCTGTCGTCTTGGTCCGAGGATCGAACATAAGACCGCGACTTCCCCGGAGTCAAACGCGCTACTGCCGCCCCCGTCGCGGCGCTGGCGACAAAGATAGGATTCCGCGAAGATAGCCATCATAGCGCCCGCATCGCCGCGCACGCGCCATCCCCCGGAGGACTCTCCCGATGCCCGAGATCAAACACCACTTCGTCGATACCAACGGAATCCGGATGCACGTCGCGGAGTCGGGAGAGGGATTTCCGGTCGTGATGTGCCACGGATTTCCCGAAATCTGGTACTCCTGGCGCCATCAGATAAAGGCCCTGGCCGAGGCCGGCTTCCGCGCGATCGCGCCCGACCAGCGCGGCTACGGCGACACCGATTGCCCGCAGCCCGTCGAGGCGTACTCGCAGAAGCAGATCGTCGCCGATATCGCCGGGATGCTCGATGCGCTCTCGATCCCCAGGTGCGTCATCGTCGGTCACGACTGGGGCGGGATGACGGCGTGGAACGCGCCGCTGATGTACCCCGAGCGCATCGAACGCGTCATCGGGATCAATACCCCGTTCATCCCGCGCGCGCCGATCCGGCCGACCGACGCGATGCGCGCGATGGCGGGCGAGGGCTTTCATTACATCCTGTATTTCCAGAATCCCGGCGCCGCCGAGGCCGAACTCGAGCGCGACGTCGCGCGCACGCTGCGCGGATTTTATCGCGACCCCGTGCAGGCCGATCCCGAGGAGATTCGGAAAACGCCGCCGGGCGTATTCGGCCCCAAGGGCGGCGGCCTGCTCGATCGTTTCGCCGACGGCCCTCACGGCAAGTTCCTGAGCGACGCCGATTTCCAGGTCTTCGTCAAGGCATTCACCAAGACCGGCTTTCGCGGCGGACTCAACTGGTACCGGAACATCGATCGCAACTGGGAGGATTCGGCGAAGCTGCCCCAGCGCGTCGAGCAGCCCGCGCTCATGATCACCGCCGAGCTCGATGTCGTGCTGCGGCCCGAGATGGCCGAGGGGATGACCAACTGGGTGCCGAATCTGCGCAAGACGGTGCTGGTCAAAGGCTCGGGTCATTGGACCCAGCAGGAGAAGCCCGCCGAAGTGAACGCCGCGATGCTGGAGTTCCTGGCCGACTTGAAGAAGTAGCCGGCGCCCGCCGACGAGCGACGAATCGCTGATCGAACGCGGCTGGCGCGCCAGCATGACGGCGCGCCTCGGACGCCGCCCCATCGGCCGGGCCGCGTACGCGAGCGCTGGCGCAAACCGGTCGTCATCGCCTGGCTCTGGCGCCGGGCATCGGACCCATCGCCGACGCGCTGGCGCCCCAGGAAAGTCCGCGCGAATACTCATAGATTGCCGGCGCGCCCATTGGCTTCGTTTATATTCAGTCCGGCGCGCACAGTCCCTCTTCCCGCCCCGTTCTGAGTATTCACTTCCCTTGATTCCGACTGCTCGCGGCGGGACAAGCAGGCAACGCTTCTCCCCCGGTTTTTCGCACGAAGGAGAATACAAGAGGGCGAGCCTGCTGGCTGTATTCCATGTCCATTGAATACTCCGCACTACTATCAAAGCAGCGCTACTCACTCGGCGAAGGAAATGCGATCCGGCTAAGTGCGGGAGGACCCCGCTTGGGATATTCGGACGACGGGCGGCTGTGATGCCGGCTTCCATCGCTGACTGCATGTTAGCACGGGCAGTGGTCCATTGGAAGGGCAAGGTGCACATCCGGGATTCCTCGCGCGCCTTACGCGGAGCGTCCAGTGAAAAACGAAGAACGCGCGGGAATGACAGCAGCAGGCGCTCCCTAAAGGAAAGTGCGCGCTAAAGCGGCGGGGGTGCGACGCGAGCGCCCGCGCGCAGCATTACGTACTGGCGATCGGGAGCCGTGTACGGAGTATTGGTCTCGACCACCCGCGCACCCTCGGGCGCGTACTGCAGGATATAGGCCTTGCGCACGTCCTTCGTGACGTTCGGGCCGGTGCGATGCGGCGTCAGCGAGGAGAACACCACGATCCCGCCGGCGCGCACCTCCGCCGGCACCGTCTCGGACCCGTCCTGGCGCCGGCATACGTAGCCAAGCTCGCTAAGATGATTCTGACGAGCCGTATAGCTCGCAGATGAGCCATTTGACTTTTTAGCATCTTTACAGAACAGTATCGGCACAGAACAGTATCGGCAAAATTAGCGAATCGACCGCCCCGTTTGCCAATTTCGCCCGCCCAGGGCGGCCGTGGAGGGTCAGATGAAATATTTTACGGCTCTTTTAATGTCCATTGCGATGATTTTTTCTCTTGCGAACTTGAGCTACGCACAATCAGCGCAAGGCAATGGGCATGGGCTCAAAGTTCAGGTGGAGCAGCTAAAGACCGAGGTGACAACGCTGCAGAACCAGGTGAACACGCTGCAGAACGAACTCAAATCGGTCATCGCGCTCGCTCCCTACGTCTCGGTTGACCAGAACGCCGAGAACGGCCTTGCGGGCCCGAACATCGTCTTCAAAGACGCGAACGTTCATATCGAAAGCGGTTCGGGCGCCACGGTGGACTCGAGCGGCCTGGGCAACCTTGTGATCGGCTACGACGAGGACAACGCCAACTCTCCGATCGACTCCGCTCGCACCGGCTCGAACAACCTGATAATCGGCCCGGGTCACGAGTTCACGGCCAGCGGCGCGCTCCTGGCCGGGTACCAGAACGTATCGACCTCTAACTATACTGTCGCGGAAGGCGAATGCGACGCAGCCGGCGCCAGCGCCTCGTCGAGCTGCGTCGGCGTCGGGCCGGACCTTGCCACCGGCGAGGCTGACACCGTCAGCGGAGGCGCCGAGAATACCGCGAGCGGCCTATGGGCCAGCGTCAGCGGCGGTGTCCTCAACACCGCGAGCGGCACCTGGTCCAGCGTCAGCGGCGGCGAGGGCAACACCGCGAGCGGCGGTGGGGCAGCCAGCGTCAGCGGCGGCGAGGGCAACACCGCGAGCGGCGAGACAGCCAGCGTCAGCGGCGGCGACTCTAACACCGCGAGCGGCGACCTTTCCAGCGTCAGCGGCGGAGGGAACAACGACGCAAGCGCCTTCGAATCCAGCGTCAGCGGCGGTGCCATGAACACCGCGAGCGGCCAATACTCCAGCGTCGGCGGCGGAGAAAACCAAGCGGCTACGGAGCTCTATCAGAACATCAATTGAGACGACGCGGCGTGCAAAGCGGGAGCACAATCGCTCGCCCCGCCGCCGCATCGACTGCGCGCCGCACCGAGTCTATGACTTCGGCGCGGCGTTAACCTCGCGCTTGCAGCGAGCGCGCAAGGACCCGCTCCGAACCGTGCGCCGGTGGCGCGTCCCTACCAGCGAGAGGGCTCAGAAAAGGTGCGCGCTAAAGCGGCGGGGGTGCGACGCGAGCACCCACACGCAGCATTACGTACTGGCGATCGGGAGCCGTGCACGGAGTATTGGTCTCGACCACCCGCGCACCCTCGGGCGCGTACTGCAGGATATAGGCCTTGCGCACGTCCTTCGTGACGTTCGGGCCCGTGCGATGCGGCGTCAGCGATGAGAACACCACAATCCCGCCGGCACGCACCTCCGCCGGCACCGCCTCGGGACCGTCTTCGCGCCGGCATACGTAGCCCAACTCGCTAAGATGATGCTTTAGCGTGCCGCGCAGATGGCCCCCCGACGCGACCCAGGGGCATCCGTTATCCACCGTCGCATCGGTCAGCGCCACCCAGCAGGTGAGATACGCCTGCGGCTCGATATAGGTATAGCCATTGTCCTGATGCCACGGGAAATGCTTGGGGTACTCGGGCTTCTTGTACACCGCCTGATCCCAGTAAAGGCGCACCTCGGGACCGATCAAATCGTGGCACAAGTCGGCGAAGATCGGCGCCGCGGAGAGCTCGCGCAAAAATGAGGAACGTTTGACCAGGTGGACGGTGAAGCTGATTCCGTCGGCCTCGGAGATCATCATGCGGCGGTTCGGCTGCGCCCGCAGCATCGCCTCGACCTTTTCCTCGAATGGCGCGATTTCCGCGATCGCGCGCGCCACGGTCGCCGCATCGAGCGCGTTTTCCATCACGAAGAAGCCGCGCTCGTTAAACGATCGCGCCTGCGCTTGCGTGATACGGCGCAGCGGTCCCCGCACCGGCGTCCAATTGAAGCCGTGGTTCAGCGGATGCAGTTCAGGGTCCGTGGCTTTCGTTGTAGGGTGCGTGCTCATCTTTGTCCTGGCGCCGCACTGAATTATATCACTTGCCGCCGGCGCCGGTGGGCCAGGTTGTTCGTTGGGCGCGCATATTTCGTTGACGAGATCGGGGGGCAACGCGACGGGTATGCGCGAACGGCCGCTGAAAAACGCCACTTTCGTCCTGCCGGGATCAAGGCAAGGCAGAATTGGCCCGTGCGCAAGCCTCCTTGGACTCAAAACTCGGCGGACAATTTTGTTTGCCTACTAGCGGGTCTCAATGCGAGGCTGATTTGGAGTGAAAAATGGAAATTCCGGATGAATACGTGCCTATAGTGCCGCGCCGTGCGCTATTTGCCGTTGTTATAATCGCGATGACCCTGGCTCTGGGGGCATTTTCCCAGGCCGACGCGGCGAAGAACTTGAGACTCCGCGGAATAGTCGAGAGCAACGCGGCAGGTCTGAGCGGTTACAATGTCTCGCTGTACGCCAGCTTCGTCACGTCGCCCAGGAAGATCAAAGTCCTCGGCACTGCGGTAACCGATTCGTCGGGCCAGTTCGAGTTCGATTACAAGATGCCGTCGCACCGCCCGGCGGTGGTGTACCTCCTTGCGGCCAATGGGCAGGCGATGCTCGCGAGCGCAATCAGTGACGGTCCCGTTACGGGCTATGTGTCAGTCAATGAGATAACGACGGTCGCAACCGGCTTTGCGTTCGCGCAATTCGTGACTGCGCAGGGACTCGCTGGCAACCGGTACGGGATGCTCGACGCGGTGCACATGGCGGCGAACATGGCGAACCCGCAGACCGGCAAGATCGCCGACGTGCTCGCGCTGCCGCCCAACGGGCCTGAAACAGAAGCGCTGGATACCTTCAATTCGCTCGCCAATATGGTCGCCGACTGCGTGCAATCGTCGGGCGGCTGCGCCGATTTGCTTGCGGCTGCGACGGTATCGGGCGCAGCGGCTCCGCAGAACGTGCTTGAGGCGGTGGCGAATATCGCGAAATATCCGTGGTCGAACAATGACGCTCTGTTCAACTTGTCGACCGAAAATCCCTTATACACGCCCGCGTTGAGCGCGGCGCCCCACGCATGGACGATTTTTCTGAAATTCACCGGCAGCTTTTCCAGCCAGCAGGACGCGAGCAACCTGCTCAACGGTCCCGGTAATTTCGCGATCGACAAAAAAGGATACCTCTGGGTCAATAACAACTACACGCCTGCCAAGCCCACCGATTTTGTATGCCCGGGCGAGCGGCTGCTGAAATACTATCCGTGGGGAGAAAGCTTCCCGGGCTCTCCCTACTTCGGCGGAGGGCTGTCCGGAGCCGGCTTCGGCATCACGATCGCCCCCAGCAACCGAATCTGGGTGGCCAATTTCGGTTTCAGCAGCAACGGTTGTTCGGTCCCTCCGCTTGCCAACAGCGTTTCGCTGTTCCAGCCCAACGGCAAGCCGATCTCGCCGGACACGGGGTACACGGCGGGTCCAATGTCGTGGCCGATGTCGGCCGTGGCGGATCGCAAGGGAAATATCTGGATTAGCGACTGTGAGACCGACGCGGTCACGATTTATCCGAACGGCAAGCCGCACAGGGCGTTCCAGGTCCCGTTCCCGCTCGCCAATCCGTCCAGTAACAGCGGACCGGTCGCCAAACCCTTCGGAATCGCGCTCGATGCCAAGGGAGATGCGTGGGTGGCGGGCACGCTGAACAGCACGATGGCGGTGTACGGGCGCAAGGGCAAACTGCTTCAACTCATCCCGTCGATGAATAGTAATGAGACTCAACTCCGCCGCCCGGTCGGAGTCGCATCGGATCCCGAGGGAAACATCTGGGTCGCCGATTCGGACTATCTGGATCCGCCGTGCCCACCCGGGTTTACCGACTTCGGCCCGGCGACGAATCCGGGAGTAACCTTGTTCCGCCCTTCGAGCGCCGATCCTTATACCGGCACGTTCTATCAGGGAGGCGGCGTAACGCTGCCGTGGGGAATCGCGGTGGACGGAAACGGCACGGTATGGGTGGCCAACTTCGGATTTCCGTTTGCCGAATCACCCTGGCCGGCGGAGAATCGGGTGAGCAACTTCTGCGGCGTCGAAACGTCCAAATGCCCGCCGGGCAAGCAAACCGCCGGTGCACCGATTTCTCCGAATACATACGGCTACGAAACCGCCGCGCTCACTCGCAACACGGGCGTTGCGATCGATCCGTCAGGAAACGTGTGGCTTGCGAACAACTGGAAGGCAGCTCCTCTCTTGAATAACCCGGGTGGAAACGCAATCGTCGTGCTGGTCGGCGCGGCCGGACCGCTCAAAACTCCGGTGATCGGAACGCCGAAAGCGTTTTCGCAGTAGGCGGCTCTGTGAATCCGGACAGCGCCGAGCCCTCTAACCCGATGGCTGGGCGTTCCGCATTCCTCGCGGCGCCGGTGCACGGCGGATTCCGAGCGCGGCGCCGGCGCCGGCGCCTGCGCTGCGCTGGTATCGCGGACAGGTTTCTATATTATCAGGTCAAAATTATCGCGGTTCACTTCTTTCACCCCTGAACCCATCCTATCGCTTCCTATCACTTTACCCTCGAACCGGCGGATTCGGCGAGCAGCTCGGGCAGGTCGCGCACGCGCATCCAGCTTGCAGCAGCGGGCGTTCAGGACCGGCCGGCGGTCGAGCGAGCAGGCCTGGTAGCGTTGGCTCTGGCTGGCAGAAAGACCAAGGCCCGGCAGTTTGCGCAAGATCGCGGCGGTGGGCTATTAGGGAATCCGAATTGGAGGCCTCAAGACGGAAAATTCTGTTTGGTAGGATGATGGAGGTTCGATGAATACGGCGGTTCTCTTCACGCTTTGCGTTGTGGCTGCCATGGGCGTTTTTTTCTACCAGCTCTGGCGCCGCTTTCGCCTCCTGCTGAGCGCTGCTCCGGTGGCCCGTTTCGATCGCATTCCGGAACGCGTTCGCGCCGTGCTTGTCTACGTCTTTGGCCAGAAGAAATTCGTGCGCCCGAATCCGGGAGCCGAGCGGTCCGCCGGGTGGATGCACTTTTTCATCTTTTGGGGCTTTGTCATCCTCGGGGTCCAGATCGTTACGCTGTTCGGCCGTGCCTACTCCGACACATTTCTCGTTCCCGGCTTTGGCCTGCCTCTCATGGGCGGCCCCTATTTCCTGCTCCGCGACATCATGGAGGTGGCGGTCCTGATCTCGGTTGGGGTGGCGTTTGTGCGATGGCGGATCACGCACGCGGCTCGACTTTACGGCTATCTTCCGCCCGAGAGTCGCCTGCGCGGCCAATCCCACTGGGAGGCCTATTTAATCCTCGGTTTCATCGCGACGATCATGGTGGGCGGCCTCGTCTATGATGGCGGGCGAATCGTTTCTCACCCGAACAACCTGGAGATCCTTCGGGAGGCGCGGTGGCAGCCTTTCTCAACCCTGGTGGGCGTTGGCATGGCGATGGCTCTGGGCACGAGCTTCGCCTTGTACGCGAGCAACGTAGCCTGGTGGGTGCACAACCTCGTCGTTCTGGTTTTTTTGAACCTGCTGCCGCGCTCGAAACACTTCCACATTATCACCTCACTCCCGAACGTCTTTTTCCTGAAGCTCGAGCCCAAGGGGCAGCTCTCGAAGCTGAACCTCGAAGAAGATTCCCGCTTCGGCACCTCGCACGTCGATCATTTCACGTGGAAGCAGGTGCTCGACATGTACAGTTGCACGGAGTGCGGCCGCTGCTCCTCGAATTGCCCCGCCACCGCAACCAATAAGCCCCTGGCTCCGCGTCAATTGCTACTCGACTTGCGGGACTACCTCTACCAGCATCAGAACGAGGTCATTGAAAAGACCAAACGCCCGGCCAAGGGGGACGACACGGAACCCCTGGAGATCGGAGAAAACATTGTCGGCCCCGTCGCCCACGACGACACCCTGTGGGCGTGCGTCACCTGCCGGGCCTGTGAGGAGGCGTGTCCCGTGATGATCGAGTACGTCGACAAGATCGTCGACATGCGCCGTCATCTGGTGCTCGAGGAGTCGCGCTTCCCCAAGGAGCTTACCCGCACCTTCAAGAACATGGACACGCAATCCAATCCGTGGGGGATCGATGCCGGGCAGCGGTTCGAGTGGGCCGAACGGATGAACGTCCCGACCCTGGCCGACAAGCCCGACGCCGAGTACCTCTACTACGTCGGCTGCGCCGGCTCCTACGACGATCGCAACAAGAAGACGACGCAGGCCTTCGTCCGCGTGCTGCAGAAAGCGGGCGTGGACTTTGCCTGCCTCGCGCGCGAGGAACTTTGCAACGGCGAAACGGCCCGCCGGCTGGGAAACGAGTATCTCTACCAGACGATGGCGCAGATGCTGATCGAAACTTTCACCAAACACAAAGTTCGCAAGATTATCGTGAACTGTCCCCACTGCTTCAACACGCTGAAGAATGAGTATCCGCAATTCGGCGGTTCGTACGAGCTCATTCATGCCGCCGATCTCGTGCAACAATTGATCGATTCGGGGCGTCTCAAGATCGATCCGGAATTCCAGAAGCGGACCGTGTACCACGACTCCTGTTACTACGGGCGTTACAACGAGGTATTTGACGAGCCGCGGACGGTGCTCAACCGCGCGGGGGCCCAGGTTCACGAGATGGAACGCCACCGTCGATTCGGCATGTGCTGCGGCGCTGGCGGGGGGCGGATGTGGATAGAGGAAGACCCGGATAAACGGGTGAATCTGCTCCGCACCGAGCAGGCGCTTGAGACCGACCCTGAGGTTATCGCCGTCTCCTGCCCTTACTGTATGACGATGCTCGGCGACGGCATCAAGGCCAAAGACCTGGAGGAGAAGGTCCAGACGCTCGACGTGATGGAAATCGTCGACGAGGTCACCCGCAGCGGCGATGCAAAGTCGTGAGGAGACTTTCTTCGGAGAGAATATCGCGGCGAGCGCTGCTCCGACTTGATGACGCTAATCCAAAGTCAGCTCCTTCTCGCGGGGAGCAGGCGCTCAGTCTCAGCGGCTTTCCCGGCTTCGAGCGGGCATGAAATCTCAGGGGCGGCCGCCGATTGCGCGGGCCGCACAACTGCCGGAATTGGTGTTGACTGAATTTGGAGCCGTTGTTAATTTCTGTGCGCTTGTAGCATCCTGTTCCCGATCATCTGATTAAGCTCAGCCTGTCGCATCATCGGTATCCGCGGATGCGTGGAGAGATACTGCTGTGAAAATTCTGGTTCCGATCAAGCGTGTCCCCGACCCCGCCACCACGATCCGGGTTCTTCCCGACGGGTCGGGTATCGCCACCGACAACGTGAAATGGGTGATCAACCCGTTCGATGAAATCGCCATCGAAGAGGCGCTCCGCATCAAGGAGAAGCAGGGTTCGGGCGAAGTTATCCTCGTTACCGTCGGCCAATCGGCGTGGCAGGAGCAATTGCGCACCGGGCTTGCGATGGGCGCCGACCGCTCGATCCTGGTGAAGTCCGACGCCCCGCTCGACACGCTCGCGATCGCGAAAATTCTCGCCAAGGTGGCCGGCGACGAGAAGCCCGAGATGATCCTGCTCGGCAAGCAAGCGATCGACGACGACTCCAACCAGATCGGCCAGATGCTGGCCGAGTTGCTCGGATGGCCGCAGGCGACGTTCGCCTCCAAGCTGGAGATCGCCGACGGCAACGTTACCGTCGTGCGCGAGGTGGACGGCGGGCTCGAAACGATCGCGTTCAACCTGCCCGCGCTTATCACCGCCGACCTGCGGCTCAACGAGCCGCGCTACGCGTCGCTGCCCGGCATCATGAAGGCGCGCAAGAAGGAACTGAAGGAAATCCCGGCCGAGAGCCTGGGACTCGACCTCGCGCCCAAGCTCAAGATCAAGAATCTGGCCGCGCCGCCGGCACGCCAGGCGGGCAAGAAGCTCGGCTCGGTCGCGGAACTGGTGCAGGCGCTGCACAGCGAGGCCAAGGTAATCTGAAGCGGCGCGACGCGCGACGCGACTTTATCCACGACTTCCGTCGTATCGTCCGCACGATGCCGCAAAGGCGGCGCACCGCGGATGCCGGAGTGAATGTATATGGGTGACGTTCTGATTTTCGCCGAGCATCTCCAGGGAGTCTTTCCCAAGACCACACTTACCGCGCTGCACGCGGGCCGCGAGCTTGCCTCCAAGCGCGGCGCAAACGCGATCGCGGTGGTCGCCGGTGACGCGCCCGAAGCTCCCGCCGCCGAGATCGCGAAGTACGGCGTCACCAAGGTGATCGCACTCAAGCATCCGGGGCTGAAGAACTACCTCGCCGACGCTTATGCCGCCGCGCTGGCTGCGCTGATCAAGAAGACCGGCGCCGAATTCGTGCTCGCCACCGCTACCGCGGTCGGAAAGGACCTGATGCCGCGGCTGGCGGCCCGGATGGACGCGCCGATGGCCTCCGAGATCGTCACTATCAACGACGACGGCACTTATGTACGCCCGATGTACGCGGGTAACGTGCTCGCGACAATCGAGCTCGACGGACCGGTCAAGATAATCACCGTGCGCGGCACCGCGTACGACGCCGCCAAGCCGGCGGATTCCGCCGCGCCGATCGAAACCGTGGACGCGGAAATCGACGACGCGGCAAAGAAGATGCAGTTCGTCTCCTTCAACCAGACCAAGAGCGATCGTCCGCAGCTCACCGAGGCGCGCATCGTGGTGTCGGGCGGACGCGGACTAAAGTCGGGCGAAAACTTCAAGACCGTGCTCGAGCCGCTGGTGGACGAGATGGGCGCCGCGATGGGCGCGTCGCGCGCCGCGGTCGATGCGGGGTTTGTCCCGAACGACCTGCAGGTCGGACAGACCGGCAAGGTGGTCGCGCCCGAGCTGTATGTCGCGGTCGGAATTTCGGGCGCGATTCAGCATCTGGCCGGCATGAAGGACTCCAAGGTCATCGTCGCGATCAACAAGGACGAGGACGCGCCGATCTTCAACGTCGCCGACTTCGGCATCGTCGCCGATCTCTTCAAGGCGGTGCCCGAGATGGTCGAGGAGCTGAAAAAGCTCAAGCACTGAGCGATAGACCAATCCAGCAAGCGGCCGACTCCTTGCCGGCCGTTTTCGTTTGAGCCTCTCGAATTGCCTCAGCCGCCGATTCCGGTAACCCTGCGGATTGCGCCGCGACAGCACTGCGGCGTGGCTCAGACCTTGAAGCGGATATGGATGATGTCGCCGTCGCGCATCAGGTAGTCCTTGCCCTCAAGGCGCAGCTTGCCGGCTTCCTTGACCTTGGCGTCGGACTTGAGCGCGGCGAAGTCGTCGTAGCTGACGACCTCCGCGCGGATGAACCCGCGCGCGATATCGGTGTGGATTTCCGCCGCCGCCTCCAGCGCGGTCTCGCCGCGGCGCAGCGACCATGCGTGCGCCTCGGGCTCGCCGGCGGTGTAGAACGTGATGAGCCCGAGATGGCGGTAGAGGGCGGTGATCAGCCGATCGCGCGCGGGCGCTTCCAGACCGGCCGCGGTCAGCATCTCGCGCTGCCCCTCCGGGTCGAGCTCCCACAGCTCGGCTTCGAACGCCGCGGCAAGGCGAAAGACCTCGAGCCCGCGGGCGTGAATCGCGTCGCGCTCGGCGTCGGTAACGTCGGCGGCGGCCGCGTCCATCTCGCAGTTGATCACCGCAAGCGCGGGCTTGCGCGACAGGAAGCCGAAGCTCGAAAAGGTGGCCAGCTCCTGCGCGGTCAGTTCGAGCAGCCGCAGCGGCTTGCCGTCCTCGAGCCATTTGATCACTTTTTCCAGCGCCGCGCGCTCGAAGTCGGTGCCGCCGCGCTCCTTCTTGAGCCGCTCCAGGCGACGCTCGGCCTGATCGAAGTCGGCGAAGATGAGCTCACCGTCGATGCTCTCGACGGTCGGGATAAGGTCCTTGTGCATCGCGGCGAACTGCGGCACCACGAGCAGGAGCGCGTCGAGGTCGCGGATGAGGGGTAGCAGGCTCGGGTCGAGCGCGGCGCCCTCCTTCTGCTCCTTGGGATTCGGCGCGAAATCCAGCAGCGTCAACTCGACCGGGATTTTCTTTTTCGAGCCGTAGGTAGCCTCCAGGAAATCCAGGCGCGAATCGGCGACCTTGATTTGCCCGGGACGCGCACGCGCTTTGCCATCGGCCGCTCCGGCGACGGGGGCGAGTCCGGTCAGGGCGTGAAACACGGTGGATTTTCCGGCGCCGCGCGCGCCGATTATGCCGCTCTTCAAGTTCGATACTCCCGAAACTGGAAGGTTTGCATATCAGCGCTCGCCGCGTAAGTCCCGCGCGCGCAATCCGCGCCGGCGGCGCGGCGCGCGGCGAAACGCCCGCGGGGAGGGCGTGGCCGCGCACTTATCGTGCGCGGCCACGCGGCGCTATCGGGATCAGAACGCTACCGTGATCAGCTGATCGAAGTCGCAGGTGCCCAGGTTGAGTTTGACCAGCTTGCGCATCTTCTTCTTGCCCACCTTGATCGTCACCTGCAGCAGGTAGTTGCCCGGCTTGAGCTGGATCTGATGGGCGACCGTGCCGTACTCGACGTGGAACTGGAATGACGGACACGGCGGCGCGCCGGTGATCGATTGCAGCGGCAGGTTCTTCTGGTGCTGCAGCAGAATGCGCGGCTCGTCCTCGTCCTTGCTGATGACGGCCCACAGCTTGATTCGCTTGACCGTCGCGACCGGTACGCCGCCTTGCGTGACCAGCACGCGCAGGCCACGATAGGTCGCCTCGCCGCACATCGGGACCGACACCAGGCTGGTCGCGTTGGTGATCGGATCGGAGACGTAGGTGACGTCGAGGCTGGCGGTATCGGTGCGCGCGAGCGGGAGATTGGGCTTGAAGATCGCCTCCATGTCTCCGGAACCGAGCTGGCCGCCCGCCGGGACGCTCACCGGCAGCGCGCTCAGCCCGGTGACGCCGTACTGATCGGCGTTCGGGCCCGACAGGGCGACGCTGTTGACCTGCACTGCGCACTTGCCGGCATTGGTGACGGGCGAGCCGAGCGTCGCCTGGCAGTTGCCGCTGTTCTGGACCACCGTGGGCGGGAAGGTCAGCCCCGCCGAGGGCACCGAGATATCGACTGCGGGAGTGTCGCCGCTGAGCGCCACCGTGACGGTCGGATTGACGGGATCGTCGGTGTTGAGCAGCAAGTTGCACGACTTGGCGCCGCCCGAGGTCGGGGTCCACTTGACCGTTTCATCGACGTGCGAGTCGTGGCTGATGGTGACCGGGAAGGGATTGTTGACCAGGGTGAAATCGGCGCAGGTGACCGAGGCGCTGGTGATGTGCAGGTCGCACTTGCCGACGTTGTTGATCGCCAGCGACTGGCTCGGATTCGATGGCGCGCATATGTCGCCGAACGCCGGGCTTCCGGTGACCGCAACCGTTCCCGAGGGCGCGTTGCCCATAACGCTTACCAGCGCCACCGGATTCAGCGGATCGTTGCTCGCCACCGAGATGGTGGTGGTCTTGGGGCCGCCCAGCGTGGTCGGCTTGAAGCGCAGCGGCACCGCGAGTGCGGCGCCCGCCGCGATCGTCAGCGGATAGGACATCGTGGTCGCGGTCTCGAACTCCGAATCGGGCGACGAGACGTCGCTGACCATAAGCGGGCACTGGCCGCTGTTGGAGATGGTCAGGTTGAGGTCGGTGAACGATCCGAGACAGGTATCGCCGAAATCGCCGCCGCTCGCTATCACGGTCGCGATCTGCGCCGTGGCGATCGTCGCGGTCGCGGTGAGCTGCTTCATCGGGGTGAACGGATCGTCGCTGTTGATCTGGAAAATTGCGCTCTCGGCGCCGGTCCCGGTCGGGGTGAACGCGATGGTGAACGAGACCGAGGAATCCGGGCTGATAGTCACCGGCAACGAGGGACCCGAGACGATCGTGAAGTCCGTGCTGCCCGACAGGCGCGCGAAGCTCGACACGTGCAGGTCGGCCGGTCCCACGTTGTAGAGCGTGACGATCTGGGTCGGAGTGGTGCCGCCGCAGACCTGCGCGAAATTCAGGTTCGCGTTGACCGCGAGCAGGCCGGTGGTCGCGGGGCCCAGCTCGAACACGCTGCGCCCGTAGGTTCCCGCGCGCAAAAGCGGCGGATTCGCGCCGGAATCAAGCGCCAGCGAGGTGACCTCGACCGTCGGCATCCCGACGCCCAGCACCTGCCAGGTCTTGCCGAGGTCGGCCGATTGCATCACGCCCGCGTCGCTCGCGACCACGATCGTGTGCGGGCTGGTGCCGGCGTCTATCACCACCGAGTGCAGCGGCAGGTCGGGCAGATTGGTCGCGCCGCCACCCACGACGCCGCTGATGTCGGTCCAGGTCGCGCCGCTGTTGGTGGTCATGAAGACGTGCCTGGTCGGCGCGAGGTCGGGATCGACTCCCGAGAAGCCGGGATACACGACGACGACAACCGCCGTGTTGGTCGGGTCAATCGCGATTCCGGTGACCGGCTGTCCCGCGACCGCCGCCGGTTGCGTAGCCGCCGCCTGCCAGGTGGAACTCACGCCCAAAAGCGCGTTGGCCGCGAACTGCACAGTCCCGTCCGACAGGCCGACCCAGATGGTGTTGGGATCGATCTTCACCGTCGCGATGTCGGTTATCGGACTGGCGAAGGAGTGAATCTTCGTGTAGCTCGCGCCGTTGTCGGTGCTCTGGTACAGGTCGTGGGTCGAGGGCTGGTCGTTGACACAGTTGGACTGCGGCGCCGTGGCCTGGGTTTCGACACCCACGTACACGGTGTTGTCGCAGGTCGGATCGAAGGCCACGGTCTGGAACGACGAGAACGCGAACAGTCCAGTGTAGTTGGGAAACACCGCGGGGAAATTCCAGTTACTGCCGCTGTCGGTGGTCTCGATGAAGCAGGCGTCGTCCTGTCCGATCACGTGCGTGGGGTCGCATGGATCGACCGCGACGGTGCCGCCGTCGCCGTCAATCCCCAGGTGCCAGGTCTGCGCAGCAGCTCCGGGGCGGAACTCGTTGGTCCCGGTGTCCTGATTGCCGCCGTATGTGTATTCGCGGTTGGTTATGCTGCCGACGCCGATTCCGATTCCGCGAAACAGGTTGGTCGCGAGCGCGTTGGCGCCGCCCGCGGCGCCGTTGATGTTCGACCAGGCGCCGCCCCCGTTGATCGACTTGGCGATACCGCCGTCCTGCCCTACGAACACCGCGGTCGGCGACGCGGTCTCCTGGCCAAAGGCGATCGCGTGATGGTCCCAATGGACCTGGTTGGCCGAGATGTTGGAGAAGCTGACGGAGCTTGCCGCCGCGAGCGCATTGGTCGATTGGTAGAACTGCTGGAATCCGATGTACAGGATGTTTGCGTTGTTGGGATCGACCCCGATGGTCTGGTCGTAGCCGCACTGGCATCCGCCGTCAGCGGCGGCCGGCGTATTTGCGCCCGGGATATTCTCCCAGTTCGCGCCGCCGTCGGTCGATCGGTACATCCCGTACGGAGAGATCCTCACATTCGCCCAGAAGTCCGCGTTATTGGGCGCAGTGGCCTGGGTAAAGGTTATCTCCTTGACGCCGGATGTCGGCGCTCCGTTGGATCCGGTCCACAGATTGGTCGGGAAGGTGGCGCCGCCGTCGGTGGACTCGAAGATTCCCTGGCCGTACACCGCCGCGTAAATCGTGGACGGATTCGCGGTGTCGAGATGAAGATCGGTGATGTAGTTTCCCGCGCCGGCTCCGGTCGGAACAATCTCGGTGAAAGTGGTGCCGCCGTCGGTGGTGCGATACAAACCGCCGCGGGTCGCCACGACCAGCGTGTTGGCGGCCGGCGAAACCATCCGGATGATGTTGAGGCCGGCAAGAGTTGGCGATCCGGGAGACAGCGTCCAGGTGTCACCGTCGTCAGTCGAAACGTAAACGCCGATTCCCTTGACGAAGCCGTTGTTGAACTCGTTGCCGGTGCCCGCGTACACGATCGACTTGTTGGCGGCATCCAGAGTCACCGCGCCCATCGATAGCGAATCCAGGAAGTCGGTCTTGGGGGCCCAGGTATCGCCGCCGTCGGTGCTCTTCCAGATGCCGCCGTCATTGGTCGCGACAAAGATTACGTCGTCGCTGGAGTTGCGCGGATCGATCGCGATGTCCACGATTTGCCCCGAATCCGGTCCTGCGCCCTGATAGTTCTGATTGTGGTCGATTTGCAGCGGCGCGGGACCTATCTGGTTCCATTGCACGCCCGCAAAACCTCCGGCGCGGGTGGTGGCCAGAAACGCGGCTGCCGCAATCATCAGCGAAACAACGATGGCAAGCGCCATCCGGTATTGTGCTTTCATGGTCGGAATCTCCAGTTGCGATGAACGACGACCCCCCGGTCACTGCGCCCGCGCCGCGGCGCCAGCGCGTGGCGCTATTTCGACGCCGCGGTCGAAGGCGCCGCTGACGGCGCGGCGGGATGCGAGCCGATCGAGGGCGCAACCTTCATCTGGTGCATGTGCTGGACGCCCTTGAGCTCGAGATCGGGCCGGACCTTGCCGGTCGCGTCGGAGTGCTGGCGGAGATATTCCTTGCGCTGGAACTTGCGCAAGGTCTGCTCGCCCAACAGTCCGTGCGCCTTTCCGGGCGTAGTCGGACTGGGCTCGGCGGAAGGACCGGCGGCCTGGGCGTGCGCCAGGCTTGCGCTCCAGTGGCCGATAAGAGTTCCCCCGGAAGACTGGACGCCCACGGCGATTGCGGCCGCCGCAATCCATCTCCATCGCTTGCGTGACATGGCTCTGCTCCTGGAGCGGGACTAAATCCGCACTCCGCTTGGGCGCCGCGTTAGCGCATCGGGCGCGTCGGCGGCGCAATCCATTGGCGTACCGTTCGGCGACGCAGCGGACCGGTCGCAACTGGCGGCTCACCGCGCGCCGGCCGCATGATCGTCGGCGCCTCCCGCGCCTCGATCATCCCGAGTTCGCTCCGTCGAACCTGGTCGGATGCTCCCAGGCGGAACGACGTGTACGGTTGCGGCGCGAATATGTCAAACACTAACTACTGGGTGGCAGTCTTCTTGACACGAAGTTTCGCGCTTAGGCATATTTTGTTAATTGCATTTGAATTGAGCAATTTGCTGCTCATGTCTCTGATGGATCCGCTTATAATCATACTGCGAATATTGTCAGCTTATGCGCACAAATGCAGCGGTGGCGCGGCGGCCGCGATGCGGCCGCCGCGCGCACAAGCTCGGGATTGCCGGCGTGCGTGACGATGTCAAATGACGAGCGGCCGCGGGTGAGTACCCGCGGCCGCTCGGTTTCGTGGCGTTATTGGTTATCGGTTAGAAGTTGACGACCAGAAGCGGAGTGAAGGAACAGGTGGTGATGTTGAACTTAAGCACCTGCGCCTTGTGTCCCTTGATCTTGACCTTCAGCCGATAGGTTCCCGCCTTCAGTTGCACCGGGTTGCTCGCTCCGCCGAACTCCGCATGGTACTGGAATCCGGGGCATGGACCCGATGCCGTCACCGTGGTCAACGGGACGTTCTTCAACGTCTTGAGGCCCACGATGTGCGCGGGTTGGTCAGGCGACACTGCGACCTGCAGTTTTATCCTCTTCACCACCGAAACCGGCACGCCGCCCTCGAGCACCAGTAGGCGCACGCCACGATGAGTGGCCTCGCCGCAGACTGGAATCGAGTCGGTCGTCGTCGCGTGGGTGATCGGATCGTTCTCGAACGTGACATCCACGCTCGCGGTGCTGGTGCGATTGACAGCCAGCGGAGCGAAGACGGCGCTGAGATCGCCCGAACCAAGCTGATCGCCCGGAGCGATCGTGGCAGGCAGACCGGTAAGTCCGGTCAGCGAATAGTCGGTCGCATCCGCGCCGCTGATGGCCACGTTCGTGACCTTCACCGGGCAGCTTCCGGTATTAGCAACCGGAACTCCGAGCTTCGAGCTGCACGCCGCGTCGCCCTGGATCACGGTGGGCGGGAATGTCAGTCCGGCCGGCACCGTGAGCGATGCGGACCCGGTGGGCGTGGTTCCGGTCAGCGGAACCACCAGGCTCGGATTGCTCGGATCGTCGCTGTTGATGGTCAGGGTGCACGATTTCGGCCCCGCCGAGGTCGGCGTGAACTGCACCGTCAGACCGAGGTTGGAGTCATGGCTGATCGCCACCGGGAACACCGGACTGTTCTCCAGCGTGAAATCCGCGCACGAAACCACCGCCGAGGTCACGTTGAGATTGCACATCCCAACGTTGTTGATTAGTACCGATTGCGCCGGCGTGCTGCCGCCGCAGACCTGCCCTCCGAACGAGGTGCTGCCGGTTACCGAAATGGTGCCCGACGGCGCGTTGCAGGTTGCGGTGACCAGAGTGTTTGGGTTGGCCGGATCGTTGCTCGCGATCGTGAAGGTCGCGGTCTTGGCCCCCAGCGTGGTCGGCGAGCATGCCACCGTGAAGTCGTAATGCGCATCCGGACTGATATTGAGCGGGAAGGTCGGAGTGCTGACGATCGAGACATCGGTGCTGCCCGAAGTCCGCGTGATACTGGTCACGATCAGCGTATCGGCACCGGTGTTCGACAGCTCCATCTGCGCCTGCCCCGTGTCCGTCCGGCAAACGTCGCCGATCGGCAGCGAGGGATTGGTGGACAATTGCGGCGCGAGAGTGACCTTGAAGAAAATCGGGTCGCTGCTCGCCGAGGTCTTTCCGAGCGCCGCGCCGTTGCCGGTAAAGACGCCGTAGAAAGTACCACCGGCCTGCGTGCCGCCAACCGTCTTCAACTCCTGATAGTCGCCCAGTACGCGCTGGCGCGAATCCAAATTGTCGGTCGCGGGTGACAGGAAGGTCAGCAGAGTCTTATCGGTGAAGGTCGCCCCCGCGTCTGTGCTGTAAGTGAAGTGCCCCGAGAAGGTCGGGAAGCCGTCCGACGAGAATCCGTCGAAGCTGGTGTACAGCACGCCCACGGTACCGTCCGGCGCCACCGCTACCGAAGGCAGCGCGGCCTCAACGCCAGCCGGCGAGACCCGGTGAGGCGTTCCCGCCGTCGCAGTGCCGGATCCGTCGAAGGTCACCTTGACGATCCATAACCCGTCACCGCCGCTGCCGTTGTCGTCACCAAAGACGACGTAGACGTCGCCGGTGGTGGGATTCACCGCCAGGTGATCGATACCGCCCAGCAAGGCATTAACCGTCCCGAACTTGGGCGTAGGCTGGATCGTCGATCCGTCGGCAACCCCGACGCCGTTCGGATTCCCGTTCAGGGTCCAAGTGGTTCCGGCATCAGTCGATCGATTCAGGATGTAGCTGATCCCTTTCGGCGATCCTCCGCAATTTAAGACGCAGATCTGATTGAGCGTGTAGATATTTCCGGTCCTCGGATCCCCGGCCATCCGGAGCCCCGGGTTGATTCCGCCGCCGCCTGCGCCCGCGCTGGCCAGGTTGTCAGCCGTGAAGTTCGGCGGATTGGTGCCGATCGCGGCGGACACTCGCTGGTCCGGCGGCGCGGCGTTGAAATTGTCGTAACCGACGTAAGTATTGGCCTGCGTGGGAATCATCGGATCGGGATTTGATATCAGCCACGGCTGATCCGCTCCGTTGAACGATCCGGCGTTGGAGTCGGTCAACTGAGCGTTACCGCCGCTCAGGAAGTAACCAAACAGCGAGGCCGCCGGGGTCCCGTTGGATGCGCTGAAGATATCAGTCGCCCCGGTCAGGAACGTGCCATACAGGACGCTGTCGATGCCCCAGTCGATAGTGGTGTCGCACGGGCATCCGCCGGTAGACGCCGCGCCCGGAGGCGCCGGAATCGAATTTACCCGGCTCCAGGTAAGTCCGCCGTCGCTCGAGGTGTAGTAAGGTGCGTTGCCGTTCCATCCGCCGAAACCGCCATGAACGACGATATTCTTGGGATTGGTCGGGTCGATCGCGATGCTCGGCTCGCTGCCATCCTGCGTGTCGATGTTGTTGACGTCGATCACGAAGAATCCGGGCGAGATGAATCCCGCGACTGTGCCGGTTGAGTCGGCTGCCACTGAAGACCGGGTATGGCTGCTGGTGTCGGGTGGCCAGCTTCGCACGGATGAAGCCGGAGCCGGATCTGTTGGTGCAGCAGCTTCAGAAGTCCACGAAGTGAAAGCTGCGGCAACGGTCAGAGAAATTACAACTGCCGCTACGAACGAATAGCGCCTAATCATGAACACCCCCCGCGAGGTTTCCAATTGGACCCTCGCTATTGTGTTCCGTGGAGTTATCAGTCGAACCGAAAAAGCTCTCGAATTTTAATCAGTGAAATTTCGCGTTTTTCCTTCTCCCTGTTGTGGATTTTGGTGCGTCAGTCGCGATCTCACGTTTCTGCTGGTGAAGATTCCTCCGTGCTTACCGCGCGCTTCACGGCGTGACATCCCGGCTCCGGTCCGGCGGATAGCTCATGAATTGCCGCTGATTTGGCACCACCGAGGGCCTCGCCGTTGGCGTCGCTGAACTCGCCGCGGTGGAGACCGCAGTTGCAGCCCCTGCGGCGGGCGACGCTGCCGCACTCACCGCCGCGGGCGCGGGGCCAGTGCAACTCGCCGCCAGCAACAGTGTCGCAGCCGCAATTGCAATCGTGCACATCGCAAACATGACTCGTGGCTCTTTGGCGCGCTCGAATGCTCCTCAGACGTTCGACATCTAAGACTCCACCCGAGTTATGTCAAATAGTCACTACTCAGTGGAGATATATTCGACACGCGGTTTTGAGATTCAACGGGCTACGCAGGCTCGGGCTTGTTCATTGTAGGCGCAGATTGCCAATTTGACGTACCTCATCATAGTCATTATCAATTTTATGTTGTGTTTGGCGCGTTTGGCCGGCCACTGCGCCTTTAAGATCCGGATGTCGCCGCGCACACGGCGCCCGCGAGCGGTTGGACTGCCCCCCTTCACTTCCTGCTATAACTCGCGCGCAAGGAGAGAGGTGCTCGACCATGCCCAAGGCCCCCGCAGACTACCAGCTCCGCTATCCGGTTGATTTCGGCGATATCGATCCGCACGCGAGCAGTCGCGCCGTGCAGCTCTATGGGTCGGACTTCGGCAAGTCGCGCGGGTTGCTGTGGATGCCGCCGCGCGGAAAGCCGCGCACCTGCGTGATCATGGCGCATCCGCGCGTGGACTTCTCGATGCACTACTCGATTCCGTTCTGGGTCGAGGCGGGATTCGCGGCGTTCGGGTTCAACACGCGCTACCTCAACAATGACGCGGGCATGCTGCACGAGAGCCTGTTGCTCGATCTCGCGGCGGGGATACGGTTCCTGCGCGAGGAGCAAGGCTTCGAGCGAATCGTGATGCTGGGGAACTCGGGCGGTGGGTCGCTGTTCTCCTACTATCACGCGCAGGCGGCCGCGCCGAAGGGCCAGCGGGTCGCGTCACCGCCGGGCGGTGGTCCGCCGGATCTGAATCAGCACGAGCTCCCGCTCGCCGACGGCTTCATCGTGCTCGCCGCGCATCCGGGACAGGGCATGGTCCTGATGAATTGCCTGGATGCCGCAGTGGCCGACGAATCGGATCCGAACGCGACCGATGCGGCGCTCGACATGTATGACGAGCGCAACGGCTTTCGCCTGCCGCCGGCCGAGAGCCGGTACGCGCCCGAGTTTGTCGAGCGCTACCGCGCGGGACAGCGCGCGCGATGCGCCCGAATCGACGCGATCGCGCGGCGCCATATCGCGGAGGCCGCCGACGCGCGCGCGCGGATGCGGGCGCCGGAATTCGGGGCCTCGGACGCCGAGCGGCGCAACTTCGTCGGGCGGCGCGCGATGGCGCCGCGCTTCATGGTCGTGTACCGCACTCAGGCCAACCCGAACTACTGCGATCTCTCACTGGATTCCTCCGAGCGCGTGGTCGGCTCGATCATTTCCCCGCGTCCCGACCTCGCCAACTACAGCGCGTTCGGATTGGGCCGAATCGCGACTCCCGAGGCGTGGCTCTCGACCTGGTCGGGACTGTCGTCTTACGCGCGGACCGCGGCCAATCTGCCCAAGGTCGCGGTGCCAACGCTGGTGGTCGGCGCGGGCGGCGACCAGGACATCTTTCCCTCCGACGTGCGCGCGGAGTACGAGGCCTCGGGCGCGCAGGACAAGACGCTCAGCTTCATCGAGGGCGCCGATCACTTCATGCGGGCGGGTGGGAAGAAATCCAATCTTGGCGATCCGCGTCCGCGCCTGATGAAGGTCCTCACCGAGTGGACGCTCAAGCGGTTTGGGCCGTAGCGCGCTCACGCCGAAGCGGTAATCACCACGCAGTCGCCGGCGTGCTGGTGATCGCGGTCAAATGGCGCAGCGATCCGCGCAAACTCTCCCCCCGCCAGATCGGCGCGCAGGCGCCGCAGGCCCCGCTCGCACTCCGCTTCGCCCAGCCGCCGGAATCCCGAGGTCGCCGCGCGAAAGTGCGCGTCGAATAGAAGCTCGGGCCGCGTGCGCGCCGCTTCGAAGGTCAGATCGCCCGAGCCGGAGTAGAAGATCTGACGAGCACGCACGCGCGCGAATCCCGCCTGCAGCATCGCGGTCACGATCGCGCCGAGCGGCGGATGAAGCGGCAGCAGCACGTCGTCGATAGCGGGAAAGTAGTGCCGGTACCACAGCGTGGCGAGGTTCTCGCGCGCCACCGCCTGCACGACCGCGCATCGGCGCACGACGCGCCTTAGCTCGCGCAGCGCCCCGTGCAAGTCGCCGAGATGATGCAGCACGTTCACGCCGGTGGCGGCGTCCATCGCGCCTCCGCGCAGCGGAATCGCGCACGCGTCGGCGCGGATCCATCGTGCGGCCGCCTTGGCGCGACCCATCGCGATCATCTCCGCTGACGGGTCCAGCGCGATGGTATCGCGGCCGCCTGCCACCAGCTCGCGCGTGTAGTTCCCCGTGCCGGCGCCGATTTCGACCACGCTGCGCGCGCCCGCGGCATCCAGGGCCGCACTCAGGGCGGAAACGATCGCGGGCTCGGCGCGCCGCGAGCCGTCGTAACGCGGTGCGATTTCGCGGTAGTCGATTTTCCTAAGCCCGGTCATCGAGCGCCGCATTAATTCCGCAGGAGGGCAGTGATTCCACGATGCATCGGAGGATGCCTCGAGGCAACCTACGCCGTGGAATCGTTCTTGCACCGCAAGCTTGCGGCGCCGCAGCGTCGCGCCAAGTGTTTCCTGGCGATACACTTTGAATCCCGAGACGAGTCAATACGATGTACGAAGCCGAATACCGGTCCAAGCGAATGATGCCCGAGGACGCCGTCCAGCTCATCCCGGCGCGCGGGTCGCTCGGGATGGGGATGGCGGTGAGTGAGCCGCCCGCGCTGCTGGCGGCGCTGGAAAAGCGAATCAAGGCGGGCGCGATCGAAGAGCTGCGCGTCTATTACTCGCACTCGGTGCCCGCGGCAGCCAGCACGATTCTGAAGTACGAGTACATGGATGTGGTCAAGCCGCATGCATTCTTCCTCACCCTCATCGAGCGCGAACTGATGAAGCAGGGCGCCGCGGCGGGCCGCCGGGTGATCGATTTCATGCCCGGAAACTTCAGCAGCATGCCGCGGATCCTGGCCGAGATCGGGATGGACGCGTTCATCGTGATGGTCTCTCCGATGGACAAGGGCGGGTTCTTCAGTTGCGGCACCAACTGCGATTACACGGTTCCCACCGCGCGAATCGCCGGGAACCTGATCGTCGAGGTCAATCCGCAGATGCCGCGGGTGTTCGGCGAGTCGGGCATCCATATCTCCGACGTCGAGGCGATCGTCGAGCACGACAGCCCGCTCGCCGAGCTGCCGATGCGCGCACCGACCCCGCTGGATCGCGAGATCAGCCGGTTCATCGTTGACCTGGTGCCGGATCGCGCAACCCTGCAGATCGGAGTGGGCGGCGTGCCCAACGCGGTGTGCGCGGCGCTGACCGGCAACAAGGACCTTGGAATTCACACCGAGCTGATAACGCCGGCGCTGGTCGATCTGATCAAGTCGGGCGCGGTCACCAACAAGTACAAGAACATCAACCGCTTCAAGAACGTGTACACGCTGGCGGCGGGCGATCGCGCGTTCTACGAATTCCTTGACGACAACTCGAGCATGGTCGCCTACCCGGTCGATTACGTGAACGACCCTTACATGATCGCGCGCAACGATCGGGTTGTCTCGATCAACGCCTTTTTGCAGGTCGGCCTGACCGGCGAAGTCAACTCCGAGATCGTCGGGGGACGGCAGTACAGCGCGCCCGGCGGCCAGCTCGACTTCGTGCGCGGCGCGCAGATGTCGGCAGGCGGCAAATCGATTCTCGCCGCGTACTCGACCGCCGCCGACGGATCCGTGTCGCGCATCGTTGCCCACCTGGAGGGCCCGGCCACCGATCCGCGCGCCGACACGGAATTTATCGTCACCGAGTACGGCGTCGCACGTCTGCGCGGCAAGTCGAGCCGCGAGCGCGCGGCGGCGCTTATCGCGATTGCGCATCCCAAGTTCCGCGACGAGCTGTACGAGACCGCGAAGAAAATCGGCTACCTTTAACCCGCCGCGGGATGGCCGCTGCCGCGCGCCGGTGGCATAACGGAAAGCACGGCTTTGATGAATCGAATCGCCAGCCCCATAGCCGCCATCGACGCGATCCGCAAGGAGCCGCGCCAGTGAGCGACGCGTTCCAGCTTCCCAAGCCGCGCCTGGACGAGCTGATCGCGATGCTCTGGCGCGACGGCTATCGCGTGATGGGACCGGTCGAGCGCGACGGCGCGGTCGCCTTCGACGAAGTCCGCGCGATGGCCGATCTGCCCATCGGCAGGCGCGAGGAACAGGCGCCCGGCCGCTACCGGATCGGTCCCGGCCCCGTGGGCGAAGTGTTCGGCGTCGTGAACGGACCCGGCTCGCTCAAGCCCTCCTTCTTCGCGCCCGACGAGACGCTGCTGGAAATTCGCCGCGAGCGCCGTGGCTTCAGCGTCAGCGAAGCCGCGCCCGCGGCGCCGCGGCTCGCATTTATCGGGGTGCGCGCGTGCGATCTGGCCGCGGTGGCGATCCAGGACCGCGTCTTCATGCAGGATGCGTATCGCGATTCGCATTACGCCGCGCGGCGCAAGGACGCGCTGATGATCGCGGTCAATTGCACGCGCTCGGCCGCGACCTGCTTCTGCGCCTCCATGCATACCGGGCCCGAGGCGAAGGCGGGATACGATCTTGCGATGACCGAGAATGACGACGGCTTCGTGGTGCGCTCGGGCTCCCAGCGCGGAGCCGCAATCGTTGCGGCGCTGGGACTTGAGCCCGCGCCGGCGCCGGCCGTGGAGGCGGCGGCGGACGCGGTCGCGCAATGCGCTCAAAACCAGGCACGCACGATGGACACCGGTGACCTGCCGCGGCTGCTCTACGAGGAAGTCGAGAGTCCGCGCTGGAACGATGTGGCGGCGCGATGCCTGTCGTGCACCAACTGCACGATGGTGTGTCCGACCTGCTTCTGCCACACGGTGCTCGACGAAGAAGAGATCGCCGGGAACATGAGCCGGCGCGTGCGCAAGTGGGACTCGTGCTTTTCGCTCGAGCACGCGCATATCCACGGAATCAACTTCCGTCCGCATATCAGGAACCGCTACCGCCAGTGGCTTACCCACAAGCTCGCGTCGTGGATCGATCAGTTCGGGAGCTCGGGATGCACCGGATGCGGCCGCTGCATCGCGTGGTGCCCGGTCGGGATCGATCTGACCGAAGAGGTCGCCGCTATCCGCGCCTTGCGCGGTGCGCGAGAAAGCCGATGACCACGCCCTACATGATTTATCCGGCGCGGATCATCGAGCGGCGCGTCGAGACGCAGGGGATCTATTCGTTCTCGATGCAGTTCGTAAATCCAGAGCTGCGGCGCGAATACCGCTTCAATGCGGGCCAGTTCAACATGCTCTACACGTTCGGCGTCGGGGAAGTGGCGATTTCAATCGTCTCGGATCCCGCGCAACCCGAAGTGCTGGAGCACACCGTGCGCAGGGCCGGCCGCGTCACCTCGGTGATGGCGGCGCGGTGGCAGCCCGGTGAAGTCGTCGGCGTGCGCGGCCCGTACGGCAACGGATGGCCGATGGAAGCGGCGCGCGGCCGCGACGTTGTGATCGTAACCGGAGGGCTCGGATGCGCGCCGGTGGTCGGCGTGATCAATTACATCTTCCGCCGCCGCGACGAGTACGGCGATTTGCAGATCCTGCACGGGGTCAAGACCCCTAACGATCTGCTCTACCGCGAGCGCTTCGACCAGTGGCGCCGCGCTCCGCGCACCCGCGTGTATCTTGCCAGCGATCAGCCCGACAAGACCTGGCGCTACCGAATCGGCGTCGTCACCGATCTTTTCGACGAGCTCGTGGTCAAGCCGTCAACGATCGTCATGATGTGCGGGCCCGAAGTGATGATGCGGTACGCGGCGCACGCGCTGATCCAGAAGGGCGTCGCCGACGACTCGATATTTCTCTCGATGGAGCGGCGGATGGAATGCGCGGTGGGACTGTGCGGCCACTGCCAGCATCGCGAACGCTTCGTGTGCCGCGACGGACCGGTCTTCAGCTACCGCGCGATCAGGCACACGCTGGGGACCAGCGGACTATGAGCAAGCCACGCATCGCGGTGTTCAAGTTCGCCTCGTGCGACGGATGCCAGCTTCAGTTCCTCAACGCCGAGAACGAGCTGCTGGCGCTCGGCCAACTCGCCGAGATTGCGTATTTTCCCGAAGCGCGCGGGCGGATGCGCCCCGGCCCCTACGACATCACCTTCGTCGAGGGCAGCATCAGCACGCCCGAGGATGCGCGCCGCATAATCCAGGTGCGCGAGCAGAGCCGGTTTCTGATCACGATCGGCGCCTGCGCGACCGCGGGCGGAATCCAGGCGCTGCGCAACTGGGACGACGTCGAGCAGTACCGGCGCATCGTCTATCCCAGCGCCGAATTCATCTCCACGCTCTCCACCTCGACGCCGATCTCGGAGCACGTCCGCGTCGATTACGAGATCTGGGGATGCCCGATCGACCAGCGCGAGCTTTTGAGCGTGGTGCGCTCGATGCTCTCGGGCGCGCATCCGGTGCTGCCCGGCCACAGCGTGTGCATGGAGTGCAAGCGGCGCGGCAATGTGTGCGTGGTGGTGGCGCGCGGCGAGCCCTGCATGGGACCGGTGACGCGCACGGGATGCGGCGCGCTGTGTCCGCAATTCAACCGGGGATGCTACGGATGCTTCGGGCCGGCCGACGATCAGAACATGGAGTCGTTTACGCGGCTGCTCGCCTCGCAGGGCCTTTCGCCCGCGCAATCAGTTCGGCGGCTGCGCGGAATCAACGGTTACGTGCGCCCGTGGCGGGACGCCGGCGATGGCATCGAAGGAAAAAAAGACCAGGACAATTAAGGTCAACCTGCTTGCCCGCGTCGAGGGCGAAGCGGCGTTGCACCTGACCATGCGCGGCGGGCGCGTCTCCGAGGTCAGGCTCGAGATCTTCGAGCCGCCGCGATTCTTCGAGGCCTTCCTGCGCGGGCGCGAATCGCGCGAGGTGCCCGACCTCGTCGCCCGCATCTGCGGCATCTGCCCGGTCGCCTACCAGATGAGCGCGGTGCATGCGCTCGAAGCGCTGTTCGGCGTAACGATCGAGCCCGCGGTGCGCGCGCTGCGCAGGCTTTACTATTGCGGCGAATGGATCGAGAGCCACGCGCTTCACATCCACATGCTCGCCGCGCCGGATTTCCTCGGATGCGAGAGCATGTTCACGATGGCGGAGCGGCATCGCGAGGCCGTCGAGCGCGGCTTGCGCATCAGGAAGGCCGGCAACGCGATTATCAGCGCGCTCGGCGGACGCTCCGTGCATCCGGTCGGCGCCTGCATCGGCGGCTTTACCCGAACTCCGTCGCGCCGCGAGCTTGCGCCGCTGCGCGAAAGTCTCTTGCGCGCGCGCGACGAAGCGGCGGGGTGTCTCAAGTGGGTGGCGGGCTTCGATTTGCCCGATCGATCGGGCGATATCGAATTCGTCTCGCTGCGGCATCCCGCGGAGTACCCGATGAACGAGGGACGCATCGCGTCGAGCAAGGGCCTCGACGCGCCCGCCGAATCGTTCGACGACTTGTTCGAGGAGCACCAGGTCCCCCACTCCAACGCGCTGCATGCCAAGGTGCGCGGTCGCGGAGCTTACTTCCTGGGTCCGCTGGCGCGTGTCAACCTGAATTTCGATCGGCTCGGCGCCGAGGTGACTTCCGCCGCGCGCGCAACCGGGCTTTCGTGGCCGAACTCCAACCCGTACACGAGCATCGTCGCCCGCGCGATCGAAGTGCTCTACGCCGCGCACGAGGCGGTCCGCATCATCGACGCATACCAGCCCCCGGCCGCGCCCCGCGCGGAATTCTCGCCACGCGCCGGCGTGGGCCGCGCGATCACCGAAGCGCCGCGCGGGTCGCTGTTCCACGCCTTTGAGACCGACGACGCCGGACTGGTCCGCTCGGCGCGGATCGTACCCCCAACCTCGCAGAACCAGGCCCGTATCGAGGCCGACCTGCGGGAACTCGGCCCCGAGCTCCTGGACTGCTCGCACGCGGAGGCGACGCGCCTATGCGAGACCGCTATCCGCAACTACGACCCGTGCATCTCGTGCTCAACTCACTTCCTGAAGCTGCGGATCGACCGCGAGTGAATCTGCCGGCAACGGCGGAGCGCGCATGATTCGCATCATCGGGATCGGCAGCCCGCTGGGCGACGACGCGGCCGGCCTGGTGGCGGCGCGCAGGCTCGCCGCGGCGCCACCAGCCGGATGCCAGGTGATCGCGGCAGATCGCCCCGGCGCGGGACTCATCGATCTGCTCGAAGGCGCCGCCGCGGTGATCATAATCGACGCGGTGCGCTCGGACGCCGCGCCTGGCGCAATTCACGATCTCGATTTGCGCGAGGTCGGCGGCCTGGGCGAGCGGCTGGTGTCCTCGCACGATATCGGCGTGGCCGCCGCGATAGCGCTCGCGGCAAGACTGGGGCGGGCGCCCGCGCGCGGGCGACTGATCGGAATCGAAGCGTCGTCGGATAACCGCAGCCCGGAGGACATCTCGCCGGCCGTGCGGGACGCGATCGAACGCGCGATCGCGCTTGCGCAAAAATGGGCCGCGCGGCTCGGCAAGCGCGCCGGCAACGATCGCCGCGCCTGACTGATCGCGCGATCCGCAACGCCGCGGTCGGCGCCAGCGGCTTTACTGGAACTCCCCCGCGCCTGTATACCTTTTCAAGACCGCCTGTCTCGGAGCCTGCGAGATCCGCGCGGCGGCATTCGCGAATGACCAAATGATGAGACGAATCATTGCCGCTGCCGCTATCGCGCTTGCATGCGCCCCCGCATCGCGCGCATTCGCCTACCAATCCGTCGCGGTAAAGGACGGCGGCACGATCGCCGGCACCGTTACGTACGCGGGCGTTGCGCCCAAGCCGGAACGGCTCAAGATCACGCGGGACAACAAGGTATGCGGAGCGACGCCGCATCTGAGCCAGCACCTGGTAGTCGCCGCTGACGGCGGCATCCGCAACGCGATCGTCAGTATTCCCGGTATCGAGAAAGGCGCGCCGCTCACGCCCGAAAAGGACATGAAATTCGATCAGCGCGGATGCGTCTACACTCCGCACGTGCTGGCATTTCCGGCCGGAAGCACCGTCAAGGTGATGAACTCCGACGGCATCATGCACGACCTGCGCACTTACTCGAACGTCAATCCGCCGCTCAACCTGGTGCAGCCTGGCAACGTGAAATCGATCGAGGTCAAGATCGACAAGCCCGAGACGATCAAGGTTGGATGCTACATGCATCCGTGGATGAGTGCGTGGTGGTACGTGGCCGGAAACCCTTACTACGCGGAGACCGACGCGCGCGGCAAATTCGTGATTCGCGACGTGCCGCCGGGCACCTACCGGCTGCGCGCGTGGCAGGAAAAGCTCGGCGAGCAGACCCGGACCGTGACGGTCGCGGCGGGAAAGACGGCGACCGTGGATTTCAAGTTCAAGCCGGACGCGAGTCCAGCCGCTGGTGAAAAGCCGTGAGGAAACCCGCCGCGCTAGCCGCCCTGTTGATGCTCGGCGCGCTGCTCGCCGCGCAAGGCGCCGCGCTCGCATTCGACGCCGTGCGCGCGCGCCAACAATACGACGCGTACTGCGCGGAATGCCACGGACGCGACGGACGCGGCGACGGCCCGACCGCGATCGCGCAGCAGACCAAGCCGCGCGACTTCACCGATTGCGACCTGATGGCGAAGATCAGCGACCGGAAAATGATCGACGTGATCACCAACGGCGGGTACGCAAACGCGATGAGCCCGGACATGCCCGCGTGGAAGTACGCCTTCAGCGAACAGGAGATCCTGGGGCTCGCCGATCGAATTCGCCGCTTCTGCAAGCGCTACGCGCAACTGCCCCGGCCCGGACGCCCCGCGCTGGCCGCCTACCGCGCGCACTGAACCGCCCGTCGCAACCGCGCAGGGAAGAATCTCGACCCCACGCCGCGCATCGAGTCGGTCGCGGCGGAGGAACGCTGCACCGCGGCGCAGCTCGCGCTCGCATGGGTGCTCGCGCAGGGCGGGGACATCGTGCCGATTCCCGGCACCAGGCGCCGCAAGTACCTGGAAGAAAATGCTGGTGCGATGGATGTGCAATTGAGCGACGCCGACCTGCGCCGCATCGACGAGGTCGCGCCGCGCGGCGCCGCCGCAGGGCTGCGCTACCCCGAGGCTCTGATGGGCTCGATCAACCGCTAGCGCCGTCCCGCGGCGGCTTCGTCACAAAGCGGGTTTTTCGCGAAGCTCGCCGTGCGGTTTCCCCAAGGCCAGGTAGCACAGCACCTGCGTCATCGAGACCAGCCCCACAATCTGCCAGGTGACGCTGGTCCCGATGGCGTCGACCATCCTGCCCTGAACCGGCTGACCGACCGCGCCGCCGAATGTCATCAGCGTGGTCTGGAACGACAGGAGTGTTGCGCGGTTTCCGCCCTCGATAAGCTCGTTGTACCAGCTGACGATCATCGGCCCGATCGCCCCGCTGACCAGATGGGCCACGAGAATTGCCGCGAGCGCGAACCAGATTCGGCCAGCGGCGAGACCCGCCGCAATCAGCGCGGCACTCGCGATTGCTGACATCGTGGCGATGAACCCCGCGCGCCGCACCCAGGCCCACGCGGCTCTTGCGGCGAGTTCGGCGCCCGCCATCTGCACGAGACTGATCGCGGCGAAAATCCAACCTACGGTGCTGATGCCTGCTCCGAATCCCTGATTAAAGTAGTGTTGCCATTCCAACCACCAGGCGGACCAGACCGCCGTCGTGATGAGCGCCGCGATCGATAGCAGCCGGACTCCGCGGTGGGAGAATCCGAGCCCGATTGAATCGATCGTCTTGCGACGAACGTCGCGAACGATCCGCGCGAGCGAGATCGACGCCTGTCGCGGCGGCGTCCGATCCATCAGGAAGAACGCGCCAACTCCAGCGAGCAGCCAGCCGAAGGTGGCGATCAGAAAGGGCATCGCGATCTCGCCCTGTGCGACGTAAGCCCCAATTAGTGCTCCGGTCATCCCGGTAACGCGCACGATCTGGTACTGGCGCGAGAAAATCCGATCTTTACTGCCTGAAAATCCCGCCGCGTCGAGCGCGTCGACCGCCCACGCGTCGATCGGACCGTTACCGAACGTCGCGCCGAAACCCTCGAGCGTCTCGGCAAGAATGAATTGCCAGTAGTGATGGGAGACGAAATACAGGTAAAGCCCCGCGACGTGAAAGGCGCATCCCATCACTACCGAGGCGCGCCGGCCGACCGCGTCGGCGAATGCTCCGGTCGGAACATCGGCAAAGAAGGTCACGACCATGTACCACCCGGCAACCATGTTGATCTGGAACTGATCGAGGCCGCGCGAGCGCAAAAACAGCGGATAGATCGCGAAGATGAATGATGGTCCGAAGCCGTAGAGTGCCCACACCGCCCAATAGCGGCGAATGATCGAGCGAATCGCGCCGGCATTCGCTGGCGGATTGATCATGGATGGTCCCCCTGGGCGCTCACACGTTAGCACGACGGCGCGCCGCCGCATCAATCCCGGCGCCTGGCTACCGCGCTGCTTGGATTTGAAGAACGCTAGCCGGCGGGTGGGCGTTCGGCGGCGGAATTGGCGAGAATTGCGACGGAGTCCGGCGCGAGTGCTATGCGATTCGCCTCGAGGCGGATGTCGGGTTCTGAAGCGAGAAGTATCTCCCACGAATCGTCCCCTGGCAGCGGCAGGGCGCGCGGCGAGGCACCGAGATTAGCGGCCAACAAAATTCCGTGGCGCCGCACGATTAGCCATTGCGCGCTCTCGTCAAAGCTCACCTCGACGCGATCGAATCTGCCGTCGCGCAGCGGCGCGATCGCCGTGCGCATCTGAATTAGCGCGCGGTACCACGCGAGCATCTCGCGATGAGCCGGCGCATCGAGCTCGTCCCATCGGAGCTTCGCGCGCTCGAAGGTCTCGCGCGCCTGCGGATCGGGCACGTCTTCGGGGCGCCATCCGAACGCCTCGAACTCGCGGCGCCGACCTTCGCTGACTGCGCGCGCAAGCTCGGGCTCCTCGTGGCCCGCGAAATATTGAAAGGGTGTGGAAGCGGCCCATTCTTCGCCCTGAAAGATCATCGGCACCATCGGGGCGATCATCAGAATCGCCGCAGCAATCTTCGCCCGGCCCGCGCCGGCCAGATGCGACAGGCGCTCTCCCGCCGCGCGATTTCCGACCTGGTCGTGATTCTGCACGAACGCAATGAACCTGCTCGCCGGCACACCGGTGGGCGGGCGGCCATGCGAGCGCCCGCGAAATTCCGAATAGCGCCCGTCGTACACGAAGCCCGACGCTAGTGCCTTAGCGAGGTCCGCCAGGCGGCCGAAGTCGGCGTAGTAGCCAGTACGCTCGCCGGTGAGCACGGTATGGACCGCGTGATGAAAATCGTCGCACCACATCGCGTCGAGTCCGTAGCCGCCGATTTCCGTGCGGCGCACCAGGCGCGGATCGTTCAGATCACTTTCGGCAATCAGCACCAGCCTGCGCCCCAGTTCGAGGCTCAGCTCGGCGACCTCGCGCGCCATCTGCTCGAGCAGATGCACCGCCGAGATATCGACGATCGCGTGGACGGCGTCGATGCGCAGGCCGTCGAGATGGAAGTCGTGCAGCCATGCGAGCGCGTTGTCGCAAAAATAGCGGCGGACTTCGTCGCTGCCGCGGCCGTCGAGATTGACAGCGTCGCCCCACGGCGTCTTGTAGCGATCGGTCAGGTACGGGCCGAACTGCGAGAGATAATTCCCCGACGGACCGAAGTGGTTGTAAACCACGTCAAGGAGCACGGCGAGTCCGCGCGCGTGACACGCATCGACCAGTCGCTTCAGGCCGTCGGGACCGCCGTATGCTTGATGCGGTGCAAACAGATCGACGCCGTCGTAACCCCATCCGCGGTCGCCAGCGAACTCGGCCACCGGCATCAGCTCCAGATGCGTGATGCCGAGCCCGGTGAGATAGTCGAGCCGATCGATGGCGGCGTCGAAGGTGCCAGTCTCGGTGAAGGTGCCGACGTGCGCCTCGTAGATAATCGCCGAGCCGAGCGGCGGCGCGTTCCAGCGCTCGTCGCTCCATTTGAATGCGGCGTGATCGACGATTCGCGACGCACCATGCACGCCGTGCGGCTGGAAGCGCGAGCGCGGATCGGGCAGCGGGTTGCCGCCGTCAACGATAAATGCGTAATCGGTTCCGTGCGACGCGCCTGCCGCTTCGGCGCGCCACCATCCGCCACTCTCCCGCGCCATCGCGATTCGTTCGCCGCCGCACTGGACCTCGACCGTTTTCGCGCCGGGCGCCCACACCCGAAACTCGCTCATGGGGCCCCGTTTTCGCGCGCCAGCAGCGCAACCGGGAATCGCGCGAGCAGCGTGCGCATCGCCATGGCCCCGCCCTGCAGCACGTCGCCGGTCATCTGGTTGGTCCACCCGCCTGCGGGCAGCTCGATGGTGGTGTCGTCCCAGTCCGCGCCTAGGCCCATCACCAATCTGGGAATGATCGCGATCGCCTCGCCGCCGCGCACAAACGCGACCACATGATCGGCGCGCGCACCGCGGGCGCGGATCGGCTCGAACGACGCGCCGACGCCGAACAGGTCGGGACGCCGCCTGCGCAGCGCGAGCGCCTGTCGTATCGTCCACATCTTGGGCAGCCCGTCGTCGATTCGCGCCCATACCTGCTCGACGGTCATCCGGCTCATTTCGGTCAGCAGCCTGTGGCGCAGCGCGAAATCGACCGGACGACGGTTGTCGGGATCGACCAGGCTCAGGTCCCACAGCTCGGAGCCCTGGTAGAGATCGGGCACACCCGGCGCGCAGAGCTTGATCAGAGTCTGCGCGAGCGCGTTGATTCGGGCCGGCAAAATCAGCGGTGCCACGAACGACTCCAGGTCGGCCATGAATTGCTCGTCGGCCAGTGCATCGGCGACAAATCGCGCGAGCGCATCCTCGTACGCGGCGTTGGGACTGGTCCACGAGGTGTGGATCTTGGCCTCGCGAGCGGCCTTGACGATGAATGCGCTCAGGCGCTGCGTTTCGATCGGCCATGCGCCAACGAGAGTCTGGTAGAGCAGATACTCGATATTGCGGTCGGGGTAGTCGCCGGTGCGATGCGCCTCGTTCATCCCGGACCATCGGCGCACCGCCGCGCTCCACGGTTGCGGAATCTCGGAGAGCAGGCTGATTCGCGCGCGCACGTCGCCGCTGCGCTTGGTGTCGTGGGTCGAAGTCGCCAGCATCGTTCGCGGCCATCGCCCCTGGGTCGCCGCGCCCCACGCAAAGAAATCCTCGGGCGAGACGCCGAAGCGGGTCGGATCGGATCCGACTTCGTTCAGGCAGACCAGGCGGTTGAAGCAGTAGAATGCGGTGTCCTCGACCGCCTTGGCCATCACCGGCCCGGTGACCTGCTGAAAGCGCATCACCAGTTCCGTCTCCGCGCGCCCGCGCAAGCGCAGAGTCAGAACGTCGGCCAGAAAGTCGAACAAGCTGGCGTCGAGGTCGGGGCGCCGGGCCGTGGCCGCCTCGATCGTCGTGGAGATCACTCGCGCATCCTCAGGATCGACCTTGCCGTCGTTCGCATCGACGTAGGTCCGGTAGACCGGGAAGTGCGCGATCGTTTCGAGCAGGGTTTCGTGAAGCTCGTGGCGGGTGTGGTCGCGATGATGCCGATGCGCCTCGCAAACCTCCAGGAACTGCGCGGTGAGGCGGCCGAGATCGCTGCCCAGGACGTCGCGCATCACTAGCATTTTTTTTTCGTGCGCGAGCGCAGCGAAATCCGCACTCTCGCCGGTGAATTCAGCATAGAACTCGGTAAGCGGCGCTTCGCCCGCGGGATCGACCATCAATCCGCCGGCGAGATTCAGGAAGTCATAGCCGGTGGTTCCATCGATCGGCCACGACTGGCGCAGATGCTCTCCGGATTCCAGAATTTTTTCGACCGCCACGTATGAGTGCGGCGCCGCCGCGCGCAATCGAGACAGATATTGCTCGGGCTCGCGCAGACCGTCGATATGATCGACGCGCACTCCGTCCAGCGTGCCGTCGCGCAGCCATTTGACGATCAACTGGTGCGTGTCGCGAAATACCAGCTCGTCCTCCATCCGCAGCCCGGCCAGCGAATTGATGTCGAAGAAGCGGCGGTATCCCAGCTCGCGCTGCGCGGTGCGCCAGAACGCGAGCCGGTAGTTCTGGCGTTCGAGCAGCGCGTGGAGCAGGTCGGAACTCGAATTGACCTGCACGATTTCCGCATCGATCGCCGCGGCGGCCTCCGGGTTCTCCCCGATGAGCCGTCTTATGTGACGGCCCAGCACGGCCTTGTCGCGATGGCGCCGATCGACGCTGGTGCGATCGGTCGCGGTCGGCAGCGGCATCCAGTCCAGCGCGTCCGCGATGAACGCCAGGTCGTCGGAGCTGCATCGCTCGGCCGCCGCCGCCAGCAGCGGCGCGAGCGAGCGCGGCGCGACGGGGTAGGCGTGATCGTGGTAATGCAATTCGAAGGCGCCGCCACTGCGCACCAACTGGACTTCGCGCGTGTCGAGCACGCGCCCGTACTGGTCGCCCAGCACCGGGATCAGCACCATGTTGCGCAGCCGTTCTTCCGGCGCCTGCCAATCCACGTCGAAGTACGAGGCGTAGACGCTCGACGGGCCGTTCTCGAGCACGTCCCACCACCACGGATTGTCGCGCCCGGTGATCGCCATGTGGTTCGGAACGATGTCGAGAATCTGGCCCATCCGATGAGCGGTAAGCGCGGCGCACAGGCGGCGGTGCGCCGCGGCGCCGCCCAGGTCTTCGCTGACGCGATGGTAATCGACCACGTCGTATCCGTGGGTGCTGTGCGGAGCGGCCTGCAGGTACGGCGAGCAGTAAAGATGGCTCACGCCAAGCTCGCTCAGGTAGGCGACCGCCGCCGCCGCGTCATCGAAGCTCAGCTCGGGTCCGAACTGCACCCGATATGTTGACAGTATCGGAGTCAAACTCGTGCGAATCCCCCAAACGTCCACCCTACTGCATTCCAAATGCGGGAGAGAACCTTTGAATCGGGCGGCGCGTTGCAGAGCGTGCTCGGATCGTAGCATCTTGGAGAGGGCAGGACGGGGGTGAGACCCGCGGTACACCTGCAGCGAATCAAACATGGCAAACGGAAATATCGCGGTCTGGAAGGGAAATCCCTACCCGCTGGGCGCCACCTGGGACGGCGAGGGGGTAAATTTCGCGCTGTTCTCTGAGCATGCCGACAAGGTCGAGGTCTGCCTGTTCGACACCCGGGGGCGGCGCGAAATAGCGCGCGCGCACGTCAAATGGCGGACTGACCAGGTATGGCACTGCTACATGCCCGAGGCGCGCCCGGGACTGCTATACGGCTACCGCGTGTACGGTCCGTACGATCCGAAAAAAGGGATGCGGTTTAATCCCAACAAGCTGGTTCTCGATCCTTACGCCAAGGATATCGCGGGAACCGTCAAGTGGAGCGACGCCCTGTTCGGTTATCGCGTGGGGAGCCCGCGCGAGGACTTGGTGATGGACCGGCGCGACAGCGCGCCCGGGATGCCGAAGGCGCGGGTGATCGACGGCGCGTTCTCATGGGGCAACGATCGCGTGCCGCGCACGCCGTGGCGCGAAACCATCATCTACGAACTCCACGTCAAGGGCTTTACCATCAACCATCCGGATATCGCGCCCGAGATGCGCGGGACGTACGCCGCGCTCGCCTCCGCGCCCGCGATCGAACATCTCAAGCGCCTGGGCGTGACCGCGATCGAGCTGATGCCGGTGCATGCATTCGTTGACGATCGCGGGCTTATCCAGCGGGGGCTCAAGAACTACTGGGGCTACAACTCGATCGGATATTTCGCGCCGGACTCGCGCTACTCGCACTCCGGTTACGTGCACGAGTTCAAGACCCTTGTGAAGCGGATGCATACCGCCGGCATCGAGGTTATCCTCGACGTGGTTTACAACCACACCGCCGAAGGGAATCACATGGGCCCGACGCTGAGCTTCCGCGGAATCGACAATACCGCGTACTACCGGCTTGGCGCCGGCGACCCGCGCTACTACATGGACTTCACCGGATGCGGCAACACGCTCAACATGCTCCATCCCCGCGTGCTGCAGCTGATCATGGACAGCCTGCGTTACTGGGTGCTGGAGATGCACGTGGACGGCTTTCGCTTCGACCTTGCCTCGGCGCTGGCGCGCGAGCTGTACGAGGTCGATCGGCTGGGCGCGTTTTTCGACATCATCCACCAGGACCCGGTGCTCTCCCAGGTCAAGCTGATCGCGGAGCCGTGGGATCTCGGCGAAGGCGGATACCAGGTGGGCAATTTTCCGGTCGGATGGGCGGAATGGAACGGACGCTACCGCGATGCGATTCGCTCTTACTGGCGCGGCGAAGGCGGGCTGGTCGGCGAACTGGGCTACCGCCTGACCGGCTCCAGCGATCTTTACGAGCAGAGCGGACGCCGCCCCTATGCGAGCATCAACTTCATGACCTGTCACGACGGATTCACGCTGCGCGACCTCGTCAGCTACAACCAGAAGCATAACGAGGCCAACGGCGAGGAGAATCGCGACGGCACCGACGACAATCGCAGCTGGAACTGCGGCGCCGAAGGCTCCACCAACGACCCCGAAATCAGGACCCTGCGCATGCGCCAGATGCGCAACTTCCTGACCACCCTGTTCCTGTCGCAGGGGGTTCCGATGCTGATGGCGGGCGACGAGATCTGCCGCTCGCAGAGCGGCAACAACAACGCCTATTGTCAGGACAACCCGCTCGGATGGATCGACTGGAACTCCACGCCCTACGATCACGCGATGGTGGATTTTGTCAGCGCGCTGGTCGCGATGCGCAAGCGGCACGGGTCCTTTCGCCGCGCCACCTTCTTCCACGGCCGCCCGATTCGCGGAACCTCGGTCAAGGACGTCGTATGGCTCACGCCGCGCGGGACCGAGATGACCGAGCGCGACTGGAACGACCCCAATTCGCACGCGCTCGGGATGTTCCTGTCGGGCGAGGCGATTGAAGACGACGACGAGCGGGGCCGTCCCATCGCCGACGATAATTTCCTGCTGCTGCTGAACAACAGCGACAAGACAGTGATCTTCAGGCCCGCGGGGTTGCTGCCGCGCCGAGCGTGGACGGTGCTGCTGGACACGGCACGCGTGCGCGCCGGAATCGAGGAGCAGCGCCGCCTGCGCGTCACCGATAACTTCCCGCTGCAGCCGCGCTCCGCGGCGCTGATGACGCAGTTGCGCGAGGCCGCCCCGCCCGCTCCTTCCTCGCTCCGCACGGGGCGTCTGGAACGGTAACCGGAATCCGGATCGACGCGATAACCGTCGGCGAAATCACGCGTTGCTAATAGATTCCATGCGCTGCGGCGAGCGCGACTGTTTGCCCGATTGCCGGCGGGCGCCACGACGCGTACTCGCCGTCCTTCCAACACATCCAGCGCAGCGACGGATCCTCGAGCGGAACCGAGAATTGGTACAGCACCTGTTCCGGGTCACCTTGCGAATCGAGAGACTGGACTACGACCGAGAGACCCGGCAGCTCCACGCGCTGGCCGACGAAAAAGCGTTCGTTTCTGCCGCGCAGGAAACGGCTGAATGGGGTGGGGAAAAACCCCTCCGGAAAGCTCACCCGAAGCGAACGCGGACCGGCGCGCGTGATTTCCAGCGCACTGCTCGACGAAAGCGCGCGCAGGTGCCGCGGCATCGGCAGTTTATCCAGCCGTCTGAAGGCCCAAATCGCGGTGACGAGGGAAATGTGTTCGGGAGGATTCACCAGCACCAGGTCCTGCTTGGCGATACGAGGGTCGCTCGGAACGCTCGCTATCGCGCGCAGCATCCTGGAGCTGACGTTTGCCTGGTAAGCGATCCGAGCGATCCCGAGGAACGGAGCGGCGAGCAGATGTAGCGGCAGCAGAATGATCACGGCGGCCTGCCATAATCGTTTCCAAGCCATTGACGGCCGCCATCCCGCGGCCTGCGCGAAGGCCGCCTGCGACAACTGCGCGAGAAGCGCCATCGAGCCCAAGCCGACGAAACCCAACAGGCGATTCTCCGGGCCAACGGCGGCAATCGGTATCAACGAAAGCAGCGCACCAAGACCCCAAAACCGCGCCACCCTATCGCGCAGGATCAACGGGATAAAGAGAACCGCCACGATCGCGGCGATCGCGAAGCTGAAGACGCTCAGATGCAAGGCCGCCGATGTGCCGGGCGCGTAGGCCATACTCATCTCCGCAGGGATCGGCGTCCACTGTCCCATCAGCAGGAATGCGGCCCGCTGGCAAAATGAAGCGGCGAAGCCAAGCGGATTATGAAGCGGGTCCAGGTAAAAGCCCGAGCCCTGCGAACCGAAATTGCCAAGCTTGTAGATCAATGCCCACGCGCCCAGCACTGCGCCATGAGGAAGGAGCCGCATGAGCCTCGCTCGAATCGCGTCACGGTCGACGGTCAGCGGGTAGGAAAGCAGGTAGGCCGCGGTAGCCAGGCCCATCTCGCCGGCGGATAGCGACAGCGCCAGCATCAATACGCTCAGCCACAGATTTCGCCGACGCCCGCGCGTTCGCCAGCGAACGAACGCGAGCACGCTCAGGAATCCAAAGCAGCAGGCAATCAGGGCGTTGCGGTTGGCCAGATATGCCGCGGGCACAGCGTGCGCGCCGTCCAGCGCGTACATCAGAGCCGCCAGCCCGGCTACCCAGGTGGCCCCCAGCACCTCACGATAAAGAAGCGCGGCCACCAGAACCGCCGCTGCGAGCCAGAGCAAACTGTGCAGATGCATCAGGGCGGGATGGTTCGGCCAGAGGCGATAATCGAGCATCATGCTAAGCGCGCTCGCATAGCGGAAAAACGCTTGATGCAGGTCCGGCGAACCCCACCACGGCATCGTCCCGAAGGCCATCTGATTCAGGTTATGCTGGCGATCGATGTATTGGACGAAGACCTGAATCGGTTTGGAATCGCCGTAACCGAGCATCGTGACGCGCTGAAAATAATCGTCAAACTGGAAGCCGCCGCTTAGGGCCGGCATCATCGCGATTGCCGCCAGGATGGCGACCGCCAGCGGCAGCCGGCGGTCCGCGAGCACCGTTCTGATGCGGGCCGCCGCGCGCCGCGCGAATGAGGCTGGACGCTCTTTTTCCTGCCACGCCTGATCCACGTTCGACATTTGCTTTAGTCTACTAAATGATTATAGTTAACCAAGTCAATGCCGGAGATTTGCTGCGCCGTTCCAGGGGTGTTTCCTTCACCCGCTGCGGCGCGTAATTGATCGGGCGATGGGCTTGCGCGAGGAGAAGAAAGCCGAGCAGCGCCGCGCGATTCTGAATACGGCGGCCGCGCTGTTTCGAAAACGAGGCTACGAAGAGACTCGCGTCCGCGACATAGTCGAGCGGCTGCGCATCAGCGAGGTTACTTTCTTCAATTACTTTCCCACCAAGGATGCTTTGATAACGGCGTTCGCGGTGGAGATGCTCGACTTCTCAATCGCGTCTGTGAAACGCGAGCTCGAACGCCACGATTGCAGTGTACCCGACCGGATTCGCAGCCTGATGCGCCAGTGGGCGTCGTCGTGGGACTCAGATCCTGAGTTTCATGCTCTGGTTGCAAAGCAATCGAGGTTGTTGGCCGATGTGAAGGGCGTTCTTCGCGACAGATCTCTTCAGCTCTATGAGCAATACGAACGACTCTTCGCCGAAGGCCAAAAGCGCGGCGAAATTCGCGCCGATCAGGAGCCGTTGCATCTCGCGGAAATGATGGAAGGGATGCTCATACTTATTGCCGGCAACTGGGTCAGCGGATGGTGGAAAAACAGGTCCGATCCTCTTGAAGAGCGTTTCATGAATGCCCTGACTGTCTTTCTGGACGGATGCGCGCCGCTCCAAAATTCCACCGCCGCGCGCGCGGCGCGCTCAGGCCACCCGGTCGGCCGCAGACCCAAGCCGCCACGACGGCGGGCCCGCACGAACTGAGCCCGCGCGCCCAGCCGCTAAACCAGGGTGCGCCCGCCGTCCACCGTGAGCGTGATCCCGGTCGTAAAGCCGTTATTCATCAGGAAAACGACCGCGTCGGCGATATCCTCGGGGCGCCCGACCCGCCGGACCGGCAGCCCCTCGCCCTCGCGCTTCAAAATCGCCGGGGCTCGCTCGCCCATCACTGCGCTGATGAGCGGAGTGTCGATTAGCCCGGGCGCGATCGTGTTGACCCGAATCGGCGCAAGCTCGACCGCCAGCGCCCGTGCGAAGGCCTCGATCGCACCGCACGACGCGGAGCCGACGCTGCCGCCGGGAAGCGGGCGCCACGCCGCCGTGCCGGAAGTGAACGTGATCGAGCCGTCGGGCGGCATCTTGGGCAGGCACTCGCGGACCGCATAGAGCGATCCCCAGAATCGGGTGTCGAGCGAAGGCCGCAGCTCGCCGGTCGGAGAGGTCAGCTTGAGCCCGAAGGAAACCGTCGCGGCGCTGACGAACAGATGGTCCACGCGCGCGAGCGACGCGAACAGGTCGCGCGTGCCGGCTTCGTCGTTCGCATCGAGCGCGGCCGTGCGCACCGCGCCGCCCAACTCGGCGGATGCGGCCCGCAGGCGCGAGGGGGAGCGTCCCGTGATGACTACATGCGCTCCTGTGGCTATCGTAGCGCGCGCGGTGGCAAGTCCGATTCCTGAGCTGCCACCGATAATTACGACTGTTTTACCTTGCAAAGACATAGTTCCTCCGCAGTCCGGCTATCATTCGCCGCCGTTAGGGTATAGGATCAGTTATCCTTCCTTCGGGCAAATACTCTCCTGACTCGCCCTCGGTCGAGAACGGGGCTGTCCGAATCGCCTGAGATCGATAGGGAGCGTCATTAGATGGCCAAGGTGTACGTAGGCAATCTCGCGAGTTCCGTAACCAGCCAGGATCTCGCCGCGCTGTTCGCTCGCGCGGGAGAAGTTCGTGCTGCGCTGGCGATCAGCGACAAAAAATCGGGCTTGTGCAGAGGCTTCGGGTTCGTCGAGATGGCGCATACGGACGACGCGGTGGTCGCGGCCAGCCTGCTCAACAACGCCGAGCTAAATGGCCGTCAAATCAAGATCGACGGAACGCCGACGCGCAAAGGTGCGGCACGCGAGAAGCACAGCAGCAAATCTCGAGCAGATCGCAACTGATTCCCCCCTCCTCGTCATAGCTCGTCCGCCCAACTGTAACCGGCTGCGGAGTACCCGAAACGAAAAAGGATATCGCCAATATGTCTATATCTCCGCGGATGCGGGAAAGACTCTATCGAAATTATTCGGAATTCTTTCAAACCGCCGAGCGCAAGCGCCGATGGAGTGTCTTTGATGACATTCCGTGGGACCGCTTGGACCCAGTCCACAACTCCGAACTTAGCGCCGTCGGCATCGAGACCTACTGCGCCGAAGAGATGTACCTGCCCGACTACACCGTCAACGGGATCGCGCTTACGCGGGCGATGTTCGGGACGGCGTGGTTTCAAGCGTGCTGGAGCTACGAGGAATCCAAACATGCGCTGGTGTTCCGCGAGTACCTGACCCGCTCGGGCATGCGCACTGAAGCCGGAGTTGCGGCGCTGGAAGATGATGTCTTTTCGCGCGCCTGGCAGCTTCCGTTCAAAACGCGGCGCGAGATGGCCTGCTACGGAGCGCTGCAAGAGTCCGCGACTTATCTTGCCTACCGCGCGCAGAGGGAAAAGGCACGAGCGGCGGGAAACGTGGTGCTGGAGGCGATATTCGCCAACGTGAGCCGCGACGAAGCCGCGCACGCCGGATTCTATCGCGGAGTCATCCAGGCCGATTTGGCCGAGGATCGCGAGGGCACCATCTACGACCTCGCCGGAGTAATCGCCGCCTTCAAGATGCCTGGCGATGGCCTCATTCCCAACTACCAGGAGCGCCTCAAGAGCTCCGGCGCGGGCATCAGCACGCGCACCTTCGTGCAGCGCGGCCTGCTGCCAACCCTAAAGATTCTTGGCACCTCCCGTGCGGAACTGAAGACCGCGATGGCAAAGCACGCGGAGGAAGCTATTCGGCTGGTCGCGAATCCGCCGGCCGCGGCAGCCGCGGCCGGCTAGTCTCAGGTCAGGCGGCGTTGCGCGTTTCGGCGTTCAGATGGCGCACGTTGCGCGCCGCGCCGATCTTCTCCAGCAGGCAGATCGTAAGGTAGCCCATGTCGGGCTGCTTCCAGGTCCATCCCAGCCTCGCCAGCCCGGGTCGCGAATGATGGTTGCGATGCCAGTTCTCGCCCTGGAGCAGATGCACCAGCGACAGCCATCCCACATTGCGGCTTGAGTCCTGACCCGGCGTGATGCCCGGTTGTGTGTGGCAGATGCTGTTGACGAAGCATTGCGCGTGCAGCGCGAAGACCAGCCGGATCGATCCGATCCAGAAAAACGCTGCCGCGCCGAACGGAAGTCCGCAGAAATAGGAAAGCGCCAGCACCGGCCCCATCACCGGCTGCCAGAAGTTGTACATCGGGCGGTCCAGGTCGGGGGCGAAGCGCTTGAGCGGCGGGCGCTCGGTCTGCCACAGCCATCGCAGGTGCGCCCACCAGAACCCGTGATACACGGGACTCGAGATATCGTCTTCGGTGTCCGCGTACGCGTGATGCAGCCGATGGGCGGCCGCCCACGTGACCGGCGAGCCCGATCCGTTGAAAACCGCAAAGAAGGTCAGGACCGCCGACGCCCACGGGCTCAGGGTCACCGATTTGTGCGCGATCGCGCGATGGTAGCAGACCGTGGTGCCAAGACCGCCCACGAACAGCAGCGCGAATGAGGCCAGCGCCACCGGCCATCCGGGCAGCGGAAACAGGATCAGTCCGGCCAACGCGGTCAGGTGAATCAGGATGAACCAGGGCAGAACCATCACGTGGCGCGGGGTAGCCCACCACCATGAACGATCCCAGGGACGTTGACTCGCCAAATCGAGCTTCGGCAGGGCCGTTAGCGTTGTCATCTCAGAGGATCTCCGCCTCGACCGCAGCCGCTGCGCCGATTGATCCGCACCGCCAGCCAACAACTTGCAGGTCAGTCACAATAACTCTTCAAACTTTGCCGGGAAGCAACGACCCGAGGAATCCGCCCGCGCGGCCCCGGCGCAAGATGCGTCCGAGCGTAGGAATAAGTGTAGATGGCGGATTCGGCCGAGTAAAGCTGACTCAGGCCGCCGGCTGTATTCCTGGCGATCTCTCGCGCCGCTATACTCGCGCCGTGGACACGAATTCGCGGTCCCGTGGCTCCACGATATCGGGATGGTTGCCGTGGGTAATTTACTTCCCGCTGGCCAATGTCGGCTGGCCGCATACGGCCGCGCTGGCAGCGTTCGCGACGATCGCGATCTTCACCGTCGTTCCCGCCATTCGAGGCGCGCGGGTCAAGCTGATCGACTGGACCACGCTCGGATTCTTCACTCTCGCTGTGATTTCGGCGCTGGCGGGTGGCGCCGCGGCGAATGCGTTCAAGGACTGGAGCATGGTCCTGGTATGGCTGATGTTCGCGGCGGTGGCGTGGACCTCGATTGCGCTCGGCGCTCCGTTCACTTTGCAGTACGCGCGTGAAACCACGCCCCCCGAAAGCTGGACGACGCCGCAGTTCCTGGCCCTCAACCGGTTCATGAGCCTCGTTTGGGCGGGGCTCTTCTCCGTTAACCTGGCAATCGTCCTCTCTTTGACGGGCGCGCGCGGCGCGCTGCGGTGGGTGGCGATCGGCGTGCCGATGGCGCTGGTGGTGGGCGGATTCATCTTCACCGCCCGTTACTCCGCGGCGGTCAGGCGCCGCGCGCAGACCGCGCCCGCGCAGAGTTCCGCGCACTGAGGAGGTCGCACGCGGCTCAACCGCTCCTCACGCGACTTTGGGCAGCACCTGATCGGTGAACAAAACGAACGACTGATGGCTGAGCGGCGCGCACATCAGGTAGTCGAGCAGCATCTCTTCGCGCAGGCGTGCCAGCTCATCCACCACGGCATCGGGGGTACCGTAGATGATGACGCCGTTCATGTAACGCTCGGCGGGATCGGGTGGCTGCGACGGATTGCCGGTGACGCCCATGCGGGGCTGATTGGCCGGCTTCGCATACGAGCCAACCAGCCATCGCGCGCCGCGCCGGGCCGTGTCCTCGGCCTCGCGTGCGGTCGGCGCGATCGCGATAAACCGCGCCATCGGGATCTCCCGCCCCGCAAAGGAGTAGCCCGCCGCCTCCAGGCGCTCGCGGTACAGCCGCCGCTTGCGCGCGATCTCGTCGTGCGGCGAGTGCGGGTCCATCATGATCGTGAACCCGCGCGCCGCCGCGCGTTCGACCGCCTGCTCAGACGACGACGCCATCCAGACCGGCGGATGAGGCCGCTGATGCGGTTTGGGCAGCACCTCGATATCCTCGAAATGGAAAAACTGGCCGCTGTGGTTGAGGCGCTCGGAGGTCCATGCCTTGAGCACGACCTCGACCGCCTCCTGCATCCGGACCGCGCTTTCTTCCACGGAAACGCCAAAGGCGCGGAACTCGGTCGGGTCGAAACCGCGGCCCGCACCCCAATTGACCCGTCCGCCCGAGAGCACGTCGAGCAGAGCGACTTCCTCGGCCAGGCGCAGCGGATGATAGAATGCGGCGAGCGAGACCGCGGTGCCGATTCGCAGCCGGCGCGTGCGCGAGGCCACCTGCACACCCATCATGTGCACTGACGGGCATACGCTGAACGAGTGAAAGTGATGCTCGGCCAGCCAGACCGCGTCGTAGCCGCCGCGCTCCATGATCTCGATACGCTGCAGCGCGCGCTCGTAGACCGTCTCGAGCGCCACGCGGCGCTCGGGCCAACTGAAGAACTGGAGCACGCCTGCCTTCATCTCAAATCCCCGGCGCGCCATGCGCGGGTGGGAATGCCGGAGCAATAGCACGCCGGAAGCGCCGGGCCAACGCGCCACCTCCCCTGCTGACCGGTAGAAGTGGATTGCAGTCATCCAACTCCGTAAGCTCTCTGTAGCCGGCAGGAATCCCATGAACGCCGCGCCGCCGCTTGCGGCGCCGGCGGCGCGGCCGCTCTCGCGCGCCGGCAGGCAACATCAAGCGAGGTTTCCAGACGATGGGACGCAACGGAAATTCGCAAGACACTCTCGCTATCCTGGTCGGGGGCGGCCCCGCGCCGGGAATCAACGGCGTGATCGCATCCGCCGCGATCGAGGCGATCAACTGCGGTCTGCGCGTGATCGGCCTGCGCGACGGCTACAAGTGGCTGTGCCGCGGAGACGCGTCGCAGGCCGTCGAGCTGAAAATCGGGGACGTCAGCCGAATCCACGTCAACGGAGGATCGGTGCTGCGCACCTCGCGCACCAATCCCGCGCGCGACGAGACCAGTCTGGAAAATGCGGTGCGCACCCTCCAGGCGCTCCGGGTCCGCTACCTGCTTTGCATCGGGGGCGACGACACCACCTTTGGCGCCGCCAAAATCGCCGAGCGGACGCAGGGCCAGATCAGCGTGGTTTCGGTTCCGAAAACGATCGACAACGACCTGCCGCTGCCCGAAAACGCTCCGACCTTCGGCTTCGAGACCGCGCGCGCCGTAGGCGCCACCATTATCGAATCCCTGATGGAGGACGCGCGCTCGACCGGCCGCTGGTATCTCGCGATTTCGATGGGGCGCAAGTCGGGCTCACTGGCGCTCAGCATGTGCAAGTCGGCCGGCGCAACGCTCGCGGTGATTCCCGAGGAGTTCCGAGCCGGCATATTCGACCTGTCGCTGGTGGTGGACACGATTGTGGGAGCGATAATCAAGCGCCGCGCCCAGGGACACGACAACGGCGTCGCCGTGATCGCTGAAGGTATCGCCGAACGGCTCGATCCCGAAACCCTGCCGGCCATCGAGGGTTCCACTCGCGACGCTTACGGCCACCTGCATATCGCCGACATTCCGCTGGGTGCCGTGGTGCGCAATCGAGTGCGCGAAGCGCTCAAGAAACTCAATATCGAGGCGACCGTGGTCGCCAAGGACATCGGCTACGAGCTGCGCTGCGCCAAGCCGGTGCCGTTCGACACCGATTACACGCGCACGCTGGGTTACGGCGCGGTGCGCTACCTGCTGAGCGGCGGCTCCGGCGCACTCATCGCGATTGCCGGCGGCCGCGTGACGCCGATCGAGCTCAAGGAACTGATCGATCCCGCCACCGGCCGAATCCGGATCAGGGTCGTAGATGTATCGACCGAGTCTTACCAGGTCGCGCGCTCATACATGATTCGGCTCGAGCCCCCCGACCTCGAGGAGCCTGATCTTTCGCAAATCGCCGCCATCGCGAATCTCCCCGCCCACGAATTCAAGGTGCGGTTTGGCGCCGCGGTGGAGGCGACCAACTGCGAGCGCCCTCCCCTTGGCTGAACCGTCGCACGCCGTGCCGTTCGGGCGCAGGCGTGATATCAGTTCTGGTTCATCGGAAGTTCGGCGGCGACGTGCTGATGCGCGCCGCAATCGGGCAAAAGGAGCGAAGGGCTATGAGCGACCAGCAGATTGGAGCACCTCAACCCGGGCGGCGCGGCGCGTTTCTGACCGCGATGGCGATACTGCTCGGGATTCTTGCGCTCTCGGACGCGACCAAGGCGCTGCAGCGGATGCAGGGGCCGACGGGTGGCTTGGTAATCCTCGGCAACAAAATCGAAAGCATCGCGCTCAACGCGGTGGCCGGGCCGCTATTCGCGATATTACTGGCGACCTACGTGTACGGGATCTGGAAGATGAAACGATGGGTGCTGCCGATCGCCACCGTGTATGCGTTCTATGTGCCGGTGAACCTGGTCCTATTCTGGTTTCTGCACCTGACGCCGCGTCCCACGGTCGGATTCATCGTGGTTTACCTTTTTCTCGCATTGACCGGTTCGGTCGGCACCGCGCTCTATCTGAATCGCCATCACGACCGGCTGGCGTGACGGCGATGTGCCGGCGGATCGATCGCACGGTGTCACCCATAACCTGACTGGAAAGAAGGAAGTGAGGACTACGTCATGGCCGAGCTGAAGAACCGTCAATGGCTGCTCGCGGCGCGTCCGCACGGCCTGATCAAGGAATCCGACTTCAAGTGGAACGAGACCGCGACGGCGCCTCTCAAGGACGGCGAGGTCCTGGTCCGCAATCTCGCCTTCTCCTTTGACCCCACCCAGCGCGGATGGATGTCGTTCGACACCTATATGCCCGCCATCCCGCTGGGCCACGTGATGCTGGCGGGAACCGTCGCCCAGGTCGTGGAATCCAAACGCGAGGGTTTCGCCAAGGGCGACCTGGTGCAGGGACTGTTCGGATGGGAGGACTACACGGTCACCGCGGGCGGCGGCCTGATGGGTCTGCAGAAGCTGCTGGCCGGAACCGACCCGATCCTCGCGCTGTCGCTGCTGGGCACCACCGGGCTTACCGCGTACTTCGGCACACTCTCGGTGGGGCAGGCGAAAGCGGGCGAGACGTTCGTGGTGTCAGGCGCGGCGGGGGCGACCGGCTCGGTGGCCGGGATGATCGCGAAGGTCAAAGGATGCCGCACGGTCGGAATTGCGGGCGGTCCGGAAAAGTGCGGATGGCTGGTAAAGGAAGCGGGCTTCGACGCCGCGATCGATTACAAGCATGAGGACGTGGGCAAGGCGCTCGCGCAGCACTGTCCAAAGGGAATCGACGTCTATTTCGACAACGTCGGCGGCGAGATCCTCGACCTCGCCCTGGCGCGGATCGCGGATCGCGCTCGAGTGGTGCTGTGCGGCGCGATTTCGCAATACAACTCACCGCAGGGTGTGTTCGGGGGAGGACCAAAAAACTACTTTAACCTGATTTTCCACGGCGCACGGATGGAAGGTTTCTTGGTTTTTCATTTCCTCAAGCACTTCCCGGAGGCGATAGCCGATCTCACCAAATGGTACGGCGAGGGCAAGCTCAAGAACCAGGTCGATCTGCAGCACGGGCTGGAGAATGCGCCCAAGACGATCATCCGGCTCTTCACCGGCGCCAACTTCGGCAAGCAGTTGCTCAAGCTGGCCGAACCCGCGTAGGGGACGGCACCAAGCGGCCGATTGCGCGCGACGGCGCGATGATCGGCGCGAGCGCTAGCGCGCGTAGATCCCGAGCCAGCGGCGGCGATCTTCGACGATCGGGCGGCGGCTCTTGAGCAGCGCGTACGCTTGGTCCAGCGTCATCCCGCGCCGCGCGCGCAAAAACCATGCGACCACCAGCGGCGCGCGCTCGCATCCTTCCTCGCAATGCACCAACACGCGCTCGCCGCGCGCGAGCGCCGCGTCGATCAGCTCCGCGGTCTCCTCCATCGAGTCGCGCCCGCGCGCGAGAAACGGCATGTGGACCGCGTCTGGAGGCTCGACCTCCGGGAGGTCGGGCAGGACGCTGATCACCACGCCCTGGAAACGCTGCGCATCCTGAAGATCGCCGACGAACAGGCCCGCGATTATCTCGCTCTCACCCCATGGCTCAGCCACGCACGACCCCCGCGCCTTCGGCCTAGCGCGTCATCCACTTGGGATTGTTGATCGCAAGCGCGTCGCCGAGCACCTGCCTGATGTGCGCGCGCAGGGCGGGATCGTCGCTCGACACCGCACCCGACTGGATTTTGTCCGCCAGCTCGCGGCTCAGTTCCTCGACCTCGCCTGAGTGCCCGAGGATTTCGCCAAGGCGCTCGCGCTCGGCGGCGGCCTGCCCCTGGCGCATCGCGAGTTCGCGCTTGATCATCGCGAGCACGTTGATCGTGACGCGGGTCTTGAAGCGATGATATCCCTCCAGGGTCGGCAGCAATTCGTCCTCCATGTACTTGATTGCGGCGCCAAGCATGGTGACCGAATCGGGGAAACTGTTCGGCATCGCTAGTCCCTACCCTCGATCAGATTAACAAAATCCCACAGCGGCTCTTCGATTCGCCGCCCGATCGCGCATCGCTCGACGTTGTTTTCCTCGACCCCGCGGGTGCCCAGCGACAGGCATCCCGCCGCCCACTTGACGCTGCCCCACGCCTCCCAGAAGCGCACCGCGTCTCGATCGACCGGCTCGCCGCTGGCGCGCTCGTAGGCGGCGAACAGATCCTCACGCGTGCCGAAACCGCCGACCGGAAACCTGCCGCCGAAGCGCCAGGTCTTGACGCACAGCCATCCAAGATCCTGCATCGGGTCGCCGGCCTGCGCGATTTCCCAATCAAGCACGAGACGGATTCCCTCTTCGCCGACGATCAGATTGCCGGCGCGAAAGTCGCCGTGCACGACGGTGCAGCGCGGATTGCGTGGCGCATGCTCGGCGGCCCATTTAAGCCCGAATTCCAGCGCCGGATGGCGAAAGCCCATGTAGTCGATAAGCTTGCGATACGCCGCGACATGCGCGGGCGCGTCGAGCACCTTCAGGAACGGCGCCTGTTCGAGCGGGACGCGATGGATCGCAGCGAGGATTTCGCCGCACTGCCGCGCCATCTTCTTGCGCGCGTCGGCAAACCGATCCTCGCGCAATAGGCGCGGAACCAGCGTCTCTCCCTCGACCCGCTCGGTGACGTAGCCGGCGCCGAGCCCGTCGGCGTCGTCGAAGATTGCGCGTACGATCGGCGCGGGAACGCCGCCCTTTACCGCGGCGATCATCACGCGCGCGTCCTGCTCGGCCTCCAGATGCGGCGTCAGGTCGGCGATTTCCTGGGGCACCGGCGTGGCTCGCACGCTCGAGAGTTGCAGGATAAACGGGCATCGCGCGCCGCCGATATCGGCGTCGAACGACCAGGTGGTTTTGTTCGCGCCGCCGGTGAGCTGCTTGAGATCGTGAATCGTGCCCGGGCGCCCGATATGGCGGGCGGCGGCGCGCTCGAGCCGCGCCGCAAAATCGGCGCCGCTCAACACTGGGCCTCCGACTTGCGGCGGCTGCTGGTGATCCCGAACAAAATCTGCGCGACGCGCCGCATCTGGATTTCCTCGGAGCCCTCCGTGATGCGGTAGCGGCGATGATGGCGGTAGATGTGCTCGAAGGGCTTGTGTCGCGAATAACCGATCGCGCCATGCACCTGGATCGCGCGGTCCGCCGCCTGGCAAACCAGCCGGTTCGCCCGGTAATTGCACATCGCGACCTTGTCCGAGAGCTTGAGCGCGACCTCCGGCTTCGACATTTGATCCATTTGCCACGCGGTCTTGTAGATCAGATTGCGCAGCATTTCGGCTTCGGTGTGCAGCTCGACCAGCGGCCATTGGATCGCCTGGTTGGCCGACAGCGCCTTGCCGAACGGCTTGCGCACGTTGGCGTACTTTACGCTCTCGTTGATGCAGAATTGCGCCGCGCCGAGCGATGATGCCGCCTGCCGGATGCGATTCTCATGCACGAAGTGCTGCGCCACCGCCAGCCCGTTTTCGAAATCACCGAGGTAGGAATCCGCCGGCACGTACAGGTTGTTAATCGACACGCGCGGATGGTCGGTCGGCATGTTGAAGGTCCACAGGTACTCTTCGATCTTGAAGCCGTCGCTCTTGGTCGGCGCGATGAAGCAGGTGATTCCCCGCGCGTCGCCGCCGCGACCACTGGTGCGCGCGAAAATGAAATCGTGCGTCGCGACGTGCAGACCCGTGTTCCACATCTTGGCGCCCGTGATGCGGTAGCCGTCGCCGTCGCGCTCGGCGTGGGTATCCATCCAGGTCGCATCGGAGCCGTGCCCCGGCTCGGTCAAGCCGAACGCGATCCGGATCGAGCCGTCGAGCATTCCCGGGATGAACTTCTCTTTCTGTTCCTTGGTGCCGAAGTCGCGCAGCATCAGGACCGTGGGCAGGTTGCCGACGATCGAGCTTTCGTTCTGCAGGTCGCAGTGAAGTCCCAGGCCCTTGGCGGCCAGGTATTCGCGGATTATCGCCATCCCGAGATTGGTGCCGTCCTTGCCGCCGTATTCTTTGGGCAGCCCGTAGCGGTAATGGCCCGCCTTGTCGGCGCGCCGGCGCATCTCGCCGAGCAGTTCCTCCCATTCCTTGCGCGGCAGGCCGCCGCCCTCGAAGTCGGTGCGCGCCCATTCGCGGCGATGATCGAAGAAGCGGATGTTGTCGTTGGATTGCTCGAGCGGCTTGATTTCCTTCTCGATGAAAGCGTCGAGTTCCTTGAGATAGGCTTGAATGTCGGCGGGAATGTTGAAATCCACGGCTATGCTCCTGTTGCAGATGCTACCTTGGTGGCGTTTAGCAAAGACCGCTATCGAACGGAAGCGAAAGCGGAGCGCCAATTAAACGCTCGGTATGGCTGGATCGCGCCGCGCTCAGCCCTTGGGCAGGTGCAGAACGCGCTCGCCGATGATGTTGTGCTGAATCTGGTTGGTACCACCCGCGATCGTGTGCTCGCGCGCGTCGAGCAGGCCGTGCAGCCATCGCGCGGCAACACCCGCATCGCCGCCCTCGACGCCGCCCCACGGGCCAAGGATTTCATTTGCGAACATCATCACTCGCAAATTCAATTCGCTTGACGCAAGCTTCGCGAACGAGCCCTCCGGTCCGGGCGCTTTGCCCCTGAGATTGCGGGTTAGGGTGCGATAGCGCGACAGTCGCAGGCATTGCGCCTCGGTCGCGAACTCGGCGATTCTCTGGCGGACGTAGGGATGCTCACAGGCGGGCATGCCGCCGAATTTGATCTCCCGGGTCAGTGCGATTAGCTCGCCCACGGTGCGTTCAATCGGCTGACGGGTTCCGGCCGAAGTCCGCTGATACATCATCGTGGCGATCGACACTTCCCATCCACGGTTGAACTGGCCGACCAGGTTCTCGGCCGGCACCCGCACGTTGTCATAGAAGACTTCGTAGAAACCGACCTCGCCCGTTATCTGCCGGAGCGGCCGCACCTCGATTCCGGGGCTGCGCATATCGACCAGCAGGTATGACAGTCCCCTGTGCTTTTCGGCCGCCGGGTCGGTGCGCACCAGCAGCACCTGCCACTGGGCGCGATTGGCGATGCTGGTCCATACCTTCTGGCCGTTGATGACGAAGGAATCGCCGTCGAGCACGGCGTGTGTGGTGAGACCGGCAAGGTCGGAGCCGGCATTGGGTTCCGAGTAACCCTGGCACCAGAACTCCTCGCCGGTGAGCATCTTGGGGAGAAACCGCGCTTTCTGCCGCTCCGTGCCCATCAGGATCAGCGTGGGCCCGATGCGATCGATCGCAAGGGGATTTGCGCCATAAAGCGGCAGGCCCAGCCGCAGCACCTCTTCCTGGTAGATCGCCTGCTCGACCAGCGTTGCTCCTGCGCCGCCCCACTCCCTGGGCCAGTGCAGTGCGGCATAGCCCGCGGCGTAAAGCCGGCGATGGTATTCCACCAGCAGCGCCCAGCGAGCGTCATCGCGCGTGTACAGCATCCGCTCGACGGATTCGGGCGGCATGCCGCCGCGGACGAAGATGTCGCGATAGTTGTGCTCGAGCCAGGAGCGCAATCGCGCGCGGTATTGCTCCTCTTCGCTCGTGAAGCCGAAGTCCATCGAGGCGCAGATAAGCAATTCTCACGCCGCCGCGAGCGGTCGACCGGCGCGCCGCGCCGGCTCGATCTACGCCCGCGATGTGTCCGTCGGCGCCAGCCGCATGTCGCCTTCGGCGACGGTTAACCGGGCTTGTGGCGAACTTCCCCGCGCGCGGATGGTCCGCGCGGTGCCAAAGCGTCAGCTCGCTGGCGTGATATGCGCCCGCGTGCGATCGCGCAGCTCGATCTGCAGATCGGCAGCGCCCGAATTATCCGCGGTGAAGCGATGCTCGGTGCCGTTGCGCATCACATAATTCGCCCCCGGGCGCAGCCGCTCCAGCCGGATATTCTGGGCGCCCGGGTTGGCACCCGGATAAAGCACCAGCTCCAGGTCCTCGCCGTTGCTGAACGCGCGCGCCACCAGCACGTCAGGATATTTCGCGCCGCCCAGGATCGGTCCGCGCAGCGCGGACTCCGGCGGCCCTTGCGTGACCGCCGTGCGAAAGTCGTCGCGCCGATGGGTTCGCGCGCGCACGGCCATGATGTTCGAGAGATTCGATCCCTTCGCGTAGCGCAGCACGCCGCCGTCCGTCGCGCGGCCGCAATCCTGGTCCAGGGCGCGCTGCGCGGCATCGGCGGTCTGCTCGTCGCCGAACTCGCGCGCGCAATCCATGATGCCCGCGTAAGCGCCGGCGAATCCGGGCCGGTAATTGCCGAAATCGAACCCGCGGCCGTTGAGTACGAGCCGGCTCGCACCGCTCGAATCGGGCTTGATGATGTACTTCAGCTCGTTGCGCGCGATCGCCCACATCCGCTGCGCGCGCTCAGGCGCAAAGCAGTTCTCGTAGCCGGCAAACCCCGCCTCGCCGGCCGGGAACGGGAAACGGATTCCGGTCAGCTCCGAGCGCAATCCGATCACGCTTCCACTGTAATCGGTAAATTCCGTGTCGAGACTCTTGAGCCAGTTTTCCAGCACCGCATCGACGTATCGGGTGCCGAAGATCCGATCGTAAACGGCGAGCGAGGTCATCCCGAAGTGATTGCATATCGGGTACACCCAGTTCGGTTCGCACGGATACAGACAGAAAGGCGCACCAAGAAAATTCCGCAGTACTGAGTGCTCGATGCTGTGAAGATCGTGCGCGAAGGCACGATGCGGATTCAGCCGGAAGGTCAGGCTGCCCGGTTCCGCGTAGCGGCGGTCGCCGCTGTTCAGCATGTACATGCCCACCTGCAGACCGAACCATCCGGTGAGCATGATGTTGTCCTTATCGGCGGGATCCGGATTGGTGAGGTTCAGATGGCCCCACGCGGATTCATATATCCAGTAGCTCCAGACTTTGCGCCGCAGGTAAAGCTCGATCAGGTTGCGCTGCGCCTGGTCGAAATAGCCGTGGAAGTTGGGCGTGTAATGGCATTGGATCATGCTCAGCGCGTAGCCGATATTGTTGATCTGGTAGCGCCACGCCGAGGTCTGGAACTGATCGACCTTGTCGTAGCCGTTCATCTCGCCCACCGGCTGCAGCGCGCGATCGAGCAGGTAGCGGGTCGCGGCCAGGTCTTCGCCCGACAACTCGCGCTCCGCGGCGGACGGAATCGGCGCGGCGATTTCGATCGCTTCGGCAATCGCGGCAGGCAGAGTCTTGCGGCGCGCTTCAAAGCGCTGCAACTCCGACTGCTTGCGCCGTGAGGCTCGCTGAAAGGCGTAAACCCCGGTCGCCGCGACCAACGCGGGTACCAGGATCGCGCCGGGCGCCCAGATCGCATCGCCCGCCATCGCGCCGGCCGCAAGCGCGGCGCCGCCCCACACCAGAATCGGTGCAACCACCATTCCCGAGCCGAACCACGCGAAGATGGCGATCGCGAACATCGCCACCGTGACCGGGAACAGCAGAGTCGCCCAGCCGCCCGCGGCGAGGAACCCGCCGCCCGGCATCCAGAGTCCGACACCGGCGGCCTTCAGTCCGGGCGACATCCCGAACAGAAAGGGAACGAACCCGAGCAGACATATCGCGGCATATGTCAGCGCCGCGCGGCGCTGGCGCCAGGTTGTTACCGGGCCCTTGACGGCTTCTCGACCGATGAACTGTTGAACGACCTCGTGTGCGACAACCGCCATGGTTGTTCTCCCCGGCCTAACCGCGGTGGGCTATCGGCGCCGTATGGTTGTGGTTTGCGTGATGCTGAAAGTGGGAGCGGATGCCGTATGCACCGCCGAACAGCAGCGCCATCTCGATTACTGCGGCCACCGCGAACCATCGCGCGCCAAGCGCGCGGCGAGAGGTGTTTGCGGGCGTTGGGGTAAATTGCTCACTGCCCGCAAGGCGCCATTCGGTCGCGGGATTATCGGGCACCGCCGCGTCGAAAGAGTTGCCAAGCACAAATCTCTTAACCGCGTTGAGCCCGAGCAGAATCTGACCCACTATGAATGCGGCGAACGCGCAACAAGGCATCGGAGACACACTCCCCTGACTTGCGCCGACTCTTGCACACGAGCTTGTTTAATTCCAACTGAGCGAGCTAGAGCGTGATCTCGCGGCGAATCAAATCCTGCTCGCGCGACGAGCCGCCCGCATAGATCACATGCGCGCCAGTCTCCAGCCGCCATTCGTGCGCCACGGGGTCGTAGTAGCGCAGCGTCGCGATCGGCACGCTGAAGCAAATCGCGCGCATCGCGCCCGGCTTAAGACGCACGCGCTCAAATCCACGCAGCAGCTTGGCGGGGCGATCGACCACGCGGCCCGGGAATCCTACATAGAGCTGCGCGATTTCGTCCGCTTCAACATCGCCGGCATTGATGACCGAAACCTGCACCTCGATCGTGTCGCGTGCCCGGCGCATCTTGAGCGCGCGATAGGCGAATCGCGTGTAGGAGAGCCCGAACCCGAACGCGAATGCCGGTGCACGCCCGGTTTTCTCCATCAGCGTGTAACCGTGATAGGGACCGTACTCGATCGACGTCGCGTTCTTGTCGAACAGCGGGAGATCGCCGGCGGATCGCGGCACCGTGAATGGCAGCTTTCCCGATGGCGACTGGTCGCCGAATATCAATTCGGCCAGCGCCCGCCCACCTTCCATCCCTGAGTAGAACGTCTGCAGCACCGCGGCGACGTCGTCGATCCACTCGTTCATCAGGACTGCCGAGCCTGATACCACGACCACGATCGTGCGGGGGTTGGCGGACGCGATCGCGCGGACCAGCGCAACCTGCTCCGGCGCGAGGCCCAGATTTTCACCGTCGCGGTCGCCGCCGATCGTCGCGATTTTCGCGCGCCCCGGGCTGCCCGGCCCTGATTCACTCGCACTGCCCATCTGTGACGGGATGAACTCGCCCTCGTCATCCGCCGTATATCCGACCACCACGATCGCGGCGTCGGCGCCGCTGGCCGCACGCGCCGCGCGGGCCGGATCGCTCTCGTCGCCGGCAAAGGTAACCGCGCTTTCGCCGAAATACTCGCGCAGTCCGGCAAGCTGGGTGATCACTTGCGGCGCGCGAACGTTGCTCGACCCGCGATCGCCGGTATTGACCATCGCCGCGAGCCGACCCGCCACCGCCACGCGGCCCGTCGCGGATCGATCAAGCGGCAGCACGCCGGCGTTCTTAAGCAGCACCGCCGACTTGAGCGCCGCCTCGTGGGCGAGCGCACGATGAGCGGGCGAGGCGACCAGGTCCGGCGTGTATGCCGGGAGCGGATCCTCGGCGGCGGCGAATCGGCAAAGGACCGTCAGGACGCGGCGGCAGGCGGTGTCGATCACGCGCGGTTCGATCGCGCCCGACCTGACCGCCTCGACCAGCCGGTTTCCAAAATGGAGCGGCTCGGGATTTTCCACGTCGAGTCCGGCCGCGGCGCCGTACGGATGGTAAACGCCCATTATCCAATCGGAATGAACAAAGCCCTCAAATCCCATCTCGCCGCGCAGGATATCGGTGAGCAGCTCGCGGTTCTGCCCGCAGTACTCGCCGTTGAATTTGTTGTACGCGGACATCACCGACGCGCATCCGGCGTCGACAATACGCTGGAAGTGCGGCAGATAGACTTCGCGCAGGGTGCGCGGATCGACTCGCACATCGACCTGGAAGCGCGCGTTCTCGATCGAGTTCAGCGCGAAATGCTTGACCGTCGCGGCGACGTTGTGAGTCTGGATTCCGACCGCGAGCGCCGCGCCCATCTCGCCCAGATGATACGGATCCTCGCCGTAGGTTTCCTGCGCGCGGCCCCACGCCGGATGGCGCAGCAAGTTGACGCACACCGCGCCCGAAAGATTGCATCCCTGCGCGCGTGCCTCGATTCCCATCGCCTCGCCGATGCGCCGCTCCAGATCGTGATCGAAGCTCGCTCCGCGCGCCATCGTGCATGGAAAGCAGGTCGATTCGCCGCGCACCACGCCGCGCGGCCCGTCGGTGAAGTAGAAGGCGGGAACGCCCAGCCGCTCGCATCCGGCGCCCGCGCGGTAGGGATGCGATCCGAGCCTGCCGCCGCTCTGCTGCATGTGGGCGAGAAACCCGTGCCCCGACATCATCGCGACTTTCTCCTCGAGCGTGGCGGCCTCGATTATGCGGCTGACGAGCACAGCTGTCTGCCCGTCAGTCATGCCCTTGCGGGGCGAGAAATCCGATTGAGTTGACATCGCGAGACTCCGGCGGCACGTGCTGACGGAACGATCCCGCACTTAGCGCACCTTACCGGCAGGCGCAAAGTGCCGCGGTCGCGAAACTGGGACTATCTACTGAGGGTCGGGTCCGCAGTGTGTGCGAATCCGGTCGAGCGAGGGAAAAGAATGTTCAGTCAAGATCGATTATCTGGCCGGGTTGGGGTCCGGGTACGATCCCTTCGAGGTCGGGATCTCTGCCGCCTGTGGTTTCGCGGCCGCCTGTGGTATCGCGGTCCCGGCGTTCGCTGACGCGCTGAGTGCGGCGGCGCTCCTTGTCCTGTTGTTTCTGTCGGCGGACCCGTTCTCTCTGGCGCTTTTCCATGCAGACTACCTTCTTGACGCGGTTCGAACGCTCGCCCCGTCAGGGACCACAGCAGTATATATCACCGGGTCCGGCGCTCGAGTGAGCGCCGGACCCGGCTGGGCTATCGTATCAACTTGGAGGCAGACCGAAGTCCGCTTCCGGGTTTACCAGCGGTCGCGTCCGCCGCCTCCGCGATTGCCGCCGCCTCCGCGATTGCCGCCGCCTCCACCGCCGAAACCGGATTCACGAGGCTTGGCCTCGTTCACCTTGATGTTTCTGCCTTTGAGCTCGGTGTCGTTGAACTGCCGAATCGCGTTGGCAACCTCTTCCGCAGTCGTCATCTCGACAAAGCCGAAGCCTTTTGACTGTCCGGAGAATTTGTCCGTGATCACCGAGGCGCTTTGCACCTGACCGACCTGTGCAAACAGGTCGCGGAGATCGTCATTGGAAACCGAGTAGGCCAGATTGCCTACGTACAATTTTGTGGGCATCGATTGCCCTCCGTGCGTTTTTTCTGGGTGGCTCCGAACAGAGAACCCGGGCTGATTCCCGAGTGCAAGTGAAAGGAACGGCCAAGTCTCATAACCATACATGCTTTGCACTCACGAAGGAATGCCCCCCCTGGCGGGGGTCAGCCCTGCCCCGCAACCGCGCCAAAGCGCGTGTGTGTGAAGCGGCTTGAGCTGCCGACCGCGCGCCGGCGGCGAGCGGCGGCTCGATCGCGGGCCCCGTCGTCGTCAGTTGGCTTTGGAGCGCTCGGTGGGGCCGGTAGCGATGCCCAAAGCCTTTCCGAGCGCCTTGGCCTCTTCATCGTACTTCGCGTAAGAATCCTTCAGCGTCGCGCCGTTGAGAATCATTTGGGCGACGAGTTCGTGCGTTATCCCGTCAAAGACGCTGGTGCGGATCCAGTTCGACTCGGTCCGCTTGCTCTCGCTGAGCGCAGCGATCTCGCGTTCCAGTTCGTAGGGGTGATCGACGAACAGGGGCCCCTTGAGCAGCTTGATCTCCTGTCCTGCAAACAGGCCGACCGCGGGCCCGCGGCTCCGGAATCCCGCCTTGCCCGAGGAAAATTGGAGCAGCACGCTTATCATCTCGAAGGGAATGATCGCCCGGCCCCATGGCGAAGCCGCGCCGCCCTCGCGCGTGTACCAGGGGCTCGGTTCGGTGATCACTTTGAGCTTGTCGGCGAGGGAGAACGGATACTGGTTTCCCATATGCTGGTCGAAGCCCATCCGCACCTGCTCCGGATTGCCCGCACCCTTCTGCCCGACCTTCAGATCGCGCAGGATCACGAGCTGCTGCGCCGGGCGTAGCGCCGCCATCCGTTTCGCAATCTCGGTCTCGCCATGCTCGGGACCGATCGAGGCGGTGCCCGTCAGCACCGGCGTGCCGTCGCGCTTTTCGGCCCAGATCTGGACGGTCGGGGAACTCTTCGCGGGCATCCGTGCGAAGGCGCGGACCTCTTCACCTTCGATCACCATATTCTGGTAGTGCGCGCTGATGCAGCCGCGCTCGAAGAAGGCATTGCCGAAAATATGATGCAGCAGCGGAATGAACTGGCTGAAATGCGTCGGACCTTCGATCGGTCCGGCGCGAAAACCCAGCTCATTGGCCATCTTGTCGTCGTGAAGCGACAGATGACCGTCGTAGGACTGCTCCGCGAGCATCTGGCGCGGCCGGCGGAATTCGCCGCAAATCGAGAGGGACTGATCGAAGGGTTCGCTCATGGATATTCCGCCATCGGGCTGTCGGCATTCGGGCGATGCGGCGCCGTCGGGGTCTGCACCCCGGAGGCGGGCGCTAAATCGCGATTCTCACGCCCATTGGGTCAGCGCCCCTTGAACACGGGCTCGCGCTTTTCAACAAAGGTCTTTGCGGCTTCGCGATGGTCCTCGGTCTGGCCGCAATGGATATGGTGCGTGGCTTCGAGATCGAGGCAATCGTCGACGTCGCCGCTCATCGCGCGGTTCAGGTTCTCTTTCATATAGCGAAAGGCCACCGTGGGGCCCTTGGCCAGCCGGCCGGCGATCTCGCGCGCCTTGGACGTGAGCTCCTCGGGAGCGCAGACCCAGTTCGTCAGTCCCAGCCGCAGCGCTTCTTCGGCGCTCACGCGCTCGGACAGATAATAGAGTTCGCGCGCTTTGGACGAGCCTACCAGCTGGGTCAGAAAATATGTTCCACCGTAGTCGCCGGAAAAGCCGACGCGGGCGAAGGCGGTGGTCAGCACCGCGGTGCTGGCCATGATCCGAAGGTCGCAGGCCAGCGCGAGCGAGAGCCCGGCGCCAGCCGCCGCGCCCGGCAGAGCGGCAAGCGTGGGCTTGGGCATTTTGAACAACTTTCCCGCCGTCGCCCGCTGATTGACCCGCTGGCGATGAATGGCGCCGTCGATCGTGTTCTCACCCACGGTCCCGTCGCCGCGTGACGCCATCCCCTTGACGTCGCCGCCGGCGCAAAAGCCTTTGCCCGCGCCGGTCAGGACAATGCATTTGACGGCCGGGTCAAGCTCCGCCTTCGCGAGCTGTTCGGCGAGCGCACTGGTCATCGCACCCGACATCGCGTTGCGGGCGTCGGGCCGGTTCATCGTAAGCGTCAGGACGTTGTCGTCCAGGCTGGCGAGAAGGTCGCTGGTGCCGGTTTTGATTTCCATCGCGCTCATTTTTCCTCCTGGCGATTGCCTTCGCGGAAACCGCGCTCGCGTTCAGTTTCCGAAATGTCATTGCCGGCTTCAAGCCGACCCGCCTCCGGGTTGGGAGCGCGAGCGGCCGGCCCGTATGCGGACGCTATTGCGAATTCGACCGTCATCGGCATCCGCATCCGCCGCCTCGCCGCGCTCACGCTTTCACGCTTCTGACCAGCTGCTCGGTTACCTGGTCAACGATCCATTGCGGCTTCCATTTGCCCCCCTCGCGGTACCAGTTGGCGACAGACAAGGCCGCGCGCAGGATTACGAAAGTCATGAGTTTGGGATCGCCCGGGACGAAAATCCCATGGTCTATTCCCGCGCGCAGGATACCTGCGAACATCTGCTCATATCGTCTGGTCGATGTTCGGATGCGGTTTCGATTCACCGCGCTTAGCGAGACCGGGTCCGAGAGCACCGGCTCGTAACGGTCCTCGTCGTGAAAGATCCTCGCGACCAGACCTGAGATCGCCTTGCGCAAGGCCAGTTCCGGATCTTTATCCGCATCAGGTGCGGCGGCCTTCAGTCGTTCAATTGCCCGAGTTACGGCGTCGATTCGGATCTCAGTGAAAATCTCCTCTTTGCTGCGAAAATAGTGGTAGATATGGCCTTTGGCCAGACCGCACTCGCTTGCGATCTGGTCCATGTTGGTCCCGTCGTAACTGCCATGCGCGAACGCGCGCGCCGCTCCCATCAAGATTTCCCGGCGCCGCTCCTCTGCCCGCGCGGCGTCGCGCACACGATGACCGCGAACGCCAATCGCCTTGGGCGCAGGTGCAGCAACCGATTCCCGCTTTGGCATCCTGTCCGAAGACATCCCGATGCGTTTCTCCCCGGTCCCCTTGACCAGAACGAATATTTTAGAATAAATGGTCGAAGATTCAAACCGTGAAGCGGAGCCGGACCCGGGCCCCAGAGAGCCGGAACCCGCTTCCCATTCGATTTCGATTATTCGCATAGCAGCAGGGAGACCACAATGTCACACGAGATCGTAGTCAAGGGCGCCACTATCGTAGATGGAACCGGCGCCGAGCCGATTTCCGGCGACCTGGCAATCGATGACGGACGAATCACGGAAATCGGCGGAAAAATCGGCGGCGGCCAGCGGGTCATCGACGCCGCGGGCATGATCGTCTCGCCGGGATTCGTCGATATCCATACCCATCTCGATGCCCAGATTGGCTGGGATCCCGACCTCACCCCGGTGAGCTGGCATGGCGTCACCACCGCATTGCTCGGCAACTGCGGTGTCACGTTTGCGCCATGCAAGCCGACCGATCGCGAGCTTCTGGCCGGAATGATGGAGACGGTCGAAGACATCCCGCGCAACGCTATCCTCACCGGCCTCCCGTGGACGTGGGAAGACTATGGCGGCTACCTGGATGCGATCGATCAGCTCACGCCCGGAATCAACCTGGCCGGGATGGTTGGTCACTGCGCGGTGCGCTTCTACGTGATGGGAGAGCGCGCGGTGGAGGAGCAGGCCACCGACGATGAGCGCCGCCAGATGGCCGAGATCGCGGGCAAGTCGATCGATCGCGGCGCAGTCGGCTTTTCAACCAATCGCTACGCGCCGCACAAGCTTCCGGACGGACGCTCGATTCCAGGCACGTTCGCCGATCCTGTTGAACTGGTTCAGATCGCCCGCGAAGTGGCGCGGCGCGATGGATTGATGCAGGCGGTTGGCGCGGACCTCAACGTGTTGAAGGCAATCGCGGACGACGGCAAGAGCCGCATCCTGTTCAGTTTTGGCGCCGGGCCCGAAGACAATTCGGGCGTGGAGCGGCGCGAATTCCTTGACCGCTTCTGCAACCAGCGCGACGTCACCGCGATCACCCAGGTGCGCGGCTCCGGCTTCATGTTCGGCCTGCAGTCGAATCTGCCCTTTGCGGGAGATGCGTGGACGGAGCTGCGCAAGCACACCTTCGCCGAGCGCGTCGACGCGATTGGCAATCCGCAGTTCTGCGTGCAGCTCGTCGAAGAGGCCCGGCGCAAACAATCCACCTGGATCGATATGAACCAAGTCTTCTTCCTGGGCGCCGGCGTCTCACCCGACTACACGGCGGCTCCCGAGAACAATTTGAAAGCGATATCCGCGGCGGCCGGCGAGCACTGGATGGAAACCTTCCTGCGGATTTCGCGCGAGACCAAGGGCAAGGCGCTGTTCAATTTTCGAATGTTCAACCGCAATCTCAAGGCGCTCGGCGACCTCTTCAAGAGCGAGCACTGCTTACCCAGTCTGGGCGACGCGGGCGCGCACGTATCACAGATCATGGACGCCGGATGGCCAAGCTTCGTGCTTTCCTACTGGGTGCGCCAGACCGGACTCTACTCGATGGCCGAAGCGGTTCGGCGCCTGACCTCGGGCCCGGCCCGTGTAATTGGACTCAAGGACCGGGGAACGCTGGCGGTCGGGATGCGCGCGGACGTGAACATCTTTGACGCCGATAAAGTCGCGGAGTGCCAGCCTGAGCTGGTGCATGATTTCCCGGGCGGCGCGCCGCGCTTCATTCAACGCTCCCTTGGTTACAAGGCAACGATCGTAAACGGCAAGCTGAACGTGCTCGACGGCGAGCATACCGGAGAGCGCGCGGGCGCGGTGATTCGCCACGGCAGGTAAAGCAGTGCCAGCGGATGCAGCTTTTCGCTGGCGCAATCCTGTAATAGGGAATGCCGGCCTTGCCGTGGAGCCCTCGGCCCACGCGAGGCCGGGTCACTCCGCTGCGGCGGCGTTCCAAATCCTTGATCGGATTGAGCGGCCAATGGGCGGAGCAACCCAATGAACCGGTTGGATAGAGCTTTCTGGAACAGGGTCGGATCTCTCATCAAGCTCTACTGGTTCTCGGCGCAACGCCGTCTTGGGGTGAAGCTTCTCATATCCGTGGCGGCGCTCAGCGGTGCGTCGATCGGGCTGGGCGCGATTTCCACCTACCTTCTCCGGTATTCAACCGACGCGCTGGTTGGAAAGCATCTATCGCATTTTTATCATCTGATGCTGATCTGGGTGGCGCTGAGTGCCACCGCTCTGCCGGTGAATGTTTTTCGGCCGTATCTTTCCGCGTGGCTGTACATCGAATGGCGCCAGTGGCTGACTCACTACTTTACCGACGCCGGATTTTCGCACCGCGCATTCTACCGGATGGGTATGGTCGGCAAGGTGGATAACCCGGATCAACGAATCAGCGGCGATATCAGCGCGTTCGTCGCCACGACACAGGGCTTCACCGTAACAGTGCTGTTCGCGATCGGCGGCGTCATAACCTATTTCGCGATTCTCTGGTCGATTTCGCCGTCACTGGCGCTGATTCTGATCGGGTATGCGATTGCAGGCACCTACTTCTCCGTAATAGTCGGACGGAGGCTCATCGGTCTCAACTACGATCAGGAACGATACCAGGCGGATTTCCGGTTCGGCCTGGTTCATGTTCGTGACAACGCCGAACCGATTTTCATGTATGGTGGCGAACGGCACGAGAACGATCAGCTGCGTCACCGATTTTCCAAAGTCGTCCGGAACTTCAAGCAACTCATCCTCTGGCAGCGCCATCTTCGCTTCTTCACCGAATCGTATGGAAGCGTGATCGCACTGGTTCCGTATTGGTATCTCGCCGGGACCTATGTGGCCGGTAATCTGGAGTTCGGGCAAGTGGTACAGGCCGCGACCGCCTTCATGGCGCTGCATGGCTCGCTATCGATCGTCGTCAACAATTTTCCGTCGGTGGCGAACTACGCCAACGTTGTCAGCCGATTGACGGAATTCCTTGACGAAACCGACGCCGCCTCGGAAGCCGATACGGTTCGCCGTGAACGGATTGAGACAATCGAGACGCGGCGGGTAAATTTCGATCACGTCGGGCTGCGCACGCCCGACGGCACCAAAGCTTTGATCTCCGACTTGACCACCGACGCGAGCGCACTGGGACCGCTTCTGATTAAGGGACCCAGTGGTGTCGGCAAGACTTCTCTGCTGCGCGCGCTCGCCGGTCTTTGGCGCGAGGGCTGCGGCACCATAACCCGCCCTGCTCTCGCGGATGTCATGTTTCTGCCGCAGCGCCCCTACATGATACTGGGCTCATTGCGCGATCAGCTCACCTATCCGCGTGCCGACGCTGCGAGCGACCAACAGCTGCAAGAGGTATTGAGAACCGTGAATCTCCCGAACGTTTGCGACAGGTTCGGGGGCCTCGACGCGGAAATGCATTGGGCCGACGTGCTATCGCCGGGAGAACAGCAGCGGCTTGCTTTTGCGCGCCTGCTGCTCAACCGCCCGCAGTATGCGTTCCTCGACGAAGCCACCAGCGCACTCGATCCCGCAAACGAGCGGGCCATGTACGAACTTCTTCGCAACAGCGGCATCCCGTACCTGAGTTTGGGCCATCGCCCGAGCCTGCTCAAGTTCCATCGCAACGTACTGGAGCTGCACGCGACTAGTCACTGGAACGTGGAGCCAAGTTCTGAGTACGAAACCATGACGACCGCGGTAAAGGGCGACGCCGCACGCGGAGGCCTGTGACAATGGTGCGAAATTGCAGGATCTGAATGGAAAGACCGCCGTCGTGACCGGAGGCGCCAGCGGCATCGGCAAGGCGCTGGCGGCAAAGTGCCGCGCGGAAGGGATGAACGTCGTGCTCGCGGACGTCGAGGCAGCGGCGCTCGCTGCGGCCCGCGATGAACTCGGCGGCGCCGCGCGTGGCGTGATCAGCGTCGTCACGGACGTCTCCAGCGCGGACGCGGTATCTCAGCTCGCCAGCAAGACGCTTGAGACCTTCGCAAGCGTGGATCTATTGTTCAACAACGCCGGCGTCGGAGCCGGCTCGACGATCTGGGACAGCACGCTCCAGGACTGGACCTGGGTGATGGGAGTCAATCTGTGGGGCGTGATTCACGGAATCCGCACTTTCGTGCCGATCATGCCGAAACAGAACCGGCCCGCGCATATCGTCAACACCGCGTCGATCGCGGGGCTGGTCAAGGGACATCACAGCGCATCGTACGCAGTAACCAAGCACGCGGTCGTCGCGCTTACCGAGCAGCTCGCGGTCGAGCTTGAGAGAATCAGGGCTCCCATCAATGCTTCAGTGCTGTGCCCGAGCTGGGTCAACACGCGCATCAACGAGTCGGGGCGCAACCGTCCGGCGAATCTGCGCAACCAGGCCGAGCCCAAGCCGACGGCAAAAATGCTCAAGCAGTGGGAGCAATTGCAGGAGGTCGTCCGGCGAGCGACGCAGCCCTCCGTCATAGCCGACCCGGTATTCGAAGAGGGTATTCGCCGGGGAAAGCTGTACATCATTCCGCACAAAGAGATGGCGCAGTATATCAAGAGCCGCTTCGACGGCATCATGAAGGACGTCTGACGCGCCGCAATATCGCTCTACCAATGAGGCACGGAAATGAAAAAGGAAGTCACCATCTGGAGCGAAGGGACGCGGATGGCCGCGGATCTGTTTCTTCCTGACGACCTCCGCGACGCAGAAACACGGCCCGCGATACTGCTTTGCCACGGGTGGGGCGGCCCGAAGTCGCATCTCAGCCAGACCTATGCGCCATTCTTCTGCAAGGGCGGCTTCGTGTGCCTGACTTTCGACTACCGCGGATGGTTCGAGAGCGACGCGCGAATCGCCACCTTTGACAAGCAGCCCGCCGCCGACGCGGAAGGCTGCATCACCGTGCGCGGAAAACCCGTGAGAGAAATAGTCGATCCACTCGACCAGAACCGGGATATCAACAACGCGCTCGACTACCTGATCGCCGAGCCCGCCGTGGACCCGTCTCGAATCGGTCTGTGGGGCTCCAGCTTCGGCGGCGGCCATGTTCTCTATGTCGCCGGACACGATCCGCGCATCAAGGCGGTAGTCAGCCAGGTGCCCGGGATGGGTCCGGCGCCGGACGAGCGCGGATTCGCCACGCCCGCGCCGCAGGTGCAGACGCTCGCAAGCGCGATGGCGCGCGGTGAGATCCACGCATTGCCGCGGCCCAAGGAACAGCCCGAGTCGCTCAAGGGAATCGGCGACTTCAGGACCATGTGGCGCTATCTCCCGCGCGTCGCCGCGGCGCATATCAGGGTGCCGACGCTGATCATCGATCAGGAGCAGGAGGAATACGGCGGACGCGAGAACTCGGGCCTTGCCGCGAAGAACGCGATACCAACTACCACGATCGTGAAATATCACGTGTTCCCGGGAACCCACTACGACATCTACGAGAAGAACTACCGCGAGAGCGGCAAGATGGCGCGCGACTGGTTCACCGAACATCTGATGCCGCAACGCTAGTGACAGCGTCGTCGGAAGGCTGACAGGACAAATGGCGGTCTTGGAAAAATGGGAATTCGGCAGCATCGAGTGGTGCCGGTTCGCCGCTCAAACCGGCGTCGAGCTACTGGAAAAGGCCCGTCTTGATCGCGAAAAGTTGGAGTGGGGTTTCAGCGAGGAATACACGTACATCCCGGTCCGCCTGCTTGGCGGGCGCGAAAGGGCGGCCTGGCATTTCATGATTCGCGGTAGAGAAATCACTGGCGGTGCTTCTCTGCCGGAACAATGCCTGGCGCTGCCCGGTTTCCATGTTGTCGCACCGTGGCCGCTTATCGCGCAGGCTTCGTCGATGCCCTACGACCTCGCGGGGCAGCAGCGGCGCTTCGCGGAAGAACATGAAATGTGGAAGGAACTGAGCGCCGCGGGACGACTGCCGAAAGAACGCTCCCTCGCCAGGCCAGCCGTGTGGCCGCGCGAAATTGCGCTTGCGCTCTCCCCCGATGCCGGCGGTAAAGGAGGTCTTCACAATCTCACCGCCGTTCGGATCAAGCCTTCGCCCGAGCTGGAAGGATTTCCGTTCACCGATATGGGCGTCCCGGATCTCAATCGTATGAGCGCCGAGCAGAAGGAACGACTTTACCGGCTGCTCGGGTGGTAATGCGGCGAGACTCATTATTATGCCGGCGCACGCTCAACGTGAAGTGAACCTGGAAGCAACCAGGGCGGCATTCGACGCCGACGGCTTTGTGATCCTACGCGGATTTTTTTCGGCCGATGAGGTCGCGGGAATGCGCGAGCGCACGGATCGCTATCTCGCCGAGGTCCTGCCCGGTCTGCCCGAGGCGTCAAAGTATAGCGGCACCCTCAAGCATCTCGATTTCCGCGACCCCTGGTTTCGGCGCTGGCTCGAGCATGGCCGACAGGTGCCACTCCTTGAAGCTTTATTTGGAGGGGCACTCGCTCCCGAACTGGCTATATGGAACGACAAGCCGCCCGGCGTGTCGACCCCAACCCGCGCGCATCAGGATGCCATCGGCAGTCGCCGGATGCCGCCGGACGGATGCTCGACGTGGATGGCGCTCGATCCAGCCGACCGCGAAAACGGGTGCCTGTACTATGCGCGCGGATCACATCGGCGCGGACTCATCCGAGCCTATCCAATACCTGATTCGGAAGTTGCCCGCTTTGACGCGGTGCCGGCGGAACTGATGCCCGGCGATCTGGTGGTGCACAGCGCCCTGACTATGCACTGGACAAACGAGAATCGCACAAGCCGTTCGCGGCGATCGATAACGTTTGTATATTGGGCAGCCTCGTCGGCAATTGAGCCGCACGGAGCGGGTAAATTCACCTCCACCTCCGGTACTCGGTAATTGTGGTATCGAAATCCGCGGCCATCATCCGGGAGAATCACTCAATGACAACGGCGGCAGGCAAGCGCAGTGACGCGATTCGGCAGCGCAGCCTCGAATCCTACGTGATGGAACTCGAAGTCGACGGGCTGACCGTCGTTCCGCCCCAGGCGCATGGCTTCCCCCTGCACCGCTTCGACGAAATGGTGAAGTGGCTGCTGGCGCGCGCTGAAAATATGATCGGATGCGGCTTCACGCTGGAGCAGGGACCGGATGCGCCCCTCGAGTTCCCCACCACGATGCCGCTTTCCGAACGCGGCGGTCCGCCCAATCAGTTTCTGATTCAGCAGCTCGCCCGCCATGCGCGCATCTTTCGCGATCTCGCGGTCAATCCGGTCGCCGTCGCACTGATCCGCCATATGGTCGGCGAACGCGCCACACGCTTCAGCAGCCACAATTCGTTCATAAAGTGGCAAGGCGACTATGGTTATGGTCCGGGACTTGGCCTGCATGCCGATCAAACCGCGGTGCCGTTGCCCTGGGGCCGCACTGCGCTGACCGCGAATACCAACTGGTGTCTCACTGACTACACTTTGGAGGGCGGCGCGCTCGCCTATGTTCCCGGATCGCATCGCAGCGGCTCCCGTCCGGTGCAGCCGCAAGCGGCCCGGCGCGCAGTTCCGGTAGAGGCGCCAAAGGGCTCGCTGATCGTCTTTCACGGAGCCACCTGGCACGGCGCCTTTCCGAGAAGGGTTCCCGGCATGCGCATCTCGATCGCGAACTACTATCGGCACGCGATGATCACTTCGCAGGAGGATATCCAGGGCAGCTTTCCGAGAGAGCTGGCCGGCGACTGCGACGATCCCGCGACGTTCAGAGCCCTGGCGGGTTTCGCCGACGTGTTTCCATATAGGGAGCAGAGCGAGATATTTCCCGTGCTCGCAAAATCGTGAAATTCCGAATTGCAACTGAGAGAGGTAAAGCATCATGCCAGCGGTAACGCCAGCGAACGGTCCGGTCGCGGTCACCGGCGCCTCCGGCTATATCGGGTCGCACGTCGCGACCGCGCTGATGAAGCACGGCTACCATGTGCGCGCCTGCGTAACCGATCAGAACAACCCCGACAAGACCGCGCATCTATTGGCGCTGAACAGTGGAGCGTATCCCGGGCAACTCGAACTCTTGACCGCGAATCTCCTGGTTGAAGGCAGCTACGATGATGCGTTTGCGGGCTGCGGCGCGGTCATGCACGTCGGCACCGCAATGGGCTACGCAAACGCGAACAATCCGAGGCAGGTCTACGACGGTGCGGTCAACGGCACCAGGAACATCCTGGATTCGGTGAAAAAAGCCGGGACCGTCAAGCGAGTAGTTTACACCAGTTCCTTTGCCGCCATTTCCCACCCGGCGCCGACGGGCTACGTCTTCAGCGAAAAGGACTGGGCATCCGATAATCGCGACAAGGACCCCAACTGGATTCCCGGGAATATCGACACCAAGGGCGGGGTTGCGTACGCGATGGCCAAGGTTGCGACCGAGCAAATGGCCAATCGCATCGCCGCCGACGATGGCCGGTTCGACGTCATCTCGGTATGTCCGATCATCGCTTTGGGGCCGCTGCTCACTCGCGCGCACGAACTGGTATGGTCGTGGCAGTGGTTCCTCGGCCAGATGCTTGCGGGAAAGCCCTGCGGACGCGGATGGCAACATCTGTGGAACATCGTGGATGCGCGCGACGTGGGCGAGGCGCACGCATTGATAGTCGAAAGCGGCAATTGCACCAACGGCGCGCGCTACCAATTGGCCGCTTCCGACCCATCGGGCGAGTTGAACGTGATCGATCTGCAGGCGCATCTGGCGCGCCTGTTCCCTCACATCGCAGTCGGCGGACCGCCGAAAGAATATGACGAGTTCATACGGAAATACGGCAAAACCTTCGATGGGCCGCGAGGGTACTCCGATCGCGCGCGGCAGGAGTTGGGTCTCAGGACGCACGCGATTGACGACACCCTATTCGAAACCGGGCGCACGATGATCGAGCTGGGGCTCGTAAAACCCGCGCTCAAGTAACAGTCGCGCGATCGCACGATACACCTTACGCTGCGGAGGGATCCCGCAATGAAAATCGAGAATCGGAAATCAGCTGGATCGAACAGCCCCTCCGGCCACTCTCACTCAGCGCCGCGGACGCCGACGGGAACGCCGTATGAGTTCACCGCCGAGTCTATCGAGGCAGCGTCGGTGGATGCATTCACGCCCTACCGCGATTTCCTCTCCTCCGGCGAGCCGTACCGGTCGCTGCTTGGGAACAACCCCTGGATGAAGCCGCCGTCTCCGCGGGACGAGTTGGAGTGGGGCAAGGGCTGGTACTACGACACCACGGTGGCACGCAAGCATCCGCATTGGCGAAGCGTTTCACTACCCCAGGCGACCAGAGACCTTCGCCGCCTTCGGCAGGACTTTTACGAATGGGGATTCTGCCTGATCGAGGATGGCGTTTCGCCCGAGCAATGCACCCGGCTGCGCGAACGAATAGTCCAGCAGGCGGCCGCCGAGCGCGCGCTCGGCATCGCGCACCTGAGCCCGGCCCAGCAGCACGTGTGGGCGCTGGTCAACAAGGGCGCTGACTTCGTCAAGTGCATGGAGCACGACCCCGCTGCAATTCAGGCCGGGCCACTGATCGAGAAGTTTCTTGATGAAGTGCTGGGTGCGGGGTGGAACCACTTCAGCTTCATCTCGAACATTTCCTTCCCGGGCTGCTACCCTCAGGGGCTGCACCAGGATCAGTCCTTCATGGCGCCATACAACTTCCCTGAGGCGCCGGCGCCGGTGCTAATGAACACCATATACATACTTCAGGATGTAGACGAGGTGAACGGCGGCACCCTGATCGTCCCCGGATCGCACCGGAAATATCGCGACGGCGAGGCTTTCGGCAAGCTGCCACCGGCAATCAACCTGGAGGCCAAAGCGGGTGTGATATTGCTGATGGACGGGCGGGTGCTGCACGGCGGCGCTGTGAACCGCTCCGACAAGCTGCGCTACATCATTACCAACTCCGTGGTGAAGCCCTGGGTCAGGCAGCAGGAGAGCTTCCTGCTCACAATCAGTCCGGAAGTACTGGCCAAGGCCAGTCCGAAGTTTCTGTGGCGGGCAGGCTTCCAGTCCACCGCCGTGCGCAACATGGTCGAGGGTTACGGCTATACCGGCAACGGCCGCATCGGCGACCCCAACGGCTCCCTCGTTTATGTTCGCCAGGCCATCGACCGCGGCGGCTATCGCTATATCGGCGAACTGTCGATGGCCGATCTTGACAAGGTTGACATCGGCAAGTTCACGCTCGCGCAGATCCAGCGCGAGCACGAGACCTATCGCGATGAGCGCTACCTGCGGTCGCTGGAGAAGATCACCGCGCTGTGACGGGGGCGATCGTGCCCGCGGAGGCGCGAAGCTGAAAGCCGGCAGGATGCCGGCGTATCGCGACAGGCACTGCCTGGGAGGCGGATCATGCGGCTTCAGGACAAAGTTGCGATTGTGACCGGCGCCGCAAGTGGCATCGGCCGAGCGACCGCCGCTCTCTTCGGTCGCGAGGGCGCTCACCTGGTGCTCAACGATATTGACGCGCAAGGGCTGGAATCGCTGACGCGACAAATCGCGGGTGGCAGCGCCCGCGCGGTCGCGGGCAGCGTGACGGACGAGGACACCGCGCGCCGACTCGCCGCAGAGGCGATCTCGTCATTCGGCCGGATTGATATCCTGGTGAATAACGCCGGTATCCATTTTGCCCGAGACATCACCGAGATGACCGTCGAGGAATGGGATCGGTTGATGGATATCAACTTGAAAAGCATGTTCCTGTGCTGCAAGCACGTCATTCCGCATATGCTCACGCGGCGCCAGGGAGCGATAGTCAATCTCGCGTCGATTTCCTCGTTCATCGGACAGGAGATGAACGGGGTCAGCACTTTTGCCTATAACGTCACCAAGGCCGGCGCGATGCAGCTTACCAAGTCGCTCGCCACGCGGTATGCGTCCGACGGGATCCGGGTCAACTGCGTATGTCCTGGCAACGTCGAGACCAATATCATCAAGCGGGCGACCGCGGCGGAAACGGCTGAGTTCTGGCGCGCGGCCTCCCACGGCGAGCCGATTGGCCGCAATGCCCAGCCCGGAGAGATCGCCAGCGCGATTCTGTTTCTCGCCTCGGACGAATCCTCGTTCGTGACCGGCACACCGCTGATCGTCGATGGCGGCTACCTGGCGCGCTGAGGTTCGCCGGGCTAGCGCCGGCCCATCTTCGCGAACAGCTCTGCCTCGGCGCTCGCGATCGGCGATGCGTGCGCTTCTTGCAGCAGCTCGTGAAAGACCGGCGAGCCCGCGGCCTGCTCGGCCGCCCACCGCCGCGCAAATGTCCCGTCGCGAATCTCCGCGATCGCCTTGCGCATCAGCGCCTCCGCCTCCTCTCCGATGAAGCGGTCGCCATGGGTAAGCTGCCCGAACTGGCTGGTATGCGAATGCAGCTTGAGCTGGTTCCAGATTCCCATCCCGGCCATCGCGCGGCCGATCTCGCCGAGCTCGCCCGACGCGTACAGCTCCAGCAGCGCAACTTCGGGACTGACTCCCGCCTCGGTCAGCAGCTTGAATGCGCGCTCGAGCAGGAACAACATCGCGCCCGCCCAGGTGTGCTCGGAGAACAGATCGACCAGCGTCTCTTCCTCGAAGCTCGACTCGACCACGGCGCCGTGCGGCAGGAACGCGCCGATGCCGTCGGCGATCGCCAGCATGGTGGCAAGCGCCCCGCCCGAGGCGTCTTGCTTGACGCCCACCAGGACCGGGAATCCCTCTCCGCGGGCCGGCAGTTCGTACACGCCCTGCCCGATCATCCGCGGCGCGACCAGCACCACGTCAACCTCGCGCGGCGGCACGATGAACTTGTAAGTGATGTTGTAGCCGCTGGCGAAGACCAGCGTCTTGCCGCGCGCGAGATGCGGCTCGATCATCTTGCGGTAAATTTCCGGCGCTATCTCGTCCGGCAGCAACAGCATCACGATGTCCGCGCGCGCGGCCGCCGCATCGACCGCGAGCGGCTCAAAGCCGTCGTCGTGAGCCTGCCGCCAGCTGTCGTCCTCCTGGTTGCCGACAATCACGCGATGACCGGCGCGGCGCAGATTCAACGCCTGCGCCCGCCCCTGGTTGCCGTAGCCGATGACCGCGATGGTTTTGTCCTTGAGGGCCGCGGGATCAGCGTCGCTCGCCGCAAAGAATTTCGCCATTGATGCGTCCTCCCGTGGACCGGTGGCGCCGCCATCAGGCGCGGCGGCGCATTTTCCATCGTGACTGTGTAGGCAGAGTTGCGCCGGACCCGGTGATTTGCAAATGGAATCCCATCGACGGCGGGCGCGCTTTCCCGCAACGGCCCGCGCGAAAAAACTCGCGGGGCAGGCGGGCGCTATTGAAGCGGCCTGCGCGTCAGCGGTTAAGCGTGCTTGCCCGCCAGGAAGTTCTTCAGCACACGCGATACGGCGTCGCGTTGCTCAATCTGCGGAACGTGTCCGGCGCCTTCGATCATTTCGATGCGCGCGCCCGCAATGTGCCGCTGGAATTCGCCGGCATAGACCGCCGGGATGAGCGCGTCCAGCGCTCCCCACACGATCAGAGTAGGCGCCTTGATTCGCCGCAGTCGCCGCTCGAGTCCACGCTCCGGAATGGGATGGATGAAGTGCGACGTGCTCGCCAGTGCGCCGAATCTCTGAACCAGCGCGGCATTCATCGCGGCCGGATCCTTCGGCATCGCCAGCTTTGCCGCCACTTCGGGTTTGCCCGGATCGTTGAACAGCAGCCTGACTAATTTTTCCGGCGACACGAGCAGATGGTCCTGTACGGGCGCTTCGCCAAGCCACAGTCCCATCGCATCGATCAGCACCAGCTTCCCGATCCGATCTCTGAATGTCGCGGCGTATTCAGCCGCAACCATCCCGCCGAATGAGTGCCCGATGAGATCGACCTTATCCAGTCCAAGCTGATCGAACAGGTCGTCATAGTACAAGACAAGATCGGCGATACTATCGAGGTGCTGGAGATCGTCGGTATCCTCGGAACCCGCGTGCGCCGGGGCATAGACGCGGCGATACGCCGCGAGGTCGTCCAGAAATCCGTCCCATTCCTGGCCGAATGGCCCGTGCAGATACACGACGGGCGCACCTTCGCCTTTCACAATTACCGGGTTCGGGGCAAAGCCGCCCGGCAGTTCAACCTTGTTTGAAGTCTCGATGTTCATGCGGGATGTTTTGCCTCACCGTTGGTAGCGCGACTTCCTGGCTGAGAGACCTGAGCGTGCTTTCGCGTCGCGCCCTGCGGCCACCATCGATCGACGTAACCTTCCTTGTCCCAGATCGATTGAATCTTCGGCAGCACCTTTCGCGCGAATAGTCCGCTGTTGTACGCGGTCAACTCGGGGTCCATCGACTGAATCTGCAGAATGATCATCAGGTGGCCGACGCGGATGTTACGAACCGCCTCTTCGATTTGAGCCGCAACCGTATCGGGACTGCCGCCGATCACCATTCGCGAGTCTTCCACCAGCTGCTTCCAGGTGGCTTCGTGAGGCTTGAAGTCGAAAGTAAACGCGCTTGCGCCGCGATGACTCAGTTGAAATTCAAAGCTGCGCTTGGTCATGAATCCCGGAACATTGCCGAAATGAGGCGCGACGTACAGCGACTTGGAATAGAAGTTTTGCAGGTGCTTCAGGTATATCCGTTCCGCCTCGGCGTCGGTGTCGGCAACAACCACCAGTTGCGCGAATCCCGCGCGGTACGGATTGTCATCCAGTCCGGCTTTCTCCACCGAGTTCCAGTACCCGTCCATCAGCACCTTGGCGTACTTGTGGCCCATGAAACTGAGGTAACTATAGGTATAATCATTGTCGGTCGCGAACTTCCAGGTCTCGACCGAACCGCCCCCGGCCAGCCAGATCGGAGGATGAGGCTTCTGGAGCGGCTTCGGCCACGGATTTACGTAGCGCAGTTTCGTGAAGCGTCCGTTGAACGGAAACGGCCCCGGCCGCGTCCATGCCTGCTTGATCAAATCGTGCGCCTCGTAATAGCGGGGACGCACCTGCGTCGGCGGTATGCCGTAGCATCCGGTCGTGTCCATCGGCGACCCCACCGGAAATCCCGCCACCAGGCGTCCGCCACTGAGACAATCCAGCAGCGCGAACTCCTCCGCGACCCGGATTGGAGGATTGTAGAGCGGCAGCGTATTTCCCAGTACTACCAGTGCCGCGTCGGATTTCCGGCGTGCAAGCACCGTAGCTATCATGTTCGGCGAAATAGGGAATCCGTAGCCGTTCTGATGATGCTCGTTGAGGCCCAGGCCGTCGAAGCCGAGATCGTCCGCCATCTCGAGCTCATCGAGATTCCAGTGCAGGTATTTTGCGACGTCGGTCGAATGGCAAAGCTCATCGTTGGGCGGAGTCACCCAGATGCTCTCGTAACGATCGCGGAAATCATCCGGCAGATCGCGGTAGCCCTGCATGTGAAACCAGATGGTCTTCATAGTGCCTTCCTTCGCTTCGGCAATTCGCGGACGTGGTCGTTTCGATGAGCACGCATAAGCGGTCGATGTCCCGCGCGCGCCGCGGATACGATTCCGTTCAAATACGATTCAAGCGCATTGGCAATAAATCCGGCAGGATCCATGTCGGTGGTGTGAACAATGAAATCATGGTCGCGCGTCACCATGAATGCGCCATTGAGTATCGACCAGATGGCGACGGTCACCCCGGTGGGACCGAGCGGGTCAGCGATCAGTCCCGCCTCGAATGCCTTGTTCACGCTGTCTTCAAACAGGTGAAAGACTTCGCGGCTGGTAGTCAGATCGCGTTCGAAAGCCCGGGTTTCCGATGAGCGGCGCAGGCGCTTTCTGATCTCGTAAAGCGGCGTCGGTTCACTGATTAGTATGGGATCGGCGGACTCGCGCAGGTAGTCGACGTAGACCCGGGCAAGCGTGCGGATCTCGTCAATTGGCGCGAGTCCGCGTGCCTTTACCGCGCGATAACCATCGCCCAGCAGCTCGCTGCGATCGGCGCGAAGATTCAGATAGAGTTCATCGCGAGAGGCGAAGTGCAGATAAATCGTTCCCACCGCGACCTTCGCCTCGCGCGCGATGATCTCCATGGTGGTGTTCTCGACGCCCTTGCGCGCGAACACCCTGGCCGCGGCTTCCATAATTCGCGCCGCGCGCGCATCGTTCCTGCCCTGGCGGAGCGCACGCACTTTGAGCGAGGTCTTCATTCCCGCAGATACCGTGAATCTCAATTCATGAATCCGGGTTCAGGACTTTAGGCGGCGAAAATCGCAAAGTCAAATGACGAAGGCGCCGAACCGATCCCGCTGTCGGCCGCGGGGATTGCTTGACTTCTCGCGCGCATCGGCTACTCACAAGCACAGACCACGAAACCGGAGGATGCCGCGGTGCCCGAGCTTGCCTATTCCAGTGCAATCGCGATCGCGAAGAAAATTCGCAAGCGCGAAATTTCCAGCAGAGAAGCGCTCGATTATTTCCTCGCTCGAGTCGAGGCGCTCGACAAGCCCATCAACAGCGTCGTGACCGTCGACGCCGACCGGGCTCGCACCGAAGCCGCCGCCGCTGACGCCGAGCTTGCGCGGGGTGAGGTGCGCGGGCCGCTGCACGGCGTCCCCATGACTATCAAGGATTCCTTTCAGACCGCCGGGATGCGCACGACGTCGGGCGCGCCCGAGTTGTCCCAGTTCATCCCGCCCGAAGACGCATGGCCGGTCGCGCGTCTGCGCGAAGCTGGAGCGATCATTTACGGAAAGACCAATCTGCCGATCTATGCCGGTGACCTGCAGAGCTACAACGCCGTCTTCGGCACGACCAACAATCCTTACGATCATTCGCGCACTCCGGGCGGCTCCTCCGGCGGCTCCGCCGCGGCGCTGGCGTGCGGATTCACGCCGCTGGAGCTCGGCAGCGATATCGGCGGCTCGATCCGCCTGCCCTCGCACATGTCGGGCGTGGTCGGACACAAACCGAGCTACGCAATCGTGCCGGCGCACGGCCAAATCCCCGGTCCTCCGGGAACCCTGACGCTCGCCGATCTTGCCGTCGCAGGCCCGATGGCGCGCAGCGTCGACGATCTCAAACTCGGCCTCGACCTGATGGCGGGGCCCAATCGATGGGACACGCCCGCGTGGCGGCTCAAGCTGCCCGCGCCGCGGCGCCGCAAGCTCAGCGAATATCGCGTGGCCGCATGGCTCGATGACCCGGCGTGCCGCGTGGAGCCGGAAGTGCTCGGCCTGCTGGAGAGCGCGGCAGAGTCGCTCGCCTCCGCCGGCGCGATCGTGGATCACCATGCGCGTCCGGCTTTCACCCTGGAGAAGGTTGCCGACACCTTCTCTGCCCTGCTGCAGGCCGCCCTGGCCGGTGGCGTTCCTCCCGACAAGCTCGACGACTATGCGTCCACCCCCGGCGATTCTCCCGCCGCGCAGACGCGGCGCCAGCTCGCGATACGCCATCGCCAATGGCTCAGCTACAATGAGCGGCGCCTGCAGATGCGCAAGCGCTGGGAGGAGTTCTTCACCGATTGGGACGCGATTCTGCTCCCGGTCATGCCCTGCGCGGCGATCGCGCACGACCATTCCGAGCCCCAGGCCGCCAGGACCGCCAGCGTGGGCGGCCGGCAGGTGCCCTACTGGAGTCTGACCACCTGGATGGCGCCGGCGGGAGCCTGCTATCTGCCGGCGACGGTGGTCCCGGTCGGCTGCCTGGCAAACGGCCTCCCGGTCGGAATCCAGATCGTGGGACCGTACCTCCACGATCGCACGACGCTCGACCTGGCGCGGCGGATGCTCGCGATGCGGGGCGGATGTCCGCGACCCGCGGGCTTCTGAGGAGGCGGGCTTGACCCATGCCCCGAGGTTGCGAGCCTCACATAAATTGCGTACGGAAATGACATGGGCAAATTGGTACTGGTCCGTCACGGCGAGAGTGAGGGCAACGTCACGCGCATCTTCACCACCACGCCGGTTACGCTGCCGCTGACCGAACGCGGCCGCCAGCAGGCGCGCGAAGCCGCCGGTGTGATTCAGACGATCTCAACTCCGCGCGTCGTCATCGCGAGCCCTTACGTGCGCGCGCGCGATACCGGCGCGATCATCGCCCACGAACTGCAGCTCCCCTTCGAGATTCGCGAGGGACTGCATGAACGGGAGACCGGCGAATTCGCGGGCAAGCCGTACGAGTCAATCCTCGCAGCCGAAGGCTACGACCCGTCCCAGCCGTGGAACTGGGTACCGCCCGGCGGCGAATCCTATGAGCATGTGCGGGATCGCGTCGGACCGATCCTCGACGAACTGGTCGCGCGCTTTTCCGAAGACGACGTGGTCGTGGTCAGCCACGGCGGCGTGATGGTTTCGATGTGGGCGCACATAACCGGCGGCTGGGGCAACGCGCCGGTGCCGGCCAATTGCGCAATCGTGCTCGTCGAGCATCGGCAAGGCCGCTATCTCACTCCGCGGCTGATCGGTGACAACCTGCGGCCGCGCGACGCGGGCGGCTGAGCTTCGCAACACGCCGTCCCGCGGTTTGAATTATCGCAGGCAGCCGGGCGAGAACTCGCCTACGCGGCCGTGCTCAGGATCCACGCGCGGGCTTCCGCTCCCTTCGCGGTCGGGAACACCCGCAACTGGCCGGGCATGATAAAGCCGAACGCTTTGAGCATGTGCGTGATCCAGTCGACGTCGGTTATGACCGCCATCCGTTCCCAGCGGGTGAAGTGTTCGACTCCGACCTTCAGGTCTTCCCATGCCGCGCCCGCGTCGATTCCCGAGAACTCCCTTCCCAGTTCGTAATAGAGCCGAATCTTCTCGTGTCGCTTGAGAGCGGCTTCCACCCGGGGAATCAAAACTTTCTCGTAGTCCTCTTTTGTCACCTGGCCTTTAGCGATTAGACCGACCACGTTGTCTGGAAAGGTTTCGATGATTTCGATCATTGGTGAATCTCCTCAATTGCGAACTTGAACATCCGCAGTCGCAAGCGATGGCCGATCTTGCAGGTATCGGGCTCATGTTCCGCCGCTGCATCGCACGAGGCCACATCGTCGGCCGCCACTGATTGGCATCACGATAATCGCAGGCTACCGCCGAGCGTTCGATACGGCCAGCGGCGGCGATCCTCTCCGATGCGGCTGCGCTCGGCGGGCGCAACAACACCTTCTCCCGGTTTGAGTTTTCAGCCGCTACGGGTTATCTCTCGCCACATGAAAATCGGCGGATTCTACGAGCATCAGCTCCCGCGCCCATGGACCCGCGAGTCCGAGCATCAACTGCTGAAAAACGCGCTCGAACAGGTCGAGTTCGCCGATCGCTGCGGCTACGACTACGTCTGGGCCACCGAGCATCACTTCATGGAAGAGTACGCGCATTCCTCCGCGCCGGAGGTCTTTCTGGCGGCGTGCGCGGCGCGCACCAAGAACGTCAGGATCGGCCACGGCATCGTGCAGATGCCGCCGTATATCAATGCGCCCGCGCGAATCGCGGAACGAATCGCCACGCTCGACCTGATCAGCGACGGCCGCTGCGATTTCGGGACCGGCGAAGGGGCCACCGAGATCGAGCTCGGCGGCTTCAACGTCGTCCAGGAACAGAAGCGCGCGCAGTGGCTGGAGGGACTGCAGACCGCGGTGCGGATGCTGGTCGAAGAACCCTTCACGGGATTCGAGGGCAAATTCGTGACCGCGCCGGCGCGCAACGTGGTGCCCAAGCCGCTCCAGCGGCCGCATCCACCGCTATGGCTCGCGTGCTCGCGGCGCGAAACGATCCTGCTGGCCGCGCGGCTGGGAATCGGCGCGCTGACGTTTGCGTTCGTCTCGCCCGAGGAATCGCGCCAGTGGGTCCGCGACTACTACGCAACGCTGGAAAATGAATGCGAGCCGGTCGGCTATGCCATCAATCCGCAGATCGCGATGGCCTGCCCGTTCCTGTGCGATCGCAACGAAAAGCTCGTGCATGACATGGCCCACGAACATCATGGATTCTTCATGTACGGGCTGGGCCATTATGCATTCTTCGGACAGCATGAACCGGGCAAAACCAACTTGTGGGAGAGCTACAAGAACCAGACGGCACCGATAAAGATCGACGATCCGCTCGCCTCCGGCTCCCCGGCGAGAAATTGCGTGGGCACTCCAGAGCAGATTCGCGACACGCTGCTGAACTTCGAGGAATCCGGCGTTGACCAGGTTCTGTTTCTTTCTCAGGCCGGCAAGATACCGCACGAGATGCTGATGAGTTCAATCGATCTGTTCAGCCGCGAGGTGCTGCCCGAGGTCAAGGAGCGCGATCAAAAGCGCGCCCGCGAAAAGGCCGCGCGGGTCGCGCAACTCAATGAAAAGCTCATGAAGCGGAAGGTCATGCCGAAAGCGCCGGCCGCGCCGACAGTAGTCCGGGCCGCCGGCCATCACTGAACTTTCCCGGCGGGTGGAATATGCGTCGCAATACTCAATTCGGATCGCTGGAGCATTACGAGAAGGGTGGCGTCCAGGTCATCAACGACGATCCCCGCAACTATGCTTTCTCGAATATCTTCGAGGTCGCTTCCAAAGCCGAGCCTTACGAGAAAGTCGCGGTCGGAAAAAATCTCAAATACGTGCTGGAAGCGATTCGCGCCGAAGGCACCTCGCCATGGTACGCGGCCTCGCACGACGAAGCGGCAATCATCATGGACGGCGAGGTGGAAATCCGCCTCGTCAAGCTGGAAGAGAGCACCGTCTCGGAAGATCACGAAGGCACCACGATCCTGGAGGGAAGCCCCCGGGGTAAGAAGATGGGCCATATCGTCGCCCGCCGTGGTCATATGGCTCTGCTCCCCAGGGGCGCCGCATATCAGTTCCACGCGGCAAAGCCGAGCGTGATACTGCTGCAGACGATTCGCGGAGAATTGACTGCCGAGCGCTGGAAGGACATCTGTCAGAAATAGTCAATCCAGCTCAGGAGTATCTGGCAGGCGCCGTAAAGCGATTATCGCCGGAGAAAAGTTTATGGCTGACTCAAAGCCGGACAGCGCAAACGAATATGGATACCGCTCATTTTCGATCGGCGGTTTCGCCTTCGCGCGCGACGAGTATTTCGCACATATTCACTGGCCCGGCGGCTCGCACACGAGCCCGATCGACGCCTTTCTGCGCGCATTGATGCGCGACATCTCGTGGAACTTCTTCTACGGTGTCGTGAACTTCGATGCCGTATTCGGCACCACCAACCATTACGGCACCGTTGACGTCTTCGCGGGACTGTATAATGGCGGCTACCGGTCCCGGAACATGCACCACGTCGAAACCTTCGATTCCGGCCAGGTGCGCGCAGTATTCGAGGCCATGCTCGACGACTGGACTGTCGAAGGCTTCGATCCCTTCGCCGCACCCGAGGAAACCGGCACTCCGTTCGGCCCCAAGCGGGGCGGCAATCGCGCGGCGATAACCCGCAAACGGCTGGTCGCCAACCGGATGACCGGAATGAAGGGCGACATAGCGCTGCGCTCCGACGCCGCCGGCAATCCCGTCAATCGCGAATTCGCCGACGTCCCCCAGGACCAGCCCGAGGTCCATGCCGAGCCGGGCTTCGAAGACGAGGTCCACGCGTTCAATTTCTTTGCCTACGTGTCGCGCTCCGACGTCACCTGGAATCCCTCGGTGTGCTCGGCGGTCAAGGATTCGCAGGTTTGCGCGACCACCGAGGAATTCATTCTGCCGATTATCCATGGCAACGATCGCGTCGAATGGTTCGTGCAGCTCAGCGACGAAATTCACTGGGACGTGCAGGATCGCGAAACCGGCGCGCCGCGCGCGCGGGTGGTAATGAAGCCGGGCGACGTGGCCGCGATGCCGGCCGATATCCGCCACCAGGGATTCTCTCCCAAGCGCTCGATGCTGCTGGTCTGGGAGAACAACGATTCCACGCTGCCCGAGCTGTACGCGAAAAAGAAGCTCAAACCGAATCCGGTGGACTTCTGACCGTTCGCGATTGCGCGCGGCAAACGGATTAGCGCGCGCATCCCGCGCGCGATCTTCGACTTTGGCTGCAAGCTCCGTGATGTAACGCGATGCAGTTTCAGACCAGGCTCTTCATCGATGGCGAGTTTGTCGAGGCCGCCGACGGCGGCGCGATTGAAGTACTCAACCCGCACGACAATTCCACGCTCGCCCAGGTCGCGGAGGCGCGCGCCGCCGATATAGACAACGCGGTCGCCGCCGCGTGGAGGGCGTTTCCGGGATGGCGCGCGATGGCGGCCGCGGAGCGCGGACGATTGCTGCTCAAGCTGGCCGACCTGATCGAAGTGCACGCCACCGAGCTCGCGGAGATCGAGTCGCTCGACACCGGTCATCCGATTCGCGACACCCGTGGGCTGGACGTTCCGCGGACCGCCGCAACCTTCCGCTACTTCGGCGGCATGGCGGACAAGCTCCACGGCAGCGTGGTGCCGGTCGAGCGGGGCTTCCTGAATTACGTGACGCGCGAGCCGCTCGGGGTGGTCGGGCAGATCGTCCCATGGAACTTCCCCGTGATGTTTACGAGCTGGAAGATGGGGCCCGCGCTGGCGGCTGGAAACTGCGTGATTCTCAAACCGGCGGAACTGACGCCGCTGAGCTCGCTCAAGATCGCGGAACTGGCGCGCGAGGCCGGATTCCCCGCCGGCGTGGTCAATATCGTTCCCGGATACGGCGCCACCGCCGGGCAATATCTCGCCGAGCATCCCCGCGTTACCAAGATTGCGTTTACCGGATCGACCGCGACCGGCCGCAAAATCGTGCAGGCCTCCTCCGGCAATCTCAAGCGCGTGCAACTCGAGCTCGGCGGCAAGGGCGCCAACATAGTATTCGACGACGCCGATCTTCCCGCCGCGATCGGCGGCAGCGCGTTCGCCGTTTTTCACAACCAGGGCCAGGCGTGCATCGCGGGCTCGCGCCTGCTCCTGCACGAACGAATCGCCGATCGGTTCCTGGACGGATTCCTGAAGCTCGCGGCTTCGATTCTGATTGGCAATCCGCTCGACCCTGCGACTGAAATGGGTCCGCTCACCTCGATCGCGCATCGCGACCGCGTCCTCGATTACTGCAGGATCGCGCGCGAGGAGGGCGCGGAAATCCTGATCGGCGGCCGCGCTCCCTCGGATCCGGCGCTGGCCGGCGGATGCTACGTGATGCCGACGGTGGTGCGCGCGCGTCCCGCCGATCGCGTCTGCCAGGAAGAGGTCTTCGGCCCGTTCGTCACCGTCACCACCTTCAAGGACGACGATGAAGTGCTGGCCATTGCCAACGGCACCGCCTACGGCCTTGGCGGCGGGCTGTGGACCCGCGACCTCCGCCGCGCGCATCGCGTCGCGGACAATCTGGTCAGCGGGATGGTCTGGATCAACTGCTACAAGCGCGTCAGCCCGGGCTCTCCGTTCGGCGGCGTGCGGAGCTCCGGCTACGGACGCGACATGGGATTCGAGGCGATGCACGAATACACCTCGCCCAAGTCAGTATGGATAAACGTGGACGCCGCTACACCGCCATTTTACCGGCGCTGACGAATCTGCCGCGTTTCACTTAGGTGGGGGTGTGCGCGCGCGCGCATGGCGATGTGGCCGCGCCGCCGGTGAACTTCTGAGTATTCGCGAAGCCGCTGAGTATTCGCAAACCCCAGGAAATCTGAAGCATCGCAATTGCCCCACGCTCACCACGGCGCCGCGGCATCATGCTGCCGCAGCGCCAATGGTGACGAGAGAGCGCCGTCAGCCGAGCGGGACTTGCTCAACCGACTCGACTGAGGCTCCGAGTGAGCATTTATTCCGGAGCTGCGGCGCGCAAGCAGCGTTCTCGGTTAGAGGACCGACTGTTCCACGTACATCGCGGAACTGACCAGGTCGGCGGCCGGCTCACGGTCGCCCTGGAGTTCCACCATAAACGCGCGCCACTCCGGATCCGCCTCGAGTTTCGCGGCGTACTCTCCGTAGGTTTTGTAATTGGCATTTTCAATCCCGAGCACAACCGCACCCGGCTCACCGCCCGCCGCGGTGGTCCAGAGCCGGACTTTTCCGCCGTCGCGATGCACGATCTTGCTGCCCTTCGCGACGCTCTTCATGAAGTTTGAATACTGTCCGGGGCGGGGACGATAGGTGAAAACTTGTAGAATTGTCGACATTGCACGAACTCCGGCGTCAAGCCATCTGCCTTGAAGCAATCGAACGAACTATGAAAGTTGATCTGGAGGGCGTGCAGGGGAAGCCGTGAACCCAGGCTCAAGTCGGACGCGATCCGTTTATCGATGCCGACTCTTTGAGCCTCCGCGCAATTCGTCGGTGTGTCAAACCAAAGCATTCGGACCCGGCCGGCGCGGTGCGACCAGGTGCCTTCTTCCCCGCCGGTGGATTCAGCGAGAGCGCCGCCAACGGTCCTTAGTGCGGCCGTGCCAGTCGCGCTGAAGTGTGTTAATCCAAAGCGCGTAGTTAATCGTGTTGGTGTGCGGCTCAACCTCGCGGCGCTCAAGCGCTGAAGGGGCGCCGGCGCCACACGCATCGGGAGGCAAGCCATGAAAAATGGAACCTCGAAATCGGCGCAGATTCGAGCGCGACTTAATCATCCGATTATCGACTCCGACGCGCACATCGCGGAATTCGAGCCCGCCTTCTTCGACTTCCTCAAGGCGACCGCCGGCGGCGCGATGGTCGAGCGGTTCAAGGCGCTCGCCGACAGTCCGATGGCCTTCCGATGGTACCGGCTCACGCCCGAGCAGCGCCGCGAGTTGCGCGCGCCGCGTCCCATCTGGTGGGGACACCCCTCGGGCCAGACGCTCGATCGCGCGACCAGCTCGCTCCCCCGGCTCTATCACCAACGCCTGGACGAGATGGGACTCGACTTCGCGATCGTCTATCCGAGTTTCGGGATGTTCATGCTGCACGTGGGCGACGACGAGATGCGCCGCGCGCTGTGCCGCACCTACAATGACCTGCACGCGCAGCTGTTCCGCGAATACGGCGACCGGATGACTCCTGCCGCGATGATTCCGATGCATACGCCGGGCGAGGCAATCGAAGAGCTGGAACACGTCGTGCGCGATTTGCGCCTCAAGGTCATCTTGATGCCGGCGTTTGCGCGGCGCCGCCTGGCGGCGCAATCCGCGCAGGGATTCTGGATCGACAACTTCTGCCTCGACAGCGAATACGACTACGATCCGGTCTGGGCGAAGTGCCTGGAATTGAAACTGGCGCCGACCTTTCACTCGCCGAGCGCGGGATTCGGATTCCGCGGCTCGATCTCCAATTTCGTGTACAACCACATCGGGCATTTCGCCGCGTCGGCGGAGTCGATCTGCAAGGCGCTGTTCCTGGGCGGCGTGCCGCACCGGTTTCCGCAATTGCCCTTCGCCTTCCTGGAGGGCGGCGCGGCGTGGGCGGCGGCGCTGCTCTCGGATCTCATCGGCCATTGGGACAAGCGCAATCGCGAAGCGATGAAAAACTTTGCTCCCGACAAACTGGACTGGCCGCTGCTTCGCAAGCTGTTCCTCGAATACGGCCGCGAGTATGGCGACGCGGCGCTCGCGCGCCTCGGCGAAGACAAGTCGGATCTGCTGTGGGGCACCAGGGAAGCTCCCGGCGACCTCGACGAGTTCGCGCGCTGCGGAATCGCGCGCAAAGAGGACATCGTTGAGCAATTCACGCGCAGCTTCTTTTTCGGATGCGAGGGCGACGACCGGCTGACCGCGATCGCGTTCGACACCCGCAAAAATCCGATGGGAACGCGGCTCGGCGCGCTCTACAGCTCCGACGCCGGACACTTCGATCTGCCCGACATGCGCAGCGCCGCCGAAGAGGCATTTGAGCTCGTGGAGGACGGCCTGATAACCGACGACGACTTCCGCGATTTCGTCTTTACCAATCCGGTTCGCGCCAAGGCCGTTCTCAATCCCGATTTTTTCAAGGCAACCAGAGTCGAGCAGGATGCGGCGCGGCTGCTGTCGCAGGAGCAGCGGACCGACGGAACTTCCGCGCGCCGCTGAGCAAGAGGAACTCTTGATGAAAACTCTCACCGAAAAAGACATCACGCGCGTCGCACTCGACAGGCTTCGCAGCTGCCCGCACGCCCGCCTGAAAAACATCGTCGGCGCGCTCACGCGTCACCTGCATGAGTTCGCGCGGGAAGTGGAACTCACGCCCGAGGAATGGCTCATCGGGATTCAGTTCCTGACCGATGTCGGCCACATCACCGACGACAAGCGCCAGGAATTCATCCTGCTCTCCGATACGCTCGGGCTGAGCGCCGTCGTGGACTTGATAGCCAATCGCGCCGCGTCTTCCGCCTCGACCGAGTCGAGCTTGCTGGGGCCCTTCTTTCGCGCCGGCGCGCCCGAATTCCCCACCGATGCCGACATATCCAATGGCGCGCCGGGCGAGAAGCTCGTCGTGCGCGGCCGCGTGGCGGATAGCGCCGGCAAACCCGTTCCCGGGGTTGTCGTCGATACCTGGCAGGCCTCGGCGGAGGGCAGGTACGACCTGCAGCAACCGAACGCCGACGAAATGAATTTCCGCGGGCGTTTCCGCACCGATGACGATGGTCGATTCCAGTTTCGCTCGGTAAAACCGTCGAGCTACCCGGTGCCCGACGACGGTCCCGTGGGGAAGATGCTGCTGGCGCTGGGACGCCATCCGTACCGCCCGGCGCATCTGCATTTCATGATCTCGGCGCCCGATTTCAAGACGTTGACTACAGCACTGTATATCGACGGTGATCCATATCTGGATTCCGACGCGGTATTCGGATCGAAAGAGTCGCTGGTCGTCAGCTACGATCGCTCGCCATCGAACGGCTCATCGCCGGACACGATAGATTTTGATTTCGTGCTCGGCTGAAGTGACGCGATCTACATGGCTCTCGGCAAGCGTTAGCCCGCGTCGAGAAGGGGGGAAGATGAGAATCACGGCGCGATTACCCGGGCAAATTCGTTCGCTGGGAAGATTCCCGATTCCAGTCGCTGCATCTGTCGCTCTCACGATTTATCTCAATCTCTATATCGCGGCGCTACTTCCGGTCGCTGGTCGATACGCCAATCAGGTCAGCTTCGCCGCCGCCGCGGCGTTTCTCACCGCTCTGGCGGTGTCACTGTGGCTCCGAGCGCGCCTGGCGGACCGCCTCACCTGTACTCTCGCCGCTGCGGCGGCTGCTGCGGCTGCGGCCTTGCTCCAGTTTTCTCATGGAAACTTGTTCAGCCAGGACTTGGTGGTCGTCGGCGCTCTCGGTTTGATGACGATGGTTGCGGCGCACCTGCGCCGCGGCGCCACCATCGAATCATTCTGGCGCTTTAACCTGCAGCTCGCCATCGCAGTGGCGATGAGTTTGGCGGTCCTGTTGGTGGTATGCGCCGGCCTGTCCGTGTTGCTCGCGAGCTGGAGCTACCTTTTCGAAGTCCGTCTGGCCGACTCGAGCTACGCGCACATCTGGGCGACCGGCGCGGCGATGATCGCGCCTCTGTTTGCGCTGGTCATGATTCCGGAGAACGGTGACGAACCGTTCCTGCTCGTGGCAAATCCCGATTCGGTCGTTAGGGCCGGATCATATTTGCTGAACTATGCGTTGGTGCCGCTTATCCTGGTTTACGCAGTGACGCTTCACATATACGCCGGAAAGATCGCTATCACCGAGAATATGCCCAAGGGTGAAGTCGGCTGGATGGTGGTGGCGTTCGCCATCAGCGGGACGGTTACGTACATGATCGCGTACCCGTGGCGCGAAACAGGCTCTCGTCCCCTGCAATGGTTCATGCGCGCATGGTTCTGGCTATTGACCGTGGCTACCGCGATGCTGGCGGTTGCAGTTTGGCAACGAATCGCCGAGTACGGAGTCACACCCGAGCGTTACTGCCTGTGCCTGTTCGCGCTGTGGTTGGCCGCGATGGTTGTGTATCTGGGCCGGGCGCGCGGGCGCATCGACTTGCGAGCGATTCCCGCGAGCCTTGCGATCGCCTTGCTTCTGTCCTCGTTCGGACCGTGGGGCGCGACGTCGGTGTCGGTCCAAAGTCAGCTCCGCGAATTGCGCATGTCCTTGACGAAACAAAATCTGCTCGCCGGTGAGCGGCTTCGGCCCAACCCGCCGCGCCTGGCGACAATCGCGCAAGTGGTCGTATCCGACAAGCATCTGCACTCCATTTTGGCCGCACTCGACCATCTCGATGCGCTCGATCGGATCGCACCGATGTTCGCCGGTCTTCACGACGACCCCTTTCGCGAGGGCCTGCACGGCCGCGAACTCCGCGCCGCTTTAGGAATGTCGGGATACGGCGAGATCTCGCGCCGGGAGACGGCTCGCGCCGCGCCTCCCGCCGCCATCGAGTCGGACGGCTCCATCGCATTGACCTCGGGAAGCGCCCATTATTCCAAACTCCTGGGTCCAGCATGGATTAGCCGGCAGGGAAAGCTGAGCGTGGACACTCCGGATGCGCCGGAGGGCTTCTGGGAATATGCCGGCAACACTCGTTTGTCGTCTTCGAGCCTGATACTCACTGCCAGAGAAGGGCCGGACGCGGTGAGCTTGAACCTCGCGGGCGCGTTGGCAACCGCCAATCCTATTGGCAAGTCGTCGATTCTCATTCCCGCGCATGAGGGACGTGACCGCGGATTACTCATAATTGTCCCGCCCGTGAAAGACTCCGCGGAGATCCACCATCAGCGGTATGAGATCTGGCTTCTGCTGGCCGCGGCGTCGCCCGCGCCGAATTCTCACTCCGCCGACAGCCGCTAAAGCCCGGCGGCGTCAGCGCGGCGGGCGCGGCTCCACGATCGGGAATCGCACCGGGAACGTCTCGAGCATCGCGAGCATTTCGAGAAATTTCTCGCGGCTTCCGGCAACGGCGATCTTGCCCGACTCCAGCGCCGCGACAAACGTCGTCTTCTGCAGCGAAATTTCGTCCAGCGTCGCGCGCGTCAAGCTAAGCGTCGCGTCGGCGTTCGCCGCCTGCGCGTCGGGTGCGCAGGTCAGCGCACTGTTCTCAAGATTGAGTACATATTTCTGTCCGCTGTCGGTAAATAGCCAGTTGAGCACGATTCTTTTTCCGGCGGCCTTGTCGCCGTCCAGGCGCACCGCCAGGTAATCGAAATACATATCCAGCGGAAGCGACCGGATTAGGTCCGGCGCGGCGCCCGCACCGCCCGGCAGCACGGGGGTGCCGTTGCGCAGCTCGAACGCCCCCTGCAGGTAGGCGTTGCGCGCGGTCGCCGATTCGGCCTGGTAACCCAGTTGCTCGAGCGCGTCGGCGGCAAGCTCGCGCGCGTCGCGATTTACCGGGTCCGCGAACACGAGCTGCGAGACGACCTGCGCGACCCATCTGAATTCGCCGCGCGCATAATCGCGGCGCGCCTTCTCGAGCACCGCGGACGCACCGCCCATGTACTCGACGCTCTTGGCCGCCGCGGCAGCGGGCGGCAGCGCGTCGAGGTTGGCGGGATGCCCGTCGTAGTAGCCGAGGTAGCGCTGGTAGATGGCCCTGATGTTGTGCTTGAGGCTGCCGTAGAACGAATGCGCAGACCACTCCTGGTTGAGACTCGCCGGCATCGTGATCATGTCAGCGATCTCCGCGCCGACGTAGCCGTGATTCATCAGCCGCACGGTCTGATCGTGCACGAACTTGTACGCGTCGCGCTGCTTGCCCAGGAACGCGCGCACCCGCTCGCCGCTCCATACCGGCCAGTTGTGCTGGGCGATCAGGATGTCGCTCGCATCGCCGTAGCGGGCGAGCGCTCCGCCGATATATTTCGACCACGCCAGCGAATCGCGCACCAGCGCGCCGCGCATCGGCAGCAGGTTGTGGAAATTCTGGGTCGTGATCTCAGTCATGTTGAGCAGTTGGAACTGCGGATAGTGCATGATCAGCTCCGCCGGCGCCTCCGCGTCGGGAGTCAGCTCGAAAACGATCTCGACGCCGTCGATGCGATGGGTCTCGCGCGGCTGCTCGATCGTGTTGGTCGGCGGAATCAGCGTTACGGTCCCGAGCGAGACCGTCTTGCCCAGTCCCGCGTCGACCTGCCCGCGCTCTCCGCGCGGCAGCAGCGCGCCGAACTGGAACAGCGCGCGCCGCGTCATCGCGTTGCCCGCGATCACGTTCTCACCGACCGCCGCCGCCATGAAACCCGCCGGCGCCCAGATCGTAACCTTGCCCGCCGCGACATCGTCGCCACTTACGATTCCGCGCACACCGCCGAAGTGATCGACGTGGCTGTGCGAGTAGATCACCGCGACCACCGGCTTCTTGGGCCGATGCTTCAGGTATAGATCCATCGCCGCCGCGGCGACCTCGGCCGAGATCAGCGGGTCGATCACGATGAGCCCGGAGTCGCCCTCGATGATCGTCATGTTGGAGACGTCGAAGCCGCGCAGTTGGTAAACGCGATCGGTCACCCGGTAAAGCCCGTTGGCCATGTTGACGCGCGCGTGCCGCCACAGCCCCGGATGAACAGTGTCGGGAGCATCCTCGCTGGCGAGAAACTCGTAGCCCTTGAGCGTCCACACCAGGCGGCCGTCGCCGCGCGTGACGAGCCGGTCGCCGAGCGCCTCGATAAAGCCGCGCTTCGCATCCTCGAACGATAGCCGATCGCCCATCGGCAGATTCGCGAGCGCGGCGCGATTTGCGGCGCGAGTCGCTTCGGTTGCGTCTTTCATCGTCGTTTCTCCCGATCTCGATGTATCGATGCGCGCGGCATCGCGGCTTGGCGAGACTTAGGTCGCGCCGCGGCGACGGTCAAGCGCCGCGAAGTTCGCGATTCGCCAGCGCCGCAAGCTCGGCGCATCGCTCGCGGTTCGCCGCGATTCCCGCGATGCATCCGTCCGTGAGCAGCGCCGTCGCACGCCGCAGCATCGCGAGCGCGTCGAACAGGTTCACCGCCGCGGCGCCCTCGAACACGTTGAGGTCAAGCTCTCCGCGCTCCAGCGCCAGGCGCGCCGCGCGCTCGCATCCCAGCACTTGGAAGCAGCACTGGATCATGGTCTCGGGCACGACGGGATTTACCTTGCCCGCGAAGAACGATGAGCCTTCCTGCACCGCCGGCAGCGCGATCTCGCCAAAGCCGCCCGCGGGGCCTGAGGACAGCAGGCGCAAGTCCTGCGCGATTTTGATCATCACCTCCGCCAGCATCGCGAGCGCCGCCGCCATCGCCGCCAGGTCGTCGATATTTTGCGCGGCGTCATAGAGATTAGCGCGCAGCGCGAGCCGCCCCCGGCCGCTGATCGCGCGCAGATGCTTCACGACCGTGCGCCGGTACGCGGGCGGAGCGCCGCGGCCGTCGCCGATCGCGGTGGCGCCGAGGTTGATTCGCTCCAGAGCCCGCGCCGCGCGATCAAGCTCGGCGCTGCGCCGTTCGAGCGCGGCGCGATACGCGCCGAAGATCGCGCCCAGCGACACCGGCGCCGCGTCCCGCATGCAGGTGCGCGCGAGCGTGATGACGCGCCGAAACTCGCGCGCCTTCGCTCCCAGCGCGCGCGCGCATCGCCGCAGCACGGGATGCAGCTCGTCCCATCGCTCCAGGATCGCGATTCGGCACGCGCTATGACAGACGTCGGCGGTGGATTGCGAGGCGTTGACGTCACGCTTGGGATCGATCGCCGCGCCGCGGGCGGCGCGCGCGCCGAGACTGGCGTTCGCGAGGCTCGCAATCACCTCATTGATATTCATGTTCACCGCGATACTTCCGCCGCCGCCTAGCAGATCGGCGGGGAATAGATCGCGCGGCACGCCGCGGCGCCGCAGCCGCACGCAGGTGCGCTCGATTGCATTTGCACGGCGCGCATCGAGCACGCACGCATCGCGATTCGCGCGCGCCGCCGCCTGCTTCACCATCGCAAGCGCACCGACGTAATCCGGATAATCGCCGAGCGTCTTTCCCGAGAAGCTCAGGTTTTCAAGCGAGCGCGCGGTCTGGATTCCGTAGAGCGTACCGGCGGGCAGCGCAAGCTCTCCGAATCGATCGCGCTCGACTCGCGCGGGCGGCGTCGCGCGCGGACGGCCGCGCTTACGCGGTCCGGCCATAACGCGCCATCTGCAGGACCTTGCTGCTGCGCGTGTCGGGACGGGTGTCGTAGGCGAGCAGCGCGACCAGGCGCGGGGTGCGGCCGCGAATCGGAGTGACGCGATGAATCGAGTTGCGCCCTTCGAACAAAAGCAGCGTCCCCGGTATCATCGGGACCCGCACCACGCCCGCCAGATCGCCGTCGAACAGGCGCTTGACGCGCGGGTAATTCTCATCGGCCGCGCTCCGAATCAGCGGAACGTACTCGAAATCGCCGCCCGCCTCCGATGCGCGCAGCGCGATCGAGGTGACGAAGTCGGTCTGATCGTAATGCCAGTGCAGGCGCTCGCCATCGCCCATCACCGCCAGGTTGAGCGCACCCATCGGATCGGCGTAGCGGTAAAGGCGCTGCTTTCCGATCGCAGCCGCGACGAATTCCATCAGCGGCTCCCATTCATAGAGCGCCCGCAGCGCCGAGCCGGTGGGAAACTGGTCGTAGGCGATCACGCCGACTGAAGTGTCGTCCAGGAAGCGGCGGGGATGATCCTCCGGCCACGACGGGTTCGGCACCTCCAGGTACGCGGTGCCGGTGACCACGCTGTGGTATGCGCGCGCGGAGAGCGCGTCGCCCTCCCGCACCAGTATCTCGACCGCCGCCGGGGTGATGAAGCCGGGCAGCTCGCAGGCGCCGGTCCGGTCCAATTGCTCGCGGCATCGGCGCGCCAGCGCGCGCGCGGCGTCGCCGGCGAGATCGAGTATCGGATAGCGTTCGAGATCGATCAGGCGCGCCGGGTTCGCGAGCGCGGAGGCGGTGAGACTTGATACCATCGGAGAAATCTCCGCCTGCGACCATACGACCGCGTCTGCGGCTGCGCAAGGCGCGCCCGCGCGGCGCGCTAGCGGCGGACCGGGAGGCCCCGCTACCCGCTATGCAGCTTCTCACAAGGCTCGCGATTGAAAGCGCCCACGCACTGCGTTGACAAATCTCGACGGACCATGTCTCCTATTGATTCTCGCTCGGAATCATTATTGCCGCCGCACCCGACATTCAGGCGCCTTGCCGCGCCCCATCTGACCGGCATCGACGCGGCAATACTTTGCGCGATTCAAATTGACAGTTTGTCGCGGCGGCAACCGTGATCAATAGGGACGCCGGTACTTACTATTCGGATAACTACATTTTGAGAATTCGCGCCATCTACTTGCATCACTTCAGCAATCATATGTTCGCAGGCGGCGGAGTCGCGATACCGTGCAGTGAATCTGCCGCTACCAGGACTGTCAGCGGATGCGGTCGGCGATCGATACCGCCGCATCGGGTCGTGGAATGGAGGATCAATTAATGCAACCGAAATCGCCGATTCTGGTCGTCGGTGCCTGCACCACGGGACTCACGATGGCGTGCGAGCTTGCCCGTCATGGCGCCCCGGTGCGGATTATCGACAAGCATCCGGGAATAGATCCGCACTGCCGGGCGACCACCCTTCACTCCCGCACGCTCGAGATCTTCCACGATTTCGGCATTGTCGATTATTTTCTGAAACACGGCGTCCCGCTGACTGGCATCAGCCAGTTCGCAAATGGCAAGCGCTTTCTGCACGCGACCGGAAGCGAGGTAGACAGTCCGTATCCATTCGCGATCAGCATTGAGCAGCGCAAGACCGAAGCGCAACTGGTGCAGCTGTTGAGTAGCTATGGAGTCGAGGTCGAACGCGAGACGGAGCTGCTGACGTTCGCCGAGGAGCCGGGCAAGATTGTGGCGACGATTCGCCGTACCAACGGCCCCCAGCAGCAGGTCAGCACTCCCTGGCTGGTCGGATGCGACGGCGCGCACAGCACGGTCCGGCACGTCAACCGGCTTCACTTTCCGGGTACCGAAGATCCGCATCAGTACTTTGTCGGCGACGTGACTATGGACTGTCCGCTGGCCGACGGTGAAGTCAACACGTTTGTCAGCGACGCCGGAATGCTGTTCATCATTCCGCTTCCCGACGGGCGATGGTTGATTGGCGGCGACGTGGACACGATGCACGAGCCGGGTGACCGAATCACGCTCGAAGAGGTTCAGGCGATGATCGATGAGCGTGCGCCGCTCGGCATTCGAGTCCGGGACGCACGCTGGCTCACGTACTATCGAGTGAACAATCGCACGGCGCGCCATTACCGCCACGGCAGGACCTTTCTCGCCGGCGACGCGGTCCACGTGCACAGTCCGTTCGCGGGTCTCGGCATGAACACCGGCATCCAGGACGCGTACAATCTGGCGTGGAAGCTCGCGCTGGTATATGGCGGCCGCGCTCCCGAACGCTTGCTTGACAGCTACGAACTCGAGCGCCGGCCGGTCGGCGAGGATACCGTCAAGTTCACCATGATGCGCACGGACTCGCTGGAATGCTTCCGCGATCTGTCCGAAGCGCGGCGCCGAAAGCTCTACTACAATCTAAACGTTCCGCCCCGGGTCGCCCGCCAGCTACAGGTTCATCAGGAGCAGCTCGATCTGGACTATTCGAAGAGCTTCGCCTGCCGCGAGCATCACGGCGCCGCAAGCCCCTTTGCCGCGGGACCGCGCGCCGGTGCGCAAGCGATCGATGCGAAGCCGCTCGTTTCCCGCGGCCGCCGAATCTCACTGTTCGAGCTGCTGCGCGGCCCGAAACACACACTATTGTTGTTCCCCGGCACAGCTCGCGAGGCCGCTTCATGGCGCCGGATGGCGGAGCTGTGGCGCTCGGTCAATCCCAGCCGAAGTGAACTTTTGAATATCTACTTCGTCACGCCCGAAGCGGACCGGGTCCCGTCGGATTTCGATCTGAAAGCGGAAATTATTATCGATCCCGAGGGCGCGCTTCACGAACGCTACGGCGCGGGCAGGGAGTGCCTGTACCTGATTCGTCCCGATGGCTACGTGGGATATCGCGCGCAACCAGCGGCAGCCGGCACCCTGCACGAATATCTCGATTCGTTGCTGCGCCCCTGATCGATACGCCCCGCCGTGCGCGAGGCCGCGGCGTGGGCCTTGATCGGTCAGTCGGCCGCCTGCGCCGCCTGCTCGAATCGCCGGGCCAGCAGCTCCTGCAGCCGCGCGGAGGGGAACTCGGCGGGTCCGAGCACCATCGCTCCGAACGACGCCATCTCGTCGATCGCCCACTGCTCGTTCGCGATCAGAGTTTGAATCGGCTGCGCCTCGCTTTGGAGCGAACGCGAAACCTCGACCGCGCGCTGATAATGCACGCCCAGGTCGGCGTCGCGCGCCGCCGCGAACGAGCGCATCGTGTCCGCGCTCAGCACCTCGCCGCCCGGCGACCCGAACCACTGCGGCGCGCAGCGCGCCATGATCTCCGCGCTCAGCAGCGCGAAGGCATGCCCCTGGCCGAGAATCGGATCGACATGAAGTCCCGCGTCGCCGAGCAGCAGCGCTCCGTTGGATACCGGATTGCGGAGCGTGTTGAGAAGCTTGGGAACCGACAGCACCTTGCTCGCGATGCGGGCCGAAGCGAGCATGCGGGCGCAGATTTCGGAATCACGCACGCGGCGCTCGAAGCTCGCCGGCAATTCGGCGCGAAAGCGATCGAGGCCGGCGGGATCGAAGCCCATGCCCACGACCACGCGGCCGCGTTCGCATCCGCATGCGATGTGAAAATCTCCGAGCTGCGCCGCGTCGTTCTCGGCGAGCAGCGAGTCGCCCAGCACGCCGAGATCGGCGCCGTCGTAGTAGGCGTAGTAATAGGCGCGCGCGCAGGCAACATCGTTGCGGGCAAACGCGCCGGGAATTTTTCCGCTCGCCGCCGCCGCCACCATCGAGCGCATCCCGTCGGCGCCGATCGTAAGCGGCGCGCGCAACTCACGCGCGCCCTCGGCTCCCGCTCCCCGCACTCCCGCCACCGCGTCGCCCGCGGTCAGCAGGTCGGTCACCCGAAACCCTTCCAGCACAGTCACGTTATCGAACGCCCGCGCCATCTCGACCATCGCCGCATCCATCGCGACCCGGGTCATGCAGATTCCGGGCGCAGGGGCGCCGCTGCTGTCACGCGGGGCGCCGCGCAGATCGTATTGCGGGGTCCGGAGCCTGATGCCGCGATATTCGAATGCACCCAGACGCTTGAGCTCGTCGAGCGCGCCCATCCGCTCGAGCACCCGGGCTCCGCCGGCCATCACGATATGAGTCGAGAGCGTGTCGCTGGGAAAGGTTGCGCGATCGAGCAGCGCAACTTTGCGACCCTGGCGCGCGAGCAGAATCGCCGCGGCGCTGCCGGCCACCCGCGCGCCGACAATGATTACGTCGTACCCACTGCTCATGGCGGAAGACCTCGCAGTCATGATTTCGATAAGGCGCCGCTGTGTCCACCCCACACCGTCGCACCCAGGTCACGCGTTCCAGTGACGGCTACGCCGCGGCCGGCGCGATGTTCTGGTTAAGTGAGAAGAGATTATTCGGGTCGTGTCGATTCTTGAGCGCGAGCAGACGCTCGTAGTTCGGCCCGTACGCGGCGCGGACGCGCGCGTCGCCCTCGTCGGTGAGGTAGTTGACGTAACCGGTTCCCCGCGAGAACGGCTCCATCGCCCGCGCCAGCGATCGGGTCCACTGCGTGCATGCCGCCGCGTCCGCGCCGTCCTGCCAGATTGATATGATCAGCAGGTTGAGGCCCGCGGACCGCGATGCGAACGCGGTATCGGTGGGCCGCACGCGGCTTGACGCGCCGTGCATGTCCTCGAGGACGAAGGCGCAGGTGGGCGTCGGCGTATTCGCCAGCGACTCGAGCAGGAGGTCGATCGCCTGGTCGCTCAGCTCGCGCAGAAAATCGCTCTTCGCATAGCTCGAAAGCGCGACTGGCGGAACGTTGAGCATGCGCTGCATCTCGCCATAGCTCTTGCGTCCAATGGTGTCCGATTGCGGTTTCGCTATTCTGCGCAGCGGCGCGAGATCCTTTTCCGCCTGCGCCGGATCGCCACAGTGACACGCCGCGATTCCGAAGCCCCATCCGGCCGCAAGCGTCAGCACGCCGGCCTGCAGCGTCAGCTCATCGGGCGCCTCGGCGGCGAAGTCGCGGAAAAATTGCAGCACCTTGCGGCGATCGGCGGGAGCATAGGCGATCGCACCGCCGGTCACCGACTCGAGCGGATGAAGCTGGTATTCCAGCCTGGTCACGACGCCCAGATTTCCGCCGCCGCCCCGCAGCCCCCAGAGCAGCTCGGCATTTTGATTCGCATCGATCGAGAGCTGGTCACCCGCGGCGGTGATCAATTCCGCGCCGCGGAGATTGTCGCAGGCCAGTCCGTACCGGCCCATCAACCAGCCCAGTCCGCCGCCGAGCGTCAGGCCCGCGATCCCGGTCGGCGGCGCCACGCCCAGAGTCGTCGCCATCCCGCGCGCCTGGGTCGCCGCGTCGAATTCGCCGAGCGTCAGACCAGGCTCCGCGTATGCGCGCCGGGCGGCCGGGTCAATCCTGATGCCTTTCATGCAGCTCAGGTCGATTACGATTCCGTCATCGCAAGCCGACTTACCGGCGAAGCTATGGCCGCCGCCGCGCACCGCGACGAGCAGATCGTTGTCGCGCGCAAAATTTACCGCCCGCGCGGCGTCGCCGGCAATGGCGCATCGCGCGATCAGACCGGGGTGTCTGTCGATCGCGTGATTCCAGACCCGGCGAAGGGATTCATATTCGACCGAATCGGGCCGGATAAGCTGGCCGCCGAACGACGATGCGAACTTTGCGATCGCAGCCTCGCTGACCGCATCGCCAACTCGGGACAGCAGCCCCGGTTTGCTTCCTACCAGCGAGCACCTCCGCATGGTTGGTTAGTTGGTTGGTTGGTTGGATCGACGGGAAGCCTTGCAAAGGCTGCGGCCAGCCGCAAGTCCGGGCTTTCTATCCGCCCGCTTTCTGAACGAGTGCTCAGAAACAGGACCCGGGCGTAAGGAAGCTCCCGCCCGCATCGTCCGGCGCGAGCGCGCCGGACGATGCGGGTCGAAATTTCAGCCCTCGCGAATCGGTTCGCTATCCGCAATTCCCGCCAGTGCTACGCACCTTCGCCGTGCCGGAGCCGGGTTCGCAATCGGGCGCAGCAGTGTCGCTGCCCTCGGCGAAACCACCCTTGGTGGTGGTCACCTTTACCTTTCCGCCGCTGGTCGAGCAGCTCGCATTTGACGAGGAATCCGTGCCGGTGGCGATTGCGGTGATCTTGCACGGTCCGTCAGCCTCGGCCTCGGCGTTGGCGCCCTTGGTGGCGGTCGTCTTCACGGAACCGCCGTCGCCAAAGCAAAAGCTGATCGCCTGGGCGTTGTGATGGGCGGTCGCATTCGCCGGGCAGGGTTTGCCCCCCGATTCCGCTTCGCTGAAACTCGCATCGGTCGCGATCGCATTGGCCTTGCCGCCGGCGCTAACGGCGCCGTAGGCACCGCTGTCGCCCTTGGCGGTTGCGGTTGCGTTGCCGCTGCCGTCGGAATCAGCCTCGCAGGTGCTGCCATCCGTGCCGGTGTTCTTCACTGAACCGGACTTCGATTTGCAATTGGCGCCTGCGCCGGCGCGAGACTCCCCAACCGCAAATGCGAGCAGGAAGATCGTCGCGAGCGCGACCACGGCTCTTTGAGTCGATGATTTCATAGCTTTCCTCTCGGGCGGGTGCTGTTCAGCGGACCCGCCGGAGGCGAGGGTTATATGGGGCATGCATTGTTGTAGATAGGGCAGCGCTTACGAATTGCGATTGCGTTAACCGCGCGGACATGCGTGTCGTGTCGTCCCGACGACGGCCGTTGCGGGCAGAGTCGAAGAGCCTGTCCTGAACGCAGCCGAAGGACTCCCGCGCGGTCCCCGCGCGTCGCGGAGCAGCGTGACGCAGCCGCAAAGATCGCGGCTGCGAGATCCTTCGCCGTCGCAGCCATAGGCTCAGGATGACGCAAGGTGAGCGGTTGCAGATGACGCCCTCGAAGCGCGACGGCGTGGAAGAAGCGGGCACGCACTCGCGTATTCTCCCCCATGTCGAAAAATGGGGAGCGAAAAGCTGAACGCTCGTTCAGGAAGGGCCGAAAAACGACCCCACCCCTGCGGAGGGATCGCGCCGTGGGCCGGCGCGGGCCGATCGCGCCAAGTGCCTGATAAATCTGGGGAATCCGCGGATTACGCTTGATGCGTTCTACCTAACAAGTGTTAGGGTTTTTGCCAATTTAGTTCATGGATGAACTGTTCATCCTTATGCTCGCGAGCCGGCTGTGCAACGATCGTCTTGGCGATGAATGCCGCGGACAAAATCAGGCGCGCACCGGATCATATGAACGGCTCCGGCCGCGCCGCGACCACGCATAGTGAAAGGGCACCGAAGAAGGTGATCCAACAGAGAGTGGTGGCGAGCAGGACGCCGGGGGATAGGGCGAATCCGCCCCGGGAGAAAATTAATCGGAGCCATCGCGCGGCGCAAAATTCATCCAGCATCGGCAAGGTGTTTCGCCGCCGCTTCGCCGCCGGGATGGCCTTCGGCGAAGCCATCGGGGTTGAGGCGAGGAGGGAGGCGGGCACCCCCCTCTTGTATTCTCCCCCGTGTCAAAAAACGGGGGAGAAGCAGAAAGGGTCGCGCTCGCGTCGCGGCGAGCGGGGGAGAAGCAGAAAGGGTCGCTCGGGTCGCGACGAGCGGGGGCGAAGCAGAAAGGGTCGCGCGCGTCGCGACGAGCGGGGGAGAAGCAGTACTCGAGGCGGCGGGTGTCGCGAAAGACCGGGGCGCGGCAGTGAGGTCGAGCCGCAGATGACGCGGTCAGAAGATGTAGCGGCGCGCGTTGATGCTGATCAGCAGCCCCATCGCCGCCATCATCGCGATCAGCGACGACCCGCCGTAACTGACCATCGGCAGCGTGATCCCCACCACCGGCAGCATCCCGGTCGCCATCCCGATGTTGATCGCGACCTGCCAGAAGATGATCGAGGTCAGTCCGATCGCGAGCAACGCGCCGAAGCGGTCGCGCGAGTGGCGCGCGATCCACGCGCCGCGCAGGATCAGGCTCGCATAGAGCATCAGCAGCACGAGCGATCCGGCCAGCCCGAACTCCTCGGCGAACACGGCGAAGATGAAGTCGGTGCTCTGCTCGGGCAGGAAGTTGAGCCGCGCCTGGGTGCCCTTGAGAAAGCCCTTGCCCCAGGTGCCGCCCGAGCCGATCGCGATCTCGGCCTGGATGATGTGGTAGCCCGCGCCGAGCGGGTCGGCCTGCGGATTGATGAAGCTGACTAGGCGCTGGCGCTGGTAGGGTTTGAGGAAGTGCCAGCTCAGCGGCGCGGCGCACAGTCCGACCACTCCCAGCAGCAGCATCGTGCGCCAGTTGAGTCCGCTCACGAAGACCAGCGTCACGGTGATCAGGATCAGGACCAGTGCGGTGCCGAGGTCGGGCTGCTTGAGCACCAGCGCGGCCGGAACCCCGAGCAGGACCGCCGGGATGATCATCTGGCGCAGCTTCCATCCGCCCTTGGGCGGCTCTTCGCGGAAGTACCGCACCATCACCAGCACCATCGCGAGCTTGGCAAGCTCGGAGGGCTCGAGGTGGAAGAATCCGAGATTGATCCATCGCCGCGATCCGCCGGTCGAATGCCCGATCACCTCGACCGCGACGAGCAGCGCGAGCGTGACGATGTAGGCGGGATAGGCGTAGGTCTGGAGCGAGCGGTAATCGAACAGCACCGCCGCCATCATCACCACCACCCCGATTCCCACCCATATGGCCTGCCGGATCACGAGCGGATCGAGCGGACGGTGCGGTCCGTTGTACGACGCGCTCATCACGCTCACCAGGCCGATGCCTGCCAGCGCGACGACCGACCAGAAGATCGTCCAGTCGAAGTGCAGCAGCAGGCGGCGGTCAAGGGTCGGCACCGCTCGCGCTCCTACTGCTCCGCGCTGCCGGAGGGCGGCGCACCGGCGGCGCCGCTGTCGAGCACGCGCGCGATCATCGGGCGCGGCGCGGTCGCTCCGGCGCGCGTCACCTGCGGCTGTTCGGGCGCGGGCGGATAGAGCTGGAAGTAGCGCTGCATGACGTCGTGCACGACCGGCGCCGCGGCGACGCCGCCATGGCCGCCATGCTCGACGATGCAGCCGATCGCTATCTGCGGGTGGTCCTTGGGCGCGAACGCCATGAAGACCGCGTTGTCGCGATACTTGTACGGGAGTCTCGTTCAGATCGATGCTCGTCGCTGATGATGCCGGTCTTTTCGCCGACCACCTGCGCGGTCCCGGTCTTGCCGCATACGGTCACGTCGGGGAGCGCGGCCTTGTGCGCGGTGCCGCGCGGGCTGTTGACGACGTCGCACATCGCGTCGCGCACCAATTGCAGGATGTCGGGCGAGATATTGGCGCGCGAGCCGACTATCGGCGGATAGTTCTTGAGCGCGGCGCCGTCGAGCCCCTCGACCTCCTTGACGTACTGCGGCTGGTAGCGGATGCCGCCGTTGGCGACCATCTCGGCCAGCTGCGCGAGCTGGATCGGCGTGACCGCGACGTAGCCCTGGCCGATCGCGACCGAGAGCGTCTCCGCCGGGTACCAGCGCTGATGGTACCGGTGCAGCTTCCACGCCGAGGACGGCATAATCGCCGGCGCTGCTCGTTGGCGAGATCGATGGCGGTCTTGTTGCCCAGCCCGAGCAGATCCGCCCAGTGCGCCAGCCGGTCGATGCCGAGCGTGATGCCGACGTCGTAAAAGTACACGTCGCACGAACGGACGATCGCGTCGTGCAGCTCGATATTGCCGTGGCCCTGCTTGCGCCAGCAGTGATAGACGCGGCCGCCGTACTACAGGCCGCCGGGACAGAAATAGACGGTGTCGGGATGCAGGGTTCCGTCCTCGAGCCCCGCGATCGAATCGACAATCTTGAAGGTCGAGCCGGGCGCGTAGGTGCCCTGGATGGCGCGGTTCTCGAGCGGGTCCATGGGGTCGGTGACGAGCTGGTGCCAGGCCGCGAGCGACACGCCGCCGCCGAAGACGTCGGGGTCGAAGGCCGGATGCGAGACCATCGCGATGATCCTGCCGTTGTTGGGATCGATCGCGACCAGCGCGCCAGCCTTCCCCGCCATCGCCTGCTCGGCGGCCTGCTGCACGTCGAGATCGAGGGTCAGCACGACGCTGTCGCCGGGGGTGTCGGGAATTTCCTTGAGTACGCGCAGGCGGCGGCCGACCGAGTCGACCTCGATCTCCTGGCCGCCGGCCGCGCCGCGCAGGTAATGCTCCCACTCGCGCTCCAGGCCGAATTTCCCGATCTCGTCGCCCATGTGATAGCTCGCGCTGCGCATCATCTCCTGGCGATTGACCTCGCCCACGTAGCCGAGCAGATGAGCGGCGAGCTCGCCGTAGAGGTAATGGCGCCCCGGGGTGATCTCGAGGCTCACGCCGGGAAGATCGAGCTGATGCGCCTCGAGCGCGACGACCTGCTGCCAGTCCAGCCGCTCGAGCACCGTGATGGGCTCGTAGGGCGGGCGGCCCTGCTCCTCGGCGTCGGCGACCTTCTGCGCGACGCCGGCGGTGCCGAGATAACGCTCGAGCTGCTCGATCGTCGCCGAGAGGTTGTCGGTGTCTTCGGGCACCAGCACGGCGTCGAAGGTTGGGCGGGTATCGACCAGCGCGCGATGACGCCGATCGAAGACCAGGCCGCGGGGCGCCGGCAGGCGGCGGATCCGGATCCGGTTGCGATCGGCCAGCTCGCTGAGCTGCTTGTGCTGCAGGACTTGCAGGGAATACAGGCGCAGGACTACAACGGTGAACACCGCGGCCATCAGGGCGGTCAACACCGCGATCCTCGGTTCGAGCTTGGGAACCGGCCAGTTGCGCTTATTCGGACGGAAGCTCGCCACTTACTGCATCCCTGTTAATGTTATTCACGCGCGGAACTGGCAGGCAATCCGATCGCGCGCTTGAGCGCCGCCAGTCCGGCGAATATCGGCGGTGCGAACGCCGCCGAGACCGCCGCCTGGACCGCGAACACCGGCAGCATCCGCGATGCATCGCCGAGTGCGCCGCTCCCCGAGCTTATCGCCAGCGCCCCCAGCATTGCGATCATCACGCCCATGAACACCGCGAACGCGCCGACCAGCGCGTTGGTAACCAGCAGCCGCACCGAGAGTTCGTAGCTCAGGATGAAGACGATCGTGATGAGAAACGCGTTGAGGCCAAGGATCGTTCCCGAAAGCGCGTCCGTCGCGTAGCCCATCGCGAACGCCAGCACCGCCGGGACCGCGCCATGATGGCGCAGGCCAAGGTCGACCGCCAGAATCACGATCAGGTTGGGAACCAGCGCGCGGGTCGGAAGCCAGTACGGAACCGCCGTCTCTATCGCGAGCGAAACGAAGGTGAGGACCGCGAACAGCGCCGCCAGCCGCAAGCCCGTCAGCCTCTCTTGTTGCGCCGGCATCGTGCGGCGTTTGCTGCGTCACGACCAGCACCTGTTCGAGCGAGCGAAAATCGACCGCAGGCGCGATACTCACGTTGACGAACATCCCGGGGCCCTCGCGGCGCACGCTCCGGATGGTTCCGACCAGCAGCCCGCGCGGGAAAATTCCGTCCAGCCCCGAGGTCACCACCGTGTCGCCGGCGCGCACGTCCTCGGTGCGATCGACGTACTTCATGATGAGGCCGTCGTCGACCACGCCGGCGACGATGCCGCGCGCGCGCGAGCGCTGGTCGAATCCGTCGAGCGCGGAGTTGTGGTCGTCAATCAGCAGCACGCGCGAGGCGTGCGGGCTGACCGCGATCAGCTTGCCGACCACTCCCTGGCTGCACAGCACCGCCATCCCGGTTCTGAGCCCGCTGGAGGAGCCCTGACCGAGGATCAGCGTGCGCGCGACAGCCGGTCGCGTCGCTGCCGATCACGTTGGCCGCCACCGCGTCCATCCCGAGCGCGTCGCGGAGTTCAAGCAGGTCGGCGAGGTGGTGGTTCTCGGTCTGCAGTTCCGCCAGGCGCGCGCGGTCGGCGGTGACGCGCGCCAGTTCGGCGCGCAGCCGCAGGTTTTCCTCGCGGACGTGGACGAGATTGAGGTAGTCGCGGGCGACCGAGGTGGTGCCCTCGCCCAGGCGCGCGGTCGCGGACTGGAGGGGGCTGAGCGCTTCGAGCAGGCTTATCGCGGGCATCGCGAGCGGGTCGCCGTGATGGACGCCGGCCGAGATCATGTGGAGCGAAAACACGAGCAGCGCTCCCGCGGTCAGTACCACGCGGTTGCGCCAGAGAAACGAGCCTTTCACTGGAGTTGGCCGCAAGGCGAGCGATTGCCCGGGCTTTCGCCGGGCTGCGGACTATTCGACGGTTACATCGCGCAACAGCGTAAGCTCATCGAGCACCTTGCCCGCACCCATCACCACCGCCGTCAGCGGATCGTCGGCCAGCGTTACCGGCAGGCCGGTTTCCTCGCGCAGCAGGACGTCAAGGTTGCGCAGCAGCGCGCCGCCGCCGGCCAGCACGATGCCCTTATCGACGATATCGGAGGCGAGCTCGGGTGGCGTCCGTTCCAGCGCGATGCGCACCGACTCGACGACCTGCCGCACCGGTTCCATCAGCGCCTCGCGGATTTCCTCGTCGGTGATTTCGATGATCTTGGGCACCCCGGCCACCAGGTCGCGTCCCTTGATCTCCATGGTCTGAATCTCGTTGCCGGGGTAGGCCGACCCGATCGTGATCTTGATCAGCTCGGCGGTGCGCTCGCCGATCAGCAGGTTGTACTTGCGCTTGATGTGCTGGATGATCGCCTCGTCCATCTTGTCGCCCGCCACCCGCACCGAGCGCGAGAATACCACGCCCGCCAGCGAGATCACCGCGACCTCGGTGGTGCCGCCGCCGATATCGACGATCATGTTGCCGGCCGGTTCCGTGATCGGAAGCCCGGCGCCGATCGCCGCCGCCATCGGCTCCTCAATCAGGTAGACCTCGCGCGCTCCGGCCGATTCCGCCGACTCGCGCACCGCGCGCTTTTCCACCGCGGTGATTCCGAACGGAACGCAAATGACGATGCGCGGGCGCGGACGCACCAGCGTCTTGCCCGAGTGAATCTTCTGGATGAAGTAGCGCAGCATGTTCTCGGTGATCTCGAAGTCGGCGATGACGCCGTCCTTGAGCGGGCGGATGGCGACGATCGAGCCGGGCGTGCGCCCCAGCATCTTCTTGGCCTCCGCGCCGATCGCGAGAACCCGCCGCGAGCCGCGCGAATCCTTCTGCACCGCGACCACCGACGGCTCGTTGCAGACAATGCCCTCGCCCTTGACGTAAATCAGGGTGTTGGCGGTGCCGAGGTCGATCGCCAGATCGTTGGAAAACCAGCCGAAAATTGAATTGAGGACCACCGAATTTCGCCCCTTGCCCGCCGCGGCGCGGGCACTGACCTTTCGCAACTCGCAACTGATGTCAGCCCGAATTATCCCCGAGGACGAGACCCGCCAAGGTCCGGAGAACTGTGGAATTACGCCGGCCCCTCGTCCAACCACAACCTGCGATGCAAGCTAACAGATGCCCCCAACAGCGGCAAGCCAGCCCCCGTAATTGCTTACTCAAATCGCACTTGGATATGATTAAATTGCAATGCTAGACATGATGCGCCGCCACGCCTACTCGTGGGGCGTCAAAATACTGCTCGGCCTAATCGCCGTAGTGATGACCTTCTGGGGTCTCGGCACCGGGTTCTTCAACCAGGTCCATCCGGTCGCCACCGTCAACGGCGCCCGCGTGCTGCCCGACGAGGTGAGCACCGAGGCCGACCGTATCCGCACCATCGTCCAGAACATGTACGGCGCCAATGCGACCGCGGTGCTGAAATCGATCAACCTGCGTCAGGAGGCGCTCGACCGGATTATCGAGAACCACCTAATCGCGAGCCAGGCGCGCGACCTGGGCCTGCACATCAGCAACCAGGCGCTGCAGGATCAGATCGAGTCGCAGAAGGCCTTCCAGGTAAACGGCGCATTTGACTTCCAAACCTATCAGGCCGTGCTGCGCGACAACGGGATGCTGCCGACCGACTTCGAGACCGCGACGCGCACCCAGATGACCTCGGACATGCTCGAGCGCATGATCGGCGACGGCGTGCAGATCAGCGCTGAGGAGGCCCGCCACGCCTACGACCTGCAGAACCAGAGCATCTCGCTGGCCTACCTGAAAATCGGATGGCAGCAGTTCGCGCCGGCGATAAGTCCGACCGACAAGCAGGTCGCCGACTACTACCAGGCCCATCGCGAGCAGTTCCGCGAGCCCGAGCGCGTCCAGATCGAGTGCATCCACTACGCGCCGCTGGTGATGGCGAGCAAGCTGGTGCCGTCCGACACCGACATCGCCGACTATTACAAGAGGAATCTGAAGAGCCACTTCACCCATCCCGACATGGCTCATGCCAGCCACATCCTGATTGCCGTCCCCGACGGTGCGACGCCGAAGGAAAAGGACGCGGCCCGGGCCAAGGCCGAAGACCTCCTAAAGCAGCTCAAGAAGGGCGCGGATTTCAAGAAGCTCGCGGCCAAGTACTCCGACGACAAATCCAACCGCCTCGACGGCGGTGACCTCGGATGGTTCCCGCAAGGCCAGATGATCAAGCCGTTCAACGACACCGTCTTCAGCATGAAGCCGGGGCAGATTCAGGTCGTGGAGACCAAATTCGGCTTCCACGTGGTCCGGCTCGACGGGCTCAAGCCCGCGCATACCGATACGCTCGCCGAGGCGCGCCCCGCGATCATCCAGGCGCTGCGCACCACGGCCGGCGCCAAGCTCGCGCGTGAGGCGATCGATCACGACCTGTCGCAGGCGCTCAGCGGCAAGAGCCTGCAGGATATCGCCAAGGCGCGCGGACTCGACGTCATCACACCGCCGCCGTTTGGCAAGGACGAGGAAATCCAGGGTATCGGGCGCAATCCGCAGCTTGCCGCGGCAGCCTTTGGACTGGGAGTCGGCGACGTGCGCGCGGTCGGGGTGCAGGGCGCTCCGTTCCTGATCAAGCTCGACAAGACGATTGCTTCGCACATCCCGCCGCTGAGCGAGATCGCGGCAAAGGTGCGCGCCGCCTATGTTCGGCACACGGCCGAGGCCCAAGCACACGCGGAGGCGAAGAAGTTGCTCGCCGCCGTCAAGTCACCCGCCGATCTCCAGACGATCGCGGCTCAGAACAAGCTCACCGTCGCGACCGCCGGACCGTTTCCGCGCGCCAGCGGCGCGGTCCCCGCAGTCGGCGACTTCTCGGAGGTCACCGACGCCGCGGGTCTGATGCCGACGGTGCCCGGAGTCTTCGACCACGCCATGGAGCGCGACGGCGACTGGTATATCTTTGAGCTGACCGCACGCACCGCTCCCGACCAGCAGCAGTGGGAGCACGATCAGAAGCAATTCACCCAGGAATACGTCTCCCGCAAACGCGCGCAGGCGTGGACCAGTTTCCTCGATGGACTCAAGACGCGCGCGAAGATAGTGATAAATGCCGATCAGCTCGGCGCCGCGACGTCCTCCTCAATGTAGCCGCGGTGAGACGGCGAAGCCGGGCCACAAAACAAATTAGAACAGCAATGAATTCATCCGACGACGACCCATCCTCGAGCGACCTTCCGCAAGTCGATACCAGCGAATTCTTCCTGCCCGGATCGGGTGCCAGCGCGCTTCTAATCCACGGGCTCACCGGGACACCGTTCGAGATGAGGTGGCTCGGCGAGCGACTGGCCGCCACCGGAATCCGCGTGCGCGGCGTGCGACTTGCGGGCCATGCGCGCGCGCCCGAGGACCTGGGCGCGACCGGCTACGACAACTGGTACGAGAGCGTGGTCCAGGGGTTCGAGGAGCTGCGCCAGTACGGCGAGCCCAATATCGTGGTGGGTCTCTCGATGGGCGGGGTGCTCGCGGCGCGGCTGGCGGCCGATCAGCCCGAAGCGGTCGCCGCAATCGCGATGCTTTCGCCGGCGTTCTTCCTGCCGCGTCCGATCGCGGTCGCGCTCGGCGCGGTCAGCCGGCTCGGATCGCTGGCCAATCAGCTCTACCTGCTGAACAGCACCGGTTCCGACATCCACGACTCCGGTGCGCGCCGGATTCATCCGAGCGCCCGCCTGATGCCGCTGTCGGCGCCGATCAGCCTGATGGCGCTTCAGCGGATCGTCCGCCCCCGTCTTGCCAGAATCACGCAGCCCGCGCTGGTCATGCACGCGCGCAACGATCATACCTGCCCGATAGAGCGCAACGTGAGCTACGTGATGAAGCATCTGGGCAGCGCGCACAAGCGCGCCGTGATCCTGGAGGAAAGCTTCCACGTGATAACGGTGGACAGCGAAAAGGAACGGGTCGCGAAAGAGGTCTGCGGCTTCGTCGGCCAGTTCCGCCAGCATCCGCGCCAGAGCGCCGCGGGATGATCTGACTGGCGCGGCTACTGCTTCACCGAGTCGTAGTATTCCTCGAGCAGGTACTTCACGTCGGGACGCCCGAGCACCTCAACGAAGCAGATCTCGTCGGCCGCGTTGAGGTCGATGATCAGGTTGCCTTCCATCGCGGCCAGTTCGACGTAATTCGCCACCTTGACCTCGGGCGCGGTTGCGAAGCTCGCGCAATTATCGTCGCCGCAGTCGCAGACCTCGACTATCTGAAGCGCCCGTAGCTTGGGCTCGAGCGGATCGGCGCCCGCTTGCTTGAGCAGGTAGGCCATCTCCTCGAGCAAGTCGGGGAGCACATCGGAGAGCATCGGGGCGGACATCGCGCGCATCAGCCTAGCCGATTGGCGCAACCGGTCAAGCATGGCGCGAAGCTGGTGACTCGCGCGATCGCGGCGCGCTACGCTTTGGCAATGGGAACCGTACTAGACGATGTAATGGTGGTCACGACCAACGACGTTGCGGGCTACGAGATTGTCGCGGTGCAGGGGGAAGTCTTCGGGCTGATCGTGCGCGCGCGCAACGTGTTCTCGAACATCGGCGCAAGCCTGCGCACGCTGGTCGGCGGAGAGGTCGGCGGCTACACTCATCTTCTTACCGATAGCCGCCTCCATGCGGTCGAGCGCCTGCGCGCCGCCGCAGTCGAGAAGGGCGGTAACGCGGTGGTCGGGATGCGGTTTGACTGCAACGAGATCGCCGGCATCATGAGCGAGATCGCCGCCTATGGCACCGCCGTGACGATTCGCCCCAAGTAGCCGCCGTCGCGTGAACTCACACGCCGCGGGCGGCGGGATCCCAGATGTGCTTGTGGATCTGAAGCTGCAAGCGCGCCGGCAGATGATCTTCCATCATCCACTGCGCGAGCGCTTTCGGCTCCAGCACCCCGAACGCCGGGCTCAGCAGGACCGCGCCGGTGCGCGCGGCGAGATCGTGCGCACAAATTGCCTCGCGCGCCCATTCGTAGTCCGCGCGATCCACGATTACGAACTTGACCTCGTCGCGCGCGGTGAGATGAACCAGGTTGCTCCACAGATTGCGCTCCGACTCGCCGCTGGCCGGGCATTTGAGATCCATGATTCGGATCACGCGCGAGTCGAGACGGCCGATGTCGCATGCGCCCGAGGTCTCGATCATCACCGTGTCGCCCGCCGCGAGCAGCGCGTCGATGAGCGGGTAGACCGCGTCCTGGAGTAGCGGCTCGCCGCCGGTTATCTCGACCAGATCGCATCCGTGTGCGGCGACGGCGGCGGCGACTTCGTCGACCGTCATGCGGCTGCCTTCGTAGAATGCGTACTCGGTATCGCACCATCGACAGCGCAGATTGCATCCGGTCAGCCGCACGAACACGCAGGGGCGTCCGGCGAGCGTGGATTCGCCCTGGATGCTGTAGAAGATCTCGTTGATCTGAAGGCGTTCGGAGGGCATTTCAGGAAAGCTGCTTGCGCGCGGCGTCGCGTGCCTCTTCCATCACGACTCTGAGCGCCACCCGATGCTCGGCGGCCGCGCGCCGGCAATCGTCGTATTCGGGAGAGACGGTGGTGTGATCGTGCGCCGCGCCGTGATTGGCGCCCGATATCTTCACGCGGATTTTCCCGAAACGGGTTTCGACCTCGCGAATCTCGCGATAGAGCTTCAGGCGTCCGACCGGATGAAAGCGCAGGCCGATGGTCGAGGTTTCGTCGAAGATTATGCGGGCCAGCTGGTCGCGGCTGGCCGGCTGCGCGATCACGCCGAGCGTCACCGCGGGCCGCCCTTTCTTCATCATCGTGGGCGTGAGCGTCACGTCGCGCGCGCCGGCGGCGAACAGCCGCTCCATCAGGTGGTCGTAAATCTGCGGATTCAGATCATCTATATTGGCCGCGATCTCGATCATCTCGTCGGTGTCGAAGGTCGCGTGTTCGCGCCCGAGCATGATGCGCAGCACATTGGGACGGTCGGCGAGCGTGCGGGTGCCGGCGCCGTAACCGACGCGCTCGACCTCGAAGGTAAGCGCAATCGCGGCCGGGCGCGCGAGCGCGCAGAGCACCGCGGCGCCGGTCGGCGTTACCATCTCGGCCGCGCCGTCGCCGATGCGGATCGGAAAGCCCGCCAGCAACTCCGTGGTCGCCGGAGCGGGGACCGGAATCGTCCCGTGCTGTGAGCGCGCGAAGCCCGACCCGCCCGGCAGCGGCGAGACCAGCACTTCGCCGACGTCCAGGCTCTCAAGGCACCACGCCGTCCCGACCACGTCGATGATCGAATCGACGGCGCCGACCTCGTGAAAATGAACCTCTTCGGGCGTGGTGCGATGCACCCTGGCCTCGGCGTTGGCGAGCGCCTGGAAGATCGCGATCGCTCGCCCCCTGACCGGCGCGGTGAGCAGAGCTGCGCTTTCGATCATCGCGCGGATCTCACCGAAGTGGCGCTCGGGCTGCGGCTCATTTACCTCGACGTCGAACTTCACCGCGGCGATTCCGCTGAGCGTGCGAACGCCGCGCGCGAGAGAGTAGCCATGCAGCGGCAGCGAGGCGAGCGCACGGCGCATCGCGTCGAAGTCGGCGCCGCAATCGAGCAGCGCGCCAACCAGCATGTCGCCGCTGAGCCCGGAAAATGCGTCGAGATATGCGGTGCGCATAGGTGAGCTTTACATGCTATCAGGGCGCCGATAGAATCAAAAACTCGGCCTAGCGCCGAACCCCAACCCATGCGGCAGCGAGACCTCAAGCTCTTCAAAGGTTTGCTTGAAAACCGCAAGCGCGAAATCCTGAGCGAAGCTGAGCGCGCTGTCGGTACCATGAACAGCAATACCGAAGAAGCGTTCGCCGACCCGACTGATCGCGCCTCGCTGGAATCCGACCGCAATTTTCTCCTCAGGATGCGCGACCGCGAACGCAAGCTGCTTGGCAAGATCGAGGAAGCCTTCGCCCGCATTGACGACGGCAGCTACGGGCGATGCGAGGAGTGCGGCGGCGAGATCGGCATCGAGCGCCTCAAGGCCCGTCCGGTCACCACGCTGTGCATCTCGTGCAAGTCCGCGCAGGAAGCCCGCGAGCGCCAGGGCTGAGTTCCGCGCGCGGAAGGCGCAATTCGGATGAAAATCAGCAAGGCCGTCATCGTGGCGGCCGGGATGGGCACGCGGATGCTCCCGGCCTCCAAGGTAGTCCCCAAGGAACTTCTGCCGGTTATCGATACGCCCGCGATCCAGGTGGTGGTCGAGGAAGCGGTCGCCTCGGGCATCCGCGACATCGTCATGGTCGTCGCGCCGGGCCGCGCTACCGTGCTGGAGCATTTCCAGCCGCAGCGCGAGATCGAGCAGCTCCTCGCCGAACGCGGCAAGCTCGAGCTGCTGGAGATGATCCGGCGCACCAACACGATGGCGCGCTTCACCGCCGCGTTCCAGGAAAAGCCGCTCGGCCTGGGACATGCGTTGTTCCAGGCGCGCGAAGCGGTCGGCGGCGAGCCGTTCGCCGTGATGCTGCCGGACGACATTTTCGATTGTCCGCGTCCGTGCCTCGCGCAGCTAATCGCGGCCGCCGAGGCCACGGACGCGCCGGTGGTCGCGCTGCTCAAAGTCGCGCGCAGCGAAATCTCCAAGTACGGGATCGTGGACGCCAAACCGGCAGGTGAGCGGTTGTTCGAGCTGACCGGGATGGTTGAGAAGCCGGCGCCGGACAAAGCGCCCAGCGATCTCGCGATCATGGGACGCTACGTGTTGACGCCCGAAATCTTCGATCTGCTCGCCGAGGTCAAGCCGGGCGCGGGCGGCGAAATCCAGCTGACCGACGCGCTGATGGCGTTGTCGCGGCGCAGAAAGCTTTACGGCTACGAGTTCGAAGGCGTTCGCTACGATCTCGGCGATCGGTTGGGATTTATCACTGCCCAGGTCGGCTTCGGGCTTAGACGCCCGGAACTCGCCGAGCGGCTGCGCGCGTATTTGAAGAGCGTTTTGGCGCAATGATTGTTGGCGACGCGCGCTTTCCTTGGCTGGACGCGCGCGCAATAATGGCCGTCTCGCTCGCGGTGGGGCAGTAGCTCAGCTGGGAGAGCACCACGTTCGCAACGTGGGGGTCGAGGGTTCAAATCCCTTCTGCTCCACCAAATTTCCTTTGTAAATCAACAGCTTTTCCCGGGATGTTGCCCTGTCGTGGGGCAAACGTGGGGCAAACTCTCCCTCTGCGACCCTGTCAGGATCGATCTTCGCGAGCTCCAGCGCGTCGGCCTGACTCGCGTGAATGAACCGTCCGTAATGCGTCCGAAGGGTGCTCTCCATTACCCCGGTTTGCTCGGACAGCCAGGTCAGGTTCACGCCCTTAGTGAGTGCGACGGAGACGTAGGTGTCCTTGGTCGCGTACAGATCCCGCAGCCTGATACCGAGTGCGCGCTGCGCCGCGCAGAAAATTTTGTAGAAGCTGCGCTGATCAATCGGGTCACCGAGAGAATTCTTGAAAACGTAATCATCAGGCTCGGCTCGCAACTCGATCACCTGCTTCAGGACTTCGACGTTTCGAGCCGTGAGCCGCACCACACGAGCTGCGGCGGACGTCTTGGGTGCAGACTCGCTGCGCAGGGAACGTGATCGTTCTACGAATAGGGTGCCCGCTCCAAGGTCGAGCGAGCGCAGGCGCAGAGCTACCGCCTCGGAAGGGCGTAACCCCGTATAAAAGAGCGTGAAGAGGAACGCGTAGTACGGAAAATGAAGACCTTCGCGGTAGGAGCCCAGATTCCGGCCTAATCGCCAGCGCTTGCGGAGGATAAATTCGAGCAGTCGATCGCGTTCTTGTTCACCAAACGGATCGGGACCTGGAACAACTCGCCGCGGCCATTCGAGATCGGCAAACGGAAATCCCGCTTCAACGCCTGACTTTCGGGCGTCGCGCAGCATCGCTCGCAGCGAACCGTCGATCACATTTCTGACAGTCTTGAGACTGAGGTGACGATCGATTTGAAGGCGCGCAGCAAGTTCTTCAAGGTGCGCCAGCGATAGATCTTTCAGCGGAAGGTCACCAAGAAACGGAACAATGTATGTCCGGAAATGGTTGCGGTAGTCGCGTGCTCGCGATGGCCGAACGATCGGCGGCACTCTTCGCGCGGCCCATGCCTGATAGTACTGGCCGATCGTAACTCTCGCGTCCTCCTCGACCGAGCTAGCAGCCGCATGCGGTCTTGGTCGGAAGTACGCAGCCTTGGTGCCGTTCGGAAACCAACGCAAGTAGTCGAAGCGATCGGCGGCGATTTCCGCTCCGATGAGCGCTGCCTGCTTGGACAGTACGGCTCTGTTCTGCGGCGTATCACGCAGCGTGGTGGTCTCCGAGAACTTATGAAGGCCCGTCGCCGTCGGGAGCCGCCAGCGGAACCGCAAGCGCAGAAGCGCGCTTGGAGTCGCCTCGATCCAGCAACCCTGCCGGCGCGCTTTCACCCTACGAGGCGCCATTTATGAAGCCTCCCCGATGTAGCGGGATTCCGGACTGGGGCTGCATTTCCTGGTGCTCGATGAAGCGCACGATCGCTTCCCACTTGAACACTGGTCTTCGTCCCACGTGAAAGAAGTGCTCCCCTTCACGAAGGACGCCTTTGGAAATCATGGTCCGGATGGCTTGATCCGTCCATGGGGTCAGCTCTGAAAGTTCGCGGATCGATACGTAGGGTTTGGGTCGTGCGACAGTCTGGTGGGGAGCCATAACAAACTGAAACGACGGGATTCTGAAGAGTGCGCGCCCGGCGCGATACCTGTCGTCGAAGCCGATCATAGGCCAATGCGCATGAAATTGTCAAATTCAGTAATTTCCTAATGGAGCGCTAATTCTTTGACAAGACCCAAGCGCAGGAGCCGGACCCGTGCGGCGTGCGCGGAGACTCGGCAGCGCCGCACTACTCGCGCGATGACCGCCCGGCCCAGATCCGAATCAGCCGCAAGCGGAAGTTGCTTGGCCTCGCGCATCGCGATCTCGCGCACCCACTCGACAACCTCGGAGCGCGGCATCAGCATCGCGGCGCTGAGCTGATCCGCCTGCCATTCCATCCAATCCTTGTCGGAAGCGGTCCCGATGGTGTCGCGATGACAGGTCCAACATGGCTCGGCAGGACGAGACGGGTCCTCCTCGGACTTTCTCCACAGCGGTGCATGAAACCAGGCGTGAGCGTATTCATGACCGAGGGTGAAGCGGAAGCGGTTAATGTAACGTGCGGCGGAGAGCCGCTCGGAGATGCGGACCTTGGGCTTGCGGTCAACGAAATAGTCGGTATACCCGTCCACGCCCGGAGCCAGGTCTGCATGGAGCTCGAGCTCGCTGGCCTCAGCCGCGATCATTTGGATCAGCACGGAGGTCGGGATCGGAAGCTGGAAGCCGCCGCAATTCCGGTTCATGAAATCGACGACCCTGCGCTCGCACTGCTCGTCCAGCACCTCGAGCTCGAAGTAAATCCGGTCAATCGGGCGGCCGAGCGGATCGCGAAGCACTTTCATTTTCGTTTTCCCGCAGGTTTTACTCCCAGCGCCTTGCGGAAGGCGCGGTAGGCGGCCTCGACCCGCTCCTGCTCGACGTCGGCCCTAACGTCCGCGGGATGCCGATTCGCATGAAAGTACAGCACATCGGGCGAGATGCCGACAATCCTGGCCATCTGCTCGATCAGGTAGTCCTCGGGCGGATAGCGATGATCGTGTTCGACGGCGTTCAGATAGGGTGGATCGACGGGCCGCCCGTCTTCGCGCTTGAGCCGGGCCGCAAGCTCTCGCTGTGAGATCCCTGCTTTCTTCCGAGCTTCCCTGAGCACCTGGCCAAAGGTCTTCATTCGATTTTATCCGCGCCAGCCAACGCCGCTCGCCGCCTCCTGTCCTCAGAGACTACCGAAGACTGTCGGTAATGTCATCAAAAGGCGCAATCTTGGAATTACGAAAAAATAACAGCATGCGACATCTCGCGCCCGCGTCCGCGCAGCGGCAGGGCGCAATGGCTGCTTTGGTTGCGCGAGCATTTTAAGGGCGCGCTCTCCTCACTCGAAGCTGGGAGAGCGCGCCAGGATTCCGGGATGCGCGCGGCGGAGCGCTGCACGGCGTGCCAAGCGCAAGCGGCCGGTGAAGCCGTGGCGCGCCGTGCCTAGCGCAGCGAGCGCCACCGCTATCGGGGTGGCGGGCGAATGATGGCCGTTACCGATGCATGCCGTGGCCGCGAGTGATGGTCCGCTGGTGTTCGTCGGGTACGATCCGATAGGTCGGCTGGGCAAACCTCTCCTGATGCTCAAGTGCCAGCGATTTTTCGCGGGTTCGATTCACGGTACGTCCGAGTTGCGCGCGGTCGTCGGTGAAGATTGTGAGCGCGTTTCGCGCGCGGCTTATCGAGACGTAGAACTGCTTGCGGTTGACGAGTTCGGCCGACAGCTTCGTGTCGATATCGACGATGACCCGATCAACGGTTGCGCCTTGCGCCGAATGCGAGGTGGAGGCGTAGCCGTGGTCGATGTGGCGGAGGCGGTCGAGGGCGGCTTTGAGCTCCTTGCCACTGTCCAGTCGCAGGACAGCTCGTCGAGCGTCGATCGCGGTGATGGTCGCGAACTCGCCGTTGGCGACACCGAGAGCGCGGTCGGGAGAACGGAACTGGATTCGTTCTCCGCGCGCTAGCTTGCGCTGCTCTTCGCGGAAGACCTCGACGCCGAAGAGGCGCACGGGATTGTAGTGGATCGATCGTCCGTCGGCGGTTCTGACGAAAATGGTGCTTTTGTCCCGGACGACGGCTTCGACTCCTGCGTACCCACCTCTTTCGATTCCAAACTGCTTGCTTCCGCGCGTGAAGCGAATCACATCTCCCGGTCCGTAGTTGTAGGCCGCGGCGCGTTGCGCGCCGGACAGCCCGCGGTTGACGAGAATCGTGTGCTCCTGGCCAAACGGATCTATGAGGCCGCGGGCAATCAGTTCTTCTCTAATGGCCCGATTGAACTCGCGCCGCTCGCGATTGGCGGGGTTAATAACGAGAATCCGCTCGGAGCGCTCGTGGGCTGCAGCGTATTCGCGGGCGATCTGCTTTCTGCGCCGTTCAATGTCAGCGACTTCGCGAATGTCGCCGCGGCGCTCAAGTATCGCCAGCGTCTGCGCAACCTCGCCTCGTGCAGCGTGCATCACAGCCTGGCGGAGCTCCAAATCGCGCTGGCGCCGGATGGTATCGAGCCGCGCAACGGCCATCCCGGCTTCCTGCATCTGGAAGATGGGCCTGCCGGCTTCGATGGCGTGGTGCTGTCGCTGGTCGCCGACAAGGATGATGCGGCTGATTCCTTCTTTTTGCGCCTTGTGAAGGAGGCGGTTGACCTGCCGGGTCGGGAGCAGGCTCGACTCGTCGACGATCCAAATCTCTTTCGTGACTGAAGTGGATAAACGACTTTCGAGCAGACTTGCGAGTGTTCGGGCGGAGACACCGGCCTCGGTGAGCGACTTCACCGCCCGCGTGGTGGGCGCGAAGCCGCGGACTGTGTAACCATGTTCTTCGGCGAACTCGCGGATCGCACCGACGGTGGTGGTCTTGGCGGCGCCGGCGCGGCCTTCGATCGACGCGAGCCAGTCCGTTGAAGCCAGCGTCAGCTCGGCGACCGCAGTCTGGTCGAAAAGCAATTGCCGCCGCGCCGCCCACTGGCGAATCTCTTGAGAGGTGGCGATTGGGATTGCGCGGTTGAGGCCCGCGCGCATCATCTCGATGTTCTCGCGCTCAAGCGCGATCATCTCGGTTGTGGTGAACGCGCCGCGAGGAGAAGTTACGGACTCGCCGAGTGGAATCACTCTATGCTGACGCTCCGCCTTGCGAGTTTCATCTCGGATCGCATCGAGGTCCGTCTTGCCCATGGCGTGTTGCAGCGCCCTGGCTTCAAGGGCGCGGCGGTCGATTACCGCTTCCCGTTCGCCGTTCTCAGCGACGCTCTGGCGCACTGCTTCCCCCGCCTTTGGGACGGCGCGGAAATCGAACGGCCCGCGCTCGCGCGCCTGCGCGAGGTGGCGTTCCAGCTCGATGCTGTATTGAAGCGCTCGCGAGCGCCACTCCGTCTTGAGCGCCTCCTCGTCGCGATGATCCTTCGAGAGGCGGGTACGATGGGCGATGTTCTGCGCGGCGTCGGCGCCGGTGAGTCCCTCGCGCGCCAGCGTCTGCTCGATGTCCTGCCGGCGACGCGAAAACGCCATGACCTGCTCGCGGCTATAACCGTCGAGCTCCCAGCGGCCGTCTCTGCCGGAAATCTCGATGCCGTATCCGAGCCGCTGCACCTCGCGCGCCAGTTCCGATCGGTAGACCGCGGTGGCGAAGCTCTGCGCGCGATAGATCTCGACCGGATCGAGACCGCGCCACTGTCCGTCGGGGCGGCGCGTCATATTGGCGATAACGACGTGGGTATGAAGATGAGGATCGGGTCCAAAGCCATCGTCGGCGCCTTTAGCCGGTCGTGCAGCGATGTGATCGAAGCGCGCCGCTACGATATTGGCGGTAACCACCCATTCGCTGCCGCCGTGCTGGCGCGAAAGCGCATAACCCTCAAGTTCGGCGAGCGCACGGGTGACCGCGTCGCGATGTGCGTCGAGGAGCCGCGCGTCGCCGCCGGCCAGCGCCTGAATGCTGACGGATTTGGGCGCATTGAAGGTGGCGTCCCATCCCGCGCGACGATCGTCGTACCCGTTGGCTTTGTGAACGAGAGCGACGCCGGATCCGGGGTCAAAGCCTCGCAGGACGGAGCGAAAGTCTTCGCTGGCGACCGCGCCGGAGAGCCCGAGTTCCTGCGCGCCCCGGCCGAACCACTGGCCGACGACGCGCTGCTCTTCCGAGTAATAGTCGTCGTGCGAGTACTTTTCCTCGTAGTATGTCTCGGCCTGAGCGGCGCTGAGCGCCCCTTTCGACATTACCAGCATCAGTCTTGAATCCTCACCGGGTTCGCGGGACTTGCGGCGTTGGGCGGCAGAGGATGCAGGTCATTGTCGCTGACGACGACAGGCTGGTGGAGCGCGCGCGGGATGAACGCGCGCTGGCGGCGCTGTGGCGGGCAGGGCTTGATTTTGACCTTGGCGCGGTCGAGTCCGGCGACGCAGAGGTAGCCCTCCAGCCTCGGCAGGTGCTGGATCTGGGCCGCCATCACTACCGCCTCGGTGCGGCGCACCGGATGAACGTTGTAACGCCGATCATCGTTGCCCGTGCTCATGCCGATCTCCTCATGTATTATTTCTCGCTCGCCGATTTGGCGGGCCAGGAACGCGGCCGTATCCGGCTCGTCCACCCTCAGAATCAGCTTGGTCGAGGGCATCGAGGCGAGCACGGTCGCCTGCTCGTTGCCGTAGATGCGGCGGAGCTGGGCGATGCTCTGGAACCCAAGTACGGCGCAAAGCCCGCGCTTGCGTCCCCGCGCCACCAGCGTCTCGAGCTTCGTCTGGCGCCCGAGGACGGGCAGCTCATCGACGACGATCCAGATCCTGCGCCGCTGGTCCGAGTCGAGCAGCCGGCCGACGATCAAGTCGAGCCACAGGTTCACCAGCGGCAAAGTCGCCGAATGCGACGAATCGCGCAGGGTCAGGAACAGCCAGCCTTCCGGATGCGCCGCCCATCCAAGCGCGCTCCATTGCGGGCGGCCGTCAGCGGGAGGCAGGTAGGCGAATGAGCGGGTGGCGTTGGCGACGGTCGCGATGATTCCGGCGCCCTGCTCGTGGGCGCCGGGGTCGATCAGGCTGAATGCGGGCGTGCCGGCCAGCGCCTCTTTCAACTTCTCGCGATTGAGTTCGAGCAGCCTCGGAATGCTCCGCGGCTCGCGCGGTCGCGCTATCTGAAGCAGGCTCTCGAACAGGGTTCGGCTCGATTGCCTGAAGAAGTGATCCGAACCGCTTTCGTATCCGAGCGCCGGGTCGGGAATGAGAGAGGCGGCGAGCGCCGCCGCATCCGCCTGGTAGTAGCGCTCGCTCAGCTCCAGCCACGGAGACCAGTACGGGCAGCGCTCGTCGACCGGGTTCAGAATCAAGTCGCCGCGCATCGGGCGGTAGAACTCGGCGACGTATTCGCACTCCGGATCGACGACAACGGCGATGTCGCCGCGCGCCTGGATCTGTCGGAGCAGAGAACGGATCGCCATCGACTTGCCGGCTCCCGTGGCCCCGGTGATGAGGAAGTGTTCGCATTCAAGCGCGCGCGGAGTCCGCACGCCGGCAAGCTCGACGCCGGGACGGTCGCCGCGCAGCGCGGTGCGCCGAAGCTCACGTGAAAGCCGCCGCGGCGGGATCAGACTGAGCCCGCGAAGTTGCCTCCCGTCGGAGGCACCGCCGGCGTCGCGGGGGTCGTGAAGCACCAGGTATGCGAGGAGTCCCAGGACCACACTCGCTGGTATCGCACTCCACAGACTGTAAGCGGCCAACCATTCACCGAACGAGCGCCCCGCATAGAAGCGCCAGTTGAGATAGCGGTACATGCTGTCGATGGCGCAGCGCTCGCCGTGATAGGGCAGCGAGAGGAAATGCAGCGGCAACTCCTGGGTGAAGAGCCAGGCGAGAACCCAGCGGACGAAGTACCGATGGGCGCCCGGCCCCGAAAGGTGTCCGCTCCAGTACCAGACAATGGAGATATTCGATACGGCCCAGACCGCGAACCAGATCAATAGGCAGCGCAGCCAAAGCCGCAGCAGGGTGACCGCCGATGCATGTTCCAGTTCGTACCTCAGCGCTTGCCGCGAAAGATTCATGCCCATCCTCCCTCGACGAGGCGCCGCAGGTAGCGCCGGGCTTCCTCCTGTGCCGTCCGCCGGATTTGGTCGGTAATGGTCGAGCCGAGTTGCTGGTCGAGCAGGTGCTGCAGGGTCAGCCGGGTGCGGGTGAGATCGAACAGAATCTGCTCCAGGTTGGGTTGCCGATGGCCGTCGGTCGCGCGCGGGTCCGAGCGAGTGGCGCTCTGCGCGCCGAATCGTTCGGCGAGCGCGACCCGGATCAATTTGCGTGGCGAGATGCCTCTCTCTCGCGCCGTCATTTCGATGCGCGCGAGCAGCTCAGGCGCCAATCTCACCGTGTATGGAATCTCAGGCATTGGCCTGTGCCGCGTTTGCGCTTGATGCAAGCACCGCTTTCATCAACAAATCCGGTGACTTAGGCTGACGTGATGCGCACCGTTGCCGTGCGCCGTACACGCGGGCGTGTACGAAAAAGCGCGCGCACTCACGCCACTCTCCGAGTGGTCGTCTACGTCCGCGTACACATCCTTCATCCAAAGGGATGAGTGGCGTGTCAGATGAAGACACGTGCGAAGCACGTCAGCCGATACTGCATGGAAGCGAGTCACGATTGAATCCTAGAGCTGCCGTTGGATGATGCGAGCTTCTGCACGGGGCACGGCTGGCTGTCAGCGGAGCGCGACCATGACTGGAACTCACGGTCGGCATCGAGAAAGGCACGGAGTATTTCAGGGATGAGCGCGCGAGCGTCTACGGCTTCACCATGGATGTGCTCGTAATATTGGCCGTAACGTTCGAGGCGCACGTTGAGGTCGCCCGTGAGCACCACGCGGACCGGAATCGACCGGAGGGGTTTGGTGATTCGTGCGAGTTTCATAAGAACTACTCCTACTGTTGAAATTGATTTGCTTTGGAACCGTGTCAGAACGTGACGTAGTTGAGGAAGTAAACGAAGGCGAGCGCGATCAGGCCGCCGACACCGGATCCAAACAGGCGGCCAGCCTGCTCGTCGTGCCCGCCGAGCGCGTAGAGAAACAGCGAACCTGCAAATGCGCAGCCGATGGCAACCGGTGCGATGGTATCACCCAGCATGCGTTGCATCGCCAGGAGCGCAAAATCCCAAGGCAACATCGATGTCGCCGCTTGGCACGGGACCGGAACAGAAACGACCGCGGCGGCGCTCACGATGGAACAAAGCTTCTTTACAGTTGCAGCTTTCATGGTGGCTCCGGTCACCGCCGGGATGTACTGAAGCCGTAATTATGCAATTACATAATAGCTGTCAAGAGCAATCGCTTGCGATGCACCGATCCGTGGGTAACTCCGACCCGAGCGGATCAGACCACTGTGTGGGCGCTGGCAGCGACGGGAGACTCGGAGGAACGCCAGGGCGTGAGGCGTAGATGTTTGAGCCGGCCGCGGAGCGCGACGGCTGGCGGTCTGCGAAGGTTCAGGCCCTTCGCAGCCACATGAGCCATTTCTTCAAAGCTCGTCGCGCTGAAAAACGAATTCCAAAGTATTCCTCTGCCTGATCGAGCCACATGATGATTTTGTCTGCGCGGGTGTCGCAGTGCACGTGGCTGGACAGATCTTGCTTGAAGTCATTGCGATCCCTGATATCGCCTACGGTCATGATCAGGTGATTGCCCTTCACGTCGACCTGAAAGGAGCGCGGTTTGTATTCCCACTGTGAGCGCATCTTGTCCTTGACCTTCCGGCCGTTCATCGTAAACAAAGTGCCAATGTCCATCTCCGCGTACCAGTCCGGAGCGGCTCCGAGGGCTTCGTTAAGGACAGCGCTAAGCGTCGAGTTGAAGAGCTTTATCAAATCGGCTGCATCGGCTGAGTTCAAGATGCCTTCCGCGCCCGCCTGGGGCGCGTGGAACTCGCTCATTAAGGCCGGCCATGCGGCAAGCATGCGGCCGAGATACCGGCGATACAGTGCGGTGCCGAGCCGCCGATTGACCTGTGCAACGAAACTGTTGGCCGAAGCAAGTGTGACCGGCGCGCTCGCGTCAGCATGGACGACCAGAGCGCGTTTGAGGACGTCGGGATCAACCGCGCGCACGTCCTGGTTGGTGCGAGCACCAGAACTGGAAACGTGCCGGTCTGGTGATCGCGCTTGATCAGTACCTTGGCGGGGTCGCGGAACTTCTCCGACGAAATATCGTCCACGACGATCGGAACAGTGTAACGAGCGTAAAAGAGCCGGAGGCGTTCTTCCTTGAGCATCACAAGCAGTTCTTTGCCGGCGCGGCCGAGCTCCTCGCGAAGTCCGTCGGCGTTTGCCTGCTGTGCGGCGAAAAGTCTTGCGGTATCGCCCTTCACGCTCACATCGGAGCCAAAAACACTTCGATTTCGCACAGTTTTCCGAAGAGATCACGCAGAAACGAGGAGCTTGAAGAATACGTGATGGCGCGCAGTCTCTCGCAGCCCTCGAGGAGCGTGGGCCACGACATCTGGTCGTGTTTAACCAGCCGCGCATAACTGACATCCAGATCGCCGTAGGCTGAGCCGACGCCAGAGTTGTTCGGCTCGAATAACGCGGCCGTCCCTACGGGTTCAAGGTTCGCGGCTCGTGACGCTTGCCCATCCTTCCGCTTCAACGGTGGTCGTATCGGCCCTCTCGTGGCCGAATGGCGGACTTTGGATGAGCGGTGGTGCTGTCGGGGTCGGATGAGATAGGAAAGCCGCCTCGCCACTCCCCCGCCATCCACAATCTCTCGGCCAAGATGCGTATAGCATGGTATCGTCAACAACGGCCAACAACCCGGCGAGTTTTTTTGCATCATTGTCACCGGTTGTCAGAAGTCCATAGCGCTGCCAGCAGATCTTTTTCTTTCGTAGTGGGCTTCCGTCGGTTGCTGCGAAGAGACTGAACACCAGCGTTGACGCAGGTTGGGCGTCGGCCTCTCCGCGGCGGCGCCGCGGTAGTAAAGTTCAAAACTTGGTACCCGAAGCTTGGAAACGCTTTCCGAAGTCTAAACGGTCCGCTCCGGATTTCCGCAAGCGTGGCCTTCAGCCTTTACGTTCTTCTGTGGAGCGCAGCAGTGATTTCGCCAGAGCGACCATCAGCGCAAGCGCTGTTGCCGCCGCGCACGCGTACGCGAAGAAGTTGCCAATCCGCGAAAACGCCGACCGCATCGAGTAAAGCTTCACTCGTTCGACCTCGGTCGTGCGAACCATGAGCGGCGTCTCGTTAAGGATCCGCCCGGTCGGCGAAACGACGCCGGTGATGCCGGTATTCGCGACCCTGACCAGCGGCACGCGATTCTCGACCGCTCGCATCACCGCCATAGCGAATGTCTGATACGGCGCCGAGGTCCGCCCGTACCACGCGTCGTTGGTCATGTTCACGAGCAGATTTGCTCCGGCGACGACTTCGCGCCGTGCGAGATTTGGAAAAGCCGACTCGTAGCAAATCAGCACGCCAATCCGGGCGTGGCCAACATGGAAGATCGTGATTCGATTGCCCGGAACCGCATCGCCGGGCGCCTCGACCAGCCGATGCACATGGCCGCCGAGCAGCCACTTCGCGGGTACGTATTCGCCCAGCGGCACGAGCTCGATTTTGTCGTAGTATTCTTTGACCCGGCCGGCGGCGTTGACCAGGTACGCCCGGTTGCGCATCGGAAGCTCGCGGCTAGTCGGATGGAGCATCGCAAGCCCAAGATCCATCGCGGGAGCGCCAAACAAAATAGGTACCTTCGCCTCTTTGGCGAGATCCGTAAGACGCGTCCAATACTTCTGCTGCAACTGAAAGCCGGCCGGATAGAAGTTCAGCGGTTGGAAGATGAAACCGGTTGCGGTCTCCGGCCAGATGACGAGCTCCGCCCCTTTGCGCGCGGCCTCGATCGTGCCGTCGCGGTACGCCGCAAAGGTGCCGGGGAGCGCGCTCGGCTTCCATTTCTCGCTCTGCGGAATATTGCCTTGAACCAGCCCAACCTTGATTGCTTCCGCCCGCGCCAGATGCTCGATCCACCAGATCCGGAACGCACCAAAGACCAAAACGATGAAAACCACCGTTCCCAGAGAGATTCCCGCAAGCCTCCTTTTGCGGGATTCGACATCACTGCGGAGAATTACGAAGACCGCCATGTTGACGAACACGACCAGCGCGGAGACGCCATAGACGCCGAGCAGTTCCGCAATCTGAATCATCGGCAGCTCCGCGTAGATCGCGTTGCCCAAGG
>CAWIHG010000002.1:0-134503 GCA_963835905.1 uncultured delta proteobacterium
GGGGCGCTAAATTCCGCTCGCCTCCGCGGGCGAGTAGCCGAGGCTCACCGCCAGCATCACTGCCGCGGCCGCCAGCTCCTGCGCGTCGGCGGTCTTTGCGATTCGCACCGCGAGCGCGGCCAGATGGACGAACGACTCCGCTTCCTCGTCGTCGCGCCGCCCGACCAGTCCGTCGGGATCGAACATCGCGTCGATCAGCGCGTTGGCGTCGTAGCCCGACTCCGCCAGCGCCTCCCGCGTGGCGCGGCGCCAGAACTCGCGCGGCTCGATCTTCTCGAAATCGACCAGCTCGTTGATTCGCGCGCGCATCCGCCCGAGCAGGCCCCGGTAGCGCCGGTTCGCTTCGAGGTAGTCGTCCACTTCCTGCTCCTCGAGGAAACCGCCGACCGTGCCGCCCTCGCCATAGACGCCGAGCGAGCCGGGCGCGGGATCGAGCCGGATGAAGTTCTCGCCGCGGCCGCCGGGGCCGCGCTCGAGTCCCAGCGGATAGAGCCGGCAAGCCAGCGGCCGTCCCTCATGCACACCGCATCGCGCGCCCGCGAGCGCGGAGCACGTGCCGTGGTCTTCAAATTTCAGGAGCGAGCCGCGCCGGATGGTAAAGCGGCGCACCGCCTCGCCCGTCGGGACGGCGGCCGCGCGCGCGAGGCGCAGCAGGTCGTAGGGCGCGAGCGTGATCACCTTGTTGGCGCAGCATCGCCCGCACGCGTTGCATTGATACCAGAATTGCGCCCGCCGATTCACGACTTGCTTCCGGGATTATGGTACAACTTTCCTGGTCATGCAGGCATCGATGGAATTTACGCTTCCTGCCCGCGTGCGGAAAAAGGGCAACTGGTTCGTCTCGTCGTGCGACCTGCTCGACGTGCATTCGCAGGGCCGCACACGCGAAGAAGCGGAGCGCAATCTTCAGGACGCGCTCTCCTCGTTTCTATCAAGCTGCTTCGAGCGCGGCACGCTCGAGGACGTGCTGCGCGAGTCGGGATTTGTCGCGGGCGCGGGCCGTCCGTCGAAAAGAAGCGGCGCCCGGTCCATCGCGGTCCCGGTTTCTTTTTCGGTTCGCCGCGCCCGTACGCGGGCATCCGCATAGCTCCGCGATCAGGTCTTCTTCAGCAGTTGCAGGTAGCGCTCGCGGCTCATGCTGGCGGTGCGCATGTTCGCGCGGATAATGTCGATGGCGATTTCGCGATACTCGGGGATCACCACGGGACGGTTCATTCCGGGCTTTTCACCGACCCAGTGATCGCCCTTGCCCTTGCGAAAGACGAACCCGTCGAGTTCGAATACTCTTCTCAGCCGCCTCCACGAAACCGCCGCGATCCTCATCAGACCTTCCTCTCGACTGATGCCGCTGCCAACGTCTTCACTCAGGTAGATCTTCGTCCGTTAGATTTCGCGATCAAGCGCGCTAATGGTCTGCCGAAGCCGTCAATCAAATCGCGACGATACCGGCGCGCGACATGCTCCACTATCGATGAAATTTGCGCCAGACGGCTTTCGAGCGTAAATCCTCCTCCCCGCATTAATTTATCGCCGGTCCTGCGTGTTCCTGGTTTTCCTCCGTGCTCGCGGTCGGCGACGGGGGGTTAACAATGGTGTTCGGGGCTCTGATACGATCTTTCGTGCAAGATGGACCCGAACCAGACCCCCGCCGATCCGCGCCAATTCCCCTCCTGCGACACGATTGTCGTGCTCGCACCCGCCACGCGCGCGGGCGCAACCATGCTCGCCAAGAACAGCGACCGCTCGCCGCTCGAATGCCAGCCGCTGTTCCAGGCTGGCGCCGCCCGCCACGCCGAAGGCGCCACCGTCCACTGCCAGTACCTGGAAATTCCGCAGACGCCCCAGACCGCCGCGGTGATCGGCTCGCGCCCGTTCTGGCTGTTCGGCTTCGAGCACGGGATCAACGAGCACGGCGTCGCGATCGGCAATGAAGCCGTGCTGACCCGCGAGGAGATCCCGCCGGCCGGATTGCTCGGCATGGACCTGGTGCGTCTGGGTCTCGAGCGCGGCCGCAGCGCGCGCGAGGCCACCGAAGTTATCGGCGCATTGATCGAGCGATGGGGCCAGGGCGGCTCAGGCGCGTACGATTTCGACTTCCGCTACTCAGGCTCGTTCATGGTCGCCGACCACGCCGAGGCATGGGTGATCGAAAGCTCGGGGCGCCAGTGGGCCTCGCGCAGGGTGACCGATCGCGCCTGCATCTCGAATTGCCTCACGACTTCCGGCTACGACCTGGGCTCCGCCGACGTGCGCGATTACGCGCGCGAGCGCGGATGGTGGCGCGGCGAGGAGCCGTTCGACTTCGCCGCGGCGTACGCGGGCGAGGACAATCCCGATCCGCTGTTCGCCCGTATCCGCCTGGAGCGCTCGCACAAGCTCGCCGCGCGCGGCGGCAAGCGCACGATGCGCGAGATGTTCGCGATACTGCGCGACCATTACGAGCACGGCGAAACGCCGATAATCGACGCGCCTGCGGGCGCCGAACGCAGCTTCTCGCTATGCATGCACAGCGTGACGGCCACCACCGCGAGCATGGTTGCGCAACTGCCGCCGCCGGGCGCGGACGCGATCCCCGTTATGTGGGCGGCGCTCGGCGCGCCGTGCACGTCGATCTTCATGCCGCTGTACGTGGACGGCGCCATCCCGCCCGCGCTCGCGGCCGGCGCCGCGGGAGCTTCCAATGATTCGCCGTGGTGGAAGATGAAGCGCATCCAGGAAACCGTGGCGCGCGATCCCGCACCGCTATCCGCGCTCGTGCGCGAGCATCTGCGCCCGCTGGAAAATGCGATGCTCGAGCGCGCGGCGGAGGTCGGCCACAAGGCCGCCCGGATGACCCGCGCGGAGCGCGCGCCGATGCTGACCCGCTTCATGATGCAGAACCTGGTCCGCGTATGGCGCCAGCTTGACGCGCTAGAGGCTGCGCTCGCCCGCGTGACGCGCTGACGCCCGCGACGCGCGGCGCCGCTTGCTCCCCGGCCCCACATGGCGCTACTCAAAAGGCATCGGCTCCGGTAGCATCCGGACCAGATCCACAATTCCCCAGGAGCCTCAAATCCCGATGGATTTTGAATGGACATCTGAACAGGAAGCCTATCGCATGGGGGTTCGGGCGTGGCTCGAGGCCAATCGCCCCAAGTCACTGGTCGCCAGCGATGAAGACCAGGAAGCGACCGGCGACGAAGGCAACTGGCTGCGCCTCAAGGCCTGGCACAAGAAGCTGTACGACGCCGGATGGGCGGGGCTGACCTGGCCCAGGGAATACGGCGGCCGCGGCGCCACCTTTATCGAGCAGGTCATCTTCCAGCAGGAGCTCGGCCGCCTCGGCCTGCCGATGGGATGCAACGTGCTGGGCGTGATCATGAATGGGCCCGCGCTCATGCAATGGGGCACCGAGGAGCAGAAGAAGCGCTACCTGCAGCCGATCCTCGCCGGCGAGGAAATCTGGTGCGAAGGGATGTCGGAGCCGGGCGCCGGCTCGGACCTCGCCTCGATCCAGACTCGCGCCGAGCTTAAGGGCGACGACTTCGTCGTCAACGGCCAGAAAGTCTGGACCACCATCGCCCATCGCTCGCACTTCTGCCAGCTCTTTGTCCGCACCGATCCCGAAGCGCCCAAGCACAAGGGCATGAGCGCGCTGATCGTCGATATGAAAAGCCCCGGCGTCACCGTGCGTCCGCTCAAGCAGATCACCGGCGACTCCGAGTTCAACGAAATCTTCTTCGAGGACGCCAAGGTCCCCAAGGAAAACCTGCTCGGACCCCTCAACCAGGGATGGCAGGTGCTGGTCTCCACCCTGATGCATGAGCGGTTCGGAATCGGCGAGACCCTCGGCGGCACCGAGACCGTGCTGCGCCAGCTCGTCGATCTGGCCCGCCAGGCGCGGGTGGGCGGCCGCCCCGCTATCGAGGACAACGATATCCGCCAGCAGCTCGCCCAGTTCTCGATCGAGGTCTCGGCCAAGAAGTACAACGGCCTGCGCAGCCTCACCAAGCGGCTCAAGGGCCAGCTCCCGGGCGCGGAGGCGTCGATCTCGAAACTGATTTCGACCGACTTGGGCCAGCGGATGACGAAGTTCGTTACCCGCCTGATGCCGAACTACGCGATGCTCGATCGCGAGTCGGCTTTCGCTCCGCATGGGGACTGGATGAAGCGGATTCTGCAGTCGGAATCGATGACGATCGCGGGCGGCACCTCGGCCGTCCAGAAGAACATGATCGGCGAGCGAATTCTGCAGCTTCCCAAGGGCTGATTGCTCGCGAAGGTGTAATACCAAGGGCGGCTCTTAACGAGCCGCCCTTTTCTTTTCGAGCTGCGGCGCCGATCGCGCTAGGGATTCGGCGATCGCGTCACGCGATTGATCACGAAGACGCCGCTCGGATTCCTCACGTGGTAGTAGAGCGACAAATCGTCGGGCGAGATTGAGGGTGCCTCCGCGAAACCAGTGATCGCCGCGATCTTCCGCGGCTTGCGGAACGCCGCGGTCTTCGACTTGCGCGTCGCCATGTAGATCGCCGGTCCGACTTTCAGATTGGTCCGCGTGAAGAAGAACTCGAGCTCGTTGGCCGAGATATCGGCGGCGTAGTTGAGGTACTTGTTGTTGATCCGGGCCATTATCCGCGCGCTTTTGCGATTGACCACGAACTGGCCGTCGGCGCGATTGGCGACCATCATTTTGGTTTTCGTCAGAGTGCCGGTGGAGAAATCGCCCTGCGTGAAATAGATCGTATTGCCGTCGGCGCTGATTTCCGAATCGAAATTGATAAGCCCGTACTTCGGCGCCGCCATCCCCGCCGCCGCAGCGACCGGTGTCACGTTGCCGTCCACGAACGGGCCGATATAAAGCGTCGAGAGAGATCCGGGCGCTCCGGAGTTCGAATAGCTGCGCGTGGTGGTGAACAGGAAGTCTCCGCCGTCATCCATCGACGCCACCGCGTTGAGCGCGCCGCTGTTGTTGACGTCGCCGCCAATCTCGCCCTGGAACTGAAACGTCACGTCATCGATGCGCGTCGCCCAGTAAAGATGCGTCGTGGGCGCCGCGTTCGAGTCGTTGAAGAACAGGACGCTGCCGTCGCGGCTGATGAACGGTTCCATCGCGTCATGGCTGTTGCCCTGGAGGTCGTCGTAGCCGAGTATCTGCACCATCTCGGGATTGGCGAAGTCGGTGAACGCCGATCGCCGCTTCTTTTTCGCGTCGAGCGAGGTCGCGGCTTGCGGGCGTGCGGCCGGCAGAGCGATCTGGATGACCGCTGCGGCGGCGAGTATCGCAAGCGCGAGCATCACGACCGGCCGGCGCCGGCTCTCGGGTCGATTTCTGACCATGATCGGATTGTCCGATATCTGTCGAATCTTGAAAACCGCGAGTTTGATTCTCGATCGCGCGCCGATTGCGGTACCAGCGCGATTCGTCCTTGTATTTTCGGCATCTGCTGTGCGAAAACCCCTCAATCTCTGGTTTGGCGCTTGCGCGCCTGACTGTTGGAGGCTTCACCCCATGAGGGTACGAAGTTTTGGCGCTCGCGCCGTTTTTGGTCTGTCGGTTTCGGTGCTGGTTCTTCCCCTGCTTGTCACCAGCGCATTTGCGGATAGCGCGCCGCCCAGGATCGACGGCGCCGACACCACCTGGCTGCTCGTCTCCTCAGCGCTGGTCCTGATGATGACGATTCCGGGGCTCGCGATGTTTTACGGCGGGATGGTCCGGCGCAAGAATGTGCTCTCGGTCCTGATGCAGAGCTTCATCCTGGCCGCGGTCGTATCGATCCAGTGGGTGATCGTCGGCTACAGCATCGCGTTCGCCCCCGGCACGCCGCTGTTCGGATCGCTGGCGTGGGCGGGCCTGAGCGGCGTCAGCGCCAGCGCGCCCAATCCCGCTTATTCCGCAACCGTGCCCGCTCAGGCCTACATGATCTTCCAGTGCATGTTCGCCGTGATCACGCCGGCGCTTATCACCGGCGCTGTCGCGGAGCGAATATCGTTCAAGGGCTTCCTCCTGTTCAGCATCCTGTGGTGCACGCTGATCTACGATCCCCTGGCGCATTGGGTATGGGGCAGCGACGGATGGATTCATGCGATGGGCGCGCTCGATTTCGCCGGCGGCACCGTGGTCCATATTTCCTCGGGCGTGGCGGCGCTGGCGGCGGCCCTGATGCTGGGGAAGCGGCGCGGTTATCTGCGCGAGCCGATGCCGCCGCATAACCTCGCCATGACCGTCACCGGCGCGGGGCTGCTGTGGGTCGGATGGTTCGGGTTTAACGCCGGCAGCTCGCTGGCGGCCAACGGACTTGCGGTGTCGGCGTTTGTCGCGACTCATCTGGGCGCGTCGGCGGCGGCGCTGACCTGGGTGCTCGCCGAATGGACGCTCACCGGCAAGCCGACCGTGCTCGGCGCGGCGTCGGGCGCGGTCGCCGGACTGGTCGCGATCACGCCCGCGTCGGGATACGTCGGCCCGATGTCGTCGTTATTCATCGGCGGCGCGGCCGGTCTCATCTGCTACAGCGCGGTCCGGATGAAGCCGCGCCTGGGCTACGACGACGCGCTTGACGTGGTTGGCGTCCACGCGGTCGGCGGAATCTGGGGCGCGCTCGCAACCGGAATCTTCGCCAGCATCGCGGTCAACGCGGCCGGCGCAAACGGGCTGCTCTTCGGCAACCCGCGTCAGTTGCTGATACAGGCGGTTGCGGTGCTCGCCAGCGTATCGTTCTCATTCGTGGGCAGCCTGGTTCTGCTCAAGGTGACCGACGTGCTGGTGGGACTGCGCGTGGATGTCGAGAGTGAGCAGATCGGGCTCGATCTCAGCGAGCACGAGGAAAGCGCCTACGCCTTCGAGGGCTGAGCCCGCGCCCGCGTTGTTCTCGGTGGACGCGGGCCGCAGCGCCAGCCCGAGCCGCCGGCGCTCACGCCCGCTCGGAACTACGATTTGCCGCATGCCGCCGACGCCAAACTCTCGCCTGATTGACGCGGCTAGTCGTTCAGTCTAATAACCGCCTGATAGCAAGATATTAGCGCGCTCTCGGCGACTGGGGTCCACTCGACGTGAACAGCATCATGAATACTCGGAAATGTGCCGGATGGATTTTGGCGCTGGGTTCATTAATCGCGGTGCTCGCGGGGTGCAATCTGCGACAAGACACTCCAGCCGAGCCCCAGCAGGCCGTCCGCCTCGGCCGGCAAGTTAAAATCTATCAAGCGGGCGATCTGGCCCAGCTCAAGTACACCTCGCTCGGACCGATAGACGACAGTGCATGCAAATTCGAATGGTGGGATGACACGCCGACTGAACAGGGTGTGACCGAACAATTGCTGCTGAGGGCCGATTCCATGGGCGCCAACGGGATCCTAACCTATCGTGCGAAAACGGCACTGGATCAGCGCTGGTAAGAGACTGCTGGTCCAGGGTTGCCTGCACCGCCGAGGCGATCAAGACCTACTGAAATTCAGCTCGGCGCCATCGGATGATCCTCACTTCGAGTGACGCCCGCGCCACTCGGCATGCTCTGCGGCCGGCTGGACTGCCCGCCCCTCTCGCTCGCTCAATCCGTGAAATCTTCGGATCCCAACTTCTACCTCGCGCCGCGTGGCGGAGCGCGCCGATGCGTGCGATCATCGCGTCGTGACCGACTGGCGCCGTTCGCTATCCATCTATACCGACCGCCGGGTTCTCCTGATCCTGCCGCTCGGCTTCGCAAGCGGACTTCCGCTGCTGCTTACTTTCTCGACGCTGTCGGCATGGCTCGCGACCGAGGGCATCAGCCGCACCGCGATCGGAGTGTTCGCGCTGGTCGGCACGCCGTATGCCTTCAAGTTCCTGTGGTCGCCGCTGATCGATCGGCTGCCGCCGCCGATTCCGATCGGACGACGGCGCGGATGGGGCCTCACCATCCAGATCGCGCTGGTCGCGGCGATCCTCGCGATGGGCTGGTGCAATCCCAGGGGCAGCCTCATCCACCTGGGCATGCTCGCGCTCGTCGTCGCGTTTCTGTCGGCCAGCCAGGACATCGTGATCGACGCCTATCGCGTCGAGATTCTCTCCACCGATCAGCAGGGGCCCGGCGCCGGGATGATCCAGACCGGCTATCGGATCGCGATGCTGGTGTCAGGTGCGGGCGCGCTGATTATCGCAGAGCAGGCGGGATGGTTCGCGGCGTACGCCACCATGGCGGCGCTGGTCTCATCCGGGATGCTCGTGTTCATCTTCGGCCCCGAGCCGGGCGCGCCCGCGGCGCAGACCGCGCGCGCCGGTGCGAGCCGATGGGACGCGGCGCGGCAATGGTTCGCGACCGCAGTGGGCGGTCCGTTCGTCGATTTCATGAAGCGGCCGGCATGGCCCGTCATCCTGATCTTTGTCGTCGCCTACAAGCTGGGCGAGGCGCTGGCGGGCGTGATGGCGATGCCGCTGTATATCTCGCTCGGCTTTTCGCTCGATGAAATCGCGGCCATTTCCAAGCTGGTCGGCTTCGGCGCCACCGTTGCCGGCGCGCTTATCGGCGGCGCGCTGACCGCGCGGATCGGCGTGATGCGCGCGTTGCTGGTGTGCGGCCTGATCCAGTCGGCGGGCAACCTGTTCTATGTGCTCCAGGCGGTCGGCGGCCATCGCCTCGACTACCTCGCGCTGTGCGTTATCGCCGAGAACCTGACCAGCGCGATGGCGGGTGCGGCGCTGATCGCCTATCTGTCGGACCTGTGCTCGCCGGCGTTCACCGCCACCCAGTACGCGCTGCTCTCCTCGCTGACCGCGGTCGGGCGCACGATGTTCGCGTCGGCGGGCGGCATTCTCGCCGACATCCTGGGATGGGTCGGCTTCTTCTCGCTCAGCGCCGTGGTGACGCTGCCGGCGCTCGCGATACTGGTCTGGCTGATGCGCCATGCGCCGGTCCCGGCGCGTAAAGCTCCGGCGGCGGCCGCGGCCGGCAAAGGGTAAGCGGGGCGCGCCGCGCGCATCCCGGCGGGGGAGTGTTGCAGTGGAGGCGGGCCTCGATGCGCGCCGCTTATACGGGCAGGCCGCCCGCGGCGCACGGCGCAAGCCCGCGTGCGCGAGGCGAATCTCAGGCGTAGGTGAGAATCAGGAAAATCCCGGCCAGCAGGAAAAATACCGTCGACCACGGCATCCGCATCGCCGTGACACCATGCGCGATCGATCGCCTGCTGACATCCTTGCGATCCATGTCTGTGCCGCTCCTTACGTCCAAACTGGCCCTCTACTGATAAGGACGAGCCAGGAACGTGCCAGGTTGCGCGAAAAGAGTCGGCCGGAGTCGAAGCCGCGCGGATGCTGGAGAATTTGCGCGCGGGGAGGGCGGATGGAATCAATCGATCGCGACTTGGGACACCGTAAGGTGCGCAATCGTTGCTAGATGCTAACGATTTGGAGCACCAGCGATGCAAACTCAGCGTTGCATCGCTGCGAAAATGATCGGACCCGCCTCGGCCATGATCTCGCCCACGATCTCGGCCAGCGGCTTGCTCGGCTGCGCCAGCTTCTCGGTCAGCGAGGTCATTACGGCGAGATAACGCTCCTTCATCTCGGGAGGGATAGTGTCGAGCCGGACGTCTTCCATCACGGTGACGAAGCGCCGGTGGACTTCGATAATTGCGACATCAGTGGGATGAGTGAACTTCTTCTCGCGGGGCATCGTGCCACCTGTGATTCGCGCGGATAATTCCGGACCGGTTCACTGCCGAGTATAGCAACGCGCTCCGCCCCTGCCCAAGCACCCCCCCCCCGCTCGTATCATCCCGAGCCTCGTCCGCTCCGCGAGAATATTAGATCGCTGCACTTTTCCGGACCCTCTCCCTGTCAGGGAGAGGTTTGGAGAGGGTCCTTATGCCGCGCGCCCGGTCACCCCTTCCGAGTCATCCTGAGCGAGCGCTGCGCGAGTCGAAGGATCCCCGCTCCGGCCTGGGTACTGCACGCGGTAGTCATCTATCTGATATCTTGCAGTTCTACGGTGGAGATACTCGAAACCTATCTGCGCGAGATGCGCGAGACCCGCGCCTCGGGGGGCGTTGCGGAAACTTCCTTCTATCCGGTGCTTCGCGCGCTCCTCAACGAGATCGGACACAAGCTCAAGCCCAAGGTCCGCTGCACGATACATCCCAAATCGATGGGTGCGGGCCTGCCCGACGGCGGTCTATTCACGCCGGACCAGATTCCAAAGGGCGCGGACGAGGCGCCCGTGGGTACCCCGCCCTCGCGCGGCGCGGTCGAGGCGAAACCGGTCGCTGACGACATATTCGCGGTGGCTGCGTCCGAGCAGCTCGCGAAGTACCTGAAGACCTACCAGCAGGTCCTGCTCACGAATTTCCGCGACTTCGTATTGGTGACGCGCGGCGACGACGGAAAAGCGGCAACGCTGGAAAGCTACAGCCTCGCCGCCGGACCGGACGAATTCTGGGACATGACCAGCCACTCGCAGACCGCGGCCGAGATTCACGGTGAGCGATTCGCGGAATTCCTGATGCGCGTGATGCTCTATCCCGCGCCGCTCTCCGATCCCAAGCAGCTCGCCTGGTTTCTGGCCTCGTACGCGCGCGAGGCGCGCTACCGCGTTGAGCATCGCAAGCTGCCCGCGCTCGACGCGCTTCGCGAAGCACTGGAGCAGGCGCTCGGAATCAAATTCGAGGACGAAAAGGGCGAGCATTTCTTCCGATCGACGTTGGTCCAGACGCTCTTCTATGGGGTCTTCGCCGCGTGGGTCCTGTGGGCGCGCGGCCGCAGCAATAACGACAAGTCGTTCGACTGGCGCCTCGCGGAGCACTATTTGCAGGTGCCAATCGTTGCGGCTCTATTCCACGAGGTTTCGGCGGTCAGCAAGCTCAAGGCGCTGACCGTCGACGAAGTGCTTGATTGGGCCGGCAACGTCCTTAACCGCGTCGTGCCCGCGGACTTCTTCAAGGCGTTCGAGGAGGAGCACGCGGTCCAATATTTCTATGAGCCGTTCCTCCAAGCCTATGACCCCGATCTACGCAAGCAGCTTGGCGTCTGGTACACGCCGCCTGAAGTTGTCACCTACATGGTCGAGCGCGTGGATGCCGTATTGCGCTCGGAACTGGAAATTCCCGACGGCCTCGCCGACGATCGCGTTTACGTGCTCGATCCCTGCTGCGGGACCGGCAGCTACCTGGTGGAGGTGCTGAGGCGCGTCCATAAAACGCTGGCCCAGAAGGGCGAGGACGCGCTGACTGCGCACGCGGTGAAACAGGCGGCGCTCAAGCGGGTCTTCGGATTCGAGATCATGCCCGCGCCATTCGTGGTGGCACACCTGCAGATGGGCCTCGCGCTCCGCGGGCTGGGCGCGCCGCTCGGAAGCAAAGGCACCGAGCGGGCTGGAGTGTTTTTGACGAACGCTCTCACCGGATGGGAGCCGCCGGAAGAGCCGAAGCAGCACATCCTTGCGTTGCCGGAGCTGGAGGCCGAGCGCGACGCCGCCGCCGAAGTCAAGCAGGACAAGCCGATTCTAGTGATACTTGGCAACCCGCCGTACAATGCATTTGACGGTGTAAGTCCCGAGGAAGAGGGCGGAATCGTCGACATTTACAAACGCGGATTGGTCTCGGATTGGGGAATCAAGAAGTTCAATCTCGACGATTTGTATGTCCGATTCTTCCGCGTGGCCGAGCGCAGAATCGTTGAGCGCAAGCCCCGCGAGGGGATCGTCTGCTTTATTTCGAACTTTTCCTACCTCGGCGACCCATCCTACGTTGTGATGCGCAAGCGATTCATAGACGAATTCGACCGCATTTGGATCGATTGTCTGAACGGCGATAGCCGCGAGACAGGAAAGCGGACTCCTGAGGGAAAGCCGGACCCGAGCGTCTTTTCGACCAGATACAACAAAGCAGGAATCCGCGTTGGAACCGCGATCGGTATGCTAGTCCGCCGGGCCAAGCATTCCGGTGGCGGCTCGGTGAACTTCCGCCACTTTTGGGGCGCAGCCAAACGCGCGGCTCTATTGGAATCCCTGGCAGGCGCAAATCCGTCGCCTCCCTATCGCGGCTGCGCGCCGTCGGAAGAAAATCGATACTCGTTTCGTCCGTCGAAGGCGTCGTCTCAGTATCTCAGTTGGCCCAAGGTTCCAGAGCTTGCGCATCAACACTTCAACGGCCCCGTCGAGCGTCGCGGGAATTCTCTCGTTGTTTTCCGTGGAGAAAGGGACCAGCTTGCTCTGCTCAGAGACTATCTTAGCCCGAAAAATAGCGACGAGTTTGTCTCGGAGCTTGCCCCGAGATTCATGAAGTCATCCGGAGAATTTGAAGCGACGAAATCAAGGCGTGCGTTGATAGAAAAGGCGGTAGAGTACGGTGAGAGCAAGATCGCGTCGTACCCCTTTAAGCCATTTGACATAAGGCTCGCATACCTAGACCCCAGCATTCAGCCTTTGTTTTCGCGGCCAAGTCCGGAACTGCTTTCGCTGCGGAGCATTCCCGGAATCCGCTTCTTTATTACCCGCGATACAGCCGACAAACAGCCGGAGGGATCCCCATTCTATTTCTCGAGATCTGTTTGCGACTACGACTCGATCTCAGGTCATGCTCGGCACTTCCCGACCCGCCTCAAGATTGAGTATACCAAGGGCGGGGCTGGTAGCTCGGAGAGGCAGACTTCGTTCGTGCCGGAATCCACCGCCAAGATAAGAGCTAACGCCTCAGCCGCTCTCCGCGCGTACCTACAAACCCTTGGGATGCCGGGGGGCGATTCTGATGCACGCGTCGCGTCTACAATCTGGCTCCACGCCCTCGCAATCGGCTACTCGCAATCTTATCTGACGGAGAACTCCGACGGCGTTCGACAGGACTGGCCTCGGATTCCGCTGCCGAACTCAAAAGACGTTTTGCTTTCCTCCGCCAAGCTCGGCCACGAGATCGCAGCGCTACTCGACACTGAATCGAAGGTCGAAGGGGTTACGAGCGGTAGCGTGCGCAGCGAGATTAAGGAGCTGGCTGTGATCGCGCGCGAAGGCGGCGGCTCGTTGCGCCCCGAGAAAGGCGAACTCGCGCTGTCAGCCGGTTGGGGCCACGCCGGCAAAGGCGGTGCGGTCATGCCCGGGAAGGGCCGGATCGTCGAACGCGATTGGTCTGATACAGAGGAAGCGGCGCTCGCGGCAGGCGCGACGGCGCTCGAAATGAGGCTGGCCGACCTGGAGCAGCTTCTCGGCGGGCACACTTGCGACATCTACCTTAATCAGATCGCGTACTGGCGTAACATTCCAATCCGCGTCTGGGAATACACGATCGGTGGCTACCAGGTGATCAAGAAGTGGCTCAGCTATCGCGAGCGCGATTTGCTCGGCCGTGACCTGTTTCCCGACGAGGTCATCGAAGTGACAAACATGGCGCGGCGGATTGCGGCGATCATCCTGATGGAACCGGAACTCGACGCGAACTACCGGGCCGTCGTCGCTCAAACCTATCCGTGGCCAACGCAAGACTCGTGAGTATGCGCGGTCCGCTGTGACGCGCGGCAAACCGCGCGAGATTCTTGGCTGCGCTCAGGATGACGCAAGAGGCGGACCACAGAGCGGAACTAAAATCGCGCCGCAAAACTATGCGGCGCTGAAAGCGGACCCTCACCCTCCTCGCTTTGCTCGTGCCCTCTCCCTGACAGGGAGAGGGCAGGAAAACAGCGCTCGCTGCGCTCGATACGCGCCTTCGGCGCGTCCCGGTGTCATCCTGAGCCCTACGACTTCGCTCAGGGCAGGCGATGGCCGCTGCGGGTGGAGTCGAAGAGGCTGTCCTGAACGCAGTCGAAGGGATCCCGGCTCCGGGATTCCACGCAAAGGAGTGCGTGGAATGACAGGGCGCGACACCTCCACAGCCAACCGACGGGAATTCAAATGCTGCGCGGACAAATCTGAACGCTCGTTCAGGAAGGGCCGAAAAACGACCCCACCCCTGCGGAGGGATCGCGCCGTGGGCCGGCGCGGGCCGATCGCGCCAAGTGCCTGATAAATCTGGGGAATCCGCGGATTACGCTTGATGCGTTCTACCTAACAAGTGTTAGGGTTTTTGCCAATTTAGTTCATGGATGAACTGTTCATCCTTATGCTCGCGAGCCGGCTGTGCAACGATCGTCTTGGCGATGAATGCCGCGGACAAAATCAGGCGCGCACCGGATCATATGAACGGCTCCGGCCGCGCCGCGACCACGCATAGTGAAAGGGCACCGAAGAAGGTGATCCAACAGAGAGTGGTGGCGAGCAGGACGCCGGGAGAGAGGGCGAATCCGCCCCGGGAGAAAATTAATCGGAGCCATCGCGCGGCTCAGAATTCATCCAGCATCGGCAAGGTGTTTCGTCGCGGCTTCGCCGCCGGGATGGCCTTCGGCGAAGCCATCGGGGTTGAGGCGAGGAGGGAGGCGGGCACCCCCCTCTTGTATTCTCCCCCGTGTCAAAAAACGGGGGCGAAGCAGAAAGGGTCGCGCTCGCGTCGCGGCGAGCGGGGGAGAAGCAGAAAGGGTCGCGCTCGCGTCGCGGCGAGCGGGGGAGAAGCAGAAGGGTCGCGCGTGGCGGCGAGCGGAATCTATCAGCAGCGCAGAGTTGGCGCGGGTCAGCGGCTGCCGCGCTGCATCGCGGCCATCGCCTCGGCCATCTCGGCCAGCGCCTTCTTCACAGAGGGCCGGGTCTGAACGTGGCTCCACCAGGCGGCGAGCTTGGGGCGGGCCTCCAGCGGCGGCTTGGCCCCGAACATCCCGAGCAGGTTCACCGCGAAGAACATCGTGGGCGCGAGCGCGCAGTCGGCCAGGGTGAACTCGGCGCCGCATGCAAATCCGCTCTCGGCGAGCATCTTCTCGAGCTGGTCGAGGCGGGCATTTTCCTCGGTGAGTTTCTCGTTGACCACCTTGTCGTCGCGGGTCTTGGGATTCATCTGCGGGAACAGCGCGCGCAGGGGAGGTTCGAGGTAAAGGTCATGGAAGCGGGTCAGGATGCGGACGCGGGCGCGCGCTTCGGGCGACTTCGGCAGCAGGGGAGGATTGGGGTACTTGTCCTCGAGGTACTCGTTGATCACTTCGGACTCGGGAATCAGCAGGCCGTCGGCGTCGAGCGAGGGCGTCTTTCCGAGTGGATTTATCTTCTGGTACTCGGCGGAATGCAGGTCGCCGCCGGGAATCGCGGCCATCTCGATGGGCAGGTTCTTTTCGTAAATCGCGATCCGGCACTTGGTCGCGAAATTGGAGAGATTCATATTGTAGAGTTTCATCTTGGGCCGGCTCCTATCCGGGGCTTTTGCCAAACCCGCTTATCGCAGAGGACCGGCGCTGACGCAAGCGAGTCCGGGTGGCGCGCGCGGTCCTCAGGAGCCTTCCTGCTGCTTGAGAATGAAGATGATCGAGTCGGAGAAGTCCTCGGGGTACTCCAGCATCGGAAAGGGCCCGGAAGTCTTGAACTTCACGATTCCCGATCCGGGAAGGTCCGAGTGCAGGCGCTCGGCCTCGGCATTGGTGAAGTACGGATTCTTCCCGCCGCTGATGATGATGGTCAGGGTGTTGAAGATTTGCCCGAGCTTGGCGCGGATGTGCCCCTCGTCGCGCGGGATCGAGCTGATCATCCCGGCCTGGGCGGGAAAGTCGTCCGCCAGCGCCGCCATCATGCGCTCGTACATGAAGTCGGGCATCGGCGGCATCCCGTAGAAGCTCTGGTCGATCTGCTGGCGCATGTCGTCGGGCGTCTTCGGGATCATCGCCTTGAGCCTGGCGGCGCCGGCCGCGCCGTAGAGTCCGCCCGAGACGAGGATCAGGCGCTCGACTTTTCCGGGATGATCGACGGCGTAGTAGAGCACCACGTCCGCACCGACGTCGCTGCCGACCAGGTTGAGGTGGTCGAGCTTGAGCCCGTCGATCATCTGGCCGAGCGCCTTGGCCTGGTAGGCGATCGAGTAATCGACCTGCTTGTGCTCGGAGGACGCGAAGCCCATCAGGTTGGGCGCGATAACCTTGAAGTGCGCCGTCGCCACCGGGCTCATCACGTCGCGCCATTCCAGGGCGGCGTTGGGGCCGAGCCCATGCACCATCACCACCGGATACTGCTCCGAGTATCCGCCGGTGATGAAATAGGTCATCAGCCCCGAGTCGGTGGCGAGCTCGTTCTGGGTCACGCCCGACCATCCCAGGCGCATCAGCTGCAGCCATCTGAGCGTCCCGATGGGCTTCAAGTACATCGAGGCCGCCGCGACGCCGAGCGCGATCGCGCACAGCGGTCCGGCGATATTGATCCAGGCGTGCCGGCGCGTCGGCGGCGCGATCCTCGCGTCGCGCGCCAGGTCTGCGGGCGGTTTCTCTGCGGGCTGCGCCATCGGGTTCCAATCATCGGGCGCGTGCTACGCGCCGGCGAGACGATTCTAGCCACTGGAGGCCCCCGATGGCGAGCCGCTGGGATGCGCGCGGACTCGGACTCATGCGAGCGCGCACCTCGGAAGAGGTTACGGCTGATGCGTTCGTATCGCGAGCGGGAGTTCGGCGCCTTCGTGAGCGAGCAACCATCGCTTGCGCGCCAGTCCGCCGCCGTAGCCGGTGAGAGAGCCGTCGGCGCCGATCACGCGATGGCACGGCACCACGATCGCGATCGGGTTGGCGCCGTTGGCAAGTCCGACCGCGCGCACCGCCGCCGGCGATCCGATTCGGCGCGCGAGCGTGCCGTAGGAGATAGTCTGCCCGGCCGGAATCCCGCGCAGCTCCGACCATACGCGCCGCTGGAATGGTGTGCCCGGCGTCGCGACTGGAATCGAGTCGATCGCGTGCAAGTCGCCCGCGAAGTACGCGGCGAGCGAATCGCGGATCGGTGCGGGAGGCCGGTCGCTGGTCAGACAGGCGCCCTCGCCGTAGTAGCGCGGAATCAGGCGCTGGATTCGATCTTCGTCATCTTCGAAATCGACGAAGCACGCCCGGCCATCCTCGCCGGTGACGATCAGCAGCGGTCCGATCGGCGTCGCCAGCCGGTCGCCAAACAGCCTCAGCGCGTTCATCGATCCGGCTCGCGCCATCGGGGCGCCGTCAGTTGGAGGGCGAGGCCGACGCTGCCGGCGCCGGCGACGAATCCGCGATCGGCGTGGCCGCGGATGCCGGCGACGCCGCGGCAGACGCCGCCGCGTGTACCGGCGGTTTCGCGCGATGCTTGCGCTCGCGGGCGCGCAGCGCTTCCTGCTGCTCGCGCATCTGCTCGAGCCGCTGCGATGCGCGATCCAGCGCCTTGGTCGCTTCTGCCACGGCGGCAACCGCCTTGTCTGCCGCCACCGTCGCCTGCTGTGCCGCCACCAGCGCCTTGTCCGCCGAATCCTCGGCCTTCGCGGCGGCCGCTTCCGCGTGCGCGGCGGCGGCTTCGGCCTGCTGGGCCTGCTGCTCCTGGCCGGACATGAAACATCCCGACAGCGCGAGCATGATCGCTAGTGTGGCTGCGTGCGCGGCGGCGCGGGTCAGATTCAAACGCATCGGGAACGATTCTCCTGGGCCAGGTTGCGGCGGTGCGCGGAACGGCGGCGCCCCGCGCACCGGTTGGTCACTTCGGCGCGAACGCCTGCACCGTGCGCATATCGGGCAGCATCGCGTTGTCCACATTGATGGGCTGGATACAGACGTGCGACGCGCCGGCCTTGAGATGGGCCTGGATGCGATCCTTGATCTTGTCCTCGGTGCCCCACGCGACGATCGCGTCGACCAGCCGATCGCTGCATCCGTTCTCGAATTCCTTGTCGGCCCATCCGAGCGCCTTGAGCGCGTTGGTGTAATTGGGCAGGCGCGGAACGTAGGTCTTCATGTATTCGCGGGCAGCCGCGCGCGCCTTGGCGGCGTCGGTGTTGAGAACCACGGCCTGCTCGACGCAGATGAGCGGCTTGGGACCGATCGCCTTGCGCGCCCACGCGGTATGCTCGGGCGGCACGAAGTAGGTGTGGGTGCCGTCGGCCTGGGTCGCGCATAGCTGGAGCATCTTGGGATGCAGCGCGGCCAGCACCACCGGCACCGGCTCCTTGGGCTCCGGCGCGCGGTACAGCGCCCCCTTCATCTTGGGCAGATACTCCTTCATGTAGCTGTAAGGCTTTTCGTAGGAATGACCGCGCAGGTTGCTGACGATCGGCTTGTGGCTGACGCCGATGCCGAGCATGAAGCGCGAGCCCGACAGCTCCGCGACGGTCTTGGACGCCGCGGCCATCGTGATCGCGTCGCGCGCCCAGATGTTCGCGATGCCGGTGGCGATATTGAGCCGCTCGGTGTGGGTCAGCAGGTAGGCGGCGTGCACGAATGGCTCGCGGCCCACCGCCTCCGGGATCCACAGCGCGGGGTAGCCCGCCTTTTCGACCGCCCTTGCGAATTCCAGCGACTGCGGCGCGGTCATCCCGTCAAGGAAGAACCATACTCCGACTTTTCCGATATCCATGGGCACAACAACTAACCCGACCGCCCGATTTGGACAAGGGAGGCCGCGTGCGATAGCGAAGGGGGTGGCTGCGATGCCCCGATCCCTTCGGAGCGCGGCGGCGCGGTGGTAATGAAGATGCATGAAGCGCAGTCACGCTGTGGCGATCGCGCTGATGGGGTGGTACCTGATGCTCCCGCCGCCGGGCGGCTCCAACCGGCGCCTGATTTTCGCGCCGCTCTCGCAGTGGAAGACCATCGACGAGTTCAATTCCAGGGCGCAGTGCGAGGATATCCGCCGCCAGTTGATCGCCGCGATGCCCGGGACGGCGATAGACACTTCGCGATGCATCTCCGGTGACGATCCGCGCCTTGGCCCGCCGCCCGCGCAAATCACAATGGACGGCCGGCAGTACGGGCGCACCAATTCACTCGGATGACTTACTGAACGGCGGCAGATCGGCGCCGGACCAAATCACCGTCTTGCGAATTGCCCGCTGCCGCAGATCCGCGAGCGCCTGCAAATCATCGTCGGTGCGATAACGCGCGAACGCGGCCGAGTCGGGGAACGTGACGATATGCACCTCGTGCGGCGTGGCGCCCGCGGCGTCGGGCGCGAGCGCGATCCTTCTGTCTATCGCGCCGCCGTGGCGCTTCATGATTGCGGCAGCCGCGAATTCGAACTGCTCGAACTCGGCAGCGCGGCCCGGATTGATATAGAGCGCGACGACGAGGGTCAGCTTCGATTCCATCTGCGGCCTGCCCGCCGCAATTGCGCGCGAAACGCATCTGTGACGCAAGCGCGCGGCAATTGTGAATTGAAACCGGCGCGCGCTAGATTGGGCGCTCACCTGATTCCTGCGAGGTTAACGCGATGGCGATCAAACTCGGCCTGATGTTCGTGAACTCGGGACCATTCTCGGATCCGCGCCTGTTCACCCACCTGGTGAAGGAAGCCGAGCGCACCGGCTTCGAATCCCTGTGGACCGTCGAGCACGTGGTGATCCCGCAGGATTACAAGTCGCCATATCCATACTCGCGCAGCGGCAAGATACCGGGACGCGAAGAAGTTCCCATAGAAGATCCGCTGCTGCCGCTCGCTTACGCCGCCGCAATCACCAAGACGATCAAGCTCGCGACCGGAATCCTGATCCTGCCGCAGCGCCATCCGCTGTACGTCGCCAAGGAAGTTGCGACACTCGACGTGATGTCGGGCGGACGCGTGGTGCTGGGAATCGGCAGCGGATGGCTCAAAGAGGAATTCGACGCGCTGGGCCTGGATTTCAATCAGCGGGGGCGCCGCACGGACGAGGCGATCCAGGCGATACGAGCGCTCTGGACCGAGCCGTCGGCGTCGTTCCACGGCAAGCATTTCGACTTCACCAATGCCAAATCGTTCCCCAAGCCGGTGCAGAAGGGCGGCGTGCCGATCGTGATCGGCGGTCATTCGCCGTCCGCCGCGCGGCGCGCCGGACGCTTCGGAGACGGTTTCTTTCCGGCGATCGCCGATCCCGCCAAGCTCAAGGAACTCATCGCGATGATGTCCGAGGAGGCGAAGAAGGCCGGGCGGGATCCCTCGAAGATTGAGCTTAGCTGCATGGGCGCCGCGAAGGCCGATGTGATCAAGCGCGTGCAGGACGTCGGGGTGACGCGGGTGGTCGTGGCGCCGCCCGGATACGATCCCGAAGGTCTCACGCGCGGGCTGGAGCAGATTCAGAACGAGATAATCGCGAAGCTCTGATCGCGCCTCGCACGGCCCTACTTCGGCGCGCGCACGTTGATCCGGTTCATCGCGGCTGCCAGCGCCGCAGCTATGGGCTTGGGCTTTCCCACCACCCAGTAGTGGAGAAAGCACAGCCGCGGCGACTCGCCCAGCAGATTGTCGCTCAGCGCGGTCACCGCGATTCCGTTGCGCCGCAGTTCGGCGACGACGGGATTAACCTCCTCGCTCATCAGCACGATCTGTCCGGCGCCCGCGACCTGCGCTCCCGCGCTCTGGAAATTGAGCGATACCGCGGTGCCCATCGGCGGCGTCACCAGGGTGAGCGCGATCCGAATCTCGTCGTTGCGGGGGATGCTGATGGTAAGCACGCGATCGTGCCAGACTCCCTTGCGCCCGAGCGCGCCGCGCACGCTTGCGGCCCACGCCGGTTCACTCTCCATCGCGCGCAGCAGATGCGATCCGCCGTGCTGGTTCAGCGGCGTCGCAGTCTTGCGCAGCGCCTTCATCAGGCCCATGGCCAGATCGGCGGGCAGACCACCGGCGTTGAAGTTGATGTAGGTGAGGCGCGGCGTTTCACCGCTCAGATGATCGCCGATACCGGTGACGTTAAAGTTTGACGCCTGCAGCGCGTCGATTGCTTTCTGCGCCTCGCCCTCGGTGACCACCAGCTCACCGGTCACCAGCGCGGCGCGAGACTCGCCGGTGGAGTCGAATGACGCCCACGAACGCATCGCCAGCGCGGGCTCGATCTCCACGCGGCCGACGCGGACGCGCAGGTCGGTCCTGAGCCAGCTGAACTTCAGCACGCCGCCGGCCGTTTCCATCGGGGTCTGCCCGAGGATCTTGCCGAGTTGCTTGCCGGGCAGCGCTTGCGCGCGTGCCGGGGAGGTAAATGCGGCTCCGAGAGTGAGAGTTGCGATCAGAGCGGCAAGCAGCGGGCCGGAGACTTTCTTCATTCCCTTCTCGCTTTCATTTCCGTTCGCGCCGCTTGGGCGCCGAATTGGCGTCAGTCGCGCTCCCGGTCCGAACCGTGCGCGGAGGGCGCCAGCCGCTTGAAGTAGATCAGCTCGGGGTCGCCTTCGTCGAGATTCTCGATAATTCCGCTGCGCACGAATCCGATCTTCTCGCAAAGCTTTTGCATCGGGAGGTTGGACAGATTGGTCGAAGTGAAGAGCTTTTCCGTCGGCGCGTCGATTTCGGCCGATCTCATCAGCGCGATGGCGATTCCCCGGCGCCGGAAGTCCGGATGCACGTGCAGCAGTTCGACGAAGCCGTGGCCGAAGAAATTCGCGTCCATGATCATGAAGCCGCGCACCACGCCGTCCACCCGCGCCACCGCGCATCGCCCCTGCCCCATCGCGACGCCAATCGCGCTCCTTTGCTCTGGGCGGCCGAGCGCGATAACTTGCTCGAAGTCGGAACTCTTAGCCTTGTCGATTATGACCATCGTTCAGCCCAACCGGGGATAGCGCGTAACGTGAGTGACACACAAGTAGCCGACCCTTTGATCGTCAGGCACGAAGCTCCGCTCGGATGGCTCGTGCTCAACCGCCCGCAAGTCCGCAACGCACTCAATCTTAGGACCTGGCAGCGAATTCCGGAAGGAGTCGCCGAACTGGAGAGCGACCCCGACATCCGCGTGATCATCATGCGCGGCGCCACCCCGCAAGCGTTCATCTCAGGCGCCGACATCTCGGAGTTTCCAAAGCTGCGCGCCGATGCGGCGCAGGCGCGCGCGTATCGCGATGCGCCCAATCGCGCGATCGGCTCGATGATCGACTGCGACAAGCCGATCATCGCGATGATCTCCGGATTCTGTGTCGGAGGCGGCGTGCAGGTCGCGCTCGCATGCGATATCCGGATCGCCGCGCGCGGCACCAGGCTCGGCGTTCCCGCCGCGCGGCTGGGACTCGCATACCCGCTGGAGGGCGTGATGGCGCTGGCGCATACGGTGGGCCACGCCAACGCCCGCGATATCCTGCTCTCGGCGCGGCTGTTCGAGGCCGACGAAGCGGCGCGCATGGGGCTGGTGAATCAGGTTGTCGAACCCGCGGAGCTCGAGAGTTTCGTGCGCGACTATGCGACCCGCATGAGCGCCAACGCGCCGCTCACGATGATGGCGGCGAAAAAGACGATCAACGAGGCGCTCAAGGACGCCAGGGACCGCGACATCGAAGAGATCGGCGAGCTGATTACCGCATGCTTTGACAGCGAGGATTACAAGGAAGGCGTGCGCGCGTTCCTTGAAAAGCGCCGGCCAAAGTTTCAGGGCCGCTGAACCAGGCGCTCGACCGGAAAATTAGCGCTCCGGAAGATCCGCATCCAAATCGTTTTCAGCTCCGGCGGCAGATGACGCAGGCCGTGCCACGCGCCGCGCCGCCCGGCGACTCCGCTGGATTCCAGCATCGCGCCAAACGTCGCTCTCACCGCGCGTCCCGCCGCTGAGTCGCTCTCCAATCCCGCTCGCGCGCGAACGATTGCCAGAAAGCCGCGCCCACCCGTCTCGGGCAGTTCGGGACGCTCGCCGGTCCGCTCGGGCATCAGCGCGCTGATTGCGCCGGGTAGACACGCGGCGACCTGACGCGCTTCCTCATCGCCAAGTCCGTCGCGAACCGTCGCAAGCACGGCGCCGAGGATGGCGAGAGCGCGCGCCGGATCGCATCCGAGGCGCTGGGAAATCACGGCGGCAAAATCATCTTGCGTCATGACATGGACCCGGCGGCGTCAATGATGAATGGCGTTGCGGCCGGAAGCAAAAGCGGACAACAAACAGTCAGGACTGCTTGCAACAGTCGCGACTGTTGGCTACCATCGCTCCGTCTCGAGTTTCCGATTCTGATCTCGCACAGCTTGATTCCCAACTGTTCTGACAGGGTCCTATGCCAACTCTGCAAGAGGAACGCAGTGCCGAAACCCGCCGCCGCCTGATGGAGGCCGCGGTCGCCTGCCTGTACGAGCGCGGCTACGCGGGCACCACAACAATCGAAATCGCTTCGCGCGCGGGGGTGTCTCGCGGAGCGCAGCTTCATCATTTTCCCACCAAGGATGAGCTGGTGGTCAGCGCGCTGGAGTACCTGTTCGATTTGCGCACGCACGAGTCACGCAGCCTGGCCGCCGAAATTCCGCCCGGCTCGCCCGAGCAGCGGCTGCGATGGCTGGTCGATCTGAACTGGCGATTTTTCAAGGGTCCGACCTTCTACGCATGGCTCGAGCTGGTCGTTGCGAGCCGCACGGACGCGAAGCTTCGCGAGCCGGTGCGCTCGGCGAGTGAGCGCCTGATCGAGCGCGTCGAGCGCGGGTTCGGCGAGATTCTCGACTGGCCGCCCGATCGCGGCGCGGAACTGGACGAGCTGATCGGACTGATCTTCGGCCAGCTCGAAGCGCTCGCGCTGGAGCGGGTGCTGGAATGCACGACCGATGAAGACACGCCCGCGTTCCAGCGCGCGATCGAGTCGCTGAAGAAAATTGCGTGCTCGATGCTGGCGGCGGCGCGCCAGCCGGCGTCCCAATCAAATACGGAGGCAACCGCAAAATGAGTGAAGCCGTCGCAGGCGCATCGGCGCCCGAATTCTACTTCAACCCGTGGGACGAGAACTTTCGCGCTAATCCATATCCGCATTACAAGCCGCTCGTGCAGGGGCCGCCGCGGATCATCGATCTGTTCGAGAAATTCGCGCTGGTCGCCCGTTATGCCGACGTTAGGACGATGCTGCTCGATCATGATCGCTTTTCCAGCGTGCAGCAGCCAAATGCGGCGTTCCAGGAACAGCTCGACATGTTCCAGGCGGAACCCTCGATGCTGTTTGCTGACCCGCCGGTGCATACCCGTTTGCGCCGGCTGGTCTCGCGCGACTTCACGCCGCGGCGCATCCGCGAGCTGGAGCCCCGAATCCGCGAGATCGCCGCCTCGTTGCTCGACGGCGCGGCGCGGCGCGGGACGCTAGACGTGATCGCCGATCTCGCTACGCCGCTGCCGGTGATGGTGATCGCGGAGATGCTCGGGGTTCCGCCCGAGCTTTACCAGCAGTTCAAGCGCTGGTCGGACAAGGTCGTGGAATCCGACAACGTGCTTCCCGGGATGCCGATGCCCGAGGATATCAAACAGGCGCTCAAGGATTTGCGCGGCTACTTCGCCGCCGAAATCGAAAAGCGCCGCGCCAAACCGGGCGCCGACCTGGTGAGCGCCCTGGTCGCCGCGCACGATCAGTCCGAGGCGCTAAGCGAGGGCGAATTGCTTGAGTTCGTGGTGTTGCTGCTGCTCGCCGGCAACGAGACCACCACCAACCTGATTGGCAACGGGATGCTCGCGCTCGGACGTCATCCGGAGCAGCTTGCGATGCTGCGGGAGCGGACCAACCTGATGCCGCGGGCGATTGAGGAGATGCTCAGGTACGACGGCCCGGTGCAGGCGACCTTTCGCACCGCGACGCGCGATACGAAGATTGGGGGCACCGAGATCAAAAGGGGAATGGGTGCGTTCGTGCTGCTGGCCGCCGCCAATCGCGATCCGGCGGAATTTCCGGATCCCGATCGCTTCGATATCACGCGCGAGACCCGCAGCGGCCACGTGGCATTCGGCGAAGGCATTCATTATTGCGTCGGCTCCGGCCTGGCACGGCTGGAAGCGTCAATCGCAATCGGACAGGCGCTCGCGCGCTTTCCCCGGCTGCGGATTGCCGATCCCGGAGCCGCGCTAACGTACAAGGGTTCGTTTTTCCTGCGCGGGCTGGCGGCGCTGGAAATGGCAATCAACTGAGGCCCAGGATGAAACACGGCTGCTGCATGCAGCCCCACTCGTGCGCCTGAGTTTGCCCCGGGCGCACGCAGGTCCACGCAAATTTAAGCGGCATCGCCGTTGCATTCCGGGAAATCGGGATGCGGCCACGCCCTCGGCGCGGCGGCGGCATTCGCGGGTGCGAGCGGCAATAGTGGAGACAATCTGATGAGCACGGAAGCGACTCCAGTCTACTTCAACCCGTGGGACACCTCGTTCCGCGACAATCCGTACCCGTACTACAAACTGCTGCTCGACGGAGCGCCGCGAAAGCTCGATCTGTTCGGGCCGACCGCGCTGGTCGCGCGCTACGCGGACGTAACCGCAATCCTGAAGGACCACCAGCGCTTCTCCAGCGTGCAGACGCGCCCGCCGGAGATGCGCGACGAGGGACCGTTTCGCGGCGCGACCACGATGCTGTTCGCCGACCCGCCCATACACAGCCGCCTGCGGCGTCTGGTCTCGCGCGATTTCACTCCGCGCCGGATCCGCGAGATGGAGCCGCGCGTGCGCGAGTTCAGCGCGATGCTGCTCGACGCGGTCGCGCGCAAGGGCGAGATGGACGTGATGGCCGACGTGGCCAACGCGCTGCCGGTGATGGTGATCGCGGAGATGCTCGGGGTTCCGCACGAGCAATACGCGCAGTTCAAGCACTGGTCGGACATCGTGATCGCGGGCGGCAACACGCTTCCTGGCCAGCCGGTTCCGCCCGAGGTGCGCGAGGCGGGCGATCGCATCCGGGAGTATTTTGCCGCGGAGATCGAAAAGCGCCGGAGCGCGCCCGGCGCCGACCTGGTTAGTGCGCTCGTCGCGGCGCACGACGACAACGACGAGACGCTGGATGCCGGTGAACTTCTCGCCTTCGTAATTCTGCTGCTGCTCGCCGGTAACGAAACCACGACCAATCTGATCGGCAATGGAATGCTCGCGCTCGGGCGCAACAGCGACCAGATGGACCTGTTGCGCCGCTCGCCGGAGCTGACTCCGCGCGCGGTCGAGGAGATTCTGCGTTATGACGGGCCGGTGCAATCCACGACGCGCCGCTCGCTGGCCGACGTTGAGATCGGCGGCACGCAGATAGCGGCGGGAACCGGATGCTTTGTGATCCTGGCGGCGGCAAATCGCGACCCCGCGCAATTTCCCGAACCCGACCGCTTCGACGTCACTCGCGAGCCGCGCGACCACGTCGCCTTCGGCGAGGGGATTCATTTCTGCCTCGGCGCGCCGCTGGCGCGGCTGGAGGGGGCGGTAGCGATCGGCGAGATGCTGCGGCGCTTCCCGGGCCTGCGGCTCAAGGATCCGGCGGCGCCGCTCAAGTACAAGGGATCGTATTTTCTGCGCGGACTGGAAGCGCTGCCGATGGCGATCGAATAAGCCGTCGCTGAGCGCGGGAGACTGTCCGGATGGCGGAAGCAAAGATCTACTTCAATCCGTGGGATCCCGATTTCCGCGCCAACCCGTATCCTCATTACGGCGCGCTGTCGGCATCGCCACCGCTGATGGTGCAGCTCACGCCGATGCCGGTGGCGCTGGTGGCGCGCTATCAAGACGCCGCCGCGGTGCTGCGCGATCCGGCGCGATTCTCCAGCGTGCAGCCGCCGCCACCGCCGGGAGCGTATCAGAACCCGTTTTCGTCGCCGCGCAACGTGCTCAACTCCGATCCGCCGGATCACACCCGTCTGCGCCGGCTCATCAGCCGCGACTTCACGCCGCGGCGCATCCGCGAGATGCAGCCGCGCATCCGCCGGATCGCCGTGGAATTGCTCGACGATGCTGTGCGGCGCGGCGAGTTCGACCTGATGGCGGATTTCGCCAACGTGCTGCCGGTCAAAGTGATCGCGGACATGCTGGGAGTGCCGCAGGAAAAGTACGCGACCTTCAAGGACTGGTCGGATCGCATTGTCGCGGCCGGCAACAACCCGCCCGGAGGGCCGACCACGCCCGACCAGAAGGATGCGATCGACTCGCTCATCAACTTCTTCCGCGACGAAACTGAACGCCGGCGCCGCGAGCCGGGCGCCGACCTGGTAAGCGCTCTGGTCGCCGCGCACGACGACGCCGAGGCGCTCAGCATGCCCGAAGTGCTGAGTTTCCTTGCGCTGCTGCTGATTGCCGGCAATGAGACCACGACGAATCTGATCGGAAACGGCACGCTCGCGCTGATGCGAAACCTCGACCAGCTCGAACTTCTGCGCCGCAGCCCGGCGCTTCTGGAGAGCGCGATCGAGGAGATGCTGCGGTACGACGGGCCGGTGCAATCGACCGCGCGCTTTCCCAAGGATGCGACGGAGCTCGGCGGCGTCGAGATTCCGGGCGGAGGAATCGTGGTCGTGGTGCTGGCCGCGGCAAATCGCGACCCGGCGCAATTTCCCGCGCCGGACCGTTTTGACATAACCCGCGCGCCCAACGACCATCTGGCCTTCGGCGAAGGAATCCACTTCTGCATGGGAGCGCCGCTGGCGCGGATGGAAGCGCGGATCGCGTTCGGCGAGATGCTCACGCGCTTCCCGAATCTGCGGATGAAGGATCCCGCCGGGCCGATCGAGTACAAGGGATCGTATTTTTTGCGCGGCCTGCAGGCGCTCCCGCTGGTTACCGGCTGACGGCGCTTCACACCGCTTCGAGTTGAGCGATGAGCGATCCGCAGCCCGCAAGCTCTCCGGCTGATGCGGCGGACAACCGTATCAGCATCCACCTGGGGCTGTTCGGCCGCTCGCCGGCGTTCACGCGGCGCCAATGGCGCGTATTCCTGATCGCGTGCACGGCGGGATTCTTTGACAACTACGACCGCGCGCTGCTGGGGCTTGCGCTCAAGCAGATTCAGCAGGGCTTGCGTATCGCGGAGGACCGCCTCGGCGCGGTGCTCTCGGTGATCAGGCTTGGCTACCTGATGTCGCTGCTGCTGACTCCACTTTCCGACGTCTTCGGCCGGCGCCGCCTGCTGCTGTATACGATCTTCGGGTACACGATCTTCACCGCGCTGAGCGCGCTTTCGCCGGGCCCGAAAACCTTCGTGCTGTTTCAGGTGCTCGCGCGCGCGTTCGCCGGCGCGGAGGCGACGGTCGCGCTGGTGATTCTGACTGAGGAAGTCGACGCCGCGGTGCGCGGATGGACGGTCGGCCTGCTGAGCGCGCTGGCCTCGGTCGGATACGGGATCGCGGCGCTCGCCTTCGCATTCATCTTCGTGATCCCGTACGGATGGCGCGGACTGTACGCGCTGGCGCTGGTCCCGCTCGCAATCGTAATTCCGCTGCGGCGCGCGCTGCCCGAGAGCCATCGCTTCGAGGACACCGCCGCCACCGCGGCGCATCCGACCAGCATCCTGCAGCCGGTGCTCGCGCTGTTTCGCGCCTATCCGCGGCGGCTCGTGATGATGCTGGTGGTGGCGTTCCTGGGCAACCTGGGCGGAAATGCCTCCGGCATATTTTTTCCCAAGTACCTGCAGGAGGCGCATGGGTACTCGCCCGCCAACGTCTCGACGCTGTTCTTCGTCGGCGGCGCGGTCGGAATCATGGGCAGCATTATCGTCGGCCGTCTCAGCGATCGGGTCGGGCGGCGCCGGATGGGAGCGATCTGCTTTCTGGCCGCGCCGATCCTGACCGTCTGGATGTACTCGACGCACAATTGGACGGTGATACCGGCGTGGATTATCGAGCTGTTCTTCGATACCGCGTCCGGCACCATCCTGGCCGCGTACAGCGCCGAGCTGTTCCCGACCTCGCATCGGACGACGGCGGGCTCGGCGCTTTCGGTCGCCGGGACTACGGGCGGCGCGCTCGGTCTTGCGCTGGAAGGCCTGCTCTACAAGTATACCGGTTCGCACTGGATCGCGGTGCGATATCTGACCGTGTTCTGGATGATCGCACCGTTCGTGATGTACTTCTTCTATCCGGAGACCGCGGGGCTGGAGCTGGAATCGATCTCGCCCGAAACGCCGCCGGGCGCCGGCGCGGCGGCCGATTGACCCGCGCTCCGACGCACACGATGAGCCCAGTTCGCAGATGCACGGCCGTACTGTTGCTCGCGGCATGCCTGTTTGCGTCGTGCGCCGCCGCGCCGACCGTGAAAATCGTCGCACCGGGCGGTGCCGAGCGCGCGGCGGTGCACGTCGAGGTTGCCGATACCGCTGGCGAACGGGAAACCGGACTGATGTACCGCAGTCATCTCGACGAGGACGCGGGCATGATCTTCATCTTCGCCGCGCCGACGCATCAGGCGTTCTGGATGAAGAACACGGAGATTCCGCTCGACATGATCTTCGCGGACTCCGGCGGCCGGATAATCGGGATCGTGCGCAATGCCCGCCCGTACTCGGAGTCGCTCGATGAGGTGGCGGGCGAGTCGCAGTATGTGCTGGAGGTCAACGGCGGCTTCGCGGCGCGCCATCACGTCGCGGCAGGCGACCGCTTCAAGTTCGAGCACTTCACGCCGCAAGCGAAGAACTGATTGCGCCTCTTGCCGCGCGGCTCGTTCAGGCCACGCATCGCAGCCTGGCGCCACTTTAACCGCCCTTGGACATGCGGTATCTATTCTGCCGGAATCGGCGGCCGACGGCGCGTTTGCGCGCGACGCCCGCCTCACCGTATCATTCCGCGATCACCGGATATTGAAGCATGGGTCTTAAAGAAAACATCGAACGCATGCAGAATCTCTCCCGCCAGGCTGAAGCCGGCGGCGGCGAAGAGCGGATCAAGAAGCAGCGCGGGAACGGACGCATGACCGCGCGCGAGCGGATCGACTTTCTGCTCGACCCCGGCTCGTTCGTCGAACTCGACAAGTTCAAGACCCATCGAATCACCGACTTCGAAATGGCGGAAAAGAAGATACCGGGCGACGGCGTGGTGACCGGTTACGGCACCATCGACGGCCGCCAGGTCTGCATCTTCTCGCACGACTTCACGGTCTTCGGTGGCAGCCTGTCCGGCGCATTCGCCGAGAAGGTCTGCAAGGTGATGGACCTTGCAACCAAGACCGGATGCCCGTTTATCGGGCTCAATGACGGCAGCGGCGCGCGCATCCAGGAAGGCGTCGTCTCGCTGGCCGGCTATGCGGATATTTTTCTGCGCAACGTGCTTTCATCGGGCGTGGTTCCGCAGATCTCCGCAGTGCTGGGTCCGTGCGCGGGCGGCGCCGTGTATTCGCCCGCGATGACCGACTTCATCGTGATGGTGCGCGACACCTCTTACATGTTCATCACGGGCCCCGACGTGGTGAAGGCCTCGACGCACGAAGATGTCAGCATGCAGGAACTGGGCGGCGCCGATACGCATTCGCAGAAATCCGGCGTATGCCACCTGGAGGCCGACGACGATCAAGGCGCGCTGCTGATGATCCGCGAGCTGCTTTCCTACATGCCCTCGAACAATCTCGAGGATCCGCCCTTCGTGCCGACCACCGACGACGTTAACCGGCGCGACGCGGAACTCGACACCCTGGTGCCCGAGACTCCCAGCAAGCCCTACGACATGACCGATCTAATCCACCGGGTGGTGGACGAGGGTCATTTCTTCGAAGTTCAGAAGGATTTCGGGCGCAACATTCTGATCGGATTTGCGCGCCTGGGCGGCTATTCGGTCGGCATCGTTGCGAATCAGCCCGCTTATCTGGCAGGGGTTCTCGACATCGACGCTTCGGTCAAGGCCGGGCGCTTTGTACGCTTCTGCGACGCGTTCAATATCCCGATTGTCACGTTCGTCGACGTGCCGGGTTACCTGCCAGGCACGGCACAGGAGTTCAACGGGATCATCCGTCACGGCGCGAAGCTGCTCTATGCATTCTGCGAGGCTACCGTGCCCAAAGTGACCGTGATCACACGCAAGGGCTACGGCGGCGCGTACGACGTGATGTCCTCCAAGCACATCCGCGGCGACTTCAACTTCGCGTATCCGACCGCGGAGATCGCCGTGATGGGGCCCGAGCAGGCGATCAACATCGTGTTCCGCAATGAACTTGCGAAGGCCAAGGATCCGGTCGCCGAGCGCGCCCGTCTGACCGACGACTATCGCAAGAAGTTCGCAAATCCGTTCAAGGCCGCCGAGCTCGGCTATGTGGACGAAGTCATCATGCCGCGCGACACGCGGCCGCGTCTGATCGGCGCGCTCAAGGCGCTGGAGAACAAGCGCGACCGCAATCCGCCGCGCAAGCACGGAAACATCCCGCTGTGACGAGGCGAACCGCGCCGGCTGCGCGTCCGTCGCCCGCGCAGCCGCTATCGGATATAAACGAATTTGCGACTAATCCTTCGGTCCCCGGCGGACCTGACTGGTTGAAGAACTGATGTTCAAGCGCGTGCTCATCGCCAACCGCGGCGAAATCGCGGTGCGGGTCATCCGCGCCTGCCACGAACTGGGTCTCGAGGCTGTAGCCGTGTACTCGGAGGCCGACCGCGGCGCACTGCATGTACGCAAGGCCGACTATGCGGTCCCGGTGGGACCGCCCCCGGCCGCCGAAAGCTACCTCAAGATCGATCGCATCCTGGAGGCCGCCAAGCGCACCGGCGCCGACGCCGTGCATCCCGGCTACGGTTTCTTTTCCGAGAACGCGGGCTTCGCGCGCGCGGTCGAGGACGCCGGCCTGGTCTGGATCGGCCCGCCGCCCGAGGCGATCGAGCGGATGGGCGACAAGGTCGAGGCGCGCAAGCTGATGTCCTCGGCGGGGGTGCCGGTGGTGCCGGGCTCGCCCGACACGCTCGAGAACGAGGAGCAGGTTCGCGCTATCGCGGCGCAGATCGGATTCCCGATCATGATCAAGGCGGCGGCGGGCGGTGGCGGAAAAGGGCTGCGCCTGGTCGAGGACGACAAGGACCTCGCCTCGATCGTCCGCACCGTATCGAGCGAGGCGAAATCGTCGTTTGGGGACGGGCGCTTTTATGTCGAGAAGTTCGTGCGCAGCCCGCGCCATATCGAGGTGCAGGTGCTCGCCGATCGGCAGGGCAACACGGTTCACGTGTACGAGCGCGAGTGCTCGATACAGCGGCGCCATCAGAAGGTTGTCGAGGAGTCGCCCTCTCCGTTCGTGACGCCAGAGATGCGCCGCAAGATGGGCGAGGTCGCGGTCCGTGCCGCGCAGGCCGTCAACTACTTCAGCGCCGGAACGATCGAGTTTTTGGCCGACGCGGATCGCAACTTCTACTTCCTCGAAATGAACACGCGCATCCAGGTCGAGCATCCCGTCACCGAGCTGGTCACTGGAATTGACCTGGTCCGCACCCAGATCGAAATCGCGGCGGGCAAGCCGCTTCCATTCGCGCAGAAGGATATCGCGCAACGCGGCGCCGCGATCGAGTGCCGCATCTACGCCGAGGATCCACGCCATAACTTTGTGCCCGCACCGGGCCGGATCGAAACGCTGCACTTCCCGGAGGGCCCCGGGGTCCGCAACGACGCCGGCGTATACGCCGGCTCGGAAGTCCCGGTGTTCTATGACCCGATGATCTCGAAGCTTGCGGTATGGGGCGCCGATCGGATGCAGGCGGTGGACCGGATGCGCCGGGCGCTGGACGAATTTGTGATCTCGGGCGAGCTGACGACCAATCTCGATTTTCACCGCTGGATAATTTCGCATCCGCGGTTTCTGGCCGGCGACTTCGACACCAACTTCATCAGTCACGAGTACCATCCGGACGCGCATGGCGGCGGCGCGGAAGACCATGCGCATACGGCCGCGATGCTGCTGGCGGCGATCGCGGCGCAGCGGCGCGCGACCAACGGCAATGGCGCCCGACCGTCCGCCGCGGCCGTATCCCAGCGGCCGGGCTCCGCGTGGCGGACGCTGGCCCGAATCGACATGCTCAGGAGATAGACCGCCCCATGCGCTACGTTGCCACACTGGCCGGAGCCGAGCACGAAGTCGAAGTCGAAGAGCTCGCGCCCGAGTCATTCGCGATCCGCTTTGGCGAGCATCGCTTCGAGGCCGACCTGCGCCAGGTCGGTCCCAGCTCATTTTCGGTGATCGTGCAGAACCGCTCGTTCGATTTCGACGTCGTGCGCGAAGGTGAAGAGCTGATCGTCGCCTCGCGCGCCGGCGTCTCGCGCCTGACGGTCATCGACGCCGCCCGGCGCGCGATGCGCCCGACGGCGCGACGCGCCGAGGCCACGGGCCGCGTCGAGATGAAGTCCGCGATGCCGGGGCGCGTGGTCAGCGTGCTGGTGCAACCCGGCGACGCGGTGGAGCGCGACCAGGGCGTCCTGACCATCGAAGCGATGAAGATGGAGAACGAACTAAAGAGCCCGAAAACCGGCAAGGTGATCGACGTCAAGGTGGTGCCCGGACAGACCGTCGAAAAGGGCGAGTTGCTGCTCGTGATCGAGTAGCCGGGTGATTCCATGAGCGAAAAGGACCACGCCTCACCGTCCGCCGCGCGTAAAGCATGGGAGGAGCGCAAGGTCGCTCCGGCGCTCAAGCGCGGCCCCGAGCGCAAGCGGGAATTCCGCACCACCTCGGGCATCGACATCGATCGCATCTACGATCCCGCCAGCCTCGACGGCATCGACTACGCGCGCGACCTCGGCTACCCCGGCGATTATCCGTTCACCCGCGGCGTGCAGCCCACGATGTATCGCGGACGGCTGTGGACGATGCGCCAGTACGCGGGCTTTGGCACCGCGGAGGAGTCGAACCAGCGCTACCGCTATCTGTTCGAGCAGGGACAGACCGGGCTGTCGGTCGCATTCGACCTTCCAACCCAGATGGGCCGCGACGCCGACCATCCGCGCGCCCAGGGCGAAGTCGGCCGCGTGGGCGTGTCTATCTGCTCGCTCGCCGACATGGAGACGCTGCTTGGCGGACTGCCGCTGGACAAGATCTCGACCTCAATGACGATCAACTCGACGGCGTCGATTCTGCTGGCGCTGTACCTGGTGGCTGCCGAGCGCCGCAACGTCGGCTGGGACAAGGTCAACGGGACGATCCAGAACGATCTGCTGAAGGAATATATCGCGCGCGGCACTTACATCTATCCGCCGCGCGGCTCGATGCGGATCATCACCGATATTTTCAGCTTCGCCTCGAAGGAAGTGCCCAACTGGAACACGATTTCGATATCCGGTTACCACATCCGCGAGGCCGGCTCGACCGCCGCGCAGGAACTCGCGTTCACGCTCGCCGACGGGATCGCATACGTCGATGCGGCGGTGAAGGCGGGGCTGAAGGTCGATAGCTTCGCGTCGCGCCTGTCGTTCTTCTTCAACGTGCATAACAACTTCTTCGAGGAAATCGCCAAGTTCCGCGCCGCGCGCCGGATGTGGGCGAAGATCATGAAGGAGCGCTTCGGCGCGAAGGACGAGCGCTCGATGATGGTGCGGTTCCATGCGCAGACCGCAGGCTCGACGCTCACCGCGCAGCAGGTGGACAACAACGTCATCCGCGTGACACTGCAGGCGCTCGCCGCGGTGCTGGGCGGCACGCAGTCGCTGCACACCAACTCGCGCGACGAGGCGCTTGCGCTGCCCACCGAATCCTCGGTGCTGCTGGCGCTGCGCACGCAACAGATAATCGCGCACGAATCCGATGTGGCCGACACGATCGATCCGCTCGGCGGCTCGTATTACATCGAGCGCCTGACCACCGAGCTCGAAAAGAAGGCGTGGGAGTATATCGAGAAGATCGACGACCTCGGCGGCGCGGTCGCGGCGATCGAACGTGGCTATCCGCAGCGCGAAATCCAGAACGCCGCCTACCTCTACCAGCGACAGATCGAAACCCAGGACCGCGTGATCGTCGGCGTCAACCAGTTTACCGCCGGCGACGCTCCGCCCGCCGACATCCTGAAGGTCAACCCCGAGCTCGAGCAGAAGCAGCGGCGCGCGGTTGCCAAGGTGCGCGCCGAACGCAACGCGGCCAAAGCCGAGGCGGAGCTGGCCAAGGTCGAGGCTTCGGCGCGCGACGGCGCCAACCTGATGCCGCCGATAGTCGACGCGGTCCGCGCGTGGTGCACGCTCGGCGAGATATCGGACGCGATGCGCCGGGTGTTCGGCGAATATCGGCCGGTGAATACGCTGTAAGGTAGCGCGGCACACGCGAATTGTATAAAAGAGTGGCGCTTTTGCCCGCCGCCGCATCCGCCCAAACGGGGACTTGGGCGCGCTCGGGCGATTGCAACTGAATGCCGCCGCGGCCCAGCCGCGGACCGAGTGGAGAATCAAATCGATGGGGCCGCTTCCTAAAGGCGTTTTTCTGACCAAGGGCGTTGGCAAGCATCGCGAAAAGCTCACTTCATTCGAGATGGCGCTGCGCTCCGCCGGTATCGCGGAGTTCAACCTGGTGCGCGTGAAGTCGATCTTTCCGCCCAACTGCAAGCTCATCAGCCAGCCCGAAGGCATCAAGTACCTGAGCCCGGGGCAGATCGTGTTCGCGGTGATGAGCGATAACGCCACCAACGAGCCGCATCGCCTGATCGCGTCTTCGGTCGGCGTCGCGATTCCGTCGAATCCCAGCCAATATGGCTATCTGTCCGAGCATCACAGCTTTGGCGAGACCGACCAGAAGGCGGGCGACTATGCCGAGGACCTGGCGGCGCAGATGCTCGCGACGATTCTCGGCATCGACTTCGATCCCAACGCCAGCTACGACGAGCGCAAGGACCTCTGGCGCCTGTCGGACAAGATCGTCACGACCCGCAACGTCACGCAGTCGGCTATCGGCGATCGCGACGGGCTGTGGTCGTCGGTGGTGGCGGCGGCGGTGTTCGTCGATCTGCCCAACGGCCGCTGACTCTGGGGCGCAGCATGCCGGCGCGAATTGAACCATCCGGTGCGCGCGCGTAGGATCGCCTCATGGCGACGCGAATCCTCTATTGCTCGGCTTGAGGCTACAAGCCCCGTGCGGCCAGTCTGGCCGCCTCGCTCAAGGACCGCTTCAGCGAAGACACTCAAATCAAGCCCGGCAAGTCGGGCCAATTCGACGTGATCGTCGGTGACCGCCTGATTTTCTCCAAGTCGGAAACCGGGCGCTTTCCCGTCGAAGATGAAGTCGAGGAGATTTTCGAGGCGATCCGCGACGGTAAGGAGCCGCCCAGGCCCGCGCCCGCCAAGCCGGGCTTTGTCGGCCGGATGATCGACAGGCTGCGCAATTAGCTCGGGCGCACGCGCGCTGACGAAAAGCCCAGACCGCGCTACGGATGCATGTCGAATAGGTCCTTGAAGCCGCTCTTGGCGTGCGGGCCGATTATCATCATCTCTAGAATTCCCATCCCCTCCCGTCCGCCGGTCTTGGCGCGGCACACCGCCTGGATATGCTGATTTAGCGGTTGCGTCTGGTCGACCTCGCCGACCTTGAACGATTCGTAGGTCGATTCGTTCGCGCCTACATACGCACCGTGGCCCCACTTCGGATGGCCGTAGCCGATGCCGTGCATGTAGAAGTTGTAGAGCGTATCCAGCTCGACGCGATTTTCACCGCGCGGCGTGCGAATCGCTATCTCGGCGCGGCGTGCGTGGCGCGTTTTCGGCAGATAATCGATCTTCCAGTCCACCGCGCTTGCGATTTCGATCTCCGTGCCCGGCTCCACGCGCGCAATCGCGCCGAACTCATGCCATCGCGAGCCGTCCGTGTTCTCGTTCACGTCGAAGTGCGTGCAAAGCTCCTCGAAGTTGGTCGGCGACCACAGCCAGAAGAACTGCGGCGCTACGGTGGTTGGAACTCCCGCGGGATCCGCTGGGCCTACCGGACGCACGCCCCAGGAGCGGTCGCGCGATCCCCACACGCGCGACGGGTTGGCGTCATATTTCTTCCCGGCGACGGTCAACGTGCCGGAGTAACCGCCGTGCTGCGTAAAGCGCGTCAGATCCATCATCAGCTTCGGGCCCGCGCGCCGGGTGAAGCGTGGCTCCTCGATCGGCGTGGCGCGTGCCTCGAACAGCAGGTCGGCTTTCACCTCGGGATGCTCGACGCGCAGGCGAATCGCGCGCATCGGGCGAACTATCTCGACGGAAATCGGCCCGACCCGCGTATCCATCCGGTCCGCGCCGAGCACGCGCGAGGCGCGCACGCAGTGCTGCACGCCGGCGTGGATCACGCTGAAGGAGGCGTCGATAATCCCGACGTTGGGATAGATGCCCATGCCGACCGCGAAGTATGGCTCCGCCTCGCGCCAGTAGCCGTTGAAGAAGAAGCGGTCGTAGAAATTCCGGTCGCTGGTGAAAACCTGCTGGACGGGTTCGGGGGTCTGATGAATCGGGAAATCGTCGCCGGACGTGATCATCGCGTGATGCCTCCGCAATAGCTTCTCACGCACGCTAAACCACAAACCGCGCGCGCGCCGCAAGCGCATCGCGATGATCGAAAAGGCAATGCCGCGCGAAAATCAGACCGCGAATAGCTTTGCGAGGTCGGCAGGTGCGATCCGGATCCCTACGTAGAACGAGCCGAACTTCGCGTAGGCCGCGCTCGCTTCGTCAAACCGCATCTCGTACACCAGCTTCTTGAACACAAGCGGATCGTCGGCGAACAGGTCGACGCCCCATTCCCAGTCATCGAAGCCGATCGAGCCCGAGATGATCTGCGTGACCTCGCCGGCAAAGCGCCGCCCCACCATCCCGTGCGCATGCATCAGCCGCTGGCGCTCGGCGACCGGCAGCCGGTACCAGTTGTCGGCGCCTTCGCGTTTCTTGTCCATCGGGTAGAAGCACAGATAGCGGCGCTGCGGAATTTTAGGGTAAAGGCGCGGCGCGATCTTCTCGCGCTGGCGCGCGACTTCCGCGCTCACCGCCTGGCGCCATTGGGGTGAGTGCTGAGCGATTCCCTGCTCCGCGAGCTGCGCGTAGAGCTTGACCGAGGCTTCGTAGAGCCCGATTTCGATCACTGACAGGTACGAGGTCGTCGGCTCCAGGAAGTCGGCGAGCTTCATCCGGGCGACTGCGGTTTGCGCAGCGTTCAGCTCGTCGAAGCTCCGCCGGAAGTGCATCGCGATCACGTCGCCCTTGTGACCCAGCCCCGCGAACAGAGCGCTCTCGCCGTCCTCTCGACGCGCCATTTCGTCGAACCCGTGCGCAGCCTCGTTGAGCGCATCGCGGCGGCCGGCGTCGTCGAGCTTTCGCCAGTCCGCGCGGCGCAGCCGGAACATCTGATGGAGCACGCTGAAGCCCTCCAGCGTGAGCGGCGCGGAATGCTGGTCGATCTCGGTTGCGTTCGATGCGGACGGGCGGTCACTCTTCATGCGGCTGATCCTAGAAGTTTTCGCGGCTCAAGTCTTGAGCGGCGTCACTTCCGAGTTTGCCGCGCTCGCGCGCAGGATTCCACGAAGCCGGCCGCCGCAGCAGGGTTCGACGCCCAATGCGTATGTACGTAGGACGCGAGGACGTTTGCGGCGGCGTAACCTTCCTCGAACGCGCCGCCGCCCCATCGCGGCGTCACCGTGTACATTCGTGTTACGCCCGCGCTGCCCGCGGTTGGCTCCATCGTGGAGTAGCGGAACTGATGGCCGCGCAAGCGCATCCTCGCCGGGCCGAGAATCGTCGCGCCGCGAAACTCGACTTCGACGTAGCCGATCGCCTGCAGGCGATCGTTCATCGCGGCGATGCCCGGCACGAGCTCCGCCATCGGCCACATGCGGCCGTCGAGGGTGCGGATTCCCTCGCAAAGGTACATCAGGCCTCCGCACTCGGCGTAGATCGGCGCGCCGGCGCGCGCGAGGCGCTGTAGCGCGCCGAGTACCGCGGAATTTCCGGACAGCGCGGCCGCGTGCGCTTCAGGATATCCGCCGCCGACGTAGAGGCCGTCGACGTCGGGAAGCTTCGCGTCATGAACGGGCGAGAATCGGACCAGCTCGGCGCCGGCGTCTTCGAGCCTGCGAAGATTGTCTTCATAGTAAAAGTGGAATGCGTCGTCGTACGCGATCCCGATTCGCGCGCGTTGGCGCGGGGCACTCGTCACTATGGGCGAAGTAGATTCCACCGCCAGCCCTGGCGCGGAGCGCGCCAACGCCACGATCGCGTCGAGATCGATCCAGTCCGCGGCGAGCCGCGCCCATCCCTCGAACACTGCGTCGGGCACGTTCGCGCGATCGGCGGAGAACAACCCCAGATGACGCTCGGGAAATGCGAGTTCCGTCGAGTCGGGTAGGCCGCCGACGATCGGCGCTTCGGGACGCACCGCGCGAAGAAGGTCGAGATGTCCCTTTCCGCCGACCCGATTGCACAGCAGACCACCGAGGCGCAGCGCGGGGTCGAATCGAACGAAGCCAGCGGCGACTGCGCCGACCGTGCGCGCTATCCCCGATGCATCCAGCACCAGCACGACCGGTGCCTCGAGCCATTTCGCGATCTCCGCGGTTGAGCCTTCATCGCGGTCCGGCGCGACGCCGTCGAACAGGCCCATCATCCCTTCGATCACCGCGATATCGGCGCCGGCTGCCGCGCGCGCGAGCGTGGCGAGCACGGCCTGGCGTCCCATCATCCAGGCGTCGAGGTTTTGCGACGGCGCTCCGAGCACACGCGCGTGATAGGTGGGATCGAGATAATCCGGCCCGCACTTGAACGCGGCGACGCGCATCCCGCGCGCTCGCAGCGCGGCAAGAATCGCGACCGTGACGGTGGTTTTGCCGGCGCCGCTGCCGGTCGCGGCGATCACGACGCGCGGGATATTCAGCGAAGGCGTCATCGCTGGGACGATCTTACACCTGCGCGCGCCGCGGAGAATCGGCGGCCGGAAGATCGATCTCTAGCCGTCCAGGCCCGGCAGGACTTCGTTTACCAGCCGCTCGTACTGTCCCTTCTGGTCCCAGCCGGTGATGCGCAGCGTTATCGCCTTGGCGCCGTCGGCGGCCAGTTCGCGCAGGCTCGCGGCGCACTGCTCGGGCGTGCCGGCCGCGGTCCACGACTCGACCATCGGGGGCGCAAACACGGGACCGTAATACTCATCGAGGAAGCGCTTGGATTCCTCCAGCGCCGCCGCGCGGTCCGCATTGATGTTGATGTTGTGATAGGCGATGTTCGGGTAGACGGCGGGGTCTATCCCCTCGTCCTTCAAATACTGCGCGAGCTTCGACCAGTTGGCGGCGAACAGTTTTGGAAAGATGTTCACCGTCATCCATCCGTCCGCGATTTTTGCGACGCGCCGCAGCGGCTTCTCCGCCATCTGGGGTTGCGGATTCGCCGCGATCCAGACCGGGCAGGGCTTCTGCACGGGACGCGGGCTGATCGTCACACCGACAAACGAGCGATATTTGCCGGTAAAGCTGACGTTGTCCTCGCTCCAGAGACGGCGGCAAATCTCGATGCTCTCGGCCATGCGCTTGCCGCGCTGACCGTCGGTGATTCCCCACACGCCGCCTTCGCGCGCGCTCACGCCGCCCGCGACAATTCCGGTGCACGCGGCCAGCAGCATCCGGCCCTGCGAAATCAGGTCGAGCGTGGCCCACTGATAGGCGAACACAATTGGATCGCGGATTGGGAAGCTCGCCATGCATCCGACGCCGAGCTTCACTCGCCGCGTCGCGGCGGACAGCGCGCCGAGCAGCGCTATCGATTCGGGCCGCGGCTTGGCCATCACGCTGTCGCCGACCCAGACCGAATCGAAACGCGGATTGCGATCCGCTTCGGCCGCCAGCGCGAGCATCTCGGGCCACGAGGAGATCCCGAAGAACACGCCGCGCTGCGGGACGGTGAATCCGATACTCAATCGATTCTGCGCCATCGTGATGCCTCCGCCGGATGACTCATTCGACGCCGATCCGTGCCGAGCGCAGCGGTTCACTGTTGCCCGGAGTCGCGGCGCCCGCGCCGCCGCGCAGCGTCGCCGCGTAAGGCGACGGTCCGCTCTTCTTCAACCAATCCTGGAGCGGACTGCGTTCGCTGCTCGGTGCGATCAGCTCGATTTCATGCGGTCCGATCGCGAACACCGCGCCAGACGCGTCGAGGTCGGGCCGCCGCCGCGGCGCGGCGGGACGTCCCAGCACGCGCGCGTAGTATCGGCTGGTTTCGCCGGGATTTTCGACCGCGAGCGTGATGCGACTCAGCCCGGTGACACCGTTGCGGTGCGACCGCTCGCGTGGAACGCGCTCGTCGCGCGGAGTTTCGTCTCTGATCAGAAACGGCACCTGACCGTTGAACGGTGGCTGCGGAATCGCCAGCACCCAGGTCAGCCGGTAGCCGTCGGGACGATCGCGTGTCATTGGCGATGGATCGCCGATTGCAGCGCCCGCGGCGCGCAGCGAGGCAACGTCGGATTCGAGATCATCGGTCTGCATGCAGAAATCGACCAGCCCGCCGCGCGTCTGGAGGGCGCGATACCACGGATGACCCGGCACCGGATTGAGAAACGCGATCAGCTCAATATAGGAACCGTCCGCGAACGCGATCAGCGCGTTGTGGGTTCCGATATTGTGCCGTCCGCCGCGCACCACGGTGAAGCCGGCGCCCCCATAAGCGCCGATTGCGGCTTCCAGGTCGGGCACCACGACCACGATATGATCAACAGCTCGGAACATCGGCGCCTCCCTGCAAGACCTCAATTGCGCGTGCGGGATACCGCTTGATACCCGCGAGTCCTGTCATCCGAACACGCCCGCGGCCGCGAGATCGGTGATTCGTTCCTCGTCGTAGCCCAGGATCTGCTCGAGCACGAGCTGATTGTGCTGACCCACCGAGGGCGCGGCGGCCCGCACCTGCGCCGGCGTGCGAGAGAGCTTTGCGCGCGGTCCCTCCACGTAGGTGGCGCCAAGAGTCGCATGCTCGACCTGAACGAAATGCCCGCGATAGCGCATCTGCGGGTCCGCGAAAATCTCGGAGCTGTTCTGTACCTGGTGCGCCGCGACTCCCGCCGCCTGCAGCATCGCCTCGGCTTCGGTTGCCTCCAGCGTGCTGGTGAATTCCGCGACCATGGCGTCAAGATCATCGCGGCGCTCCAGACGCGCCGCCGCGGTGGCATAGCGAGGATCGTCACGCAGGATGTCGCGCTTCATCGCGGAGGCCAGCGCGCGCCATTGCGCGTCGGTGGTGCATACCACCGCGACCCATCGATCGTCTCCGCGCGCCGGATACACGCCGTGCGGCGCGAAGCGGGAATCGGTGTTGCCCGCGCGGCTCTCGATGCGCCCGTTGGCGGTGTAATCCAGTATCGCGAGCGTCAGGAAATGCAACGCCGACTCCGCCTGCGACTGGTCGATATACTGCCCCTGGCCGGTGCGGCGATGGTGGTCGAGCGCGGCGAGCAGCGCCATCGCGCTGAACCGCGGCGCAACGTAATCGGTATACGCGCCGAACGGTCCGGCCGGTTTGCGGTCGGGCCATCCGGTCAGGTTATGGAAGCCGGAGATCGCCGCAGCCATATTGCCGAACCCCGAGATTCTGGAGAGCGGCCCCGACTGCCCCATCAGGCAGGTGCTGAGCATGATGAGGTCGCTCTTCACCTTGCGCAGCGACTCGTAGTCAAGGCCCCACGCGCGCATCGCCTTGGGCGAGAACGACTCGGTCACGATATCGGACCATCGCACGAGATCGTGCACGACTTCGCGCGAGCGCGGATTGCCGAGATCGAGTGAGATGCCGAGCTTGCCCGCGTTGCAGTTGCCGAACAGTCCCGAGGCGTCAGGGCCCGGCGTGTTGGCATGAAACGGCTGCAGAGTGCGCGCGGTGTCAACGCGCGTGGGCGATTCGATCCGGATGACAGTCGCACCGTAATCGGCGAGTATCCGCGTCGCCGCGGGCCCGGCCATCACCCACATGAAGTCGAGGATCTTGACGTCGGATAGCGGGAGCTCGTGGGCCATCACACCACCCCCTCGCGCGCTAGGCGTTCCAGCTCCGGGCCGCCGACGCCGATCTCGCCAAGGATTTCGCGATTATGCTCACCGACCAGCGGCGCGCGGCGGCGATATCGGATCGGGGTGGCGCTGAATTTCGCAAACGGCCCCGGATAAACGATCGCCCGTCCGCACTCGGGATGCTCGACGGACTGCCAGTAGCCGCGCGACTCGAGCTGCGGACTCTTCACGACTTCCTCGATCGTCGTGATCGGCGTCATCAGGAAACCGCGCTCGACGGCCAGCCGCAGCAACTCGGCCTTGGTAAGGCTCGCGGTGAAGTCCGCGACCAGTTTTTTGACGCGTTCGAATTCGCTCAGCGGCTCCCTGCCGCTGAACAGCATCTCGCCGTACGCGATCCAGTCCTTGTCGCGCGTGGCTTCATCGCAGAAGCCTTGCGCGCAGAGGTATTCCATGAACTTGCGCGTGAAGACGCCGAGCGCGGTGCCGAACAGAAAAGTGAACGCGATGAAGCCGTCCTTCGCCGGCCAAACCAGCGGGAGCTCGAGTCCGGCGAACTTCACGCCGCCCGATATCCGCCGCGCCTCGGGTGAACCGAGCGGCGCCGCCAGCACGTATGACTGCGTCGCCATCGCGACCGACGCCTGCGCCGCGACGTCGATATGCTGCCCGCTGCCCGAGCGCACGCGCTCATGATGCGCCGTGAGCGCGCCAACCGCGGCATCGGCGCATGCGTGAAGAAACGCCTGCGGCACACTCAGGCGCACCGGCGGGCGGTCGTCGTCGCCGGTCAGCACCAGCGGCCCGCTGGCGGCCATCAGGATCAGGTCGGCGTCCGCGTAGAGCGCCTTGGGACCGTCCTGCCCGAACGGCGTGATCGACACATAGATCAGTGCGGGATTGATCTTCGCGAGCGCGGCATAGCCAAGCCCCAGCGCCGCCATCCGGCCCGGCGCGGACGATTCGATGAGAAAATCCGCGCGCGCGGCGAGCCGCTTCAGAAGCTCGCGTCCCGCGGGGCGCTCCAGATCGAGCGTGATGCCGCGCTTGTTGCGATTGTACGACCACCAGTAAAGCGAGCGCTCGGGCCCCGGCGTGTCGTGGAGAAACGGGCCGATCGCGCGTGCCGCCAAACCGCCCGGCGGCTCGACCTTGATCACGTCCGCGCCCAGGTCGGCGAGCAGTTGCCCGCAAAGCAGCCCGCGCTCGTCACTGAGATCAAGCACTCGATACGGCGAGAGCATCGTCATCGCATTCGTCCCCTGGAATTCCGTGGCACCAACGCATAGCGCAGATCGCGCCGCCAGCGAAAGCTGCGCCCGCGCTAGCTGGGCGCTATACGATGGCGTCCCGCCGCCACGGTTGCTCCCGCCAGCGGCGCGTCGTCGAAGCGGATATGTGCGGTGGTGCCGTGGGGAATCACGATCTCTCCGCCGCGCTCGCGATCGAGCGTGAGCTCGATCATGCCGCGGGGAGTCGGCACCGCGCCCTCAAGATGGCGCAGGCTGCCGAAAATCGGCGCCACTTCCGCTGTGGTGTAGCCGGGCGCGAGCGGGCGGACGCCCAGCACGTGAGTGCTGAGATCGTAGGTGGGCGTCGCGGACCACGCATGGCACCGGCTGCCGGTCCCGGAGCCCGCGCCCCAGTATTCCTCGAATGTTGTGTCGCCGCGCTCGATCTGCGGCCACCATCGGAGGCATCGCTCCGCCACGCCGGTGCGGCGCCCCGCCCGCGCGATCGCATCGTGAACGAAGTGCATGAAGAACGGCTGCGCGGCGACGACGCTGCGCTCGGGATCGAACGCGACGTATTCGGCGGGGTCCATCCGCTGAGCCACGTACGCCATGTAATTGTCGGAGATGGTCGGCGTGATCACCAGGCGCGAGTCGTCGAGGATGTAATCAAGGATGCGGTCCCATCGAGTGCGCGGCGCGCATCCCGAGACGATCGCTATCGCATTGGTTTGCTGGCTGACTCGGCGCAGCGGATGGCGCCCGTCGGCTGCATCGACGTACGCTCCCGCGGCGTCGTCCCACAGCAACTCGAAGGCCACCCTGGTGCGGTTGGCGCGGGCGCGCGCGTCGGCGGCGATGCGCGAATCGCCCAGCGCTTCATCGGCGAGCGTCGCGAAGTCGTCGAGCGCGGCGGCGTAGAGCGCGTCGAGCGCACCGGTGACTTCGGATTTCTGCGTCATCGCCCAATCGATGAAGATCCATCCAGGCATCCCGCGAATCAGCCCGTCCTCCGCCCGATAGCGCTCGAACGCCGCCAGCACCAGGGTTGCGGCGGGCGCCAGCTCGCGCACCAACGCGCTGTCGCCGGAGTAATCGAAGTAGCGAGCGAGCGCCCGCACCCAGTGCAGCGAATAGTCCGGGATGGTCGTGCCCGAGATTGCCATGTCGCCCGCCGCGACCATCCCGAGCAATCCGTCTCCGCGCTGCGATTGCGCGCAGATTCTCAGATGGCGCCGAACCAGGCGCCAGTCGGCGTTGGTCACGAAGCTCAACAGCGCGTGGATATACGAGTCGCCCAGCCATGCGCGCTGCTCGCGCCCGGGACAGTCGAGGAACGCGTCGCTGGAGCAAAGGTCGAGCGTGCGCGCGCCCACGCGCCAGATCTTGTTGAGGCGCAGGTCGTCGGATTCAAAACGCGCGTCGCCCGCGCGCGGATAGCGCCGCTCGACAGCGCCGGCGGCGTCAATTTGCGCGCCGCGTGCGACCGCGGTCAGATAGCGGAACCCTACGGCCTCGAAGGCCTCAAACCGTTCGACTGGGCGGCCACCGAGGATGAAGCGCGCCATGTAATAGCGCGGCGAGATTTCCGCGATTCCGTCGCCGCGCAGATCCTCTCCAGCGTAGATATCGACCGTCGCGCCGGCGGGACCGCGCACCTCGAGCCACGGCGTTGCGAGAGTAGTCCCTTGCGCGTCGTAGGTGATCGCAAGGTCCGGGCCGTCGCCGTGAGCCCCGCGTGCGATCGCCGCGTCGCGCGGCTCGTCGGCGGCGTTGGCCGGCACCTGCGCGCGCGAAAGTTCCGTCAGCGCGACGGGAATTGCGGTCAAGGGCGCAATATCGTCGTTTTCGGGCGCGGAGTATGGCTCGACGGGAATCCTCACGCGATTTGAAGCGAGCGTCCCGGCGGCAAGCTCCTGCGCTGGCGGCCACGTGCTGTCGTCGAATCCTACGCCGTTCCACCCGTCGGGAACCGCGATGCCGTCAAGGACCTCGGTCGGGCATTGCAGCAGTCCGGCAGGTGCGGCGGTCTTGCGCCGATAGGGCGCGGGAATCGCTTTCCAGGATGCGTTCGAGGCAATTGCGATTTCCGGCGCCTCGAAGGCGAACGAACCGAATCCGAGCTGATAATTCGCGGGCGCCGGAATCCACCACGGATTCGGCTGGCCGTAAAAGCGCACCAGTGCGGCGATCACATTCCTCCCGCTCGTCAGATGCGGCGCGAGGTCTAGTTCCTTCCATGAAAGCCGCGCGGGATTCGACCTTGCGGGTCCGCGCGCAACTTCGCGGCCGTTGACGTAGAGCACGTACCGCGAATCGGCGGTGACGCGCGCCGCAGCGCTGTGCGGCACGCGTTCCAGCTCAAATGTCTTTCGCAGGTAGCAGAAGCGATTCCACAATTCGCGTGGCACGGCCGCCGCGGGCGCGACCGGTGTTACCGGAGTCAGCGGCTCCGCGGCCCAGATCCATCGCGCGTTCCAAACGATCGGCCATTTGCGAGGCATCGTCGTGTATTTCCCGCGCCGGTTCGCGGCAGCGGCCGCCGGCGTTCAGTACGGAGCGCGCGGTCTTACCGATTATCTCGCGCGCGACCAGCAGCTTCATGATCTGCGCCGTACCGTCGCCGATTTCGAGTCCGATCACGTCGCGCATGCGCTGCTGATGCGGCAGGTCGAGCGAAAAGCCAAGATGCCCATGCAGGAGCAGGCATTGATGGAGCACGCGGGCGCACAACTCGGGGGCCATCCATTTCGCTCCCGCCGCGATCCATCCGTGCGGCTGGCCGCGATCGCGCAGCCACAGCGCTTCGTAGCAAAGCAGGCGCGCCGCGCGCAGCTCGACCGCCGCTTCGGCCAGCGGAAACGAGACACCTTCGAAGTGTGCGAGCTTGGCGCCGAACGCGTCACGCTCGGCGACGTAGCGGCAGGTCTCGTCGACGCTCTGCTGGGCCGCTCCGAGGCACATGAGCCCGATCAGAGCGCGGCTGAAGTCGAAACCCTGCATCACCTGGACGAAGCCCGCGCCCTCCGGACCTATCCGGTTCGCGACCGGCACGCGCACCGAGTCCAGGAACAGCGAGCCGCGTCCAATCGCGCGCGAGCCGAGATCGCGAAAGCGCGTGCGCGATACGCCCGATGAATCCAGATCGACGTAGAACGCGCTGACCCCGCGCGCGCCCTGCTCCAGCGTGCCCGTGCGGGCCATCACCAGGGCGGTGGCGGCCGACGACGAGAACGAGATCGAGGTCTTTTCGCCGTCGAGCACGTAATGGTCGCCGTCGCGCCGAGCGGCGAGCTTGACGTGGGCGGCGTCGGAGCCGCCGCCGGGCTCGGTGACGCCGAGCGCCGCGATTACCTCGCCGCGACAGATCGGCGGCAGAATCGCGGCGCGCTGGGCTTCGTCGCCATTGCGGGCCACGATCTCGCCGACCAGCGCGGCCAGCAGCAGAACATACGCCGCGTTAAAATCACCGCGCGCGATTTCCTCGTGCGCGATTCCCAGCGACACGAAGTCCAGCCCCGCGCCGCCGTGCTTCGGATCGACCATCGGGGCGAGCACGCCCAGCTCGCCGAGCTTACGCACCAGCGCCGGGGGCAGATCCACGTCGCGGTCGCGCGAGGGGTAAGCGGGCAGGAGTTCGCGCTGCGAAAACTCGCGCAGGCTGTCCTGCAGCATCTGCTGTTCATTGGAGAGTCCAAATTCCATCGCAGGTGGCTCAGTTCGAATCCGGCGGCGGCGATTGCGGCGGTGGAGTCGCCAGTTTCGGAAGCTGGTCGAGACCGCCGCCCCCCAGGTCCGGTGAGACGTTCTCGATGGTTTCGTCCTGGTCGCCGTTCTGCCCGCTCATCTGCTCCTGGTAGTGCTTCATCACCTGGCTTTTGATCTGGTCGGAAGAGGCAGATGAGCTGTACCCCTGGCTGGTGTCCCACTTGATGCGATCCTGCGGGCTCATGTTGAGCCAGATCTGGCTCGCCTGCGCGGACTGTCCGCGGCTGAGCGCATGCAGGTACTGCTCCTGCGGCGTGGGCGCGGAATGATGCCACGGCCAGCATCCCCAAACGCCAGTCGAAAGCGCGCAGACAACCGCTGCGAGAGCGATTCGCGCCGCGAGCGAGTCTGAGCATCCGCGCTTCATCATGCTCCTAGAACGCGATCACGCTTCGAATCGATTTGCCCTGGTGCATCAGATCGAACGCCTCGTTGATCCGCTCCAGCGGCATCGTGTGCGTAATCAGATCGTCGATATTGATTTTGCCTTCCATGTACCAGTCCACGATTTTCGGAACGTCGCGGCGCCCGCGTGCTCCGCCGAACGCGGTGCCTTTCCACGTGCGGCCGGTGACGAGCTGGAAGGGGCGCGTGGCGATTTCCTCTCCGGCACCCGCCACCCCAATAATCACCGACGTTCCCCATCCGCGCTGGCAGCATTCGAGCGCCTGCCGCATCAGCTTCACATTGCCGACGCATTCGAACGAGAAGTCCGCGCCACCGCGGGTGAGATCGACCAGGTACGGCACCAGGTCGCCCTTGATTTCGCGCGGGTTGACAAAATGTGTCGCGCCGAATTTTCGCGCGATTCCCTCGCGCGCCGAGTTGATATCGATCGCGATAATCATTGCGGCGCCGGCCAGCCGCGCTCCCTGGATCACGTTGAGGCCGATTCCGCCGACGCCGAAAACCGCGACCCGATCACCCACCTGCACCCGGGCGGTATTGAGCACCGCGCCCAATCCAGTCGTGACGCCGCATCCGATGTAACAGATCTTGTCGAACGGCGCGTCCTGGCGCACCTTTGCGAGCGCGATTTCCGGCACCACCGTGTAATTCGCGAACGTCGAGGTGCCCATATAGTGATGAATCTTCTTGCCGCGCAGCGAGAAGCGGCTGCTGCCGTCCGGCATCACGCCCTTGCCCTGGGTCTCGCGGATCGCGGTGCAGAGATTCGTCTTTCCCGACAGGCACGCCGGGCACGCGCGGCACTCCGGGATGTAGAGCGGGATCACGTGGTCGCCCGGGGAGAGCGTGGTGACTCCGGCGCCGACTTCGGCGACGATTCCGGCGCCCTCGTGCCCGAGAATAGAGGGGAACAGCCCCTCGGGATCCTTGCCCGAGAGCGTGTACGCATCGGTGTGGCAGACGCCGGTCGCCTTGATTTCGACCAGCACCTCGCCGGCCTTGGGTCCCTCCAGATCGACGGACGTAACCTCCAGCGGCGCGCCGGCGGCATTTGCAATTGCTGCTTTCGTTTTCACACTTGATTCCAGTTAGCCGGGCGCAAACCCACATAGCCGCTGCGGATCGCAGGCTCGCCGCCGGCGTTAAGAACCTCGAAGAAGATTCCGGTGCCATCGGCTCCGGTCTCGTGCACAAGAACCCTCAGCGTCAACTCCGACGGCATCAGGACCATCGCCCCGAATCGTCCCGCGATGCGCGCTACGCGCCGGGGATCTCCGCCGGCCTCGGTTTCGACGATCCTGGAGACCGCCAGGGCCAGCGTCGCGGTGCCGTGCAAAATTATCCCCGGCAGGCCCGCGGCGGTCGCGACCGCCGCATCGGTGTGAATGGGATTCCAGATGCGCGCGCATTCCGTGTAGACGTGGGCGAGGCCGGAAGCAATCGGAAGGCCGAATTCGGCCAGCGACGCCCGCCCGCCGCCGTGCAACTCAGGCACTCGCGGCGCGTCGGCGATTCGATCACCTCCCGTGACCGCGACTCCGCGGAAGATCGATCCATAGTACGACGTACAAACCGGCTTGCCGGCCTCATCGACGGTATCCAGGCGAGCGACTTGGTACGCGCCCGGCCGGCGCTGTTCCACGCCGACAATCGTCATGCGCGTCTCCAGCTTCTCGGGAGGGCGCACCAGGCGATGCAGTACCAGATCGTGGGTGGCGTGTACTCCGCGGCGCGCTTCCTCCGCCGTCAACCCGGGCGCCTGCGGCAACCGGCGCGCGCCCACGAACAGCGGCCATTCGAAGCAGACCGGAAACAGCGGATGCGAAACCATTCGGTCCGCCATGCGCGTGTCCATATAGCACGCCGCCGTGTCGCCCAGCGCCGCCGCGTACGCCATCGTCCATCGCGCGGCGATCTCGCTCGGAACCGGTTCGGAGCTGCTTCCAACAATCGTCGAGGTCAGCGGCATAGGTTAACTACTACGCGGGCGGCAAAGCGGCGTCCATCCGGGCTGGCCAGGCGGCGCCGCGCCGCTTACGGCGAGCCGAAATCCGCCAGGTCCTCGTTCATGAAGGTTTGGTCGTGCACCTCGTGCGATGTGCCGACGCTGAACTTCACCCGCCGGTCGTGCTGGAGCTTGAGCTGGTAATCAACGCGCCGGAACGAATCGATTTCGAACGGAATGCCTTCGCCGTTGAGCGGCAGTCTGCCGGTGGAAATCTGGAAGTGCAGATGCGGCTCGCTGGAGTTGCCCGAGTTCCCCAGTTTTCCGATCACCTGTCCCTTTATTATGTGGTCGCCGGGCTTGACCCGGAGACTGCCGGGAATCAGGTGCGCGTACATCGCGAACCGTCCGCCGCCCAAATCCTCGATCACGTTGTTTCCCGCGATGTTGTCAAGATCGATCGTCATCGCCATACGCTCCGACTGCGGCACATTTTCCGGCATGCCGTCGTGGGTAGAAATGACCCGGCCGTCGGCGACGGCGTGGATGTTCGCGCCGTATGCGTAGTAGCTCGCGTTCTTGGATTGGTTGCCGTGGTAGCTGTTCCCGTCGGGGCCAAGCTTGACCCAGTCCACGGCGAACCGCTCGGGGACGACCACGAGGTCGTTGAACGCGATCACTGCGCGGCGATGCGCGCAGTCGTTGGAGGGACCGTTAGGCGTCCACCAGTTGTCCCCGCGCAGCGGCGCACCGATTTCAATCGGAGCCGCGTGGCTGAGCTCGATCCGATCGGTCGTGACCTGCTGATGAAACGTGGGCTTCTTCGGCTCTGTCACTTCGACCTGATTGCTCAATGTGGCGGGGCTCTTCTCCGCTGAAGGGAAATCCAGAAACACGAAGATGATTCCGGACTCGCCCGACTTAAGCACCGGATCGTGCGGCTCGTGCGTGTTCTGGCCGATACCGCTGAACATCTTCCTGAGCGCGTAACCGGTGATGGTGCGCGAAAAGTCGGTCGCGCCCGCGGCGTCTTTGCCGGTTATCGTGAGCGAGTCGAGATGAATCGTCGCCGGGGAAAAATTCGCGAGGTAAAGCTCGTAGGCCGCGTGCGCCTTGCCGTCGCCGGCGAAGAGCTCAATCGCGCCGGCGGGCCGATGCAGCATCGCCAGCTTGAGCGGTAGATTCATTTGCGCACTCGCGATGCCCGCCGCCGCGAGAGTCAGCGCGCCAGCCAGCATTGCGGATATTTTCGGACAGATGCTCATCAGCCGCTCCTGCGCCCCTGCGCGCATCGGCGCCCCGCCAAATGCATTTTCAGGCGTGCGCATTGACGAATGCGATTACCGCGGAATTGAACTCGCGCGGATATTCAATCATGAACAAGTGTCCGCCCGGTAGTTCCTGGAGCGCGGCGCCGGGAATGCGCGCCGCAAGCAGCCGCGAATTGGCCGGTGGCACCAGCCGGTCGCCGCTGCCTGCGAGCACCAGCGTGGGAACGCGGATTTCGGCCAGCCGCGCGCTCGTGTCGAACTGCTGAATCGCACCAACCTGCCGCATGAACGCGAACGGCGGAATCAGATACTGCATGCGGACGCGGTTGTGCTGGTCGATTAGCTCGGGATGGCTCGCGATTGTTTCGTCGCAGAATGTGGCCTGGGTCTGAAGCTTGCGCTGCTCGGCGTTCGCCTTTTCGCCGGCGACCACCGCCGCGACGATATTCGCGTCGGCCTGTACGATTCCGCTGCCGCCGAAATTCGTGCATCCAAGAATCAGGCACGACAACCGCCCCTGATGAGCGAGCGCGAATTCCTGCGCGATCATCCCGCCCATCGAGATTCCCAGCAACGCGGCGCGCCGGATTCCGAGCGCCTCCATCAGGCCGGCGGTATCGTCTGCCATCTGCCGGATCGAGTAGGGCGCGTCGGGCTTGTCGGTCCGTCCCGCGCCGCGATTGTCGAATACGACGGTGCGATAATGGTGCGCAAACTCGGGCGTCTGCTCGTACCACGCGGTCAGGTTGGAACCGAGGCCGCGGATCATCACCAGGGTCTGCGGACCGTCGCCGTGAATCTCGTAATAGATCTCGATATCGCCGACTCGTTGCCTGGGCATGGCGCGAATTTAATCCTTGCGAGCCAGGAAACCAACGCTGGCGCCTTCCCGCTACGCTTGCCGTACAGCCGCGATTGATGCGATTTACCGGATCGCCGCAGACGGCAAGGCGGAGGCTGCCATGACCGAGGAAAGATCCTACCCGATCGAGATCGGGCGTAACCTGACAATTCCGCTGTCCGACGGAGCGACCCTGTCCGCCGACTTGTATCGTCCCGCCGGCAAAGGGCCGTTCCCCGCTCTGTTGAGCTTCTATCCATACCACAAGGACGATTTCGTCGGTGCGTCGAACGAAGCGCCGCGCCGCTACTTCGCCTCCCAGGGCTACGCGCACCTGCTGATCGACTTCCGCGGCTTGGGCGGATCCACCGGCGTCGCGTGGGACGCGATGGACCGCGGCGAGGGCCGCGACGGTGCCGAGGCGGTCGAATGGATCGCTCGCCAGCCCTGGTGCGACGGCAACGTCGGGATGTGGGGGATATCGTACGGCGGAATCTCGTCGCTCAAGGTCGCCGCCGAAAATCCGGCTCATCTCCGGGCCATCGCGCCGATCGAGGGCAGCGCGGACATTTTTCACGACTACATCTGTCCGGGTGGATGCCCTACCATGCTCGGCTCGTACGGCGCGTGGGGTTCATTCATGCTCGCGATGAACTTGATGCCGCCGACCAACGCCGACGCTGAGGGCCGATGGTACCAGGCGTGGCTCGAACGGCTCGAGCACGGCGTACCGTACGTGATGCCGTGGGGAGAGCATCGCACCTACGACGAATTCTGGCGCGGGAAGTCGGTGGATCCGGCGAAAATCAGGGTGCCCACGTTCATCATCGGCGGATGGAGGGACATATTCCCCGAGGCAATGCCATCGGTCTTCGCGCGCCTCACGTGCCCGAAGAAAATGTGGATGGGGCCGTGGATGCACACCCTACCCGACCTCGCACCCAACGAGCCGCTCGACTATCTGCACGAGCTCAAGCGATGGTTCGACAGATGGCTTCGCGGCGACCAGAACGGAATCGACAATGAACCGGCGGTGCTGGTCAATGTCCAGCGCGCCAACCGCTGGAAGCACGAGCGCGAGTGGCCAATCGCGCGCGCGAAAATTCGGACTATGTACCTTTCAGGCGGCGGCGCCATGACGGAGTCTCCCGCACGCGAGGAGCAGGACGATACATACGCGGCAAATCCGACGGTCGGGACCGCGGCGGGACTGTGGGATCCGATGGCGCTTGGCGTCGGGATGCCGCTGGAGCAGAGCGGCGACGATCTCCTCTCGCTTACTTACACCTCGGAGCCTCTCCCCGAAGATACGGAAATCTCGGGCGAACCGGAGGCAACTCTGCGCGCCGAACTTCGCGCGGGGCAGGACGTGAACCTGGTCGCAAAGCTCTGCGACGTCGATCCTTCCGGCGCGTCGTCGCTTATCACGACCGGATGGTTGCGCGGCTCGTTGCGCAACTCGACCGGGCGGCAAGAACCGCTGCGCACGGGCGAAGTGCACGAGTTCCGGATTCCCCTGTGGTCAACCTCGTACATGGTGCCGAAGGGGAATCGCCTGCGCGTTAGCATCGCGTGCGCGGACTTTCCACGTATCTGGCCGACCCCAACCAATCCCGAAATCCGCGTGATCCTGGGCGGCAAGCAAGCAAGCGCGATCGCGATTCCGGTGGTGCCGCATCAGCAGATCGCGGGTCCGGAAATCCGCCGTCCCGCCGCGCCACCGCCGCCCTCGGCGATGCGCCCGCTGTGGAAGATCGAACGCGACCTTGCGAGCGGAGAAGTCGCGGTTATAACCGGGGAAAAGATGGGATTCCCGCTGCCGCAGGGAGGCGCTATAGAGGTCGATCACGTCGCCGTAGCACGCGTCGCCGCCGCGCGTCCCGATGGAGCCACCGTCGCGGGAGACACAAAGATCCGCGTGCACGCGCCGGTCATCGGCGAGATTGAGGTAACCACGACCAGCCGTGTATCCGCGAGTGGAATAGTATTGTCGGGCAAGGTGACGCTGGACGGGCGCCTCGTCTTCGACAAGCGCTGGCAGCGCTGAGTTTCGCGCCGAGCATCTTCGATGGAAGTCCAGCCAAAGGTCAATCCTCCGTTTCGCGCCGAGCATATCGGCAGCCTGCTGCGGCCGCGCGAGCTGAAGGACGCGTTCGGCGCGCACGCACGCGGCGAAATCGATGACGCGCGCTACCGAGAAGTGCTGGAGCGATGCATCCGAGAGGCGATTGGCCTGCAGGAAAGCGCCGGGATGGAATCGATTACGGACGGCGAATTCCGCCGCGTCGCATGGTCGACCGGGCTGCTCAGCGCGCTCGACGGTCTCGTCGATCGGGAGTCGATCTTCGAATTCCACGACGCCGACGGCAATTCGCAGAAGTGGAACACCTGCATGGCGGTCGCACGGCTCAGGCGCGCACGGCCAATCGCGCTGGAGGAGTTCAGCTTCGTCCGCGCCAACACGACGCGCACGCCCAAGGTCACAATTCCGTCGCCGAGCTTCCTGCATTTCTTCCGGCTCGGCGAGTGCGCGGATCGCGCCGTCTATTCCGACCTCGACGAATTCTGGTCTGACGTCGTGCGGATTTATCATGAGGAGCTTGCGGACCTCGCGCGCGCCGGCGCCATCTACGTGCAATTCGACGAGGTGCCGCAGGCGATGCTGTGCGACGAGACCGTGCGCGACCGGGTTCGCGCGCACGGCGAAGATCCTGCACGCCTGACGCTGCTCTATATCGAAATGGTAAATCGGGTGCTCGAGAGGCGTCCGGCCGGAATGACAATCGGGATGCATCTGTGCCGGGGAAACCTGCGCGGGCGCTGGATGGCAGCGGGCGGATATGAGGCGATCGCCGAACGACTGTTCAACGATCTCAAGGTTGACGGCTTCTTCCTCGAATACGATACGCCGCGCGCCGGCGACTTTGCGCCGCTGCGGCTGGTACCTGCGGACAAGTTCGTGCGCCTGGGCCTGGTGAGCAGCAAGAGCGCCATGCTCGAGGTCAAAGACGCGCTGAAGCGGCGGATAGACGACGCCGCAAAATTCGCGTCGCTCGATCGGCTTGGTATTTCGCCACAATGCGGCTTTGCCAGCACCGCCGGCGGTAATCCGCTGAGCGTAGACGACCAGCGCCGAAAGCTGGCGCTGGTCGCTGAAGTCGCGCGCGAGGTCTGGGGTTGATTCCCGCCACCATGGCACGGAGTGTAACCACACGAGGACTCATGAGAATGGAACGCGTTGGCACGGTCAAGGAAATCTGGCGTTACCCGGTTAAGTCGATGGCGGGAGAGCGGCTTGCACGCTCGAGCGTCGGCACGCTGGGCGTCCCCGCCGACCGTGGATGGGCGCTGCGCGACGAGAAGGCGGGCGAAGTGCGCGGCGCAAAAAAGCTTGCCGGCCTGATGAAATGCGCAGCGCGCTATCTGGAAGAGCCCGCCGCCAACCGGATTCCGCAGGCTGAGATCACTCTGCCCGGCGGCGAGCGCGTGCGCACCAGCGATACGGCCGCGGTCAATCAGAAGCTCTCCGCGCTGCTGGGACGCGCGGTCACGATCTGGCCCATTCAGCCGGTCGAGCGCACGGATTTTTACTTGCGTGCCGCACCCGAAGGCGGCGACATGATGCTCGAGCTTCGCGAAATTTTCGGCCGCCTGCCCGACGAGCCGCTTCCCGATCTCACCAGCGTGCCGCCGGAAATCATGCAGTACACCTCGCCGCTCGGTACCTACTTCGACGTCTATCCGCTTCACCTGATGACCACCGCGTCGCTTGACGAGCTCGCTCGCCGCACTCCGGATTCGACGATCGATGTTCGCCGCTTCCGACCAAACATCCTGATCGAATCTCCCAGCGGAACCGTTGGCTTCGTTGACGCCGAGTGGGCTGGACGCACCGTGGTTATCGGCGAAGCGAAAATCAAGATCGAGATGCCGTGCATGCGGTGCGTGATGCCGACGCTGGAGCAGGAGAGCCTGCCTGCGGATCCGCGCGTGCTGCGTGCGATTGTGCGCGACGCAAATCAAAACCTCGGCAGCTATGCGACCGTCGCACGCGGCGGGGAAATCGAGGTGGGCCGGGAGGTCTGGCTCGACTAGCCGCGCGGCGCCGGCGCCGGTGCGATTCGTTCCAGCCCGGCGACGAACGTGCTTACCATCCATGCAAAACTGGCGTCGATAGCAACCTGCATCCCGAATCCACCCGCCGATTCCAGCGAGGCGAATCCGTGCACGAGACTGCGCATCGCGCGGATCGCATGAATCGTCTCGCGTTTGCCGAGCTGGTAACCACCCAGCACCGACGCGCAGATCGTGATGATCTGGTCAGCGACGCGATCCGATACAGGGTCGCGGACTCCCGCCGCGCTCAGCGTGAGCGCGTAGATTCCCGGATGTGTGCGCACGAATCCGCGATACGCGTTCGCGAGCGCGCTTACCGCGGCGCCGCGTGATTTGCCAATCGCCGCGGCGCCCAACGCCTCGCCCAGTCCGCGCAGCGCGAGCGCGCGCAACTCGCGCCTGAGCGCCGGCATTCCGGCCACGTGATTGAACAGCGACGGCGCCCTGACGCCCAGCCGCGCGGCGAGGCTGGCTAGCGTCAGCGCGTCGAGACCCTCGCGGTCGGCAATCTGGGCTGCCGCGGCTACCACCGAGTCGCGCGTCAGACCCGCGCGCTGGCGGTTACTTCGTGCTCGCGGCGAAGGCATCGATTTCACTCGCGACCGTCTTCGGATACTCGACGTGAGGATAATGTCCGGCGCCTGGCACGATCAGTATTTTCCCATGCAGGCGATTTGCAACTGAGCGCGCCTGTGCCTGCGGGTCGTCGAAGTCGGAATCCTCCGATCCCACCACCACCAGCACCGGCGCGCGCACCTGGTCAAGCCGCGCGGCGCACGGAGCCTGGCTCGCCCAGATCATTCCCTTGAGCGATTCGAATCGCCCGGGCTCCGCAAGATTCGCCTCCAGGTGATCCGCGTACTGATTGACGTCCGGCGGCGGCGCGCTCTTGTACAGCGATTTGTAGTACATCCGCCAGACCGACGGTCCCCACGGGCGCTGGAAGAGCACATGCATCAGGGCACGCATCGCAAAGGACACCTCAGGCTCCGTGCCCACGAACGGATCGATCAGGACCAGTCCCGCGACACGGTCTGGAACCTCGGCCGCCGCCCATACCGCGGAGCCGCCCGCCATCGAGTTGCCTACTATATAGACGCGCGGCGCGCCAAGATGACCGATCAGCGCGACAATATCCGCGGCGACGTTTGCGGGCGTGTACGACGGCCATCCGGTGCTCGACTCACCCATCCCGCGCAAGTCCATCGTCACCACTCGAAAGCCGTCGGCGACCAGCAGCGGGCGCAGGTAGCGATATTGCTGGCGCAGATCGCCCAGGCCCGGCACGCAGATGAAGACGGGGCCGGCGCCGCCGGTGTCGTCGTACGCAATGCGGCCGCCGGGGAGATCGAGGAATTGGGTCATCAGCGGCGCCGGTGCGACCGCAGGCTGCGCGCTCGCGAAACCAGGCGACAGCGTCAAAGCGGCGGCGAGGGTGGCCGCCGCGGCGATTGTCTGCTGCGTTGCACTACTCAACATAGGCGCTAAACTAATATCCGTAGTTTCGGGTGTCAAGGCCGCGGGCGCCGACCGCGCAGCGGTCGGTCAGGCGGGTGACTGCACCGCAAGCATCGGGCTGCGCGGCGCGGGCAGATTGTCGTAGAGATCCGCGACCAGCTCGGAACGCAGCTTTGCACATCCGGGATCGTTCCACCGGTTGCGCCACTCCAGTGGGTCCTCGATCAGGTTGTAGAGCTCGCCCTCGGTTCCGTCGTAGCCGAAGTCGGGGAGCGGCCGGTTGATCTGAAGACCGCGGTAGATGGGTGCGAGACTGAAGCCGATGTCACGCGTGGACTTCTCGTACGCCGTGCAGACCCATCCGTCACGATAGATCGTGCGCATGTGAATCCCGATTTCCGCGAACTGACTGTCCCATTCGGTGATAACGCGCTGGCGCCCCGAGCCGGGAGCGGTCGGCAGTGCCTTGCCCTGCATCCAGGCGGCGGCCGGAACGCCCGCGATCTCGCAGAAGGTGGGCGCGAGATCGAGGTGACCGACGGGGTCCGCAATTTCCGCGCAAGCGATTCCCGCTGACGGCGCCGGCCGCCAGATGAGCGGCACATGAACCAACGCCTGGCAGTGATACGGTCCCTTGAAGAGCAGGCCGAAGTCTCCCTGAAATTCGCCGTGATCGGTGGTGAAAAAAACGTCGGTGGTCCGATCCCATCCCCGCGCGGCGATTCGCGCCAGCACGCGGCCGCAGGCCTGGTCGATGAGCTCGTTCTCGACGTGGACCAGCGCGTTGATCTCACGCACCTGGTCGTGCGTCATCGCGTGCGGCGTGAAATTCATCGAGCCGCCTTCCTCGTTGCCGAACCGCCCCGCGTACCAATCCAGCCAATGACGCGGTTTCTGCGCGAGGATCTGTTCGATCTTCTCGCGCGAACCCGGATGACCCGGCGGCAGGTCGAGGTCGCGCCACCTGATGCGCCGGGCTTCCGCGGCGGGCGGGTCCCACGGATGGTGCGGATCGGGAAAGCTCATCCAGACGAACCAGTCCTCGTCATCGGGGAGCGAATCGAGGTACGCGATAGTGCGGTCGGCGACCCAATCAGTATGGTAATGCTCGCGCGGCACGGGATTGTAGGTGACCTCGGGCGCGCCGGTGTCGCCGCCGCTCTTAGCGCTCAGCATCGTGAGGAAGCCCCCGACTTCCGCCGGGAAATTATTCTGCAGCCATTTCGTGTAATGCCATCGGCCCATCGGCCCGTGCATCGCGAGCTCCAGATGCTCGAAGCCGCGATACGGTCCGGTGCTGTTTTCGTCGGCCATCCGGTTCTCGAACCAATTGCGCGCGGGATCGAACATCGGCTCGAAGTGTGCTTTGCCGATGAGCGCGGTGCGGTAACCCGCCTTTGCGTTGAGCCACGCGGAAACGCTGGGCGCGTCGGTGGGCAGCGGCACTCCGTTGGCGTACACGCCGTGGGTGCGCGGAAACTGCCCGGTGATCATCGTTGAGCGCGCGGGCATGCAGACCGTGTTCTGGTTGTGCGCGCGGCGGAAGTTGATTCCCGCCGCCGCCAGCGCGTCGGCGACCGGCGTCCGCGCGATCGCGCCGCCGTTGCATCCGAGCCCGTCATAGCGCTGCTGGTCAGTGGTTATGAAAAGTATCTTTCTGCCCATGAGGTTGCGGCTCCCTGCGGGTAACGGCTCGAAGTTATGACAGTATCAGTGCAGATACAATCAGGCCGTTTACCGCCGCGCTCCGGGCTGGACGTATGAGGGCCGGGTGCTGGTAGAGTAGGGCCCGCGCGGCGCGGACCGCGGGCCGGCGGCATGGATGCCGCCCAAAGATTCGCGCCGCAGCGCCCTTGGAGGTTTACAGCCATGCGTGCTGCAGTGATGCGAAACAAGAAACTGGTCGTCGCCGACCTGCCCGTGCCGCAGCCCGGCCCGGGCGAAGTGCTGGTCAAAACGCTCGCGTGCGGGATCTGCGGATCGGACCTGCACGCGCTCAAGTTCGCCGAAAAGCTGGTCGAGGGAGCGCGCCGATCCGGCGGCGCGTTCGTGATGGATCTGAAGCGGGACATCGTGATGGGCCACGAGTTCTGCGCGGAGGTCGTTGACTTCGGACCCAATACGCAAAAGCGTTTCAAAGCCGGCCAGCGCGTGTGCTCGATGCCGGTGCTGATTCGCTCCACCGGAGTCGAGACGGTCGGCTATTCCAACGATAACCCGGGCGGTTACGGCGAACTGATGCGGCTGACCGAGGGCCTGCTGCTCGAGGTGCCGAACGGGCTTTCCACCGAGCGCGCCGCGCTGACCGAGCCGATGGCGGTCGGCTACCACGCGGTGCAGATGGCGCATCTTGGCAACGACGACGCGCCGCTGGTGATCGGATGCGGTCCGGTGGGGCTTTCTGTGATAGCCGCGCTCAAGATGCAGCGGCACCATCCGATCGTCGCCGCGGACTTCTCTCCGCGTCGCCGCGAGCTCGCGCTTCAGATGGGCGCCGATGCGGTAATCGATCCGAAAGAGAAATCACCCTATGCGAGCTGGAAGGAGATGGCCGCGTACAAGGATCCCTCCAAGGCGCCGCCGCTGCCGCCCTGGATGCCAGGCCCGGCGCTGCGTCCCGCGGTGATCTTCGAGTGCGTGGGCGTGCCGGGTGTAATCGAATCGATCATGATGGGCGCGCCGTCGCATGCGCGCGTCGTCGTGGTCGGCGTGTGCATGGAACGCGACGCGTTCGAACCGATGTTCGGGATCAACAAGGAGCTGAACCTGCAGTTCGTGCTCGGATATTCAGCCGAGGAATTCGCCACAACACTTCACAACCTCGCCGAGGGCAAGGTCAGCGGCGACCCCCTGATCACCGGCAAGGTGGGGGTCGAGGGCGTCGCGCAGGCCTTCCAGGACCTCGGTTCGCCGGAGCGGCACGCGAAGATTATCGTCGAGCCGTGGCATAGCTGAGCGGCGCGCGCGGCCTCGCGTTCAGCCGCCGAACAGACGGCGGCTCGCGAGGTCCGCGCCCTCCCGCATCGCCTTGAGCTTTTCCCATACGATCTCTTCGGCGACCTCGCCCAGTCCGGCGGAGGTCTCGAAGCCGCAGTCCGTGCCCGCCATCACTCGGCGCGGATCGCCGACGACTTGGGCGGCGCGCTCCAGCCGCAGAGCTATCAATTCCGGATGCTCGACGTAATTGGTCTTGGTGTCGATCACGCCGGTCACCAGGATCATCTTTTCCGGCAGTGGAAATTTCCGGAAGCACTCGTACTCATGCTGATGGCGCGGATTGGCGGCCTCAACCACCAGCGCTCCGACTCTGGCGGCATACAGATGCGGCAGGATCTCAGCGAGCGGAACGTCGAGATGGTGCGATGCCTCGTAATTGCCCCAGCACACGTGCATCCGAATTTTTTCCGGCGCGATGCCCCGTATGGCCCGGTTCACTGCGGCGATATTCATATCGACGTAATCCAGAAACTCGCCCAGCGGCCGATCGGCATATGAGGTGTGACGCTCCATCGCGAGGTCCGGGCAATCGATCTGCAGCACCAGGCCCTGCTCGGCGATGTAGCGGTACTCGACTGCGAGCGCGTCAGCCAGCGCCATCACATACCGCTCGTAGCTGTCGTAGTGCTCGTTCAGCATCGCGGAGGCGATGATACCGGCCGACGACGCGCTCATGAACGGCTCGGCAAACCGGCCGCTGGAGGCGTCGAGGATGCGCCTGAAGTCGGCGCACTCGCGCTCCAGCGGCTCGCGATTAGTATAGCGCACTTCGCCGACCGCCTTGGGCGCATGCATCAGATCGACCATCGTGGAAAGGTCGAGGCCGCGCTGCACCAGCAGCGACGGATAGCAGACCAGGTCGCGCATCATCGGGCGCTCGCTGCGGCCGCCGAACCCGCTCATCCGGTCCCGTACGTAGGTGAAGAAGCTTTCGCGCGGTTGCTCGCCATTGTTGCCAACGTCGATACCCGCCTCAAGCTGGCGCGCGACGACGCGGCGGGTGGACTCCTCGACTTCGCGGGCCAGTTCGGCCTCGTCGATCGCGGCGCCCTGGCTTCGCCGCACGAGCATCTGCTTCAGTCGCGGCGAGCGCGGCAAACTGCCCGTGTGGGTGGTCAGTATTCGTCCGTCGCTTTTCAGCATGTCGATATCTCCCGAAGCCGGCTGGGCTCCCGTGCGGATTCAAGTAATCGCGCGTTGGCAGCCGATTGGTAGCAAATTACCGCCGCTCGCGGCCATCGGCGCGCTTGGCTGCCGGCGCGCGATGATGGCAGACTTGCGCCGAATCACAGTCACCCACGGCTCCACGACGGAGGTTCGCCAATGGAAGGCAGACTCAGCGGCAAGAGCGCGATCATCACCGGCGCCGCATCGGGAATCGGGCGCGCGGCGGCGCTCGTCTTCGCGCGCGAAGGCGCGCGAGTGATCGTCGCGGACGTTTCGGAGGACGGCGGCCGCCAGACCGTCGAGATCGTTCGCGACAAGGGCGGCGAGGCGCAGTTCTTCCGCTGCGATGTTGCACGCGCCGCCGACGCCGACGCGCTGGTCGCCGCGGCAGTAAAGGCTTACGGGCGCCTGGATTGCGCGTTCAACAACGCCGGTATCGCGGGCACTCAACGCAAGACGGCGGACTACGAAGAAGACGAATGGGATCGCGTCATGGCGATCAACCTCAAGGGCGTATGGCTGTGCCTGCGTGCCGAAATCCGCCAGTTTGTTGCGCAGCGCTCTTCCGGCGCAATCGTCAACACCGCTTCGGCCGCGGGACTGGTCGCGTCGCACTCGATGCCCGCGTACACGGCCGCCAAGCACGGCGTGGTCGGATTGACCAAGTGCGCGGCGCTCGAATACGCGCGCGCAGGCATCCGCATCAACGACGTATGCCCCGGCGTCGTCGATACTCCGCTGGTCGCCGGGATGATCGCGCAGCAGCCCAAGCTCGCAAGCCGGCTGGACCAGGTCGAGCCGGTGGGCCGCAAAGCACGCCCCGAAGAAATTGCGGAGGCGGTGGTCTGGCTGTGCTCGGATGCGGCATCGTTCGTCACCGGCGCGTCGATCTCCGTGGATGGCGGCCTGACCGCGCAATAGGCCGATGGCCCCGCTCGTCGATCCATTCATCGAGGCATGGGAGCTGCGCGAGCTGGTGCGCAAGGGCGAGCTGCGCGCGCGCGAGGTGGCCGAGTACTTCCTAGCGCGGATCGCGCAGCACAATCCGACGCTCGGCGCCTACATGACGGTCACCGCCGAGCGCGCGCTCGGCGACGCGGCGAAAATCGACCAGGACCCGCGCGCCGCGCGCGAAATGCCGCTGACCGGCGTTCCATATTCGCTCAAGGATCTTACGCCGACGCGCGGAATCCCGACCACGATCGGATCGCGCAATTTTGCCGATTCGATTCCTCCCGAAGACGCGGTAATCGCGGTCAGGATGTTCCGCTCCGGCGGGATATTTCTGGGCAAGACCACCCTTCCCGAATTCGGCGGCCGCCCCACGACCGAGGGCGGACTTTGCCCCGTCGCGCATAACCCGTGGAACCTCGATTTCAACGCGGGTGGATCGTCGGGTGGTGCCGCCGCGCAGATTGCGTCCGGCCTGGGTCCGCTCGCCGAAGGCAGCGACGGCGGCGGCTCGATTCGGGGGCCGTCGTCCAACTGCGGCGTGGTGGGACTCAAGCCGGCGCGCGGGCGCCTGACCTATGCGCCGCACCTCGGAGAGGGATGGGGCGGTTTTGCGACGCGCGGACCGATCGCGCGCAGCGTGCGCGACGTCGCCTTGATGCTCGACGTGCTTGCGGGGCCCGTGGCCGGCGATCCCTACTGGGCGCCGCCGCCCGCGCGTCCGTTCGCGGAAGCGCCGGGGAGTGCACCAGGGCGGAATCTGCGGCTGGCTGCGATCGCAACCAGCGCACTGGGAGAAGTCGCGCCCGATGTCGCCGCATCGTTCAATTCGGCGTGCGATACGATGCGCGCGCTGGGGCATCGCGTCGAACCTGTCGATCTGGATCCGGGCGCGATGCTGCTGGACTGCGCGCGCTCGCTGATCTGCGTCGGTATCGCGGCGATCCAGATCCCGCATCTGGAGTGGGTCGATCCCGTGGTGCGCGAGATGTACGAGCACGGGCGCAAGCTGCTCGCCGCGGATTACGTCAACCTGGTGGCGGTGATGCACAACACGGCGCGCGCGATCGTCGCGCGGCTCGATCCCTACGACGCGTTGCTGACGCCCACGATGACGCGGCCGGCAATGCGCAACGGGACCTTCCCGTCGCGCCCCGAGCGCTACCTTGACGAGTTGTGGACGTGGATCGCGTTCGAGTATCCGTTCAACGCCACCGGTCAGCCGGCGATCACGGTTCCCGGCGGATTCTCGCGCGAGGGTCTGCCGATAGGATTTCAGATCGTCGGCCGCCCCAACGGCGAATTCGAGTTGTTGTCGGTCGCGGCGCAATACGAAGCCGCGCGCCCGTGGAAGCATCTGCGCCCCGCGCGCTTCGACGACGCGTGACCGCGGCGAGTCGGTATCATCGAGCCGCCGGGTTCCGCTACACTCGTCTCGTTCTGAAGTTGCTGCTCGCCGGCCCGGCGCCGCGGTAACCATCGCTAGAGCTTACGATGGCAGTACAGACAACCGCGAGCACGCCGCCGCTGACCGGTCCCAAGCCCGACTCAGAACATCTGTCCTGGCGCCTCAAGCTGCTGTATGGAGCGCCCAACTTCGCCGGCGCCGCGCTGATTATCCCGATCCTGATCAACATGCCGAAGTTCTATGCCGACGTGGTCGCGGTGCCGCTCGGCTACCTGGCAATCGCGATCGCGCTGGCGAGATCGCTCGACGCGATGAGCGATCCGACCGTGGGATGGCTCTCCGATCACACGCGCACTCGCCTGGGCCGCCGCCGCCCGTATCTGATCGTGGGGCCGCCGCTGTGCGGAATCGCATTCTACTTGATGATGAGTCCGCCGGCCGGAATGCCACACATGACCGCGGCGGTGTGGTTCGGCGCGACCTTCATCCTTTTTTTCATCTTCCACACCATCTACGTGCTGCCGCATTACGCGCTCGGACCGGAGCTGACGCTCGACTACAACGAACGCTCGAGCCTGTTCAGCGTGCGCGAGAGCTTCACGATCCTCGGCACCATCGTGGCCTCGGCGGCGCCCGGCCTGATGACCGCGGGGTTGGGCTGGACTGAGCGCCGCGCGTACTCGTTTCTCGGCGTGGTGTTTGCGATTCTGCTAACCTCGCTTTACTGGCTGCTCGCGTGGCGCGTGCGCGAACGCCCGCAGTTTGCGACGCGCGAATCGAATCCGCTGGTCCCGGGAGTGCGCCGTGCGCTGCGCAACCGCCCGTTCCGGATCCTGCTCGTCAGCTACATCGTCGGCTCGATCACCGGCGCGATTCCCGCCACTCTGCTGCCGTTCTTCAATGCCTACGTGATCGAGGCGAAGAATCCCGCGTTGTGGCTATCGATCGAACTGGTCGGTTACTTCGGCATGGGAGCTCTGTGCCTGCCGATGTGGGTCGCGATCTCGCGGCGGTTCGGCAAGCTGAACGCCTGGCTGCTGAGCTTCGTGATGGGTGTCACCGGGGGCGCCGCGATGTTCTTTCTTGGCAAGGGCCAGACTATCTGGCTTCTGATCCTGATCTGCTGGGCCGGCGCCAGCTTCGGCGCGGGATTGTTTCTGCCGCCTTCGATGCAGGCCGACGTGATCGATTACGACGAGCTGTACACCGGCAAGCGGCGCGAGGGCCAATACACCGCCTTCTGGAGCATCCTTCCCAAGTTCGTCGCGATACCGAGTGCGGCGCTGCCGCTGGCGGTCCTCGGCGAGATTGGCTACGTGCCGAACGCGGTGCAGTCGCCCGAAGTGATCTTCGCCATCCGGGTAATATTCGCGTTGATGCCGGCGATCGCCGCCGTGCTTTCATTCATAATCGCGTGGCGTTACCCGATCACCGAGAAGATTCATAGCGAGATCCTGCGCGGCATTGAACGTCACAACCGTGGCGAGCCGGCCGTCGATCCGATGACCGGGCGGACGGTCGCGCCGCCCAACGCGCGGGAAGTGGACGACGACACGGGATGGTTTCTCGATTACTTCTCTCCGGGCGAATTGCGCCGCTACCTTGACAAGGGCGCGCTGTCGCCGGTTCGCGACGTGGCGCTCGCGGCGGGTGCGTCGATCGCCGTGTCGGTGACGGCAGCGCTGATTGCAATCGTCCGCATGCACGATCTCTCCGGCGAGCCCGGCGCGACCGTGTCGCTCAGCGTAGTGGCGGCGGGTTTCGCGCTGGCGGTCTTTCTGTTCCACGTGCTGCGCTTCCAGTCGGCGAAGCGCCTGGCCTCCGGAGCGGTGGCGCCCGCCGTGGTGCGGGCGCATCTGAGCGAAGGAATGTAGCGGGCGCGGTCGGACACGCCGCCCTGCTAAAGCATCGCGGTCGCCGTCGCCGCTGCCCGCGCCGCACCGATGAGCGCGGCTTCGTCATTGAGAATCACGCGAACCGGAATCGCGGCGAGGATCTCTTTCATCCGCCCCTTGCCTGTGAACGCCGACCTGAAGCCCGGCTTCCCCAGGTGCTCGATAATGCGGGGCGCAAGGCCTCCACCCAGGTAGATTCCCCCGCACGCGAGCAGCTTGAGCGCCAGGTTGCCAGCCTCCGCGCCGTAAATGGAAACGAAGACCTCCAGCGCCGCCGCGGCCAACGCGCATCCGCCGTCGGTCGCGGCACGCCAGACCGGGATCGCGGGATCCTCCGCGGTCTCGATTTCGCGGCGGAGCGCGGGCGGTTCTTCGCCGCGGCCGGAGTCGCGCAGAAAGCGGTAGATATGAAGCAGTCCCGAGCCCGACAGCACCCGCTCGACGCTGACGTGCCCGAATTCACGCCGCAGGTACCCAAGCATTTCGCTCTGCAAATCATTGCTCGGCGCGAAGTCGGAATGTCCGCCCTCGCTCGGGAACGGATGATGGCGGCTGCCGTCGAAGTACAGTCCCGCCTCTCCGAGTCCCGTGCCTGCGGAAATCACGCCCAGGTTGCCGCGCGCGTCCGGGGCGCCTACATTGAGCGTCGCGAAATCACCCGGCCCAAGTCCCCCGATACCCCACGCGTTGGCGAGCAGGTCATTTATCACCATGACTGTGTCGCATCCGATCTGGCGCGCCAGCGAAGCCGAATCGACGATCCAATTGAGATTGGCCATCTGCGCCCGACCGTCACGGACGGGACCGGCGACGCCGAAGCACGCCGCGCTCGGTTTCTCGCGATGCTGATCGAGGAATGAGCGAACCACGCTCTCGAGGCTCGCATGCTCATGGCTTGGATAAATCTCCAGCGGCCCGCGCACCGCGCACCCGTTCTGGATCGAAAACCAGGCCACGCGCGCGTGGGTACCGCCGATGTCGCCGGCCAGGATCATTCAGCGATCGACCCGCCAATGGCGTCCGTCGCGCTCCAGCAGATGGTCGGCGTCGGCGGGGCCCCACGAGCCCGAGGCGTAGTTGGGAAACTCGCGCGGCGGCAGCGCCTTCCAGACATCGAGAATCGGCGTGATCACCTTCCATCCGGCTTCCACCATGTCATCGCGCTGAAACAGCGTTGGGTCGCCAATCATGCAGTCGAGCAACAAAGTTTCGTAGCCGGTACTGGGCGTCGCACCGAAATAGTTGGAGTACTGAAAGCTCATGTTCACTGAGCCGAGCGTAACCGTGGGACCGGGAATCTTGGCGCTGAATCGCAATGAGATGCCTTCATCGGGTTGAATGTGCATCACCAGGAGATTCGACGATATTTCCCCGATACCCATCTCCTTGAATAGCAACTGTGGCGCGCGCTTGAACTGTATTGCTATTTCAGTCACACGTTCCGCCATCCGCTTCCCGGTGCGAATATAGATGGGCACTCCCGCCCATCGCCAGTTGTCAATGTGGAGGACCAGCGCGGCGAATGTTTCGGTGGTTGAGTCGGGCTTTACGTGAGGCTCGGTGCGATAGGCGTTGGCGCGCTTGCCGTTCTCGGTGCCGGCGCCGTACTGGCCGCGCGCCGCATGGGTGAGGACCTCTTCCGGCGTCATAGTCTGGATCGCGTGGAGCACCTTCGCCTTTTCGTCGCGCACCGCCTCGGAGTCGAATGAAATGGGCGGTTCCATCGCGGTCATCGAGACCAGTTGCAAAACATGATTGGGCACCATGTCGCGCAGCGCCCCGGACTGATCGTAGTAGCCTCCGCGCTCCTCCACGCCGACCGTTTCCGCGACGGTGATCTGCATGTGATCGACGTAGCGGCGATTCCAGATCGGCTCGAAGATTCCATTGCCGAACCGGAACACCATCATGTTCTGCACGGTTTCCTTGCCGAGGTAGTGATCTATGCGATAGATCTGGTCCTCGCTCAGCACCGTCTTGATTTCCTTGTTCAGTGCGCGCGCCGAGTCCAGGTCGCGGCCGAACGGCTTCTCGATAATCACGCGCCGCCAGTGGTCGTCGTCCTGAGTGACCAGATTCGCAGTATCAAGTTGGCGAACGATTTCGCCAAAGAACACCGGCGACGTCGCAAGATAGAATAGATAGTTTCCGGGCGTGCCCTGCGCCTTGTCCACTTCAGTCAGTCTGGCCTGCACCTGCTGGTAGAGCTTCTGGTCACGGAAGTCGCCTTTCAAATAGTATACTCGCTCGCGGAACCATCCCCACTTCTCCGGTTCGACCTCGCAGGTGGCGAACTGGCGGATTTCCGTCGACAGTGTGTCGCGGAAAGCTTCGTCGTTGTAGTCCTCGATCGAAACGCCGATGATGGCGAACTTGTCGGGGAGCAGGCTGGTGTGAAGGAGATTGTACAGCGCAGGCATGAGCTTGCGCTTGGTCAGATCCCCGGCCGCGCCGAAGATCACCATGACGCAGGGATCGCCCGGCCGCGCCTTGGCCGATTCGTTCGTGGAATTCGCCGCTGTGGTCGCCATTGTGCGTCCTTTGTTGTTCGCTATCCGGTCGCGCGATACGGGTTTTGATTCGAGCCGGGCGCCGGGGCGCGCTCAGCTCTTCGCCTTCTCCTTGTGTCCCCCGAACTCGTAGCGCATCGCAGACAACAGCTTGTCGGCGAAGTCCGCCGCGCCGCGCGAGCTGAAGCGCTCGTAGAGCGCGGCGCTCAGGACGTATGCCGGCACACCTTCGTCGATTGCGGCGTCCACGGTCCAGCGTCCCTCGCCCGAATCCGAAACCCGTCCCGCAAATTCCTTTAACTCGGGATCTTCGAACAGCGCCTGCGCGGTCAAATCGAGCAGCCAAGACGCGATCACGCTGCCGCGGCGCCAAACTTCAGCGACTTCGGTCAGATTGAGATCGTACTGGTAGAGCTCGGGGTTGCGCAGCGGAGTGGTCTCAGCGTCCACCTCAGCCTTTTTCTTGCCGACGTTGGCGTGGCGCAGGACGTTCAGCCCCTCGGCGTACGCGGCCATGATTCCGTACTCGATCCCGTTGTGTACCATCTTGACGAAGTGTCCCGCGCCGTTGGGTCCGCAATGCAGGTAGCCCTGCTCGGAGGTGGAGGGTTTGGACTTCTCGCGGCCCGGAGTCCGCGGCGCGGAATCAAACGACGGCGCGAGGGTCGCGAACAGCGAATCGATGTGCTTCACGACCTCTGGCTCACCGCCGATCATCTGGCAGTATCCGCGCTCGAAACCCCATACACCACCGCTGGTTCCCGAATCGACGTAATGGATACCCTTTTTGGCGAGATCCTTCGCGCGGCGGATATCGTCGATGTAATACGAGTTGCCGCCGTCCACGATGATGTCGCCGGACTCGAAGCGCCCGGTGAGCTCGCCCAGCGTCCGTTCGACCACCGCCGCCGGCACCATCATCCACGTCACGCGCGGCTTGCTGAGCTTCTTCGTGAAGTCGTCGAGCGAAGAGGCGCCGATGGCGCCCTCCTTGACCAATTCCTTGACCGCGTCGGAGTTCAAATCGAACACCACGCATTGATGGCCTCCGTGGATCCATCGCCGCACCATGTTCGCGCCCATCCGTCCGAGTCCAATCATTCCAACCTGCATGAATCTGGCTCCTTGCTTTCGCGCTTCGTTAGGTTGATGGTTCGCCGTTACGCAAGCGCGCGGGTTACGGCGGCGGTCAACGCGGCGAGTCCCGCTATCACGTCCTTGCCGATATGAACCCGCAACGCGCGCCGGCCGCGGTCCGCGAGCACCTGCAGATCGCCCCGCGCCTGCGCGGCCTTGGCCACTCCGAAGGTGTATTTCTGCCGGGGCACGGGCAGGTCCGCCGCGTCATCGCAGGTAATCTGCAGGAACACGCCGCTGTTGGGTCCGCCCTTGTAGGCCTGGCCGGTCGAATGCTGGAAACGGGGGCCGAAGCCCAGGCAAGTCGCGACCTTTGTGCGGTCGCGCACCGCGTGGCGCAGTTTCTGCAGCTCCGCTTCATGCTCCGCGTTCATCTGCACGTACGCGAGCGTCGCGAAGTAATCGCCGGTACGCAGGCGGCCCAGATGCGCCCGCAGGTAGCCTGCCGCGGTTTTGTCGCCGCCCGCGGCCTTCGCGATTTCGGCCGCGTTGCGCGCATCGGCGTACAATTTCAGCCCGCCGTCTTCAAGAAACGGCTGCTCCGCCGGAAGCGCGCCCTTCTGCTCGTATTCGTTGGTGAGCTTGCGCGCCTCGACCTTCGCGGCTTCGACATCGGGTTGATTGAAAGCATTAATTCCGATGATCGAGCCGGCGACTGCGGTCGCAATTTCCCATCGGAAGAATTCCTGCCCGATGTCGTAAGCGTCCGCCACCGCGATTCGCACCACCGGATGTCCCGCTCTTTCGAGCGCGTCGACCGCAGCGTCTTGCTCCGCGTCGGCGCCGTTATCGAGCCGGACATACGCGAACAGGCGATCGTTTCCGTACACCTGCGGCGGGCCGACCCGCTCGCGATCAACCGGAATGAGTCCCTTGCCCTGCTTTCCGGTGGACTCCGCGAGCAACTGTTCGAGCCATGCGCCGAGATCGAAGATTCCGGGCGAGGCGATAATCGTCACCTTGTCGCGGCCGTTTCCTGCGAGCGTGCCCATGATCGCGCCCAGCACGACTCCCGGATTTTCGTCCGCGGGCACGCTGGGACGGCACGAATGCACCATCGTCTCGGCGTTGTCCATAAAGCGCGCGACTTCGACGCCCATCACCGCCGCTGGAACCATCCCGAAATTCGAAAGCGCCGAGTAACGACCGCCGATGCTCGGGACGCCGAAGAAAACCTTGCGGAAGCCCTCGCTCTCGGCGATCTGCTGCAGCTTGGAGCCGGGGTCGGTGATCGCGATGAAATGCTTGGGGGCTTCGGCTCCGATTACCGACCGCGCACGCTCCATAAAATACTGCATGAAGATATTGGGCTCGAGCGTGCTGCCCGATTTGCTCGAGACGATGAAGAGCGTCTTTTTCAGATCGATCGATTCTTCGACGGCCTTTATCTGCGCGGGATCGGTCGAGTCGAGCACGTGGAGTTCCGGATAGCCCGCGATCTTACCGAACGTCTTGGCCATCACTTCCGGACACAGGCTCGAACCTCCCATCCCCAGCAGAAGCGCATCGGAGAAGCCGGCCCCACGGGCATCCTCCGCGACCGCCTTGAGCGCCCCCATATGCGCAAGCTGATCGTCGGTGATGCCGAGCCATCCGAGCCACCCGCCCTCGTCCTCTCCAGTCCACAGCGAGGCGTCCCGCGCCCATAGCCGGCGCACCTTGCCGCCGGTGCGCCACTGCTCGAGCGCGGTCTTGACCTGCTGGTCGAGCTCGGCCGGCAGCTTGTACGTCTGCCGATCGATCATCGTCTTGAGCTGCGATTTACGGCCCTTGTCCACCGCCGCCAGCAGCTTGTCGAAGGCATCGGCGAAGAGCTTGACACCTTCCTCGACGAGCTGGTCGGTGACCTGCTTCATCGCGATGCCCGCGCGCGCAAGCGTAGTCATCGTCTCGTGCGCCTGCTCGAGATTCGCCGCCAGGCTCGCGCGCGGCTTGCCGTGATCCCTGAACGCGTCCATCGTCGCAGGCGGAATGGTGTTCACGGTATCGGGGCCGATCAGCTCTTCGACGTACATGATGTCGCTGTAAGCGGGGTTCTTGGTGCTGGTGCTCGCCCACAGCAGACGCTGCGATTGCGCGCCCTTTTGCGCGAGCGCGCGCCAGGCTTCGGACTGGTAGATCGACAGGTACTTCTGGTAGGTCAGCCGCGCGGTAGCGACCGCGACTTTTCCCTTCAGGCCCGCCAGCGTCGCGCGGTCCGGCGCCGACGGTCCCGCCGCCAGGCGCTTGTCGATGGTGTCGTCAACCAGCGTATCGATGCGGCTGACGAAGAAGCTTGCGACGCTCGCAATCCTCGCCACGTCGCCGCCCGACTTTCCGAGCGCCGTGACACCGGCGATGTACGCGGCGGCGACCTGCTCGTATCGTTCCTGCGCGAACAGCAGCGTCACGTTGACGTTGATGCCCTCGCCGATCAGCGTCTGGATCGCGGGAAGCCCCGCCTCGGTTCCCGGCACCTTGATCATCAGGTTGGGGCGTCCGACCTTCTTCCACAACCGCCGTGCCTCGTCGATCGTCGCCCGGGTGTCGTTGGCGAGATAGGGCGAGACCTCAAGGCTGATATAGCCGTCGCGCATTTTGGTCGCGTCGTACACCGGACGCATGATGTCGGCGGCGTCCTGGATGTCCTTGATCGCGAGCGCCTCGTACAACTCCATCGGCTCGGCATCCTTGAGCTTCTCAAGCGCCGCCAGCGATTCGCTGTAATCCGTACTGCCCGCGATAGCCTTTTCAAAGATTGACGGATTCGAGGTAACGCCGCGCAGCCCGTCCTCATCGATCAGCCGCTTGAGGTCGCCGTTGCGGATGAGATTACGGCGGATAAAATCGAGCCAAATCGATTGTCCAAAACTCTGAAGCGATTTCAGTGGGTTCATGATTATTCCCCGTATCCATTTCCGGTTAATTTCGCGTGGCGCGGATCCACGATCCGCGCGGCGCGGCCAATTGGAGCCCGGCCCGCCGGTCAGCTCTTCTAATGAAGCCGGTATCGCGTGCGACTTCAATTATGGCGCGCTGGCGCAGTGAATGTTAGCGCTCGATCCGCTTATGCCCGCGACATCACACGTTTCACGCGAGATTTCCTGCCGGCGTGTAAACAAATGCATGCGCCCATGCGCCAGCGTTCGCGCCCCGCAACCGTCTCCGCTGCGGCGTTGGAGCTAGTTTACTGCCGCCGCGCGCGCGCTTGCCAGCGCCTCGGCGAGCCCCGAATCACGCGCGACCGGGTTGGCGATCGCCTCGCCGACCAACTCTCTCGATCCCACGATTACCGCCGCGCGCCGCGCGCGCGTCAGCGCCGTATAGAGCAGCTCGCGGGTCAGGATCGGCAGCGGCTGTGCGGGCTGCGCTCTTTCGGGCAGCACGATCGCTACGCGCTCGAACTCCGATCCCTGCGCCTTGTGCACGGTTATCGCATAGGCAAGCGCCATCCGATCCTGAAGCGCCTCGAGCCGGTAGCAGATGAAGTCGCCATCGCGCGCGAACACCGCGGCGGGGACCGCGTGCGAATCGCCGTGGGCGGCGAGCGTGACGATCACGCCCTGGTCTCCATTGAAAAGCTGGCGCTCGTAGTCATTGCGCAACACGATTACGGGTTCTCCCGGGATCATCCGTACGCGCCACGGCGCCCTTGCGGCACGCAAGCACGCCCGCAGATGCATCCGTGCGTTGACGCCCTCGGCGCCCGAGGGACCCGCGCGCAGAACGGTCAGAATACGCGCGCGCGCCAGAGTGTCGAACAACTCGTCGATCCGCGCGCGATCCTGCGACGCGATCCGTCCCTCCGCGGCCGCGAATGGCTTTCCGGCCAGGCTCGTCGCGCGGGCAAATTCCGCCGCCGCTTCCCATCGCTCCAGCAATATCGCAAGGCCGCCGGCCGCACTGTCGAAAAATTCGACACCCTCAAAAGTGATTTGCTCCTCACGCGCGCGCTCCGAAATGAGCAATTGGTTTCCCGCGTCCTTCGCGTCCATCAACTCGGTGTCACCGCGCTTGATCGCCTCGGCAACCGCGCGCAGCTTTTCGCCCGCGGCCCCGCTGGGTCCGGTGCGATGACTTCCCTGCAGGCGCACCGAGTTGGCCGCCATCGGATGCCGCCGGTCGCCGCCGGCTGGAACCAGATCGCGAAAAACCGCCCCCGCGGTAACCGACGGCAACTGGTCCGCGTCGCCCAGGATGATGAGCTGCGCGTCCGGCCCCAGCGCGCCCACCAGCCGTTCCATCAGCACCAGGTCGAGCATCGAGCCTTCGTCGACGATTACGACGCGCTGGGCGAGCGGAGAGTTGCGATGATGCCGGAAGATGCCGCGAGACGGCGAGTAACCGAGCAGGCGGTGAACGGTGGCGGGCTCGATACTCGCGCCGAGCAGCGCGGCGTCGGCCGGCGCGGGGTTCGCCAGCGCTCCGAGGCTGCGCGAAATCATCTCGCGCATCCGATAAGCCGCCTTTCCGGTCGGAGCGGCCAGCGCGATCTGCTCCGCACTGACGCCCAGGCGCGCGAGCACGCGCAGGATCGCGACGACGATCGAAGTCTTGCCGCTGCCCGGACCGCCGGAAATGGTGGCGAGCCGACAGGTCAGCGCCTTCGCGATCGCGTCGCGCTGAGACTTGGTGAGCTGAACCGTTTGCCCCTCGATCATCGTTGCGTGCGCCGCGACCTCATCGAGCGCCGCCGACACCTTGCGCGTGCGTGCGAAGGCGGGAGCACGGGCGCTCAGCAATCGCGCCAGGTTTTCCGCCAGCCTCGCTTCGGCGGCATGAATCCGCTGATGGTATAGCCATCCATTGATCAGCAGCAGCGGCGTTCGCGCATCGGCGTCGCAGCCGATGATCGATCCCTCCCGCGGCGAATCGAGCAGGCGCGAGATCCGGACTTCGACCGCGTCGCGCGCGGGGCCGCCGCCGCTCTCGCCGATCAGCGCGTCCAGCATTCGTCTGAGCCGCGCCGCGCCTTCGGGCCTTGCCACCGGAAATCGCGTGCTGCCTTCCTGCAGCGCGGCCAGCGAGATCAGCACGAGCGAGACCATCGCGTACCGCTCTTCGTCGTCCAGGCCGGGTTCGAGCGCGGCGATTTCCCCAGCGAGATGGACCGCATCGGGAGCGAGGTTGACCCGGCCCACGCGCTCGCGCATTGCGGCCAGCAGCTTGGCGAATTGGTCCGTGCTTTGCGTGCCGACTTCGTCGAGCACGGTGGTCAGGCCGAGCCTTGCATATAGCGCGTTCATCGAAGCTCCGCCGCCGCGCGCTCCGGATCGATTAGCTCGCGTTCGTATCCAACGACTTCGTTCCAGCGCGGGCGATGGAAGTAAATTCCGCGAGTGCCGCCGCCGTCGGGAGCGATGCCGCGCAGGAATATGTAGAGCAGTCCGCCGAAGCGCGCTTCGTAACCGGCCTCATCGCGGATTCCGAGCAAGCGCACCACGCCGAGCGTGTAAATCTTCGCCTGCAGCGCGTAATTGATTTCGACGTGGTGGCGCACCGCGTCGGCGTCGTAGGTTGGCAGCCGGTCGCTCTTCCAGTCGGCGAAAAAGGTCATTCCCGCGTGCCGGAAGACAAGATCGACAAACCCGACCAGCACGCCCCGCTCGATTCGCCAGCCGTCGCCGCCGGCGGCCGCGAGCAGGCGATGACTCGGTGCGGGAATCGGAAAGACGAATTCCATCTCGCGCGAAGTCTCGCATGAAGCGAGATCCTTGATCATCGTAACGCCGGCCGCGACCGGCGAACGCAGCGCGTTGAACACTATCTCCAGCCCTTTCTCGATCCATCGCGGATCATTCACCTGATGCCGCTGCGCGGCGGTCTCGATAATCTCCCGCACCTCCGGTTGCGCGCTCCAGGCATTGCGATCGGATGCGGCGAGCAGGGTATCGAGCGCGGTTCGCTCAATCGCCTCGTGCAGAAAGAGTCCGACGTTGCGCCCGCCGCGAAGCTGATCGTCCTCGGGCGGGCCTGCGCTTTCAGATGCGGGATCGGCCTTGAAATCCTCGAGATCAACGGCCGATGCGGCCGCGGCGATTCGGTCCAGCGCGGTGTAGGAAAGAACTTCGAGCGCGCGGCGCTTGGCGGCCAGCGCGCGCAGAGCGCCGTCAAGCGAAGTGTCATCGGTCAGCAGCCCCGGTGGCGGCTCGAACGAAGCCAGCGCCACGCGCAATTTTTTCTTGTTTGCCGGCGGCGCAGTTCGAGCGGCCTTGACGCGCTCCAGTAGCCGCTCGCGTGCGGGCCGTTTGGCGTCTTCAGCGGCGGCGGGTTGCAGCCGGGTATTGATGAAGCGGTAGTAGCCCTGGGGGCTGAGCTTGGCGGATTTGTCCGGGATCACGGGCAGGAACATCTTCACTCGCGCACGCGTCAGCGCCACGTACGCAAGGCGCCGATCCTCGTCTTCGCGTTCGTCCTTTATCCGTTTTTTGGCGAGCTCTTTGGCCTGCTTGCCCACCGCGACACGGCGCTGGCGAGTCCCAAGGTCATGGTACGCGGCGACCGTGCTTGTAGCGCCAAAAGCGCCGATCCCGCCGAACAGGATCACCACGTCCGCTTCCAGACCCTTGCTCATGTGCACCGTCATGATCTGAACCGCCTTCCGCTCGCTCTCCAGCCGCTCGACATTGCTGTTCTCGCCCGGTGGCGCGGCCCGCTTCGCGACGTAGCCGGCGAGCAATTCGATTATCTCTGCGAGCGAGAGCCGCCGCGCGATCGTCTGTTCGAGCAGGATCTCGAGGATATGCTGATAATTGGTCAGCTCGCGTTCGCTGTTCGAGAACAGAAGCTCGCGCCAGGCAAGCCCGCTCCCCGTCATCAGCGAGTCGAACAGCCCTGCGAACCGCTCGCCATCGGCCAGTTCCTTCCACTCGGACAGCCGCTGGTTGAGCGGATGCTCGGGGCCAAGACCGTCCAGACCGGCGAGCTTGTGGTACGGAACCGCGAAAAACGGCGTGTTCCATGCTTTGAGGCGGTGCGAGCGGTCCAGCGGATCTTCGATTGCCCGCAGGACCTCCAGAATGTCGCCGGCTTCCCGGGTCTGAAACAAACCCTCGCGCTTGTAGAAGGCGTAGGGAACGCCGGCCTCGCGCAGGTATTCCCCGATCTCGCTTGCCTCGGGATTGCTGCGGGTCAGGATAAAGACCCCGCGCGGCTCGACGACGCGTCGAGGGGCGTCGCGATCTTCGGGATCGATGATCGTGATCGCGCCCGTCTCTTCGAGCAGGATGTGCCGCAGGATGGCTGCAATCTCGCGTCCGATGCGGGCGCGAATCACGCGCGCGGAATCCGCGATGCCGGGTTTTTCCGACTCGTATTCGAGCAGCGTTATTGGCGCCACGGCGCGGCCGTTCGCGTCGAGCGCTTCGAGGTGCGGTTTGCCGCAGGTCACGTCCGGGTCGAACGGGATTTCCCGTGTCAAAATCGCGTGGGGCCCATTCTGGTCGAAGACCAGGTTCAACGTGTCCAGCATCTTCTGCGTCGAACGGAAGTTGCGCTGCAATGGAAGCGGCTGCTTGCCGCGCTTGCAGAGTTCCTCGCGCGCGCGCAGATAGCTGACTAGGTCGGCGCCGCGAAACGAATAAATCGCTTGCTTCGGATCGCCGATCACGCACAGGACGTTCTCGTTCGCATGGTCCACGAAGACGTGCCGGAAAATCTGCCATTGCAGATCGTCGGTGTCCTGGAACTCGTCGATCAGCGCGAAGCTGTAGCGCCGGCGCAGCTCCGCGGCGATCGCCGCGCCCTGCGGACCGTCCAGCGCGGCGGCGAGCCATCGCAGCATGTCGTCGTAATCCATCGTGCCGCGCTCGCGCTTTTGCGATTCCAGGCGCCGGGTGACGGCTGGCAGCATCGCGTCGGCAATCGTCGCTCCGAGCGTGATCGCCGCCTGCGCGTCGCGCGCCGAGTCCCGGAAGCGGCGGCAGCGCTCCGGCAGTTTCGCCATAAAATTCTCGCCGCCCTTGTTCAGTTTGGGTTCAATGATCTTTTCGAAACTCGCTCCATGAAGTGCGGCTCGGAATGCACGGGGATTACCCTTGCTGTGCTGAATGGCTTGCTCGACGGCATCGATCGCCTTGAGCGCCTTGTCGCGCGATCTTTTTTCAACCACGGGTTTGGAGTACTCCGCGCGCAGAAGCTTCGCATCGAAGCTGGCAATCAGCGTATGAATCGCGTCCCGATTGCGCTCTAGTTCGCCGGTGGCGAGGTAGCGCAGGCGATGAGCCTCGTAGAGGAGCGTTTCCAAGGCCTTTGCACCCTCTTCCTCGCGGTGATTCTCCCTGCGACGCGCGGCGAGCCACGTTTCGACCAGCGGCGGCCACTCGGGTTCGCGCGCAAGACCTTCGCGAAGTTCCGCGCGGAACGCGTCGTGGAACGCCTCCTGCGCGTCAACGATTTCGACCTTGAATGGAGCCCCGGTCAGGAAGGCAAGCTCGGACAGCGTGCGCTGACAGAAGCTGTGGATGGTGTGAATCGGCGCGCGCTCGAATGAAAACAGCGCCTCCTCGAGAACCTTGCGCTGCTCGTCACTGAGCGGAACCTCGGCGCCGTCGGCTCGGTTCTCCGCGCCGCGCCCGGCGAGAACCTTGTCGATCCGTCCGCGGATGCGCTTGCGGAGGTCGGCGGTCGCCTTTTCGGTGAACGTGACGACCAGAATCTGTTCGAGTCGGGCGCGCTCCTCGAGCAGAATTCGCAACACCAGGTGCTCGATCGTGAATGTCTTTCCGGTGCCGGCGCTCGCCTGGATCACCGAGTGCGCGTCCAGTGGAATCTGCTCGATTATCGGCGGGCGCCGATAAGTCAGCCTGCTCATGCGCCGGCGCCTCCCTCGCGCTTGGAATTCGGCTCGGGAAAAATCCATCCGATAGGGTCGTAGCGGCGCCGGATTATTCGCGCGATTTCATCGCCGCCGGGCGCCTGGAACCTGAGCCACGCGTCGCGCACGGGTCCGTGCGCGGAGCGCGTATGTTCGCCCTCGCCCTCGCGGACGGCTTCGACGGCGTCAACCATAAGGTCCTGCCACTTCTTGTCACCGATTACCTGCCGCGCCTTTTCGATCGCCTCGATCGGCAGGAAGTATTCGTTACCTTGGGAGAGCAGGTCGGATACCACATCCTCCAGGTACTTGCGGGCACGCTCGGGCGTCGGCGCGGCGATCGACCGCACGGCCGAAGCCGGGGAGAACTTTTCGGCGGAGGTGACGACGACCGCGTTGAATTCGGGCGCAATCGGCCGGCCCGCGGCGGCGAGCACCAGCACCCCGAGCGCCAGGCGCAGGAAGTCGGCCGCTTTGGGTTCGCCGCGCGCGACCGCAAGCATCCCCATCTCAAAGGGACCGTTTTTGCGACGCCTGCGCAGGAGTCCCAGCGTGCCCTGGAGACGTACGCGGCGCTGGTGAAGGTTGCCGTCCGGTCCGGTAATGCGAATCTCGACAATCAGCGGATCGAGCGTCTCGGCGGCGCGCGCAAATTCGTCGGCGGCGCCCATGCGGACCTGCGCGAATTGCTTCAGATCGTCGGCGCCCGCCTTACCGGCCTGATCGTACCATCGTTCGAGCATGGCGCGATCGGCCTTTTGCGCGGCGTCCCTGAACACGCCGCCGGGCGCGCGGCCGTGCATCTCGGCGATCTCGAATTGCCGGTTCCAGGTCTTGTCCAGCTCGGAATCATCGGCGTCGGAGGCCCGCTCGAACACCTCGCGCAACAGCATCACGCGATCGAGCGTGGACCGCTCCAGCGGCTCGTCCTGCGGAGACTCCTCCGCGTCATCGTCGTCGTTGAGCCCGAGCGCGTAGCGCGCCGCACCCTGAAGCGGACATTCCAGGTATCTGCGCAATGCGGCCAGCGAGACAGAGATTTCCTCCGCGGCGGCATCGGCGGCGGCTTCCGGTTCGGTCGGCTCCACCCATCCGACCGCGCCACGGAGCGCCGGCCTTGTCGCCTCGGAAAGATAGTCGATCAACGGATCGTCACGACCGGGCAGCGGTACCGGCCTGGCGGCCTCTTGCGCGCACTCGCGCAGTGACGCCAGCTTCGCGCCGCGCAGCGCGTCTGAGTCGAAGCTCTTGAGCTCGGGGTGGACGCCGTCAGTGGGCGCGTGCTTCAGCTTGCGGAAATAGCGCAAGTCGTAGCGGCTCACCGGATGACGGATAGTCAGATTGTCGAGCGACGTTTTGTCCAGATAGCCGCGCAGGATGTACTCGAGCTCGCGCAGCACCGCGGAAGGCTCCAGCGTCTCGCCGGTCTGCGGGTTGCGATTCACGTATGAAAGAAACACGTGCTCGCGCGCCGCCAGGAGCGATTCCAGGAACAGGTAGCGGTCGCGCTCCGACGGCGTCACGTCGCCGGCCGATCGCGCGCCGAGCCTCAGGTCCAGCGGGTCGCCGCGCTCGCGCGCGGGGAACGCCGCTTCGCCCAGTCCCATCACGAATATCGCGCGGAACGGGATCGAGCGCAGCGCATCCATCGAGCCCACCGCGACTCCGCGCCCGCGAATCTGTCCGTGCTCCGACTCGACCGCCCCGATCGCTTCCGCCGCGACCTCGCGCGCGATTTCGTAGCCAACCGGACCGGCCTTGAAATCGGCGGGCGCCATCTCCGCAATCTTTCGCAGACACCATCCGCGCACCCGCTCGGCCTCCGCATCGCCCTCGCGCAGGTATCTTGAGAGATACGCCGTGAGCGCCTGCGACCACTCCGGCAGCGTGAGTTGTGCGCGGCCAAGCGCCAGCGCGTCGGCTATCATCGCGCGCGCCATCCGCACCAGCCGCATCACGCTTTCTCCCGCATCCTGTCCAAGTTCGAGCGGCAGATACCTGCCGTCGCCGGCCTGCGCGAGGCGCAGTTCGCCGCTGCGCTCGCCGGTCATAAAAACCCCCAGCGCCATGCGGCGCAGCGCCTGGTCCCAGTGGTAGAGATCGCCGCTCAGATAGGTGTCGCGCAGATGGTCGCGGTCGGCGCCGAAGACCACGCCCGCCTCCGCGCACCACGCCGACCATCGCTCGACGTCGAGTTCCGACTCACCCCCGCAAAGCTCCGGATGCGTCAGCAGGCGAACGACTTCGTCGCGCGTGAAACGGCCCATCGGCAGCGCCAGCAGCAGTTCGACCGCCTCCGCGACGCGGCTTTGGCGCACCAGGCGGCGATTGGCCACCTCGAGCGGAATCCGATGCTGCCGTTCGAAAACGCTTTCGAGATGCGGCAGGTAGCTGTCAAGCGACGCGTCGGGGATCAGGATTGCGATTTCGTGAAAGCGGATGGGATCAACACCGGCGCTGTCCTGGAGGACCGACCAGATCGCGTTTGCGACGACCTCCGCCTCGCGCCGGATTCCGGGGCACGCCAGAATCCGGATGCTGGTATCGCCCGCGAATCGCTCAGCGTTCACTGCTTCGGATCCCGGGCCGGGCGCAAAGGTCAGGATATCGTTCTGCAGGGCTTCCAGCAGCGTGGGCTTGGCACCCGATGCCGCGCGCGCGAAGCGGTCGTAAAAATCGCACTCGGAGAGTTGATTGAGCAGCCGGACGTATTCGCGGCCGGGGCGTCCCCAGAGCTTGAGCGCGAGGTTGTCTGCGTCGTCGAGCAGACGAAAGCGGTCGGGTTCGTCGGCGAATGGATCCTGGATTCGATCTCGACGATGGATCAGCCGGGCGCGCTCCGTTGCGCCCGCGGTGCGCAGGTCCTCCCAGAACTCGAGGCATGGGTTGATCGCGTAAACGTGGAGCGCCTGGAGTTTGGAGAGTTCCGCGAAGATTTTTACGTAAGCGGGTCCCGCATTGGGAAGCGCAAAGACGTGGATTTCCTCGGGCAGCGCGCGCCGCAGCGCATCGCCCGGAACCGCTTCGATAGCGTACGGCAGCAGCATCCACTTAAGCTCCGGCTCGCGAACCAGCTCCGCGCGGACCGCGCGCCGACCGTCAAATAGGAGCCCCCACAGCTCGCGTTGCCAGCGCTCGGTGCCGGCCCATGGATCTTTCCCGAGTCGCGAAAGACTCGGCCATCCGGCGAGCATCTCGCTGCGCGCGATCGAGTACTCGCGCATCAGGCGCGCCAGCCGATCTGCCAGCCGGAACAGGCGCAGCTCACGGCGCGCGTCGACGGCGGCATCCCCCTCCAGGTACGCATCGACGGGCGCCAGCGCGGGGTTTGTCGCCGCCGCCCCCGGGCGCAAGCGCTCGAACAGGAGCGTGCGCATCGCGTCTGCTTCGAGCACGCGGATATTCGGATCCGCGCGCTCTACCACTTGCGAGAGGAACGCCCGCAGGAAGGGGAACTTCAGATTCGCTGCGACGCCCAACCGTTCTGCGAGCCGGTACTTTACGAACTGCTCCACCGCCCGATTGGGGACGACGATCGAAATCGGCGCAGTCGGGTCTCCAGCCTGCCTGCGGGCGACGGACTCCGCCAGCGGGTCGATCAGATTTTCGAGCCGATTCGAATAGTGAAGGAACATCATCGCCGCGATCCGCTCATTGTTACTCGCTTGTCCGAGCCGCTACCATCCGTGGACGCACTCCCTGTCCAGCGCGCGCCGGTCGCTCGCAGAGCAGCCGAAATCGGTGTCTGCTTTGGTGCCCGAATCGAGATAAACCGCAAGTTATCACCGCCAGTGGACAGCCGTTGGCAGGCACACGGTGTAACTCCGGGATATATTGCTGACCGGTCGCCCGCAGGGAGCGCAGATGCCGACCAAATCCAGGAAACCGACTTATGGAGCCGCGATTAACTTCGCCAAAATCGCGATCGCGCTGTGCTCCAACCCCTTCGGGGTTCGCCTCAAGAATCTCGAGCTCGTTCTCGATGTAACTCCGCGCACCGTCGACCGCTACATCAGTACGCTGCGGGACAGTCTCAAAAATCCGCTCGGAGACGCGATGCTGCAGGTCGAGGGCAGCGGCGACCAGCGCCGGCTCAAGATCCGCCAGCCCGAACATCGTCCCGAAGCGAGCCTCTATCTCGCGGCCGCGATGTACTTCGACCTGGCGGTGCTGAGGTTTTTGGAAGGCACCGTTCTGAAGGACACCGTCGCCGACCTGTGGCATCGGCTTTACGGCAAGCTCAACGCGGTCCAGCAGTCGCAGGTGCGCGATTTCGACCGCAAGTTTTACGCGGTCCCATACGCGCCCAAGGACTATCGAGACCAGGATGAGGCGCTGGATCTGATCTTTCGGGCGCTCCTGCAGGGAGGCCGCCTGCGGATCGAGTACGCGCCGATCAGTGGCGCGCCCCGTGAGCATCACTTCGAGCCCTACACGCTGGTCGGCTATCGGGGCGGACTCTATCTGCTGGGCAAGAGCAATCATGGCGCGCAGCCAATATACCTTGCCGTCGAGCGCATCCGGAGCGTGGTGTTCGATCACGACGCCGACGGCAACCAGGTGCGATTCACGCTTCCGCGCCGATACAGTCCCGCCGCGTTCATCGAGGGCAGCTTCGGAATCTTCGACGGTCCCGAAACCAGGGTCGTGATTCGCATCCTGAGCCCCGAGACCGAGACCTACCTGCGCTCGCGCTCGATTCATCCGACGCAGGCATTCGTCAAGGGACGCAAGGGAGAGAGCCTGCTGGAAATGAAGGTGCGCGGCACCACGGAGCTGAAGAACTGGATTTTGAGCTTCGGGCCCTGGATCGAGGTCCTTGAGCCGCGCGAGCTGCGCGCCGAAGTGGCGCAGATGCTGCGGGCTGGGGCCGACCTGTATCGCGGCGGCGCGAAGCGGGCGGCTCGCGCACCTCGGCGCCCTAAGCGGAAGCGCTCGCGCTGAGGCGCGCCGCCAGCGCGGCGGCGCCCTGCATCATCTCAAGAAAAATCTCCCGCACCGGGCGGACTTCGCGGATCATCCCGGAGATCTGCCCCGCCGCGTAAGTGTGCTCGCCCTCGGCTTTGCCGCTCGCTTGCGCGCGGAACACCTCGCGCAACTCGGTCTGACGCTCGGCGCTCTCGCCGCGCAGACGAGCGCGCTCGTAATCGGACAGCGCGCCGGTGGCGAGCGTACGCACGGGCTTGCCGGTCAGCAGGCTGGTCACCACGGTATCGGTTTCGGCGGCAGCGAGAATCCGCCCCTTGGCACCGCGCGGCGCTTCGCTCTCCGGCGTCGCGATCAGCCGGGTGCCCAACTGCACGCCGCGCGCGCCCAGCGCGAAGGCGGCGAGGAATCCGCGCGCGTCGGCGATTCCGCCCGCCGCGATCACCGGAACCTTGACCGCATCGACGACCTGCGGCACCAGCGGCAGCGTCGCGACAGTGCCGACATGGCCACCCGCCTCGCATCCCGAGGCGATAATCGCGTCCGCGCCTTCGGCTTCCACGCGAATCGCGTGTTTCACCGACGGGACCACCGGCAGCACGATGATTCCCGCGTTCTTCAGCATCTCGACGATGTGCAGGCCGGGGTCGCCGCGCCCGGTGGTCACGATCGGCACCCGCATCTCGACGCAGATTCGCGCGCGCGATTCGGTGAATGCGCGCCCGATCGGCGTGATATTGACCCCGAATGGGCGCCGTGTGAGTGCCCGCGTGCGCTCGATATCCTCGCGCAGGGTGGCCTCGTTGCCGCCGAAGGTCGGCAGCACGCCAAGTCCGCCGGCCTCGCACACGGCGGCGACCAGGCGCGGACCGCCGGCGCCCTGCATCGCGCCTTGCAGGATTGGGTATTCGATATTCAGCAGATCGCAAATCTCGGTGTGAAACATGATTGTGCCGGTCCCGGGCGGCTCAGCGGTTCGCGCCGGGTTTGCGTCCGGCGACCCTGGTCAGCGAGCCCGGGATAAACTCGTGCGCTCTGACCTCGACGAACCCGGCCTCGCTCAGGTATCCCACGGTTTCGCGCTCAGAGTGCGCAACACCGGTGCTGTTGTAGATTGCCTCGTTGAGCCCCCATAGCGCCGGGCCCAGCGGGCCGGTGCCGGCGTCATTGAGCATCTCGCCGATCACGTGCATCTCGCCGCCCGGCTCGAGCGCGTCGAAGGCCTTGCGCACCACCGTGCGGATTATCTCGGGGCTGTATTGCGGCAGGTTGCTGGCCAGGATCGCCACGTCGGCGCCGCGCGGGAATTCGTCGCGGGTGAAGTCGCCGCCGATCGCTGAAATCCGGTCCGATAGGTTGACGCTCGCGATATACTCGCGCGCGACGACGGCGACGCTTGGCAGATCGAACACGACCGAGCGTAGCGCGGCGTACTTCTCCGCCGCCGCGATACAGTAGCATCCGGAGCCGCCGCCGAGGTCGAGAATCATCCGGCGCCCGGACAGATCGACCTGGCTGGCGAACCGCCGTCCCGAGCCCATCCCGATACTGAATGTCGCGCGATGAAGTTTGCGCGCGTCCTCGACCGTAAAATTTTCGTAGGTGCCAAGAACGCGCGGCGCCTCCTTGCTGCGCAAGTGCTCCGCAAGATGGTTCCAGCCCTGGTAGTCGCTGCGCCCCATCGTGGTCAGCCACGGACCCGCGTAGGTCCGCGCGCCCTTGACCAGGAAGCGCTCGACGTCGGGCGCGTTGCGGAACTCGTCGGCGTCGCGAACGATCAGATCGAGCGCGGCGCACGCGGCGAGCATCCGGCGCGCGTTTATCGGGGTGATTTCGAGCGCACGGGCTACCGCGGCCTCGGTGCCGGCGCCCTCGGCGATCGCGGTGAACAGGCCGAGCTCGATCGCGGCGAGCAGGGTCGCGGACTGGCGGTATCCGTAGGCGAGATTCTGGAGCCTGACGCTGGAGAGTTTTTCTGCGGCCATATTCCTGGTCTCCCGCCGATCGAACGCGCGCGCGCGGCGCGCCTATCGCGTCTTGCCCTTGCCGAAGGCTTTTTCCATGTAGACGCGCGCGGCCTCGCGTGATTCCTCTTCCCCGGCCGACCCCAGCAACGCGTCGCCGTCGGCGAATGCGGTCGAGCCGGAGCCCATCGCGCGCGCGACCGAATTGACGTGTTCCTTGGTGATCGCGACGGGGACCGAAGGCTTGGCGGCGATCTCGGCGGCGAGCGCCTCGGCCTCATCCGCAAGCCGCGCCTCGGGCACCACCCGGTTGACGAAGCCCGCGGCCTTGGCCTCGGCGGGAGTGAATCGGCGGCAGGTCATCACCAGCTCCTTGGTCAGCGCGGGCCCGATCTCGCGTACCAGCTTGGGGATTCCGCCCCAGGCCAGCGGGATACCCAGGTCGATTTCGGGGATGAACATTTGGGTGTTGTCGGCAACCACGCGCAGATCGCATACCGCCATCAGGACCAGCCCGCCGCCCACCGCGAAGCCATGGACCTGCGCGATCGTGACGGCGCGCATCTGCTCCAGCGCGTCGGCGGCGCGAAGGCCATATTGGCCGACCTCACGGCGATAGAGCCACGAATTGCCCGACCGCGGCATCCCCTGCGCGGCGGGGGAGTCGCGCAAATCCGCGCCGGCGGAAAACGCGCGCCCAGCGCCCGACAGCACGACCACGCGCAGCTCGCGATGGGCGTCGAACCAGCGGGCGGCCTCGGCCAGCTCCAGAAGCATCGTGGCGCCGATCGCGTTGAGGCGCTCGGGCCGATTGAGGATCAGGCGGCCGCGGGCGCCGTCGGCTTCCACCTTCAGGGTCTGGAATTCGCGTGTATCAGCCATCGGTCAATCGCTCCTGTCGCGAAATCAATTGGGAAAAATGTAGCAAAGCCGATGCCTCCGCGTCTTGCCCTGCGCAAGCGCCGCGCGGCGGCCCGGCCGGCGCCACGAACTGCATGGCAGGCCACCAGCGGCGCGCGTATCGCGCGTCGAGCCGGCGAGGAGAGCAGGCGGCCGACTGCGGTCGTCGAAAGAGAGCGCGCTCTTTCTCGGACTACGATCGTTCGCTAATGTCGGCTTGTCGCGGCGTGCCGCGTGCGCGATGCGCGGGCGCTATCGAGATTGCGCGACGGGCGCGGCGCCGATGGCGCAGAACGAAGGGGCCACCCTAGCTCAGTTGGTAGAGCAGCTGATTCGTAATCAGCAGGTCGTCGGTTCGAATCCGACGGGTGGCTCCAGAAAAACCAATAACATCAGATAGTTAGGAAGATATTCGATTCGGTGGCGCGTCCGTCGGCGTTCTGTGTCACCACTGTGTCACCATCCGGTTGTTTAGTCCGGGTCATGAGTCTAAGGCGACATATTCATAAAGCCCAGTGAAGTACGGTTTGAGTAACGCTCGATTCACGATCGCCCTTGTTGTCGCAGCGCCGCGCGCTATCTTATTCAATGCGAATGATTTCGGAGATGCTTGGGCGCTTGGGCACTCGACAAACCAGCTAACTGCCGACACTTACACTCACCTAATGGCGGAGTCCAAGCGCGAGCTGGCGGAAAAGATGGACGTCATTACTTAGTGGGGCTAAGAGCTCGACGAACTAGCTCCAATTTTTATCGTCCACCAGCGATTCAGGTGTCAGTCCAGCGCGGCAAGTGCGTCGAGAAGGGTGCGCCCGACAGTGCCGCCCGGAGCTCGCTGACGAATTCTCGCGCTGCTTGTCGCCCGTTGGGGAGTTGGTCGTTTCGATCCCAGCGCCATGCTGCGACCATCGCAAGCATCAGGACCTGGCATTCGCGGAGCAGCTGTTGATCGGTGCTCCGGTAGAGCACGCTCACCTCTTCGGGCACGTAGGCGAGATCGAACTCGACGGGCCCGCGGCAACAGGTCTCGAGGTCTATGAACAGCAGGCCCTTCTTCGTCCTGAGCACGTTGCCCGGGTGTGGCTCGCCGTGCAGGAGTTGTTCGGGGCGCCCGCGAGCGCTGATCGCCTGCCGCAGACTTCGTAACGTGTTGCTGAGAAGCTCACGGTCCGCGTCAACGAGCTCTGGAGTCTGGTCGCGGCTTCCGATAAGCCGTTGGGCGTCGGTGATTCGATCCGTAAAGTGCGGTGTAGGGAAGTCGATCTGCCGCATGCAGTCATGCAGCCGTTCGAGCGCGTGCGCGTAGTCGGCTGGCGCGAACTCTCCGGACGGCACAGGTTCGTAGTAGGTCCACAGCGTGACCACAAAGCCGTCACGCACGTAGACGCCCGGCGCGACCCGAGGCTCAAGCGCTGCTACGGGGCTCCCGGTTTCCGCGAGCCGTAAAGCAAGCTCGACTTCGAACTCCGCCCAGCGCTTGATGCACTCCTCCGCGACCCGAGCAAGAACGTCGCACGGCAGCAGGCGCACAGCGAGCTTGTTCGACTCCTGGAGCACGATCGCATCATCGACGGTCAGGCCAAGCGCTGCAGCAGCGCCCATCGCCGCGGCGACCGCACGGTTACTCGTCATCTCCAATCGTATGCCGTCGCCATAGCATCTTCTCCTTCTCTGACTCTGGAGGTCGCTACGCCTCTGCCAGTTCGGAGCTTTGCCCCTTCGGCAGACCTTACGCCGACATTTGCGCGCACAACAAGTGGCACGCAATCTGCGCATGCTCCAACCTCGTTGAGCACGAATTTCACAAGTGGTGTTCGACCGTAGCAGCCAGGCGTCGGCATGGAGAGCAGCGTCTATCAACGGGCACGGCAGGAATGGGACGAGCGTTACGCTGATCTGGTTCTCGGCAAACGTAACTGGCAGATCACCGCTGCCGGCATGATAGCGCTCATGCCGGGCCAACGCTCATGCCGGGCCAATCGGTTCCAGAACCACCACCGGGATCTGCCGTGAGCCCGCTCGCTTCTGGTAGTCGTTATAGGGCGGATACATCGCGGCCATCTTCTGCCAGCCGCGCGCTCGTTCGTCGCCGCTCGCCGTCCGTGCGCGGGCGCGCATGCGCTTGGAGCCGATCCGGATCTCGCACTCCGGATTCGCCTTCAGATTCACGTACCAGCCCGGATGCGTCGGTGCGCCGCCCTTCGAACCGATTACGACGTACTTCCCATCGATCTCCTGGTAGAGGAGTGGTAGTGGCCGAAGCTTCCCGCTCTTCGCTCCGCGCGCGATTAGGAGAAGCGTCGGCAGCGGGCCGGGGCCGCCGCCGATGGTCGAGTCCCACAGGCGGGCCTTCTCGGGATCGGAGAGATAGAGCTCCACGTGATCCCTGAGCCACTTCGGCATTGCTTCCGGCAACTTCTCGAATTCTTCTTTTTCGCTCATGATGGTCTCCTTTCGTCGAGATCTGACAATCTGCGAACTTGGGGTGCTTCGCATCTCCTACAGTGTAAGAGATTTGCCGCCGAAGAAACATTCCGCAGCCGGTCCCTCGCCACGAGCTATCGGTCACCTCGCCCTGTTGCCCGTTGGATCTTTTCCATGTACGGGTTCACATCGGGAGCGAACGCCGGATGTTTCGAGAGCCTTGCGAAGTGAGCCATAGCATCTGGAAACTGCTCGTCGACTTTTTCACTCAGAATCGGCTCCAAGCCTCGCTTCTTTAGATCCTGGGAGCGCGGCTTTTCGTTATGGAACAGCGCGAGCTCAGCGACGTAGCATACGTCGGCCAGGGTCAGGCCGTCGCCCACAATGAAGCCGCGACCCGCCGAAAGTGCGGAGTTGATCCTGGCCATGTATACCGCGAATGCTTCGCGGGCTCGAGAATAAATCTCCTCCGAAAGAGTTCGGCTGCCCAGTGCCAGCAGGTAGATCTGCGAATCTCGCGCGAACACGAGACTTGCGTCCAGGAAGCTGTCGATCCGCGACGATTCATAGGGATTTTTTCCATACAGGCCGAGCTTGTCATCACCTAGTCTCGCCACCGCGCGCATGATGCTGTTGGATTCGAAGATTCCGACTTTTCCATCGGGGCTGAACGCCGCCGGCACGGTGCCGAACGGGTGCGCCCGCAGAAAGGCGGCAGTTTTATGGAGTTTGCCCTGGAAGCCGGCGTGGCCGCTTACCTCGCTCGCCTCCGTGCCCTCCGCCGCTGAGAACGGACGCGCATCGAAGTCCCATAGCCACGACTGAAGCTCTTTGGGCGAGGCTCCGCGCAAATCGATGTCGACGTCGGCCAGTCTGGCGACGATAGTTGCCTTCCAGATTCGCGGATTAGGCAGGTACGAGAAAATTCGCAGTTGACTCATTTCGCTTTCACCACGTTTCCTGGAAGGGCCTGACCTCGACGTTGAACGACCACGCGGATCGGTCCTGATGAACCACGTGCCAAATCTCGTCGGCGATCGCGGACGGCTGGATAAAGAATGGGTCTTCCGCAGGCTTGGAAGTCATCGCCCGGGTCCATTCCAGGTCGATAACCGCGTCGATCACAACGTATGCGACATGGACACCCTTCGGTCCCAGTTCTCGGGCGATGGATTCGGCGAGTATCCTCTGCGCCGCCTTGGTCGGAGCGAATCCCGCGAAGCGAGCTTTGCCACGCAGGGCTGAAGTGTTGCCGGTTACCACGATTGCGCCTTCTCCGGCTTCGATCATCGCCGGCGCCAGCCGCCGCGCCAGATACAGCAGCGCCATCGTATTGACTTGAAAATTTCGCTTGAGGACTTCCGGATCAATCTCCATGAAATTGCCGAACGCACCACCCACGGCATTGTGGATAAGGACTTTCGGCGCGCCGAGATCCCGCCGCACCGCCTCGATCGCCGAATCCAGTTGGCTCTCGTCGGTGACATCGCAAGCGTAGCCCTTGGCGGCGGGCAGTTCGCGCTGGAGTGCATCCAGACGCGCGCGCGTGCGCGCCAGCATGGCGACCCTGTATCCGCCCTGGGAGAACCGCCGCGAGATTGCGGCGCCAGTACCAGGTCCGACCCCCGTTACGAGAACCACTGGAGTGTTTTCACTCATGATGAACGAATCCTCCAAACGTTCGTTGAATCACTCGCTTCGAGTCCACTTCTGCGACGAGCGCTTCTTGAGTGTCGTCTCGAGGACAACGACAGTTACAACCTGGAGAGTACTGGTCTTTGTGCTCCTACTTAGAGCGTGATGCAGGGAGCGGCTGCGTTCAGACATCTAGCCGATCGTAGTAGCGAATCTTCGGCGGTCCGGTTAACTTCGAGGTGAGTTTATCAAGGGATCCGCTTTCCGTTCGCCAAGCGACATAGCGCTGATAGTGGTCACGCGTTTCCCACCGCTCGTAAAAGACCAGATTGCCCGTATCGTCCACGTTGCCGTAGATATCGATCCCCTGGCAGCCGGCAAAGGCGCGTGTATCTGGCAGCGTTTGTTTGAGGAGCGCTTTCAGCTCATTCACCGCCTCCGGTTTAACCTGCATTTCAACAAGTACCATGACACTCATTTTCTTGACCTCCATACGTCAGTCTTTTTCCCAGTGTCTTCTGTTCTAACGCCTTCGACTTCGCGCTTGACTTCTTCCGGCGTGGTGGCGCCTAGCGAAGGAGTCGTTCCTCGAGGAAGTCGAGCCGATCGTTTCCGAAGAAGAGAGCATCGCCAACGATAAAGGTCGGGGAACCGAAAACTCCGCGATCGGCAGCGAGCTGAGTCTTGGCTTCCAGGCGTTTGGCATAATCGGGTTCCGCCGCCTTCGTCAGAATGGCGCTTCCATTCAGTCCCGCTGATTCGAGATGCTGAACGAGCGCGCCTCGGTCGGTAACATTCACCGCATCAGCCCAGAATGCCGAAAACACGGCTCGGTTGTATTGGTCTTCCAAATTCATTTTTTGCGCAACGAATGCACCCCTCAACGTCAGACTGTGATCGCCTTGAAGATGAGGATTAAACTTGAACGGAACGTGGTAACGAGCGCACCATCTCGCGAGATCCTGCCCGGCGTACTTGCGTTTGTTTTTGCACAACACGGTGGTTGGGGAATCGCCGACGATCTTCATCAGATTGAGGAGATGCATCGACCACATCTTGAATCGCGCTCCCGTGCGGGAAGCGATCGCGCCAAGTTGAGAACGAGCTACGTAAGTGTAGGGACTAACAAAGTCAAAGAAGAAATCCACGTCCGCCATAATTCTTGCTCCCTGGTTGGGTATTGGCGCCGCGAGAGCCGGCGCAGTGTGACTGCCAATCGGCAGCTTCGAGTCACGATGCCTTTGCCCGCGAGCCGCTTTCGAAGAACTCCTGAAGCGCGAGCTCCAGGTTATGACTCGGTCTTTCCGAATCGCCGAGTTTAATCAGGGCGTAACGCTGGTCGGCGTCGAGTGCCGCCCATGCTTTGTCGTCGAGTTCGACACCGGCCGCACGCGCGTGCCGGACCAGCACCTGCGGCGGATGATCGGGCGGATTGGCGCAGCGGCGCGCATCGCCGGGGAGGATCCTGGTAGGAGAGCGAGTACGCGCCAGCGCTACTTCTTCGATGAAAATTCTGAGCGCGCTCCGTTCCTGGTCTGAATCCGCGTGAGCGTGAGAGCTCCTCAACCTCTCCCCGCGCCCGAGCTGTTTCCATTGCGCCGGATGGAGTTTAATCGCGACCGCATCGAGCTTTCTGCGTGCCGCCATCGGAAGGCAATCGAGCGACTCGTAGATTTCAGCCTCGAACCTGAACTTTCGGATCATCGCGATTTTCCTGCTGCACCTGGATGGGGTCTGCCGCGGCGCCGGACTTGACAGATACTAGATTCCAAAATAGAAGTCAGTCAAGAGCTGCTTCCAAAATGGAAGATATGACGACCGCGGCAAGAATAGAGCGCGTCGCGCAAACCAGCAGGGAGCCGGCGCCCGGGTCAGTTTCACCCGGCTGCGGCCCGGTTTAGTGATGTGACGCCTTTCGGTTGCGATCGAAGCAGCCGCGGGAACAGATCACGCGGAGTCCGGGACGATGGAAATCAAGCGAAGCGGTTCTCGACGATCGGATGGATATGGTCAGTGACGCACGCCGCGGATAGCCCCGAGCAGAGGCGCTGGAATCCCGCCCGTCTGGATCGCCGAAACGTGGGGTCGCGGCGGCCGCGCTGCCGAACTGATGCCGGCCGTCTGCTCGATAGCCGGTCGCATCGCGAGCGTTCGATGTACCAAATCGGCGGGAAACAAAAAGGATAAGTTGCAAACACGAAATGCGAGTGCAGAGGTCATGGTCAAGGTTGAATTCCATTTTGACTTCGGAAGTCCGAACGCGTATCTGAGCCATCTGGTTATTCCAGAAATCGAGAAGCGCACGGGCGTAAAGTTCGACTATGTGCCGGTCCTGCTTGGCGGCGTCTTCAAGCTGACCAACAATCGTTCGCCGGCCGAGAGCCTAAAGGGAATCCGAAACAAACCCGAGTACGAGCGGCTTGAAACCCGGCGCTTCATCCGCAGGCACGGAATCACCCGCTATCAGAGCAATCCGTTCTTTCCCGTCAACACCCTGACGATGATGCGTGGTGCTGTCGCAGCACGCCGCTTGGGCGTCTTCGAACGATATGTTGATGAAATGTATCGCTACATGTGGGCGGAGCCGCGGAAGCTGGATGACCTTGAACTCTACCGCCGCACCCTCGCCGAAGCTGGATTCAGCGCTGATCGCTTCTTCGAGCTGATCGAGGCGCGCGAGGTGAAGGATGAACTACTGGCTAATACCCAGCGATCGGTCGATCGCGGCACGTTCGGTTCGCCCACGTTTTACGTAGGCGATGAAATCTTCTTTGGGAAGGATCGACTACGCGATGTGGAAGAGATGATCGTGCGGCCGAACGTTACGCAGGGAGACAGTCATGAATAAGGTACGGCTCGATAGTTCAGGTGCTGGCGGCATCCTCTCGCTTGCAAATCCACCGCTAAATCTGTTCGACCAGAAACTAATCGACGACCTTCGAACAACAGTTAATCATGCCAGGCAGCTTCCACTCCGGGTGCTGCTCGTGCGCGCCGATGCGATCACCCGCATGCTGCGCGATTCGGATACCGCTTATGAGTCAATCGAACACTGCGCTTAATCGTAGGAGAGCTTGAATATGAAACCTGTTTGTCTGGTGATAGGCGCCGGTGCGGGTATCGGTGGAAATGTCGCTCGACGCTTTGCGCAAGAGGGTTATCACGCTTGTCTGTGTCGGCGCAGCGACCTGGACGGATTGAATAGAATGGTAAACGCGATCACAAACGAGGGAGGCTCCGCAACCGGATTTATTCTCAATGCGATCGAGGCAAACTCCATCGAAGAGAGGGTTGCCGCCATCGAGGCCGACATCGGTCCGATCGAAGTCGTCGTTTACAACCTGGGCGCCCAGATTGGCGACAGGGCATTGAAGGACACCTCGCTCAAGGCGTTTGAAACCGGCTGGCGTCTGGGAACGTTCGGTCTGTTTCGCCTCGCGTCGGCCGTATGCCCGCCGATGGAAGCGCGCGGCAAAGGAACTATCCTCGTGACCTCAGCAACCGCGGCGATGCGTGGGAATGCCGGTCAACATTCGCACGCCGCTGCCATGGGCGGACGGCGAATGCTCTGCCAGACACTCAACGCGGAGTTCGCATCGAAAGGAATCCACGTCGTGCATATCGTGATCGACGGCGCCGTGGATGCGCCCGACACTTTGGGGAAAATGCTCGGGCCGGAAAAGTTCCAACATCTGAGAGAAACCCGGGGCAACGAACATGATGGCCTGATGCTTCCCACGCAGATCGCGGAGACCTATCTCCACCTCGCGCAACAACACCGATCCACCTGGACCTTCGAGACCGACCTGCGGGCGTTCTCCGATCGCCCGTGGTGGAATCACTGAGTAACCCGAGATCGAACCTGCGCGTCCTCTCTCATCTCCTTGGCGGAATACGGGAGCACGAAACATGACTCAAACCGACGAACGCGCCACTCAACCTTCCGGGCAAGACGTCGCTCTCATCGTTGGGGGCGGCCCCGGCATCAGTTCAAGCTGCGCCAGACTGTTCGCGAAAAACGGCATCCGGGTCGCCATCGCGGCGAGGAATCCGGACAAACCGGTCCTGCAGAATCTTGAAAAGACTCACGGCGTGCGCCGATACGCGTGCGATGCAAGCGAACCCGCGGCAGTGGAGTTGCTATTCCAAAGTGTTGTTCGAGACCTCGGGTCTCCCACGCTAGTCGTGCACAACATTGACGGCCGGGTCGCCGGCATTTTTCGTAAGGGGATTACCGAAGCTGACCCAGGGATGGCGCTCGACACAGTTCGGAACTCCGCGTTCAGCGCGTTTCTGGTAGGTCAGCAGGCAGCTCGACTCATGCGCGAAAATAAGCCCAACGCCAACGGCGCCAAGGGAACGATCATCTTCACCAACGCGAGCGCGTCGCTCAAAGGCTTCCCGTTGAGCGGCGCCTTTGCGATGGCGTGCCAGGCCAAGTCTGGACTCGCACAGAGCATGGCAAGGGAACTGATGCCGCAGGGTATTCACGTGGTGAATGTGCCGATCGACGCCGCGATTGGCTGGACGCAGGAAGACGGTACTCGCGCGCATCGACTGGCGGGAACGGCTGTCGAAGACAACATGGCCGACCCGGACCGCATCGCGGAAACCTATCTGCAGTTGCATCGCCAACATCGCTCGACCTGGGCGTTCGAAGTCGTGCTGCGACCGTGGGTCGAGAAATGGTGACTGTGAATGGGAGGCTGGCCGACGATCCGCAGACCCATCGCCAATTGAGCGACCCATAAAGTTCAGCCTCAAAATTGAATTGTCCGATCATCGCGAAGCCGTTGCTGTATGCGTAACGGATCAGCCGCGCAGCGCGAATGTTGACTCATACAAGATTCCAAAATAGAAGTAACTGTACAGACCCTTCCAAAATAGAAGACACTCCAAAAGCACCCACGGAGACTTCCTCATGCAGCAGAGCGATAAAGTGGCGATTGTGACCGGGGCTTCCGCGGGAATCGGGCGGGCCTCGGCAAAGGCGCTGCGAGAAGCTGGATTCCGCGTGTTCGGCACCAGCCGGCGGGCCGGCGTGAGTGTCGCCGAGGGGATCACGATGATTACCTGCGACGTGACGGACGACGCCTCAGTGAAGAAGGCCGTCAACGAGGTGCTCGAAAGCACGGGCAGGATCGACGTGCTGGTCAACAACGCCGGAATGGGCCTGCTTGGCGGAGCTGAAGAGTCTTCGATCGACCAAGCCCGAGCGTTGTTTGAGGTAAATCTTTTCGGAGTGATCCGCGTCACCAACAACGTCCTGCCAACCATGCGAGATCAGAAATCCGGAAGGATTATAAATGTAAGCTCGGTGCTTGGGCTGATACCTGCCCCCTTCATGGCTCTCTACGCGTCCACGAAGCATGCGCTCGAAGGATACTCGGAGTCCCTCGATCATGAGGTGCGGCCCTTCGGCGTTCGAGTTTGCTTGCTTGAGCCGGCATACACTCGCACTTCCTTCGAACAGAATATGGTCTTTCCTGATCGGACACTGGACGCCTACGCCTCCGCGCGAGGAGGGGCAAATGCGCTTATTCGCGATGTAATGAAGACAGCTGACATTCCTGAGGTTGTTGGCGAGAACTTGATCGAAGCTGCGACCGCTATATCGCCGCGCCGACGATACCCGTGCGGTAAAGCTGCGCGACAGGTGAGCGTCCTTCGTCGTTTTGTCCCCGAACGGATGTTCGACAAAAGTCTCCGCAAGCAGATGCGGCTGCCGGCCTAAATCCCCAATGCCGCGCGACTCTTTCAATCGGGAAATCGATTACCTGCGCATCTCGGTGATCGACAGCTGCAATCTGCGCTGCATTTACTGCATGCCGCTCAATGGAATTCGCTTCCTGCCGAAGGCCGAGTTGCTTACCCCCAGTGAAATCGAGGCAGTTGTTCAGGCGGCGGTGAGGGTCGGATTCAGAAAGTTCCGCCTGACCGGTGGCGAGCCGACGCTTCGGCTCGACCTGCTCGAAATCGCCCAGCGGGTCGCAATGGTTCCCGGCGTGGGCGAACTTGCCTTGACCACCAACGCGATACTGATGCGTGAGCTGGCGGGTCCGCTCAAAGCCGCGGGACTCAGCCGGGTCAACGTCCATCTCGATAGCCTCAACCCGCTCACTGTCGAGCGCCAGATGCGCGGGGGGACTTTTGCGCAGATCTGGCAAGGCATCGAAGCCTGCGTGGCGGCAGGGCTGACACCGATTAAGATCAACGCGGTCGTCACGGCCGGATATAACGAGGCCGACGTGGTCGACCTCGCGCGGCTGACGGTCGAGCGCGACTGGCACGTGCGCTTCATCGAGCTGATGCCGCTGGGCGGCGGCGAATGCGCAACGCTCTCCGTGAAGCGCTACGTCTCGAACATCGAAACGCGGCGACGCATAGAGACGGCGCTGGGGCCTCTGTTCGAGCTTGAAGAGACGAGTTCGTCGGACGAAGCGCGCAACTTCAGGTTAGCAGGCAGCCGCGGCGTCGTCGGCTTCATCAGCCCGGTAAGCGAACCGTATTGCGGTACCTGCAACCGGATGCGGCTTACCGCCGACGGAAAGTTTCATCTTTGCCTGCTCAATGACGACGAACTTGACGTACGTCGCGCGCTGCGTTCGGCGCGGGGAGATGGTCGCGACGAAGTGGCGCGAATTCTCCTGCGGGCGGTCGAGTTGAAACCGACCGGCCATCATCTATTCAACGGCCGTTCGACCCGCGAGCGTTCGATGTACCAAATCGGCGGATAGCACAAAGGGAAAATCAATAATCAGGGTTTGCTGCTCGGGTAGGCGATCGAGAAAACAACGTTCAGGTTCATGGAGGTCGTAATGTCAGCCAATCTCCCCGTTTCCGGTGTTGCCACCTCGGACTGGAAGTCCACCGCGTGCATTCTGTGCGAGTGCAACTGCGGCGTTGAGGTCCAACTCGGCGGCACCGACGGCCGCCACCTGGTGAAGGTGCGCGGCGACGACGCGCATCCCGCCTCAAAGGGCTATGCCTGCGAGAAAGCCCATCGACTCGACTTCTATCAGAACGGCCCCCATCGGCTGACCAAACCGCTACGCCGGCGCGGTGACGGGAGCTTCGAAGAGATTGACTGGGACATTGCGATCGCCGAGGTGGCCGCCCGGTTCTCCGCCGTGCGCAAAGAGTATGGCGGCGGCACAATCTTCTACTACGGCGGGGGAGGCCAGGGTAACCATTTCCCCTCTATCTACGGCAACACAACCCGCGCAGCCCTCGGTTCCGTACATCGCGCGAACGCGCTTTCCCAGGAGAAGACCGGAGAGTTTTGGGTCGCGACAAAGATGCTTGGGTTCTATTCGCGGGCTGACTTCCACAACTGCGAGGTCGCCTTTTTTCTTGGCAAGAACCCATGGATGTCCCACAGCATCCCGCAAGCGCGGGTTACGCTGAAAGAGATCGCCAAAAACCCCGCCCGCTGCCTGATCGTGGTAGACCCGCGCCGCACCGAGACCGCCGAACTTGCCGATATCCACCTGCAAGTAAAACCTGGCACAGACGCGTGGCTGCTGGCCGCGATGCTCGGTGTGTTGGCGCAGGAAAAACTCATTGCCGGCGAGTGGCTGGCTCTGCATGCGAATGGACTCGGCGAGGTGCTGCCCCACTTTGCCCAACTGCCGATAGCGAAATACTGCGAGGCTTGTGGCGTGCCCGAGGAACTGGCGCGCCAGGCGGCCAGACGGATCGCGTCGGCCGCGAGTGTGGCCTCTTTCGAGGATCTCGGCGTGCAGATGAACCGGTATTCCACGCTGGTGTCCTATCTTCACAAGCTGCTGATGCTGCTGACCGGCAATTTCGGGAAGAAAGGATCCTCGTACATACCGACGATGATGGCGCCGTTTACGGTCGGACATGAGGGCGGAGCCGGAACCGAGGTTATATCGTCCGGCGACCAGCGGGACTCGGGACGGAAGAAAGGCACTCCGGTGACAGGTTCCCGTCTGATCGGAGGTCTCACGCCTTGCAACGTGATTCCGGATGAAATCCTCACCGATCATCCCAAGCGATTTCGCGCGATGCTGGTTGAGAGCGGCAACCCGGCCCACTCAGTGGCAGACAGCGCGCGCATGCGTGAGGCATTGGCGTCGCTTGATCTGCTGGTCGTGATCGACGTGGCCCTGACCGAGACCGCTCGCCTTGCGCATTACGTGCTTCCCGTCGCGAGCCAATTCGAGAAGGCCGAGGCCACGTTCTTCAATTTCGAGTTTCCCGAGAACTACTTCCATGTTCGCAAGCCGCTGATGGCGCCGTTGCCGGGCCTGTTCTCCGAAGCTGAACTGCACTGTCGGCTTCTTGAAGCCCTCGGCGAGTTGCCCGCTGAACCGATCGCCGCGTTGCGTGCCGCCTGGAAGGAAGGCCGCAAGTCTTTCAGGCAGCAGTTCACCGCGCTCGCAAAGAGCGATCCTCGCGTGCTCGCGCTCGCGCCAGCTCTGCTCTATCGAGCGATAGGCGACCTGCTGCCGGCAGGATTCGCAGAAGCCGCGGGGGTGTGGCTGCTATGCCAAAGCGCCGCCCAAACTCAAGGAGCCTCTCTGGCCCGCGCCGGATTCACGGGCGAGCCGGGTGAGGCCGGCGATGCGCTGTTCGATGCGATCCTGGCCGCGAAAAGCGGTGTGATATTCGCGATCGATAATTGGGATGAGTGCTTCGAGCGATTGCGCACGCCGAACCATAAGGTGCAGTTGGCCATTCCCGAACTGTTCGCGGAACTCGACGCGCTTGCCACCGCGACCCCGTCCCTTGCGACGACAGAGTTTCCGTTCCTGCTCTCTGCCGGCGAACGGCGCTCCTTCACCGCCAATACGATCATCCGCAACCCTGACTGGCGCAGGAAGGATGCCGGCGGAGCGCTGAGCATTAATCCTGAGGACGCCAGGGGCGTCGGTCTTGCCGATGGAAAGCGCGCCAGGCTAATCACTCGGCGCGGCAGCGTCGAGGTGTTGGTACAAGTCTCTGACCGCATGCAGCGCGGCCATCTCTCCTTGCCAAACGGACTCGGCCTCGACTTTCCCGCAACAGACGGTGGGAGAGTCGCCGCTGGCGTTGGACCCAACGAGCTTACGCGCAGCGAGGATCGGGACTGGGTCGCCGGCACGCCCTGGCATAAGAGCACGCCCGCTCGCGTGGAGGCTCTATAAGCGCGCCGCGCCGGCACGAAATGCTCCGCCGGGAATCCGGTGAGCTGACCGCCGTCTTCGCGCGCTCAATGCCCGCCGGGGTTGAATACCATCTCAAGCTTCAGGCCATCGGGATCGGCGAAGAATACAGCGTAGTAGCTCGGCGCATAGTAGATTCCGGGCGGGTCGAGAATTGTCGCATCTATCCGCTTCAGCAGTTCATGAAGACCGTCAACCTCTGCCCGGCTGTTTGCGCGAAAGGCGAGGTGATGCAGGCCTGGCGAATAGCGATCATGCATCCTCTCGCGAGCTTCCGGCCGCGCCGGATGAAGGACGATTCCCGCAGCGTCGTCGTCGCCGGTCGAGAATCCCAAATCCTGCGCGGTGTCGTCCACCATCCGATAGCCGAGGTATTCCATCACCGGTTTGTAAAACCGTTTCGCCCGCTCCATATTGCCAACCGTTAGATCAACGTGATGAAGCGTCTGAGCCATCGTCGTCTCCTTATCGTGCGGACCGCGGCGGGGGGGGGGGCGCGACTTCGATTGTGGAACCCGGTGTTGACTGACTTCTAGATTGGAAGCTACTATCAAGTCAAGGGACGCCAAACCAGATGCGCTGGAACCAGATTGACACCATGACCTGCTCGGTCGCCCGCACCCTGTCGGTGATCGGCGACCGCTGGACGATGCTGATCATCCGCGATGCATTCCTGGGCCTCCGCCGCTTCGACGAGCTGCAGCGCGACCTGCGGCTGACCCCGCACCGGCTCTCCGATCGTCTGCGCAAGCTCGTTCACGAGGGGATCCTGACGCGCGCGCAGTACGAATCGCGTCCGCGCCGCTTCGAATATCGCCTGACGCAAAAGGGGATCGACCTGTATCCGCTGATCGTCGCGATGATCCAGTGGGGAGACCGCTGGATGGCCGGCAGTGCGGGCGCGCCAGTCGAGCTGGTTCATCGCCCCTGCGGTCATTCGATCAAGCCGCAGCTCGTCTGTCCCACTTGCAGTTCGAAAATAACGCCTCGTGAAATGAGCGCGCGGCCGGGACCGGCGCTCAAGAACCGCGGACTGCCCGGCCGGCAGAATCAGACCGAGCGGCCGCCGCGCGCCCGCCGCGGCGGACAAGGAGCCGCGCGATGATTCGCAAGTTCGGCTTTGAACGCGAGATCTACGAAACCCTGAGCTGTCTGCCGATGGCGGCGCGAAGAAAGCTCGACGCGCTCGGAATCAAGATTCATCTCGCGCAATGGGAGCAACTCGGCCGCGGCGAGCGGCTGATGATCTGTCATGCGCCGAGCGGCTCGGAAGAGGAACGCGACGCGCTGCGAACCTTTATCGCGGAGGTGACGCTCGCGCGCAGCGGGTCCGCGCCCAAGACGCTGCCCGACGACGCGCGCCAGTCCGCATACCCGCCGGCGCATCCGCCCGACCTGCTCTCACGCAACGCCCGCGCCGCCGGCGTCGAACTCGGTGACGCCGGGTGGGCCGCGATGGACGACGACCAGCGCTACGCGCTGATGAAGCTCGGCGCCACGGAGAAGCCCAGTCATAACTTCAGGGCCGCGCTCGACGAGTTCCTGGCGCCTGTTCATCGCTAACCCACGCAACCTCCGGCGCCGATCCCGGCGAGGGGGGCATCTCGATGCCGCATGAAACGAGATGAATTTTGGAAAACCACGAAAAGACCGTCGCGGGGCCGATGAGGTCCAGCAGCGTGAGACCCGGGAGAAGCGGCATCGCAACTTCGAGCGGCGGTTGGGCCTGGTTCATGGCTTTCGTTTCCCCGCGTTTTGAGATCGACCGGATCGCGGACGAGACTTCGTGCCGGGCTTGCGGCGTCCAGGGCGCCGCGTGGGGCTGGATTGACCGTTCACGGGATGGTTCGCTAGCTTTCGTGGCGGGGCGCTCGGGCGCATCGCGATCGATCGGAGGATTCCATGGCGCGCGGATTCGACATCGAACCTCTTGACGCCACCTTCGGCGCCAGGCTGACGGGGCTCAAACTTGCGGCACTCGATGACGCGACGTGGAAGAGTCTTCACGCGGCATGGCTGGAATACGCACTGCTCATTTTTCCCGGACAACATCTGAGCCGCGCCGAGCAGGTCGCGTTCGCAAAACGATTCGGACCGCTCGAGTTCGAGTTGGCGGCGCTGAGCAACGTGAAGTCCGACGGCACGCTCATCGAGGACCCGGACAACGACGTCCTGAAAGTGCTCAAGGGCAACATGGGATGGCATTGCGACAGCACTTACATGCCGGTGCAGGCCAAGGGCGCCGTGTTCAGTGCGGAAGTGGTGCCCAGCTCCGGCGGCGCGACCGGGTGGGCCGACATGCGCGCCGCCTACGACGCGCTCGATGAGAATCTCCGCGCCCGGGTGGAGAGCCTCTGCGCGTACCACTCGCTCTACTACAGCCAGGCGAAGCTCGGGCACGTCCCGAAGAAAGGCAGCACCTATAGCGGCTACGGCTTTCACGACGGCCCCGTGCCGTTGCGTCCGCTGGTGAAAGTCCACCCGGAAACCGGACGCAAGTCGCTTCTGATCGGCCGCCATGCTCACAACATCCCAACGATGGACGCGAGCGAGTCCGAACGCCTCCTGCAGGAGCTGGTGGATTTCGCCTGCCGCCCCCCGCGCATCTATCATCACCGATGGACTCCGGGAGACGTGGTGGTTTGGGACAACCGCTGTCTGCTCCATCAAGCCACGCCGTGGGACATGCGCGAGCCCCGGGTGATGTGGCACAGCCGTATCGCGGGCGACGCGGCGAGTGAGGCTGCCCTTACCTGACTGGCGGCCTCACCGGGGGGCGCACGATCACATTCTTCGCGACTCACTCTTCGCGCTCGCGGGCGTGGCGCAGACAATACCCATCGTCGATTGACCGCCGGTTCGCACGCCTGGGAAATCCCGCCCGCCTTGCCGGCGAGACTGCAACCGCTCGATTCGTCGATCACAGCGCCGCGGTAGCCGGTGAGCGGATTCGATGATTTTGTAACGATGGCCGATGGCCGCGGATGGAGACTTGCGATGCATCTGCGTCCATTGGATACATAGCATCCGGAGCCAGTCGCCCCCGGCGAAATCCCGGCTTTCGTTCATCCTGTCCCGCCACGCACGCCAACCTTGCGATTCACGCGACTTCGGCGTTTGGACGCATTTGGAGATTTCAGTGGAAGCGGGCACGCGATTTGCGTCACAGATGCCACTGCCGCCTCGCGCCGCCGTTGGCCATGCGCGCAACCGAGGCAGCCCGAGGGAATCCGATGGCCGAGCCAGATGCAATAAAGCGTTACTACCGGCCCGAGGACGTTGCCGGAATCGACTATGCGGCCGACCTCAACGACCCGGGAGAATATCCATACACGCGTGGTCGGCGCGTGCCGCGACAGTCGCATGGGAATTCGTGGATTCTTCAGGAGCTGTCGGGCGAAGGCTCTCCGGCGCATTCCAACCGTCAGTTTCGGGAACTAATCGCTCGGGGAGCCGCGGGGCTTGACGTAATCGGCGACGCTCCCAGCGTGGGCTGCCTGGACCCCGACCATCCGTTCGCGCGAGCCTCGGTCGGCACTCAGGGCGTATCGATCTGCCGCCTTCAGGACTTCTTCGAGCTCTACGACGGCATTCCCGTTGACCGGATCACGGTTTCGCACTCGCTACCTTCGTGGTTCACGGTTGCCGGTCTGTTTCTTCTGGCGCGCAAGCAAGGCGTGAACCCGCGCGAGCTGCGCGGATCGGTAATCCAAACTCCGCTCTATGCGGAAGACTACTGCTATGCGGTTCATATGCCGGTTGAATTGCGGCTTCGACTCTCTCTGGATTCAATCGAATTTTGCACGCGCGAGATGCCGCGATTCCACTCGTTTGTTGAAGACACATATTTTGTGAGCGACGGCGGCCCCGGCGCCGTGGACGAGATGGCGCTCGGGTTCATCGAGATTCGAAAGATAACCCGGGAACTCCTTCGGCGGCATCTGGATATCGACCAGTTCGCTTCCCGGATCGCGATCCTGGTGAACTGCCGGATGGGCTTTTTCGAGGAAATCGCCAAGATTCGCGCATCGCGGCGAATTTTTGCGCGCATGATGCGGGAGGAGTTCGGCGCCAGGGACCCGCGTTCTCTATCGGTCAACATCACCGCGCATACCGCGGGCAGCGCTTTGACCGCCCAGCAGCCGGCGAACAATATCGTCCGCGGCGCGATTCAGGGCGTCGCGCTGGCGCTCGCCGGCGTTCAGGCGATGGAAATCTCGACCTTCGACGAGGCCTATCGCACCCCGAGCAAGGAAGCCCATCTTCTTGCTATTCGCACCCAGCAGATCATCGGACTTGAAACCGGCTGCACCGCCGTCGCCGATCCGCTCGGCGGATCCTATTACGTCGAAAATTTGACCAGCGAGATGGAACGACGGATCACCAGCCGGATCCGCGAGATCGAGGCATTGGGAGACGCCGCGGCGCTGAGCGCCAGCGGCTACTTCCGGCGCCTGCTCGAAGAGGCGATGGTTGCGCGCGGCGCCGAAATCCAGAACGCAACCGTCGCGCGGGTCGGCGTGAACACCTGCCAGATTCCGGAGGAGCAAGACACGATGCTCCGGGACGTGGTCGAGAAGAGGATAGAGCCCTGCCTTGACCAGATCGAGCGCGTGCGTGAATTCAAGAAAACGCGCGATCAGGAGCGCACCCGGACGGCGCTTTTGCAATTGCGATCCGTCGCGATGAAACCGGCCGCATCATTGATGGAGCCGCTGCTCTCCGCGCTCGCGGCGGACGCAACTCTCGGAGAGCTTTCGGGCGCGATGCGGATGGCTTACGGGATGCAGTACGATCCACTGTCGGACACGCCCGCACCCTTCTAATGGGGCGGGCGAAAATCGATCTTCAACCCGGCTGCCAGGAACTATCGATGGAAGCTCAAGCTCGCGACCCTAAACGACTCCGCGTGATTATCGCGATCCTCGGCCTCGATCAGCACGAGACCGGAGCGTTGTCGGTTGCTGCGATGCTTCGCGACGCGGGTATGGAGGTCATCTATCTCGGGCGGTTTGCCTCGCCCGAGTCGGTGGCCGTTGCGGCGATGGAAGAATCCGCCGATGTAGTTGGCATCAGTTGTCATTCGTGGGAGTACCTGCATTATCTCGACGATCTCCTCCGCGGCCTCGCGCGAGAAGGCGAGCGTATTCCGCTGATGATCGGCGGCTCGATTATCAGTCCTTCGGAAAAAGCGCGCCTGCTCGAAATCGGCGTGTCGGCAGTCTTCGGCGCCGGAGCGTCGAACCACGATATTGTCTTCGCAGTTCAGCGCCTGGCTGCCGGATCCCGCAACTGAACCGCCTGGGTCATCTTTCGCGGTCTGGACCCGCGGGCCTGCCGTCTTCGCCGGGCCGCCCGGTCCGGGAGCACCGGAGGAATCAATGATGAAGATTCAAAGGAACGCGCGCGGGAAGATTCGCCGAACCGCCGATTCGAAAACAAAGAATCGGGCCGGCAAGCAGTACGAAACCCTGCTCTATGACGTCCGGGACAAAATCGCGACGGTCACGCTCAATCGCCCGGATCGTCTCAACACGATCGTTCCGCCGATGCCCGACGAGATCGAGAACGCCATCGGGCGCGCAGTCGCCGATCGCGAAGCAAGCGTGATCGTGCTTCGCGGCGCCGGGCGCGCGTTCTCAGCCGGATTCGACTTCGGCGGGGGATTTCACCATTGGGAGGATCTGATGAACACCGATGGCAAGTGGGATCCCGGCAAGGACTTCATCGGAGCGGCAGCCGCGTTCGGTCTCGGTGTGGTGCCGAAGTTCATGAGCATCTGGCGTTCTCCCAAGCCGGTTATCGCGCAAGTCCATGGATGGTGCGTGGGCGGCGGCAGCGACCTGGCGCTTTGCGCCGACCTGGTGATCGCCAGCAGCGACGCGCGAATCGGAACTCCGTATTCGCGGATCTGGGGATGCTCTTTGACCGGGATGTGGGTTTACCGCCTCGGCCTGGCGAAGGCCAAAGAGTTCGCGCTGACGGGCAAACCTCTTTCCGGCGTGGAGGCTGCGCAGGCCGGGCTCATCAACCGCGCGGTGCCTTTTCGCCGGCTCGAAGATGAGGTCCGGCGCGCCGCCAGCGAGCTGGCGTCCATTCCTCTCTCTCAGCTTGCAGCCATGAAGCTCATCGTCAACCAGGCGTACGACAATATGGGGCTGGCTTCCACTCAGACTCTGGGGCCGATTCTTGACGGGTTGATGCGCAATACTCCGGATGCCTTACGGTTCATCGAAAAGGCCAATCGCGAAGGCGTCCCGGCCGCAGTCGCGGCGCGTGACGGACGGTTTGGCGACTACAGCCAGGGGCGGCAGGATGAACGGCCCAATCCGCGCAATATCATCCGGCCCCATTGATGGCGGAGGGTTCGCTCGTCGCCCCCCGCAGACTCCGCGCGCATCATGCGCTCAGGCATCGCGGCTATTCGGCAGGCGGCCGCGGGGAAGAAACTCCCGCGTTCGCGCGGCGTACTGACGGCTCAGCGGCGGCGCCCCGGGAAAAGCGGGCGCAGGCCGCTTGCCCGACGCGATCCGTCTGCACTATGGTCAAAGGTGAGCAACCTCGAATCCGCGGGCAAGGAGATTCCAAATGCGTGACGTATCGGTGATTGGCGCCGGCATGGTGAAGTTCGGAAAGTATCTCGGCACCAGCATGAAGGTAATCGGGCGCGACGCCGTCAACTCCGCGCTTGGCAGCGCCGGCATCGAGCAGGGAAAAATCGAGGCGGCGGTGGTTGGCAACGCGATGGCCGGGCTGGTCACCGGTCAGGAGTGCGTGCGCGGACAGGTCGTGCTCCGCGAGATGGGGGTGGGCGGAATTCCGATCATCAATTGCGAGAACGCTTGCGCAAGCTCGGCGACCGCGTTTCACCTGGCGTGGCTGTACGTCGCCTCGGGAATGTATGACGTGGTTCTCGCGCTCGGGATGGAAAAGCTCTACCACGAGGACAAGAAGAAATCCTTCGCGGCGATCGGCTCGGCCGTCGACGTGGAGCTGATGCAGCAGATGATCGCGGACATGAACGCGCAGCAGGCCAAGCTCCGTGCCGAGCGCGAAGCCCGCGGCGAAGCGCCCAAGAAGTCCGAAGGCGCGGGTGAATCGCGCTCGATGTTCATGGACTTTTACGCGGCCGGCGCCCGCGCGCATATGAAGCGCTACGGCACCACCGCCGAGCAGTTCGGCCGGGTCGCCGTCAAGAACCATCGCAACGGCAGCCTCAATCCCAACGCACAGTACCAGGATGTCTATTCGCTCGAGGACATCATGAACGCGCCGATGATCGCCGATCCGCTGACGCGGCTGATGTGCTCGCCAATCGGCGACGGCGCGGCGGCGACCATACTGTGCGCCTCATCGGTCGCCAACCGCTACACCAGCAAGCCGGTCAAAGTGCTCGCATCGGTGCTTTCGTCGGGCACCGATCACACGGCGGACGAGCCCGGCGTGGTCACTCGGGTTTCGAAACAGGCGTACGAGAAGGCGGGCGTCGGGCCGAAGGATCTTTCGGTAATCGAGCTGCACGACGCCTCCGCGCCGGCCGAACTGATCACCTACGAGGAACTGGGTCTGTGCAAGCCCGGCGAAGGCGGCAAGCTGATCGACGATGGCGTGACCGAGATCGGCGGGCGGATTCCGGTAAATCCGTCGGGCGGACTGCTCGCCAAGGGTCATCCGGTGGGTGCGACCGGCGTCGCGCAGATTTGCGAAATTTTCTGGCAGCTTCGCGGCGAGGCCGACAAGCGCCAGGTCGCCAATCCGAAAATCGGTCTGACCGAGAACGGCGGCGGGATGGTGCGCGGAGAAGCCGCCGCGATGTCGGTGCACGTGTTCGGTATCTAGGCGTCGCACGCAAAGTTTCGCCGGCCCCGGACAACTCCGCGGCCGGCGGGGGAAAGACGAGCTGATGAAACTCATCGTGCCCGCGGTTTTCCAGCTCGACTTTCTGGATGCGATCGCCGGATACCCCATCGATCATCTCTACGGTGCGATGGGCGGAGACGTCGGTCTTCGCGCCCAGAGTTGGCTGGCGCAGCCCAAGGCGGAGGAGTTTGCCGCCTACGTTGAGGCCGCGCGCGCCCGCGGGATTGCGTTCTTCTATTGCCTGAACGTCGCCTGCCTGGGCAATCGCGAATATACCGCTGAAGGGCAGCGCTGGCTGGTCGAACACCTGGGGTGGCTCGACGATCTTCGCGTCGATGGCATCGTGCTGTCCAATCCCTACGTCATCGCGTTCGCGCATCGGCGTTTTCCGCGGCTCAAAATTGCAGCCTCGACCGCGTTGGGAATCGACAGCGTCGACAAGGCCCGCTTCTTCGAAGAGCAGGGCGCGAGCGTCCTTTACCTGCCCGAATTCATCAACCGCGATTTCCCGCTGCTTGCACATATCCGCAAACGCACGCGCGCAGAGGCGGTCCTGCTGGCGAATGTCGGATGCCTGCTGCAATGCCCGATTCGCAACTATCACATCAACCTGGTTTCTCACTCGCGCGACAGTCTTGAGCTCGGCACCTATGTCGATTACCCGCTGATGTGGTGTTCGCGCGAGAAGGTGCGCGACGCCGGCCAGATGCTCAAGTCGCCGTGGATTCGGCCTGAAGATTTGCAGGCGTACGAAAAAATCGGGATCGCGCAGTTCAAGCTGGCCGGCCGCGAGATGGACCGGGCATGGGTCGAGCGAGTGACGGCGGCGTACGCCGCGCGCCGCTACGACGGCGATCTAAATGACCTGATCCTGGGCTTCGATCATCTGGAACCGTACGGGCGATTGCCGGTGCGGATTCCAAATCGATCGCTGGACGGATTCGCCGACTTCTTTCAGAAGAAGCACGACTGCCGGATTGGATGCCGCGATTGCACCTACTGCGACGACCATGCGCGCGCGGCCGGCGTCTCCGACCACCAGGAGAGCGGCGGATTCGTCAAGCGAATCGATCGCGCGATCGCGCGCTTCGAAAGCGGCGCGTTCAGAACCGCCAGCGGCAAGTAGCGGGATCACACCGTGCGCAGTGAGTGATCGGGCAGCAGGAAATAAAATCCGGTCGGGTCGATCTGCGCGCTGAGCCCCGTTCGCAGCCATCCTGACACCAACGAACCTCCCGCCGGCGCGAGCGCGGATTTCACCCCCATCTCGGCGGAATCGATCACTTCCCATCCGATATTCAGCGGCTCACCGTCGGTCGGATTGAGCGGACGCAAATCGACGTTCGGCAGCGGGATGCCGGCCGCGTCGTTGAGATACCAGGCCGGATGGCTGCCCACGACCGGCCCGAGATCGTTCCTGCCCAGCAGCGTCAGAACATCGGTGCGCAGCCTGCGCCCGACGCGCATTCTGCGCGCGGGACTGAATGGCTGTTCGACCCCGACCACCAGGCCGGCCGCGATCTTTCCGGACAACTGGTCGCCAACCGCATCCTCCAGCAGCAGGCCCATTCGATTCCACCCGCAGACCGCGTAATCGGCGCGTTCCGGAAGCGCCGCCGTTCCCTCATTCCACGCGGCCCAAACCGTGGCTCCGCGATGCATCGCGCCAAGCAACATCGCGAGCGAGTACCAGTTGGTCGGCGGTTCGAGCAGCACAACGGAGATATCTTCCGCCATCAGATAGAAGGTGCCGACGGAAATCGAAGTTGCGACGAGCGTGCGATGGTTGTGAAGAACTTCGCCGCTGCCATCGGGCTTCGCCATCGCGAGGATCGGCGCGCGGAAATCTGCGCGTCCGGCGCGCTCCTGTTGCGCGCCGCTGATGACCTCATCGAAGCCTGCCTGGCCGGGACCGTCGCCGACGATGAGCGCCGCAGAAAATGCATCCAGCGCCGCCTGCGTAAGCGGACCTGCATCGGCAAAGGCGAGCATGCCGGCATCGAACGCGCCGAACATCGCGACCAGCAGCTGGGAGGGATCGGAAAGGCCGATCGCAACACGGGCGCCGGGCGCGGCGCGTGCGCGCAAAGCGCCGCCGAAAGCGCGCGCCCGCGCCGCCAGGTCGCCGTAAGTGAGCGACCCGGACGCGGTTACAATCGCGGGGCGATCGGGAGCCGCCGTAGCAATGGGATAGATGGTGGTGTCGCCGATCGTCTTGAGCGGGATATGCGCGTAACGCGGCGTGTCCTCCGGCCAATACGCGGACAGCAATCCGAGTGCGCCCTTGCTCATACCGCCGTTGATGCCTCCTGCTCCGACATTACCGGCGGCACGCCCTTGAAGCGAAGCGGAAGGTCGCGCACCGCTACGACCTCGACTTCGACCTCGAACCGCCGCTTGAGTCTCAACCTGGCTTCATCGAGCACTCCCGCCCGGCCGCCCTCTGCTTGCGCGAGCACGATTCGCAGCCTGCCCGCGGCGAGACCTTCCCTGACGATTACAAACGCGGCGCCGGTCAGCTCGGGGACTTCCTCTTCGAGCGCGGTCTGAACATCGTAGGGCAGCATCGTCCTGCCGCCGAGTGAGATGCAGTCCTCCCATCTCCCGACCAGCTTGATGCGCGGCGACGGCAGACCGCACGGGCAGTGCGAGCGATCGATTGTGCCGACGTCGCCGCCGTCGTAGCGAAGATACAGCGAGCCCGCCGGAATCACGCTCGAGTGAACCACCGAACCGCGCACCCCGTCGCCGGCCGCCTGCCCTGATTCGCGATCGATTACTTCCGCGTAGCAGGTATCGGGAACGACGTGCAGCGCTTCGCCTCGATCGCAATCGACCGCGAGCAGATTCTCGCTGGAGCCGGCGATTTCCGCGACCCGTCCAACCTTCAACAGACTCTTCAGGTGCGACCGCATCCCGGGCGTAATTGGCGCCCCGGTTACGACCAGGGTATCGACCCCGCCGAACAGTTCCTCGCCGTTCAAACTGCGGCGGCGCGCGGCGTTGAGGATCGAGAATACCATCGGCAAAAACATCGTGACGAACCTGGGGCGGAACGAAACTATCGCGTCCACGATCCGATCCGCGAATCGCGGCAGAAACGTCCCCGAGACCACCACACACGGGCTGCGAAAGTGCATCGCGATCGAGGGCTGGATCGACGCATACGCATGCCATGCCGGCGCGGACATGATTAGCGGAGTCTCCGGCCGCAGCCCCGCCCACCAGTGCGCGCGGCTCGAAGAGTAGCCCTGCGCCCTGCGCCATTTCCGCGTATGCATGACGAAAGTCGTGCCCGAGGTCCCGGAGCTCAGGCTCACCGTGGTCCGCGCGTCGGGCCCCGCGGTGTACGAGTGGAGAGCCTGGAGGCCGCGGTCGAGCGCGAGAAAGTCGCGTTTTTCGGAAATCGGGACCGCCTTAAGATCGTCCAGGTTGCGAAACCGGGCGGGGTCGAAGCCTGCCGCCTCGAAGCGGCTGCGATAAAACGGTAACTCGTCGAACGCAATTCCAAGAACGCGCCTTAGCCGCCGCGCCCACCACTGCCGCAGCGCGGCCGGTGAAAGCCGGTCCAGGTCATCGAATGGCGCCGTGCGGCCGGAGTTCAACATTCGATGCACTGTGCGCGCGGTTCTTGACCGCATCCGCCGCGGGTCAGGGTAGCGGGTCCGATGTCGTAGCTGACCGCGGGGCAGGTCGTGGCGAATCGCGTGGTAATGGCGACGTGTTTGGAGGGCAGCGACCTGCCGCGGTATTCCCGGTCGAGGTGAAAATTTCTGCACGCGGGACATTCCCCGGCAAGCAGGAAGGCGGCGTCGGCGCGAAAAATTCGCCACACGCGTACGCCCAGGCGCTCGGACATCTGATCGGCTTCGGAACGCGAGATGCCGCCTTCAACTTCCGCCACCGCGGCCCAGCGCAGACAGCCGGCGAGATTAACACTGCTGGCTTCCAGAGCCATCGCAAAGGGAATCACCAGATCGCGTCGAAGAATCATCATCGACGGCCTGAGCGTCTCGACGATCCGCACCATCCGGTCGGCCATCGCCGCTACACCGTCGTTGCAGATTGCGGTCAGCCCCAGGCGTTCGGCCGCGCCGCGGCGCAGGTAGCCGACGTACCCGCTCGACGCGAGCAGCACCAGCGGGCTGGAGCCATAGTCGAAAAATGCGATCGTCTCGCCCTGCGCCGTTCCCCACCGCTTCCACATCCGTTCGACCACGCCGGCCCATCGATCCAGTTCGGGCGGATCAAGCCCGACCCAGATTGAAGGATCGGCGGTCGCTTCGAGCTGCAGAGCGAACTTTGGAATTTTCCCGGCGCGCACGCGGCCCGCAAATGGGTCGACGCGATTGGCGCTGGCGTACGCCTCAAGCTCCGGGGTTCCCCACGGAGCGAAGCTCCGGTCCGCGCCGGCGCGCTGCCGGTAAAATGGATATTCGGAAAGGTCGAGCGAAATCGCCATCGTCGAATCACGAACTCGCCATGATTCCGCCAAAGGCGGCCAGAACCGCCAGCGCCAGGTTGATATATGCCAGCCGATCCTGCCACGCCGACACTTTGGCCTGCACGGCCCGGCGCTCTTCCAACTCGCGCAGTCCCGCCGAGTAATCGAGTTTTTTGGTCAGGATGGTTCGGTACCAGGTCGCCGAGAGCGTTCCGGTGATCAGAAGGATCAGCCACGAACCCGCCATCAGCATCGTCCACCTGAGACGGGGCTCGCGAAACGCCTGCATGGAAAACAGCGCCGGAAGCTCGCCCATCAGCCACAGCCGGCTGAAGCCGGTGATTCCGAGCAGCACGATCGCGGCGCCGCCCATCCACATCAGCCCCGCGCCAATCTTCTGCGACACCACCGCCGAATGGGCGGGCGGGATGCGCCTGAGCGCGGGCATCAACACTCCGGTGTTGAAGATGATCGAGCCCACCAGCACGATCGCGGAATAGATATGGACCGCGCGAAGGACGCGGAACGCCCAGACCAGCATGAACTCAGTCATGCCATATCTTGGAGCGGTTCCGAATGCGATCGTTCACGTAGCCTTCGTTGTAATAAGTGTCGTAGTACTCGACGTCGATGTTGTGAACGACGGCTCCGAAGTGCGCCTGCATCGGGTTGTAGGTAACCGGCCACTGACCAAACGTCTTTACGCAATAGTCAATGTATGCGATGCAGGCTTCCTGCACCCATTCCGGCGGCCTGGTCCGCGGATGCGCAATTACTTTTTCCGCGGTCGCCTTGTTCCACGGCGATCCGACCTTGCGCAAGTAATTGTTGTCGCCGCGGTGAAGCACACCCCCATCGCCGTACTTTTCGTCGTACCAGGCCTTTACCAGTTGTTCGGCCGTCTTGTAGCGCGGCGAGGGAACGTAAGTCGCTTCCTTGACGCCCTCGATGCCGAATATCTTGGTTTGCCCGGTGGAGATGGGCGCCTTCGGGTTGGGCGCTTCGACATGAAAGCCCAGGCCGCGGGTGATTTCCGGCATCGCGCCCATCAGCACATCCGGATTGAAACCGCAGAACACCCAGGAGCCCAGGCCCATCGCTTCCGTCGCCAGGCGCATGTTCTGGACCATGCATCCGGTGGGAAACTGCTCGACCTGGAAGATCAGCTGTTCTTCGCCCGCGATGGTGGTCGGAAGCTCGAGCATCCCTTCGCGAATCCACTTCTCCAGCCCGGCCGGACGCCCGCCGTTCCATTCGTCGATCATGTAGTAGTGCCAGAAGTCCATGAAATTGAGCAGCGCGGAATTCAGCCATCCGGCATCCGTGATCGGAAGAAACCAGGTGGAGCCCGGCATATTGAGATTGAACTGATACGGTCCCATCAGCACCGCGTTGGGTGCGCCGGGAGCGCGCAGCGCGAAATCCACGTCGGGGCGCTCATCGAGAATCTGAACCAGCCCGTCGTCATACCACTTCAATACCTTGTCGTAGTCGGCTTCGGATTTGATTTCGATTGGCGCGGAGCGCTCCAGTCCCGGCTTGTAGATATATGCGCCGGAATCATTGATCACGAGCAGGTCGGTCGCGCGTGAATTGCCCGGAGCGGGCGCCGTGCGGCCCGCAATCCAGGTGAGCTCGTGGAAGCCGCCATCCACCGAGATGTCCCACGCCACCAGCCCATTGGGACCGCACGCCGACCAGCAGATCAGGGCCTCCTCGAGCCGGGTAAGCGGGAGCGGGTCCTTCTTCGACACGAATTTCGCGGGGCCGTCCCCCTGCGTCAGTGTCCGCCCGGTGACGGGATGCTTTAGCTGGGTGCCCGAGTCGATTCTGTAACCGCGGCCGACACGGCGGCTGCGGATCGTGGTGAGCAGGCTGAAAAAGTTGCCGGACTGCTCAAATGCCCATTTCAGGCGTTCTTTATCATTCATCGAAACGAACCTCCGGATCTTTCAACTGGAAAACCGGGCGACGGTCTGAATACTCAGTGGCTATGCCTCGGCGAACTGGAATATGCCGTTCTTGCACTCGATCCAGCGGCCGCGGTCGGTAACCTGACCGCCAACGTCGATCTGGGTGCGCAAAATAGTCAATTCCTCTTCGGTCGGAACCTCGAGCGTTTCAAGCTTGTCGGCAATCACGGGCTTGAAGCTCATCTCGCTCAGAACCTGCTCGACCGTCACGAACGGCGCGATACCCTGCAGCATGAGCTGGCAATCAGACGAGTATCCAAACATCGCCCACGGCGTATAGACGCGCCAGGGTCCGGTGCCCGGCGGCAGGCCGTGCTTTTCACGCGATCCGGGACCGTCGAGAAATCCAGGTGAGGAAATGAAATCGACCCGATCGACGAACTTGCGCTTCTGCTGATCGGTGACGAGAATTGTGCGCCACGCGAGCGCCGCGATACTGTCGGCGCCGCCCGGGCCGCCGAAACGCCGGCCCTCTCCGTCCGCATACTTTCCCACCACCGTGGAGTTGACGTTTCCGTAGCGGTCGACCTGGAGAGTAGCCAGGATCCCGTAATCGACGTAGCCGAGCTGGGCGAGATCGGCCGCGTAGTTCATCGTACCCCATTGAAGGGCGCGATAGTTGGCGCGCGAGCTGATCATCGTCATCAAGGGATCGAACGGCACCTGCGCTTCGGGGCCGATGACGCCGTCTTCGGTCAGGTATTGCAGATTTTCCGCGCCCATCCGCTTGGCGAGCAGAACCGAATTGAGCGGTTCGCCGCCGCCGCCGACCCAGTAGATGTACTTGTCTTCGACCAGGCGGGAAATCTGGCAGATTACGAATTCGCGTTCGTTGAAATTGGTGGCTGGAGTGCTCACGCGGAATACCCCTCCTTGATCGTCTCACGCCTGCGGATTTCAGCCAGCTTTTCCATGCCGACCACTTTCTGCAGGTACTCATCGTGGGTCTTTACCGCGTACACGTGCTTCTGGAGGTATCCGGTAAAGTCGCCGCGATACATCCCTCCCATCGCTTCCACCACACCGGCCGGATCCGACGCGTAGTAGCCCTGCACCGTGCCCGGATAGGCGCCGAAGGGCGCATGCACGACCGCATCGACGGCGAAATGCGGAATCGAGGTTCGCGCCGGATCGCGCCGGAATTCGTCGGTGGAGATGATTTCCTCCGCCGAGACAATCACGCGGCGCGAGGCGAGCGCGCATTCCTGGTGCGTGATGCCGGTGCCGAACACGCGCGCGTTGCCATATTCGTCGGCCTGATGGACGTGGATTATCGACACGTCGGGATTGAGCGCGGGCAGCAGGATTATCGGTTTGCCGGTGAAAGGATCCTCCACGATCTTGCAGCCGGAGTGCTGGAATCCGTCGGTTCCGCCGAAGCTGCGGGTCGGGATAAACGGCAGGCCCATCGCGCCGGCCTTGAGCCGCAAGGTCATCAGCGCGTTGGAATATTCGTAGATGGTGCACTTCTTCTCGCGCACCGCGCGGGAAATCCAGGGGCCGAAGCCGATGAATCCGATGTCGATGCGATCGGCGCATCCCGCCTCAACCAGCAGTGCGCACGCCACGTAGGTGAACTTTCCGCACAACCACAGGTTCTTGCGGCGCTGGCGGATGATCTCGCGGATCAGGGAGGAGGGGCCGCGCTGAAAGTAGTTGCAGTCGTAGGCCAGGTAGTCGCCATCGTGGACGAATTTTTCGACGGCCTCCGCATGAGTCATCATCTTCGGAGCCATCAGATGCGGTTTGTTATCGCGAACGAACTTCCGATAGCCGTCGGGATCGACTTTGAAGTAGTCGCCGCCGCCCGCTTCAAGAATGCGCATTTGCTACGAACCTCCAGCGCCTAATCGAATCCCGCCGCCGGCGCGCAATCAGGTTTGAGTGCCGGCCTGCAGCAGGATTCCGTTGTGAATCAGGAAGCTGCGAATCGTGTTGCCGCGCCTTGCGCGCTCGCGCGAATCAGCGTCGCCGGCGGCCTGAAAATCCGCGATCCGTTCCGCCATCGTGCGCCGCCCCTTGATGCTGATCTTGGTTTCCTTGCCTTCCTTCATCAGCAGGCATGCGGTCACGGTGGCGTCCGGATCCAGTCCGGTCGACTCGCAGAACTCGCCCAGCAGCTTGAGCCGCGAGGGATCGTCGTTCGGCTCAATGCCGGACTGCTCGCGCAGGCCGCGATACCAGGTCTTGACGGAGTCGTACTCCTGAAGCGGCTTGTTCATCGACGCCATCGCTGCTCCGGCGGTTTTTCGCGCGCGTTCACTCGGGAAGCCCGAACATCCGGGCCAGCGCCTTGATTTCTTCCTTTCTCCACGGAAGCGGGGCCTGCGCCTGGATCATCTTGGCGGCCTTCATCTGTTCGGTCACTTTCGGATCGGCTTTGAACGGCTTGCCGAATTCGCCTTCAAAGAAAATCTCTTCCAGGGGCGGACGCGGACGCTGACCGCCGGCCTCCCATGACTCGGCTGGATATCCGACCAGCAGGACCCACAGCGGAATCCAGTCGGCGGGCGCCTTCACGATCTTGTTGATCGCGTCGTGCTGAAACGCGGACAGGCAAACGCCCAATCCCTCGTCCACCCCGGCGAGCATCGCCTGGCAGATCGCGATGCCGGCGTCGGAGGCGGCGGCGGCGGCCACCGAGGGCTGAGTCGATCCTTCGGCGAGCGGCTTCAGGATGTTGGGCCATACGAATTCATCGACGAACTTGTGGCTCCATCCGTGAGTGGCGTTCAACGCGCCGACATCGACCAGCTTTTTGAGCCGCGCCTGCGCGCCGCGATACGCGCCCATGTCGGCGTAGGTGTAGATGTGAACGGGGGCGAGTTCGATGTTGAGTCCCGAGACCGGCGTCTTGAGCGCATCGAGCGTGGCCCGGGGGATATTGTCGCGAATCACGACGATCGCCTTGAGAAAGGTGGCATTGACCGCGCAGGAGGCGACCCGCGCCGCTTCCAGCATGATCTGAATCTTCTCGCGCTCGACCTGCCGCCACGACTGGAAGTATCGAATCGAACGGCGCCGGCCAACCACTTCCTTGAATTCCATCTGACTTTCCTCCAAAACCGAGACTCGCTGAGACCGGGCGGAAGCTTACGACTGACGGCGGCCATTTGCCAAGCCCGCCGATCGATGAGACAAAGCAGGCCGGATCGCGGCAAGGCCCCGATTCGAGCAAAGGAGTGCGGCGCCAATGAAACAGCTAATCGACCTGAGCGGACGGCGCGCTATCGTGACCGGCGGCGGCCGCGGAATTGGACGATCGATCGCGCTTGCGCTGGCGGACGCGGGCGCCGATGTCGCGGTCGCCTCGCGATCGATAGCCGAGCTGGAAAAGGTTGCGGGCGAGATCACCGCTCGCGGGACGCGCGGCGCCACGGTGGTGATCGACGTGATGAACCGGGAGCGGATCACCGCCGGTATCGACGAGGCGGCGCAAAAGCTCGGCGGCCTGGACATCCTGGTCAACAACGCCGGCGGCGTGATCAGCACCGATCCCGCATTTTTGAATCCGCTCGATCACGATCCACAGACCTTCGAGGACAATCTGTTCCTGAACCTTACCCAGGCCTTCTATGCGACCCACGCGGCGCTGCCCTACATGCGGCGGCAGCGATGGGGTCGCATCATCAGCATCGGCTCGGGCTACGCGAAAAACGGCGGAGGTCCACTGGCGTATTCCGCGGCCAAGCACGGGCTCATCGGGTTTACCCGCTCGCTTGCATACGCCACCGCTCCCGAGGGCATCAACGTCAACGTCCTTTGTCCCGGATGGACCAACACCCAGCTGGTGGACTGGAACGTCCTGGGCGCAACCATGGGCGTGAGCGCCGCCGAAGCGAAACGCGCTGCCGAAAGTCAGAATATCCAGAAGCGCATCGTGGAACCCGACGAATTGGGTGCGATGGCCGCGATGCTGGCGTCGGACGCCGCCTCCGCCGTTACCGGCCAGGTCATCAGCGTTGACGGCGGCTTCATGATCTGACGATCCCGCGGGTCCTGCGCACGCCGGCGAAAGCGCGGGCGCGCGGGCTTTTTCCAGCCGCGCGCAGCCCTATTCCAGCCTATCGATCACCTTGCCGAAGCCCAGCGTCATCTCGCTGCGAGTGTAGCTGGCCTGAAGGAGTCGTTTGACCGGCAGACGATTCCAGGGGTCCAGGCGCGAGCCTTCGGCGAAGGCTATCGAGCCCGAGCCGGTCCACGCCTCATGAACCTTGACCTCGGTGAAGGTCTCGATAATTTCGGCGCAGGAGGGCCGCCCGTTTTCCTCCGCCGACGGGATCAGGCGCAGACTCACCGGCGGAACCGGCGCGGAATGTCCGTTGTCGGCCGGTCTTTCGGGGCGCACAATCTCGCTGGCCAGGCGGACTCCGGCGGGGCGTTCCAGGGTCCCGTAAATCATGTCGCGCTCTTGCCTGATTTCAATTTGCGCCAGCTTCTTCGGAAATCCCCAGATTTCCCGCCCCGCGAGCATCGGCGGCTCCGTGGTCACCGCGATATGCATGATGTAGTTCATCGGGCGGCCGCGATGCTGCACCATCAGCGAGAGGATCACCTCGTTGTAGGGGCCGAAGGTGGTCCACGAATACTCGAAGAAAGACAGCAGCGCCGTCGCGGGCTCGCTGAGCGACAGCGGCGCGGGCAGCGCTTCGAGCGCGGCGTCGGCGTCGGTCTCGAAGGCGACCGAGATCGATCGCGTATCGCGATAGTAAAACGGGGGACGTTGATACGCGGACGCATCCGCCGGCATCGAATACCCCGCATTCTTCAAATTGAGCCGCCCATTTTGTGCCATCGCTCGATCCTCCTTGCTTCGATACCCGCGGAGCCGGCCGGGATGCCGCAAGATGGCGCCTTCGGCCGCACGCGTCTGGCGCTATCCTTACTGAAAATCCCGCCCAAACGACAATCGCGATTGTGGCGGGTCCCGGGACCGGTCCACTGCGATAGGCGCGAGGGCGCGGCGAGCCGCCCGCTTGCGAGCAAATCGGGCTTGCAGTTCGGTTTGCAAACCGGATGATTTCAGTGGAAATCTTTATCGGGATTCAAACGGAAATTCCGACCGAAAGCGCTTTGCCGCCGAGTGGAACCGGAATAGCTTCGATCCCGGACGCGACACGCTGCCGCGCGAGCACTGCGAACCGCTCGCTTGCAGAATCGCTGATACGGGCGCCGCGCTTGAGCCCGAACAGGAGACCATCATGCAGATGAACGTGAAGCCCATTGCGACCCTCGATCCGCGAATCAATGAGATCCGCGATCTGACGGCGCAGATCGTCAACCGCGAAATTCTCCCCAACGAGGGCAAGCTTTGGGCCGACTGGCGCCGTGGTGCCTCCGAGGACGAACGGCGCAACGGCCGCGCGCTGCGCGAGTCGATCAAGGACAAGGTCAAGAAGGCCGGGCTCTGGGCGCCCCATCTCCCGCCCGAGTACGGCGGCGCCGGACTGGGCTTCCTCGAGCATGCCTACATGAACGAGGTGCTCGCCTACAGCATGGGAGCGGCGGCGCTGTTCGGCGTGGTCGCCCCCAACTCGGGCAACCAGACCATTCTGCTCAAGTACGGCACCGAGGAGCAGAAGCGCCAGTGGCTGGTGCCGCTGACCGAGGGCAAGATGGAGTCGGGGTTCTCGATGACCGAGCCCGACTCGGCCGGCTCGGACCCGCGCTCGATCAAAACCAGCGCTCGCCGCGAGGGCGACCAATGGGTAATCAACGGGCACAAGTGGTTCACCTCGAACGGATTTCGCGCCGATTTTCTGATCGTGATGTGCCGCACCGAGGGAACCGGCCGCGACAACGGCCGCATGACCCAGATTATCGTGCCCAAGAACACGCCCGGCGTTAAAATCGTGCGCGGCGTCGAGGTCTGGGGACGCCCCAGCGACCACTGCGAAATTCTCTATGAGGACGTGCGCGTGCCGCTGACCAACGCTCTGGGCCAGGCCGGCTCGGGCCACCAGGCGGCGCAGGATCGGCTGGGGGCGGGGCGCGTCTATCACTGCATGAACTCGGTCGGACAGATGTGGCGGGCCTTCGACCTGATGGTCGAGCGCGCCACCATGCGCGAGGTGCATGGCGGCAAGCTCGAGACCAAGCAGTTCATCCAGGGCTTCATCGCCGAGTCGTACATCGATATCCAGGCCGCCCGCCTGATGACGATTCACTGCGCCGAGCGCATGGACGGCGGAAGCGACCCGCGCACCGATATCTCGGCGATCAAAATCTTCGTTCCCGCGGCGTTCCAGCGGGTGGTGGACCGCGCGATCCAGGTGTGGGGCGCGGCGGGAGTCTCGGGCGACCTGCCGCTGGCCGGCATGTACCAGGGAGCGCGGACGCTGCGCCTGGCCGACGGTCCGGACGAGGTCCACAAGATCCTGATCGCGAAGAACGTGCTGGCGCGCTATCACAACGGAGAGAGCTGGGACTTCGGCAACTGACCCCGCCCCCGCGCGCGCGGCGGCTAATTGCCTTCGGCTTTGAGGCGCTCGCGGATACCGCCGGAGCGCACGATCGCCTGCAGGAATGCGGGCATCGGAGCGGCGTTGCCCTATGTGGCTAACGCAAATCGGCTTGAAAAAAAGACGGGGTTTTCCTGAAGGCCCCGTCTTTTGCAGAATTAAGCCTAGTTTTGCTGTCAGTCGGGAGTATTAAAGACCTTCAGCAATCGCGCGCTTGAATTTTTGATCCATTCAAGCTTTTGATTTTCAGTCCAAGCTTTGTCTTGTTGCGGAGTGTCCATCTGGATGCTTTCGATCTTAATCGGCTCGTTCGGCTGGACGACGCGCACAGTTCTTTTTGCTGTTTTTGCTTCGTTGTTCATGCCTCACCTCCGCCGTGTTTAGCCTTAATCCCCTGTTTGAGTTCGTCCAGTCGGTTTTCTAGGACCATCCGCTCTCCGAATATCTCCATGGTTTTTTCAATTTTTTCTCTGTCTGCTGGTATATCTCTAAACCGCCCTGCTTCCGAGGCTACGACGTTGACCACATAGACGACCCGATTGAGAAGGCCGTCTATAACTGGGTACGCAAACATAGACCCGTGATCCTTCATGCCGCCGTGAAAATCATGCCGCCGTGAAAATTACGGTATCGGTTATCTGCGGCAATACTCTCTGATATAACAAGTTGTTTAGTGTGAAAGGCCAATCCGGCGATGGTGTCCCCTTCGAAGCGTTCATATCGCCCGTTCGGCACATCAGCTTCGGGTTCCCAATCCGTAATGACGAGCGCGCCATCTTGAGGTTTCATCAGCGACACTTTTACACGCAGGATCGCATTAGGATCAACCTTGATTTGAAAATACCCGTGAATTGCGCTGATTAATTCCTTTATTTGTAGCCTTGGCTGCGTTATTTCGAAGAATGTCCGAGCCGGATCGGGTTTATCCGGTAATCCACTCAAAGCGTCAAAAAACCGCTTCGACTTCGCGCCCACGACGATCCTAACGGACGCCAATAAATGTGCCAAGTCCTGCTGAGCGATTGCCAGGGTTTTTATTGCATCTTTGGCGATTTCGTCCAAATAAGATTTGAGTATCGCCAAGCCGCTGGCCCATGCCCCGGTTACAGCCAACGCTACAGGTTGGTAACCTTTGAGAAAATATGGCGGCGCTTGTCCTTGATGAACGCCGAACCAAACACCTGCAAGACCCGCCGGAAGGCCAGCTGCGACCGGGATGGCGATGTACCGAAACCATCGAGCGGTCAATCGTTCTTTCAGCCACCCCTTGACCTCCATTTGTTTGTTGCAGGCTAGCTTTCTGTCAGCAAAGGGGCAACAGGGACGGACATCTTCTTTTTCGCCCAATACTCAGGCGGCGCGCCACGTCAACGGCCAATAAGGATGGGCGCGGCGGGAGTCTCGGGCGACCTGCCGCTGGCCGGCATGTACCAGGGAGCGCGGACGGAGGGCTACAGATAGCCCTCGGCTTTGAGGCGCTCGCGGATGCCGCCGGCGCGCACGATTGCCTGCAGGAACGCGGGCATCGGAGCGGCGTTGCGCGTGGCTTTGCGCGTGAGATTTTCGACGCTTCCGGCCGCGAAATCTATCCGCATCATCTCGCCTTCGCGCACGAAGTCGCGCACCCCCGCACACTCCAGCGCGGGCAGGGCGTAGTTGATGCAATTGCGATAGAAGAGTCCGTTTATCGTCTCCGCGACCATCGCGACGATTCCCAGATGCTTCAGCAACAGCGACCCCGGACGGCTCGATCCGGTTCCGAAGTTGCGCCCGCCAACGATGATGTCGCCGGGCCGCACCTCGTCCACCCATCCGGGCCGATAAGTCGCAAAGACGCTGCGCAACTGCACTTCGATCGGTTTGGCGAACACCGTCTGCGGCATCATCAGGTCGGTATTGATGTTGTCCTCCGGGAACATCCAGACCCGCCCCTGCATCGCGAGAGTGTCATCACTTTTCATCGGTCGTCTCCGAGCAGCGCCGTGGGATCGCAGATGTGGCCCGCGATCGCGGATGCGGCCACGGTCGCCGACGACGCCATGTAGATGCGCGCCGACGGACTTCCCATCCGGCCCTTGAAGTTGCGCGTGCTCGAGGTGATGCATACCTCGCCCGCGCCCAGCACTCCCATGTGGCCCCCGTAGCACGCGCCGCAGGTGGAGTTGGTCACCACCGCGCCGGCCTCGAGCAGCGTCTCGACGTAGCCGCGGCGCACGGCCTCCTTGAGAATCTGCTGCGAGGCCGGGGTTACGATGAAGCGGACGCCGGAGGCGACTTTGCGGCCGCGCACGATCTGCGCCGCGATGCGCAGGTCTTCGAGCTTGCCGTTGGCGCAGGAACCCACGAAGGCCTGATCGATGGCGACCTTCTCGTCCAGGTCGGCTACCGGGAGGGTGTTGCGCGGAATGAAATCGGGCTTCGCCAGAAAGGGCCGCAGTTGCGACAGATCGATCTCGTAGGTCGCTGCGTAGCGGGCGTCGGGGTCGCTCTCGGCGGGCTCGAACGGCTCGTCGGTAATTGCGCGCAGATGCTCAATCGCCGCCGCGTCGGCGGGAAAAGTGACGAACTCGGCGCTCAGCTCCGCGCCCATCGTCGCCAGCGTTGCGCGATCGTCAAGCGGAAGTCCCGCGATCCCCGGCCCGGCGAATTCGATATTGTGGCCCTCGACACTGCCGGCGATTCCCGCCAGGTGAAGAAAAATATCCTTGCCGAACACGTTGGCGGGTTTGCGCCCGCGCAGTTGGAATTTGACCGTCGGCGCCACCTGGTACCAGGTCTTGCCGGTACACATGATCTGCAGCATCTCGAGCGGACCCATCCCGCGCGCGACGCAATTAAACGCGCCCGACGCACAGGTATGCGAATCGGCGCAAGTCAGGATTTGGCCGGGAAGCGCCAGCCCGTTTTCGAGAATCACCTGATGGCAAATGCCGTGGCGGCCGACGTCGAAGAATTTTTCGATGCCGAAGCGGCGCGCGAACTTGCGCGCGGCGGCCTGGCCGTCGGCGTCGGCGACGGTGGGCGCGGGAACCGCGTGATCCAGGATGATTGCGATTTTATTCGCGTCGGCGATCCGCTTGGGCATCTCGGCCGATGCGGAAAACACGAGGTCGATCTGAATGATCTTGTCCACCTCGCAGACGACAATATCTCCCGGGCGCACAATGGATTGGCTACTGTGACGCGCGAGAATTTTTTCCGCCATCGTCATTCCCATAAGCCGCACCCTCGAAGAGTCCGCATCGGAGAGTTCGCACCGAATGCCGGCAGGCGACCGCCGGCGGCGCCTAGTCCGTATATTTCCTGCCCAGCGCGTCCATCTCCTCGACGCCCAGCAGATCGACGATCTCGCGAAACGCGAGGTCGTGCGCATCTGAACTGACCGAGCCGGTCTGTTTCAGCTCGCTCAGAACGTCGCGCGCCGACCGATAATAGGCAAGCAAGGTTCCCGAGTGGATGGTGACCTTGAAGCCGTGCTTTGCCAGATCGGCGACCGGCAGAAGCTGCCCGTTGTAGAGCAGCGGCAGGTCCTTGAGCCGGGCCGAGTAATCACGAAGATCGGCCATCGTGCGGATGCCGTCAACGAAGATGAGATCCGCCCCCGCCGCGCGATAGGTGTGCGCCCGGCGCACCACGTCGTCCCATCCATTGACGGCCAGCGCGTCGGTGCGCGCGATGATGACGGTGTCGGGGTTGCAGCGCGCGTCGCACGCGGCGCGCACCTTGGGCACCATCTCCTCCATCGGGATCACCTGCTTGCCCGCCAGGAAACCGCATCGCTTGGGCCATACCTGATCTTCGATATGCAGACCCGCGGCGCCGGCCGCCTCGTATTCGCGCACGGTCCGCCAGACATTGAGGGGATTCCCGTAACCGGTGTCGGCGTCGCAAATCACGGGGATTTTCACCGAGCGCGCGATGGCGCGGACGTTTTCAACCATCTCTGTCAACGTCAGTAAACCAAGGTCCGGAAATCCGCGTGCTGCAGCGGTGCCGAATCCCGTCATATATGCCGCCTCAAAGCCCACACGTTCAGCGATTTTGGCCTGCAATGCATCGTAGACGAACGGTGCAACAACCATCGTCGGCCCGTTCAATTTCGCCCGCAATTCTTCGGCTGCATTCATCTGCGATTTCCCATTTCATCTCTCCATCGAGTTGATCTCTTAGCCGGTGCAACCTCGAAACTCCAATCAGCGTGCGATCGCTCCGGTTCGCGCGCCTCGGCGGGCTGAGGGACGGGTGGCCGCCGCGCTGCGACCTCAGAGTCACGGCAACGCGGCAGCGAAAACCCTCGCGACCTCGTCTTTGAAAAGCGGATCAGACGGCGCCGTCATGTGATCGCGACCCTCGAGCATCACCATCGGACTCCCCGGAATCATCCGGGGCAGCTCGTCATGCGGACCGATAGCGTTGTCGTTCGTGCCGACCACAATCAGCGTCGGGACCGTGACCCGCGCCAGCACGGCCGGATCGATGAATTTTCGCGGCGCAGAAATTATCGCGGCTGCGCGCGAGCAGCGCTTCTGAGATCGTCGCGCGAACCGCCGGATCCTCGATCCCGTCGTCGTATGCGATTGTGCCCAGGACCGCTGCGCGCAGCCGATTCGGATGGTGTATCAGGAGTTCAATCGCCAGGCTCGCGCCCATCGAGTAGCCCATAACCGTCGCGCGCGCGACCATTTGTATCTAAAGGAACATCTCACTGGTTCCATCGGATGCACTTTAGTGGCGGGAAAGTTGCTTGGTGATATGGTCCGCAATTCGAACGTCCGAGACTTCATCCAGAAATCGTCTCGATCCAGAAATCACCCCGCCGGACGGTTGGTACGGTCCTTGCCCTACTGTCGACAGGCATTTGGTTGCGGGAAAAGGAAAGCAAATGGACAGACAGAAAAACGCAACTCCCACCGACTTCGATTTGTTGAATCAGTTGAAACCCTTGTCGTTTCTGTCGCCCCGCGCGTTGCAGGAGCTTGCCAGCGAGCTCAATTCGGCACATTTCAGAGAAGGCGTGCTGATCCTTCCTGAAGAGAAGCTCGCGGGAGGTGTCCATATCCTGCTGAGGGGCGTGGCGAAGATTACTTGCTTGAATTCGGCTGGCCAGCGGGTAACTGTAAATTTACACGCGCCCGGTCCAATCGCCCAGTTTGCCTCTCTCCCATTCGGCCGGTCACATTTTCAATGCGAGGCTCATAGCGATTGCAGGGTTGGCAGTGTGAGTTGGCACCAATTCGACGTCATCACCAGGGAAGCATCAAGATCTGATCTAAGAAATTTCCACGAAAACAATCTGACGCAATGGCATCGGTTCTTCGGTGGTAGCCTCGACCTTCGTGAACGCCTTTTATTTACGCTTGTTCAATTGTCCTCGAGCTTTGGAGTCAAAGAGTCCCGAGGTACGCTCTTGCGAGTCTTCCTCAGCCACAACGATTTGGCAGGCCTAGCGGGTGCGACGCGGCCGAGAGTCACCGAACATATCGCCGAGCTCGAGGAGGAGCATCTGCTCATTCGCCAAGGTCGGCAGATGATTGTGCTCTTGGATGAGATCGAGCGTTCACTGGGTATCCAGCGGCCTAACGCGAATGACTCATTGGCACAAGCCGGAGCGCAACCGCATTTTCCGAAAGTAGGCCAGATCTATAGTCCACGTTCGCTCGCATCGGCGGTCTCGGTAAAGCCGCCCGGACGTGAACGCTTCACGAGTCCACCGTCTCATAGCGCAAATGAGTCTGCTGCGAGGGCCTGTGAGGATCTCTTTTCGGGATACTGAAGACGAGCAATATTTTTGAGCAAGAGGGGAACAGTGCAATGAGCGGAACCAGCGACAAGATCAAAGGCCGTGTGAAAGAGGCAGTTGGCGTTTTGGCAGGCGACCGGCGTCTGAAAAACGAGGGAAAGATGGCCCAGGCCACCGGCAAGCTTAAACACGTCGTGGAGCGAGGGATCGACAAGGCAAAGAATGCTGCAGACAGGCACCCGAAGAAATAGCCGGAAAGTGTCATGAAGCTACAAATCATCGAATCGCAATTCGCCGGCGATATCCCAATTGAAATCAGTTAGTAAGCCGGAACTCGAGGTTAAACACCATTGCGGCACAAATATAGGTCGATCATCAGATCAATGGAGACAAATAGTTTTCTCATGCCTTGCGATTCGCGTCTTTTGCCATTAAACAAAATGCTGACAGCTTGCGTCCTCGTACTGTAGGGGTTGGTCAAATTTTCCCGCATAGGCGCCGAATGATCATCTTAGTTCCGTCGCTGGATGAATCAACCGCCGACCGTTTCTTCGTTCAGGATGCGCAGAGGAAGCTCTCAGAAGAGAGGAACCTGATCACGATTGAGATTGCCAAGCTGGGCTGTGTGACGCGATGAATCTCGCGATGAAGCCAGACTAGCAGTATTCGTTTTCTTTCGCGATACGCCCAAAAGATATGGAATAATCATCTGGAGAAATTAGGGAGAAATCACTATGAAAAGGAAGATGAGCGGTTTAGCGGCGTTGATAGGTATCGCGATCCTGTTTGGCACCTTCGCCGTCGGCTGCGAAAAGGAAACTACTACTACCGTCCCGGTCCCGGTAGCCGGCGAACAAGGACCCGCCGGAGCAACTGGCGCTCCCGGCTCTCCCGGTGCAGCTGCGTCTCCGGCGCAAGCCTCCGAGAAAAGCTCGGAGTCATCGACCACGACTACGACAAATAGCAATCCTGGAGGTTCTACCACGAGCACAGACAAAACCACGACCGAAAAGACAAAGTAGTCGTTCAGGACAAATGGGGGCGGCTCGCTTCGGGCCGCCCTCATCTTTTTGCTCGGTTTCGCAACGGTTCATTTTCCGAAATTACTGGTTCTCGAGGTATGGGTGCACGAGGTGCAAAGGTGAATCGCGAGGCGATACAGCAACAAGAGGCGCACCGGAGCGGACGTTCCAAGTGGCTGCGCGCTGCGGTCCTTGGTTCAGACGATGCGATTGTATCGACCGCGAGCCTAATGATTGGCGTCGCAGCCGCCTCGGCGTCGAAACAGGCCATCTTGATCGCCGGTGTTGCAGGGCTCGTGGCTGGTTCAATGTCGATGGCCGTCGGTGAGTACGTGTCGGTTAGCGCGCAGCGAGATTCGGAGCGGGCCGACGTCGAGCTCGAACAGCGAGAGCTAGCTGGCGAGCCGCGGGCTGAGTTGAATGAGCTCGCCATGATTTACCAGAAGCGAGGGCTTGAAAAAGAGCTTGCGATGAAAGTCGCTCAGCAGCTGAGCGCTCGCGACCGTCTGGGAACACACCTGCGCGACGAACTAGGGATCGAAATGGGGTCACTTGCGCATCCGCTGCAAGCGGCTTGGATTTCAGCGACGAGCTTCGCATTTTTCGCTGTGGTCCCAATAGCAGCCCTCCTCATCGCACCTCCATCCCAGGGCATCCCCGCGATCTCAGTGTTGTCTTTGGTCAGTCTCGCCGCTTTGGGTGCATTTGGCGGCTATCTCGGTGGCGCGCCGCTCGGACGTGCGGCATTACGCGTGACCATTGGAGGCGGCTTGGCGATGGCAGTAACAGCCGTCATCGGGCGAATCGTTGGTGTAGCAAGCTAAAGGTGCCATCACTTTGAGATTTGCGCTTGGAATAAAGGCACGGAGCAATCAACGGACGCGGCCGTCCAGCTTTTGGGTGCTGGCGCTACCCATAATTGATATCCAGAGGATTATGGGGGAAAGAGCAGGGAGATTTTGAGGCCCGCAATTCTGAAACTCGTGCCTATCTTTATAAAGGTAGCTAGCTGCCTGTTGTGTACATTAGTGGTTCACCTCCATGCATCCAAGGTACCACACCGAAAGTGGTGGGAATTTCGAGGCTTGAAGACAATGCGAGCGTATCAAAGGATGGTGCGAGGTTTCATATGGAAGTCGGCCATCAGGCTGTGGCCCATGCTCAGGAATCTGGATTTCACAATGAGAATGTCATCGTTCCGCTTTGGATTACGATCTCTCTTTTTGCGGTGTCCATGGCACTTGCGACTCTATGATCTGCGGTGGGCCTTGCTGACGTGATGCCGGCGCCAAGCACAGAGTCTAGCGCAGGCGGCGTAACGGACGCCTGGCTTGTGAAGCGTGGTCTGATCGGTAGCGCAATGATCAGCGAACAATCCGGCACTGACACATTGGCGCCGCCACCCCGCGCCGAGGTAAACGAACTTTGGCAGACAGCGAACCTTACGGGCGAGGTGCTGAACCAAGTCAAGTCATGGAACGAAGTGGCCGCCGACGACACAATTTATATCTAGATAACTACCCTGTCGGCATCTCGGTTCGACGTCGCCTTCTGGCTATTTTTCAACCATCGGCAGGGTTGCACCATGTACAAGTGGACGCTGTACGATCATGGCCGCGCGTTGCAGAGCGGGTTCTGGCGCAACGAGGCGGCGGTACTGCGGCTGGCCGTGGCCGCAGACCTGCCACATGATTTGTATCCGCACTCGGTTCCTTGGAGGGCGCTTATGCGCGTCGTCGACGCCCCGCGCGACGGCGCCGAGGGGGTGCTTCATCAGCTGAACCTCCAGCGGGAGGTGCTCAGGATGCAGTGGCGGGAGGTTACCCGGATGTCGTTGCGAGAGGAGTTCGTGCAATTGGCGATGCAAGCTGGGAGTGCCTGGATCATGTACTCGTGATCAACGAGCGGTATCTGGGTCGCGTCCTGTTCTCGTATCTCGATTACTATCACCGCTCGCGGACCCATTTGTCGCTCGACAAAGACTGCCCGGATGCTCGCCCCATCCAACGGCCGAATTGCGGCGCCGTGATCGCGATTCCGCAAGTCGGCGCGCTTCATCAGCGCTACGAACTGTGCTCCGCAAAATTATTCGTGCACGGCCAAGCGCTCCCATTGGTGATCTCTTATGTCCGTTGACCACGCGTGAAGAGGCGCACTCGTGCCGGGGGCTACTCCTCCGGCGGGCGGCGTGAAGTCGCCTCATCGTCAACCCAGTCCTCCTCAGTGTAGATAATTCCTCGGCGACCAGGAACCGCGCGCGGCGGTCCAGCTTGGTAGAGCCGGCAGGCAAGAGGACCGTAACAGAAGGTCTCGGTTCGGTAGCGGCGCTGACTCGGATTCCACTGATCGATGATCATCTCAGCCGGCATCCGGTATCCCCAGATACAGTTTCAGCACTTCTCCTGGAAGGTTCGTGCTGCAAGCCGCCGATGACCACGCTCGCGGTAGACCTCCAGCGGCGGCGGAACGCCGCGCCACGGGGGTGGCGTTGTCTCGTCCACGAGCTCGGGAGGCCCGACTTTCAACTTGCTGACCTGGTAGAATTCAGCCGTCTCCAGCCCCGCATCCGGAACCGGCAGCGCATCACCGGAAACCACAGTCCCCGCGCGGAACTGGTGTTTGGCGTGTGCGCCTTGCCCCACCGCGACGAGAAAATCCCGAGCTTCACTTCCGACTATGCCATGAACCTTCAGGACGCAGCCCACGTAAGTATGGCTGCGCTGATCGAACGAGCGGGTCAATCGGATCCGGGGCTGCATCGAAAGCAAGATGCCCTGCCACGCGATTTTGTCAACGGCATCGTTCCTCTGGAGCGTCACGCCGCCAGCCTTTGCAATCCGTACTCGTGATGCAGTCCGCCCAGAATCGGTCTGGCCACGACTTGGTGACCGAGCGGAAGGCGGTGCCCGCAGGGGTCGACCGGCAGTTCGTCCAACCCTCGATCGGGAATAGCTGGTCCCAAGGCCGAGTGCGGCCTGCCGCGGTTGTAGTGGGCCATCCACGACCCCAGGATTTTTCTCAGGTGCCCTTCGCTCAGCGGGATAATCCAATCGAGACAGTCCCGCCGCAGGGTTCCGATCAGCCTCTCGCAGAGCGAATTAGCTTGCGGGCTGCGCACCGGTGTGGTGATCACCTTGAGGCCGAGGTGCGTAAGCGAAGCGTTCAAATCGGCGGAAAATATCGCGTCGTGGTCGTGAATGATGAAGCGATACTCGTGATCCGAGGGAATGGCTTCGCGCAGCTGTTGAAGAGTCCAAGCGGCGGTGGGATGGGCGGTCGCGTTCAGGTGAATCAATCGACGCGAAGCACGTTCCATCACCACCAACACGTAGAGGTTGCGAAAGGTCGCAGTCACCGCGATACAGAAGTCGCATGCGATAACGCCCCGAGCGTGATTCTTCAGAAATGTCGCCCACCGTTGATCACCCCGAGGTCTACCGGGCGGGGCTGCGGGCAACTTGGGCATGTACTTCCGGATGGTGCGCGGCGACACGTGCAGACCGAGTTTCAGGAGCAGCTCGTTGGCGATCCGCTCCTCGCCCCACGAGGGGTTCTCGCGCGCCATTCTCCGAATCAACCGTTGCAGCTCGACGGGGATCGGTCGCCGGCCAGCTGCGGACTTCCGGCGCCATAAGAGGCGGAAGCCCTTGCGGTGCCAGGCGATGAAGGTCCTCGGCTTCACGACGGTCAGGGCGTCCCGCCAATTGAACCGGCGGCTGAGCAGCGCCAACGTCAGACGGGTCGGATTATCGGTCCGGCGAGGCTTGACCTTACGCTCTTGATAGAATGCGAGTTGCTTGCGCAGGAATAAATTCTCGGCCGCGAGCGAGGTCCTGGAGCGCAACCCGAGACCCAGAAAGTGGACTAGATCACCTACGATCCTGAACCAACTCAACCCTGCGCTCATGATGCAAGAGGCCCTCTGCCGTCCCCTCAAGATCACGAACAACTATGCGGGTTTCAAGCCGAGCGAAGTATTTTTGCGGACTACAGGTCCCTCTCGTCGATAATGCCTGGCTAAAATCGCTATGAACGACGCGTGTTTCAAGGCAGAGCGAAATATTTTTGCGGAGCACAGCCGTTCTCCGGGTCCGCGTGCGACCGCAAATCGCGCGCACACGCGCGGATTTCGCGCGATTCTCTGGAATGTCCTGAAATCGAGTGACTGGTTGGTGGAGCAGAAGGGATTTGAACCCGCAATAAAGCGCAAAAAACCTTAGCTTTTTCGCACCGAAAAGTGGCCCAAAGTGGCTGTTTCGGTACAGTTTGCCCCACGTGGGGCAAACTCACTGAACCTCATTCCGAGACCCGGTGACCCTTCGTCGAGTCATCCGCGCGTTGACCGAGTGTATCATTTCTGGTACGCTCGATTCCGGTTGTGGAGAGGAAGCGGATACCAGCCCGGTTCTTTCGAACCGAGAGGGGCAGCGAGCCGGTCAGGGAATGGCTCAAGTCGCTGGACAAGCAGGACCGCTTTCTCATCGGGACCGACATCAAAACGGTCGAGTACGGCTGGCCCATCGGGATGCCGGTCTGCCGTTCGATGGGCAAAGGGCTGTACGAGGTCCGAACGAATCTGCGCAGCAACAAGATCGCCCGCGTGCTGTTTTGCATCGTTGAGGGCGAGATGGTCCTGCTCCACGGGTTTATGAAGAAATCGCGGAAGACGCCGAGATCAGATTTGGACCTGGCGCTCGATCGCAAGCGCGTTTTGGAGGCGGAACCATGAAAAGACGGAGACACATCGGCTCTTCGTTCGACGACTGGCTCGGTAAAGAGGGCATCCTGCCCGAGGTTGATGCGGCAGCGCTCAAGTCAGTGCTTGCATGGCAAATCGAACGCGGTATGGGCGAGAAGAAAATGTCGAAGTCTGAGATGGCGCATGCAATGCGTACGAGCCGTGCATCACTGGATCGGCTACTCGATCCGAAGAACGAGTCTGTCACACTTCGAACAATGGCTCGCGCCGCGAAGGTTCTGGGCAAGCGCCTGAGACTGGAGCTGGCTTGAGGCGAGGTGGCTCAAGCGAACGCCCCGATGTCTGACAAACTTGGAACATTAGGCGAGACGTCATTGCTGCTCTGCTGAGACCTGGAGCTGGTGAAGATAAGCGCTGCGTCGCTCGCCTGCGCGCCGACCCGTTGACGCGCATTTCTGGCGAAGGGTTATTCGAGGGTATCGCTCGGTAGTGCTCGATGCGCGTCAAACCCTTGTGGCACAGGGGTTTCCTGCACACCGGTTCGTGCGCTCGACGGTTAACGAATAACACCGATTTCGACACAGAGTCCCCACAAAAGTCCCCACACTTTCACTTCGTACGGTGCTGAATCCACACGCCCGCGATACTCTCGTATGGTTGTCGGCCGCCCGAGCCGCTATCGGAGCCACCGCCGGAATCATCACTCCCTCCCTCGCCAGTGGCAGGGTTAACGCCGCTCCGGCCGCCGGAGCCGGGCCCCCCCATGATTCATTGGAAGCCGTTGCACGTAAATACGCCGGTCCATGTGTCGCCTACCCCTCCGCCGCCGGGGCCGAGGCGATCGGAAGAGATGAACCGGGAAGGCAGCGGATTGTCGTAGCGCGCGCGCATGAAATAGAGGCCGCTCGCGTCCAGCTCGCGCCCGGTGAATGCGTAGGGATTCGTCGTCGATGCGCCGCTAGTCGAGGTCTTCCCGAACGGCTCATACGTGTCCTGCGTCGCGAGGCTGCCGCTTGAGTTCACCAGCGCGATCGTACTGCCGAGCGCGTCGCGCAGCAACGCCACGCTGCCGGTCGAGTCGGTGCTCGCGAACCAGTCGTCGAGCCACAGCCCCGACAGGAGGCCGATGCTGCCGCTCAGCGAAGACTGCATCTGCGCTGGACTGGGTTGGTGCCCAGCGAGGGACTCATTCTCGTGCCACACGACGACAACACGCCCTGCGCATCTCGCGTCTATGGCAGGCGTCAGCCGCCAGCGATCCGATGGAACAATGGTGCGATGATGGTCCAGTTGCGGGCTGCCCCAAATACCAAGAGATTGAAACCAAGATGACAAAGAAAGTTAGTTAGAACATTTCGCCGCCAACAATAAAGTGCTACAAGCAACCCGACACCCGGTGCTTTCAGTAGTGCCGGAAAGAGCCCCCATTCCGGAGCATGCACCGCAATGCTTGCGCCAACCGAGACAATCGCGCCGAGACCAACTGAACTTTTCCAAGAGCGGAGCGCTTCGATGACGTAGGCTCTCGTTGCCAACTCTTCCCAGAACGAGTCAATAGCTAAAACCGTGAGCCATATTGCAGAACTCGTAGTAGAGGTGTTCGCCGTTCCTGCCGTGCCGCTTGGAGCGGCGGTAACGCCAAAGACAGTTAATAAATCGGTCGAGTGAATTAGCCAATCCGAGCGGACCGTCGCCGCAATCACGAGCAACGCGCCAGCTATATCAGCGACCCCGAGGCGTCGCAAACCCAGGGACTCGGCCAGACCTGCTGGGCTGAGGGAAGCAACGTACACAAGCGCGCATGCATCCGCTAATGTTACGAAGGAGGTCAGCAGCTCCGCCGCCTCCCACCAGGAGATTCCCAAGAGCCTCGCAATGGCCGCCGACGGCACGGCATAAATGCGGAGCCAGAAAATCAGAGGAGGTAGAGTTACGAGCGCAGCACCCGCCAGGTGCGCGCCAGCGCTCGATAACGGGCTCCCCCCTAGTCCGTTCTCCCGAATAGGACGGGAAGGTGTGGGTGTAGGCTGGCTCAAAATCCTCCGACTTATACACCTGGGGTGGTGGCGCAATCACCCGATCTCACCGTTTGGGCTCTGCCCACGGGGCAGCGGCGTGGGCATCGGCCCTGCGGGTGGCGGAATGCCAGGCGGCGTTGCGGTTGGTGTGGGCGAGGGAATTATTCCGAAACCTTGTAGCATTTTTATTATTTCAGGAGATATCGTCGGCGTGGCGGTTGGTGTTTGCGTCGGGGTCGGCGTCGGGGTTTTCGTCGAAGTCGGCGCCGGGGTGAAGATGAATTTCTTCACTCGAACGGCCAGTTGTTGAGGCGGCCCTTGGACGCAAGTTCCGGGTCCCTGCTCACATCCGAAGTTGACGTTTCCCACAGGCGCCGGATTCTCTCCTGGCCCGCCGCTCAGTCCCAACGGATCCACGAAATTCATCGGGCTGTTGTATACATACGCGAAGAAATTCGCTTGGCCGCCCCCGAGGCCGAGTGGATCGGACGAGATGAAACGGCTGAGCAGCGGATTGTAGTAGCGTGCGCGCATGAAGTAGAGCCCGCTTGTGTCCAACTCACGCCCCGCAAACGCGTACGGATTCGTCGTCGCTGAACCGCTGATCGCTGTTTTCCCGAACGGCTCATAGCTGTCCTGCGTAGCGATGCTGCCGCTTGAGTTCACCAGCGCGATCGTACTGCCGAGCGCGTCGCGCAGCAACGCCACCGAGCCGCTGGAATCTGTGCTCGTGAACCAGTCATCGAGCCACAACCCCGACAGGAGGTCGATGTTCCCGCTCATCGAGGACTGGATCTGGACCGCGTTGAGCCCGTCGTAAACGTAATTGTCGATCGTTGT
>CAWIHG010000003.1:0-345962 GCA_963835905.1 uncultured delta proteobacterium
CGCGGATTTGAAAGCTGCAAGCTCTTTACTCCCTATCTTTTCCGGATGACCGAATGGCGCGGCCACCCAATCGAGAAGGCGGGAAAACGGAGGCAAAATGTTCCCTCGGAGGGGCCATTTGCGGGGAAATCGATCCGGTCCGGTCAGAATTGCCAGGAAATCGGCTGCTCGGGGTCGGGCTGATAGGCGCAGAAGTAACCAAGGCTGATGGCGGCGGCCAAATGGCGCCCCAAGCCGGGATGCGCGGCGCGGATCTTCTCCATGCCGCGCGAATATTTTTGCCGACCAGACCCCTCGCGCGTTCCGCACTGCCCGACGCTGTGCGCGCGCGTCCCTTGAATCCCGACGCTCCCGCGAGCTCCTGGCCGATCATCTCGATCTCGATGCTCAGGCGCTCCGAGCGTCCGAGATCAGTTTTTCATCGACTCCGCTTCGTCCAGTTCGACCTGAAGGTCGCGCAGCCTCGCGCGGTATTCGGCACGCGCCCGAGCATCGATCGTTGCCGCCGGACCGCCAATATCGCGAACGATCTCTAAACCTTCAGACTCGGCGTGGATGGTCGTCCGCTGGCTTACCGTACTTCTTTTGACCGCTTCGATCAGATCATGGACGCGAAAGCTCTTCCCCGGATGCGCAAGCAGGTAGGCGATGTAGTGCACGCCCTTGGCGTCCTTCAGCCGGAAGGTGTCGCTGCTGTAGCTGATAGTCCAGACCCCCCTTCCCGTCGAAAGCGCCGGTTGTCGATGCTTTGGCCGATCCGAGATGCTGTCCGGCGCCGAAGTCGGTCCGGGCCGGCGCTGACGCTAGCGCGCGCGCCTTGTCGGCCGCTATCCAATCGATAAAGCGGGGGCCAACGCCGCGAGCGCGGCTCACTTCGATCGCGGCGTCGAACTTTTCCGCCGCCCGGGCGGTATCGCCGGCTGCGGCGAGCGCGCGTCCCCAGCAATTCAGGGTGTTGGACTCCTGCCAGGCCCCGTGAAACTTCCGATGCACTGAGACCGCATCTTCAAACCGCCGGTCTGCGAAGTTGAAGTCGCCGCGTGCGGCCGCGACGACGCCTTCCGCCAGCGCGACGTCACCCACCCGGCCGCGCCAATCTTCACCGGCGGCCATTATCTGACGGCATCGCGCCACCTCCGCGACGGCCGCATCGAGCCGGTTCATCGCGACGTAGCATTGAGCCAGATACGGACGCACACGCATCTCGTGCATCGAAAGCGGTCCAAGATCTCCGCCAAGTCCGTATCCCAGGTAAATTACAGCGCGCGCGTAGTTACCGAGAACAATATAGATACTTCCCAGCGTCAGACTGTGATTCAAACGGGCAAGTCGATCATCTGCGCGCTCAGATGCCACGATCCATGATTCAACGAGGGCTGCGATAGCCTCCCATTCGCCCGCGATCCAGAATCGGACCGCGGGATCTCCCGGGCCTGCCCTGAGCAGCAGTTCACGGGTTTGCCCTTCATGGTAAAATGTATTTGTCACCGCGTTCGACAATTCCCGGCGCGCCCACAAGGAGCGCGCATTCCTGGGCCGGTTCAATTCCCGCTCGAACCACGCACGGGCGGCGCGCAAATCGCCCAACCATTCGCAACACCATCCGGCGAGGTTTGCCAGCGCATGTCCGGAGCCTGGAACGTTGGCTTGATCGGCGGCCTCAAAAGCCTGGTCGAAGAGCGCAAAGCCCTCCTTCAGTTCACCACCTATCGCCAGGACGAAACCCTGGAACGCCGCGGCGGCCGACCAGACCAGTTTGGAGTTAATCCGTTCAGCAATTTCCATCGCGCGCCGCGCGGCCGCCCCGCAACGCGTTAGGTCCAGTCTTTGTTGCTCACATGCGGCTATCCCTTCGTACAACCATGCCAGTTCAATCGTCTCGGGACCTTTTGAAAGCGCGATTTCGGCGTGCCGAAACTGCTCGCTCGCCAGCGCGCTGTTGGTTATCGGCTGTCCCGAGACCGAAAAGCTCCTGCCGAGCCGGATTCGTATGCGGGCCGCCTCGTCGAAGCATCCGATACTCTCATAAAGTGCGATGGCGGATTCCCGATAGACAACGGATTTTTCCTGATTGATTGAGTGCGTGACGTCGCCGAGCGATCCGAGCAACTCGGCGCGGAACCCCGCATTCGAGTCGCTTGCCTCCATCCGGTCCAGCGCGGCCTGCCAATGGATCGCCGCGTCGGAAAAGGCGAACACCGAGGCGCCCGCATAGCCGGCGCGAACGAAGTATCCGATCGCTTTATCCGGCACATTCGCCTCGCGGAAATGATTCGCCAGTTCGGCGAGATGAGAGTCGATATCCGCTTGATAGGTCTCCTCCATCTGTTCGGCAATCTTGCGATGAACCTGAACGCGGCCGGCAGTATCAAGTTCTTCGTAGACCGCTGAGCGGATCAGCGCGTGGCAGAATCGGTAACGCCCGCCGCCGAGCGGCCTCACGATTCCGGCGTCGGAGGCTTCATCGAGGAGACGATGCGCCTCGTCGCCGGAGACATTTGCGGCGCTTCGGCAGAGATTGAATGCGAACTCATTTCCGATCGCCGCGGCCACAGTCAGAATCGAGTTCGCCTCAGGCGAGAGCGTGGCGAGATGGGCGCGAATCGCCTCGCGCACACCGCTCGGGATCTTGAACTCGCGATCCGGCGATCCGTCGGAGCCAATTCCCCCCTCCGCGATCAGGTTGCGCACGATACCGTCCACAAACAGCGGATTCCCGTTGGTTGCGGCGCAAAGCTTCGCGACCAGCGAATCGTCCGGCGCTCTCCCCACCATGACTTCGACAAACCGCCTCACCTCGGACTGGCTCAGGCTGCCCAGTGGAATCGTGTGCGCTTCGCGGCTCAGCTCGCCGACCAGCTTGCCGAGGCTTGGCGAGCGGCGCACCTCGAGGTCGCGAAATGTCGCGACGATCAGGATCGGCGCGCTTCTGAGCTCACGCGCCATAAACCGCAGCATCGCGAGCGACGCCTCGTCGGCGTCGTGCAAATCGTCGAGCACGAGCAGCATCGGCTGCGAGCGCGCCCCGATTTTCAGGAAGTTGGTGACCGCATCGAAGAGGCGAAAGCGCGCCTCGTTTGGATCCAGCTTGTCGGTTGCCACAGGTCGGAGAGGCGGTTGCGCGCGGCGCAGGTCCGGAACGATCTGCGCCACCTGGGCGAGGGTGTCAGAGGCGGTTTCCGGCTCGAAAAACAGTTCGCGCCGCTCGGGGTCGAGCGCCGCGAGAAACCCTCGAATTATTTGAATCCAGGGCCAGTAAGCAGGCGCGCCGTCACCCTCCCAGCATCTGCCCCAAAGAACCTGCATGCCGCGGGCGTTGGCGCGCGACGCCAACTCATCAGCCAGGCGCGTCTTTCCAATTCCAGGTTCGCCGGAAATCAGGAACAGATGGGCGTCGCTATCGGCGCCGCACTCGCACGCGGAAACGAGCTCCGCAAGCTCATGCTCGCGACCGACGAATGTATTACGCGCCAAAGTGGTCTGCTCTATGCCTCGATCGCCGATTCATCGGATTGCGGCGCTCCCGTGCGCAACCTGGCCCCCTCGGCGATCCGAAGATGCAAAAAGCTACCTGAACTGCGAGTTTACGTCTAATGCGGGACCGGGCGATCTACCGCTCCAATGGCCCGCGCAGCTGAACGCGCTAGGTGTGCATTAAGGCTTTCGGCTGCGTCGCTCTGAGGCTGGCCATTCTATGGCATTCAGACTCGATAGATTCGGAGTTGAACTCTTATTGCCGCTCCGAAGAGGCGACGGAGGGGAAGACGCCGACCGGTAACCATGCAGGTCCGCAAGCGAACCGAATTTTCCTCGCGCGGAAAGAATCCCGGACAAGTCGGGCGAATCCGGCTTGCGCTTGCTCTCTCCGGTTCGCCTAAAGCAGAAAAGCGCGGCGTCCTGCGTGGAATTGCGCCCATCTCCGGATTGTAGGCAAAAGGTACAGTCTGGGTGGCGGAGAGGGAGGGATTCGAACCCTCGGTACCGGTTACCCAGTACGCCAGATTAGCAATCTGGTGCCTTCGACCACTCGGCCACCTCTCCGCTCAATGAAATCAAGTATTTATGCGGTATTTATCTCGGGGGCAACCTCGAAAGCGTGCAGGATTCCTGGAGCTCGCCTCGGGCTCCTCGCCAGCCGGTCCACCGAAAAGACGGCCGAGTATGGATGGCCCGTCGGCATGCCCGCCTGCCGCCCGCTGGGGAAGGGGCTTTACGAGGTCAGGACGAACTTGACCGGCAACCGAATCGCTCGTGTGCTGTTGTGAATCGCCGGTGATGAAATGGTCGCCGTTCGCGGCTTCATGAAGAAATCGAAGAAGACGCCGAAGTCAGATTTGGATCTTTCGTCAGATGTGAATCTTTCGATGGATCGCAAGCGCAGATTGGAGGCTCAAATTGAAGGGACGTAAACACGTCGGCTCTTCACTCGACGAACTGTTGGACGAAGATGGCATCCTTGCCGAGGCCGAGGCGATTGCTCTCAAGCGGGTAATCGCCTGGCAGGTCGAACGCGGAATGGGCGAAAGAAAAATGTCGAAATCAGACATGGCCCGCGCGATGCGCACGAGCCGCGCGGCCTTGGACCGCCTGCTGGACCCGAAGAACCAATTGGTCACGCTGCGAACGATGGCCCGCGCTGCAAAGGTGCTCGGCAAGCGCTTGAGGTTGGAGATGGCTTGAGCCGCCGCTCCCGAGCAAGCTGCCACGTCGCCCTGCGAATATGAAGCGGGAATACGACCTCAGCTAGGGAAAACGCGGGCCGGTCATTCCCCTACCGCCCGACAACGTTCGCATCAATATCCGGCTTGACCTCGACATCGCAGATCAGTTCGGCGGCAGGGCGAACGATCATCGCGGTCTCCGCGACTCGCTCGATGGACGCCGGCGCCGTGGAAGCGGCCGTGGCCGGGAGCGTCGCCCCGCAACGCGTGCAATAGCGCGCGCCATCTCTGACCGGATTGCCGCAGGATACGCACCGCATGGTCTTCTCGCCGGGAGTCCGTTTGCCCATTACACCGTTACGGCTTGTGGCCTGTGGCAACGCTGATGAAGCCCAAGCGCGGCTTGATTTGGATCCCGACAAAGCCGCGGCCGGAGGATCAACCCATTTCAGCCGTCTGACCATCGTCGACGGATCGAAATCTCTTCTCGATCGGCGTGGGCGGATCCCGTTTGCTGATTTCCAGGCTAATGAGATCGGCGCCATAAACATGCAGGGCGACCATCGGCTCGCGGCGCGGATCGCCAGGGCTGCTTCTCAACTCCCGGTCGTAGCAGTTTCGCGGGGCGGATCAGCTACGTCCGGTTCTCGTGACGTGCGATGCACATCGGCGGAGCGATCCTCTGGCGGTCAGTCGCGCGCCTTGGAGCGGCGGGGCGATCGAGGTTTCCGCATGGTATAGGTCGCCATTGCCGCGTCAGGACGAAGGTTGTCCGAAGTGAGTTGACCGGGTGGGAGTCTTTGCGTAATTTGCACGACAAGGGTATATTCCCGCTTCTCTTAGGGGGCGCGTAATAAATAGAGACCGTTTTGGCAACGGGCGCTGATAAAGAAGATCAGATCAGCGAGGATGCTAAAATGGTGGCTAGATTCGCTCCTCTTAGCTCATCATAGCTAGATATAGCGATGCTATGGATGGCGGACGCGCGCGCGTCGAATGGAGATTGCCCCGTCGCTGATGCTCAATTTTTCCATCTAAAATTCTTTGGCCTGCCTATTGAGCTCTTATTTTTCTTATTGAGCTCTTATTTTTTGACCAAGATTAGCACTGAGCGCTGTTTGCTCGTGGTAATTCGTCCACCATCGGTCTTTTCGCGTCCGCTCCGGTGTGGCGATCGTCGCGATGGCGCCGCTTCACCGTGATGTTTCGGGCGGAAGCTCGCCTCGCCCGCCGAGTTTCCGCCGCAGCTTTCGCCAATCCGCGGGCCGCTCCGCTCAGATTTTGAGATCACGGAAATGATGGAACGCACCCCGGCGAATCCTGCTCTTCAGCACTTCACCGCCTGCACTCAGCCGCGAGTCGGGGCAATTAGCTGCGCTCTTGGTTCTCTGGCCAGGTTGAGGCGGACGAGAAGCGCATGAGGGAGGCTTGTCCTGTGAAACGCTCACCCCAAAGATCACCTCGAGTCCGAATTGTGTCGTGCATTCTGGGGTTGTCGATATTCGGGCTGTTGTGCCTGGTGGTCGGTAGCGCCCATGCCCAGATGGCCGCCCCATCTCCGCAACCAGCACCGACGCCCGGCGCGGGTTCCCCCTACGGGGTAGCTCCGGGATCTACAGCCGCTGGTTCTTCCAATACGGTCAGTCCCGCAATCACGTCCGGAAGTGTCAACGGGATGGTGAACTCGGTCGCGAGCAACCCAGGCGCGGCTGCGGCTGCGGCCAGGCAGCTTGGAATCCCACCCGACCAGGCCCTCACCATGCTGGGTCAGATTCAGAGTGGGAATCTCACGCCCAGTCAGATGCAGACCCTGGTTCAACGGTTCTGCAGCGCGAACCTGAGCGCCAGCGACCTCAACTCGATTGCTCAATCGCTCGGTCTCAGCGGGCAGTTGCTTGGCCAGATTCAGCAAGCGATGAACAGGTGCCGCACGGGTTCGACGACGCCGGGCGCGACTGCGGCAACCACGCCGAGCCAAGGCTCGGTAACCGTTGCGGGCAATACATGCCCTCCGGGCACCGTCCCACAATCCTACACGCCGGGAATCTCGCCTCCGGCGCAGGAAGCCACATATCCAGGATCGACATACCCGGGAACGACGCCGGGAGTGGTCGCGGGAACCACCACCGCAATGACACCCGGTCGGATGTTGCCGGGAACTGCGCCCGGCACGCCTGGCTATCCGGGCGCTCCCGGTACGACGAGCGCTTTCGGAGCGCCGTCACAGCTGACTCCGGCACCGGCACCGGCGCCTGGCGCCGCGGCGTCGGCGGGCGGGCAGGTAGTCTGCGTGCCGGCCCCGGCGCCGAACGGTCAGCCCTACGTAACCGGTACTCCCTCGAGCATCGAGGCGCAGTTCCAGCAACTCGACAATCCCAGCAGCCAGGTTCCCACGACGCCGAGTCCGGCGAACCTGGCGCAGTTCGGTTACAGTGTGTTTTCCAGTCAGGTCAGCACGTTCGCTCCGCTTCAGAACGTGCCGGTGACCGATGATTATATCGTCGGCCCCGGCGACACTCTGACCGTGATGATGTGGGGGCGTCTCAACGAGACGCTGAACCTCACGGTGCAGCGCGACGGGACGATAGTGATGGATCAGATCGGACCGATCGCGGTGGCCGGGCTCACCTTTGGTCAAGCCAAGAAGCTTATCGAAAGCCGCGGCCAGGCGATCAACGGCACTCACGTTTACGTCACGATGGGACAAATCCGGACGATTCAGGTTTTCGTGGTCGGCGAGGTGGGGAATCCCAGCGCTTACCAGGTCAGCGCGCTTTCGCGCGTTTCAAACGTTCTGGAAGCCGCCGGCGGCATCACCAAGGTCGGCAGCCTGCGCAGAGTTGAGTTGCGGCGACAGAACCAGACCGTCGGCGTGATTGATCTGTATAACCTGCTGCTGCGAGGCGATGATGCAAAGGACCTGCGCGTACAGGACGGCGATGTAATTTTCGTCCCTGTGGTGGGCAGCGTAGTAGGTATCGCGGGCGACGTGAAGCGTCCCGCCATCTACGAACTGGCGAGCAAGTCCGAGGAGTTGCGCGACGTCCTGAAGCTCGCGGGCGGAGTGGGAGCATTCAGTTACACGGAGCGGCTCCAGATCGAGCGGGTTCAGAATCATCAGCGGATGGTGGTGCTCGACCTGCCGTTGAACAAGCTGCAGTCGCAGCGTTTTCGGATTCACGACGGCGACCTCATCAAGGTTTACCCGGTCCTGCCGGAGCGCATGAATACGGTGACGCTGGCGGGTAACGTCCGCAGACCCGGTGACTTTCAATGGTACAAGGGCATGCGGGTTTCAGACCTCATCCGGAGCGGCCAGGGATTTCTGCCTCACACATTTTTCAAGTACGCGCTGCTGAAGCGGCTGGAAGGGAAACAGAAGTATCAACATTTCCTTCAGGTGGATCTTTCCAAGGCGATGTCAGAATCCCTGGACGGCAACGATCAGGATGCCCTTCTGCGGCCGCAAGACGAACTCGACGTCTACAGCGAAGACATGATTCGCGACCTTCCCAGCGTCTGGATTGCGGGCAATGTGCGGCTGCCGGGTCAATATCCACTCAGCCAGAACATGAAGCTCGAGGATCTCATCTATCTGGCCGGCGGATTCTCCGACAACGCGGACAAGACCAGGGTTGAGATCGCCCGCACCCAGGTAGTGAATACAAGCACCCGGCATACCTATATGGATGTCAATCTGGCGGGCGCGCCAAACGACGCAGGCGCGCAGGACGTACTGCTCAAAAACAATGACCAGATATACGTCCGCGAGGCGCCTGACTGGCATCTCCCCTGGGTCGTGGCAGTTAGCGGCCAGGTTCTGAGGCCGGGACTTTATACGATCCGTCGCGAAACCAGGCTGGCCTCGGTGCTGGAGCGCTGCGGCGGCTTTTTGCCCGACGCGTTTCCCGGCGGAATCGTCTTCACGCGGGCGTCCGTCCGCGCGATGGAGCAGCAGCGCCTGGACACGGCGCGCCAGGAGCTGTCGCAGGAGCTGGTGCAATTTTCGCTCAGCGCTCCCTTGCTGGCCAGCGCCAGCGGATCGTCGTCGTCGAGCACCAGCTCCGCCGCGATGGGCTCGACTTTCGCGACCCTGCAGAGCCTTCTTTCGAATACGCAGACGGCGCAGGCCAGCGGAAGAATCGTCGTGCATTTCCATCAGCTGGCGGAATTAAGTAGCTCGCCCGAGAACCTGGTACTTCAGGACGGAGACTCCATCGATATTCCGCGCAAGCCTCAGGCCGTCGCGGTGCTTGGTCAGGTTTATAACCCCACTGCGATTGTAGCCCGGCCGGATCTGACCGTTCGTGACTATCTCTACAAGGCTGGCGGAATCACCAGCTACGGCGATCCCGAAAACGTGCTGGTAATCAAGGCCGACGGCTCGATGCTTACCGAAGATAGCGTGCGCAATAGCGGCAAAAACAGAATCTTCCCGATACTGCCGCTTATCTCGGGTGGCCTGATGGATGAGCGGCTGGCTGCGGGCGACACTGTCTATGTCCCCCAGAGTATCCAGAACCTCCAGGATATTGTGAAGATGCAGTATCACAAGGATATCAGCACTATCATTGCCAATTCGGCCACCAGCCTGGCGCTGATGGCGCTTCTGTTCACCAAGATATAGTGCGCTTCGCGATCGCCACTGTAGCCGTCGCACTGCTCGCCATGAGCGCGGCTTCGCCGGCGCTGGCATGGGCGCAGGGCGCGGCGGTGACGCGTTCGGCGTCTGACCCGCAGGCGACCTACCGGTTCGCTGCGGCGCTGTCCGGGCTTGATCCTCGCCTGCTCGAAGCGATCGCAAGCGTCGAATCGGGCGGTGATACATCGGCGGTGTCACCCAAGGGCGCGCAGGGTGTGATGCAATTGATGCCGCGGACCGCCCGGCAGTTCGGCGTTCGCGATCCGTTCAACCCGGTGCAGAATATCGTTGGCGCGGCCCGCTTCCTCACCTTTCTGAAGTGGTGGCAGTTGGGCCAGCCCGGCCGTCCCGCTGATCTCGCCGATATTCTTGCTGCCTACAACGCGGGTCCCAACGCGGTGCAAAAGTACGGTGGAATACCGCCGTACCCGGAGACCCAGGACTACGTCCGCCGGGTTCTCATCCGGTATCTCTTTGGCACGGCGCCGGTCGGCCTTCGGCGCGCAATCGAAGCCCGTGCCGCGCTCGAGGTCCGCCGTGGTCCGACCGCGCGAGGGCGCGTCACACCGGTGGCGCGCGTCGATGCGATGGACCAGCTGGCCGAGATAAGGCGGCTCAGAGCGCGCGCGTCGCAACGCCTGTCCGAGTCCGTCTCGAGGCGCGATAAGTAGCCAGTTATGATCTCCCGGAGAGAGCGGCTGTTTGGCGAATTGGTACTCGCCTGCGACATGCTGGTGCTCGCCGCGAGCCTGATTATCGCCGTCGAGCTCTATGTCGTTGTTTTCGGTCTGACCGCGCACGCGGATTTCTGGCATTTCATCGCACGCCTCTGGATCCTCTGGATCGCGTGGCCCATATGGGGTCTGCTCCTGCAGGCGCGCGGACTATGCAGTACGCGGTCGTATCGGTCGATCGGCGGCATCATCACCCGGCTCTTCGAGGTTCAGGTGATTGGCGGGCTGGTCCTGATGAGCGCGATGTATCTGACTAAAATGCCCGAGAGCCGCATGGTCTCGCAGTCGTTTCTCGCGATCAGCCTGCTGCTGCTAGTGGTCGAGAAGCTCAGCGTGCGCGCCATCATGATCCGGCGCAGCCGTTCCCGCAAGTCGGTCAACCGATGGAAGGTTCTCGCGATCGGCTCCGACTCCGATCTGGAGGCCTACCGCGGCATCCTTCAGGAATATCCGTACTGGGCGGTCGACGTGGTCGCCTCTATCTCCTGGAACGGGAACGTCGAAGAGCTCGATCGCACCGGCACCGGCGGAACGCTGTCGCTGGTGGCGCCGCGCAGGTACGAGATGAGCGCCCCTGACTGGCATGCCGTGCTGCAAGGATACGTGGTCGATGAAGTAGTCGCGGTGGTTCCCTGGGCCGAGTCCCTGGGCGCAGAAAACCTGGCGCTTGCCTGCCGCGAGAAGGGCATTACCTTCCGCCTCCTGGTCCAGATGCCGCCGGCACCGATCGGGAAATATCATGTCGAGGACCTGGGCAAGGGCGCCTACCTGTTATCGCTCGAAATGATTCCCCAGTTGAGGCCGGCGCTGTTCATAAAGCGCGGACTCGACATCGTCTCTGCCGGCGCCGGCTTGATCCTGTGTGCGATTGTTTATTTGTGGTACTTCCGCAAACTCCACCGCGAATCTCCCGGTCCGGTGCTCTTCCGCCAGCAGCGCGTGGGCCAGAACGGGCGCAGCTTCACGCTCTATAAGTTCCGCACCATGGAGCCCGACGCCGACGCGAAGCTGCCCCAGCTTATGAAGCACAATCAGATGGCGGGCTTCATGTTCAAAATGAAGGACGACCCGCGCGTCACCCCGACCGGAAAATGGATGCGCCGCACGCATCTCGATGAGCTTCCCCAGTTCTGGAACGTGCTCCGGGGCGAAATGAGCCTGGTGGGAACACGCCCGCCCACCCCTACCGAGGTTGCTCAATACCAGGTCCATCATCATCGCCGCCTGAGCATGAAGCCCGGCCTGACTGGATTATGGCAGCTCAACGGCAACGGAAAGGTCAGCGATTTCGAAGATGTCGTCCGGCTCGATTGCAAGTATATAGACAACTGGTCACTGGGTCTCGATTGCGAGGTCATAGCCAGAACGATTGCAAAGATGCTCCGCCGCTCCGGATGGTAGGGTCGGCTAACCTGCCGTGGCGGTAGACAGGAGAAAGGTGTGGACAACAGCATACACCGCGTAAGCTCAACCTGGGTTTCCGCGGGTCCCGGAAATCACCCAAACACGCCGGGGCAGGAACCGACTCTGCTGGAGTATTGGCTGATCCTCAGACCCTGGCGCCGACGCATCGCGATGGTCGCCGTAGTCTCTGCCGTCTTGGTTTTCGTGGTGGCGAAATTCCTCATGACCCAGTGGTATCAGGCAACCGCGGTAATACGCCCGGCATCGCAGCAGGGGCCGGTATCTCCCCTCGCCAATGTCGTGGGTTCCATCTCCGCCGGCGGGGCGCTCAGCAGCCTGATGAGCAGCGCTAGCGGACTCGGCGAAGCCATTCCGTCGGACGCCGCTGAGTATATGGATCTGACGCAAGGGTACAATTTCACGGTCGCGCTTATCGAGCAGCATCATCTGGGGCCGATGCTCGATCAGCAGTCGCTGCTTCACCGCATCTTCGTCGATCCACGGCGACGCCTCCTGAATGCGATAGAGAATTACTTTTCGCCGTCTGGTCCTCCGGACAAGCGCTGGGGATGGTACCTGGCGATGCAGAGGCGATACGACATCGAGTTCAACGATCAGATGGGAAACCTCACTCTTACGTTCAAGGACAGGAACCCGGATGCCGCTACGAAGGTTCTGGGATTCTATATTGAGGATCTGCGCACCGCGCTCCGCGCGCGAAGCATCAAGGATACCAATGCGGTAGTCGATTCCTTGGAGAAAGAGCTGGGGCAGACCTCTGATCCCTTGGTGCAGCAGCAATTGGCAACCCTTTTGGCCTCGGAGATTCAGCAGGAAAAAACCGCCGAAGCGCAAGCGGACTTTGCGTTTGCTGTAACCGACGCGCCGTATTGCCCCAGCGTGATATATTCGCCGAATGCTTCGCGATTGGCGGTCGCCGCTGGCGTGATGGTGCCGTCCATGCTGTGCCTCTGGCTGTTGTTTTTCGCAAGGGTCTACGTACCGCTGCGTGTCGCGGAGGCCGAGTTTGAGGTCGGTACTCCGAATGGCGCAGTCACTCCGATTGCCGACGACGCGCACCACGAAGAGACCGACCCGCGGCGGGTCCGGAAGGCGCTCTGATCTCAGAGATCTCGCGGTGGCGATAGTTCCGCTTCCAGCGTCCCAGCCCAGGCGGCCTCACGCGGTCGCCAGGGCAACTGTCGGCCTCACCGGTCTGACCCTGCTCAGCATGGCGACCGGGCTGGGGGTCGAGATGCTGCTGGCGTGGGCGTTCGGCGCGTCCGCGATTGTGGATGCGTACCGGATTGACTATCTGCTTATCTCACTGGGTACGCAGCTTTTCGTCCTCCAGGTTATCCCGAATGTGACGGTGCCGATCTTCACTGAGTATCGCGAATGCGGCGAACATCAGGACGCCTGGCGCTCGGCGATGTCATTCGGTAATCTGATGGCTCTGACTGCGGTCTTGATTGCCGCAGTCTGCTTCCTGTGGCCCGCTGGAATCGTCTCGATCCTGGCGCCCGGCCTGCGCGGCGGTGGACTGGAGACCGCGCTGATCTTCAGCCGCTGGTTCCCGTTAGCAATTGCGCTGATGGCGTGGAGCGGAGCGGCGATCGGGATCCTTTATGCGAACGGTGTCTTCTGGCCGTCGATGACGGCGTCGGCAGCGGGCAATGTCGCGCTGGGCGCGTCGATCGTGCTGTGGGGTGGCGGGTCGGGCCCCGCCGCTATCGTGATCGGCGTGATGCTGGGGGCGGTGGCCACGCTCACTCTCACCGCCGCAGCCCTGCTGCGGCTGATTGAATCCACCGGGCACGCGAGGATGCGGGTACTCTTTGCCTGTGATGTACACCATCCCGGCGTTAGGAAGGCCTTCCGGTTGTCCATGCCAATGGTCGGGACGCTGGCGATCGGTTTCTGGGGAAGCGCGGTCATGTTCCGTGCGCTGTCCTCGCTGCCCGTTGGTGCGATTTCGATTTATGGCTATGGGTGGAAGCTCGTCCAAATGAGTACGCTGATTCCCGGTGCGCTATTGACCGTTATCTTTCCAGCACTGGCGGCAAGCTGGTGCGATTCTCCGGCAGCATTCAGAGCCGCCTGCACAAAGGGTCTTCGAATGGCGCTGTTCGTGAGTATCATTTTGTGCTCGCTGGCCTTCGCCTTCCGGGTCCCTCTGATCTCGCTCTTGCTGCAACATGGCGCTCTCTCGCGCGCGGCTGCTGCTGCCACAGCGAATGCCCTGGGGTTCCTGCTCTTGGGCGTGCCGGGATACGTGGTAGGCATCTATGCGCAGCGAATGTTCTATGCGGCTCAGGACAGCGCGGTGCCCGCGTTGATGCTGCTTATATACGTGGCGCTGTTGACGGTGTTCGCCCCGATAGTGGTGCCATTATACGGCGTTGACGGCGCCGCTGGTCTGCTCGGAGTTTGTCAATTGTTCGGCGGGACGCTCATGGTCATCGCATTCAGAATGCGTCACAGGGCCGTGGCGCTGCGCGAGCTGGGGCTGAATGTGTTCGCGATTCTGCCCATCGCGGCTGCGGCGTCGTGGGTCGGGGCGGAAGCGGGCGCAAGAGCGGGAGAGCTCGTCGCGCTTCCCGAAATCTCCAAGGTTGTCGTGCTCGTCGCCGGAGGCGCCGTAGCCATCATGCTAATCGCCTGCACGACGTTGATCTTAGGTATCGAGGAAGCACTACATGGACAGCGGTTCGTCCGCTCTGAAGGGGTCGCGATGTTGCGATGGCTTCAACAGACCGCAATCGGATGAAATCCGCAATCCCATCCCGCGCGGGTACCGCTCGCTCGTCCGATTGAGAGCGGTTGGTATTCGTGGAAAAGGCACGCCGCGGAACCCAGGGGACGAAAAAAAGGGATGGTCGACTCAAGGCTCTCAGTCGCAATTGCCACCCGCAACCGTCCGGATGAACTGCGACGGTTGCTCGGGTCGCTTGCCCGTCAGACGCTCACTCCGATGGAGATAATCGTCATCGATGACGCTTCCACACCTGTGGTCACTGCCCCCTCTAATGTTCGAATAATTAGAAACGAACGTAACCGGAGACAGTGCTTATCGCGAAACCGAGCATTTGCCGACGCTCGCGGTGATCTAATTGCCTGTTTCGACGACGACGCCGAGCTGGTAGATGAGAATCTTCTGGACAAGGCGGTTCGCGTTCTACTGAGCGTCGACGATGCGGCGGTATTGGGTTTTCGCCAGCTGAAACCTGATGGCACCCCACACGACGAGCAGCCCGTGCACGCCGAGTCGCTCTGTAGGGGACGCTCATTTGCCGGATTTGGATTTATAGTCAAAAGGCGTGCATGGGAAGCAACGGGCGGCTTCTTGGATCTTCCTTACAACGAGGAGCTCGAATTAAGTCTGAGGCTGCAAGACGCGGGGTGGTCTGTCCTGTTTGATCCGTCGCTGGCGGTGATCCATTACGAAAACCACAAGGGCCGGGAATTGGTCGTGCAGAAGCTCAGGTTCAGGAACCGGATGGCGATGACGCTTCTGCGCTATCCAGCGGTGATCCTTCTATACTGGCTCGCACGGGCGCCCGTCGGCCACATCAGGCGGATGTATCGGGATAACCTCGCGGACTGGCGCGGTCTAGGTTCCGCATTCATCGAGCTTTGGACCATGCTGCCGATGATCTTTCGCGAACGCCGGGCAGTGAAGATGCAGACGCTCCGAAGGAGCCAACGGCTGTTTCGCGCGCCTGAGCCGCTCTGAAGCCTGAGGGAGTTGCGGTCCCAGTTCGCGATGCGTCGCCCGGAAGCGACTTCGCCTGAGAGTGGAGGACAAGCCAGTTTGAGCAAGGGGAGTGCCGCTGCGCGTGAGTACTTGAGTCGGAGATTGTGGTGAAAATACTGCTGGTGGGAAGTTACGTCCCAGACCATGCGTACAGTATGTTGCGGTTCAGCGAATTGCTTGAGTCAGAGCTCAGAAAGGCTGGGCAGGCAGTGCGAGTAATTCGGCCGGAACCTCGCCTGCGCGCTCCTGCAGTGACGGGCCGCGACCGGTCCAAGTGGTTGGGCTATGCGGATAAGTTCATTCTGTTTCCGAGGCGCTTGCGCGCCGCGGCCGCGTCGGCCGACGTGGTTCACATTTGCGATCACAGCTATGCACTATACACCCGACACCTCGATTTTGTACCACACGTAGTAACCTGTCATGACGTGATCGGAATAAAGGCTGCCCGTGGCGAAATTCCCGGCCGACGTACCAAGTGGACCGGCAGGGTATATCAGCGCATGATCGAAAAAGGGCTTGCCCGCGCACACAACGTCGCGTGCGTGTCTGAGACCACGAGGTCCGATCTGGGTGCCTACGTCATTCGTGCGCCGTCTGCAACCTCGGTCGTACATAATACCATGAATTACGCCTACCGACCGATTGACAAGTCGGAAAGCGCGCTTCGCCTCAGTCGTCTCGGACTTGCCACTGCGGACCGGTTCATTCTGCATGTCGGCTCGACCATCTGGAACAAAAATCAAGGTGGTGTCCTGCGAATGTTTCACAGGCTTGTTGAGGCGCCGCAGATGAGCGATCTCGGGCTGGTGATGGTGACTTCAGGCCTGCCGCCAGATCTGAACAGCTTCATACGCGAGCGCGGCTTGCAGCCAAGAGTTCGAGTGGTATCGGATATCACGTCGGAGGACCTCCGCACACTGTACTCCACCGCCGCGGCCCTCTTGTTCCCCTCGCTCTACGAAGGCTTTGGCTGGCCGATAATCGAAGCGCAGGCCTGCGGATGCCCCGTATTTACGAGCAATCGGCCGCCGATGACTGAAGTTGGGGGAGACGCTGCGGTCTATTTCGACCCCGAAAATCCCGATGAGGCGGCCAGAGCGATACTCGATAACCTTGCACATGCGTCACGAATGCGCGAGGCAGGACTCGCGAACGTCAAGAGATTTTCCGCCGAAAACATGGTTGCCGGTTACTTACGGTGCTATCAGAACGCAATCGCTTCGGCCTCCAGCGCAAATCTCCAGGAACCAGCGCACGCCGCTTGAGCCGCCCGCTACCGAAACCGACGCCGGTCAGATGCCCGATATCGCGGTACCTTTCTCGAGACCCGAACAACGCTCGATGATAGCGGGGTGAAGATGGCGGCGGGTGCGGACCATGCGCTCTTTCTCGGTCTGTTCGGCGTGCCGGTGCTGATCGTGATCGCGGCTTACATTGTTTGTGCGCCGTACAACGATCTGATCGCGATATATGTAATAACCGCGTGGCTCCAGACCTTCTTGTACGGCCCGATCTGGCTGATGTCGGGTATTCATCGCATGTCCGATCCGTACATATTGGGGCTGGTGGCGGGTCTGCTGACCATTTACCTGGTCTGCTTCATTCTGTTTGGAGGTTTACTGAATAAGTACTACGGTCTCGTCGCCCGGGTGGCATTGAGCATCCCCCGCCCCGTCATCTTCGTGGCGTTCGTCGCATGGCTGGCGTTCAAGGCGCTGCTGGTGAAGAAGTATGGTCTGATCGTATTCGGCTCGCTGAAGTTGCGCGAGCTGGCCGGCGAGCCGCATTCCCTGGTGGACCTCGACGCGCTGCTCTCGATCCCCGCCATGGGCGCGTTCTTTACCTACACCATCCAGGTCGCGCGCGAAGGCCGCAAGGCCATCCGTCTCCCGATCCTGGGCCTGTGGGTGGCATTCGTGATCGTCAACCTGATGGCGGAGCAATCCGGCGGCGGCAAGCGGTTCATGATCCTGACCGCTCTGGTGGCTCTTCTGATGTTTCCGTCCGAGCGTTTCCGACTGCGCGGAAAAACCGTGATGGCGATGATGATCGCGGTAGTTGCGGTCGCGGTGCTGAGTAATCGCTATCAGGCACTGCGCGAGAATTTCCCGGAACTTCGTCACGAAGTCACTCACATTGAACCGGGTAAGGCGCTGGCGCTGTTGTTCAAACCGAAACACAAATACGAGAGTCTGTCCGAGGATATCGCGAAGCGTGCGCCCCCGATCGATCTACTTTATAACATCACGCAGAGACAATTGAGCGGCACGGGATTGGCGGATGGGCTTCTTATCAAGCAGGCCGTTTTGAACGCAGCGCCGGGCATTCTGGTTAAGAAGAAGTTTGTGGACGATGACGAACGCCTGGCCGAATTCTTCAACATGGGGCACCACGACTATCCGACCACACCGCTGGCCGTGCTGCAGGCCGAATGTTACCTCCCCGCATACATTCTGGTGCCGGCGATGTATGTGATGCTGCTGTGGGCGTACTTGGCAATGCTGGACCGATATCAGGCGAGGAGCTGGCTCTTCTCGATTGTTCTCATCGGTCTCGCCATTGGTACTGCAGGTGAGTTCGAAACCAGCCTAACCGGTATGGTATCGAGCCTCCGAAGCACGATAATCTTTTGGTGCATTTCTGAAGCGCTGTTTCGGGTCTTACGGTTGCACTTGCTTCCTGCGCCGTTGCGCGAGGCGCACTAATTGCCGCTGCGAATCACGAAGTCTTGTTCTGCGCTAATGGACTATTGTTCCCGATTGGATCTGGAGAATTTGATGAGAATTATTTCGCGGCGAGCGCGAGCACGCGGCCCGGGGATCAGAATTCTTTTTGCGAGCCTGGTGGCCCTGGTGATTGTTCCGCTTTTGTGGGCGACCACCGCACACGCCCAGAGTGACTTCCGGGGCGTCCGCCAACTTATCAGCGGCGGATTCGGCCTATGGCCGCGTGATTATCCTCCCTACGTAATGACGGCGGCGAAGGGGCTGGGCACCCGCAGGGCAAGGATCCTGAGCTTCGACGCGGGGATGTTAAAGGCCGTTTCCCCCGATGGCGCGCTCGACATCAAGTGGTCCGATCCGCTCGAGGAGGACCTTCGCATCTGCAAGCAGCAGCACTGGATGCCGCGCTTTTTATGGGGACTTTATCCGCCCCGGCCGCTCATGAGGCTGCATGCGCCAAGGGGTGGCGCCTACGGGCCGGACTTCTGGGCAGGCTATGATCGATATACGACCGCGCTCCTGAATCACGTCGCGAACGACTGGGGCATCCATGATTTCGAGATCGAAGTCGACAATGAAATGGACGGGCGTACGAACGTAAACCGTGCCTGGTTCATGCCCAACGCAAGGGCGCGCAAAGCTGATACTCGGATCACATGGAGGGGATCGCTTGCTTCCTACATGGTGCTTTACGCTCACGTCTCCAGTACTGTACGCCGATACACGGATGCGCATCCCGGAATAACAATTCGGGTCGGCGGTCCCGCAGCCACAAATATGTCGTATTACGTCCCGGCTATGAAGCGACCGGACTATTTCAACTGGCTGGGAGGATTCGTGGACGCGGCTGTGGCCCAGAATCTGCCCCTGGATTTTGTGAGCTGGCACATTTATGACGGCTATCCGCACTCAGGACAAGACGCGCTTTCGTCAATCACTGGAATTCGGCGCCACCTGCAAGCGGCGGGCAGCAGCGCGAAGATCAGCATTGACGAATGGGGCTACGCGCCCGGTGACAATCCCGGCAATCAGAAGGCGATTGCTGGTGCATACGCCCTCGACTTCATTTACCGCATGGACCAAGTGCACATGGACGATGCGATGTACTTGGTTCTTGTGCCCCAGATATTGCACGGACACCACCCTGCGTTATTCTATGCGGGGAGCGGCCGCGCACCGTGGGACCAGACCTATGCCTTGATTGCGATGACGCAGTTATACCAACTCTCGCAAGGGCGGCGGTTGGAATGTCAAGTGGTAGGCCTGCCGCTCGCGTGCTTTTCCGCTCAGATGCCGGACGGGCTGGTGCGGACAATGTTTTGGGGTTTCAACAGCATGGATGACGAGGCGGTGAATCGATGGCATGGCAAGTCACCTATCACCGTAAGAATTACAGGCTTGTCGGGATCTTCGCACTTTCGAGGCTTCGGACTGAACGTGAACGGCCAACCACACCCGGAACTGGCCTCACGCGTTGTTCTGACGAGCCAACAGAACGGTTTTACCGCGAGAGTAATCGGGATCGGTCCGGGCGATTTCGCCCGGCTCACACTAAGTCACTGAGATTGGTATTACTGGCCTGGTCCGGGTGTCGCCGGCGTTCGAGCGTGAGCGGGGTCCGAACAAAAAGAAGGTTTCACCAAGGAAAGTGTTCGACTTCGCGATAGTGGGCGCACAGAAGTCCGCGTCGACCCTGCTTCATAAGTGCCTTGCCGAGCATCCGGATCTCTGGATGCCCAAGCAGGAAATATACACATTCGAGGACGCCTTTTATTCGAGCGAGAGCGTCGCCTCTCTGCAACGCTTGTTGTCCAGCGCGGGTCGTGGTCGGTCAGTTGGGATAAAATGCCCGAGTTATCTTTCACGTCCCGAATGTCCTGAGCGGTTACGCCGCTTCGCGCCACAAGCGAAGCTGATTGCCGCCTTACGAAACCCGGTCGACCGTGCAATATCGGCCTATTATCATTACATGATTGTGGGACTCGTACCGGTAGCGCCTATCGAGGTCGGTCTACCGAAAATACTCGATGGTGAGCGCGGAAGTGAGCTCCCCGGCGCCCAGGAAATCCTGGGGTACGGAATGTACGCGCAGCACCTGACGCGTTACCTGAAAGTGTATCCGAGAGAGAACATTCTGATCTTGACGGATGCGACTCCGTTCGACGCCGGTCGACTTGGCGAAGCTTTCAGGTTCCTTGATATAGATCCGACCTTCCGCCCCCGCGCATTGACGAAACGCGTGAACGAAGGTGTGTACTCGCTCGCGCGCATCCGGTTCATACGGTCGCGAAACCGGTTTGTGTTCTCCTCGGACTTACTCCACCGGAGAACCGGTCTGCGCGCGTGGCTCGTCAACACGGCGGTTATGGGTACCGACTGGGCTCTTTTGCGCACCCTTGTCGGTAACCACAAACCTCAAGTGAGCAGCGAGCTTCGCGGCCGCCTCTACGAACGGTACCGCGGTGAAATAGGCTCCCTTGAAAAATTGATCGGCGAAGATCTGTCGGCCTGGCGGGCGTGACCCCGTTGTGACGCCGCAGCGGGACGGGGGTCGCGGCGGTCGCAGCAGTTTAGCAGCCTGCGAGTTTTGTGCAATTGGGCCTCGGATAAGAGATAAAGCATGCGCATCGGGATAGACCTTTCTTGGCTCCTGCCCGGCATGGTCAGTGGCGGTGACACCTACGCTCGGGGATTGGTGGCGGGCCTCGACAGGGTCGGGCAAGGGCATGAGTTCGTGGTGTTCACGAACCAGGGGATGGCTCGCCTGTTTAAACACCTCACCCACAATTTTAGACTGGTAGTCTGCGCGATACCCGCTAACGTACGCGCAGTCCGAATTGCGTGGGAGCAGATGGCGCTGCCAGCGCTGGTCAGGCGAGAGCGACTGGATCTTTTACATGGGCCACTGAACGTCATCCCTATCTTTGCACGCTGTCCAATGGTGGTGACGATCCATGATCTCAACTTTAAGGAGATACCCGAGAGTTTCTCATTCGTGAAGCGCTCGCTACTGCGGCTACTTGTAACGCGATCGGCGAAGCGCGCAGATATAATCCTGACTGTCAGCGAGTATATCAGGAGCCAGATTCCGCCCGTGTTGGGCGTTGCGCGGGAGAAGGTTGTGGCAATCCATAGCGCAGCGCAGGATCTGACCGAGGCAAAGCCGAGCTGGGGCGATTTGTCTGCCAAATTTGGACTTGCCCCAGGGTACATTCTTGCTCTGACAAGCGCGTCGCATCACAAAAATATTGTGAGCCTGCTTCGCGCTTTTGCAGGTGAGCGCTGGCGTCATCGGCCGCAACTGGTTTTGGCGGGAAAGCCGCCCAGCTCAGGGGCAGCGTTAGACGCGGTTGCTCACGAACTCGGCGTTTCTGAGGCTGTCGTGTTTACCGGACCAGTGAGCAGCGGTGAGCTTGCGGCTCTGTACGAGAATGCGGCGGTATTCGTGTTCCCCTCTCTATATGAGGGATTTGGTATTCCCATTGTCGAGGCCAACAGGGCCGGTACGCCGGTAGTGTGCTCGAACGTGTGCTCGCTGCCAGAAGTGGCCGGGCGGGCCGCTCTCTACTTCGATCCCAGGTCCGTCGAAGATATAGCCAGAAAATTGAGGACCTCGCTCGAGAGCGAAACCGAGAGACGCAGGCTGAAGGAGGCTGGTCATTTCAACGCGTCGAGATTTTCCTGGGAGCGGACCGCAAGCAATACCCTAAACGCGTACGAACGGGCTTACGCGCTGAGCATAGCCGTTCGCGATCGTATGACAGCGAGATCGGTGCCGCAGCCTTGACGAAAGAACAAGTGAATCCGTCCCGCATGTTTGGCCGCGTGCTCCGCGCATTGACGGTATTGCGGACGCGCGACGCGCTCAGCGAGGCGATTACCAGCAACTGCTTCTCGATCGCCTCCTATCGGGTAGTCCGCGCGCTCTCGCAACACCAGGGTGACTTCGCGACGATCGTCGACGTCGGGGCGAACAAGGGCCAGTTTTCCGTCGCCGCCACGCGGCGCTTTCCGCGCGCCACGATTCACGCCTTCGAGCCCGTCGAGGGGGCGTTCCAGCAACTGCGCAAGAATATTGCGCGCTATCCAAATGTTACCGTCCATCGCAAGGCGCTCGGCACCAGTATCGGCCCGGCGCCGTTTTACCAGAACCAATTCGACCAGGTCAGTTCGGTGCTGCCGATCGATCCGGCGAACCATCACCCCTACTTCGACCGCGATGCGGTGCGCGTCGTCTCGGTGGAAATGGAACGGCTGGACCGCCTTGCGCCGCAGTTGAACCTTGGGCATCCCAGCCTGCTGAAACTCGACGTGCAGGGCTACGAAAAGCAGGTGCTTTGCGGCGCGGCCGGCTGTCTGCGGGCGATTGATTATATAGTTCTGGAATTGCCCTTCGTCCGCCTCTACCAGGATCAACCCCTGTTCCCGGAAATGCACGATTTTCTGAGTCAGCTCGGGTACGAGGTCGTCGCGCCGCTGGGTTTCAACGAAGGCGCCGGGCAGACCATTATCGAAATGGATTTTCTCTATCGGCGCCGGCGGGAGCGTCAACCATGACGGCTTCAATCGCATCCGCGCTGAACTGGCGGATCCTGATTACCGACGGCTCGGACTTCATCGGAGGAATTGTCGCCGATTTTTCGCCTGATTATGTGATTCACCTGGCGGCGAGAACCGACCTCAGGGGAAGCACGCTCGAGAGCTATCGCGCCAATACCGACGGAGTGGAGAACCTGATCGATGCGCTGGCGAGATGCTCCGGAATCAAGCGCCTAATTTTCGCGTCGAGCACGATGGTCTGTCCGATCGGGTATCAGCCGCATGACGAGAATGATTGTGCACCGCCGAACTATTACGGCGCCAGCAAGGTGCGTGGGGAGCAATTGGTGCGGGCAGCCGAATCGCTCGGGGAGTGGGTGATAGTGCGGCCCACGTCGATTTGGGGGCCGTGGTTTGACGTGCCGTAGAAGCAGTTTTCCCTTTCGATCGCCCGCGGCGCGTATGTGAATGCCGCCGGCCGCAATCCCAGAAAATCGTTTGGATACGTGGGAAATTCGGTCGCCCAGCTCGACGCACTGCTCGACGCGCCGGCGAAGTTGGTCAATCGGGCTACGCCTGACCTGTGCGACTATCCGCCGCTGGACCTGCGCGAGTGGGCGGAGCTGATTCGCAGGCGCAGGGCGCACGCCGAATCCGCGCGATGCCATACGGGCTGCTGCGCGCCGCCGCGCTCGGCTGCGACGCGCTCGAGGCGCTGGGAATCGACGCGCTCGAGGCGCTGGGCTGCGATGCGCTCGGAGCGTTGGGCTGCGCGACGCGCTCGAGGCGTTGGGTATCGAGCGGGTACCGCTTCGGCTGGGCTGTGTGTTGTTTGCGTTCCTTGTCTAGGAAAAAGGCACTCGCCTGAACAACCCGAATCATAGTTGTTGACTCTGTGCGATGCGAAATGCTCACCTTCCAGGCGCTAGAAGTCGCTAACCGTACGCGAATTCCCTTTGCTTCCGAGCAAAGCATCGTTGAAAGTTAGAGCTCAAAGCTTATCCAGCCGGATACTCGTGACATGGCTCAAATATCGCGTTGTCTCACGTGCCTCCTCTCTCGGAGGTTTCGATGAAGCGGATTGTGAGAGAGGATTTTCGATTCGGCGATGAGTAATTTGCGGAGTCTTTGTAGCGGATTGGGGTTGCCGCAGATAATCCGGCGACTGATATCGCTGTGAGAGCCTATGTTTCCAAAAGAGGTTGTTATAGATGGAGGCCACTAGTGAGATGCCGCTTGCGGACGGGTATGCGAATACCCTCGCGTAGTTCCGAGTCTGGCTACCAGTCAGGCTGATCGCGGCAGGCATGCCTAATCCTGATGGTCGCAAAGAACTGGTTGTCTACTCCGCGAATCTTGATCGGCTGATTATTTTGCAGCCAGCGTCAAGGACTCGGTGATAAACCGCTGATGCCGGGGCAGGCTTAATACAAAATGCTTGATTTTGCGATCGTCGGTGCTCAGAAGTCAGCGTCGACTCTGCTTCACCGGTGTGTCGGTGAACATCCGAGCGTATGGATGCCCAAGGCGGAGGTGATGACCTTCGAAAATGCCTACTTCGATTCCGAGGGCGTCGCACGCTTGAAGCAACTCCTGCGTGGCGCGGGCCACGATCAGTTGGTCGGAATCAAGTGTCCTAACTTTCTTGCGCGGCCCGAATGTCCTGAGCGTTTGCACCACTTCGCGCCGGAAGTGAAGGCAATCGTGACGTTACGCAACCCGGTGGATCGTGCGATATCTGGCTATTTCCACTACATGAAAATAGGCCGCCTGCCCGTCGAACCGATCGAAGTTGGTATGCCGGCATTACTTAACGATGAATGTGGAGAGTCGCTTCCCGGCAGCGCGGACGTACTGGAATTCGGGATGTATGCGCGGCATTTGAGGCGATATCTGAGCGTCTATTCCAGAGACAAGATTCTTATCCTGACCGACACGGCTCCCTTCGACGCCCGATGGCTGCGCAGGGTTTATCAGTTTCTTGGAATCGATTCGACATATTGCCCGCGTTCATTGAGGAAGAGGGCAAATAAGGGCGTATATTCGCTCACGCGAATTCGATTTATACGGGTGCGGAATAGTAGCTTGTTCTCGCGCGACCTGATGTACCGTAAGAGTGGACTGCGTGCCTGGCTGGTCAATGCGGCGGTAATGAGCGTGGACCGAACTGTTCTGCGCGCCGTGCTGGGAAATCAGAAGCCGGCTGTGAGCAGCGCGCTTCGTTGTCGACTCTACGAGCGCTACCGCCGCGACATAGACGACCTTGAGGATCTGATTGGCGAGGATCTGTCGGCATGGCGGCTTTGACGCGGCGATCGGGCGGAGGGAATGGCGATGCAGGCGCCGGCGCGGCGCCGCGCCTTGTAACCGCCATTCGGTAGGCCCAGAACACGCGAAGCGTAAGTGCGGCTTGTGGGCAGATAGGGTTCGGTCACCTCGGTTGGTTCACGCCGAGCAGCAGTAAGCTTTCGATTCAGAGCAAGATTTTCGTTATCGAGCATGGCCTCGGAACCCCGTGGGTTGGCTCAAACTTGAACTAGCCAGATGATTTACGGGTGCAATTGTGAGTAGGGCGAAAACAGGCCAAATGGGCGGGTTGCCGTGCGAGTATTATTTTTAGGCATAAACTATTGGCCTGAGCAGACCGGAATCGCGGTGTTTAATACCGCGCGATGTGAGTACCTTGCATCGCGGGGGCACGAAGTCACGATCTGCACATCATTTCCCTACTATCCCGAATGGAGGGTCGCTGCCAATTACCGCGGCAAGTTGTTTCAGCGGGAGAATCATAACGGCGTTGATGTACTCCGGTCGCTTTCCTATGTTCCGGGCTCAGTCACGTCGTTCAAGCGAATTCTTCATGAGGCTTCATTTGTAGCGACTTCGGCTGTTCGCGCATTGGTTCACCGGAAGCCTGATGTGATCGTCGCAGTATCGCCACCGCTCGCGCTCGCAGCCAGCGCAACGATGTTAGGTCGCCTCTGGCGGGTCCCCTACGTATTTCACGTTGAAGATTTGCAGCCGGACGCTGCCGCTGACCTTGGTATGCTCAAGCAGGGCCAACTGATGCGCGCGCTATATGCGCTTGAGCGCGGAGCCTATCGTCATGCGGCCATGGTCTCCACGCTTACCGAAGGAATGTGCCGACGGATACTGTCAAAGGGAGTCCCCCCAGAGAAGGTCGCGGTATTCGGTCACTGGGCCGAACCTGAGTTGTTCAAGATTCCTTTAAGGGGTGGCGGGGAATCCTTCAGGCAGGCGAACAATCTTCGCGGGAAGCTTATCGTATTGCACTCCGGAAATATGGGAGTGAAGCAGGGAATGGAAGTCATCCTCGATGCGGCTCGTCGCTCAAGGCATTGCAGCGATATCGTTTACTTGCTGGTTGGTGATGGAGCTGCCCGCCCAAAACTGCAGACCACTGCGGAGGCCATGCACCTCGACAACCTGCGGTTCCTGCCGATTCAGCCGAAGCCAACGTTCGCCGATATGCTGACGGCCAGCGATGTTTCGCTGATAACGCAGCGCCGCTCGGTCGCGGACGTCGTTTTTCCCTCGAAAACCGTGACACTGCTCGCGGCGGGCCGTCCAGTCGTCGCGTCGGTGGCAACGAACAGCCAAATCGCTCAGGTCATAAGTGATGCGAACGCGGGCATCGTTACAGAACCTGAAGATCCTGAGGCTCTGATTTCCGGAATCATGCAGCTTCGTAACGACAGTGGTCGGCGTGCCAAGGTCGGCGCCAACGGGCGCGCGTACGCGCTTCGAGTGTGGAGTGAGGCCGAAATACTGCCGATTATGGAGCATCGCCTATTGGACCTCAGCCGCTCCCGTGAAGGGATGCGAGGTGGCTGGCGTTCAACCAAAATTCTTTAGCGGGCGGAACCAGTGAGTCACAGAGCACACCTGTAATGGTCCGATACTCTGGTCGACATCAACCCTTATCCAAAATGCTGACCGGGAGAATCGCTTGAAGATTGCAGTAAACGCAATTTCGCTGCGCAAGGGCGGCACGGTGATTGCCGTCGGAAAGCTGCTGTCACGCCTGGCCGAGCTCCAGCCCGAGCACGAGTACCACGTTCTGGCGGACGCAAAAATGCCGGCGGTACTGAAGGTCGACCATCCCAGCGTCCGATACCATTACTTCTCCTGGATCGGTCGAAGTCATTTTCGAGTCGCCATATGGTACGCGCTGATCCTGCCCTTCTGGTTGCGTCGCGAGTCGGTGGACGTGTTATTTTCCTCTTCTTGTTATCTTCCGATCTTTACGAGGTCGCGGAGCGTACTGCTGGTGCAGGACGCTAAATATTTTTACGACTCTCCTGAGCTTTTGAGACAATATCCGCTTGGCGAACGCGTTGTGTTTCATTTAAAGCGGTTGTGGACTTATTATTCTATCCGAAGGGCGGACCGCGTTATAGTACAAACGAAGACGCTGGGCGATTGTGTAACCGCCCACGTTCCGTCGATTCGCAAGCGATTGGCCACGATCCCGCACGGCCCGGGCGTTCTAGACGAAAGCGGGCACGGTAGCCACATCCATCACCTGTCCAGCGACACCTTCGAGATTGCGTATGTGGCTCTGTACCGGAACTACAAGAATTTCCGTGTACTGTTGCAGGCCCTCGCTCTCCTGCGGGACCGGCAGATTCCGGTCCGTCTGCACCTGACCCTCGATACTCTGGAAGATGCCGGTGCGCGAAGTGTTCTGAGCTATGCGCGCAAAATCGGCGTTGAACGATTGATCGTCAATCACGGGGAGCTCGAACCGGAACGGATTGCAGAGCTGTATGGCGTGGCTCGTATGCTGGTGTTTCCGTCGATTTGCGAGTCGTTTGGCTTCCCGCAGGTCGAAGCGATGGCGTTCGGTCTTCCCCTGTTGGTCTCGGACACCCCGGTGAATCGCGAGGTCTGCGATTATGCGGCGATGTTTTTCGCGCCCGACGATCCGGGGATGCTGGCGGCGTCGGTTGAGCACCTGTATCGCCATCCTTCTGAATTGAATGCGCTGGCCGAGTTGAGCGCGCGTCGCGGAAGGGATTTCGACTGGACGCGAGCAGCAGCGGAGACGCTGCGATTTCTGAACGAATCGGGCGGCCGAGCTACGACGTGAATAGTCACTCGGAGAACACGGTTGCTGCCGTGGAGAGGGGTGCGCCGCTCTGCTCCGTGGTGATACCGACTCGCGAGCGGAACGAGCAGCTGGAACGAGCGCTGCGCTCGGTGGCCAACCTTGAATATCCCAACTACGAAACAGTCGTAATAGACAATTCTCGGGGCGATGAATCCGTTCGGCGCACGGCGGAGCGATCGGGTGCGCGCTTGATCGTGGAACCGCGGCGCGGGGTGAGTTTCGCTCGCAATCGTGGAGCATTGGAATCGCGGGGTGAGATCGTTGCATTTCTGGATGACGACGCGGTGGCAGATAGCAGGTGGTTGGCCGCGCTTGTTGCGGAGTTCGAAGACCCAGCGGTCATGATGGTTTCGGGACCTTACCTGCCGCTTGAATCGGCCGTATACGAAGCTTCCTACAATCCAGGCGCCGAGCGCCGTGTGTTGGACCGCTCGACGCCCGGTTGGATGGAAAGTGCCGCCTTCGGCAGGACGGCCAGAGGCGGCAACATGGCGCTGCGCGCGAGCGCGTTCCTTGAGTGGCACGGGTTTGAACCTGAGTTGGGGCGAGGCACGCCCTTGCGTGCGTTTCCATGGACCGAAGTGCTTGCCTGTGGAAGCGATGACTGTTACGCGGTTCTGCAGATCGTCGAACGCGGGTACAAGTTCGTATACACCCCGGATGCTGTGGTGCGGCACCCGTTTCCTCGAACTGTTGACGAGCTTCGGGCATTCCATTTCCAGATGTTGCGGGGATGGGGTCTATACGCCGGGTTTTTGCTCACGCATGGTTACGGCGGCGCTGTATTGAAATACGCGCGCAGCAGAATTCGCGGAGAACGATTGCGCAATGCTCGGCGGGATGGGATTTCCTTTCCGATAGCGACTAATGAACTGAGCGAACTTTTCGCGGCGCTCAAGGGCTTGATTCTCTTCTCCCGGATCGAGTTGGCCCGGATAATTTACCGGCTGGATAGTCCTGTTCTGAGTGTGCAACCGCATCGGCAGGACCTTCCCTTGGCAACTTGAATCGTTGCGAATCGTCAACAGTCTCCGCGTCCTGCTGTGCCGCCTCCGCCGTGCCGAACAATCAGCTTCAATCCCCGCTTGTTCCTTCTGACGGATCGCGGAGTCGTCCCGACTTCACGGACCCCCGCCTGGTCTGGCACGCTATCGCAAACTGCGGTGGACTGGTGGTCTCGGGACTGGTGGGGCTGGCGCTGGTACCCTCGATGCTTCGTCATCTTGGCGGACCGTCCTACGGTCTCTGGATAGCGATGGAGTCCGTGGCCACGATGCTCGCGCGAATCGATCTTGGCCTCAACTGGGCGGTTACGCGCGAAATCGCTGTCGAAGGCGAGACCGGGTACTCAGAGCATACGCGCCGATTCGTATACTCATCTGGCACGATGGCTGTGCTGCTTGGACTCGCCGGCGTAATGTGCATGGCGACGATCGGTGGCCCGATCGGCGCCGCGCTCGGAGTATCGCGAGTTACGTCGTCGCTTCTTTTTGCGATTGGCGGAGCAGTATTCATGTTGGAGAACTTGAAGACCTTCGCACTTGCCGTGTTGCGCGGGACCCGGCGCTTTGAGGTCATGAATGCGGTGCTGGCGGCCGCGGCGATCGTGTGGGGCGCGGGTGCGCTTATCATGCTTGCCAATGGTGCCGGGCTGATTTCTCTGGCATTATGGCAAGTAGTCTCTTCGGCCTTTGCAGCCGCAGGCGCACTGCTCGCGGCACGAGTGTGTGCCGCCGGTCTGCGATTGCGCCTGGCTTGGCCCAAGGTCGAGATCCTGCGCAGACACGCTATATTCGGCTTGTCCAGTCAGTTGGTGACTTTCACGGGCGCGGCGGTTTGGGAAGTGCCAACTTTCGTAATCGGAGTCCTCCTGGGTGCCCGTCAGATGGTACCCTATTACATCGGACGGAAGCTTCCCTCGGCTGCTTCAGGAGTCGCTTGGCGATCGGCGGAGGTGCTGTTCCCCGCGGCGAGTACGCGCGATGGCGTCGTCGATCGGAACGCCGCCAGGGCTGTTCTCGATGCGGGCACACGTCTGAATCTCGTCGCGATGATTCCGCTTTGTATCGTGCTCTGGGTTTGCGCCCCGGATTTGCTCCGGGTCTGGGTCGGCGGCGCTTCCAGCCAATCCGTGCTGGTCCTCCGGATTCTCCTGATTGTCGAAATCCTCGACGCTGCAGGGCTCGCGTCGTCGACCATCTTATGGGCAGGCGGCGCGGTCGGCACTGTGTTGACGGTTGACCTCGCGATGCTCGCGGCGGGCGTCGCACTTTGTGTTCCGCTCGTTCTATGGCTGGGTGTAATGGGTGCCGCGATAGCTCTCGCGCTGACGGTTGCGGCAGGAAGCTCCGCGTACCTGATGATTGCGTCAGGGTACGGAGCCCATGGGGCGATCGATCTAATCAGCACGGCGTGCGATGGATTGGGTCTGCCGTCTCTCGCATGTCTTGCGGGCGCGTTTGCGGTCAGCTGGCTGACACCGACCGGTGGGGTGGCGACAACGGTCTCGGTATTGCTCGCAGGCGCCATTGCATATTTCGCCGTGTTGCAATTTCACGGCGCTCGCCCCGAAGAAGAGGCGGTCTTGTCGTCACTCGAGAGCATCCCCGTGCGGTTCCTGAGATTGTTGGGCGCTCGTCTGTCGTCTGGCAGATGACCCTGTTCGAGCTCTGTGAAAGTATCAGTAATAATACCGACCTACGAGCGACGCCGCCTAATTGAACGAACACTGGCAACCGCATTCGCACAAGATTTTGCTGCATCCGATTACGAGATAATTGTGGTGGTGGACGGCTCCACAGATGATACCGCGACGTATCTGCGCGAGATCCCGCAGCCATCGTGCGCATTCAAGGTCATCGAACAGCCAAATCGAGGGCTTGCTTCTGCAAGGAACGCTGGTCTGCGCGAAGCCCGCGGAGACCTTGTATTGTTTCTGGACGATGATTTCATTTGTGACTCGAGGCTTGTTCGAGCTCACTACGAAGCTCACCAACAACCCGGCGATTGGATTGTGTCTGGATTGATTCTGCCGGGACCGGAAATGCGCGGCCTCGCGGCAGACCTTCATTCGAAGGTCCTGCAGCAGTTCGCCTCAGTCGTGAAGAATGGTATCGCCGAGTGGCCCCGGGTCGCTTGCGGAGCGAACGACTCTGTTTCACGCGAGATGCTGATGGGGGCGGGTGGCTACGACGAGCGGTTTGTCGGTTCGCGCGAGGAGCTCGAGCTGGGTATTCGGCTTTGGAGGATGGGCGGCCGTATTCGTTATCAGCCGGCAGCGATTGTCTATCATACTTACGAAAAATCACCCGCTGATCTGGTTGAACGGGAGTCTGTAAAAGTTGCACGCTATGAGTTGCTGCTGTGCCGCACCCATCCCGATTACCGTTCTTTTTCACCGTTCGCGGAACTATTCCATGGACCGCTCTTCAAGCGGCTCCCCATGCAGTTGGTCGCACGCTCTCCGTTTTCCCTGGAACCGCTGTTGCGTTTGCCTTTCGCTCTTGCCGATACGATGCGATGGGTTCCGGGTGTGCGGGGGATAGGGATTCGGTTGCTTCATATCAGGATGAAGATTGTGGAGCTCCGAGGCGCGGTCCGGGAGGCTGGCTCATGGAGTGTGCTAAGGCAAGAGTTCGATCGCTGAGTTTCCACCGTGCCGGAAGAAAACATAGAACTCTCGGTCGTCATTCCGACCTATAATCGTCGCGAAATACTCGCGCGAACAATATCGACGGTGCTCGAGCAAGACTTTGCGGAAGCGGCGCGCGAAATAATTTTGGTCGTTGACGGTTCAACTGACGGCACGCTGAAAATGATGAGTCAGCCAGCCTTCTGCCGTCTTCGCGTGATCAGCCAGGCAAACTCCGGGCTGGCGGCAGCACGCAATTCGGGACTGAGGGCGGCGCGGGGACGCCTGGTTTTGTTCCTTGACGATGACATGCACTGCAGGCCGTCGTTGTTCAGGCTCCACGTGGAAGCGCACCGGAGCCGCGATCAGCAAATAGTCGAGGGAGCAATCGAGTCGTCGCCCGATGGCGCCGCCCGATTGGTAACGGATTGGCGTCACCAAATGACCTGTCGCCATTTCGAGGAAATTCGTTCGAAACGAGACGAGCGTTGGCCGTGGCAGGCGATTCGGTTCGCCAATACGTCAGCTCCACGCACGCTTCTTCTGGACGCAGGCGGATTCGACGAGCGGTTCCGCTTTGCGCATGAAGACCTCGAGTTCGGGCTCCGCCTGGCACAAACGTCCGCGCGTTATCGATATGCTCCGGAAATTGCGGTCCGTCACTTGAACCATAAGAGCGTTCGCGAAATTGTTGAGAGCGACGCGGAATCGTACGGCCGCAGTCACGTCTTGCTCTCTCGGCTGCACCCGAGCTACCGGAGGCATTCGAGATTGGGCAAAATGCGCGACGGCACCTGGCGCAAGCAATTGATTCGCGAGTTGGCCGTCAGATCGCCGGTGCCTCCGGGCCCGTTTCTTCGCTCTTCAATCCGTATTGCCGAAGAGTTCAGCGGCATTCGTCTCGTGCGCAAGGTTGGTACACGGTTGCTCGATTACGCGGCCGGCACGAGTATGTTCCGCGGCGCAGTTGCTGCGTCGGGGTCATGGCAGGCCTTTCGCAGCGAATTCGGGATGAGACTTCCGGTCCTGATGTATCATCACGTGGGCCCGCGGCGCAGCGGTTCAAACCCGGCGTTGACAGTCTCGCCGGGCAATTTTATCAGGCAAATGAATTGGCTCGCGCACAAGGGCTATACCCCGATTCGCCTCACCGACTGGATTGAATGGTGTTCCGAGGGCAAACGGCTTCCACCTAAGCCGATTCTGATTACCTTCGACGACGCATACGCAGATCTGTCCGAATACTCGGTTCCGGTCCTCCGATCGCTCGGATACCCGGCCGTCATTTTCGCGGTTACCAGCCTGATTGGCGGAACAAACGAATGGGACCAGAAGGCGGGTTGGTCCTCCCTTCAGCTGATGAACATGGAACAGATGCTCCAGGCTGTCCGAGGAGGTATCGAGTTTGGTGCCCACAGCCGTACGCATGCCGACCTCACCCGGGTGTCGGCGGAGCAACTGACTGACGAAGTGGAAGGAAGCGCCGACGACCTTGCCGGGATTTTCGGCGATCGACCGCTCGCTTTTGCTTATCCGTTCGGATCGCACAATGAGCAAGTTCGCGAGGCGGCGGGACGGATTTACTCAGTTTCATTCCTTGCTGACGAAGGCCTGAACTATCTCGCGACTGATCGTCTTCTGATGAATCGCATTGGAGTTCTGCCGGGCGATGGCCCGACCAGAATTGGTTTGGTCCTGAAGATGGGACGTCATCCCCTTGATCGATTGCGGAGTAGGATCCGCCTGCGTTCGCGACTGCGCACAGCACGGCGCAGAGTGCTCGCATCCGCAACCGTTGTGCGGGAGCGGTTCGGCTAAGCTTGCCCCAGCAGCAACGGGGAACGGGGGCGCCAACGTGGATTTGCGGTCACCCACCGTCGAAGTATCGGAGTCTCAATCCTTCGTTGATCGTGACTTTTCTTGGGGTATACTTTGAGCGTCCCATATTGGATCGGATTGAAGATCGTACATGAGTCAGCTCCGCTGAGTCGGAGGTGACAGCGCCGCATAGTTCAGCTCAACAAGCGACCGAACTGCTTTTAGTGGGTAAGGGTGTGGCGCGAGTCGATACGTCCAAGACAGAAAACCAGGTCCGATCGCACCGGCTTCGGGGGATTTTCGGAAAACTGGCTCTCGTGGGATCATCGATTCTCATCGCGCTTACCCTAGCCGAAGTTATTTTGCGTGAGATAGCACCCATATACCCCGTTGGAATTCCGGAGGCGTACGAGTACGACGCGGAACTCGGGTACCGAGCTCGCCCCGGCATTCACCTTTTCCGGAGCACGGATTTGCAACAGGAGGTGCGCGTCAACCATCTAGGCACCGTGAATTTCCAGGAAAGTTTCAGCGGCTATAGGTACCTTGTGTACGCTGTAGGAGATTCGTATACGCAGGGGATTGGAGTGCCCTCCGACGCGAGCTATCCATTCCAGTTGGACCTCATTCTGAATCAGGAACCGACAGGGATTTACGCCAAGGAGTTCGGCGTAGTCAATCTTGGTATTGCCGCCGTGGGGGGCGCGCAGGAGTTGCTAATTCTCCGGCGTTGGGTATCAATGATCGGTTCTCCGGCCTTCATACTCTACCTGGGATGTGACAACGACCATGACGATGACGTAATGTTTCGCAGCGGCTACCGATACCATCATATAGTTCTCGGTAGCCCCTCGTGGGGCTGGGCGGTGCGGCCTATGCAAATTCTGACCAACGACTTTCAGGTCGGCGTTCGTCTCAAGGTATTTGTGGATAGCCTCAGAAGAGACGAGATCTACGGGACGGCCAAGGTGGCAGACGCTGAGGCGAAGGAACCGGTTGCGGAACTTGAGAAGTCTGAGATCGAACAAATGGAGCAGTATAGCCTACGACATGGAGCGGAATTGATCGTAAGCTGGAGCGAACGGGGAGCCTCCTACGAGTGGCTCAGGCGTTGGGCCATGCAACGCGGCGTTCCGTTTGCTGATTGGGGACGTCGAGTTGAATCTGTCCAACATGCGATTCCAACGCTTCCTGAAGACAATTCCAACTCGGCGGGACACCATCGAACCTGGGTGAACGGCGAGATCGCCGAGGCCTTTGCCAGCGAGATCACCTCGCATTCAAAGGACTTGGTGGTTCGCCAATCCTCGAGCGCCCTTGGGCGATGAGCGCGCCCCGAGACGACCTGAGTTGACGTGATTCAAGGCATTCACCTGATTTCTTGGTATTCTGGTAGACGGCCGGAATTGTCGACGTCGAAGATTAGTTCTACTAGAAATCGGCTAGTTCTTCGGGAGTGGTGGCTAGAATGTTTCTCCGAGCAGGAAACACTTGACCGCGTGCGACAGTGTTAGCTCGCTCGCCAGTTTCAAAATTGATGGAACCTAAGCCGCGCTCCGAAAGCAGTGTGGCCGGCATGGTCGCGAGCATATTTCTGATCCTTTTCGTGGCGCGCGTGGCCTGGCTTTGGATAGCGCATGTTGGCTGCGAAAAAACCTGGGACGATGGCGCGGTTCAACTGGCGCGCGATGTACACTACTACTCGCTAGGTAGTCCGCTCTACATTGATTTTCGACGGCCGCCATATTATGCGCAGGAATACGGGCCGACGACTCCATTTGTAGTAAAGCCTTTGACCCGGTTCTTTGGTTCGAGCATATTCGCATGCCTGCGCATCGGCCGTTGGGTTACAATCCTCTCCACTTTTGCTACCTGCTTCGCGATCGCGCTGCTTGCGGGCCAATTCAGTTCCATTTGGGCCGCAGCGATCGCGGCTATGGGATTCGCTCTCACGCCGGTATTCGTGCCTTGGTTTGCAGAATTCCGGGTTGATATGCTCGCGCTATTCTTCGAATTGTTGGGCCTCTATTCGTTTAGTCGAGGCGCTGGTTTCTTGGCCCTTGTGATCTTGCTGGTGGCGTTTCTGACCAAAGAAACCTATGTTGGTGGTATCGTGGCGATCGTTGGATTGTGCTGGTACCGCGGAGAACATGCGCGAGCGCTGAAGCTTGCAATAGGATGGGTGCTTTTGCTGGGCATAGCCATAGGTCTGATCCAGCGGAACAGCCCGTTCTTTTTGCTTAATACGATCGTTGCGCATGTTCCATTGTGGGATTGGTCCGCCCCGCCGAGGTTGCTGAGATCGATACTGCTTGAGATGTCGCCGTTGGTCGTGCTGGCCGCTCTTGGGGTGTGGCAACGAGGCCGCCGCATGTATTTGGTGATTGCCTATACAATTGCGTCCGGCTGCTTGTGCACATTGATCGCGCTGCGCTGGGGTAGTGATCACAATTACTTTCTGGAGTTTGCTGCTACAATTGCTATGATGGCCGCGGCAGGAATCGACGTGACGCTCGAATTCTTTGCTGCGGCGCCACGGATCTCGCAGACCGCGGTCGGTGCGGTACTAGCCGTTGCTTTGGTGGCTCCCGGGGCAAGAAGAGGAACGCTTGCAGTCGGGCTCCTGCTCCGCCGTGATCTCGGCTGTCCCCAGTCAAGATGCAATTCTGGCTGGGACCCCGGGGCATTTCAGTATCTCGCAAATATTAATGGTCCTATTCTCACCGCACTGCCTGATATCAATCTGCAAATGAATAACCGAGTCTTGGCGCCGGAGTTTGACGTATTACGGTCAATGCGCAACGCGGGGTTGTTCGACGACAGCGAGCTGGTCGGAATGATTTCGCAGAAGAAGGTCGCGGCTATCGTTCTCGACTCTGAAGGCTTGAGCGCCGGATATAACCACCGGCTCTTTTTCTGGCCGCGTCTGCGGCTGGCAATCCAGCACAACTATGTGCGGGTTCCGGCGATAGGTCCGCCGTACGTGCTTGTGCCGAAGTGATAAAGGCGCTTCGTACCCGAGCGCGCGGACACGAGAGGACGCTCTCTTCTTCACGCGGGAGCGCAGCGCCAGACACCTCGGGTGCTGGTGAAACGCGCTTTCTGAGCGGCGTGTTCGGCAACCGGCCGAGCCCTAGTCATGACGATGTGCACGCGCCGGGGGAGGGGAACCAATCTATCGCGCAGCTCATGCTGCAGGGCATCCTTAATGAGATTTTTAAGATATGAACAGTTCTCGGCCCGGGGCGCACCCGGGCACGGTTAGAGTCGGGTCGGGCGAGGTAATTCTAGGCAGCGAGCGCGCGAATCAAGAATGGCTCAGTGGTCGTCGAATGTGACGAAGTTCGAGCGGCAGGCGGTTGGCGACCGGAAAAAGGCGCCCTTGCGGCTGCTGCGCTTTGCTGCACGCGGCGTCAGAACCGTATGGCTGCAACTTGGCATCGCCCTTCTTATGCTGATTTGTCTCGAGCTTGCGGCGCGGGCTTACGAGCACGCCGCCGGCGCCAAGCGGGACGAGGATACCCGAGAGCAGGCCGACGCATATGCGAACGCGCCGTGGGCAAAAGAGGTGCTTCAGGAATACACCCAGAGAAGCGTGCGTTGGCAACGGTATGTGTATTGGATTGGTGCCCCGTTCGAAAGTCGCTATACGAATGTCAGCACGCAGGGGCTGCGAGCGACCTGGAGGAGTCCTGCTGCGAGCCAAGCATGCCCGCGTCTCGTTCGGATTTTCATGTTCGGCGGTTCGACGATGTGGGGAGAAGGGGCGCGCGATGACGACACAATCGCCTCGTGGTTGCAGCGTATGCTGGTCGCGAAGGGCAGCTGTGCGCGAGTGACAAATTTTGGGCAAGACGGGTATGTCAGCACTCAGGAGATGATCCTGCTGGCAGAGGAAATTCAGAATGGAAACGTTCCCGATCTTGCTATTTTCTATGACGGATATAACGACGCACATTCGGCGCTAAATAACAATGCCGCGGGTTTGACTTATGATGAAGATGCCCGCCGGCGCGAGTTCAATATGGGGAATCTGGTGACGCCGGAGGCGTGGGGTCAATTGGCTACCCATTGGATGATTTTGATCAAGGTATCCGTGAAGGATTTTGTGCACTCCTTAGGCCTTAGCTCGCTTGCGCGCCGGATCGTGGCGAAATGGTCACCGGGTACCTATATCGACGTTCACGGCGTGCTGGTAAAAGCTCCGGGCTATGAGATAAATTCCAGTCAGGCGACTGCACTTGAGAATGCTACGGCGCGGGATTATCTGGTGAACGTCGGAATCGTCGAGGGATTGGCTCATCAATTCGGGTTCCGCCGGCTTTTCTATTGGCAGCCCTGGCTTGGCGACAAAGTGTTTTTGTCGCCCTATGAACGGCAGCAGATGCAGGGTTTAATGCCCGGGCAACGGGATTTTGTGGAAGCAGTGCGACAGCGCGTGGCGGAACGGAATACAAATGGCGAGGTTCGGTTTCTGAGCGATGTGTTCAGCAATCGGCCCGAACCCTACTTCATTGACGAAGTACATGTGACGGGAGTGGGAAACCGACTTATCGCGGAGCGAATGCTACCGGACGTTCTCAACGTGATTGCTGAGATTAACAGCGGTTCTCCGTCTGCGACGCGATCGGATCACGCCAGAGCGGAGTCCGGCGAAAAAAGCGTCGGCGAGGCGCCGCGCGAATCACAAACGGCACTGCGGTCGCCGAATGCGAAGATCGGCACTGGCGGCGGTATGCAAGTTCACACGCTGCCCAGATAGAACTTGAGCTCTGGAAAGCAGATTCTTGGAATCTCGGCATTCTATCACGACAGCGCGGCCGCGCTGGTGCGTGACGGCGAGATCGTTGCGGCAGCGCAAGAAGAGCGCTTTACTCGAAGGAAGTTCGACGCATCGTTTCCTTCCCGCGCCATCGCCTGGTGCCTGTCAGCGGGCAAAACCTCGATAGAAAATCTTGACCACGTCGTATTTTACGACAAGCCATGGCTCAAGTTTGAGCGCCTGTTCGAGACCTATCTTTCGGTTGCACCGCGAGGTTTGCGGTCATTTATAATGTCGATGCCGGTTTGGCTCAAGCAGAAAGCCAATATGAAAGGCGTAATCAAGGAGGAATTGTCGCGACTCGCCGACGGCGCACCTCTTCCACCGTTACTGTTTACCGAGCACCATCAGGCGCACGCCGCGTCGGCATTTTTCCCGAGCCCATTTGAGCGCGCGGCAGTATTGTGCATGGACGGCGTCGGTGAGTGGGCTACTACCTCGTTGTGGAGAGGAGAGGGTAACGAGCTTACGCCACTTTGGGAAATTGATTTTCCACATTCGCTCGGTTTGCTCTATTCAGCGTTCACCTACTTTGCAGGTTTCAAAGTGAATTCCGGCGAATACAAACTGATGGGGCTGGCTCCGTACGGCGAACCGCGTTACGTAGAGACAATATTCGACCACCTGATCGATCTGAAACCCGACGGCACCTTCCGACTGGATCTGAAATACTTCAATTTTCTGACCGGCATGACGATGACGAATGACAAGTTTTCCAGCCTCTTTGGAGGGCCACCAAGGTCCCCAGAAGAGCCGCTGACGCAGCGGGAAATGGATCTTGCGGCTTCGGTTCAGAAAGTGATGGAAGAAATTGTACTCAGGCTAGCGGCGAAGGCGCGGCGAGAGCTGTCCGCCGATTATCTCTGTCTTGCGGGGGGAGTGGCTCTCAATTGCGTAGCGAACGGGCGCGTGTTGCGCGAGAGCGGCTTTCGCGACATCTGGGTGCAGCCAGCCGCCGGCGATGCGGGTGGGGCTCTCGGTGCCGCGCTCGCGGGATGGCACATCTACGAAGGGAAATCACGTACGCCCCGGGCATGCGACTCGATGCAAGGATGTCTTCTGGGGCCCGAATTCAATTCGAACGAGATAAAAGCGTTTCTGGACTCCGTGGGCGCGGATTACATGCTGATTGATGAGGATACTCTGATCGACCGCACCGCTTTGTTGCTAGCGAAAGGGGCGGTGATCGGATGGTTTCAAGGCCGCATGGAGTACGGACCGCGAGCGCTGGGTGCCCGTTCAATTCTTGGCGACGCGCGACGTCCAGAGATGCAGACTCGCATGAACCTGAAAATAAAATACCGCGAATCCTTCCGGCCTTTTGCGCCAGCGGTACTCGCCGAGAGGGCGGCCGATTACTTCGAAATCGACCGCCCGAGTCCGTACATGATGCTGGTCGCGCCGGTGCGTAGCGAACTCAGGCGGCCGATGAGCGAGGAACAAAACAAGCTATTCGGCATCGAGAAGTTGAAAGTGCCTCGCTCATCAATCCCTGCGGTGACCCATATAGACTACTCTGCGCGCATTCAGACCGTCGACCGCATAACAAACCCCCGGTTTCGGCGCCTGCTGGAACGTTTCCAAGCACTCACCGGATGTGCAGTGCTCGTGAACACTTCGTTCAATGTGCGTGGCGAGCCAATTGTGCGTACTCCGGCCGAGGCGTATCGCTGCTTCATGCGGACCCAAATGGACTATCTGGTGTTGGGCTGCTGCTTGATGGCGAAATGTGCTCAGCCACCGTGGTCGGAGCGTGAGTCGTTGACGGAGCCCCCGGAACTCGATTAGGAGCTATGGGAGATTTAGCTGCTAGTCAAACGTCGGCGCGTGAACTCAGGATCTTCGGGTTGGTCCTGGGTGCGCTCTTGGCGGTGTTTATCGGCTTACTGCCCCTTCTTCGCGATCAGCGGTTACGTCTCTGGCCCTTGATCGTAACCGCAGGGTTGTGGACAGCTGCATTAATCGCTCCGCGCGCGCTTGCCTGGCCGCATCGACTATGGTCGCTGCTTGGCGAGGGACTTGGATGGGTTAACACACGGATCCTGTTGGGCGCATTCTTCTTCCTGATGCTTGCACCTTTCGGTGTGCTGATGCGATTACTCGGACGTGACCCGCTGGCTCGAGGGTTCGATTCTTCACTTGATACCTACGCAATACCAAGCGAGCGGCGAGGTCGCGAGAGTATGGGAAAGCCGTACTGATGAAAGAATTTCTCAAAGACATGCTCGGTTTCCTTTCCGAGCGTAAGAAGTACTGGTTGATTCCGTTTATCCTGGTATTCTTGATGCTCGGTACGTTGATTGCCGTCGCACAGTATTCAGCGGTGTCACCGTTTATCTACACCTTGTTTTGATTTTCGCGGCCGTCTATCTGATTTTCTGGTGGCGGGTTACTCGCGGGGACGTGACGGCATCTTGCGCAGCCATCGGCAACCGGACTAAGGCGGGACGAATTGTAATCACGCTACGATATTGCTGGCGTGGGATGGCGACGGAAACCTGGGTTAGCAATAAAGCCGAAGCGGTGACTGGGGAAATTATTTGAGGCGGCAATTTCGCTTAAGCCTGGGAAGTCGGCTCGCGATCTTCTTCGTTGGCATCGCCTTGGCGCTATGCGCAGGAAACGCCAGCGCCTCGACTTACGTCGTATACATTCCACTGAACAGTCCCATATACGGGGAGCTGGAAACCCTGGACGGTCTCGGCTACCTGGACACCTACTTGGAGGAAATCAAGCCAATCAGCCGGGTCGAGGCCGCGCGACTTACCCTCGAGGCCGAGCGTAACATGGAGGAGGCTCAGAAATCAGATCCTCTCGCGGTCCGGATGACACGAACGCTGGACGAGCAGCTCTCGGAGGAGATCGGCTGGCTGGAGAACAACGCTGAAGATCATCAGCCCAGCATGATTCATCCGCTTCAGAGCGCTGAGGCTCAGTATGTCTATTCCGATGGGTCGCCCCGATATTGGAGGTTTGGTCCAAATGGTGTGCTAAACGCACATGAAGCCACGCCTCTTCTGCCGAACAATGACGGACTACCCACGCGTACCGGCAACAACGAAATGATCCGAGCATCTGGTTGGGCGGGATTCGGCGGTTTTCTGACCGGCTACGCTAATGGCGCGGTGGTCGGTCCAATGACTGACAATATCCAGGGAGTGAGCCGCGGCCAGTTGTTGGGCACCGCGGTTGTGGCGAGTTTCGGCAACATGGCGCTTTCCTTCGGCCAGGAGGAGCGCTGGTGGGGAACCGGCCATTTTGCGGCGCTTTCGCAGAGTGACAATGCGCCACCCTTTTACGGACTTACCCTGGAAACCATTCACCCGACATATCTTCCGTGGATTCTCCGCTACCTGGGACCGAGCAGACGCGAACTCTTCATGGGGCAACTCGATGCCGACCGAGCAAGGTCCCAGCACCCCTGGATTGTCGGTTCCGTGATGGTCTTCAAGCCGCTCCCTTACTTCGAGTTCGGACTTACCCGAGCGATCATTTTCGGAGGGCGTAACAATGATCACTACAACCTGGGAGGGTTTTTGGGGAGATTCACCGGTGTCGCGACTGGAAAACCCTCGAACGGCAACACAAAATCGCGAGGGGGAGTATTCGTCAAATTCCACATTCCCCAACTGAGGAATTTACAACTCTATCAGGAAATACTGGGCTCCGATAACCTGGCTTATGAAGTTCCCACCCTCGGGCATTACATGCCGTTTTTGAATGTCTCGTATCAGGGCGGTGTATATCTTCCGCGGCTGACCGAAGATGGACTTACCGACTGCCGGTTTGAATGGACTATCACGTCACCGGGATATTCAATTCAAAGTAGCTACTCGCTGTATTCTACATACGAGGGAAACCTGTATGGCGATCCGATCGGTCCAAACGCGACTCAGGTCGATATTCAATTCGGCCGATGGCTCGACGGTATTCGGTACAAGGCTGGCGTCGACTTCTTTTACACTGAGCAGGCGCCGAATCTCTATGAAGGCAATGTTCATTTCCATTATCCCCCGAATTCAACCTACTATCCGTATCCGGTTCTGACCAAGGAACACAGCGGTGGCGTTGCCATTGACCTCGCTCGCCTCGCTCAAAAGGCACGGATCGGCAATGGGCATGCGCTTTTGGATGGCAATGGCCGAATAGCGGTTGAGTATGTGGACCGACTGAACTTTGGCGCGTCGAGCACGGTTCGTGTTCTGGTTTCCTTTAAGATTGGAATTCAGCCGCTGTGGAAGAGTATCTCGTGGTAATAAGCCGGTAATCCGGGCGCAAACGCGACGAGTTTGTCGGAACCCGATCGGCATAGACCATCACTGGTATCTGGAAGTAACATGGCGGCAAGAGTATTGGTTACAGGAGCAGGCGGATTCATCGGGAGCCATCTGGCAAGCCGGCTCAAGCGCGAGGGTTACTGGGTGCGTGGGGTGGACATCAAGCGGCCGGAGTTCCAGCCCACTGAATGCGACGAGTTTTTGCAGCTCGATCTGCGCAAGTGGGAGAACTGCCTGGCGGCAACGCGCGGGATCGAAGAAGTTTACGCGCTGGCGGCGGACATGGGCGGGATGGGGTTCATCTCCTCGCATCACTCGCAGATTCTGTTCAACAACGCGACCATCAATTTTCACACCCTGGAGGCCGCGCATCAGAACGGGGTCAAGCGCTATCTCTACAGCTCCTCGGCCTGCATCTACCCCGAGTTCAAGCAGACCGAGACCCAGGTGACGCCGCTCAAGGAAGAGGACGCTTATCCCGCGCAGCCGCAGGACGCCTACGGATGGGAGAAGCTGGTCACCGAGCGGCTGTGCACCCACTATCGCGAGGACTACGGCCTGGAGACCCGCATCGTGCGCTTCCACAATATCTTCGGTCCGTACGGGACCTGGGAAGGCGGACGGGAGAAGGCGCCGGCGGCGCTGAGCCGCAAGATCGCGTACGCGAAGCTGAGCGGGAATCACGAGATCGAAATCTGGGGCGACGGCGAGCAGACCCGCTCGTTCTGTTACATCGACGACTGCGTGACCGGCATCTGCAAGCTGATGCGGTCGGATTATCGGGAGCCGCTGAACCTCGGGCAGGATCGGATGGTGACGATCAACGAGCTTTGCGACCTGGTCGCGGCGGCGGCGAAGATCAAGGTGACGCGCAAGCACGTCGAGGGGCCGCAGGGGGTGCGGGGCCGCAACTCGGACAACACCCGGCTGCGCCAGGTGCTCAAGTGGGAGCCTGAAATCTCGCTCGAGAAGGGACTCGCGCTGACTTACGCGTGGATCGAGCAGCAGGTCCGCGAAAAGCTCGTGCACAAAAGCGAGGGTGCTTCGGCCGCTCGCTGACTCGGGTTCGATCAGCTTGGATGCGCGATTACTCCAAGCCGCGGCGAATTTGTAATTTGCCGCGGCTTTTTCGTTTTGGTGTCCAAATGCGAGCCTGTACGGGCGCTCATATGCCGGGAAAGAGCCTGCGGGCGTGGGGTTTATGGGGTGCGGGGGAATTGTTCCTTGCGAGCAGCGGGGAAGCGGTGAACTTGCCCCGAGTTGGTGGACACCCGGGTTAGGCAGCCAATAGCTGCTGGTTACGCCGTTCGAATTCAACCGGGCTGAGGTAGCCGAGCGACGAATGTCGGCGCCGGCGGTTATAGAACAACTCGAGATATTCAAAGATGGCGGTACGCGCCTCGGCGCGAGTCCGCCATTGAACCTGATAAACGAGTTCGAGCTTGAGGCTGGCAAAGAAACTTTCGGCCACCGCGTTGTCCCAGCAATCGCCGCGCCGGCTCATACTGCCACGAAGACCGTGCTTGGCGAGCTAGTTGCTGGTAATCCCCGCTCGCGTACTGGCTGCCGCGATCCGAATGGTGAATTAATCCGCGTTGCGGATGGCGTTGCGCCAGGGCCATGCGCAGTGCATCCAACGCCAGCTTGCGATCGATCCTCTCGCTCATCGACCAGCCCACTACCCGGCGCGAGAACAGATCGATAATCACCGCCAGATAGAGCCAGCCTTGTGCGGTCCAGAGATAGGTCATATCGGTCATCCATGCGGTATTGGGCTGGGCCACGGCGAAGCGCCGCGCCAGCAGGTTGGGACTGACCGGCAGGCCATGGCGGGAATCCGTGGTCGTGCGATAGCGGCGCCGGGGCCGCGCGCGCAAACCCTGCGCTCGCATCAAGCCGGGCGATCCGCTTGCGCCCGCTGCGCTGGCCGCGATCGCGCAGTTCCATCCGCACCCGCGGACTGCCGTAATGGCCGTGGTGCTCGGCGTAGATCGCGGCGACCGCAACCGCCAGGGTTCCGATCCTGACGAGTTCGCCGCGCCAGCCGGCCGCCGGCGCCAGGCATAGAACCCGGCGCGCGATACCGCCAGTATCCGACACATCAACGCCACCGGGAAACCGGCCTTCTCCGCCGCGATGAAAGCGAATCTCACACGCTCTCCTTGGCGAAGAAGGCCGTCGCTTTTTTTAGGATTTCGCGCTCCATGCGCAAACGCTGATTCTCGCAAAGTAACTGCCCCAGCTCCTCGCGCTCGCTGGTCGTCAAGGCCCCCGTCGGGCCGCCTCCGGCGTCGATCTCCGCCTGCTGCACCCAGCGCCGCAAGGCCGTCTCGCCCAACCCCAGCTCCCGCGCTATCGCGCCGACGCGCTTGCCGCTGTCGCCCACCAACCGCACCGCCTCGGCCTTGTACTCAGCCGAAAACCTCGCGCCGCTTGCCCCTGCCGCCTCTTTCCATGATCCACTCCTACCGCACTTTCGTGCTTCTCGGGGTGTCCACGCAACCGGGGCAAATCCATACAAGACGGCGTGCTCCAAGGCCCGACTCAGTTGCCGGCTCTACGACGCGCGGCATACGTTCGTCACGCGGCTCGCCGAGAATCCGGCCGTCAGCGAACAGACAATTCGGCAGCTCGCCGGCCACGTCAATCCCCGAATGCCGGCGCGCTATGCCCACATCCGGGCGAAGGCACGGCGCGATCTCAACGCTGGAGGTGCCGGAGGAGCGGAGCAATTCCGACCCTGAGAGAGGGTCCCCACAAAATCCCCCACATTCACCTAGTATCGACGCCCCAGTCCTGAACTAACATGCGAGCCGAGGATTTGATTTCAGGGATAAATTCATATGGTCGGGGTGGCCGGATTTGAACCGGCGACCACACGCACCCCAAGCGAAAAACCCGACAAATCGTAGGGATCGCCCGGTGTCATTCAATAGCGCTGAAACCCTTGTGGCGCAAGGGTTTGGTGCATTTCACGCGATCCTCTGGAGCACCACCGAATGATACCGATTTTGATAGAGGAAGGGCACAAAATTGGGCACAGTGAATCGGACAGCTTTGCGCTGCGAACTGAACCGTGAGAGCTGGTTTCAGTGCGAGAAGCCGACAGTGTGGTGCAGCTTCCGGCTCGAGTGCGCTCGGAGGTCTGTGGGGAAATTTGGAGAACAAATTACGTCCACGAGGCCCTACGTGGATCCCAACGGCCGATGTTGCGACCGGTGAGTACTGGATCCAGGAATGCCGCCGCGTGGGCATGGCCCGCGCGCAGATCCGGGTCGATGCCGACCTCATTGGCCAGCTTCCGATATGGAACCGCCCACTCAGTCGGCGGCGCTGGAAGCCGACTCGGAAGACCGTGTTGATGCCTTCCTTCGAAGACTCCTACCAGTGCGCTGCGAAGGCGTGCCGCGTCCACAGCCATGATCTGCTTCACGAGGACAAGATCGACCAGATCTTTTGCGCGACTGCTCCGCTGACCCTTGCCGTATGTTCGGGTGTACGCATGGACTTTCTCCGCGATGTGCTGTTCGAGCGGCAGGACGGGCACTTCGATCGGTTTGATGCCGGCGAACGCCAAAAAATCTGGCGCGCGAATCGGTTCGGGCTTCCACTTCAGCGGGTCTGAGAATCCGATATCGACCATGACTTCCTCGAACCGCCTTCCGCCGAGTTCCGCGCGGACGTGGTATCTCACCGCCACACCCTCAAGCGCTTCGCCCGGCGCGCCGATCTTCTCTATGTCGAAAGTAAAGAAATCATCGAGGTCGAGAGTTTGGGCCGCTATGAGGTCAGAAGTGGCCGCAGCCTCGTTGTCTCCGCGAACGAGATCCATATCTTTGGTGGTCCGCGTGCGTTCTCCCAAGCGGAAGTCGAGCGCCAGGGCTCCCTTGAGAACCCAGCGGTCTGGCGCAGCGATCGCGAGCCGTGCGAGCAGACGGTCGAACACGACTGCCTTTCGCAGCCGAACGAGGGAAGTATGCCTGTCGCGCGATCGGTCGAACAGGCGCTGCTCAAGTGCCTGGCGAAATGCCGCGCCGCTTCGGTACTTCACTGGCGGTGTCGCTCTTCGAGAACTCGTCGGACAAGGCGCTCGACTCGGCCTCCGTGTGTCTTCGCGGCGCGCAGAAGTTTTGATTTGGTTGCCATGCCCCGTTCAAGCGCCTGTCGGATTGCGGCCCCGATCTGCTCAGGAGCGGTTCCCGCCCGGGCCGCATCGATGATGGAGCGCACTGCCGCGGTAACCCGGATTCCATCGCGAACCACGGTGTCGGACTTCGCGAGGCGCCGCATGGTCGTGTGTATTACGACCCCAGAGGCGCTGGAACGATAGCGCATCGCTCTGGGCACTGTAAGATGAACGACTTCGGGTACCACGTCGGACAGCCGGAGGATGTCGAGCGCACTCTCATGTGACACCACGGCCACTTCCCTTCCCGTCGCAAGCCACGCGGCGGTTACGTCTTCGCGTGGTGAACTCGGATATTCGCGAAACCGATAGAGCCCTTGACGGACTCTGAGAAAGCGCCCCGACTTGGCATGATGAGCGAGCAGCGCCTTGCTGAAGCCGCAGGCTCGCGCCTGAGCCGCGGTAAAGTATCCACCCTGCTCGGAGGCGAGTTCAAAGAGCCGCGAGTGGCTCGGCCTGCTGCCGTTGTCGCCGACACTGTCATGCATAGGTCAAATTATACTTGACTTCTTCATGACATCAAGGCCCGGAAAAGATGGCTCAATATTATTCAAACGGCCGGCGATGACGGAAATTTGGAAGAGCGGGAGCGAGCTGGCGAGTACTTGCCGCAGACTGCTTCAATGGGGCCGCGCTCCGATGAGCGCGGAAATCTTTCGGGAAACGCTGACGATGATTTTCTGAATAGGGGCTTCAATGGGGCCGCGCTCCGATGAGCGCGGAAATCGGCGGCAGCCTCGGCGCCGCCCCGCGTCAAGTAGAGGGCTTCAATGGGGCCGCGCTCCGATGAGCGCGGAAATTCAGCTGCTGCCCATCGTTCCCGCAGTCGTCGCCTTGCGCTTCAATGGGGCCGCGCTCCGATGAGCGCGGAAATGGCGTGAGTGTCGACGAACCAAGCGACCGCCGACGAGCGGCTTCAATGGGGCCGCGCTCCGATGAGCGCGGAAATGTTCGCGCCACTGCGTGAAGGTCTATGAGTCCACTGGATCGCTTCAATGGGGCCGCGCTCCGATGAGCGCGGAAATCGGCCGAGCTCCGATACATCGGCGATCGATTTCGTCGAGCTTCAATGGGGCCGCGCTCCGATGAGCGCGGAAATCATGCCTGCACGACTCGGCACCAACGCGTCGGCATCGCATTCGGCTTCAATGGGGCCGCGCTCCGATGAGCGCGGAAATGGCGACGAGCCGCGTCGATACGCGAGCCCGTGCTGCCGACATGGCTTCAATGGGGCCGCGCTCCGATGAGCGCGGAAATGCACGCACGGTCCGCTGCATTCCGTATTGACGATTGGCTGGCTTCAATGGGGCCGCGCTCCGATGAGCGCGGAAATCGTCCGTGACCGATGACACTTCGCGCTGGACGCTGCTGCTTCAATGGGGCCGCGCTCCGATGAGCGCGGAAATGCGCCGAGCACGCTGCGAATGGCGCGCATCGGCGCATGCAGCTTCAATGGGGCCGCGCTCCGATGAGCGCGGAAATCCAGATCGCCGCGCGACGCCGTATGCGCACGTCGATCGGCTTCAATGGGGCCGCGCTCCGATGAGCGCGGAAATGCGCCAGCTATACCGATGCGTGCAAGCGAGATCGATCGTGCTTCAATGGGGCCGCGCTCCGATGAGCGCGGAAATGCCGGACCGAGCCGTGCGGCGCCCGGTCGCGGCCGCTACGCTTCAATGGGGCCGCGCTCCGATGAGCGCGGAAATCGGCGACGACGGGCGTTCAGCCGGTCGACGCTGCGATAGCCTGGCTTCAATGGGGCCGCGCTCCGATGAGCGCGGAAATGCAGCTGCGCTCGCGATCATGCGCGGTCACTTCGAACTGGCTTCAATGGGGCCGCGCTCCGATGAGCGCGGAAATGGCGTCACGCTGCTAGCGTCGACGTCGCGCACGTGCATCAGCGTCGAGCTTCAATGGGGCCGCGCTCCGATGAGCGCGGAAATGCTGGCACGAGCATCTGGTCAGCTGCGTCAAGCTGTCATCGCTTCAATGGGGCCGCGCTCCGATGAGCGCGGAAATGGCCGCATGACTGCGTCACGCATGTCGCGATCGGCCGCTTCAATGGGGCCGCGCTCCGATGAGCGCGGAAATGGGCCGCTCCGAACTATTGAATTTTCAAAGAACTTTGGGACGCTTTGCGAGCGCCCCGTGCCACCGGCGCAGTGCATCCGCAGGCTCTTCCGTCGCGTAGTCGGAAAGTCCGATGATCTGCAAGCTTTTCCGCATCGAGCGGATCCCGGGTTTTCGCGTCACCTCGCCGCTCGCATCGTCTCAGCGCGTTTCGAACCCGACGTAGCGCGGCACCTCGCCGGTCAGCACCCGCGCCAGCAACCTGGCCTGGATCTCCAGCACGCGGCGGTAGTTGACCCGATAGCCAAACAGCGGATGCGTCACCAGCGTGTCCATCCGCTGCTCGTAGGCGCGAAAGAATCCCTTCCTCCCCTCTGGCGTCAGGGCCACCGCCGGGCCGACCCGGATGAAATCCTCGGGAGCCACCATGCGCGTGTTGATCGCGCCGATCACCGACCGAATCGGCGATCAGCGGCCGGAACCCTTCCATCAGGTCCAGCGCCAGCGCCGGGCGGCCGAAGCGCGGCTGATGGTAGAAGCCGATGAACGGATCGAAGCCGACGCTGTGGCAGATGATGGTCAGGTCCTTGGCCAGCAGGCTGTAGGCGAACGAGAGCAGCGCGTTGACCGGGTCGTGCGGCGGCCGGCGATTGCGGCGGGTGAACTCGAAGTTGAAAGGCGTCGGCGCTCCGTCATCGTCGCCGTCGGCCTTGAGCATGCCGCTGAAGTTCGCGAAGTACATGCGCGCCGCGTTGCCCTCGATGCCGAGCAGTTCGCCGAGATCCTCCGCGTTCAGCGCGGCTTCCGCGTAGCGCTTGAGCTGCGCCAGCGCGATCGGCGGCGGCTCGAGATGGTTTCTGCGCAGCAGCGTCCGCTGGTTGCGGATCTTTGCCGCGACGAACTCGCGCGCCACGCTGAGGCAGAAGAACGGCTCCTCGGCCAGGCGAATTGCCGCTTGCGCAGAAAAACGTTCTTCAGGCCCAGTCCCTGGGTGAGGCCATAGAACCATCCGCCGTAGGAGAAGTGCGCGATCGGCTTCTCGCCCAGCACAGTCCCTGGACGCGCGGCCGCGGTGAACTGCACGTTGCCGAACACGTTGACCTGCGAAATCTCGCCGATGCGCACCTCCTGGACCGGCTTCTTGCGTTCCCTGATCTGCAGCACCTCGCCGGTCTTGCCGACGATCAGGCCGTGGCCGGTGACGTACAAGCGGACGGAGATCGTCGCGCGCCGGGACCAGGCGGCGAACCGGTTCGTCGCCGTCGGCGCCGCAGCGGACGCCAGCTCGCCGGCGCCGTCGTCGAACAGTGAGAGCTGAGGTCGGCGCTGCGTCGGGCATCGATTCGTAGAGCGCGGTCTCGTCGGGCAGGCAGATGCCCACCAGCGAGCAGCGCGGGCATTTGGGGCTATCGACAAGCGGCGGCGGGAATCGCTCCCCGCGTGCGCAAGCGCCCGCGCGTCTGCGACTGCTCGAAGCGTCTCCGCGACTAGGCGTCGTCGATGGCACCCGGACGCGCTGGCGGGTCGCATGGTAGTAGGCGACCGCCTCGTCGCACGGTAGCCGTTGTCGCGCAGGATCAGGGCCTGCGCGCACAGCTGGACGCGGTCGGCCGGCCACGCTTCGGGCCGTCGTCCGTATCGCGCGGGCTGCCCTTCTTGTAATCGACCGGAACGACCACTGCCGCCTTCGCCTTCGACCAGATCCATCTTGGCGATCAGATCGATGGGTCTCGCTGCTCAAGCGTGACCGAGCGCGAATGGATGTGCGACTCCTGGTCCGGCGGCGGCAGCGGGTCCGACTTGGTCTCGAGCTTCTCGTGCCGCAGCTCGCCCTCGACCGTGTCGGCGCTATGGGCGAAGACGCCTTCGACCCATTCGTAGAAGAACAGGCGCGGGCAATAGACGAACTCGTTGAGCATCCGCGCCGGCAGATAGTCGGGAAGGTCAACTTCGACGCGCCGCTGGGGTTCGCTCCCGCTTGTCTCGCAAGCGCTTCGCGTCGATCGAAATCGGATTGGCTTTCGCCGGGTCCGCCATGCGGGTACGTCCTCGCTACAATGGATCCTGTTTGGTACGCGATTCCGATTCGCCATCGACGACGATGCACGGGCTGTCGATCGGCGAGTAGGCCTGCCCGAGCGCGGTTATGACGCGGTCGCCACGCCCCTCGACCGGACCGAGATCGACGAACAGCACCTGGTCCTCGCGATGGTCGATGATTTCGCTGAGAGCATGGCGGCAGCGGACGAGATCGGCGGGAGTGAACTGGCATTCGAAGATCGAGTACTGAAGATGGTCGCCGAAGTCGCGCATGGTCTTGTAGACGGTCCTCAGCCGCTTGTCATCGCGAATGTCGTAGCAGACGAGGTAGGTATTGCGCATTTTATGTTCCGCTAAGTTCGATTCAGAGGCATGAACAGCCCCATGCCGAAGTGGCTCGAGAAACCCAACGCGAACGGACCGCGTACCGGGCGCGGAAAGTCAGGCGAAACGCGCCGGCAAGGCGGCGGCCGCCGTCGTCGCTCGCCTTGCGCCGATAGCGCTTAAATTGGATGGTCCGCCAGCGTTGCGCAATCCTGAAACATGGTTTTCGTCCCAAACGGGGTCGATGATCATCGTTGCCGCTCGTCAACGAGATCGGGCCGAACGGCCGCGAGTTGGGTGCGAAGGTCGTCTTGGATAAAAGTGGCGCGGTCCTTGCCGAGCCAAAATCAATCCGGTGTGGTCCGCTCGTCTTGGCGTAGCGTGTGGCAAGATATGGGGTAACGGAAATCCAGACGTGCGACTCACGCAATGGGCCGGAGGTATCGTCAGATGCGCCCATGCCCATAGAAGCAGACGCAGCGGGTGTTGCGCCTCGCCCTCGCGGCCCGTTCGAGTTCGTGCAGGCGCCAAGGCGCGCCTTTCGTCCGGTCCAAAGCCCGCAGCGGCAAGATCGTCAGATGGTCGAGGCGGCCGTCGCCGTCCTCGTCGGTCGGCAAATAATAGGCGTGGCGATGGTCGGCGAGCGGCTATTATGCGCGTCTTTTCCGAGGACAGCGGACCGGCCCCGAACGCCGTCCTTCTCCGTCAGTCGGCCTAGATTCCCATCAGCGCGCGCCTTGCGGCCTCCGCTACGGGTAGCGTCTCGGTGACCAGCGGGAGAACAGTTGAATCAAGTGCGTAGCGGACGACCCGGATGATTGGTTGCTGGGGCTCGGGCGCCGCAGCGGGTTCGGCTTGAAGCAATCACGCGGACGAACATAGGGAACCAGTGTGAGCCGGGCGGATCGGACCAGCGCTCCCGATGCAGTTGCAGGGTCTCCATGCAGAGATTCCAGGCTGGATCGTAAAGGCGTGTCGCTCCGATTGACGTCTTTTTTGTCCCGCGGCCCGGCTTTCTTCGTGATGGTAACGACGCGATCGTCAGCAAAGGCGCTCGCCGGATCCGCGCAGAGCAGTCGCATGATCTCGTAGCCGGAAGGCGTATCGCCCTGCAGCGGACAGCAGTCGCCCTGTGCGATTTTGTCGTCGTCCACAAGCTCCGCCTCGCACCACGACTCGGATCGGCCGAAAGTATTAAGGTTGTCAAGGACGCGCGCGAGCATGTCGCGCTGCTGATCGTCGAGCGACGCGGTCGGCCAACGGATGACCAGCGGCGCACGCGAGAAACCGCGACGAACGTGTCGAAGACCAGCGTGCGGTCGTCCGGTCCTTTCTTAAACCACGGCACGAAGTGGCGCGTATGGCCGGTTGAAGCGGGCGGCAGAACAAACTCCGGCGGCCCGGCGAGAAGGCGAAGGATCGGCTCAATCTGGACTTCGATAGTTCGGGCAAGGTGCGTTTCCAGACTGCGATCAGCGCTCGCAGGATGCGCCACGGCGAAGGCGGCCACTCGACCGCGCCTTCATTGACGTGCCGGCCCCACGGCGTGGCGTGATAGCGTCCGGCAGGAACTTAGGAGATGGCGATCATTCGTTTTCGCCTGCTTGTTCAGTTCCATTATCTTCGCCCGTATCCTGCACTTCCCCGCCCTTATTGGCCGCCGCCTTTTTTGCTGGGTTTCCACTTCACATTGGTGATTGCGGGGGCAGCGGAGTGCATTTGATCCGCATTTGCCGATCAGGCGCTTGCATTCCTCTAGTAGATCCTCTTCGTCAGGAAGCGTGAACCCGTCCGGCCTCGTGACAGTGAACTCTCCGTCTATTTCCAGGTCGCAGGCCGTACGAAGGCGGAGGCCGGTGGAGAGAAATCGTTGTATCTTGAACAGCTGAAAGAGCGATCAGAAGCCTCGTCGCCTCGTCCGGCAAGCCGTAACCCCGGAGCAGCGCGAGGTCCAGGTTGAAGTAAGCCTTGATTTCTCGCGCAGTGAGCTCAGTGCGGTGGAAGGGAACGTTACCCTAGCCATCCTTCGCTTTCAGGTTGAACGATGTTGGTCTTTACCCCGCCGCTTTCCGCGCCTGCGAACCCGCTTGCTTCGATAAACCCAGAAAGAATCCTTGTCGCCCGCAGCCGCCCTACGACCTTTTCCAGAAAGTAGCCGTGAATCAGACTGTTTGGATCGTACTTGAATAAACCCAGGTGAAAATTCTTCCAGTCCGCACGGCCGTCCTTTTCATATCCGATTCCGGCCGCGAATACTTCGTCTAAATCTTCTGCGCGAGCTCTCGTTGTCCTTAGCTGCAGTGACGCGCCGTGAACCCTCCATGATGTACGGGGAGTTGATCCGATTCGCATCCAGTACGAGTTGCCGAGGGTCCGCCGTTCAATCAACATTGATATAAGGGAAACCAGCCAGTTCTCCGATCAGCTTTGCGTGCCGTCGTCCCAGCAAGCCAATTCCATCCGGTTGGCGACCGACTGGGCGGATTCGACCAGCAGCATCTCGTCCCGCGTCCCGTCGGGAAGGGTGTAGGCGCCGGGCCGAGGTCGCGAACCCAGTAGGCTGAAAGCGATGGCCCTGAAGCGGCTTCAGCGTCGCCTCAATGAGGAGACGCGGGACATCCTTTAGTTTTTGGTAATGATGGTCATGAGAAGTACCTTCTTAGAGTTCGCGCCAGAGACGGCTTGGGCTTGATAATTAACAGAGCCGTCCCCCGAATGACGAGCCGGACAAGTTGCCCACTGCGTCGTCACCAATTGGGATGAGCAAAGCGGCGGCCAGCCGAAGGGGGTCGATACCGGAACCGCCAAAATGATCCAGTTCCAGCCAATCATCGTCCCGGACACGACGGCCACGGATCGGTCGGGGCATCGGGTCCGGCCCCGAGGCACGAAGACGGCGCATCGCTATCGGCGACGTCCGCCAAGCCGACCCGCGCGAAGCAGCTGAGGAATCGATGGTTCGGGGCTGACGAGAATCCCACCCGACTCGTTGTTGCGTAGCATGCGCCCGAAAAGTGTGCCGTCCCCACCGCGATCGATGACGAGGGGTCGGGGGAGGAATAGTAATTTCAGCAGTGCATATGCTCGCGGTATAGTAATTTCACCCGATCGATGAGCTCCAAGACTGCGGTTTCCATCATCGGAGATAAGCATGAGACCCCAGAGCAGCTTCTCGATACGCTCATCGTCGATTTCGCCGGCAATAAACGTCGCGACTGTGTCGAGCGACAGCGTGAAAGCGGAGGCCAGGGGCAGACGTTCGCAACCCGCCCGCGCGCCGTCCATGATCCGGCGCTGGAAAACATTAGACAGGTTTGTTGGCAGGTTCAGGGTGCTCCAGACAACAGCTCGGTCCTTTTCCGCCCAGTTGCGGCAGCGTCGTCTCCAGTCGACGGGTTCGAGGTTCGCGCGGAGTGGGCCAACCTTCGATTCCGGTTGATGAACTGAAGCCAGCGCCCGCGCGATAGCGAATTCCTTGTACTGGTCGTCGGCCGCCCCGATCCATGCCGATGACAGTCCGGCGAGGGGCCGGAGCTTCTGTTTATCCCTGAAGCGCTCCGCGTTAGCCAGCGCGCTTTCTTCCCCGCCCAGAGCCGCAAGGATTTCCTGAAAGAACGGCTTGCCGCCATACTTGCAAAACTCGAAGATAGCCGAGTCGATGCGGCGCAGGGCTGACACCAGCCGAGGAGGTGCGTCCTTCACAGCGCAGGCTGAACGGAACCGCTCGAGCCAGCCGTCAGCCTCGCGAAAGAGGTCGACTAATTCGCGCTGGAGTACATCGACGCGACCCATGTGTTCGCGAGGTAATTGTCACCGAGCCGGGGCTGGTACTGAATCCGCACAAATTGTTTGATTCCCCGGTCAACACCGAGCGATGCAGCCGCCCGACAAACTCGACGCCGTTTCGAGCGTTCCTCCGGCCAAGTTCCGAACGTCCCTCTGCGAGAACCGTGGCAATCGAACGGCCTTACACGCGCGATCCCACAACGGAAGCCATTGCTCTCCACGCGTCTTATCGGTGCCGGATGAGTCGAAGCCAGATGGCGTGCTCTCCACTGTAAATGGAAAGGCTGAACCGGAAAGGTTACCTCCCAGCCGCTTGCTGGAAGCGCTCTGAAGAATGATGGCGCCTTCAAGCATCAATATGTAATCCCATGGATTTAGAGAGAACCCGGCTTCCAGGCCTCGGTACATATTCGCGCCGCCGGCCCGGCCGGGGTCAATTGATCCACAGCGAGGGGGGAGAGACCTTTCACCAGGTGGCCGAACAGCGCGCCTCGCAGTAGCTTCTCTGAGTCGTTGCTTTGGCGGTCATCATCATTCATGGGTAGGTACGACACGAGTATTCGCATAAAGCGCGCCGAAAAGTCGCTGTTGCCGATGTTTCCTCCGCTGCCAAGAAGCGGCGCCTCGCTTCGGTTTTTTTTTCGCCCCGTGGAATGACAAAGGCAGCGTCGAGCCACTGTACAGCCACATCATTCAGGAACGAGCTTCTCACATCGGAAAGGAAGGCAGCCGAATCCACCTTCTTGATCGAATACGTCGCGTCGCAAACCGTGAAAAACATCTGGCTATCAAGCAGTTGCTTGACTTCTTGATCAAACTTTTCTCCTTGAGCGCCTCTGGGCCCTTCCCGGGTTACGCGCTTCGGCGATCTGTGCGGTGGGGTCGGTTGGGTTTCCGCGTTCTTGTAGTACTCTCTTGATGGCGAGAAGCTGATCACGATACGGTTTGAGACGCAGCGCCGTGGAGGATTCGATCTTCGACACAGCATCGTTGGCTTCACGCCTCTTGAAAGTCTTTTGTTCTCATCCCATTTGAGATAGAAGCCTGACCCTGCGTTCCACGGTGCGACGATCGGCGTCGGTTTGATCCTCAAGGAAAAACTTCACGAGCGCGTCGCGATCGAGAGAGGATCGCAGACAGAAGATGTCGTTATTCCACCAGCCGCGCGCTTCGGCGTCCTTCTGTTCGCTGACCAGCCGCAGGATACCCAAGGCCTTGAGATAGGCCATCAAAGGCTCCGGCGTGCAACCCGCAAGCTCGATATCGTAGCGGGCTGTCTCAACCACCTGCAGTTTTCCTTTTCGCTGCGGTCGCCTCGCGATCTACCTTGTCGGCCTCGCGCCGTTCGGCCTCTCGACTGGCGCGCCTGTCCGCCGCCCGCACGATTGCCTCCAGATACGCGAGGCGGAATGGCCCCAGAGTATCGCGTAGGCGAATCATTCGCTCTGCCCAGGACGGCTGATCTGCAAAGGGCTGCTGCATACAAAGACCCAACTCCATTGGCTCAAGCGAGAGCCGGACGGCGGGCGCGGTCACAGCAGCGCCGAGATCGGTCGCGGGCAATTCGTCGTCGTCCCACACCCCGCGAGCGAAACGGCGCTCACTGCCGCTACCGCCGGACTGCGGCGGCGGATGATGCTCATTCGGCAGCGAGCGGATGGAGAGGCGGACCTTGCCGTGGTGGGCAGCGACGAGATACGCGACGAGATCGCGGATCGCGTCAGGAATCCTGTCGTTGCGTGGGTCGAGCACGGCCAGCGCCGATGCCAACTCGTGGCGAAAGTGCGGCCGGCTGTACCGCTTCCATGCACCCTTCGCTTTGGCCCAGACTTTCGACTTGTCCCGCCCGCCATCAGGTAGCGCTTCTTGGAATACCTTGTGAGCTTTCCCCCGATCGTGCCAGCGCGTCGCATTCCGCATAGCCTGCGCCTCAAAATCGCCGATCAACAACGTCTTCACGATCGCTTCCAGTTCGGTACATACCTCATCGACGTGTTCAGCGATCGTTTGCCAGACACCGATTTGCGATAGTTGGTCAGCGTCCGTCGCGTCTTGAGCCTCGCCCTTCATCCCCACCGCCGGATTGATCAGTTCGACAGGGTCCTCGCTGTCCGGGCCCCATCCACGCTCCACCGAATATCCGCCCGCATCGGCGTGGACGAGGTATATCTGCCCCGGCGCGATCTTGCCCGGGTCGACGCGCTCCCATCTTTTATCTGAGGAAATTCCAGCGCCAGATATCGCCGCCGTGCGCTTTCGCGAATTGGCGGAAGCCGGGTTTCTTCTCGCTACCCCTTGGAGCGGGGCACAGTGCCTCGCGCCGTGGAGCGGGCGCGTCGTCCAGGGGCGGTTCATGGCCTTTGGGCCAATCCCAATCGCGCCAGAAGACGCGGACGTCGCTGTCGTCGATCTCGCGCACGAAGCGGTCGATGTCTATGTCGTTACCCGCCAGGTCCGGCGTGGTATCGAACAACTCGATCAAATCCTTGCGTCGAATGACGTGCGTATGTTTGAAGGGCAAATCGACCTGTGGCAAAGACTTCAGTCCTACGTCCGTCAACTTTTTCAATCGCGATGCCGAACACCTCAGTGCCTTCGGATTATAGGGTAGCGCGACCTTTTCGGCTTCGACTTCGCTCCTGGGCAGATCGATCCAGAATACCTGTGCATCAGTGTCCTCGCCGCGCCGGTTGCACCTTCCGAAGCGTTGTACGAGCGAAGCCCACGGAGCTAATTCGGTAAACAGCGTTGTTGCGCTCACGTCCACGCCTGCCTCGATCACTTGCGTGCTGACGACGATGGTGCCGGGACCGGCTGGGTCGGCGAGCGCGGCATCCAGATGTTTCTGACGGTCATTAGGCCGGAATCGCGAGTGCAGCAAAACAATTCCGGGTCTGGCAACCGATGGTGGATCCGCGTCCCCCACCAAATTCTGTGTTCCTTTTCTCTTGCTTACTTTTTTTCGCTCGTCATTCTTTGCGCCCTTCAATGCATCGAATAGCTCGCACGACCGCCGCACAGTGTTGACAACAATGATCGTTCGCGTACCCGACTTATGTGTGACGAATATTTCAGCAGCTGGGTTTTTTTGTCTCCCAACTCCGCCTGGCTCTTTTCAATGGCTTCGCAGCCGTCCATCGAACCTCAAGCGTGTTTCGAGCGTCGTTGCAAAGAGTCGGGTCCTTCATCTCGTTCTCGAAATCGAACCGCAATTCTGGCTCGCTTTTCACGAACTGCTTGAAATCCACCGTCTCCAGCCAGCGTTTGTCGAAGGTCGCCGACATCCAAACGCTCCGGCAACCCTGTGCGTCTTTGCCACCGAAAAAGCGCCGGAAAGCATCCAGTTGGGCCGTCGTCGCTAGACCCGGCCCCATCAGTTGAATTTCGTCGAAAATCCAGAGACAGTCGCTATGCAGTATGCCGAATTGTATAGGCCAACGTGCACGAGTTGCCGCGTATCCACGGTTGAGCGCGCGCGAAAGTAGCATGTCCTGGGTGCCAACGAGGATCGCCTCGCGTTCGGGATGAATGTCCCACTCTTCCTGGTTTTCTCCCCCATGAGGACATAAACGGCTGGCCCTTCGCCCTCAATGACTTTTGCAGCCCTAAGCTTTTCAATCCACTTGCGAGCGTTCTCTGCCGTCTGCTCCACGAGCACACGCATGGGTAGGCAGTACACCAGCCGACGCGGTGTTGCCGCTCTGCACTCATCACTGGCCCCGAAACGCCGCCATAGCCACCCGCCGACGGCCATCGCCGTCTTTCCCATCCCGGTGGGAACCCGAACGAACTGGGGGAAGGATGCCGACTCGGCAAATTTGCGCTGGAACGGAAGGGGCTCGTTCTCCGCAGCCTTTTCGAAAAATTCGTCGAAGTTCATGGAAACCGAAGTTCGCATTCCTTAGTTGCGCAATAGTGACGATATTGCGACAGGGCGAAACGGCCGATCGAGTGTCATGACAGCCGCTCCGCGCAAGACAACAGCCGCCGCGCGACAGGGGAGAAAGATTGCTCTTGAAACGATTGCACCGGCCCGCCCCCTTTCTGAAGGCCCGCCGAAGACGACGGCCCGCTAAACGCACAAACCGACACGAAGCCTCAGCCTCTAATAGTCCAGAACAGCGTTAGTGACAAGATGTGGGCTAGTTTTACCGATAGGCAAGGCGTCTAAAGTGGCGGTCCCTGAAGGTGATGCCGGACGCTTCCAGGGCCGGGCCCCTCTGGGAGATCGAGGAACTGGAGCGCAAGTGCGAGGAGACCATCATCGGCTTGCTCCGGGGGCGCTACGGGTTTGAGCGCATCCTGGTGTCGACCGAGGCGCTCCCGATCCTGATCTCGCTATGAACCCGGCAGCGTGACACGAGCGATCGAAGGCCACGTCCTCGGCGACCGCTCGCAGGAGTCTCCTCGAACGGCGGGACCAGATAAGCCTCGTCGAGCACGGCGAGGCTGTCAGCTCCAAAAAGCCCGGCATGATACCTCCGCATCTTCCGCGAAACCCCGTACCCCTCGAATAGAAGCCGCGATCGCCCGGCGTCCGCCAATCCGTAATGGACCTACTTCGAAGAGCCCTCTTGACATAAATTATGAAATTCCCTAATTATATTTTCAAGATATCAGCGAGACAGCTCCCAGCCGACACCGAAACATTCCGCGGGCAAGGAAACTGCGATGAAAGAATCATTTCGACGCACAGCAATCAGGCTTGTGACCCTTGTTGCGACATCCGCTCTTTTGCTCTCAGCCAGCCCTTGCTGGGCCGCTCCGGCTGCTGGCGAATTGCCTTGGGACCGGACGCTGATTGCCTTGCAGAACTTCATGATTGATTCTGTGACCCCAGCCATCATCGTGCTGGCATTTGCCCTCGCGGGAATCCTCTACGCGCTTGGAGGGCACGATAAGCAGGCCGGTCGCCTAGTCGGATCTGGAATCGGCGGCTGCATCGCTCTCGCCGTCGTCTAGCTGCTGAATTATGTCCTTCGCTGACTCGATTCCAAGCAACTCAAACTCACCAGTTTTCTGGAGGTTCAACATGAAGCTCGCACGCATCACCAAACCCCTTCGCTCCATCCAGGTCCGGGTCACGCTGACCGGCGACCTGAACGCCAACCTCGAACGCTACGCGCAGTACTACCAGAACATTCATGGCGACTCAGTGGACACGAGGGCGCTCATCCCCGAGATCCTCCGCGCCTTTCTCGAAGCCGACCGTGAATTCCAATTGTGGTCTCGCTCCGCTGACAGGAACCAACCGCGCCGCAGCTCCGCTCCGGCCTCAACCAATGGCAGCACCAAGGCACCGGCATGACTTGGCTTAACCATGTACCGGCTGACGTGCTTCGCACGTGTTTGTATCTGACACGTCACTCATCCCTGTGGTTGAACGATGTGTACCGCGAGGTACACGGCCTGGCGGAAAGTGGCGTGTTCCTGCGCTCTTCTTCGTACACGCGGGCGTGCACGGCGCGCCGACCCGCGCGAAGCAAGTCAGCCTAAGTCCACGGAATCATTCAAGTGTACGGCGTGTACGCCTTGAACAAATGAAGAGCGGTCCAATGCCGGAAATTCCATATACCGTCCGCCTGGCGCCGAAGCTGTTGGAACGGATCGAGAAAACCGCGCGGGACAGAGGAATTGCGCCGCGCAAATTGATCCGCGCAGTACTCGCCGAGCACTTCGCCCGAGATCGCACCGCTCAGCAGGACGGACCGGCCAGCCAGTCGAACCCGCAAAGCGGACTCGATCAAATTCTCTTCGACCTGACCCGCACCCGGCTCACGCTCCAGCACCTGCTCGATCACCAGGTCGGCTCCGAAGCGACCGACCAGATCCGCCAGACTGCGCAACAAGAAGCCGAGCGCTACATGCAGAGGCTCCGGAGAACAACGATATGAATTTGTCGCGAACTGCCATCAGGTACGAATTGAGTTGCGGTTCAACCGCGATGCTGCTGCGCCTCTGGCTCCGGTTCCTGCTGCTTTGGAGCGCCATCTGGGCAGCTTCCGACCTTTTCTTCGTCTGGTACTGGACCGGCCGCCTCTCGGGACCCGGCGCACATCAATACTTCGGCCGCTGGATTCTCGCCTGGCTCTTCACCCAGAAGCTTCCGCTCTACTTCCTCTCGCTGCCGTACCGCGGCCATCGCTGCACGATCGGAAGCGTGTACGCATACTTGAACTGGCGCTTCTATTCGGGGCGCTCGTTCGGGGAATGGTTCGCCTCCTATAGTCTTTGGGGCGCGGTACCGGCGACCATAACTCTCGTTGCACTCGGCTATCTCTTGCTCCACGACCCGAAGATCGTCCCGAGGGGAAGCATCTGCGAGGCCTCAGCCTGATCCGTCCCCGCCAGCTCTCTCGCGAACTTCACAGCAGCGAGTGGCGGAGCGAACGGGCGGGAGTCGAACTTGCCCGAGTGCGCATTCCGCGCTCGATCGAGTGCGAGCATTTCCTCATCACGGGCGCGACCGGGTCGGGAAAATCCATGGCGATCCGCTCGCTGCTTCGGCAGATCGAAGCCCGTCGTGAGCTGCGATCGTGGTCGATCCCGAGTGCGAATACGTTTCTGAGTTTTATCGGCCCGCGCGCGGAGACCTGATTCTGAATCCGGTCGATGAGCGCTGTCCGTACTGGTCGCCGTGGCTGGAGTTGAGCGAGCGGTACTACCAGGCTGACGCGGCGACGCTCGCGGCTTCGCTCATTCCCGAGCCGCCGCGAGGGTATGAGAGCGGATCGGATCACTTCTTCCGGCAATCCAGCAGAACCCTGCTCGAAAGCTTGTTTCAGGTCGCGGCATCTCGGGAGCCGCAGAGCATTCCGAAGCTGCTCGAACTCAGTCGCGATCAGTTGAAGCAGGCGCTGTCCGGCACGCCGGCATACAGTCTGATCGACCCCGGAGCACACGAGCAGGGCGCCGGCATCATCGCGACCGTCGCCAACGCGACCCGACCATTCCTGTACTTGCCGCCGTCTGACGGACCGCCGTGGAGCGCGCTCCAATGGGCCGGGCATCCCGAAGGATGGCTGTTCGTGACCATGCGGGACGAGTCCAACTCGGCGGCGCTGCCGCTCGCGAATCTCTGGCTCGACCTCGTCGTCGGCCGCCTGCTCAATTCCGCCAGCGATCGCCAAAGGGTCTGGATCGTGGTGGACGAGTTGCCGGTGCTCGGACGTCAGGCGAAGCTCGAGACGCTGGTAACTCGCGGACGCAAGCGCGGACTCGCCGCCGTGCTGGGGTTCCAGAGCATCGCTCAACTGCGGCGCATCTATGGCCACGAGCAGGCAGCAGTGCTCGCGTCCATGCCTTCGACCAAGCTCCTGCTACGCGTGGACGAGCCCGAGACGGCTGCCTTCATCGCGCGGCAGATCGGCGAGCGCGAGACGTTGCGCGAGGAGATCGGAATAAGCACGGCCGAGCAGGGCAATCGATACAACATCCATCCAGCACGCCGGACCGAGCCTGTTGTAATGGCGTCGGAGGTCCAGCGGCTGCCGAAGCTGGAAGGCTATCTGTGCGTCGCCGGTCTTGATCGCGCTCGCGTCAAAGTGAAGCCGTGCCTTCCGCGCAGGCGGCAGGTCGAGTTCATTCCGCGCGCTCTGCCGAAACCGGTCAGCGATGAGCCCAGCGCCGACTTGGCGACGCTGACGATCAGTCGCGGCCCGACGCCTCCGAACGGGACCGCGGCCGCCCCTGTGAGGATTCAAGACTAATGCTGGTGATGTCCAAAGGCGCGCTCACCGCCGCCCAAGCCGAGACCTATTACGAAGAGAAGTACTCGCAGGACGATTACTACACCGAGAAACAGCGGGTCGTAGGTCAATGGTTCGGCCGCGGCGCTGAGGAGCTGGGACTCTCCGGCGAGGTGGCGACCGAGGACTTCCGCGCCGTGCTGCGTGGGCTTCGTCCCGCCTCCGGTGAGGTGCTCGTTCATAAGGCGAACGGGTACGACGACAGGCGCGCCGGCTGGGACGCCACGTTCAACGCACCGAAGTCAGTGAGCATTGAAGGGCTGGTCGGAGACGATCACCGCCTTATCGAGGCGCACCGTAAGGCAGTCAGTCGCGCACTGGAGGAGCTCGAACAATATGCGCTCTCGCGCCGCCGAGGCGGCAGCGAATGGGTCGTGACCGGCAATATCGTCGCTGCGCGCTTTGATCACATTGCCGCTCGGCCTGCCAGTGGAGTTAAAGACGGTTACGGTCCCGACCCTCACCTTCACACCCACGTCGTCATCGCCAACATCACCCGCCGCCCGGACGGACAGTGGCGCGGCCTCGATCCCATTGAAATCTATCGCGCGCAGAGCTTCGCGACCGCAGTTTACCGCTCCGAACTAGCCCGAGAGGTTCAACAGCTTGGATACGAAATCAGGATCGCCGGACCAGACGGACGATGGGAGCTTGACGGCTATACGCGCGAGCAGGTGATGGCGTTCTCTCGTCGTCGCCAGGACATCGAGCAGACGCTCGCCCGTGAAGGGCTCGCGGGCGCCAAAGCAGCGCAGAACATCGCGCATCGAACGAGGCTCTCCAAGGATCATCGCGACGAAGAAAGTCTGAAAACGGAATGGCGCTCACGCGCGCTGCAGTATGGAATCGAAGTTGAGCGTCTCTTGTCGCTATCGCGCGAACGCGGCCCCATCCAGTTTCGACATCCGGAAAAGGCGGGCGAAGCCATTCGCCAGAGTATCGACGAAAATATCGAGCGCGAGGCCGTAATCGATCGGCGTGCGCTTGAAGCGAAGGCACTTCAACATGCGATGGGAAGTGTCGAACTGGCTCAGATACGAACGGAGAGCGAGCGGTTGCAGCGAAACGGTCGGCTGATCGTTGCCGGCGACTCTGTGAACTCACCGCGAGGCGCCTACACGACGCCACAGATGATCGCTTTTGAGCGCGGGAACATCGAACTGATGCGTGCGGGTCAAGGCAGGGCCTCCGCTATCGGCAGTTCGAACGAGATCCGCCGATGGGCGAGCCAGCGCAACTTGCTTCCTGATCAGACTGCTGTCGCCGAACTCACGCTTGCGTCCACCGACTGGATCACCTCAATCGAAGGTCGTGCGGGCGCTGCGAAGACTACGACGGTCGGCGCGATCCGCGAATTCGCGGAAAACCAGGGATACACCGTCCGCGGGTTCGCACCGACGACCCGCGCGGTCAAGTCACTCTCCGAGGCCGGCGTGTCGGCTAGGACCGTCGCCAGCCTCCTCGAAAGCCAATCAGCACGCGATGCCTCAAACGAAGTCTGGATCATCGACGAGTCGAGCCTACTCCCCGCACGGCAGGTTAACCGGCTTCTCCACAAGGCACGTGAACAATGCGTAGCGAGGATCGTCTTCGTGGGCGACCAAGGCCAGCATCATGCGATCGAAGCGGGGCGGCCCATCTATCAGATGCAGGAGGCTGGAATGCTGGTCGCCCGGCTCGATACCATCCGCCGCCAGCACGACCCGCAACTCCGCGAAGCCGTGATGCACGCCGCAAGAGGCGAAGTCGCGGAGTCGCTCGCGATTCTTGAACGCCGCGCCGATATCCGCGAAGTCGGCGGCATCGATCAGCGCCGCAGAGAGATAGCCCGAGAATACCTCGCCGCGCATGACTCCGGCGACCGCGTCCTGGTAGTGAGTCCGGCAAACGACGAGCGGCGCGAGTTGAACAAAGCCATCCGAGCCGAGCTGATCGCGCACGGTCACATCTCGCCGCTTGGAACTGAACGGACCATTTTGGTGAATCGCGGCCTCTCTGGCGCGCAGCGCTCGATCGCCTACAACTATGAAGCGGGCGACGTGATTCGCTTTACTCGCGGAAGCAAACAGTTCGCGATCGCCAAAGGCGCCTACGCGGATGTCGAAAAAGTGGATCGCGACGCGAACATGCTTACGATTGATACGGGCAACGGGCGGCGCGTCCAATACAATCCGGTCCGGCTGTTCGGCGTCGAAGTCTTTCGCGAGGAACCTCGAGTCTTCGCGCAAGGCGACCGGATACAGTTCCGCGCACCCGACCGGGCGCTCGGGGTTGCCAATGGCGATTTCGCTACAATCAAAACCATCGACCCTCGCCGCGCGGTTTTGTGCTTAGACAACGGCAAGGAATTGAGCGGAGCGGCGGATCGTCTGCGCCACATCGACCACGGATACGCCTCAACGTCGCACTCGGCGCAAGGCGCAACGGTCGATCGCGTCATCATCGATGTCGATACGCAACTCTTGCCTGAGCTCATAAACCGCAAGCAGTTTTACGTCTCGATCAGCCGTGCTCGGAAGGCGGTCGCTATCTATACGAACGACCGCGGCCAGCTCCCCAGAGCGCTCAATAGAAGCCGCGAGAAATCCATGGCGATCGAGCATCAGATCGGCGTTCGCCACTCCGCCTTCACGGTCCTGCCCAATGAGCAGCGGCACACTCTTAATCGGGGCCACGGCATGCGAAGGTAGTCTGCTACCCCCCGAGAAAATCGGTGGCGCTCGCTCCACGGGCACGGCGCGCCACCGGCTGACGCCGGATGCTTCGCTTGTCACGCCGTGCAGCGCTCCGCTTCGCGCGTCCCGGAATCCTGCGCGCTCCCCCTATTTCGGTTGAGGGGAGTGCGCCTTCAAAATGTTCACGCAATCCCATACCGGAGAAGCGCGTCCTGCCCCTTCGGGGAAGCGGACGCTCCACTTCGATGGTGCGCTGTGAGTCTGGGAGGATATCGCGCGCGGTTGGATGTCCCCGAATCAGCGGGCCAGGATGGAAACTGCGGGTAAACTGCTGTACAATTGTACAGGTATGGAGATCGTGGTCGACACCTCTGTCATCATAGCGGTCCTCGTCCGCGAACCTCACCGCGACGCCCTGGTGCAAGCCACCGCATCCGCGGACCTGCTTGCACCGCCTTCGGTTCATTGGGAGGTCGGCAACGCATTTTCCGCCATGTTTAAAAGCCGACGGCTCACCCTTCGTGCCTCGCGCCGGGCACTCGAAGCGTACCGGCAGATTCCGATCCGATTTTCAGACATAGAACTGGATCGGGCGCTCGAAGTGGCTCAGAACTTCGATCTCTACGCATACGATGCCTATGTCCTCGTCTGTGCTATGCAGCATCACTGCGCTTTGCTCTCCCTCGATCACGGGTTGGTGACCGCTGCCGCCCGTGCGGGGATCAAAATATTGGAGATACAACCGTGACGGTCTATACATTTTCAGAAGCACGACAGAAGTTCGCCGCTCTTCTCGAACGGGCGCGGCGCGAGGGCGCCGTACGGGTGAAACGCCGCGATGGACAGGTGTTCCTCATTCAGCCCGAACGCTCGCGTCGCTCGCCGCTCGACGTGGTGGGCGTAGATAGCGACGTCTCCGGCGAGGAAATCGTCGATATGGTGCGTGAGATGCGTAAGCGCGTGAATGTACTCCAGCCAGGAAAGAAATCCAGCCGAGCCGTGGGCAAGCGCGCACCTAAGACGGGACATTAGAGAGCTGCGTAGAAACGCCAAAATCCCGGGCGCGATCGAACCGACGACGAGAGTCGATCGGCTTGGCGAGCGCAGGGTTCACTTCGACATTAGACAATTATTGTATTTCGGATTTCCGATGACATTTCCTGGGGACTCTATTACCCTTCAGCAATCAGGAGGCGGCGAGTGGCGATGGTTTGCGCTGATCAATCGGAATGAAGACATTTGGCCAAGTCCTCAGAGAGGCCCGGAAAAAGGCGGGGCTCACCCAAAGAGAGGTTGCCGCCCGGCTAAGACGTGAAGACGGCCGACGTGTCGATCCGCCATACCTCAACGCGGTCGAGCACGATCACCGCTACCCGCCCGACGACTATCTGATCGAGCAACTCGCGAAGATTGTCGGCATCTCACCCGATGTGCTGTACTTTCATGCGAACCGCCAGCCTCCGGACGTGAAGACCGAGGCCGACCAGCCGCGGGTCGAAGCCGCGTACCGCGCGTTCCGCAAGGCGCTGGGAGTAAAACCGACTGGCAAGCGAAAATGAAGCTGCTTCGCGATCCGCTCGGACGCCCGATCAAGCGTCTCTACTTCAAGACGGAAGAGCTTGATGACCGGTGTGAACGGATCGTCGTGGACTTCATGGATCTCCACGCCGGCGGCTTCAAGCTCCCGATCCCGACGGATGACCTGATCCGCATGATCGAGGCTGAGGCCGACGATCTCGACATGTATGCCGAGCTCCCGCAAGAAGAAGACGGACATACCGACTTCTTTTTCGACCGGAAGCCGAAGGTACTGATTGCGAAACGGCTCTCGGATCCGCGCTACAAAAACCGGCTCCGAACTACTCTCGGACATGAGTATGGCCACGTTTGGTTTCACGCGCCGTTGTGGAGAAAGTCCGGGCCAGAAGCGCCGCGCGAACCTGCCGCGCCATCATGGACTTGCCACCGCGACACCATCGTGACCGCTCCGGAGAACGACTGGATGGAATGGCAGGCAGCATACATCAGCGGCGCGCTGCTGATGCCCCGATCATACCTGCAGTTGTGGGCGGGTGAGATTGCGATGCGCGAAGCCAAGCAGCCGCCGCTGTCCATGGATTCAGATCTGGCTCGCGCAGTGGTCGCACGGATCATGAGGCGTTGCCAGGTCTCCGAACAGGCCGCACGGGTCCGGCTCCTGCGCCTCGGCATGCTCGCCGAACTATGAGGTCGGGCAGGTATAGTGTAATTATTGAATTTGACAATATCATAAGATTTGGCCTAGATTGGGTTATGCGCGGTTCGTTTCCTTCTTTTTCAGCAGGGCCGCGCGCAACCCAAACTGAACAGGTGTCAAAATGGACGAGGAGAAGCAGTTCAAGAGTTTCAAGCTTGGCTGGACGTTTGAAGAACTGGCGCGCAGCCTGAGCGTCTCGGTTCCTTTTCTTAGGCTTGAGGTGAAGCGCGGTCGCCTCAAGGCTGCGCATCTCGGGCGGCGAGTTGTGTTGCTCGACAGCGACGTGCGCCGCTATCTGTCCGAAGCGAGTGACCGGGCAGCATAGGCAAGGATAAAAACCGATGAGTGTTTTCAAAAGGGGCCAAACGTATTGGTTCAAGTTCCTGTTTCAAGGCCAGCTCATCCGCGAGACGGCGAGGACCAATTCAAAAACCATCGCCCGCGAGGCCGAGCGCGCCCGGCGCCGCGATCTTGAACTCGGCTTCAACCGCATCGCGAAACGCGAACGCGTGCCGTTATTCGCGCTGGCCACAAAGGAATGGCTGGCGTCCAAAGGAGCCCTCACGCCGCTCGGCAGGGTGTATTACGAGCAGTATTCGCGCAAGCTCGTCAGTGAGTTCGGCGCACGGCTCGTTTCTGACATCACTCTCAACGACATCGCGGCCCTTCAGCGAAAGCGTCTTGGCGAGGGGCTTTCGGCGCGAACGGTGAATTGCGAAATCGCGACCTTGAGACAAATACTCAAGCACTGCGGATACTGGATGCCGCTGGCCGGGAAGATTCATTTTTTGCGGGAAAAAACGGATTCGGGTCGCTCCCTGTCCCTCGAAGAGGAGGATCGGCTCCTCGATGCCGTCTCGCACAGCTCTTCCCCGGCGCTATTTCCTTTCTTCATCTTTTCACTTGACGCGGGACTTCGCCCTTCGGAAAGCCGCAGCCTCCGCCGTCGTGATTTGGTGCTCCGCTGGAATGATGGCGCGATTATCGAAGGCGAAATTGTAGTATCGCAGTCCAAAACGGCCGGCGGCACGGGACGTGTCGTTCCCCTCACGAACCGCGCGCGCGTAGCGCTCACGGATTGGCTCGCACGATTTCCCGATGCTCCACCGGATAGTTATGTATTCCCTTTCCATCGCGTGGGGCTCGCGGGCAATCGCCGCAAACCGCTGATCTGGGACCTGGACCTGAAACGTCCGATGGGCCAGTGGAGCTACAAGTCCGCATTTGAAACTGCCCGCCGTGCTGCCGAAGTCGATTGCCGCTTTTACGATGCACGGCACACATTTGTGACCCGACTCGCCGAAAATCCGTTGGTGTCTGTCGAGACCATTCGACAGCTTGCCGGACACGTGAATGATCGGATGCTCGCCCGGTACGCGCATATCCGCGTTCAGGCCCGCCGCGAAGCAATCGCGACGCTGGAGCGAAACACGGAAACTAACCGCTCTTTTGACGATCGGCAGGGGAGGGCACAAAATTGGGCACAATCTTCCGGTACAGGCCGAGACACACCTAATCGAAACTCGGAAATACCCTTGGATTTACAGGATTTTTGTTTGGTCGGGGTGGCCGGATTTGAACCGGCGACCACACGCACCCCAAGCGTGTGCGCTACCAGGCTGCGCCACACCCCGACCGCGAGCGATGCCCCCGCGCGACGATGAGCGCGCCGGGGCTGAGAAACCGACACTACAATTTTCCGCGCATCAAGACCACATGATTCGCTTCCAGCCGTCGCCGCGCGCCTCTTTTGCGAGCCAGTCCCGCCGCCGCTCGCTCAGGCCTTCTTCTTTGCCGCCACCCGCGGGCGCCATTGCGCGTACGAGCGCAGATCCACCGCGAAGGTCCACGAGCTTCTGGGCTGATTGATCAGATGCACGATCTCGCCGCAGATAACTTCGGGCGAGACGAAGTGCGACGGGTCGGTATCGGGCATCGATTCGCGCACGCGCGGGCTGTCCACCGCGCCATCGACGTCGAGCGTCGCGGCATGTACGCCCAGATGCATGAATTCATACGCGACCGACTCTGCGATCGCGCGCTGGGCGACCTTGGAGGCATTGTAGGCGGAATATTGCGCCGGACCTCCGCGCGTTTCGGAGCCGAGCACGAAGATGATCGTTCCGCCGCCGCGCTCCGCCATCTTGCCCACCACTGCCTGCGCGCAGAAGAACGGCCCGTAGGTGTTCACCTTGAGCTGAAAATCGAAATCCTCTTCGGTGATTTCGGTCAGGCGCTTGCGCAGATAGGCGCCCGCGTTATTGACCAGCACCTCGATCGCACCGAGCTCGCGCTCGACCGCGGCGACCGCCGCGAGCACCTGCTCGCGCTTTGACACGTCGGTCGGGGTGACGAGCGCCTTACCGCCCTGCTGGCGGATGAGGTCGGCGGTCTCCTCGAGCTGGGACTTGGTGCGCGCGATAAGTCCGACCGCGTACCCCTCGCGAGCAAGCCTCATCGCGATATCGCGTCCGATTCCGCGTCCGGCGCCCGTAACCAATGCAACTTTTTCGTCCGGCATAGGCGGCAATCTTAGCGGGCCAGCCGCGCCGTGCAACCCTTGGCCCGAGCGGCGCGCCGCGGGCGCGGGCGCCTTGGCCCCCAGATCGTGGAGTGATAGGTTTTGCTCGGATGCACGCGGCGAAATCGGGGCTGCGGAGGTCTCGCGGCGCGTGTCCGGATCGTCGTGAATCGGATAGTGAAATCGCTCGGACCGCTCGCCGCGGCGCTGTTGGCGGGCGCGCTTGTGCTCGCGGCGCCGGCCGGCGCCCGGGCGGAGTCCGACGCCGACGCATCGTCTTCCGCTGGGTGGGAAACCGTCAACCAGGTGCTCGAGATTCCGCAGGTCTGCGCCCAGGACGGCGTGATCGTTACCTGCAAGCAGCCGGAATCCGAAATCTCTCCCGCTGACGGCGTGGCGGCAGGCGCGGACGGATCGGCGCCGGGCGACTCCTCGACTGAGGAAGTTTCCAGCGTGGACGATTCTGACGGCGATCCGGCGTGGGGAACTTTGCAGGATTACGAGAACCAGGCGGTCGCGAGCGGCCCGGCGGCGGCATTCGTGCCCGCCGGACGCGGAGCGACGCTGCCGCCGTCGGCCTACCCGGTGCCGGTCAGGCCGATCGCTCCGTTGCGGCCGATGGCGGCGCCGGTGCGGCTCAGTATTTTTGGTCCCGCGACCAGTCCCTGGATGTCGTCGCCGAGGATTGCGACAGGGCCGGCCGCGATGCCGCTTGGGATGCCGGGGCGCGCCGGATTGCCATTGCGCTGACGGCGGGCGCTATTATCCGGCTCGCGCAGGCGGGCGATGACGCGGCCCGCGGATGTTAAAATGATTATCACGCTCGACGTCGGCAACAGCCACACTGTTATTGGCATCTACGAAGGCGAAAAGCTGACCAGCCACTGGCGTATCCAGACCGTAGCCGAGCGCACCACCGACGAGCATGGCGCGCTGCTCAACACTCTTCTGCGCGGCGCAGGAATCGAGCCGGGACTCAGGCCCGAGGGCGTTGCGATCGCGTGCGTGGTGCCGCCGCTCAACCGCTCGATGGAGCAGCTTGCGGAGCGGTACTTCCGATGCTCGCCGCTGATGGTGGGGCCCGGGATCAAGACCGGAATGCCGATTCTCAACGAGAATCCCAAGGAAGTCGGCGCGGACCGGATCGTGAACGCGGTGGCCGCATACGACCATTACGCGAGTGCCTGCATCGTGGTCGATTTCGGCACCGCCACCACGTTCGATTACGTGACCGGACGCGGCGAGTACGCGGGCGGAGCGATCGCGCCGGGACTGGGCGTCTCGATGGACGCGCTGATCGCGAACGCGGCCAAGCTGTACCGGGTCGAGCTGGTGCGTCCGCGCGAGGCGGTCGGCCGCACCACGATCCAGGCGATCCAGTCGGGACTGGTGTTCGGATATACCGCGCTGGTCGATGGGCTGGTGAGCCGGATTCGCAAGGAGCGTGGCGAGAATGCCCGCGTGGTCGCGACCGGAGGAATGGCGGAATTGATCGCGCCCGAGTCCGAGACGATCGAGGAAGTGGACGAGTTCCTTACGCTCAAGGGGTTGCGGCTGATATTCGAGCGCAACCGGCGCTAGCATCGGAGAGATCGTATCGATGAAAACTCCCGCGCGGATCGTTACCGATTCGATGATCGGAATGAAGCTGCCCGACTACGCGCGTCATTCGCCGCGCGTGGCCACCGTGCTCGGCCATAATCCGGGTCCCTTCACCGGACCCGGCACCAACACCTACCTGGTGGGAACCGGCCGCAAACAGATCGTGCTCGATACCGGACAGGGCGTGCCGATCTGGGCCGACCTGCTGGAGACCGCGTTGAAAGAGCTCTCGCGCGGCGCCGGCGTCGAGCGGATCGTGCTCACGCACGCGCACGTCGACCATATCGGCGGCGTCAAGCAGGTCCGCGAGCGCTTTGGCGAGGTGGAGGCGCTCAAGATGCCGTGGCCGGGGCATGACGCCGCTGCGGGAGACCCGTTGACCGAGATCGGCCACGATGCGGTAATCGAAACTGAAGGCGCGACGCTGCGCGCGATCCATACGCCGGGACATGCACCCGATCATTTGTGCTATTACCTGGAAGAGGAACACGCGCTGTTCACGGGGGACGTTGTATTGGGCGCGGGCACCACAGTCATTCCTGACGATACCGGCGACCTGGGCGATTATATGGATTCGCTCAACCGCCTGCTGGCGCTGGAACTGGAGACCATCTATCCCGCGCACGGCCCGGTGATCCGCAACCCCAGTGAAAAAATCCGCGAGTATATCGCGCATCGCGAACTTCGCGAGCGCCAGGTGCTGGAAGTGCTTGCCGACGGCCCGATCGAAGTGATGGCCATCGTCAAGCGGATTTACGTGGACGTGCCGGAATATCTGCATCCGGCCGCCGCGGGCTCGGTTCGCTCTCATCTTAAGAAGCTCGGCAGGGAAGGCCGGGTCGTGGAGCATGAGAAGCGCTGGAGTCTCAATTAGCCGCGCGACAGGGCGATGGCTGGCAGGTGCGGCGGCGGCACTCGCGGTGCTGGCCGCGATTCCCGCGTCGGCACAGATCGATAGCGCGGCGGCACGATCCGCCGCTACGATTGCGGAGGCCGCGCCCACGGCCGCGGCGACAGCCGGGCGGGTCGAGGAAGTCCCGCGCGCGGACGCGTCGCCCGCTCCGTCGGCGCCCGACACGGGTCTGGCCGCGGGCGCGGTCCCGGACACCGCGGACGACCCCGCCGACGCGGACCTTCCGGCTCCGGATCCGGCGGAGACGCCGATCGTGGTGCTGCCGCCGAACCTCCGCTCGAACTTTGCCGGAGCACAAGCACCGGGCCCGAGCACCGCCGAGATTCCGCAGGCCCCGCAGTCCGCGCCGCAGGCGCCGTCGGCGGGCGCCCGGCCGGCCGCTTCGAGCACTCTGCAGGACGCGCAGGATTACACCAATCCGGAGATCGCCAACTACGAACGCGCGCAGGAGGGAGTCAGCGATCCGGTCCAGATGCAGAGCCTGCGCGCCTTCATGGCCGAGGGCGCGATCACTTCGCCGATCGGCATGGAGATGCGCGAGGGGCGGCGCAAACTGGTCTCGGGCGAGATAGCCGACGGGCTCCTGGTGCTTAAAGTCGAGCAGGGCAGCCCCGCCGCGCAGGCGGGCCTGCACGGGTATCATCAGGCGATTCATAACGCGCTGACCGGCGCGGCGATTGCGGCCGCATTGGTGTTCCCGCCGGCGATCTTGGTGGTTCCGGTCCTGGCCGATGCGCAGATCGGCGAAAACTACGACATGATCATCGGCGTGGACGGCAACCGGGTGACCAACTTCCTCGACTTTGAGGATCGGATGCGCGAGGTCCGGGGCGGCGAACTGGTTTACTTCAGCATCGTGCGCGACGGCCATCGCAAGCAGATCACGGTCAAGGTTCCGCGCGACATGGCCAACCTCGCATGGTGAATCGCGGCCGCTGGCCGCCCGCAGAGTCCTGTATCGACTAACCCCCAGGCGCCCCCGAGGTTCTCGGCGCCGGCCAACGCCACACGAAAAATTGCGCGCACGCGTCGTTGAGCGGGTGAATTGCCCGCAGTAACATCGCGGACATGCCGGACCGATTCACCGACGCGCTGCGCGAGCAGTACAAGGACGGTTCCAACCTCTCGGCGCGGGTGCGCCTGCACGAACGCTTCAGCACCAATCGTTACGGAATCTTCCGCTGGATTTTCGATCGCATGCCGGTTGCGCCGGATGCGCGGATCCTCGAGCTGGGCACCGGCACCGCGCTGTTCTGGACGCAGAACGCGCGCCGGATTCCGCCGGCATGGCGCGTGACGCTCACGGATTTCTCGCCCGGCATGATCGCGGAGGCGCGTGCGCGGCTGGCTGGCGTGCCGCATCGTTTTCAATATCTGCAAGCCGACGCGCAGGCGCTGCCATTCGCGGACCGGTCATTCGACGCGGTCATCGCGAATCACATGCTCTATCACGTGCGCGAGATTCCGCTCGCGCTCGGCGAGATTCGCCGCGTCCTTGTCCCGGGCGGGCGCTGTTACGCCGCCACGATGGGGCTTGCGAACATGCGCGAGTTCGACCAGATGGTGCGGCGGTTCATCGGTGTGCCGATAAGCGTCGCGGCGCTGCGCTTCGGACTTGAAAACGGCAGCGAGATGATGCGCGCCGCGTTCCCCGCGGTCGAATGCCAGCGCTACGAAGATTCGCTGGTGATCACGCAAGCGCAGCCGCTCATCGACTATTTCAACTCGACCCGCCGGCGCGAGCATGCGACTCCCGAGCAGCTGGCGGCGCTGCGCGCGCATCTGGACGGCGAAATCGCCACGCACGGCGCGATCCGCATGACCAAGAACGCGGGCTTGCTGATCGCGACTGCGTGAACCGGGCGGCGATGGCGGGGACCCATTTGCTGCGGTAAAAGGCCCGCGGGCGAGCAGCGCCGCGCTCCGGGCAGGATTTCAAAAGGCGGGGAGAGTGCAGAAACCGGAACTCAACGAGGCCGCTGCGAGCGACCGGTTTGCGGAACTCCTGCGGGGGCCCCGCTCCGGGCCGCTGGCGGGAATTCCGACGCCCGCGTCCGCGGCAGGGATGGGACTTGCGATTGCGTTCGCGATTCCATTCGCGTTGGGCGTAATCATCTGGGTAATCACCTCGCTTGGCAACGCGACCGGCACCGTCGTTTGGGTAGTCGCATTCGTAGCTTCGGTCGCAGAGATCGTTGCAATACTCGCAATCGTACGCTTTGCCGAGAAGCGGCCGCTGGGCTCGGTCGGAATCCGGCCTCCGACAGCAGACGACCTGAAGCTCGGCGTGGGCGTCGGGCTCGGATTGTTTGTGCTGAGCATTCTGATCCCGAGCGTGGCCGGAATTTCGCCGGGCGGCGCCGGCGTTGCGATTGGATCGCACCTGCGCGTTCTGTATCCGGACTACGCTATTCCGGCCTCACTGGCGGCGTTTCTGTTCGGGCTGGCGGTGGTCGCCGTCGCCGCAATTTCGCGCGAGTTTGCGATGCGAGGATTCGCGGCGTCGCGCCTGCGCACGCTCAGCGGGAGTGTCCTAATCGGCGGAGCAGGCGCGCTCGCGCTCGATTTGGCGGCGCATCTGCCGCTGTGGGGATTTGAAGGCGCGCTGGCGTTCGCACCCGCCGAGGCGATCCTGGTGGGGTTGTTCCTGTGGAAGCGGCGGCTGCTGCCGTGCGTGGTGGCGAATTTCACGGCCGGCGCGATGGTGTTGATACTGGTTGCGCTGGCCGGCGCGCGGTCGGGTTCTCCGTTCTCACATAGACAGTCAAATTTTGCGCCGAGGGGATTCGGGTCCGCACGGGAGCAGGCGAAAGATGAGTACGGACGATTCTATATACCTACTACAAGTCCCGTCTATCCGATCGTGCAGCGGGCGACGGCGGATGAGCATCACGGAAACTACAAGCAAGCCGTAACCGAGATGGACAAGGCGATCGCGATCGATCCGGGCCGTGCGAGTCTGTATTCGTATCGGGGCATTCTCTGCTCGCAGCAGAACCTCCACGACCAGGCGATCGCGGATTTCTCCAAAGCGATCTCGTTGCGCCCGGACGTCAGCCTTTACTGGCGCCAGCGCGCGATAGAGTACACGCACAAAGGCGACAACCCGTCCGCGCATCGCGACTACGCCAAAGCGATCGCGGTCAATCCGAAGGATCCGGAGAATTACCGCGACCGCGCGGCGCTTTACCAGAGCGAGAAGCGTTATCCGGAAGCGCTGAGTGACATCGGTCAAGCGATCACACTGAGTCCGGGCAACGTGATGTTGTACGCGCGGCGCGCCGCCATTCACCTCGACATGCGGCAGTACGGCCCCGCAATTGCCGACTGCGATCAGATTGTGAAGCTAAACCCGAGCTCTGCGAGAGGCTACGGCTGCCGTGCCCAGATCTACAGCGCGAGCGGCGATCTGCCGCGCGCGCTCGCCAGCTATAACGACTATTTGAAGGTGTCTCCCGGCAATGTGGACGTGTTGTACAACCGCGGCGACCTCGAGCTGCAGCTCCATCGCTGGAGCGCCGCGCGGGCCGACTTCGTGGCGGTCGCGAAGAACGCTTCCAGCTTCGACCCTGAAGGAGCGAACTGGGCGGCGATGGCGCTGGCCACGAACTCTCATCCGGAGGCGCGCGACGGGAAAGCCGCCGTTACGCTCGCGACACACGCGTGCGAAGCAACCGGATATCGCAACGCGACTTATGTCGCCACCCTGGCGGCCTCATATGCGGAGAGCGGCGATTTTGCGCAGGCGATCAAGTGGCAGAAGGTCACGATCGGTCTGGAAAGCAAAGATCCTCGGGATCGCGCGTTCGACGTTTGGGTGCTTGGACTTTATGAGCGCGGAAAGCCGCTGCGGGACAACGAATTTCCGCCCGTGCGCACGCATTATGCGCTCAAGGCTGTAGCCGGCATCATTATGATGATCCTGATGCTGGTCGGGCTGGTCACCGTAATCGTCTGGCTCGTGAAGCTCGCCCGTCGCAGGCGCTCCGTACGCCAGTCTACCGCATAAGCGAAAAACAAAACGGGGCCGGAGCGATTTTCGCTCCGGCCCCGCGATGGGGTTCGGTTAATCGGTCAGCGGCTCAATAATAGTCGACCGGATCGATCTGCCGCTTGGCGCCGTACCAGAACAGCATGTTCTCGGTCAGCCCCTGCCAGGTGAACTTGTTGGGCGGCAGCAGCAGCCGCTTGAACATCGACTTGAGTGAGTAAAACTCCTTGGTGCAGCGCCAGACTCCCTCTTCGACTTCCTGCGGCGACATGTTCTTGGGCACGAACATGCAACGGAAGTTGTTGGTGTAGAGGTCAGCGTCGGGGATTATCACGCGCCCCTCGTTCTCCAGCTGCGTGCGCATCGGGGTGCCCTTGCGCGGCGTAACCGTGTTGAAGAACGCCTCGGGCGCACGCACCTCGTGCAGGAACTTGAGGGTCTCGTCGAAGATGTGCGGCTTGTCCTCTTCGAGTCCGAACAGAAAATTGAGCGAATAGTAGATGCCGTATTTCTCGAGCTTCTTGAGCAGCTTCTTGTACTGATTGGCGTGGTTCTGAATCTTGTTCATCGACAGCAGCGAGTCCTGGCTGATCGATTCCACGCCGATATTGACGTGAAAGATTCCCGCCTTGGAGGCCAGCTCCAGCAGCTCGTCGTCGTGATTCGAGTTGATCGTCCACAGGCACGAGAACCGGATATTGAGCGGCGCCAGCGCCTTGAACAACTCGCGCGCGAACTTGTGCTTGCCGGTGATCTGATCGTCGATGAACTGGAAGCGGCGGAATCCGGTGATCGCGATGGTCTGCTTGATCTCTTCGAGAATGTCCTCGATCGGGCGGGTGCGGTAGCTCCCCTCGTAGAACACCGGAATCTCGCAGAACGAGCATCGGTAGGGGCATCCGCGACTGGCCTGGATCGGCACCGCCTTGAACAGGTAGCGGTTGAGCTTGAGCAGCTCATGGCGCGGGCGCGGCAGATGCTTGAGGTCATGCACCTTGCTCGCCTTATAGACCTGCTTCATCTTGCCGTCGCGCCAATCCTGCAGCAGCTCGGGCCATACCAGGTCCGCCTCGCCCTGCACGACTGCGTCGGAATGCTTGAGTGCCTCGTCGGTCTGGAGGGTGGCGTGAAAGCCGCCGAACACGACCGGAATACCGCGGCGGCGGAACTCGTCGCCAAGCTGATAGGCGCGCAGCGAGGCGCCGATAGTGGTGGTCATTCCGACCAGGTCCCATCCGCCGTCGAAGTTGATCTCCTCGAGGCGCTCGTCGCACAGGGTGACGTCGTAGTCCTCGGGGGTCAGTCCCGCCATCAGCGGAATCATGAGTCCCATTATCAATCGCCAGCGCGACTTATGCGGCGTGCCGTCCAGGTGGACGGTCGTAGGTTGGACCAGGAGAATCCGGGGCTTCTTGTTCATTTAACCTCCGCCGCTCTTCCTACGCGGCCGCGCGACCGTCGTTGCCGGTATCGTTGCGCTGCCGCCGGGCATTCAGCCACAACAGGGCAACCGCGAATATGTAAGTACCGAACGCAGTGCCCCAACAAAACCAGTCCAGCCGGTTTAGCAGCGCGAAGCCCACAAGCATATAGGCAAAATCCCGGCCGGTCCATCGGTCAACCGAGTCGATCCATCGCTGCGCCTGCGAGTCGCGGCTGCTGAATGCCAGGTAGGTGGCAAGCGCCGCGAGCCCGAAACCGCCCAGCTGCACCACCATCAGGTAAAGAAACGCGTCGTTATTGCTGGCGCGGTAAACGCCGGTGAAAATGCCGATGAAGACCGCGACGTGAACGATGTTGTCGGTGACCACATCGAGCTTGCCGCCGAATTCGGTCTCGCACATCTTGAGCCGTGCCAGCTCGCCGTCCACGCCGTCGATCGTGATCGAGGCCACGAACAGCAGCGCGCCGAGCAGCCCCGCCCAGTAGTTCGGCGTCGCGAACAGGAGCGCGCAGACAAAGCCCAGCAGCGTGTTCGCGATCGTGACCTGGTTGGGGGTGACCCGCGTGCGCGCAAGGCGGTAGCTGATGCGCCAGGAAATCTTGCGATCGAGCAGCCGCGCCATCGGCGCGTCCGTGTGCGTGGTTTCCTTGTGCAGCGAGCGTGCGAGCCTGAGTTCCGCTTCCTCGCGATCTTCCGGACGCCCGTTGAGCGCGAAGGGCAGGTCGCCCACCGCGGGCCGCGCGTCGCCCAGGCTCATGCCGCCCGCCGTCATGATCTTCGCGATCGGTCCGGCCGCGATCTCGCCGCCGCGGTCGCTGTCCGCGCTGGTCATCCGGACCACGGCGCCGGGGTTGCTGCGCGCCTCGGTCAGAACGCGCCCGAGATAGGATTTCTGGAAAACCAGATTGCCGCTGAATGCGATCGCGCCAGCGTCAGTGTCCACCCCGCCGGCGCGCAGCGCCGCATCGCCGAAGTTATCGACCACGACCACGTCGGGATGGCTCCTGAAGCTGCCCAGCGCGGAATCGAGGTCGCTGCGCCGCTCACGCGGGGTCTGAATTATGAACTTCGTGATGCCGGCGCGCTGGCAGGAAATTAACAAACGCTCCAGCAACGGCCGCCCAAAGATGCGGTTGCTTGCGCGAGAAGGAGCGGCGATTAATGCCGTTTCTATCTGCAAAGTCCTAATTAGGGCCACGTCTTGCAATCGAGTGAGCCTAGCGCGTCAAGCTAACACGCCCAATGAGGCATGGCTAGAAGGTTTGCTTCATCAATCGCTGACCGATTATGAGCCGGTCTGCTTGATCCTGGCCTCCATCTGGCGCACCAGGTCGGCGTAGGATCCCTGCTTGAGCACGCCCTGGATCTGGCCGGCGACGCTCGCGGCAAGGCTCTGCCGATCGAGCAGGATATCGCGGATTTTCCACCGCCCGTCCGATTTTTCCATCACGTAATCGATACTTACCTCACCTCCATCGCCGCGCTTCACCGCGGTATCGACGACTTGTCCGCCGCCCGGATGCGGGCGCTCGCCCCGATATTCGACCGTGAGCCCGGAAAAAAATTCAGCCGCTTTTGGATAGGCGATCTTATGCAGCAGGGTCAGGATCATGCTTACGAAATGCATGCGCTCGGCGGCGCTGATCCTGCTCCATTGCGCGCCAAGTGCCTGACGGCAGAGCGGTTCGACGGCGAGCGCGGCGTCGATGGAGGCGAACCTGTTCGCGCGCGCGGCGGAATCGGTCGTGGTACGCAGCTTGCGTAGAGATTCCACTACCTGCCGCACCGAATTTGTCGGATCAGCCGCGGCCGGCGCGGCCGAGGCTCGCATTGGTGCCAGCCCTGTCGCCAGAGCGAGCGCCGATGCTGCAAAGACAAGGAGAACGGTTGATTTCATCTGTTGCAAATCCGGGCGATCCTTCCCGCACGGCGCTGCGCCGCGCGATGGATTTACGAGAGGGCGGGCGGCCTGTCAAACCTTCGGACTGCGCAGCGAATTCATTGCGCCGCAACCTGGCGCCTAGTGACAGAGCCTTGGTGCTGTTAAACTTCTCGGCTTGGAGCGATGATCTCTGCTCTGCTTTTCGATTTCGGCGGGACGCTGGACGGTCCCGCGCATTGGCTCGACCGCTTCCTTGCGCAATACCGGGCGGCGGGTATCGAGTTGTCGCGCGAGGGTCTGGACCCCGCCTTCGACCATGCCACTCGCATCGCGTATCGCGCGAGCGGTCCGATGCGGCGCTTTTCGCTGCGCGACTTGGTGAGATTTCTGGTGGGCCAGCAAACCGAGCATCTGCTGCGCGATGGACCGCCGCCGATTCGCGCAACTATCGCCGCGATGGACGCGCGCGGGCGTCATCGCCTGGTCGAACAAATCACCGAGTCGTTTGCGGCCGAAACGCTGCGCGGACTCGAACACAGCCGCGCCGTGCTGGAGCATCTGCGCCCCCACTTTCAGATCGCGATCGTGTCGAATTTCTACGGCAATCTCGACCGGATCCTGGCCGAAGCGCGGCTTGCGAAGCTGGTCGATGCCGCGATCGATTCTTCTCGCGTCGGCATTTTCAAGCCCGACCCCGGCATTTTCGAGGCCGCGCTCGGGGCGCTGGGGGCCAAGGCGGACGCATCCGCAATGATCGGCGATTCGCTGGACAAGGATTGCGCGCCGGCGCGCCGGCTCGGCCTGACCACGGTCTGGTACCATCCGCCCGGCTCCACCGCAGCAACGCCGCCTCGCGAAGAGCATGGTCGCGCCGACTACACGATCGCGACGCTCGAGGAGATAGCTGAAATCGAATGGCGATAACTTTCCAGGGCGCGATAATCGCCGCCGGCCGCGGGGACCGATTGCGCCGCTCGGGTGGCGCGAGTCTCCCCAAGCCGCTGGTCGAGTTGGGTGGCATGACTCTGCTCGAGCGCCAGGCGGATGCGATGCTCGCGGCGGGCGCGTCCGAGGTGCTCGCGGTGATCAATTCCGAGACCGCGGCGCTTGCGCGGGAAATCGCGTTTCCCGCCGCATTGCGGATCGTAGTGCGCGACACGGAAAGCTCGATGGAGTCGTTGTTTGCGCTCGGCGAACATCTTGCGCCGGGAAATTTCCTGCTCGCGACCGTCGATACGGTGGTCAAGCAGGCGGAGTTCGCGCGCTTTGTGGACTCCGCGCGCGCAAGCACGGGCGCCGGCAAGATCGATGGCGCATTGGCGGTCACGCGATGGCGCGGCGATCGCAAGCCGCTTTTCACAAACGTCAACCAGGAGGGTCTTATCGAGAGTCTGGGTGAAAAGGAAACCACGATGGTCACGGCGGGCATCTACTGGCTCCCGACCCGGGTCTTCCGCTCGGTAGCGCGGGCGCGCGCGCGGCGGCTTTTGGCGCTGCGCGGGTTCCTGGCGATGCTGGTGGAGGAGGGAATCCGCCTTGGCGCGATCGAAGTCGCGGGCGCGATCGATATCGACGAAGCCGCCGATCTCGAGGCAGCCCGCCGGGGGATGGAGGTGCGACGATGAGTTTCCATGCGATTGGTGTTTATCGTGAGCCTGAGTTCTCGCCGGGCAAGGTTGACGCCGACGCCGCCATCCTGGATGCCGTCCTGGCGGAGCTCTCGCGCGCGGGCGCGCAGACCGACGCGCTGGACGCGCGCACTTTTTGCGACATTACCACTCCCGCGGCCGACCTCTTGCTGGCGATGTGCCAGGGCGAACGCGCGCTGAAACGGCTGGCCGAGGCTGAGCGCGCGGGCGCGGTGGTGATCAACTCGGCGCTCGCGATTCGCAATTGCTACCGCGATCTGCTGGCGCGCGGGCTCGCGGGCGCCGGCGTCCCGACGCCGGCCGGGGCGCTGGTCGCAACCGCCGTGCCGCTGGATCCGCGGATGCTGGTCGGCGTTGACGTCGGCGCGCCGGTATTCGTCAAGCGCGGCGACCTGCACGCGCTGGGCCCCGACGACGTGCAGCGTGCCGCCGGCCGCGCCGATATCGAAAGCAAGCTGCGTGCGCTCGCCTCGCGCGGAATCCATCAGGCCTATATCCAGCAGGAGGTTGAGGGCAGCGTGATCAAGTTCTATGGCGTGAGCGGCGGGACGTATTTCTCGGCGCTGCCCGCCGATGGCGCGGTGCAGGAAGCCGCGGTGCGCGCGCTGTCCGAGGCCGCACAGGCGGCCGCCGGCGCGCTGGGACTGGAGGCGTGGGGTGGTGACGCGGTCTTGAGTGAAGATCGTTTTGCGATTATCGACTTTAACGACTGGCCCAGTTACAGCCGGGTGCGCGGCCCCGCCTCGCGCGCGATCGCGCGGCGGGCGCTCTCGCTGCTTTCGCGCCCGCGCTAGCTGAGCCGCCGACGTTCAGGAGGACACAACGGTTTCGCGCTGATGGTAAAAAACGGCAAGCTTCCCCAGATTCGCACCTCGATTCCCGGTCCGAAATCGCGCGAAATCTTCGCGGACGAGCAATCTCATATCGCTCCCGGCCGCCAGCGAATCTCGCTGCTGGCCGGAGTAGCGTTCGACCACGGCGAAGGCGCCACTCTGACCGACGCCGACGGAAACACCTACGTTGACTTCTTCGCCGGCGTCGCGGTGGCAAGCCTCGGCCATGGGCATCCTCGGCTGGCGCAGGCGATGGCGGATCAGGCGCGGCGCCTGATCGTCGGTACCTTTGCGACCAGGGAGCGCGCCGAGGCGTTCCGCCTGCTGAGCGAAGTCGCGCCCGGAAATCTCAAGCGCGCCCATCTCTACAGCGGCGGAGCCGAGGCGGTCGAGGCCGCCCTGCGCCTGGCGCGCTCGGTCACCCGCAAGTCAGAAGTGGTCAGCTTCTGGGGCGGCTTTCACGGCAAGACGATGGGCGTGCTCGGGCTTATCGGCGACGAGTCCAAGCAGGGCTACGGTCCGCTGCCCGGCGGCCGCTACCAGGTGCCCTACGCCGATTGCTACCGATGCCCGTTCAAGCTCGAGCATCCCTCGTGCGGGCTGTATTGCGTGGATTTCGCGCGCCAGCAGATCAAGAACTCGTCGGCGGGCGAGATCGGCGCGATTGTCGTTGAGCCGATGCAGGGAACCGCGGGCAACGTGATTCCGCCCGACGACTGGCTGCCAGCGATCAAGTCGCTCGCAAAAGAATTCGGCGCGCTCCTGATCGCGGACGAGATGATCACCGGGTTTGCCCGCACCGGAAAAATGTGGGGCGTGGAGCATACCGGCGTCGAGCCCGACGTGATGACAGTCGGCAAGGGGATGGGCTCGGGCTACCCGGTCTCGGGTGTCCTGCTCAGCGAGGAGCTTGGAAAGTCGGAACCGTTCGGAAAGCCCAGCGCGTCGTCGTCGAGCTACGGCGGAAATCCGCTCGCGGCGGTCGCGGTCGCCGAGACGATCAAGGCGATTCGCGACGACAAGCTGGTCGAGAACTCACGCAAGGTGGGCGCTGTCATGCTCACGCGGCTGCGCGCGCTCATGGAAAAATACGAGTTTATCGGCGACGTGCGTGGCAGAGGGCTGCTGATCGGGATGGACCTGGTGCGCGATCTCAAGACCCGCGCGCCGCTTGGGCGAAAGGTCACCGAGACGATCTTCCTGGAATCGCTTAAGCGCGGACTGATACTGATGGGATATTTCCCGCGCGTGCGGATCAACCCGCCGCTGGTGATCAGCGAGGCGCAGGCCGAGGCGGGAATCGCGATCATGGACGAGGTTTTCGCGCACGTGCAAAAGACGCTCGATTGGCGGGCGGCCTGAGCGCGCGCGGATCGTATAATCACAAAGCCTCAGGCGACGATGGCGGATCAGGATCGCATCACGCTGGAAATGGCGAACGACCACGGCAACGCCGCGCTCTTCCTCGACCTGGTCGGCACGCTGATCCGGTTCGACGACAATCGCTCCACGCTGCGCGACGCGCGTGGCAATCTAATCATCGAGCTGTTGCCCAAGGTCGCGGACAAGCTCGCACCGATGCACGATCACCTGATTCTGATCGTGACCAATCAGGCCGGGATCAAACGCGGATGGTTCACGCGCGACCAGGTCGAAGCGGGATTGCGCGAACTCGACCGTCAACTCGGCGATATCCTCACCGGTTGGGAAGTATGCCCGCATGACGACGCCGACCGCTGCGAATGCCGCAAGCCCAAGGGTGGGATGATCGTCGAGTTGGCGCGGATGTATGGCGTTGACTTGGGGGCCTCCATGATGGTGGGCGATCAGGAGGTTGACGAGCAGGCGGCAAAGGCCGCGGGCGTCGGGCGCTACATCAGCGCCGCGGAATTCTTCGGCTGGAAATAGATTCCCGCCGGCTGCAGTGTCCGGCCATGGGGTGCAGTGGACTCACGGCACTCCGGGGCGGTTTCGCCCGAAAATAGCCGCGCAGATTCAGGACTCCTTCGATGGCAAGTCTCTTGCTCATTGCTCTGGCGAGGATTGCGCGCAGGCCGCGCGTATTGCGGCCCGCGGCTGAAGGAGGATCGAAATCGCGATGATTGGATCGATTATCGTCGGACTGTTGGCGGGATGGATGGCCGGACTGCTTATCCGCGGCGACGGCTACGGCATGTTCGCCGATATTCTGCTCGGGCTGGTGGGCGGAGTGATCGGCGGATGGATGTTCGGCGTATTCGGCGTCCATGCACATCACCTGATCGGATCGCTGATCGTGTCCACGATCGGAGCGTCGGCGCTGGTGATGGCGACGCGCGCGGTCCGTCACGAACTCTAGGGCCCGCGGCGCCTGTTCTGCGCGCTACGATGGACCCGCGCGGCGAACGCTCTGATCAACGAACGTCGCGCGGGTCCCAGGTTCAGAGGTTACGAGAACTGTTCGTTACTACGGAGTCAATCAGGGAAAACCTGCTCCCGAACACGCGTTTGACCCATCTTGAACCTTGGCCGCTTCGATCGAGACGTGAATCGCCTCCAGGTTGACATAGTCGGAGTTGTTGCTCGAAGCCATGTTCAGCGTCACCTCATGCTGCAGGCCCGATTTACCCCTTCCGAGCCGTGAAATCGGTGTGCACCAGGTATAGCTCACACTGGAGTCCTCTGAGTCGAGACCAGACTGGCTGATGTTGAGGTTGGTCCAGCCAGCCGGAGCAGCAGTGGAACTCCCGCTGGCTGATGCGCAGTCCGCGCCATCGACCTGACAATTCAGCAGAAGCGAAGTCGCGCCGAGCGCCCCGTTTACGTCCGAGCCTCCCGAAATTGTCACCAGCAAGACGTTGTTCGATGCCGGCACTTTGACGATATTGTCGTAAATCGTCAGAGGAGCCGTCGTATCATTCGTCGTGTATTGTTCGGTACGGCTGAAGTTGGAAGCCAACAGCGATATGTTGGCGCCAGCGAATGCCATCCCGCAGCCAAAAATCACTCCGAATGCCGCTACCACGAAAGCGCATAGTCGATTCCGTTTCATCGGTGATGATCTCCCTCCCAATTGGTTTTGTGCGCTGCCAGATTTTTGTCTTGGGCGTTGCATCCTGAATGTGGCAGCAAGAGGGAAGTATACGCGGATGAGCCTTGTCGTCAATGCAAGTTTGACTAATTGGTTGTTTCCCAGGCCGCTGACCGAAGATAACCTGATTATCCCTGATAGTTAGAACCGGAAATAGGCAGAATGGAGTTAGACTTGCCAATAATCACATAGAAAACACTGTCAACCTAACTCTCAGCTGAAATACACTAATTTGCACCTACGAATACTTCCGGATGCATGATGAATGCCGCGATCGCGTTGACTACCGGCTCAGCCACGTGGCCGGGATTGTCGTATTCGGCCGGTCCGGGTTTGCCCGCGCCCGCGATGAACAAATGGTTGAGCGACGGGAACTCTGGGTTCGTCACTTCGGGCACGCCGTCGAGATGTGTGCGCCACAGCGCCATGCCGGCGGCGGTGGCGCAGCGGCGGCGCTTCGCGCTAGATCGTGGGTGAATCTCCAAACCTTGCGGAGGAACCTGATGAAGATAGGAGTCCTGGCATTCGTCGCCTCTTACACCGCCGATCCGGTGAGCGTCGCGCGCAGGTGTGAGGCGCTCGGCTTTGAATCCTTCTGGCTCCCGGAGCATCCGATCATGCCGGTGAACCCCAAGACTCCGTTCCCGCGCGGCGACGGCAGGATCCCCAAGGCCTACTCGCACATGATCGATCCGTTCGTGGGGCTCGCTATGGCGGCGGGAGCAACCAATCGAATCAAGCTCGGCACCGGGATCTGCCTGGTGCCCGAGCGCGATCCGCTGATGCTGGCGAAGGAGGTCGCGACGCTCGACTATTACTCCGGCGGACGATTCCTGTTCGGGATCGGCGCGGGATGGCTGCGCGACGAAAGCGAAATCATGGGCGTGGATTTCCGGCGCCGCTGGCCGATGACGCGCGAGTGCGTCCGCGCGATGAAAGAGCTGTGGACCCGCGACGAAGCTTCGTTCGAGGGTGAGTTCGTCCGCTTCTCTCCGGTGCGCAGTAATCCCAAGCCAGCGCAAAAGCCTCATCCTCCGGTCCATGTAGGAGCGGGCGGCGAGCGCGCGCTCAAGAACACGGCGCAGATTGGTGACGGATGGGCGCCGATCGCGCTCAAGCCCGACGATCTCAGGGCCGAGCTGGTCAAGCTGCGCCGGCTGTGCGATGAAGCCGGCCGCGATTTCTCGAAAATGGAAATCAGCGTGTTCTCGCCGCTGGCGGAAAAGGATCCTCGCGCCGCCATCGAGGCCTATCGCGCCGCCGGTGCGCATCGCCTGGTCCTGTTTCCGGCCTCGCTGGCGCCCGATTCCTACCAGCGCGAACTCGACGACCTGGCCCGCGCCTGGGTGGATTAGCGCCGCCCGGGGTCTTTCTCGGCCATCGCGGAAGCTTCATCATGCTCGCGTAAATGAAACTGCGCGGAGCAATATCCGGGTTCGGCGAGGTCGCGGCAAAGGCCCATCTGCCTGGATGGGCCGCGCACGCGGCGCTCGCGATCGCGGCGATTCACGATCCGATTCCCGAACGCCGCAACGAGGCGATCCGGCGCGCGCCGGGCGCCCGTGTGTACGACGACCTGGCGCTGATGCTCGACGGCGAGTCGCCCGATTTCGTCGATATCGCAAGCCCGCCCGCGATGCATGCCGGCGCGGCGCGCGCCGCGCTCGAGGCAGGCGCTCATGTGCTGGTCGAGAAGCCACTGTGCCTGGCGATGGACGAATTCGACGCGCTCGTCGGGCTGGCGCGCGAGCGCGATCGCGTCCTGATGTGCGTGCACAACTGGAAGTACGCTCCGGCTTATGTGCTCGCGCGGCGCATGATCGATGAAGGCCGGTTGGGGGCGGTGACCTTTGTGTCCCTCGATCGTATGCGCACCGAGCCCGCCGGCGCGGGACGGGCGGGCGGCGCTTGGCGCTCCGGCGCCGAGTCCGGCGGTGGGATTCTTATCGACCACGGATGGCACGTTTTTTACCTGATGCGGTGGCTGATGGGCGGCGGCGCGCCGCACTCTATCAGCGCCGCGCTTTCCGCTCCGGCCGCCGCCGCAGCCGAACAGAGCGCAGATCTGCGCGTCGCGTTCGGCGACGGACGCATCGCGCGCGCCCATCTGAGCTGGCGCGCTCCCGCCCGCCGCACCTCGGCGCTGGTCTATGGCGACAACGGGATGCTCGAAATCGAGGGCGAGCGGGTCCGCTTCACGAGCCGCTCGGGTTCCAGCGAGGTCATTCCGATCGCCGACATTCCCGACGACTCCTACCATTCGACGTGGTTCGCCGCGATGGCGGCGGAGTTCGAGCGCGCGATGGCGGAGGGTCCCGCCGGTCCGACCGCCGCGATCAATCTGGCCGAGGCGCAAACCGCGCTCGCGCTCGTCATTGCGGGGCGGAAATCGGCGAAAATGCAAGCGGTTGCGGTCGAAATCTCGCTCTGAGCGGATCTGGGATGGATTGCTTCGGGCGAATTGCATAGACTTTCGCCGCCGCCGACTGACCGCTTGGACTGTCTCTCTTGACTTTGGCCTTCGTCACGTTAATGTTACCATTGACCGTTTGGTTAGCGACTTTGCCGAGCCACCAAGTCGGCTGTTTCATCTCATGCGCCGCTACTTAGGGCAGCGGCCAGAGTGGAAGGGCGGTCGAGCGACGGGCTCAATCGATTTTGGGGAGTGGATTGCGGTTCCATCCGAGCTATGAGCGGATCCCAGGACAGAGCAGGGGCGGCTGATTCACGGAGCGGAGCACAGGACTCGCGGGACGAAATCCTGCGGGCCGCGATGCATCTGTTTGCAAATCGCGGCTTTCACGAGACCTCGATGTCAGAGGTCGCGCGCGAGGCGCATGTGAGCAAGGCGCTCATCTTCTGGCATTTCAAGACCAAGGAAGAGCTGTTCGTCGCGGTGTTGAACCGGTTGCTCGAACCGTACGTCATCGACTTTGCCGAAGAGGCGGGCGCGCTTGACGAGCGCGCGCAGATTCAGAAGCTGATCGAGTTTTACCTGTTGTTCGTGCGCGACAACGCCAGCTCGGTGCGATTCTTCATCGCGCAGATGCTGCACGATCAGCATTTCTCCGAGACCCTCAACGACCAGGTGCTGCGGCTATATTCCGGCTATCGCAACATGCTGGTCGAGTTGATCGGGCGCGCGCAGCAAAACGGACTGTGCTCCAAGCGCTTCGCGCCCGAGGCCGCCGCGGGATTTCTGCTCTCCGCGCTTAACGGCATTCTGATCGAGCACCTGTTCCTGCACAATCATCCGCTCGATCCCGCGGGCGCCGTCGCGATGGTTGGCGGGTGGTTGTTCGACGACGACTCACATTCCAAGTCAAGCAACGGCGGCGAGCCCGCCGCGTGACACCTGTACAGGTCGATTGGGGGAATTGAAGGCTATGCGTATCCCGCTTAAGCAGATGATGGACCTGGGTCGCTATATGCAGCGCAGCAAACGCGCCGGAGAGAAGTATTTTCCGCTGGTGCTGATGCTGGAGCCGCTGCATGCCTGCAACCTCGCCTGCATCGGATGCGGACGGATCGTCGAGTACAAGGAGACGATTCGCGACATGATGCCGCTGGAAGAGGCGCTCGGCTCGGCCGAGGAATGCGGCGCGCCGCTGGTCTCAATCTGTGGCGGCGAGCCGCTCATGTACAAGCATATCGTGCCGCTCACCCAGCGCCTCATCGAAGAGCAGCATCGCCACGTCATGATCTGCACCAATGCGATCCTGCTCGAGCGCTTCGTCAGGCAGATGCCGCCGTCGCCGTACCTGAGCTTCAATATCCATCTCGACGGAATGCGCGACACCAACGATCGCATCGTCGATCGCAAGGGGCACTTCGACATCGTCGTGAAGATGATCAAGATGCTCAAGGAGCGCGGCTACCGCGTTCAGACCAACACCACCGTCTTCCGCGAGCATACCGGCCAGGAGCTCGAGGAGATGGTGAAGTTCCTGACCTCGCTCGGGGTGGACGGGATGTTGCTGTCGCCGGGCTATCACTACGAAGTGCTGGCCAATGACGAACTTTATACCAAGAACGGCGACATGCCGGCCAAGTTCCGCCGGGTGCGCGACATGTCGCACGATTACCGGATTATCAATACGCCGATATACCTGGACTACCTGGTCGGCGAGCGCGACCTGACGTGCAGTCCATGGACAACTGTCACTCGCAATCCGCAGGGATGGAAAGGTCCCTGCTATCTCATCACCAACGGTCACTACAAGACCTTTCGCGAACTGCACGAGGTGACTGACTGGGAGTTCTACCGCACCAAGCAGGACTTCCGCTGCCGCGACTGCAAGATGCATTCGGGGTTCGAGGGAACCGCCGCGCTGGAGTTCGGCCATAGCCTGAAGGACTCGCTGCGGATGGTGCGCCATTATATGGCCTAGCACACGCTCCGCCCCGGCGCGGCGCCTGGCGCGCGATGAATTCCTCGGGCCAGCAGTGGGCGCACATTGCGTAAGTCGTTGGTGAGCAGGTGTTTGAACTTGACCGCTATCTGAAGGATCGGGCCGCCCTGGTTGAACGCGCGCTGGTGGGCACGGTTGCCGAGCCGGCCGGTCCGGATGCGCGCCTGCACGAGGCGATGCGCTACAGCCTGCTCGCGGGCGGCAAGCGGCTGCGCCCGATCCTCGCGCTCGCCGCGTGCGAGGCGGTCGGCGGTGCGGTCGAGGCCGCGATGGGTCTGGCGTGCGCGGTCGAGATGATTCACACCTACTCGCTTATCCACGATGACCTTCCGTGCATGGACGACGACGATTTTCGCCGTGGCCGCCCCACCAACCACAAGGTATTCGGCGAGGCGATCGCCACCCTGGCCGGCGATGCACTGCTGACCGACGCGTTCAAGGTCCTGGCGCGCTGGGGGGCCGACGGCGCCGCCGCGCCGGTGATGCTCTCGGTGATCGCACTGCTTGCCGACGCGGCCGGTTCGGCCGGAATGGTGGGCGGACAGGCGATCGATCTTGCCAGCGAGGGCGCGCATCTCACGCTCGCCGAGCTCGAGCATCTCCATTCCAAGAAGACCGGCGCGATATTCCGCGCCTCGGTGCTGGGGGGCGCGCGGCTGGGAGGCGCGAGCCCGGCGCAGCTCGATTCGCTCGAAGCGTATGCGCGCGCGCTCGGATTGTGCTTCCAGGTGGTGGACGATTTGCTCGATGTCGAAGCGACCACCGAACAGATGGGCAAGCGCACGAACAAGGACGCCGCCGCGGGAAAGAATACCTACCCGGCGCTCATCGGCCCGGAACCGTCGCATCGGCTCGCCCGCGAACTTGAGCGCCGCGCCCATGGTGCGCTGGAGTGCTTTGGTGCGACCGCCGAGCCGCTGCGACAGATCGCAACCTACGTCGTGGAGCGCAAGCTGTGAGCGCGCAGGCCGCAACCGCGAAGTCTCGTCCGCTGCGCCAGGCCGTCCTGGTCGAGCCCGGGCGCCTGGAGATTCACGACTACCAGCGCCCGCTTCCGGCCCACGGCGAGATGCTGATTCGAATCCGGTGCGCGCTCAGCTGCGGCACCGATCTCAAGGCCTGGCGCCGCGGCCATCCGCTGTGGAAGATGCCCACGCCGTTCGGCCATGAATTCGCCGGAGTCGTAGAGGAAGTGGGTGAGGGCGTCGATGCGTTCAAGCCGGGCGACGAAGTGATGGCCGCGCCGACCGCGCCTTGCGGAATCTGCTTTTACTGCCAGCGCGGGCAGGAAAACCTGTGCCCCGACGCCGTCGGACGCATGGTGATGGGCGGGTACGCAGACATGCTGCTGCTGCCGGCGCATATCGTTGCCCGCAACGCCTTTATCAAGCCGCCCGAGCTCCCGTTTGAAGAGGCCGCACTCCTGGAGCCGTTGTCGTGCGTTGTCCACGCGCTGGACATGGCGCGGCCCGAACCGCGCGAAACGGTCATGCTGATCGGCGCTGGCGCCTTTGGGCTTCTCCACCTGCGCGCGCTGAAGGCCTCGGGCGTGCGCGAGGTCGTGGTGGTGGGGCGCGGCGACGATCGGCTGAGATGGGCTGCCGAGTTGGGCGCGGACCGCGTAATCGATGCGCGCGCGCAGGACGCCGCCGCCGAAGCCGCAAAGCTCAATGGCGGCTTCGGCCCCGATCTCGTGATCGAATGCACGGGGCAGGTGCAGGGGTGGTCCGATGCGCTGGCGCGCGTGCGGCGCGGAGGACGCGTGGTTTTCTTCGGCGGATGTCCCCCCGGCACGGCGCTCAGCGTGGACACAAGGCGGATGCACTACGACAATCTGACTCTGCTCGCGCCGTTCCATTTCCGCCCGCGCGATGTGCGCCGGGCCTGCGAGCTCCTGTCGCGGCGCGAACTGGGAGCGGGCGCGATTATCAACGCGCACCGCAGTCTCGATGAGTTGGGAGAAGTATTCGAAATGCTGGAGCGGGGCGCGGTGCTCAAGTGCGCCGTGCTTCCCTAGCGCCGCCGCGCGCGTATGCATAAGCGCAGCGGCCTGAATTGACGATTATCTCAGGGAGAGCATGGATCAGGTTTTGAACACATCACCAGACATCGCGGCCGCGCCGGCCGGTCCGCACGACGAGTTCGTCGGAAAAGTCGATTACACGGTCGAGCGTGCGCAGGGCGCGCTGATCGCGCTGCAGCATCCCGAGGGTTACTGGCACGGCGCGCTGGAAGCGAATGCGGAGATGAACGCCGAGTTCATCATCTTCAACCGCTTCATGGAGTGTGTCGATCCGGAACTCGAAGCCCGGATGAAGAAGCATCTGCTCGACACCCAGAATGCCGACGGAAGCTTTAGCCTGTTCCAGGGCGGCGAGGGCTACTTAGCCAGCACCATCGAGGCATACTTCGCCCTCAAGCTCGCCGGGATGCGCGCGGGCGACGAGTGCATGATCCAGTCGCGGCGCTGGATTCTGTCCAAGGGTGGCATCGAGAAGTGCGGCACGCTCGCGCGCTTCTATCTGGCCGCGATGGGGCAGGTGCCGTGGGATGCGACTGCGGCGCTGCCGGTCGAGATCACGCTGTTTCCCAACTGGTTCTTCTTCAATGTTTATGAGCTGGCCTCGTGGGCGCGCGGAACCGTGTTCGGGCTGACCGTGCTGCAGGCGATGCGCCCGGAGCGCAAGGTGAGCCACCAGGAGGGGATCCTGGAGCTCTACATCCAGCCGCCTCACTTCACGCACTTCAAGCAGCCGGCCGCAAGCCGCTTCTTCTCGATGCGCAACCTGCTCAATTTCGCGGACAAGGGGCTGCGTTTCTACGACCATCATCATTTTAAGTCGCTGCGCGCCCGCGCGTTGCGACACGCCGAGACCTGGATCCTCGAGCATCAGGAAGCCAACGGTTCGTGGGGCGGAATCGAGCCCTGCTACCTGCTGAGCGCGATGGCGCTCAAGGCGCTCGGCTACAGCAACGAGCATCCGGTGCTGAAAAAGGCCCTCGAGGCGAGCCGCGAACTGGTCTGGGACCTGGGCGATCGCGCGCTGTACATGCCGTGCGTTTCGCCGAACTGGGACTCCGCGCTCGCCGCCAAGGCGCTAATCGATTCGGGCCTGGCGCCCGACCACGAGGCGCTGCGCAAGACCGCAAGGTGGTTCATCGACCATCAGGTCTTCAAGAAGGGTGACTGGTCGATCAAGCGCCCCGAACTCGAACCGGGCGGATGGCCGTTCGAGTTCTTCAATGACCACTACCCCGACGTGGACGACTCCGCGGTGATCCTCGGCGTGCTCGCGTACGCCAATCATGATGACCAGCAGGCGCGCGAACGCGCGATCCGGTCCGGCGCGAACTGGGTGATGGGAATGCAATCGAAGGACGGCGGATTCGCCGCCTTCGATGTGGACAACGATTCGCACTGGCTCAACTCGATGCCGCTCGCCGACGTCGAAGCGGTCACCGATCCGTCGTGCGCCGATCTCACCGGGCGCGTGCTCGAGATGATGGGCGCGGTCGGCTACCGCGTTGAGCATCCGGTGGCACGCCGAGCGATCGAATGGCTGCGCCGCCACCAGACCGCGGACGGCGCATGGTGGGGGCGATGGGGCGTCGCGTACATCTACGGCACCTTCTCCGCGCTGGCGGGATTGCGCGCGATCGGCGCCGGTTTGAGCCAGCCCTGGATCCAGCGCGCGGTCGCGTGGCTCAAGTCCCGCCAGAACGCTGACGGCGGATGGGGCGAAAGTCCGCTCGCCGACAAGGATCCCGCCATGCGCGGACGCGGTCCAAGTTGCGCCTCGCAGACCGCGTGGGCGGTGATCGGATTGCTGGCCGGTGAAAACGCGCTGAGCGACAACGTCATGCGCGGCGCGCAATGGCTCTGCGAGCGGCAGAACCAGCAAGGGACGTGGGACGAAACCGAATCCACAGGCAACGGCTTCCCCAACCATTTCTACCTCCGCTACTTCATGTACCCGCACTACTTCCCGCTGATGGCGCTGGGGCAGTTTCGCAAACGGCTCGCCCAGACCGGCGAGCGATAAGTGCGCGACGGTAAGATGAAGGCGATCTCGATTCTCGGATCGACCGGTTCGGTGGGTGTCACCACGCTCGACGTCGTGGGCCGCTTCCCCGGACGCTTCCGCGTGACCGCGATGGCGGCGGGGCGCAACCTCGATCTGTTCGCAAAGCAGATCGAGCGTTTCAATCCCGAGCTGGTGTCGGTCGCCTCGGCCGATCTCGCATCCGAGCTGCGCGCACGCCTGGGTGCGCGCAAAATCGAGATCGTCCACGGGCTCGAGGGCGCGGCCGCCGTCGCGACGCATCCCGAGGTCCGCCTGGTGATGTCGGCGATGGTCGGTGCGATGGGTTTGCGTCCGACGCTTGCGGCGATCAAAGCGGGCAAGGATATCGCGTTCGCCAACAAGGAAGTGCTGGTCATCGCGGGCGAGCTCGTCACCCGCGCCGTGCGCGAGGCCGGGGTGGCGCTGCTTCCGGTCGACAGCGAGCACAACGCGATATTCCAGTGCCTGGAGGGCAAGGAGCGTGCGGCGCTGCGGCGGATAGTCCTGACCGCTTCCGGCGGTCCTTTCCGCGAGCTCGCAGGCGAGCGTTTCGAATCGATTACCGTCGAGCAGGCGCTCAACCATCCCACCTGGCGGATGGGCAGCAAGATTACGATCGATTCTGCGACGCTGATGAACAAGGGCCTGGAAGTCATCGAGGCGCAATGGCTGTTCGATCTGCGCCGCGACCAGATTTCGGTGGTGATACATCCGCAGAGCGTCATCCATTCGATGGTCGAGATGATCGATGGCTCGGTGATAGCCGAGATGGCGGTCCCCGACATGGCGATTCCAGTCGCTTACGCGCTGGCCTATCCCGAGCGGCTCGACCTGGCGCATCTGCCGCGCCTGTCGCTCGCGGATTGCGCGCGGCTCACGTTCGAGGAGCCGGATTTGTCGCGCTTTCCGTGCCTGCGGCTTGCGTACGAGGCGCTGGAAGCGGGCGCGACGATGCCCGCGTGCCTGAATGCCGCCAACGAAGTGCTGGTCGCCGGGTTTTTGGCGGGTGAGGTGCGCTTCGTCGATATTCCGCGCCATATCGAGAAGATCATGCGCGCGCACGACAATGCGTCCGCGCGCACGCTCGAAGACCTGCTCGAAGTTGACGGATGGGCGCGCGCGCGCGCTCGCGAACTCAGCGGTCGTCGGAGCGCCGCGTAGCATCGCGCTGCGGCGGAGCCCGGGTGCCAAGGCAATGAGAACGCAAGCGTCAGGAGCGGCGGCGACGCCGATCGCGATACCCGCGGCGCAGCGCGGCGCGGCCGCGCTGGACGAGGCCTACCGGTTCTGCGAGCGCCTGGCGACCTCGCATTACGAAAATTTCACGATCGCGTCCTGGCTGATGCCACGCGCGATGCGTCCGCACATGTACGCGATATACGCTTACGCGCGATGTGCCGACGACTTCGCCGACGAGGAACACGACCTCCGAAAGCTCGACGAATGGGAGCGCGAACTCGATCTTGCCTACGCAGGCGCGCCGCGACATCCGGTGTTCGTCGCGCTTGCCGACACGGTCCGCAAGTTCGACATCCCGCGCCAGCCGTTCGCCGATCTTCTCACCGCGTTCCGCTCCGACGTGAATTTCAAGGGCTTCGATACGCTCGATGATTTGCTGGGCTACGCGCGGTTCTCCGCGAATCCGGTCGGGCGGCTGGTGCTCTATCTTTTTGGATATCGCGACGCGGAGCGCCAGCGCTTGTCCGACCTCGTTTGCAGCGGACTTCAGCTCGCGAATTTCTGGCAGGACGTTGCGATCGATTTGGGCAAGGGCCGTATCTATTTTCCGCGCCAGGACCTGGCCCGCTTCGGCGTCACGCCCGGTGATCTCTCCCGCGGCGAGGCGACGGCGGGCTTTGTCGATTTGATGCGCCACGAGGTTGGGATTGCGCGCGCGATGCTGGCCGAGGGCGGCGAGCTGCGCCGGCTCGTCGATCGCCGCCTGCGCCGCGACATCGCGATGTTCGCCGGCGGCGGCCTGGCGATCCTGCGCGCGATCGAGCGAGTGGACTACGACGTGTTTCACCGCCGCCCCAGGCTCGGCAAGCTCGATTATCTGAAGCTCGGATGGAACGCGATTCGTGGAAGAGTGTAAGTCTGAAAATCCGGCTGGCGCCGCCGCGAACGGCGCCTCGCTTGCCGCCGATTACGAGCGATGCGCCGAGGTAACCCGGCGCTCGTCGTCGAATTTCTATTACGCGTTCATGCTGTTGCCCGCCGAGCGCCGCCGCGCTCTTTACGCGGTCTATGCGTTCTGCCGGTTCGTGGATGATATCGCCGACGATCAGTCGATCCGTGACCCCGCTCTTCTGCTCGCGCGGTGGCGCGAGGAGCTGGAGCGAGTGTACGGCGGTGCGCCGACGCGTCCGATTTCCCGCGCGCTCGCCGACGTCGCGCGCCATTTCTCGATCCCGCGCGTATATTTCGACGAGGTCATCGCGGGTGTCGAGATGGATCTGTCGCGCCGGCGCTATGCGACCTTCGAGGAGCTGCGGCTGTACTGCTATCGGGTCGCGTCCGCGGTCGGTCTCATCTGTATCGAGGTCTTCGGCTACTCGAATCCCGAGACGAAAGTCTATGCCGAAAATCTTGGGATCGCGTTCCAGATCACCAATATCCTGCGCGACGTGCGAGAGGATGCCGCCCGCGGCCGCATCTACCTGCCGCTGGAAGATCTCGCCCACTTCGGCGTCACCGAGGACGAAATTCTGCGCGGCGTGTACAGCGACGCGTTCGTTCGCCTGATGGAATTCGAAGCCAATCGCGCGCGCGAATACTACCTGCGCGCCGACCGCGCGCTTCCAGCCGAGGACCGCTCCTCGCTGCTGACCGCCGAGGCGATGCGCTCGATATACGGCGCGCTGCTCAACCTGATCGTCAGCTCCCAGTACCGAGTGCTGGATCGCAGACTTTCGCTGTCGGCGCCAAAGAAGCTTTACCTGGTCGGGCGCGCCTGGGCGACTTCCCGGCTCGGCACGCTGCGTGGCTAGCGCGCGGCGCAAGCGCGATGGTTGAAGCCAGGGACGTTGTCATCATCGGCGGCGGCTTTGCCGGGCTGAGCGCCGGCGTTGCGCTGGCCGAACGCGGATTCCGCGTCGCGCTGCTCGAGCGCAAACCCGCGCTCGGCGGTCGCGCATACTCCTTCGAGGATCCCGACACCGGCGATTTCGTGGACAATGGTCAGCACGTGATGATGGGATGCTACCGCGAGGCGCTTGATTTCCTGCGCCATATCGGATCGGGCGACAAGCTCGTGTTCCATCGCGACCTCGAGATCGAGATGCTCGCGGGGCCCGGCCGCAGCGCAACCCTGCGCACCGCGCGGCTTCCCGGCCCGCTGCACATGAGCGCCGCGCTGCTGCGCTACCGCCATCTGAGCCTTGGCGAGCGGATGAGCGTGGTACGCGGCGGGCTGCGGATGCTCACGATGCGCCGGCGCGAGCGCGCTACGCTGGAAAAGCTCACCGTCGCGCAGCTGATGGACCAGCTCAGGCAGACCGAGAACGCGCGGCGCTGTTTCTGGTATCCGCTGTCGATCGCGACCCTGAACGACGAGCCCGAGGTTTCCTCCGCCGCGCTGCTGGCCGAGGTGATGAAGCGGGCCTTCTTCTCGCGCCGCAGCGATTCCGCATTCGTATACTCGCGCGTCGGCCTGACCGACCTCTATTGCCCCGCGGCGAAGAAGATTATCGAAGCCGCCGGAGGCGTCGTCGCCCCGCACTCGATTGTCGAGGCGCTCGAGCCGGGCGAGGACGGCCGGCTCTCCAGCGTCAGGCTGCGTGACGGGCGGCGCCTGGGCGCGGCCAATTTCATCTCGGCGGTCTCGGCGCCGCAGCTTCTGCGGATGCTGCCGGAAAGCGCGGTCGCCGATCGATTCTTTTCGCGCGTCGATGAGCTTGGGAGCTCGCCGATCATCTGCGTGCACGTATGGCTCGATCGCGAGGTGACGCGGTCCGCGTTCGTCGGTTTTATTGGAACGGCCACCCAATGGATGTTCAACAAGCGGCGGATTTTCGAGCGCCACGGCGAGCGCCATCCGGGCTACTTGAGCTTCGTGATCAGCGGCGCGCGCAAGCTCGTGGACCAGCCCAACGATGACCTGCTCGAGCTGGTGATGAACGACTTGCGTGCGATGATCCCGGCCGCGCGCAACGCCACGGCCGTCAAGGCGCTGGTGCTCAAGGAAAAGCAGGCGACCATGGCGCCCGCGCCGCGCTCGCACGAACTGCGCCCGACCACGGTCACGCCGCTGCCCAACTTTTTCCTGGCCGGCGACTGGGTGCAGACCGGTCTTCCCGCGACTATCGAGAGCGCGGTAATTTCGGGCCGCAGCGCCGCCGCCGCGGTTATCGAACGCGTTGAGCGAGGCGGCGCCAACTGATGAAACTCGCGCTGGTCACCGGAGGCAACGGCTTCGTCGGATGCCACGTGGTGCGCGCGCTGCTCGCGCGCGGCGACCGCGTCCGCGTGCTGGTGCGCGAGCGCGCGGATCTCTCGGCGCTGGTGGGGCTCGAGGTGGAAATCGCGCGCGGCGATTTGCGCGATCGCGAGGCGGTCGCGCGCGCCGCCGCCGGATGCGCCGAGGTCTATCACGTCGCCGCCGACTACCGGCTCTGGGTGCCCGATCCGGACGCGATGTACGCGACCAACGTCGAGGGCACCCGCAACGTGATCGCCGCGGCCCACCGCGCCGGCGCGGCGCGAATCGTTCACACCAGCACGGTCGGCGCGCTCGGAATTCCGCATGGCGGAATCGGAGCCGAGGATACTCCGGTCACGCTCGCGCAGATGCCGGGGCCGTACAAGCGCTCCAAGTTCATGGCCGAGCGCGTGGCCGAGGAAGCCGCCCGCGCGGGCGCTCCGGTGGTGATCGTCAACCCGTCCACGCCGATCGGTCCGCTCGATCTGAAACCCACTCCCACCGGCCGGATTATCGCGGATTTTCTCGCGGGCCGGATGCCCGCGTACATGGACACGGGGCTGAACCTGGCCGATGTCGCGGACGTCGCGCGCGGCCATCTGCTTGCCGCCGAGCGCGGGCGAATCGGCGAGCGCTACATCCTGGGCGGCGAGAATCTGACTCTCAAGGTGATGCTCGAGCGGCTGGCGCGCCTGTCGGGACGGCCCGCTCCGCGGGTGCGAATTCCCTACGCGGTCGCGTTCGGCTTTGCGCTCGGCGCGGAGGCGGTTTCCCGCGCGGTAACGCATCGCGCCCCGCGCGCGAGCGTCACCGAGGTGCGGATGGCGCGCAAGAAAATGTTCTTCGATTCTTCCAAGGCGGGGCGCGAGCTGGGCTACGAGCCTCATTCGGTGGACGACGCGCTTGAGCGCGCTGTCGAGTTTTTCCGCAGGGCGGCAGGCTCCAGCGCCGCTGCGTGAGAGGCGCGCGATGCATCTGCTGCTCTCGACCATCGAACTGCGCCCCTACGTATTCATCTACCTGGCGAGCTTCCTTTTCATCTCGATCGTCAACTTCGGCCTGCGCACGACGATTCTGTACGCGGCGCTGACTTACCTGGTCGCGCTGGGATGCGAGTGGTCGTCGGTGCACAACGGCTTTCCGTTCGGCCTGTATCACTACATCGATGCGACCCGCGGGCGCGAAATCTGGGTCGGCGGCGTGCCGTTCATGGATTCGCTGTCGTTCACGTTCCTCAGCTTCGCGAGCTACACGGTCGCGCTGCTGCTCTGCTCGCCGCTGTATCGGCGCGGATGGGACCTGCGGCTGCTCGACACCTGGAAGCTGCGCCGTTCGCCGCGGGTGTGGCTGATGGCGGCGCTGTTCATGGTGATGATCGACATGGCCGTCGATCCGCTGAGCGTACTCGGCAGCAAGTGGTTTCTCGGCAGGATTTTCTGGTACGACCCGCCCGGGGCGCATTTCGGCGTGCCGATCAGCAATTACCTGGGATGGTACTTCGTTGCGGCGATCACGATTCCGATCTTCGTTTTCCTTGACCATCGATTGGGTCGTGGCGCGGAAAAACCTTACGGCGTCGCGCCCGCGATGCCATCGCGCGCGCTGCTCGGGCCCGCGCTTTACCTGGGAATCATGTGCTTCGGCCCGGTGATGCTGTTCTGGATCGGGGCGCGCGAGATCGCGTGGGCGAGCGTGTTTATCTACCTGCCGTTCGTGGTGCTCGGGCTTCACATCGTGACGCGGCGCGAGTCGTACGGCGACGCCGCGGCGCTCGAGCGGCATCTCGTGGAATTTCCGTGGGAACGCGGGCTTGAGGTCTGGAAACGCGAAATCGACGCGCCCGATTCAACGCCGCGGCGGCGTCGCGCCTGACCCGTGCGCGATTGCCGCCTCCAGCGCGTCGGCCAGGGCATTGGTTGCGATCGCCAGGTTCTTCATTATCCGGGGGATCCTGAACAGCGCGCCGGGGTTGCGCATCAAGCCGGTGGCGGTCGCGAGCGCACGAACGCGGCCGCTCTCGTCAATCTTCGGCCCGACGATTTCGTCGCCGACCGCGTCGAGGATCGTCCGCAGGCTCACGAACGGGATGCCGCGGCGCGCGGCTTCCGCGGCGAGCGCGGCGGTTTCCATGTCCACCGCGATCGCACCCGTCTCCGCGCGCGCTGCCGCCTTTTCGCGCGCGCCGGGCAGCACGCGTCCCGCGGTGAGCATCGCCCCGCGCACGTGCCGCAGATGCTTTGCGTCGAGCGCGGCGGCGATCGAATCGAGCTGCTCCCGCGCGATCGCGATTTCGCGGGGTATCTGATCGCCGAGCGCATCGGCGATGATTTTGTCGACCAGCACCAGGTCGCCGGGGCGCAGGTGTTCGGCGAGCGCGCCCGCGACGCCCGTCGCAATCACGAGCTCCGCGGCAGGAAACTGCTCCATCGCGTGCGCGGCGGTCCGCGAGGCGCGGGCGTGACCGATCCCGGTCGCGATCATCGCGAGTTCGCGCCCGTTGAGCCGCGCGCTTACGCCATGAAGTTGCGGGTGGGCGAGCGGGCGGCGATCGATGACCCGGCGCCGGAGCGGGGCGATCTCGCGCGCGAATGCGTAGAACAGCAGTATCAAGCGATGGGGCTCCGCGCGCTTGAGCCGCGCGCCGTTAACAAGCAAAATTGCCCGCGGATGCGGTCCCGTCAAGCACCACCTCTCAGCCCCAAAGTCGAACCGGCGGATAGCCGCGCGTGAAGCGGCTCATCGTAAACGGCGACGATTTCGGCCTCTCCGGCGAGGTCAACGCAGGAATCCTGCGCGCCCATCGCGAAGGTATCCTCACCACCGCGAGCCTGATGGTCGCCGAGCCGGCCGCCGAAGCGGCGGCGCGCGCCGCGCACGAAAACCCCAAGCTCGACGTGGGCCTGCACGTCGTGGTGTGCAGGGGGCGAGGCGTGATGGCGCCCGAGTTGACGGGTGGAGCGGTCGATGCGGCGGGACGATTTCCCGACAACCCGGTGGCGGCCGGGATGCGATGGTTCTTCGACCGCAAGGCGCGGGCGCATCTGCGCGATGAGATTCGCGCGCAAATCGAGCGCCACCTGGAACTGGTCGGCTACCTCAATCACATCGACGGCCATCTGAATTTCCACGTCCATCCGACCATCGCCGATATTCTCGTCGATCTGGCGGTTGAACATAAGGTGCCCTGCCTGCGACTGCCGCTGGAGCCCGTGGCGGTAACGATTGGGCTGCGCCGCGACCATCTCGCGCGCAAGCTCGTCGAGTCGATAATATTCAAGACGCTTTCGCGCCGCGCGCGCCGGATGATGCGTGAGCGCGGCCTCAAATCCACCGACCGCCTGTTCGGACTCCATCAGAGCGGACATCTCGATGAGAATTACGTGCTGTCGGTGATCGACCGGATGGGGGAGGGGACTACCGAGCTGTATTTCCACCCCGCCGCAGACATCGGAGGCGCTCCGCCGCCGGCTGAGGCGCAGCTGGAGGTTGAGATACTCAGCAGTGCGCGGGTTCGTCAGGCGCTCGACGCGCGAGGCGTCGAGCTGATCACGTTCGCGGATCTGGCGCGTGGAACCGCTTGATTCACCTGGCGCGGCGCGGCGTGCTGATCGCGAGCAGCAACGGAGGGCATCCGATGGCCACGACCGTTCGTCCGGCGACGCGCGCCGACCTGGCGCGGATGACGGAAATCTACAATCACTACGTTCTTACAACTCCGATCACGTTCGATATCGAGCCGGTCACCGAAGCCCGGCGCGAGCCCTGGTTTCACGAGCATAGCGAGCCGCCGCGCTATCGGCTGCTTGTGGCCGAAGACAGCGGACGCGTCGCGGGTTTCGCCGGCACCGGCCGATTTCGCCACCGAGCCGCGTACGACACGACCGCTGAGACCACGATCTACTGCGCGCCCGAGGCGACCGGCCGCGGCATCGGTGCCGCCCTGTACGCGGCGCTGATTGAGTCGCTGAAGGGCGCCGACCTGAATCGGCTGGTCGCCGGAATCACGCTTCCCAACGACGCGTCGGTCGCGTTGCATCGGCGCTTCGGCTTTCGCGATATCGGCGTATTCACCGAGGTTGGGCGCAAATTCGGCCGCTACTGGGACGTGCTGTGGATGGAATTGCCGATGGGCGCGCGCTGAGACGTTCGCCAGATTTCCGGAATTGACGTAAGTTAGGCGCGGCGGCGCGAATCGCGCCGTTGCAAGATCGATTTCATCCCGCAACGGAAGGAAAGCACGATGCACGATCAGGAAGGTGCGCCTCAATCCGGCAATATCCAGGATTACCGGCTGCCAAAGAACGTCACGCCACGGCGCTACGAGATTCGCCTCGAGCCCGACCTCCTGGCGTTCACGTTCAAGGGCGAAGAGACCGTGTTGATCATGGTCAACGAGCGCACCAGCGAGATCGTTCTCAATGCGCTGGAACTGGAGATTGATTCGGTCTCGGCCCAGCGTGGCGGAAAATCGATCGCGGGTAAGGCTGAGATGGAACCGGCGCGCGAACGGGCGCATCTCAGGTTTTCCGAAGCACTCGAACCCGGTGACTGGGAGCTCGCGATCGCGTTTCGCGGAATCCTGAACGACAAACTGCACGGCTTTTACCGCAGCCAGTACACCGACGATAAGGGCAAGAGCCACACCGTCGCGACCACCCAGTTCGAATCCACTGATGCACGCCGCGCTCTACCGTGCTGGGACGAGCCGGAGCTTAAGGCGAGCTACAAAGTCACGCTGGTCGTCGATGAAAACCTGGCCGCGATCTCCAACGGCGGCCAGGAAAGCGAGCGCAAGCTCGACGGCGGCAAGAAGGAGGTCGTCTTCAAGGAGACGATCCGGATGTCCACCTACCTGCTCGCGTTTATCGTCGGCGAATTCGAGGCGACTCCGCCCGCCGACGCCGGCACGCCTCTGCGGGTGGTGCACGTTCCGGGCAAGAGCGGGTTGACCGGATGGGCGACGCAGATCGGCGCGTTCTCGCTCAAGTTCTTCGCGGACTATTACGGCATCCCCTATCCGGGCGACAAGCTCGATCTGATCGCGATTCCCGATTTTGCATCGGGCGCGATGGAAAACCTGGGCGCGATTACGTTCCGCGAAACCGCGCTGTTGGCCGACGACAAGACCGCCTCGCGCGCAGAGCTGGAGCGGGTCGCCGACGTGGTCTCGCACGAGAACGCGCACATGTGGTTCGGCGACCTGGTCACGATGCGCTGGTGGAACGGCATCTGGCTTAACGAAGCATTTGCCACCTTCATGGAGATGCTCGCCGTCGACGCATGGAAGCCGGAATGGAAGCGGTGGGACAGCTTTTCGGTATCGCGCGCGGCCGCGATGGCGATCGACGGGCTGCGCAGCACGCGCTCGATCGAGTTCACCGTGCTGAGTCCCGAAGAATGCCGCGGGATGTTCGATATCCTGACCTACGAGAAGGGCGCCGCGGTGCTCCGGATGCTCGAGCAGTACCTGCGCCCGGAAGTCTTTCGCGACGGTATCCGGCTGTATCTTAAGAAGCACGCCTATGCGAACACCGAGACCGGCGACTTGTGGGACGCGCTGGAAGCGGCTTCCAAAGAGCCCGTGCGCAAGATGATGGATTCGTGGATCTTCCAGCAGGGATTTCCGATCCTGGAAGCGTCCGCGACCGCCGACGGACGTGGAATCAAAATCGCCCAGCGCCGCTTCTACTATCTGCCCGAAGACAACTCTCAGCTCTGGCATGTGCCGGTCATGATCCGGGCGCGCACTGACAAGGGCGTCGTGGAAAAGCGGGTCCTGCTGACCGAGCGCGAGACGACCGTCGACTTGGGCGGCAAAGTGTCGTGGGCACTGCTCAACCAGGGCGGTCACGGCTTTTACCGAGTGCATTACGCGCCCGAGATGATGGCGGGGCTGGTGCGCAACCTCAGCGAGCTTGCCCCGATCGAGCGGTTTGGCCTGGTGAGCGACACCTGGGCGGCGACGGTGGCCGGCGCGGGCCCGCTGAGCGAGTTCATCCGGATGGCGCGGCTGTTCACGAGCGAGACCGATCTCAACGTGTGGCGCGCGATTATGGGCGGCTTAAACTACCTCGACATGATCGCCTCCGACGCTGACCGCCCGGCGCTTGCCACCGCGGTGCGCGGAATCGTGGGCCCTGCCGCCGCTCGGCTCGGATGGGAAGCGAAACCGGGCGAGTCCGAACTTGCGCGCCAGCTTCGCGGCGTTCTGATTGCCGCGCTCGGCACGATCGGTGAGGATCGCGAAGTGCAGGCCAAAGCGGCGTCGCTGTACGCGCAGTTTGAGGACAACCCCGACAAAGCCGATCGCGATCTCGGTCCCGCGCTGGTCGGCATCCTGGCCCACGCCGGCGACGGTAAGCGCTACGAAGAGTTCAAGCGGAAGTTCAAGTCCGCGCGCACCCCGCAGGAAGAGCAGCGCTACCTGTTCTCGCTGGCCGGCTTCTCCGACAAGGAACTGCTCGCCGCCACGATGGCGATGACGATGGACGGGCAGGTGCGCACCCAGAATGCGCCTTACCTGATGCATTCGCTGCTGCTCAACAACAACTGCCGGTACGACGCCTGGGACTTCGTGCGCAGGAACTGGGACGAGATGAACCAGAGGTGGCCGGACAACACGCTGCCCCGGATGTGCGAAGCGATCGTTGCGCTGCTCGATCGCGAGGACGAGGTGAAGACCTTCCTGGCTTCGCATCGCGTGCGCCTGGGCGCCAAGACGATCGATCAGCATCTGGAGCGTCTGACGGTCGCGGTGGGATTTCGGAAGCGAGAGGGCGCGACGCTCGCCGCCACGCTCAAGGCGTAACGCCGGCGTTACCTCAGCGTGGCGCCACTGTCAGGCGAGCAGGCCCTTGCCGGGGACGTGATTGATCTCAAGCCGGATGCCGTCAGGATCCTCGAACAGCACCGAGTAATAGCCGGGCGCCCACGGACCGTCTTCGGGCGGATGCACGATCTTCGCACCGATCTCCTGCAGGAACCGGTAGGCCGTATCGACGTCGCCACGCTCGCGCGCGCGAAAGCATACGTGATGCAGCCCGACGCGCCGCTGAACGAAGCGCTCGCTCTTGTGCGCGTCGTCGCATCGCGAGATTCCGACCGCAGTGCGGCCGCCGACGCAGTACAGCGTCTGGTCGCTCTTGATCACGGGGCGCAGTCCCATGAAGGTGCACAGCTTCTCGTAAAATGGCAGGCACTGCTCGAAGTTGGTGACGGTCAGATAGACGTGCGCAACGCCGTTGATTTCCATCCAGCTCTCCCTTCGTTCAAAGCCACGCGAGCCAGTCGTGATACGGATTGGTCGCCGTCAACGCGCCGCGCAGCCATCGGCGCGCGGGCGCACCGAGTGCGGGAAGCGCATCGCGAAAATCCTCGCGGTCGTGCGGCAGCATGTGCTTGGACTTGAACAGCAGCACGATCTCCGGCGCGAGATAGGGCAGCCCCCAAAGCGGATCGAGCCCCATCGATGCGAGCGGGCGACGAACCGCGGGATTGCGCCGATAGACCCAGTCGCCGCCATCGGACTCCGCAAGCATCAATTGAAACCACCACGAATGCGCCGAATCGACTCCGTGCGCGTCGGCGTCGGCAAGCATCGCCGTGGCGGCGCGATAGACGTTGATCTGATGAATCGGCAACTCGAGCCGCTCGCCCGCCGCCCACGGCGCGATCCGTCCGCGATTCATCAGGCCCTCGGGATGGGGGATCACCTTGCGCAGCAGGGAACGCGTCAGCGCTTCGCGCGCGGCCTGCTGGTCGCGGCGCAGAATCGCGATGTCTACATCGCCGTGCGGGCGCGTGACGCGGCCCAGGAACAGGTCGATGGCCCATCCGCCGGCGACGAACCACGGAGCGCGGAGGCGGCTGAGCGCCTCGGCGACCTCAAGTAACACTTTAGGATCTGCAGTCATCGCGGCTGTGATTGTGTCCCGCGCTCAACCCCCGCGCGCCGCCATCCGGCGCGGCTCGGGCTGGGTATGGCCGAGGATCGGATGGGGCCGGTAGGGTCGCTCGACCTCCGCGATCTCATCTTCGGTAAGCTTGAGCTCGACCGCCTTGATAGCCTCCTGCAGATGCTTCAACTTGGTCGCGCCGATAATCGGCGCGGCGACACCGGGCGCCTTCAGGATCCACGCGCACGCGACCTGCGAGGGCGTTGCGCCGCGCTGCTTGGCGACCTTCTCAACCGCATCGAGTACCGCGAAGTCGTATTCGCGAAAGTACATGTTCTTGGCGAATTCATCGGACTTGGCGCGCGCGGTCTCGCCGCTGCCGTGGCGGTCGCGATTGCCGGCCAGGAAACCGCGCGCGAGCGGGCTCCACGGAATCAGGCCGACCCCCTGGTCGAGACAGAGCGGATTCATCTCGCGCTCTTCCTCGCGATAGACGAGGTTGTAATGGTTCTGCATCGCGACGAAGCGGTGCCATCCGTTTTCCTTTTGCAGCGCGAGCGCCTTTTGGAACTGCCACGCCGCCATCGAGGATGCGCCCAGGTAGCGCACCTTGCCGGCGCGCACCAGCGAATCGAGCGCTTCGAGGGTTTCCTCCAGCGGGGTGGCGAAATCGAAGCGATGAATCTGGTAGAGGTCGATGAATTCCATCTTGAGGCGGCGCAGGGACGCGTCACAGGCCTCAAGGATGTTCTTGCGCGAAAGGCCGCCGCGGTTCTGCCCGGGGGCCATCGGGCCGTGAACCTTGGTGGCGAGCACGATATCTTCGCGCCGGGCCATCTCGCCCAGCCATCTGCCGGTGATCTCCTCGCTGACGCCGAGCGAGTACACGTTGGCGGTGTCAAAGAAGTTGATTCCGGCCTCGAGCGCGGCGGCGAAATGCTCGCGCGCCTCTTCCACCGTCAGCACCCAGTCGCGCCATTTCTTGTCGCCGTAGCTCATGCATCCGAGACAGATGCGAGAAACGGACAGTCCTGTCCTGCCGAGTTTTGCGTACTGCATGATCACCCCGATTCGCGGGCCGAAAACGGCTCCACGTGTTCGAACGGTTAAGGGTTCCGGTTCATCGCCATAACTCCGGCGCGCGAGGGGGAAATGTCAAGCCCGAAAAGTTCCTGCCCCATTGTTTCACTCCGATTGCCGGAATATTAGGATGGTCCCTGACCAAGCGGTCGGGCGCGACTGCCCGACGCCTTCGGAGGAGTAAATGCGGGTACTGTTAGTCCATCCGAGTCCGCTGATGTACAGCGAGATTTACCTGCGTCTGGAACCGCTCGGGATGGAGCGGGTTGCGGCGGCGGTGCGAGCCGCGGGCCACGAGGTGCGGATTATCGACCTCCAGATTTTCCAGCAGCGCGATCTTTACCGCGAATTCGACGATTTCCGCCCGCAAGCGGTCGGCTTTTCGCTCAATTACCTCGCCAACGTGCCCGAGGTTATCGACCTTGCCAAGGCGCTCAAGCATCGCGACCGCGCTTGCTTCACCTTGGTGGGTGGCCACAGCGGATCGTTCGTCGCCGAGGAGATCCTGGAGCATGCCCAGGGCGCCGTCGATTGTGTGCTGCGCGGCGAGGGCGAGGCGAGCGCGCAGATGCTGCTGGAGGCGATCGGCACCGACGCGGTTTCCCGGGTGCCCGGCGCGGTGACCACCCGCGGTTCGGGTCCGACGCCAATTCTGCTCGACGACCTGGACAAGTATTTTCCGGCGCGCGACCTCGGACGGCGGCGCAACAAGTATTTCATCGGGGTGCTCGATCCGTGCGCATCGATCGAGTTTACCCGCGGATGCCCGTGGGATTGCTCGTTCTGCAGCGCGTGGACGTTCTACGGGCGCAGCTACCGCAAATCGACTGCCGAGGCCGCCGCGGAGGACATGCTTTCGATCAAGGAGCCCAACGTCTTCATCGTTGACGACGTCGCGTTCATTCATCCCGAACATGGCTACGCGATTGGCCATGAGCTCGAAAAGCGCAAGATTAAAAAGCAGTACTATCTCGAGACTCGCGCCGACGTGCTGATTCGCAACAAGGAAGTCTTCCAGTACTGGCGCCGGCTCGGGCTCGAATACATGTTCCTGGGGTTAGAGGCGATCGATGAAGAAGGGCTCAAGGCGCATCGCAAGCGCTCTTCGCTCGACACCAACAACAAGGCGCTCGAAGTCGCGCGCGAGATTGGGGTCACCGTCGCAATTAACCTGATCGCCGATCCGAGCTGGGACGGCCGGCGCTTCGAGATTATCCGCGAGTGGGCCACCAGCATCCCGGAGATCGTCCATCTGACCGTGGCGACGCCGTATCCCGGCACTGAGCTCTGGTTTACCGAATCGCGCAAGCTGACGACGCTCGATTACCGGCTCTTTGATATTCAGCACGCGGTGCTGCCGACCACGCTGCCGCTCGATCAGTTTTACCGGGAGCTGGTGAAGACCCAGAACGTGCTCAATCGCAAGCATCTCGGATTCTCGGCCCTCAAAGAGGTAGCCTCGATCGCGGGCAAGCTGGTGCTCAAGGGGCAGACGAACTTCGTCAAGATGCTGTGGAAGTTCAACAGCGTCTATAATCCGGAGCGCCAGTACCAGGAGCATTCGCGCGAGGTCAAGTACCAGATGCGGCCGCCGCAGATTCATACCGAGGGCCGCCCGGACGCGAAGCTGCTCTACATCCATCCGCCCAACAAGCCGTCGCACTCCACGCAGCCGGAGGCGGCGCCGCCCATCGGCGGACGCTGAGCCGTCGCGCGCGTCTATTCGCCCGTGAACCTGGGCGCGCGCTTGGCGGCGAACGCCGCGATTCCCTCGCGGGCGTCGCGCGTCTGCGCCATCTGGGTGATCCAGCTCGTCTCGCGATTCAACTGATCCTCGAGCGTCGCGTTGGCGCCTTCCAGCAGCAGGCGCTTGACGCCGCCGAAGGCCTGCGTCGGTCCGGCTGCAAGCTCCGCGGCGAGCGCACCGCCACGGCCGGCAAGCTCGGTGTCCGGAACGACCTCGCTGACCAGGCCGAGCTCGTGAGCTTGCGTCGCGGTGAGGACGGGATTGCGGATCGCCAGCTCCAGAGTCTTGCGAATGCCCACGATGCGGGGCAGGTACCACGTGGCCGAACCGTCGGGCGTGAGCCCCGCCCGCGTGTACGCCATCGTAAATTTTGCCGACTCGGCCGCGATCACGAAATCGCACGCGCAGGCCAGGCTCATGCCCGCGCCCGCGGCGCTGCCCTGCACAGCGGCGATTACGGGAGCACTGCAGTGCGCCAGGGCGAGCAGACCGCGATGAAGAAATCCGGTGAGCTGCTCCAAGTACGCAGGAAGCTCACCCTGGGGCTGCGCGGCGAAAGACTTCAAGTCGCCGCCCGCGCAGAACATCCGGCCCGCACCGGAAATCAATATCGCGCGGACGGCGGGATCCTCGACCGATCGGCGCACCGCGTCGCCGAACTCGCGGGCGAGTTCCAAATCGAACGCGTTGGCCGCATCGGCACGGTTGAGCGTCAGGTGCGCGACGGAGTCCTTCACCTCGAACAGCAGTTTTGCATACTGCGCCATTTCTGTTTCTCCTGACTGATGCGGGCGATGTGCTCCGCGTCGGATCGAGCGGCCGGTCGCGACGGTGGTCGGATGCCGCGGAAGTTGAAAATCGTTGTGCAGTAACCTCAACTAATGGTCTTTCGAGTGATACGGGGCGCGGGCCGGATGCGCAAGTGGTGCGGGTTTGCCCTCGTTGGCGCGGCGGGTGCAGAATCCCGAACGATTGGACCTGATCGGCGTTTGCTGGAGGGAATCGCGATGGCGGAGCGAAGGCGCAAATTCTTTGGCTGGGGCTATGAAGACCAGGGACCCAATGCCGAGCAGAAGCGGCACACCGCCGAGCGGATGGCGAAGCGGTTCGGGCTGGGACCGCTGGAAATTACACCCGCGCCCACCGAAGCGGAATTGAAGCTGCGCGAACCGCGCGTTGCGCCGCCCGATCCGCTCAAGTCAATCTGCCTGTCGTCGCCGTACGAGCGCGTGCTGCACAGCTTCGGACGCGATTTCCGCGACCTGGTGCGCATCTACCGCCGCGATTTTTCCAACCCCTTCGACGTCGTCGCCTACCCGCGCGACGAGGCTGACGTCGTGCGAGTGCTCGAATGGTGCGATGGCGCGAAGCTGGCGGCGGTGCCGTTCGGGGGCGGCTCCAGCGTGGTCGGCGGGCTGGACGCGCCCACCCAGGGCGACTATCGCGGCGCGGTGTCGATCGATCTGAGCCGTCTCGGCAAAGTGCTCGAAGTGGACAAGGTCTCGCGCGCGGCGCGAATCCAGGCGGGCGTGCTGGGACCCGCGCTCGACGATCAACTGCGGCCGCATGGCTATACGATTCGCCATTTCCCGCAATCTTTCGAATTTTCCAGCCTGGGCGGATGGATCGCGACCCGCTCGGGCGGCCATTTCGCGACCAACTACACCCATATCGACGACTTCGTCGAGTCGCTGCGCGTGGTGACGCCGACCGGGATCATCGAATCGCGCCGTCTGCCGGGCTCGGGCGCCGGCCCCAGTCCCGATCGGATGTTCATCGGGTCCGAAGGAATCCTGGGTATCATCACGGAGGCCTGGATGCGTCTGCAGGATAGGCCGAAGTTCCGCGCCGGCGCGTCGCTAGGATTCACGGATCTGCTCGCGGCGGCCGAGGCGGTTCGGGTCATCTCGCAGGCCGCGCTGTTTCCGGCCAACTGCCGCGTGCTCGATTCCGGCGAAGCGCTGAACTCCGGCGCGGGCAACGGTGAGGAGGCGGTGATGGTGCTCGCGTTCGAGTCCGCCGACCATCCGCTGGACCCGTGGATGAAGCGCGCGCTCGAAATCTGCCGCGCGCACGGCGGCAAAGTGCCGCAGGACGCGGGACGGACGCGCACCGAGGCCGACGCGACCCATGGCGGCGCGGCGGGCGCGTGGCGCAACGCGTTTCTCAACGCGCCGTACCTGATGGATACGGTCGCGGCGATGGGGATGGTCAGCAACACGTTCGAGACTTCGATCACGTGGGAGCGCTTTCCGGATTTCCATCGCCAACTGATGGAGTGCGCACAGAAGTCGATCGCGCGGGTGTGCGGCAAGGGATCCGTGACCTGTCGCTTCACGCACGTATATCCCGACGGTCCCGCGCCGTATTACACGATCCTGGCGCCGGGGCGGCGGGGCTCGGAAATCGAGCAATGGGACGAGATTAAGGCGGAGGTGTCGGACCTGCTGATCAAGCTCGGCGGCACCATCACGCATCATCACGCGGTCGGCCGGTACCATCGCCCGTGGTACGATCGCCAGCGTCCCGACGGCTTCGCGCGGGCTCTCAGAGCGGCCAAGCGCGCGCTCGATCCCAACGCGATCCTCAATCCCGGCGTGCTGATCGATCCGTGATCGCGCGCGCGGCCGTCAGTCTTCAAGGCCCAGTTGCTTGCGGGCGGCGGCGCTGATTAGCTGCGGCGTCCAGGGCGGGTCCCATATCAGGCTCACGATCGCGTCCTCGCATCCCGGCAACCCAAGCAGCTTTTCCTGAATTTCGTCGGTGATCATTCCACCCATCGTGCAGCCCTGCGCGGTCAGAGTCATCGTCACCGTCACGACTCCGCCCTCGAGCGCCACCGCGTAAACCAGTCCGAGGTCAACGATGTTCACGGGAATCTCGGGGTCGTAGCACTCCCGCAGAACCTCGTAAACGTCGGCCTCGGTCAGTTCGGGTGAATTATCCATCGCGTCAAGTCTAGTATATAAAGGGCGGCAGGCGCCGCATACCTTGGCTTGTTCCGCGCACCAACGCGGCCCGCGACGGAGACTGGTGATGCCCGACAAGGAAGAGCTTTACGACGAGGCGGTGGACCTGTACGCCGACGACAAGTATGACGAGGCGATCGAGCGCTATCGCAAGGCGCTGGAAATCGATCCTGCGTTCACCGACGCGGTGCATGGGATCGCGATGTGCTATCAGGCCAAAGGCGATATCGACATGGCGATCGAGGTGACGAATAAGCAGATCGAGCAGGATCCCGAAGATATCCTGGCGTTCACAAATCTCAGCATGTTCTACCAGAAAAAAGGGATGGTGCCGGAGGCGGAGAAAGCCGGCGCCGAGGCGCGCCGCCTGGACTGGAAGCGCCAGTTGCGCGAAGGCAAAAAGGTTTAGCGCGGGGAAGTCGAAGCTCCGTGCCCTCACGACGGCCGGCCGCCGTGGCCGGCTATTCTGCACGAAGTGAGCGATTTCGCGGCGGCTTTTGTTGCGGCCCCGTCGCCGCATGAGCATAGGATTGGGAGACAACATGAAGCTCAAGGACAAGGTGGTTCTGGTAACGGGCGGAGGCTCGGGACTCGGCCGCGAGATGGGGCTGGTCTTCGCGCGCGAGGGCGCGACCGTCGGCGTCAACGACATCCGGCCGGAGTCGGCGCAGAACGTCTCGACTGAAATCGAGCGCCTCGGCGGGAAAGCGCGTCCGATGGTTGCCGACGTATCGTCGAGCGCGGCGGTCAAAAAGATGTTCGCGGATTTTCTGGCCGCCTTCGGCACCATCGACGTGCTCGTCAACAACGCCGGCATCGGGCGCACCCGCGACACCACCGAGATCAGCGGGCTCCAGGACCTCGCCGACGAGGACTGGCACAAGATGCTCGCGACGCATCTGGACTCGACCTTCTATTGCTCGCGCGAGGCGTTGAAGGTGATGATCCCCAAGCACTCGGGCCGGATCGTCAACCTCGGCTCGATCGCGGGAACCACCGGGCTTCCCGGCGCGGTCGCTTACTCCGCGGCCAAGGGCGGAATAATCTCGTTCACCAAGGCGCTTGCGCGCGAGGTGGTGCCGCACGGAATCCTGGTCAATTGCATCGCGCCCGGCTTTATCGAAACGCCGATGACCGCACCGATCACGGGCGAGATGAAGCAGTACTTCACGATGCTGACCCCGATTGGACACTTCGGCGATCCGTCGGATATCGCGGCGGCGGCGCTCTATCTCGCCTGCGAAGATTCCAAGTTCATGGTCGGGCAAGTGATAAGCCCCAACGGCGGTTACGTGATCTGACGCGCGCCGCACGCGCGCTCTACGGAGAGAACCGCGATGTATCTGAATCTGGTTGCCTTCAATTTCGCCGGTACCGACTGCGACGCCGAAGAGCGTCACTATCTCGACTATCACGTGGGTCTGGCGAAGCGATTCCCGGGCCTGCGGATGTACCTGGCCGGACGCGTGAGCGGCTCGCGCTCCGCCGCGGCCGAGCGCTTTCGCGCCGCGATCCTCGGCTTCGACGACGCCACCGCCGCAGCCTCTGCGATGCAATCGGAGGTCGTTGCGGCGCTGGTCGCCGACACGCAGCAGCATCTGCGCGATTTGATATCCAGGTCGGCGACCTGCGAGACAATCATTGCGTTCGACTCGCGCCGCAAAGGCGAGACGTGCTTCGCGATGGCGGCGGAGTTCGGTTTCGAACCCGGCAGCGGCGGACTCGAAGCCGTCGAGCGGCGCTACCGCGAAGTGCACGTCGGTATCGCGCGGCGCCTGCCCGGCCTGCGCGGATACATGATCGGCAAGCTCGACGGTGAGGCCGAAACCGGGCGCCATCGGCTCGCGCTTCTAATATTCGATTCGCGCGAAGCATACCGCGATGCGTATCGCTCGTCCGTAGGGCAGGAGTTGATTCGCGACGAGGACGCGACGATTCGCAACGCGCGCGTGTGGCGAATCGACGCGCGCATGGAGCTGTAGCCGCCGCCGCGCTCGAACCCGAAACCGACTCATAAGTCCGCGCCCGCAGCCGCCGAAGCCCAAGCCTCGATCGTTTATCCGATGCTCACCAGAAGCGCTGGAATTCTCATCCCCCTGTTTTCACTGCGCGCGCGCGCCGATTTGGGCCGCGGCGAGATTCTGGACCTCGCGCCGATGATCGATCTTGCGCGCGACATGGGCCATCGGTTGATCCAGTTGCTCCCACTCGATGAAGGGGCGCCGGACGGAACCAGCCCGTACAGCGCGATGAGCGTGTTCGCGATCGACCCGGTCTATATCTCGGCGCAGGCGCTGCCGGGAATCGGAAGCGTGACGATGGCCCGCGCGCTCGCCGAAATCGGTCCGCGCCGGACCGTCCCCCGCTCGAAGTACCGGCCGCTGAAACTCAGGATGCTCGAGCATGCGTGGCAGGTGTTTCGTTCGCGCGCGAGTGCGCAGGCACGCAACGAATTCGATCGCTTTATCGAGCGCAACCGCTCCTGGCTCGACGACTACGCTCTGTTCCGGGCGCTGAAGGAGCGCTACGACTGGCTCGCGTGGGAGGATTGGCCCCCGGAAATTTCCCGCCGCGCGTCCGGCGCCCTGGATGGCGCTCGCGCGAATCTCGCGGACCAGATTCTGAAATACTCCTGGTGGCAGTTCGCCGCCCATCGGCAGTGGCTCGAGATGCGCGTGTACGCGCAGGAGCGGGGCGTCAAGCTGGGCGGCGACATGGCATTTTCTCCCTCGCGCGATAGCGCCGAGGTCTGGGCGCATCAGCAGGAGTTCGATCTCGGCCGCACCGTCGGTGCGCCGCCCGATGGGTTCAATCCAAAGGGCCAGCGATGGGGTCTGCCGCTGCCGCGATGGTCCGCGATGAGCGAGGGCGGCTACGCGTTGTGGTGTGCGCGTGCGCGTCATGCGGGCGACCTGTTCGATCTCGTCCGGATCGATCACGTGGTCGGACTCTACCGGACTTTCTCGTTTGGCGAGGATCCCGGCGCGGCAGGCGCCTTCGTTCCCGCCGACGAGAGCGAGCAACTTGCGCAGGGCGAGGCCGTTATGAAGGCGTTGCGCACCGCCGCGCACCCGTGCGATCTGATCGCCGAAGATCTCGGCTCAGTGCCGCCGTGGGTGCGCAAGTCGCTGACCGCGATGGGCGTGCCCGGGTACAAGGTGATGCAGTGGGAGCGCGAATGGGATACCGCGAACGAGAATTACAAGACTCCCGCCTCGTACCCGGAAGCGTCGCTCGCGACCACCGGTACCCACGACACCGAGGCGCTCACCGCGTGGTGGCGGATGCAGCCGGTCGCCGACCGGACCAAGCTGGTCGAGGCGCTGGGGCTTGCGTCGCGCGTCGATGCGGCGCGGGAGCTGGGCGAGAAAGGCGTCGATGCGGTGCTGGAAGCGCTGTACGCCAGCCCGTCGGTGCTGACCGTGGAGCCGCTGCAGGATCTGTTCATCTGGAGCGCGCGAATCAACCGGCCCGGCACGGTGAGCGATTTCAACTGGAGCTGGAGGCTCCCGCTGCCGATCGAGCGGTTGCGCGAAAAACCGTGGATTGCGTCTCGAATAGCGAAGCTGCGCGCAATCTGCGTCCGCACCGGACGGATCGAATATTAACGGCGCCCTACGCGGTGCGCAGCGAGTCGTTGACGCCAATCCGCGTGGCGCGCCATGCGGGCAGCAGTCCCCCGAGCGCCCCGATCATAATCGCCGCGACGAGCCCCGACACGAATGCCGACGGCGCGAGCCGGAACGAAAAGATGAACGTCGCCACGCTCATGATCCGGCTCTCCAGCCCGGTCGCGTACGCGACCGCGACGCCAAGCAACTCGCCTGCAACTCCGCCCGCGAGCCCGAGCAACATGCTCTCGATCATGAAGCTCGCCAGGATATCGCGGCGGCGGAAGCCCAGCGCGCGCAGCACGCCGACCTCGCGCGCGCGCCGCGCCACCGCGGAGTACATCGTGTTCATTCCGCCGAATATCGCGCCGATCGCCAGCACCACAGCGATCGCGATTCCCAGCTTGCGCAACTGATCGGCCAGGTGGGACTGCGCATCGTAAAAGGCGCGCTCGGTCTCGGCGTCCAGGCGCAGCCGCCCGTCCCTGGTCAGCGCGGCCCGGAAACTCGCGCCCATCCCGGGCTTCATCACCAGGTGCAGCGAGGAGAACGCGCCCTGCATCTGCAGGTCCTGCGCAACCAGGTCGAGATCCGTCCACACCTCTCCCTCGCGAGTGCTGCCATCGTCGCTGAACGTGCCCACTATGGTCCAGTCGCGGCCCGTGAAGCGCAGATGGCGTCCCGCGGTGAGCTGTGGAAAGCGCGCCGCAAGTCGCATTCCGACCAGCATTTCGGGCCGTCCCGCCCGCGGCATCCGCCCCGATACGATTTGGATGCCGCGGTGAACCATGAACGCAATCGGATAGACACCGCGCAGATAGGTGAAGCTGCTTTGCGCCAGCGGTCCGTCGGGAGTCGGGTTGAAGGCGGCCACGATCTCGGGCGAGACCAGCGGCTCACCGCCGGCATCGGGGGCGATCTCGCGGCGCGCGCGAATGATCTCGTACTGCTCGCGGCTCACGTAGCTCGACGACTCGGTGGTCACGCTGCGGCTCAGGACGATCCAGTTTCCGCGCTCCGCCGCATTGGTCATTGTCGCGCGCAGCCCTTCGATGAAGCCGAGCAGGATAAACAGGATCATCACGACCAGCGCGACGATGGCCGCGGTCATCAGCGAGGTCGTTCGCCGCACCATCAGGCTGCGCAGGTTGTAGCGAATCGGGATCACCGTCGCGCGCCGGGTTGCGCCCTCAATTGACTTCCCGCAGCGCGATCGCGGGCGTCAACCGCAGCGCCTTGGCGACCGGCAGCGCGCCGCTGAGAATACCGACCGCGGTCGCGATCAGGGTTGCTTCCACGACGCCCGACGGCGCGACCCACAGCGCGCCCAATCCGCTGAGCGAGCCCATCGTGGCGCCGCTGGAAAATACCACCCAGGCGGCGGACGCGCCGATCGCGCCGCCGACAAGCCCGATCGCCGCGCACTCCCCGAACAGCAGTATCGCGATCGCGCCGCGTCCGAAGCCGAGCGTGCGCATCACGCCGACCTCGCTTATCCGCTCGCGCACCATCATCGCGGTTGAATTCGCGGCGACCAGCAGCACGGTCAGCAGCACCACCGCGCACAGGCTGGCGACGATTCCCCGCAGGTTGCCGATCATCGAAAGTCCGCCCGCCAGCGCGTCGCTCTCGGTCAGGGTGCGGGTCTCGAACCCGGAGTTGTGAAAGGTCGCGTCGATCTGATGTATCAGCGGGGCGACCTGGTCGGGACGCTCGACCCGGACGACGAGGTTCCACGCCAGGTCGGGGTTGGGCGCTCCGGCCGCCTTCAGCGCCTCTTCCAGGTAGTCGCGCCGGAAGGCGAACACGTTTGGATATCGATGCGACGGCATCTCGCCCAGCAGCACGAAGCTGAGCTTGAGATGGACCGGGCCGGTGCCACGCAGGGTCACGGTCTCTCCCGGTTTCCAGTCGTACTTTTCCATCAGGACGCGGCCGGCAAAGGCGCCGCGGCGCTGCGCCGCAAAGGCGCGTCGCGCGTCGCCATTGAGATCGTAATCGGGGAAGACGTCGGCGATTTCCAGACCCTCGCCGACCGCGAGGATTTGATCGCTCGAGTCGCGGTAGATCGCGGGCCATCCGGCGATCGCCACGCACGCCGCGGCGCCCGGCATTTTGCGGACGACATCGCAGTAGTGGGCCGGGATACCGTGGAACGGCAGGCTGCGATTCATCACGATCAGCCGCAGCGTCGCGGAGGCGTCGTGAACGATCCGATCCATCGAGCCGGGCACCGCCGCCAGGACCACGTAGGCAAAGGTCGCCAATGAGATCGTGAAGGCAGTCAGCAGTGAGCGCCGCAGGTTGCGGCGCAGGTTGCGCACGATGAGCTTGAGCAGATACATCCCGCGCACCCCCACGCGGAAGAACTCGATCTGTCGAGCCTCAAGCCGCGGCACGGCGCGCTCCGGGTCCCCGTCCCGATGACCGCCGCTTACGCCCGAGTCTCGAACTTGCTCACCGCAGGTCACAGTCCGGCGGCTCCCGATCATTTACCCGCCGCGCCCAGCCATTTCAAACCTGCGGCTGTTCGCGCGCGCCGGCTTGGACTATAAGGTCCATACGGAGGCTTTTCAGATGGGGCCGCTTAGTGGCGTACGAATCCTGGATTTGAGCATGGTGGTATCAGGGCCGTTCTGCACCATGATGCTGGGCGATCTCGGCGCGGATGTGATCAAGATCGAGCCGCCGGAGGGCGATGTCTCCCGGATTGTGGTCGGTCAGGAGCGCAACGGCGTCCCGATCGGAATCCTCAACTGGAATCGCAACAAGCGCGCGATGATGCTGGACCTCAAGCGCCCCGGCGCCCCGGAGGTTTTCCTGCGGATGGCCGAGCAGGCCGACGTGGTGGTCCAGAACGTCAGGCCCGGCGTCGTCGAGCGCCTGGGCGTTGGCTACGAGGCGGTTGCCGCGCGCAATCCGAAAATCGTGTACTGCTCGATCGCCGGATACGGGTTTACCGGACCGTACAAGGACAAGCCCGCCTATGATCCGATCATCCAGGGAATCGCGGGCGTGATGGTCACACAGACCACGCAGGGCCGCCCGCGCGCGGTCAAGAACATCATCGCCGACAAGGTCACTGCGATGACCGCGGCGATCTCGATTCTCGCGGCGCTCGAAGAGACGCGCTCGAGCGGTCGCGGGCAGCACGTAAAGCTCTCGATGATGGACGCCGTCATCTACTTCCTGATGGGGGATACCGGCTCGCGCCATACCTTTCTGCCGCATCAGCCGGGCACGCGACCCTCGATGAACACGCTGGAGCCGTTCAAGACTGCCGACGGCTATATCACCATCTCGCCGCTTACCGACAAGCACTGGACCGCGCTGCTCGATGCGGTGGGCCATCCGGAATGGTTCCGGGGCGACGAACCGAGATCGGAGCGGGTGCGGCGCTCGATCAAGAGCCTGATCGATTTTTTCCCGACCCAGACCTCCGCGTACTGGCTCGAGCGGATCGAGAAGGCGGACGTGCCGTGCGGTCCCGTCAACGACTACGATTCGATCTGGAACGATCCCCAGTACGTGGCCAACGAGACTTTCTTCGAGTACGACCATCCGCGTGCCGGACGAATCCGGGGCGTGCGCTCGCCGGCGCAATTTTCGCGCACGCGGCCGGAGCTTTGGCGCCACGCGCCCGACCTCGGACAGCATACCGAGGAGATTCTGGCCGACTTCGGGTTCGAGGCCGGCGAAATCTCGCGGCTCAAGGACGAGCGTGTGGTCGGGTAGCCGGAGCATTCCAGTTCGAGGCGGGTGGCTTGCGCTCGCTGCGGTTCTGCTCGCGCTTGCGCTGGGCGGATGCGCGGCGAAAAAACCGCCCGGCGCCATCGCGGAGGCGGCCAGGCCGGCGCCTCCGCCACCGAAGCCCAAGCCACCGCCGATCAGCACTCACGCTCCATTCGCGATTACCGCCGGGCTGGACGGCGCGATCTGGTACACCGAGTACCAGGGCAACGGTATCGGGCGTATCACGACTTACGGATCCGTCGAGCGCTTTAAGATCGATCCCGAAGGATTCGCCGAGCGAATCACAGCCGGGCCCGACGGTGCGATCTGGTTCACCGATACCGTGGGCAACCGGATCGGCCGCCTGAGCGCCGACGGCAAGGTCGTCTACATCAAACTCCCCCACGAAAAGAGCGGGCCGGCCGGTATCGCCCCGGGGCCGGACAACAAGGTCTGGTTCACCGAACATTCGGGCGACCGCCTCGGGCGCATCACGATGCGCGGTGAGCTCACCGAGTTGCCCCTCCCCAAGGGCTCAGGCGCGGGCGAGATCGTGACCGGCAGCGACGGCAACCTTTGGGTGGCGGAAGACGGCGCCAACATGATCGCGCGCGTCAGTCCCAAGGGCGAGGTCAAGCAGTTCGGGATTCCGACCTTGCACGCCGTGCCGGGAGGGCTGACGCTGGGTCCCGACGAGAACGTCTGGTTCACCGAGCTGGCGACGGACCAGGTCGGCAAGATCACGCCCGACGGCGCGATCACCGAGTTCGCACTTCCCCACGAGGGTGCGCCGATCTCGATCGCCAGCGGCTCGGACGGCAACCTCTACGTAACTGCGGCGGGAGCGCGCGTCATCTTTCGCGTGACGCGCTCGGGCGAAACATCGTCGGTGCCGCTGTCGCCCGATACCATCGCCGGCCGTATCACCGCCGGACCGGATGGCAATCTATGGTTCACGGAGCCCAACGGGAAGATCGGCAAGATGACACCGGCGGGAGTAATCACCGAGTACCGGGTGGCCCGGGTGGGCTCTTGACCGCCGCCGGGCGGCTTTCGCGAGCGTGCCGGTTTTGCTGTTCCATCCCGAGAGTTTTGCGCTATAAGCCCACAGGAGAGCGGATCAGCCGCGACAGTGCGCAATACTCCGCGCGCGTTCCGCACTCTCGCAAGGAACCAAAACCGCTTGACAGTTTGGATTCCGGCATCAAGCCATACAGGGAGATTGTGAGCGATGGGCAAGCTCGACGGTAAGGTTGCAGTTATCACCGGCGGTGGCCGCGGAATCGGCCGCGGACTGGCAAAGACCTTTGCCGCGCAAGGTGCGGCGGTCGTTGTCAACGACCTCGGCGTCTCGGTTGCGGGTCAGAAGGAGACCCAGTCGCCGGCCGACGACGTGGTCAAGGAAATCAAGGCTGCGGGCGGCGCGGCGGTCTCCAATCACATGGATATCGCCACCGTCGAAGGCGGCGAGGGCCTCATGAACCAGGCCATCAAGGAGTTCGGCAAACTCGACATCCTGGTCAACGTCGCCGGAATCCTGCGCGATCGCATGATCTTTAACATGGCCGAGCAGGAATGGGACGACGTGATCCGCGTGCATCTGAAGGGGCACTACTGCACGATACGCCCGATCTCGGCCTACATGCGCGAGCACAAGTCCGGCCGGATCATCAACTTCTCGTCCAACTCCGCGCTTGGCAGTCCGGGCCAACCCAACTATGCGGCGGCGAAGGCGGGAATCCTGGGCCTGACCTACAGCGCCGCCAACGCGCTCAAGAAGTACAACATCACGGTCAATGCGATCATGCCGGGCGCCGCGACCCGCATGACCGACACGATTCCGGCGGGGCGGATGCCCGGTGCGTCTGGACTTGCGCAGAGCGAGAGCGCCGAAGGGACGCCGCGCGATCCGGCCAACGTCGCGCCGATTTGCGTGTTCCTTGCGAGCGACGCCGCCGCCGAAGTTACCGGGCAATGTTTCGGCGCATCGGGCTACCGGATCATGCGCTACCGGCATATCGTCGCTGACAAGATCCTTTACAACAACGGCCCGTGGGACATCGACAAACTGTTTGACACGCTCAAGTCGACGCTGCTGGTCGATCTCGAACCGCCCCGCATGTAGCGCGCCCTTCTGCATACGGCGCGGGGCGTCCGCCGATCGAAATCGGCCGGCGCCCCGCGTCTCACTTTCGCCCGAGCGCGCTTGGCATGCGCCCCCGCCCCTCGTATCCTGCCACCCGAGGCGTATTCCGAGTCGATGGGAGACTGGCAGCCAGATCTGTACAACCGCTTTCGGCGCTATCGCGCCGAGCCGGTCGAGCATATCCTGACCCGCCTCGCGCTCGGCGAGGCCGAGCGGATCGTGGACCTCGGATGCGGCAGCGGCGAGAACACGCTCGAGCTTGCGCGCCGATCGCCTGGCGGTGCCGCGGTGGGAATCGACGGATCGCCCGCGATGATCGAAGCGGCGAACAAGCTGCACGCCGGCGCCGACGAGGATCTGCGCCGGCGTGTACGCTTCGAGCTCGGCGAAGTCGCCCGGTTCCAGGCGGACCGCGCGTACAGCGTTATTTTTTCCAACGCGACGTTTCATTGGATTCCCGATCAGCGCGCGCTGTTCGCGGCCTGCTTCCAGTCGCTTCAGCCGCGCGGTCGAATCGTAGTCCAGATGCCGGCGAACAACGCCGAGACCGGCAAGGCCGAGCTGACTCTGATGTCGCGCGAAAAGCCGTGGGTGGATCTGCTGGACGGACTCGACACCGCGTTCGAAGAGCCGCCCGCGGGGCATTACGCCGCGATGCTGCGTGAGATCGGTTACGCCGCGATCGATTGCTACCACCATACGTTCAGCCATCCGATGGATCGGAGCGCCAACGTGGTCCAGTGGTACCGCTCGACGGGACTGCGCCCATTCATGGCGCGGATTCCCGAGGGGCGCCGCGAAGAGTTCCTCGACGCCTACCGCCGCAGGCTCGAGCGCGCGTACGGCACCGCGGGTCCGATGACCTTCACCTTCCGCCGGCTGTTCATCTGGGCGCAAAGGCCCGGCGCCTGAGATGGCGCGCCTCGCGATAGTCCCGGCCCTGATCGCGCACGGCGGCGCAGGTCCGCGCGGGCCTGCCGCTGAGCGTCCCGCGCGCAGGCGCGGGATGCTGGCGGCCGTCGAGCGCGGCGCGCAGGTGCTGCGCGGCGGCGGCAGCGCGCTCGATGCGGTCGTCGCGACCGTGACGGCGCTCGAAGACGATCCGCTGTTCAACGCCGGACTCGGCTCGCTGCTCACCAGTGACGGCACGGTCGAGATGGACGCGTCGGTGATGGTAGCGGAGCCGCAGCCGACCGCGGCGCGCGCGGAACGATTTGATTCGCCGCACGGGGTACCCGCCCGCGCGGTGACCGCGGGAGCGGTTGCCGTCATCACGCGGATTCGCAATCCGATTCTGCTGGCGCGCGCGGTGATGGAACGGACCCCGCACCTGATGATGGCGGGGCCCGGCGCCGAGCGTTTTGCGCTGCAAATCGGAATGCGGCTGTGCCGCAACCAGGATCTCATCACGGCGCGTGCGCGGGAAAGATGGCTCGCTCGGCGCGACCTCGCCAGCCGCGCCGCCCGCGTATCCGCCCCGCGCGGCCACGGTACCGTCGGCGCCGTCGCTATCGACGCCCACGGACTGATTGCCGCGGCAACCTCGACCGGCGGCGTTCCGTGGAAGATTTCGGGACGAGTCGGCGATTCCGCGATCATCGGCGCGGGCACCTGGGCGGATCGCGCCGGAGGCGCCTCCGCCACCGGCCATGGCGAGGCGATAATCGCGACCTTACTGTGCCGCGAGGCGGTTGCCGCACTCGGGCGCCGTTCACCTCACGAAGCGGCGTCGCGGATGGTCGCCGGCGCGCTCTCTCCGCTCGGCGCGCAGGGCGGTATCATCATGGTCGATCGGCGCGGCCGAATCGGTTTTGCGCACAACGCGGAGTCGATGCAGGTCGGCGCGTATCAGCCCGGCGCCGGACTGCGGCATCATCAGGCCGAGCCGGTCAGTATCTTGAGATCGCGGTGAGCGTGAACCTGGAACCGATTGAGCGCCGCGGGCGAGCGCCCACGCCGCTGCTGCTGGTGCTTGCCGCCGTCGTCGCGATCGCGGCGATGAGCCAGGGGATCGGTGCGCCGTTCCAAAAGGATGCCGAGTCGCAGTCAGCGATGTGGATCGCGAGCGTCGCCCACGGCCATCTGCTGACACCGCGCGACTATTACGGCCATCTGGTCGAGAAGCCGCCGCTGTTTTACTGGCTCAGCGGCGCGGTCGCATGGGCGATGGGCGGGGTCAACGAAACCCGCTCGCGGCTGGTTTCGCTGGCGGCAGCCGTCGCGATCGCGATCGAAATCCTGGTCTGGACCGCCGAGTACGTGGGCGCGGCGGAAGGGTGGCTCGCGTTTGCGTTTCTCGTCGCCACCTATGGCTTCGCCTCGCGCGCGACGCTCGCGCTGACCGACATGTTGATGACGTTCTTCGTGCTGAGCACCCTGCTGATCCTGTTCCCGCAGCTCGAAGGCCGCGCCTCCTCCGGGCGCGCACTGGCTGCGGCCGGGGTTCTGCAGCTCGCAATGATGTGCAAGGGGCCGGTGGCGATAATCCTGGTGGCGCTGTCAGTCTTCACCTACCAGCTGCTGCAGCGGCGCAATCCACTTCGCCTGCTGGGCGAGAGATGGATATGGCTGATCATCGCGCCGGTGACGATCCTAACGGTGGGATGGTACTGGTTCTGGTTCACGTTCGGCGCGCCGCATGAATACGTGATCTTCATGGAGGAGAATTTCGGCCACTTCCTGCCCGCGGTCGCAGGCGGCACTGGCGAGGCAGCGCGTCCGATCTGGTATATCGCGGCGCGGATGATCGGCGGGTCGCTGCCGATGGTAGCGCTGGTGCCGGTGGCGATCGCGGCCCTCGCGACCGGCGAAATCTCCGCCGCGCGCCGCCGTCCGGTGCTCATGCAGGCAAGCCTCGTAATCGTGGTGCTGGTCTTCTTCTCCCTGGCCAGCGCCAAGCGCGACGATTACATCCTGCCCGCATTGCCCGGCCTTGCGGTGCTGAGCGCGTGTGTATTCGTGCTTGACCGCCCGGTGGGCGCTCGCCGCGCGATCGCGCAGCGGATGCGCGGCGTGGTGGTGGGCGGAATCGCGCTCGCGATGCTCGGTGTGCTGATCGTCACTGTCGCCGCCGCATGGCTTAAGCCGGCGCTGCCGGTCAAGCTCGATTCCAGCGACGCCGACCTTGCCGGGTTGTTCCGCACCGACGTCAGGGCGTGGCGATTTTCGTTTATCGTCTGCGGGGTCACGATTCTCGCCGCGGCGGCGATGGCGCTTGACGCGCTGCGCCGCGGGGTGGCGCTGCGCGCTGGCGTCGCGGTGGGAATTCTGGGCCTGGCGGGGACGCTCGTGGTTACCGCGGTGGTCAGGCCGCAACTCGCATGGCTGCGGAGCACCCGCGTGTTCGCTGCCGAGATACATCAGATGATCGGTGACCAGCCGATTTTTGTCGTCGACGCCGTCGATGACGGCTTCTCGTATTACTACGGGCGCGGCGTGCCGACGCTGCTGGGCCAGCACACCGTCCCGATTCCGCTCGAACAACGGCTTTATGTGATGGCCACGCCGCACGATTTGCGCTACCTGCGGCGTTCGTTTCGCTCCCAATTGAAGCTGGTCAGGGAGTCGGACCTGATAAGCGGCGAGGGCGCGCCGGCGCTGTACGAAGTTGGGCCGCTGGAGGCGCCGCCCGATATGAACCCAGGCCGCCGAACCGGTAGAAAGGACTCGGCTGGGCGCCCGCACGGGCCGGTCGCACCGCGATGAGCATCCTGAAGAGGATTACTATCGCCGCTATCCTGCCGCGGTGGGCGCTCGCGATGATCGTGACGGGCGTCGAAGAGGGATCGGTCTGGTGGTCGGCGCGGTCGGGCTGCTGAGGCTCGCCGGAAGCCCGCTCGCGGACCTGGTAATGAAAGACCGCTGGCGCCGGCGCGCTGCCGGGACCAGATTTGCTCCCCGCCCGCATGCATTATATTGTTCGCGCAGGATGCCGATTTTCGAATTCGAATGCTCGCGATGCGGCCGGATCAGCTCCCAGGTCGTGCTCGGCTCGCGCAAGCGCGAGCGCCACGCGTGCCCGCATTGCGGCTCGGCGCGCACCAAACGGGTGATGTCGTCGTTCGCGGTGGTCGCAAGCGAGGCCTCGCGGCTGGACAGTTTCGATACCGCCGCGCCCCGCGACGAATCCTTCTACCGCGATTCGCGCAACGTCGGCTTGTGGGCCAAGAAAAGGGCCCGGCAGATGGGCGTTGACCTGGGACCGAAGTTCGATGCCACCGTCGAAAAGGCGCGCAGCGGCAAGCTCATCAAGGAGATGACCTGAGCGGCCGCGCCCGCGGCAAGCGAATAATTTCTGTCACAAGGCGATAGACGATATGAGCGACCAGAAGGACCGCTTCGGCGAACGGCTCCACGACGCGGAAGCAGCGCGCGAAAATCAATGGGCCAAGCAGCGTGACGCCGAACTGCTGAACAAAATGCGCGAGAAGATGGCGGCGAATCTCGCCTGCCCCCACTGTAAGCTTCCGCTCGAAGCCCAGCTCAAAAACGGCATCGAGCTATACGCCTGCCCCAGCGGACACGGAGCGTGGCTCGAGCACGCGGCGCTCGAGCACCTCACCGAACCCGCGAAATAACAACCCGCATCAATCCGATCCGCGCCGGCGCGCGCGTCCATCCCTATTCGAACACGATCGTGCGGTTGCGATGGGTCAGCACCTGCTTGCGCAGATGCGCCCGCACCGCCTTTGCGAGCACGCTCACTTCCAGGTCCTTGCCCTTGCGGGCGAGGTCGGCGAGGGTGTCGCGATGGGTTATCGCGGTGGTCGCCTGCGCGATGATCGGGCCGGCATCCAGCTCCTCGGTCACGTAATGCGCGGTCGCGCCGATCAGCTTGACGCCGCGCTCGCGCGCCTGCTGGTAGGGGCGCGGTCCCGCGAACGCGGGCAGAAAGCTGTGATGAATATTGACGATCGGCTTGCGCCACGCCTTTAGAAAATCGCCCGACAGCACCTGCATGTAGCGCGCGAGTACCACCGTGTCGGCATCCAATGCGCTGAGCCGGGCCAGCAGCGCCGCTTCCGCCTCGGCCTTGCGCCCCTTGTGCACCGCGATCACAGAGAAGGGCACTTCGAACGGGCGCGCCAGCGCCTCGAGGTCGGGATGATTACCGATCACCTCGACCACTTCGGCGTCGAGTTCGCCCGTGCGATGGCGCCCGAGCAGGTCGACCATGCAATGCTCCAGCCGCGACACCATGATCACGATCCGGTCGCGCCTGGCGGCATCGAACAGTTGCCAGCGTAACTGCTCCCATTGGACCAGGGTTGGCAGCGACTCGCTGAGCGCGCGCGAAAGCTCGGCTACCGGCCACCGCATGCTCTCGAAGTAAATGCGCCAGAAGAAGTGGCGGTCCTCGTCGTCGCTGTGCTGGTCGGAGGTGATGATGTTGCAGTCGAGCTCGAACAGGCGCGAGGAAACCCGGCCGATAATGCCGGGCCGGTCGATGCACGAGATGAGGAGGATCGCTTTTGCGCTTGCCGCCACGTTTGTTTCGTTCCTCCTCCGATACGCGGGCCCCGCGCTGATTGTAATGCGCACCGCCGCCCGCCCACAAACCGCCCCGCTTGTGCGGATGCACGCGCCGCGCCACCATCGTCGCGATGAGCGATCGCCATAGAACGCCCGAGCCTGGCGGCCGCGGCGCCGGCGCGCTGTTCGTGGTCGCCACGCCGATCGGGAATCCCGACGATATCAGCCTGCGTGCGATCAAAATCCTGGGCGCCGTTGATCTGGTCGCTTGCGAGGACACGCGCCGCACCGGACAGCTTCTTGCCGCGCATGGAATCAAGCGCCCGATGGTGTCGTACTTCGAGCACAACGAGGAGCGCCGCGCGGCTGAATTGATCGAGCGGCTCAAGCGCGGCGAACAAGTCGCGCTGGTCAGCGACGCCGGCACCCCGGGCGTCTCTGATCCCGGCTACCGGCTGGTGCGCGCGGCGCTGGAGGCGGGCGTGCGGGTGAGCGCGGTGCCCGGACCCTCGGCGGCGATCGCGGCGCTCGCAATCGCGGGATTACCCACCGACCGCTTCGCGTTCGAGGGCTTCCTGCCCGCGCGCACAGGCGCGCGCCGCAAGCATCTGGCCGCGCTGGCGCACGAGGCGCGCACGATGGTTTATTTCGAGGCCGCCCGCCGCCTCGGTGCGACGCTGGCCGACCTGTCAGACGCGCTCGGCTCCGAGCGCGCGGCCGCAATCGTCCGCGAGATCACGAAGACCTGGGAAGAAACCATCCGTGGCACCCTCGGCGAGCTTGCCGCGCGCTTCGCCCGCGAACAGGCGCTCGGCGAAATAACGATCGTTGTCGCGGGTGCGCCCGAGGGGCAGGGGCCGATCCACACCGCGGACCTGAGTCTCGATGACTTGCTCGACAAGGGGCTGAGCCTCAAGCAGTCCAGCGCGATCATGGCGCACCTGACCAGTCGCAGCGCCCGCGATATCTACCAGGAAGCGCTGCGCACCCGCGGCAAGGATCGCGAAGAATGAATCGGTGCGCCAGTCGAGACTCCACAGAGCCCAGCTTGAAGTCGGCGGCTGCGTAAGGTTCAATGCCGCCAGGAGCAGTGCGGGGATGGTGACGAGGGTAAAGTCCGCGAAATCGCACGCCTCCGACGACCAGCCGGCCGCCGCGCGACCGGCCCGCGTGCTGGTGATTCACGGTCCCAACCTGAATCTGCTGGGCGAGCGCGAGCCCGAGATCTACGGCCGCACCCGGCTTCGCGATATCGACCGCGAACTCAAGCGGCTGGGGCGCGAATTGGGGCTGGTGGTCGAGACCTTTCAGTCCAACGGCGAAGGCGCGATTGTGGACCGAATTCAGCGCGCGCGCGGAAAGTCCGACATTTTGCTCATCAATCCGGGCGCTTACACGCATACCAGCGTGGCAATCCGGGATGCTATAATCGGGGTCGATCTCCCGGTAATCGAAGTCCACCTGTCAAACGTGTACAAGCGCGAACCCTTCCGACATCGCTCCACCATCGCCGACGTGGCCGTCGGGCGGATCATGGGCTTCGGCGCTGAAAGTTATTATCTTGCTCTGCGAGCCGCGCGCCTTCTTGCGGTGAAACGCGATGGCTGACCGCAAACCGCGATTGTTCGCCGTGGCGCAACCTAAATCGAAACCGGGAGCGGGGATGGAAGTTCGCGAGATCAAGGCGCTGATTACCCTGATGCACGATTTCGGGCTCACCGAGCTCGAAATAGAGGACAAGAAAGGAAAAATCCGGCTGGTGCGCGGCACCGCGCCCAATTCCGATCACGCGCATCCGGCGCCGCGCCCCGGAGAGCGCGCGACCGCCGCGCTTGCCACTCCGGCCGAGCACACCCAGCACGACCACGCGCCTCCCGCGGTGCCGGGCGCCGTGGAGCTTGCCGCGAATCATCGTCTGGTAGAAAGCCCGATGGTGGGCACGTTCTATCGCTCGCCGTCGCCCGATGCCCCCGCATTCGTCGAAGAGGGGAGCACCGTGCGCAAAGGCGAGCCCTTGTGCATTATCGAGGCGATGAAGATGATGAATGAGATCGAAGCGCCCACGGCCGGCCGCGTGGTCAGGATCCTGGTCGAGAACGGACAACCGGTCGAGTACGGCCACGCGCTGATGATCCTGGAGGTTGACTGAGGAGCGCGATGTTCAAGAAGCTGCTCGTCGCCAATCGCGGCACGATCGCGATCCGAATCATCCGCGCATGCCGCGAGCTTGGGATTCCCACGGTCGCGGTCTTCTCGACCGCCGACAAGGATGCGTTGCACGTCCGGATGGCTGACGAGTCGGTGTGCATCGGGCCACCCGCGGCCGAGGACAGCTATCTCAACATCCCCGCGATCCTGAGCGCGTCGCTCACCTACGGCGCTGACGCGGTCCATCCGGGCTACGGCTTTCTGTCCGAGAACGGTGATTTCGCCGAGGCCTGCCAGCGCTCGGGGCTGAACTTCGTCGGTCCCCGCGCGCGCCATATCCGTCTGATGGGCGACAAGCCGCGCGCACGCCGGATCATGAAGCGCGCCGGCGTTCCCGTGCTACCGGGCAGCGAGGGCAAGGGCCTGATGGAACTGCGTGATGCCATCGCGGACTCCAAGCGGCTCGGCTTCCCGGTGCTGATCAAGGCGGCCGCCGGCGGTGGCGGCAAGGGGATGCGCGTGGCGCGCGACGCCCGCGAGCTCGAGCGCCTGTTTCCGCTGGCGCGCGGCGAGGCCGAGGCGGCGTTCAGCTCGCGCACCATGTATCTTGAGAAATACCTGGAGCGCGCCCGCCACGTGGAGTTCCAGATTCTGGCCGACGGCTTTCGCAACGTGGTCCATCTCGGCGAGCGCGATTGCTCGATCCAGCGGCGTCATCAGAAGGTGATCGAAGAGTCGCCGTGCCCGGTTCTGAGCGCGCGGCTGCGCGAAAAGATGGGCCGCGCGGCGGTGCGCGCCGCCGAGGTCGTGGGCTACTCCAACGTCGGCACGGTAGAGTTTCTGCTCGCTCCCGACGGCGAGTTCTACTTCATTGAGATGAACACCCGGATCCAGGTCGAGCACGGCGTGACCGAGATGGTCACCGGGCACGACCTCGTGGGCGACAGCATACGGATCGCGATGGGCGAGCGTCTCGGGTTCAAGCAGAAGCAGGTCACGTTCAGCGGCGCGGCGATCGAGTTTCGCATCTATGCTGAAGATCCCGACCGCCACATCCCATCGCCGGGCGTGGTCAGCAACCATCATCCGCCCGGCGGACTGGGCGTGCGGGTGGAGACCGCGCTGTATGACGGCTACCGGGTGCCGGTGCATTATGACCCGCTGATCGCGAAGCTGATCGTTCACGGCGACACGCGCGAGCTGGCGGTGGCGCGGGCGCGCGCGGCGCTGCGCGAGTACGTGATCGACGGGATCAAGACCAACATCCCGCTGCATCTGAAGATTCTGTATGATCCGGATTTTCTGCGGGGCGATTTTGCGACCGATTTTCTGCGCCGTTACGAGCCGCCCGCAAAGGACGCCGCCACGCGCGCACCCGCGCCCGCGGCCAAGGCCTCCTGACGCGCAAAATGGCGCGGCACTGGTTATTTTCATAAAAGGGATCGCGATCATGCGCCCTCCGGAGTCGACCATGCGACGAATCTTGCCTGCGATCGTATTTGTCTTTCTTGCCGCCGCCGCAGCGCGCGCGCAGAATGTTCCCGGTATCGTCGGCGGCAACTCCGCGCCGCCGGGTCCCCAGCCCAAGGTTCAACTGCTCGACCCGCTCTACAATTTCGGCACCGCGCTCGAAGGCCACATGGTCAACCACACCTTCAAGCTCAAGAACGTGGGCAAGGGTGAATTGCTCATCCGCGGCGTCAAGACCTCATGCGGATGCACCGCGGCGACGCCCAGCAAGAGCGAGCTCGCCCCCGGCGAGACCACCGATATCACGGTCGGATTCGACACCCACTTCCAGAAGGGTCATCAGACCCGCACCATTACCGCATTCACCAACGATCCACTTACGCCGCAGGCGGTCATGACGATGCAGGGAGTAGTGCGCCAGCAGGTCGCGGCTACCCCGGACCAGATCAATTTCGGCAATCTCAGGAAGGGCTCGGTGGCCAGCCAGGAGGTCGTCGTTAAGGACCTGACCACGGGCAAGGGTTTCGCGGTCGGCCCGATTACCCATTCCAACCAGAACATCACGGTGGTCCAGGAAAAGGGCAAGGATGGCAAGCCCGGCAACGTGCTCAAGATCACGCTCGACAAGACCATGCCGCTGGGCACCTTCGACGACACCGTCAACGTGGTAACTAACCGGGTGCCGATCCAGGTCGATGTGTTCGGGAAGATCACGGGCGATCTGTCGATCGATCCTGCCCAGGTATCCTTCGGGATCGTGCCCAAGGGGCAGAGCTCCGAGCGAATCGTAAAGCTGACCAACACGGGGCCCCGCGATATCAAGCTGCTTCAGATCAGCAGTTCGGCGCCGTCAGTTTCCGCCGATTCCGAGCCGATTAAGCCCGGCAAGGAGTTCAAGATCATCGTAAAGCTCCGCCGCGGGGCGCCAGAGGGACAATTGTCGGGGCAACTGGCCATCAAGACCGACGACCCCGAGGAGCAGACGCTCACCCTGCCGTTTTACGCGATCGTGGGACAGTTCAAGATTTAGCCGCGCGCACGCGTGCTCCCAGGGGCCGGTGCGGTCCCACGCCGGTAGGGCGCTGGCGGGGCATTGCTTGTCTCGGGTTACGAATCTTCCATATATTCGAGCGAAGGGGCGCAGCGCCGAGGCTGCGCCGCCGGGACACCTTTGATGCCCCGACGTGGAAACCACAACCCGATTTCCTGGTTACTTGCAAAGCTGTCAGGCTTTGCAATCAATCTTCTTACCAAGCCGCTCCGGAAGTATGAGCTGCACATTCCCAACGATATCGGGGCCTTGCGGCGCCATATCCGCAAGGGCGATGTGATCCTCGTCGAAGGCAACGAGCGCATCAGCGAGTGCATCAAGTACCTGACCCAGAGTTCGTGGTCGCACTCCGCGCTGTTCGTCGGAGACGAGCCGCTGCGGCTCAATCCCCAGGCGCAGGACATATACCGGGAAAAATATGGCGACGAAGCCGAATGGCTGATGATCGAGGCGCTGGTCGATGAAGGCGTGACGCTGTCGCCGCTGTCGAAGTATCGCGATTTCAATATCCGCGTATGCCGTCCGTACAACCTGTCCAACGCCGACCTGAGCGAGGTGCTCGACGAAGCGCTGCGCAGCGTCGGCGCGACCTACGACATCAAGAATATCGTCGATCTGGCGCGCTACTTCCTGCCGGTGAGCCTGGTGCCGCGCCGGCTTCGCCGCAAGGCGCTGCAGTTCGGCAGCGGCGAGCCGACCCGCGTCATCTGCTCCAGCCTGATCGCGTCATGCTTTCGGCGCGTGCGCTTTCCGATCGTTCCGCGCTTTGAGCAATTGCCGGAGGAGACGCCCAAGGTACGGCGCCTGAAGCTCTGGCCGTTTACGGTCCGTAGCGGCGGGCATGACTACGGTGTGCTGCGCGAAGTCTCACCCACGCTGGTGACGCCGCGCGACTTCGATCTGTCCCCCTATTTCGAGGTAATCAAGTTCAATATCATCGAGAACATGCGCTTCGACTACCACAAGATTCGATGGGCGGGCGACGCCCCGTCGGCGCAGATAAAGAAGGGCGCGTAAGGCGCCCCCCACGCCACCACGGTCCGGGGAGAACGGTTTGAACGAAGAAGACACCCATGGCGCGCACGGGCGCGACGCGCTCGAGAAAACCATCGCCAAGATTCTGCATCGTCATTGCAATTTCGGCTGGGCGAACTATTACATCCCCAGCGAAAAATTCCCCAGCCTCATCGAGGAACTGGTCGAGCTGATGAGCCCGGGTGGACGAGTTGGCCATGAGGAGCTGGTCCAGTTCTTTCTGGGCCTCCAGCGCGTCTCCTCGGTGCAGGAAAAAATCGCCAAGCTCGAGCAGGAATTCGCGGTCTTCCGCCGCGGCTAAATCCGATCCTCGCGACCCGCGCCGGCGCGCCCCTCACGCGCGGCCGCTCAATGCAGCTCTGCGGTGAGCGCGGTCAGTTCCGCCGCGTCGATTGCGGCTTCGTCGGACAGCCGCCCCGGGAACCGTCCGTGCAGAGGGCTGAGCGCGCAGCCGAGGCTGGTCACCCGATGCGCCATCCGCGCGATCGCACCGAACGGGGCGGGTACCAGTTCCGCCGCGTCGCGGAACTCGGCCAGCGCGAATTCGTCCCATCCGAATAATCCGCTGAAGAACATATAGACCGGCAGCGACCCGAACAGGCACGCCATCACCACCAGCCAGGCGCTGCCCGCATGGCCCGGACCGGCCCAAATCGCGTGGGCGAACAGGTGCAGCGCTTCGTAACTCGCCAGCGCCGACAAGACCGGATTGACGATGGTCTGGTACAGGCTCAGCGAAGGCCACGCCACCAGGTAGCCCATCAGCGGCCACGCGAACGCGGACTTGAGCAGCGAGGCCGCGATAAAGGCATAGAACACGCCCGGGAATCCGAACCATTTGATCAGGAACCACGCCAGCACGATTCGCGAGCCGTGCTCGATGAACGCGGTGAAGGTGTAAATCCCGGTGCGGCCGACGCCCTGAAAGACCTGGTCGGGCAGCCGGGTGAAAAAATCCGTCGCCCGCCACAGATGCATCAGCGCCATCACCCCCACCGCGCGCATGAACTGCGGCGGCAGCAGCCCTTCGACGAATACGCCGGAGAATGCGACGAAAGCGCCGCCCAGCATCATCGTCACGATCAGTCCCCATCGGATTCCCTGGTCCAGGTAGCGCCGCGTCAGCCGCAGCATCCGCTGCGAATAGCTCTCGGATATCGAGGGCATCAAGGTGGTGAAGATGTAGGCGCCGGTTTCCAGGTAGGCGAAGGTCAGCGAGAAGGTCAGGATCCAGATTTCGTTGAGCTCCAGGAAGTTCGGCAGCAGGGCGCCCATGATCACCGGGATCAGCGCCCAACTGGTCGCGCCGAGCAGGTTGCCGCCGGTCAGCTTGGCGCCGTACAGGAAGGATTTGCGGATCGTGTCGCGGTCGAAATGCGCCAGGAATATCGTCTTCAGCCGCAGGCCCACCCGCTGATAGAAGATCGCGCAGAACAAGCCCATCAGCAGGTTCGCGATCATCCCGCCGATCGCGAATCCGAATACTACCCCCATACCTTCGCCGAACACCGGATGCAGCAGGCCCCAGTGTCGCATGTAAATTCCGCACACCATCTGCACCAGCGGATTGAGCACGTACGTCAGCACGATCAGAAGCTGCGCGTAATCGAAGCGCTGCAGCGCGCGAAACAGGTTGAAGAAAATCCCGATGAAGCCTGGAAACAGCACCAGCGTGTGCAGGACCACGAACCAGGTCAGAAACGCGATCGCGGTCTGTGGCATCCAGATTGCGGCGACCAGCCCCAGCACCGTGATCTGGAACATCCCGGCGATCGCGTGGAACCAGATGAAGAACTGCGCGTATGTGATCGCGCGCTGCGGCTCGCGCACCCGGTACTCCGCGAAATACTTCACCATCGCCTGCCCGGTGCCGAGGTCGAGCAGGGTGAAGAAAAAGGTCATGAACTGGACGATCGCGGCCCACGCGCCGCGCGCCTCCAGGAACGGATTTACGAAGTTGCGCTCGATATAGAAGCTGACCGCGAAGTTGAACGGGATCATAACCAGCAGCGCGAGCAGGTAATTGTAAAAGAATCCCGACAGCGGGCGATGAAACCCGACGATCCCCCAGCGCGGATCGCCGCGTCCCGACTGCCGCGGTTGCGCGGCTTCGGCCGTCGGCGCGGCGGCCGCTCCCACTGATTGCGGTGCCGCGGCGTCCTGCCGATAAAAATGTTCGATCTCCTCCGGATGCCGCAGGCTGTAGCGGCGCACCCAGAGATAGGTGATCGCGAACCCCGCGAACATCCCCACGAACAGCACCCCGAGCAATACTATCTGGCGAAAGTTGGGAACCGGCGACGCGATCCAGTACCCGTACGAGATGACCGTCACTCCCGCCGCCGTGCGCGTAAGGTCGTAGAGCAGCCAGTTGAAATACGGCCAGCGCTGGAAATCGTAGTTCTGCGAGCCCTTGATCCCCTCCAGCATCCGCAGGTAGCTCGCAATCCGCGCGCGCTGGTCGCCCTGCCTGAGCCATACGTTGAGCACGAAGATGGTGCCCCGGCCGTATTTCATCTCGGCCAGCACGGGCGTGTTGGCCTTGACCGGATCCTTGGCGCCGGTTGCGACGATCGCCTCGGCGGGCGCCTTGAGCGCGATCAGCGAGCGCTCGTGCACCCGCACCGCGGAGCGCCAACTGATATTGGTCGCAAGCGGATTGGTCTTGGGACCGGTGTACACCAGCACCGCTGCGATCTTCTGGATTTCGCGGCCGCGATTTTTTCCCGCCGCCACCGCGACCTCTCCGGTCTGGACAATCGCGCCTCCGGTCAGCTCCCCGAGCGCCGCCGTATCGATACCGTGGCCGGTGATTACGACCAGTCCCATCCCGGCCTGCACGCGCGCCTTGAGCGCGTCGAGTTCCGGCCCCGCCGGCGGCAGTACGCCCTGATACACGGCCACATCGGCCTGATTAAGATCGGCGGTGGCGCGCGTGGATGGATCGAGTTCGAGCCGGTCAAGCACCAGCTGCTCGACGCCGCGGTAATAGATCGTGACAGGCTTTTCCGCGGCGGGCGCCGCGGCGGCGAATAAGAGCAGGAGCGCGATCGCGACGGTGGCGCCGCACCATGCGGCGCCACGCCTAGTGCATATTGAATCCGCCACAGACTGAAACCGACTGGCCGGTGGTCGCGCCGCTTGCCTCGCTGGCGAAGTACACGCACAGCTCCGCAATTTCCTCAGGCTCGACCATCCGCTTGATCGCGCCTGCGGCGACCGCGCGAGCGTTGTAGGAATCAACGTCCATCCCGAAGCGCTCGGCGACCTTGCCGATTCCGGTCCTGCTGATCGTCCATCCCGCGCGCGTCGGCCCCGGGCATACGACGTTGCAGGTGATCCCGAACTCGCCCGTCTCGAGCGCAAGCGTGCGCGAGAGTCCGATCACGGCGTGCTTGGCCGCCGCGTATGCGCCCAGGCGCGGGACGCCCTGCAGGCCCGCCACCGACGCGATATTCACGATTCGCCCGTAGCGCCGCTCGACCATGTGCGGGAGCAGCGCCTTGGTGAAGTACCAGGTGCCGTGCAAATTCAAATCGATATTGTCGAACCAGCACTGGTCGTCCATTTCGAGCAGGGTGCGATGGTCGGCGACGTCGCCGCCGCCGGCATTGTTCACCAGGATGTCGAGATGGCCGAAATGCGTCAGCGCCGCATCGACCAGCGCGACCGCGTCGCTCTTCTTGGTGACGTCGGCGACGCTCCAGAAGCATCGGCGGCCCAGCCGTTCGATCTCGGCCGCGGTGTTTTTCAGATCGGTTTCGGTGCGCGCGCAGATCGCAATATCGGCGCCTTCGCGCGCAAAAGCCAGCGCGATCGACCTGCCGATCCCCTTGCCGCCGCCCGTAATCAGCGCGATCCTGTTCTTAAGGCGCATGGAAGTTGCTGCACCTCCGCAGTAATCCGGATTCCAAAGCCGACTGATAGTACAAGACTCGATGCCCAAGTGACAGCACGAATCTTACAACTGTAAGGTGACAGTCCGGCGCGCCGGCGCCGCCAGGAGAATTGGCAAGATGGATACCATCGAGGTGATCGCTTCCCGCCGCGTCCAGCGCGCATTCGCTGGCAAGGCGGTCGAGCCCGACAAGCTGGAAAAGATCGTTGACGCGGGCCGCCACGCGATGAGCGCGCGCAACATGCAGCCCTGGCAGTTCATCGTGGTGCGCGATCGCTCGCGGCTCAAGGAGATCGGCGCGTTCTGCTCGACCGGCCGTTTCGTCGCCGATTCGCCCGCGGCGATCGTCGTGCTCAAGGACGTTGGCAACAAGCGATGGGCCGACGTCGATTGCGCGCAGGCCGTGCAGAACATGGCCAACGCCGGATGGGCGCTGGGACTCGGCACCTGCTGGGTGGGAAATTTCGACGCTGAAAAGCTCGGCGCGATGCTGGGCGTGCCGGCCGGATGGAGCATCTTTACGGTGCTGCCGTTCGGCTACCGCCATCCCGAGCATCCGCCCGAGCCGCGTCCGCTGCGCGCGCGCCGCGAGCAGGTCTATTACGAGCGCTACGGCAACGCGAAGCCGTGACGGCGGCCCGGGATGTCCCTCGAATGCCGTCCACTGTTTTGTCATTCTGAGCGGAGTCCGCGGGGTGAAGAATCCCGGTTCCGCAGGAATAGACGATTCGCGCGAATATCCAGGAGAAAAACCACATGCCCATCAAGCAGCAGAAGCCGGCTGAAGCTCATCAGACGCTGACCGCGAACCCCGGCGCTATCTATCTCGACGTCCGCACCGAAAACGAATTCGCCCAGGGCCATCCCGACGGCGCAATCAATGTTCCCGTCGTGTTCATCAAGGGGCCGGGCCAGATGGCGCCAAATCCCGACTTCATGGAAATCGTCACGAAAGTGATTCCCAAGGACAAGAAGCTAGTGGTCGGATGCCTCTCCGGCGGACGCTCGCAGCGCGCGTGCGAGATGCTCGAGGACGAGGGCTACGCCGATCTCACCAACGTGGTCGCCGGATTCGGCGGCGCGCGCGATCAGTCGGGCAATATCGTCACGCCCGGATGGCGCGACAGCGGACTGCCGGTCTCCACGGAGCTGGGCGACTGCTCCTACCAGGCGTTGCGCAATAAAGCGGGCCTCTGATGGCGATTCGGCTCACGCGCATCTACACCCGCACGGGCGATAAGGGCACGACCGCGCTGGTCGGCGGACGACGCGTCCCCAAGGACAGCGGGCGGATCGAGGCCTACGGCACCATCGACGAGCTCAATTCGATTATCGGGATCGTGCGCACCTACCTGCCGCAGTACGCGGGCGGCCTCGGCGCCGACGCGCAGTGGTACTCCGAGATGCTGCGGCGGATTCAGAATGAGCTCTTCGACGTGGGCAGCGAACTCGCCACTCCGCCCGACGGCGAGTACGAAGGGATGCACAAGATGAGCGCGCGCGAGGGCAGGCTGCTCGAAGAAGAGATGGACCGGATGGAGCGCGAACTGGAGCCGCTGAAATCGTTCACGCTGCCGGGCGGCGGCGTGATAAACGCGTTCCTGCATCAGGCGCGCACAGTATGCCGCCGCGCGGAGCGTGTGCTGTGGCGCCTGCGGCGCGAAGAACCGATAAGCGGGCAGCTGATCATCTACGTCAACCGGCTCAGCGACCATCTGTTCGTGCAGTCGCGATGGATCGCGAAGCGGCTCGGCGAGGACGAATTCCTGTGGGACCGCGGACTGAGACTCGATGACGCGGAGGTCAAGACCGCGCAGCGCAAGGCCGCCGCAACCAAGCGCGCGTCGGCGCGCGGCGGCAAATCCTGAAACAGCGGCGGGGGAATATCACGATGGCATCGGAAGGCAGGCTCTTTCTCAAACAGGCGCAGATCGGCCCGATGGCGAATTTCGTCTACATCATCGGCGACACCGCAACCCGCAAGGCAACCGTTGTCGATCCCGCATGGGACGTGAGCGCGATCTGCGACTTCGTCGAGCATGAAGGCTACACCATCGACAAGATCCTGATTACTCACTACCACCCCGATCACCTGGGCGGGCGCATGATGGGCCAGAGTATCGAGGGCGCGGCCCAGATGCTCGAGCGGGTGAAGGCCAAGATCTATCTCAACAAGCACGAGGCCGAGGGCGCAAAGCAGGTCACCGGATTGGCCGACTCCGATATCGTCAAGGTCGAGGCGGGCGACGTCTTCAAGGTCGGCGACCTGGACGTGAAGTTCATCCATACCCCCGGCCATACGCCGGGCTCGCAATGCTTCCTGATCGAGGGAAATCTCATCTCGGGCGACACACTATTCGTCAACTCGTGCGGGCGGGTCGATTTGCCGGGCTCGGATCCCGAGGCGATGTACTACAGCCTGAACCAGACGCTGAAGGCGCTCGACGATTCGACGGTTGTCTATCCGGGTCACGCGTATTCGTCGGAGTCGAGCACCACGATCGCGGATCAAAAGCGCCACAACATGTACATGCGCTTCGAGACGCTGGACGACTTCCTGGAGGCGATGGGCTACGCGCGCCGCTAAGCGGCGCGCCGCCGCTCACGCGCGCGGCTGCTTGTCTTCCTTTGCGACGCGTTCCTGCGCATCCTTCAGATCGCCGAACGATTGCCGGCCCAGCTCCGGCCTGATCACCTCGATCGGATCGCGCAGGTCGTCCACGTAGCCGAGGGCATACGCGCCCAGCCGATAGCCCATCAGGCGCAGCAGCTCGACCGGCAGCGTGCGCGCGATCTCCTGCGGCACCGCGAGGTACTGGTTTTCCTCCTGGCGCAGCCACGACAGGTTGTAGGTGATATTCACGCCGACCCGCACCGCATCGGAGCGGTTGGCGCCGCCGCCATGATAGACCGAGCCGGTATAGAACAGCACCGAGCCCTTCTTCATCTCGGCCGGCACCGTGTCGGCCTCGGTGAATTGCAGCTTGTCTTCCAGCTGATTGCTCTTCGGGATCACGCGAGTGGCGCCGTTTTGCGCGGTGAAGTCGGTCATCGCCCAAATCGTGTTGCACTGCACCTCGTATCCCTTGGGGAACGAGAAGAAATCGAACGCCCACTGGTCGCGATGTATCGTCTGCGCGGGCTCGCCCGGTCCAATCGCGATCATCTGGGTCAGATGCAACTGGAAGCTGGTCGCATGGCTCAGCAGCTTCTTGCATGCGGCGAGCGCGGTCGGATGCATCACCAGCTCACGCGCCTTGGGCGAGCGCGCGACCAGCGCTCCGGTGCGCCGCGTGCGCCGGCCCGCGAATTCGTCGGGTCCGACCGGAGTCTTCTCCATGTACGGGCGCATCTCGGCCGCGACCTCGTCCATCACCGCCGGCGCGACCAGTTGGTCGACGATTGCCGCGCCGTCTTCGGCCAGGATCGCGGCGATCTCGTCGCCCGTCGCGGTGTTGGGCAGATGTCTCAGGTTCATCGGATTTTCCTCCGTTTGCGGATGTGGCCGGATTGCGGGCGCGCGCGATACGCCGCGCGGCGCTGCGAATGATTCGAGGGTTTTAGCGCGGGCGCAAGCAACCCCGCGACCACCGCGCCGAGCCGCCGACGCAGGTCCTGCTCGCCGCCCTCGCGGCCCGCCAGGCGCTCGAGTTCGAAGCCGCGCACCAGATCGACCAGGGTACGGCCGCCGTCGAACGGGCGCGGCGCATCGAGCAGCTCCAACAGCGCCGCGGTGCGCGCCTCCAGGCTTCGCTCCCAGGCCAGGAAGTCGCGCGCGACCGCCTCGTCGCGCGCCGCGTACAGGATCATCTCGTACTCCGCGCGGACCATCGCGGGTTCCATGAATTCGCGGCGGGTGACCTCGAGCAGCACCTCGACCAGCTCCGCCCCGGAGCGCGGGCGGAACTCACGGTGCACTTCGTTGAGCAGTGCCGAGGCCTCCGCGATATAGAAGCGGAACGCCTCGCGCACCAGCTCTTCGCGCGACTCGAAGTAGTAGGTCAGCGATCCGAGCGGAACGCGAGCCATCGCGGCGACCCTGCGATGGGTAATCGCGTCAGGTCCGCCGTCGCCGATTACGCGGACCGCTGCTTCCAGGATTACGCGGCGGCGTCCTTCCGCGGCGGTGGTGGCTCGCACTTTACGTCCGAACAGCACTTGGACATTTGTACGAATGGATTGTTCATACGTCAAGCGCGCGACGGCGCGGAAGCGGCTGCATCCCCGCGTCGCCCGGGGGGTGCCGGCTCAGCGGCTGTGACCGCCGCTATGCCCACCGCTATGGCCGCCACCGCTGTGGCCGCCGCCCCATCCGCCGCCGTCACCGTCGCCATGACCACCGCCATGGTCCCCGTGATGGCCACCGCCTTCCGAGCCGTGGTCTTTGCCTCCGCCCTTGCCGCCGCCTCTACCGCCTCCGCCCGATAAATCTCCCGGTGCCCCGACGAAGCCGAGCGGATAGAAATAGACCGCCGGCGGGAACCATTGAGGACTGAGCGCGTTGAGCGAGCTGACCTCATCGTGCGAGCTCTCGGCGGTGTACTGCGCGATATCTTGCTGCTGCTGCATCAGCCACTGGTACTGCTGGAATGCCTTTTCGTCGCCCATCCACACGCAGTGACACTCGCGTGGATCGTAGTACCAGAACACGGCGCCCGACGCTCCCTGGTAACCGTGGATCTCGAAGGGCGGCAGATCGCGTACGCTGGCGAGTTCGTCGGGTTGGTCGGCGGCCAGGGTGCGGAAGCCGGCCTGCGACAGCCTCGCCTCGGTGGCATCGAGCTTGGCTGCGCTCGGCGCGTGGCTGTCTTCGAGCGTGGCGCATCCGGAGGCGATCGCGGTAATCAGCAGGCCGAGAGTGGCAAGTCGCGCAAGACGCATCAGATCGCAGCCACGCGCGGCCAGACTGTTGCAGCAAAGCGGCGGCGGCAGGCTCGACTATAGCGCCGCGCTGCGAGCGGCCGAAAGCCGGCTTTTTCGCGCGCCGCGGGCTTCTCTTCTGTCATTCCCGCGCGTTCTTCGTTTTTAACTGGACGCTCCGCGTCGGGCGCGCAAGGAATCCCGATTCTTCGCCGCGCGGCGTCGCCGCCGTTCTGTCGTTCTCCGCTGGGTTCTCCGCCGCGGAGAACCGCCGTTCGGCCGTCATCATTCTGAGCGCAGCCAGGGAACTCCCCGAAGCGATTCGCTTCGTCCGTAATGCTCCCCTTCGGACACCCGCGTCTTTATGCTTAAACAGAGCGGGCCGCGGAGATGCGCGGTCACGACGCCGGGGTGGCGGAACCGGTAGACGCAGGGGACTTAAAATCCCCTGGAGCGGAAGCTCCGTGCGGGTTCGACCCCCGCCCCCGGCATCAAAAAATACCAATCGTTAGCTGAGGTTTTTCTGAATCCGTGATGGGCGGAGATCGGCGAATAGCAAAAACACGTTACTTGGGTTGTGCGGAGCCAGCCGCTCGCCGTATCATGCGCCGAAATCGAAACAGGAAAGGAAACATAAGGTGAGAAATCGATCCCTTTCAGTCGCGGCACTCATCGCCGGCTGCGTATTTTTCGCTTCCTGCGCCGGACTCAGCGAGTCGGCGCAGAACGTGAAGTACGTCACCAAGTCCGAGGCTCCGGCGGGATGCAAGGAAATTGGCGAGGTCTCTGTCGGCTCATTCTTGCCGCATTTGACCATGGAGTCTGTAAAGAACGAGATGAGAAACCAGACCTCTGCGATGGGCGGCAATTTTTTGGTCATCGATGAGATCAAAAGTGTATCCAGCTCCACTCCGCCCACGGTCGGAGCCAATGGCCTCATGATGGGTGGAGGATCTTCTTCCAGCGGCTACACCGGCAGCGGCCGCGCCTATCAGTGTCCGCAAAGCTGACCCGCAATCTGTCTTGCCTGCCCCGCCGAAAATAAACGGGAGAAAGGCAGCACGACGATTCTACCTGGGTTGCGGGCCTCAGCCCGCGCCGGAAGCGCCAGCGCTGGCTCATCAGGATTGACACGAACAATCATCCTGGTCAGAAGCACGCTGGAAACCGGTTCTTTCTCGCTTTGAAAAGATCGCCATTAGCATCCTGGCGAAGGTCCGGGCCGCGATGCGCGAATCGGCACGTGTGGGCAATGGCCCGCCGATGACAGGGTATAGGTGCAGCATGACGCGACGCTTAAACATCGCCCTGGGTAGTCTTATCGCCGTCATCGGTGGAGGCCTCGGCTCTCTGCCAGCTTCGGCCCAACTTACGCCCGCGACTCACCTGAGTCTCCCATTTGAGAAGCTCGCGGTGCCGACTACCCTGGTATGGTCGGTGCTCCCCCCATCAATCGACCCGGTAATGGGAACCGACGGCCGGATACACCTTGCTTACGAGATGCTCTTTACCAACACGGCCAAACTGCTTTCTCCTGACACGACCAATGGCACTGTGAGCGTCAACTCGGTTGAGGTGGTCGATCCGGCGCGCGACAATAAGGTAGTTGGGATAGACCAGGTATTCACAGCGAAGAATGAGGATATTACCGCGCAGCTTCATCCCTTCGCGAAGCCCTTTATCTGCCTGTGCGCGGACGACTATTCCCAAAAGCTTGGCCCGGGAGAGTCCGCGGTCATGTACTTCGACGTCACGTTCAAAGATTTCACGAGTGTACCCTACGAGATCGCGCATCGGGTATCAGCCTCCGCAGCCGTTATCGATAAGACGGCCGGTTCGCATACTGAGGAGCCACCAATCATTGAGAATTCTACGCCGCCCCAGATTGTGGCGATCGGTGGCGCTGTCAAGGTCAATGTCAAACGCGCGATCACGCTTAGCCCGCCGCTTCGAGGCGACGGCTGGGTTGATGGCAACGGTTGCTGCGCAATAATCGGAGCGCATCGGTTTACGATTATCTCGGGCTCGGGAAGTTTGTACGCGGCGCAGCGGTTCGCGATCGACTATCTGCAAATTGACGCGCAGGGGCGAGCGTGGGTAGGAACGGTAACCCACGTGACCGACTGGAGGGGCTTTGGAGCAGAGGTCCGCAGTGCCGCGCCAGGACGGGTTGTGTCCGCGGTCGATGGTTACGACGACAATATTCCGGGCGAAGGACCGAAAATCACGCCCGCCAATATAACGGGCAATCATGTAATCATTGACATGGGTAATGGGACCTATGCACTTTATGCGCACCTTAAAAAGGGCAGCGTGATACCGCGGCGCGGTGAGTTCGTCAGGCGCGGGCAACTGCTGGGTGTGGTCGGGAACTCTGGTAGCTCGGGTGCGCCCCACCTGCACTTCGAAATCATGGCCGCTCCCTCGTCGCTCGAGGCGAACGGCCTGCCATTCGTGTTCGACAGGATGCAATATCAAGGTGCAGTAACAGGTACCTGGCAACACTTTTTGGACGATCTCTTTGCGGGCCGACCGGTTCAGGTTGATTCCGCGAGAAGCGGGATGCGTACAGGACAAATGCCGCTCACGCTCGATGTGATGAGTTATATGTAGAGTGGGTGTGGCATCTCATCGCCGGTCGAAATTCACCGCTACCACCATATTGTGCCCTGATTTGAGCGGGGCGGCGCATTCGAACTCCAGGTCCGCCAGTCACGTTCGACACCTGAGAAAATGAAATCCTCCTTTCGTCGAAAGCCCGACGCGATCGAAACCCCAACTGTTTCGGCTGGTATCCTACGGACCGAATCATGCCGATCCGCGTTTAGAGTCTCTTTGATATCAGCGCGGTGAATAGTGTTAATTCTAACATGGATATCGAGCGATGCATGCGATGATCATGGCAACGCCCGCCGAACATCAAACTGAGCAATTCGGCGCGAGTAACTATGCCGATTCAATGCCGGCAATTACGAATTGATAAATTGAGTAGTTCGCGGTTATTCTTTGCTATTTTGGTGGTTGTTTTCGCCGCCAGCGTTGGCGATGGCAGCCGCGGCGGGACCGTATTGAGCACTAACGGTGCCCAGGCTCGGTTCGCGGCCTCGCCGTGCCCGGCACTGCCAGCGCTAGCCAATGCCCGATGCGGATATCTTGTCGTACCGGAGAATCGCGCCCAGCCGACTGGCCACACCATTCGGCTCCTCATCGCGATCATCCCCGCGCGTTCGGCGCCGGCGAAGTCCGATCCGGTCGTGTACCTGGCTGGCGGTCCGGGGGGCATCGCGGTGGCTGAGGCACCGATACTCATTGAGGCGGGTATTAACGGCGACCGCGATCTTATCTTGATGGACCAGCGCGGGACTCTATACTCCGAGCCGGCGCTGACCTGTCCGGACATGGACGAGTACTTCGTGCGCAGCGTCGGCCTCCCCTTGGATGCGCCGTCGACCGGGCTGCTGCACGCTGCAGCGGCACGAGCCTGCTACCTCCGCTCGGTGGCGACGGGGAACGACCTCAGCGCTTATAACACGAGTGAAAGCGCTGCCGACTTCGCGGCCCTGCGCACGGCGCTCGGAATCAAGCAATGGAACGTGTTCGGGGTCTCCTACGGGACCAATCTCGCACTGACGCTGATGCGTGAGCATCCAGAAGGCATCCGCAGCGTGGTCATCGACTCGGTAGAACCGCCATCCGTGGTGAACGTGGGCAGGTTCTGGGGCAATGCCAGCGAGGGATTCGACAACCTCTTCCGCGCGTGCGCCGAGCAACCCAACTGTTGGACTCGCCAACCCGGATTCGCCGAGACCTTCACCGCTCTGGTGCGCAAGCTCGAATCCAATCCGGTCACGACGAGCGTGACGGCGGTAGTGGGTCAGCCGCCAACGAAGGTGGTGATCGACGGTGGGGCGCTGGTGAACTGGCTCGTCAACATGTCCTTCGCGACCGAGGACTACCCGCATGTGCCAGCATGGATCGGCGAGCTCGCCGACGGGCACCCGGAGAACATCGCCTTGTCCATTGCAAAGCCCGTGTTGGCGACTCCCGCGGGTTACATCGGCTACGGCCTGACCTACGGCGTCATCTGTAGTGAGTGGGTTCCCTGCGAGAGCGAATCCGACGTGCTCTTGCAGGGACGGCTCGCCTTCCCGAACTATCCGGACTCCGTGCTCGCGCCGGCCGTCCACTTCAGCCATGTGTATGCCGACTGCCGCGGTTGGAACGTCCACCAGGGGTCCCCGGCGCAACGAGCCGTTACGCGCAGTACCATTCCAACCCTGATCCTGTCGGGCGGCTTCGACGCCGTCACACCTCCGAGTTGGGGGAAAATCGCGGCCCGAACGCTTCCCAACTCCACCGACGTGGTCATCCCTGGGGTCGGACATTTCGCAGCCTCGGTGTCTGGATGCGCGCAGAGAGTGATCGCATCGTTCCTGGCCAAGCCGAACGCCCCCGACACGAGTTGCGTCGGTGCATTGCGACCGCCAAGCTTTCTCCCGGCGTTCCCGATGAAAAAACCGCCGGGGCAGCGCTAAAATAAATCCCGATTGAAAGCCAGGATCAAAAGAAGGTGCATTATGCCGCCTTCGGTCTTGGTGATTTATGCTCCACCACCTGGATCGCGTCGCATTGAGGTTCCGCACTTTCTTCGACAGATTAAACAGCTGTGCTTACTGCGGCTTCCCAGGCTCAAAAAACGCGCGCGATGCTCCGGGAGATAAGCGAAAGCTCCGTGCGGGATCGACCCCCGCCCCCGACATCATCTGGACCCCGGGGCAGCACTGATTGTCCACGCGATTCCGTCGGGAGGCCGATATGCCCATCCAGGCAGAAGGTTTATCATCCGGCCGGTGAATTTAAACCGCGGCCGATCTCTTGTCGTGCGAAGTCGCGTAAGCCGTCGATTGCGCCCAGTTCAAGCCGATCCATCATGTCGCGGAGATGACTGCGGAGCGTACCAGGTGAGATGTTGAGCTTGCGCGCGCTGTCCACAATGCCGCAGGAGCCCGCCAGCAACTCCAATATTTGAGTTTGCCGCGGACTGAGCCCCCATCGATACTGCATCCGGCGTCGCGCGATTTGCGGTGGTTCTCCAAGTTCCAGAATTATACCGAAGCCGGCGGGGCCGTCCGCGCCCGCAAGCGCAAAACCGCTCAGGCGGGCTATCAGGCCATTGTTGCTGAAGCGGATTACTTCACAGGGTGCTCCGTTTCCCGGGTCGGCATCGCCGCGCACCAAAAATATTTGGCGAAGTCGTTCCCGAACGCCCCCGAGGGCCAGGCCGCGCCCGCCGGGCGAGAAGAAGCGGCTCCCGTAATCGTCAAACGCGCCGAGGAGCCGGAGGATTTCCTCCGCGCGCGCATCCATTCCCAGCAGCCGCCCGCGCTCATCGAGATATAGCATCCCCGATGCGCCGCGCAGCGGTGTAAAATCGACCTCCCGCGGCTCGGGCATGCTGAGCGCGTGAGCCACCCTGATGCCGTGTCCAATATGGCACGCGATCGCGGCGGCAAACCGCACATCCTCTTCGCTGAACGGCCTCATCTGCTCGCTGCGCCATACCGAGCATCGGAAGTCCATCCGCCCGTTTTCGATCCAACCCAGGGAGAGAGCGTGATGCTGCCGGTTCTTGCGGAAGATCTCGTTGTAGCAGGCCGAGCGGTAAAAGTGCGGCAAGGTGACTTCGTGATGACGCAGTACTGGGCGGGTCGGAGACAGCGGACCAGGCGGAGGAATCATGCCGCTGATTTGGGGACCGGCAGTTTCCGGCCCGTATTCGATCAATGCGTTCCCATCGGTATCGAAACCTCGCGCCATCACCCGTGGGCTGACCATCGAATAGCCCGGACCCGGCAAAAACGCCTGATTCGGACCCGTCGGTATGGCTTCCTCAATAAGCTCCAGCACCGGGGTAAGAAATTGGTGCAGGGGCAGACCGCTCGAGGCGAGCCGCTGAATACGTTTGAGGTTGTCCCGCCTTAATTGCTGCTCCGAGCGAAATCGCGGTAGCCGGATACTGCTTTCAGGCTGCGCGCCCGGAAGACGGTCGGACCCCGGCGCGGCTGAGGCGGCGACAATGCCAAACTGGCGCAACAGCCGGCGGCAATGACGAACGCTCAGGTCAAGCCGATAACGGCGCCTCAAATGAAGCGCGAGCGTGCCACCGCCCCACGATTCTCGTCGCAGACCCACGGCTCGTGGCGAAGCAAACAACTCGTCGATTAGCCGCCGACGGACTCTGTTCGGGAGGTCGCGGAGGATCTGATCGTCGGCGCGACTGAGGTCGTGGACACCATTGGTCCGGGCGGTCGCCAGCCAGCGCCGCAGTGTCCTCACCGAAACATTCGCATTGCCGGCTGCCCGGGCCGCGGACTCACCGGTCAAAAACGAGTGGAGCGCAGCGAGTCGGCGTCGATATTCCTGACCATTGTCGCGGCGCCGAATCTGAGCGCGCACCGCGCTCATCATCGCGCGATCGGAAAGAGTCCGCGGACGCGGCCGCTTCACGCCCCTGGATGACATACGGTGTCCCCCTTCATCATCTCGTGTTTTTTTAGCTCGCGGGATTTGTCAATGGAAGTGCTCGTGAGCCCCTAAGAGGGCTGTAGAACAAACGAGGAGGCGACAATGAAGACACCAAGTCACATAAGCGTATCGGCGGCACTGGCCATGGTCAGTAATCGAGTCGTTGCTGGCGGGCTGGTTCTGCTTTCCATCCTTTTCCTTGGCGTCTCGTCCGCGCGCGCCCTGCCAGTAGCGACCCTCGACAACTGCCCATCCAATTGGACCAATAACCCGGGCGCCATGCAGTGCGAACAGCAGGGCGAGCAGGACATAATAAATGGGGTCACAGACAACCATTATGTTGCATGTGATGGTGACGGAACGCTGCTTTGTTGCACAGGTAGCGCCGGGCACCAAGACTGCCAGGAAATCACAGACCGGACGCTGGGAACGCGCTCTCCTCTCGGCGACTTACAGGGATCCGTCCAGTTTGGAGGACTGCAAGTCACGACCAGCCTCTTGAATCAGATTCAGCAAGAGGTGCAACAGATCAAGACCGAGGTGGACAATCTGAGCCAGCAGTGCCCGCCACCACCGGTACACTAATCTCCGAAGCGAATTGCCACGCATGACAAGGGCCGGGGGCCAAGACTCTCCTCTCCCCGGCCCTTCGTCGCGCTCGGATTGGCTATGGCCGAGGCGCCCCGGCCGCCCTGCTCGGTCTCAAAAAACGGCGGTATCAGGATCACCGCCGGCAACACGCACAGCAGGATGGTGAAGTTGCCCGGCAGCCACTGCGCCAGCTCTTTCCACCACCTCCGCCACATCGATCCTGCACCCGCGGGCGCGCGCGTCTAACGCTTTTCCCGGACCAGCGGCCCGGTGGGCTTGTCGGCGGTGAAGTTGCGTTCGACCAGGTCGGGCGCCGGCCGGGCGGCGCGATCACGCACCGTAGTGATGATCCAGTTGCACCGCCCCCGGATCACGGTCCGGGGGCCGGCTGCGCGCATCAATCGCGCCACGCGTTTGATGCCCACCCTAATGCCTTGCTCTGCAAGTTCGACAGGGATGCGCGGCGCGCCATAGGTCCGGCGCGAGCGACGATGGATCTCGGCGATCCGCGCGCTCAACTCGGCATCCGCGCGAGCTCGTGCCGAGGGCGGACGCTTGAGCCGCGCGTAATAGCCACCGGAGGAGACCGCCCAGTACGCGGCACCTGGTGGCAATCCGATGTATGGCCCGGTTAGCCCCTACGAATGCGAACGCCGCGATGGCGTCGCGCCGGGCGCCTTCGCGAACCAGGCCGCGGCTTTCGATAGTATCTCCCGTTCCTCACGCAGCACTCGGTTCTTGCCGCGGAGCCGGTTGAGTTCCTCGCGTTCGCTGGTGGTCAAGCCGTCGCTGCGCAAACCTTCATCGAGTTCGCTCTGCTTGACCCACTGCCGGATCGTTTCGACCGTAGGCTCGAACTCTCGCGCGAGCTCGGTCACGCTGTGCCCGGCTCGCGCCAGCTCGACGATTCGCCGCCGATATTCCGGCGCATATCGTGGATGACTTCGTGGCATTGGGGACCTCCTCTTACTTTCTCCCTCAACACCGTCTACGAAACCGGATCAAGTCCACGTCCTCGACTACCTTCAGCATCGGTGGCGTCCTCCTTCGACCCGGCTCCCACCGGGGTTTGCGTTGCCCACGCGGAAGGGTACGCCGCCTTTTTCAGCCGTCATCGATCCACAACTTTCGGTAATAGCTCGGCGCAGAGCCTGGGTTAGCTCGATGAGACCAACGCGCTAGGCTGAAGTTCATACGGAAATTTGCTAACCTCCAAAAGCGCCGACTGTGATTTTCGCATGAGGAAAGCTGTTGTCACCGGGATGATCGCCAGTTACCCGATAGGTGGCGTAGCATGGGATTATGCGCAATACGCGCTAGGCTTGGCCGCGATGGACTTTGAAGTGATGTACCTCGAGGACACGGGCTGCCAGACCTACCACCCCGAGACCGGCGAGGACGACGTCGATTTCTCCGTTGATTTTCTGCACCGGTCGCTCTCCACGCTGTCGCCGTCACTGGGCCAGCGCTGGCACTACCGCGCGCTTGATGGCCGCGCGTTCGGTCTCGATAAGCGCGAGGCGTCTAGATTCGTCCGCGACGCCGACCTGATGCTCAATGTGTCAGGCAGCACGCTGCTGCGTGACGAATACATGGCCTGCAGGCGCAAGGTGCTGGTGGAAACCGACCCGGGCTGGAACCACTTCGTAACTTATCCAAGGCTGGACGCTTCGCGGCCCTGGCCAGAGACCCACAGCTTCCGCGAGCACGACTATTTCTTTACCTACGCCGCCAATGCCGGCCGCCCCGGCTGCCGATTGCCGTCGATGGGATTACCCTGGCATCCGACACGACCTCTGGTAATGCCCGACTTATGGCATTCGCAGCCGCCCAGCGAGACGTGGACCACCGTGATGTCATGGAACACCTATCGCAAGCCGATCAGCAATGAAGGTGCGACGTACGGCGCGAAGGAAATGGAGTTCGCTCGGGTCGAATCGCTGCCTGCGCTGGTCGGTGTCCCGCTCGAAATCGCTGTCGGGGGAGCGTCCGAGCAGGAGACGTGGAAATGGCGCCACCGGGGATGGTCGGTCCGACGGGCGCAGGACATCTCGCACACGGTTCATGAATACCGCGACTATATCCAAGGTTCACGCGGTGAGTTCAGCGTCGCGAAAAACGTGTACGTTGGAACCCGCAGCGGATGGTTCAGCTGCCGCTCGATCTGCTATTTAGCGGCAGGACTTCCGGTGGTCACGCAGGACACCGGATGGAGCGATCTGATTCCCAACGGCGAGGGATTGATGCGGTTTACTTCGCTGGAATCGGCGGCCGCGGCACTGCGGGCTGTCGAGTCCGATTATCCGATGCATCAACGAGCGGCGCGTCGCTTGGCTGAGTCGCATTTCAGCCCATCTGCGGTGTTGGGAGAGATCCTCGGCCGCATCGGCCTAAGCTGACTGGGCGAACGCGATTGGACGGCACGGACAAGATCAACACCGACTGGGATTATTCGACCCTCCCAGCGAACGTGCGCCTTGGAAAGGACTGCTTCATAGAGCGCAGGAGCGTCTTCGATCGCTTCCGCAGCGAGCAGGAGCCCGGTCTGGTCCTCGGCGATCGGGTGCGAGTCTACAGCTTCACCGCCCTGAATGTGGAGCCGAGCGGCAGGATGGAGATCGGTGATGATTCGATCTTGGTTGGCGGCGTGTTCATGTGTGCGCAGCGAATCAAAATCGGCAAGCGCGTGATCGTCTCGTATAATGTCACGATCGCGGACAGCGATTTTCATCCTACCGAGCCGGCCGCCCGGAAGCTGGACGCCGTCGCCAACGCGCCCTATGGTGACCGGAGCCTGCGGCCGTATGTTGAAAGTAATCCGGTTGAAATCGGCGACGATGTCTGGATCGGGATCGGTGCGATCGTTCTCAAGGGCGTCAAGATCGGGGTGGGCGCCCGGATCGGAGCCGGCGCGGTGATCACGCGGGACGTGCCGACAGGCAGCCACTACGTCGGCAATCCCGCGCGCGCCGTCGAGGACGATCAACCGCGATGAAGGATTATCATTTGCTGCACGATTGGTATGCAGCGCCCATACCAGATAACGTCGAGTTGGGTGAGCGCTGCTGGCTGTACAGCAGTTATGCATTTTTGCATTTTCGCAGCCGTCAAAAGATCGGAGTGCGCATCGGCCGCGATAGCGGCGTGTACACCGGTGCGATGTTTGAGCTAGGTCCGGACGGGAAAGTTGAAATTGGGGATTTCTCCACATTGGTCGGGCCGATCATAAATACCAATGGCACGGTGACGATTGGCAACTATGCGTTCATCGCGCACGAGGTAGTAATCGCCGATGACTTTGCCGCGGTTCCGCCCGACAGCCGGGAGGTCTGCCGAGGCTCAGCCTCAGTCGTGTTAGGGGACAATACCTGGATCGGTGCGCGAGCCGTGCTGCTCGGGGGCGCAAGAATCGGAGAGGGCTCCATCGTCGGCGCCGGCTCCGTGGTCGATTTCGAGGTGCAACCGTTCAGCGTCGTCGCCGGGAATCCCGCCAGGGTGGTTCGAAGACTTCGCTGACGTCCCCGCCACACAGCTGGCAGGCGTTGATCATCAGCTTCCGCACCCGGGCGACGATCGCGCGCGCCTCTTCGGGGTCGAGATCCTCCATCAACTCCATCGATCGATTTTTTGGACCATCTGAAGTGAGAGAGCCTCAAATGGCATTCGGCAGCCGGGAAGTCGAGGATTCTCGAAGGCGGAAGGTTTCGGGGGCCCGCGGGCGATAGCCGAGCGCGGAATGCGGCCGTTCGATGACGATTTGGGCTTTGGGACAAATCGAATGGCCTTCAAAACTTACACATTCCGAGATTTGTGAGACCAGAAGCTCAATGATTTAGAGCGGCTACAGACAAGCCTGGGTAACTTAAAATCCCCCGGGGCGGAAGCTCCGTGCGGGTTCGACCTCCGCCCCCGGCAGTTGAGGAAGGTTGTCAGCTTCCTCGACGAGCGCGTGCGAGGGCAAGTCGATTTGCAGCCGGCGTTGACACCACCTTCGAACCCGCGCATCTGCGTCGTGGAGACACGAAGAAGCTGAGCGGAGCGGGGCTGGCCGGGTGCCGGCTCACTCGCCTTCGCGGTTGAACCGTGGGTTTCTCTTCTCGAGGAACGCCTGAATTCCTTCGCGCTGGTCCGGCGTGCCCATCGTCGCTAGTACCGCGCGCCGCTCCTCGGCGAGTCCTTCCTGGAGCGGCTTCTCGCCCGCCCCGACTACGCACCGGAGCATACCGGCGACCGCGGTCGCCGGCATCTCGGCAAGCTCGCGCGCCAGCGCGTGGGCGCGCTCGAAGAGCTCCTCGATTGGCCAGACTTCGCCGACCAGGCCGATCCGCAGCGCCTCGGGGCCTGAGATCTTTTTGGCGCGAAGGATCATGTCAAGCGCGCGATCGCGTCCGACACATCGCGTCAGCCGCGCGCTCCCGCCCCATGCCGGGACGGTGCCGAGGTCGAGCTCGGGAAGTCCGATCTTGCAGCCTTCGGCCGCCGCAACGCGGAAGTGGCAGGCCAGCGGCAACTCGAGACCGCCGCCGAGGCAGTAGCCGCACAGCACGGCGACGACCGGCTTCGACAGCTTCTCGATCGCGTCGAGGACGCGCAGGCGTTGGTCGAGAACGGCCTCCATACTGCCCATTCGCTTGACTCCCTCGGGAATCTGCTTCAGGTCCATCCCGACCGAAAAGTTCTCGCTCCCCGCGCCGCGGATGACGATGGCGCGCACGCCGCGGTCGTCGGCGACGCGTGCGATCTCCGCCTCGAGCGCGTCCATAAAATCCAGCCCCATTCGGTTGCGCGGATGATCGTTGATCACCAGCGTCTCGATCGGTCCATCGCGTTCGATCAGCAGCGGAGCCCTGGTCGCGTTCCCGTCAGCGGACATCGGCATGCCTCCTACTACGCACCGGATGTTTAATTCGCAAGCCCGGCTCGCGCATCGGGTGCGCGGCGGCGTGCGAGGCCGCCTGCCGGGTCAGTCGCGCGATTAATCGTCTGCTCGAATCGATTGAAGTCCATCGCGTGATCCCCGCGGCTCCGGGCGATTCGCGACTGCGCGGTTCATTCTATGGCAGCAGCAGCCGCGCCACGTACTCCGCGTGCGATTCGATGGCCTTCGTGGTCTTTGGATTCATCCCGGTAAGAGCCCGGCACTCGGGCGCCATCGCGAATATCAGCGAGCCGGCCCCGGCCAGGACATAGTACGCATGTGGAAGCGCGTCCGGTTCGATTCCCGCACCGCCGAATCGGCTGAATTGCCGGTAGATCGGCTTCAAATGCTTTCTCACCAGCCACTTCATTCGTTCGCTGGAACCCTTGCCCTCGTCGATCATTATCCGGAAGAGCTCCGGGTGCGCAGCGGCAAAGCGGACGTAGACCTTGATTGCCTCGCGGGTGCGTTCGCGCGGATCGGATGGTCCGGGCGCGCTCACTTCCGCGGAGACCATGACGCGCAAATCCGAAAAAATCCGGTCCGTCGCCGCGCGCCAGAGATCTTCCTTCGACTTGAAGTGATAGGTAAGCAGGCCCTGGTTGACTCCGGCCCGCTGCGCGATGTCGCGGGTGCTCGCGCCGTGGAACCCAAATTCCGCAAAAGCCGGAATCGCGGCGGCGATTATCCGCTGCCTGGTCTGCTCGCGCTGCTTCTCCCGCGTCGACATAAACAACCCCTGGTCACTTGACAAGCGACTGGAAAATTCTTATCTAATCAACAGTCATTGGTCAATCGACAAGTGAAAGCCGCGCCCGGGCCGGAACCGCAACCGCTCGGGCGCATCGAAGGAGACCCGGAAATGATGGAGCTTTACCACTTCGGAATGTCGACCTGTTCGCAGAAAGTGCGCCTGGTCTTTGCCGAGAAGGGGATCGAGTTCGTCTCGCGAGAAGTCAATCTCGCGGCCGGAGAGCAGCATCAGCCCGAATACGTGAAGCTCAATCCGATGCACGTGGTCCCGACTTTGGTCGACGACGGCGAAGTGTTCGTCGAGTCCTCGCTGATCATCCGCTATCTCGACGATCTGCCGGGGACCAGGCCGATGCAGCCCGCCGCCGCCGCGGGGCGCTACCGCGTCTCCTGGTGGCTCAACTACGTCGACAAGAAAGTCCATCCGCAGGCGCCGAGCCTTACCTTCGCGATCGGGCCCCGGGACGCCATCCTTCGGCAACCCAAAGAAGTGATCGATGCGAGCATCGCCGGAATTCAGGATCCCGTCGAGCGCGCGGCCCGCAGGAGCGTCATCGAGCAGGGCATCGAGTCACCGGAATTCGTCGCGGCGCTGAAGGAATTCCTGACCATGACAAAACTGATGGAAGCGCAGCTGGCCGAGAGCCGATGGATTTCCGGCGAACGCTTCGGACTGGCCGACGCCACGGTTACTCCTTACATCCTTCGAATGGACCAGATGGGAATGACGCCCATGATCGCCGCGGCCGCGACCCCGCGTCTTAGCGAGTGGTTCGCGCGCGTCCAGGCGCTGCCGAGCTACAAGACCGCCGTCGACGATTGGATGATTCCCGGCTTGGCCGGAATGTTCCGCGAAAAGGGAGAAGCGCTGTGGCCTGAGGTAGAGCGGATCATGCGCACCATCTGAGCAGGCATCCGGCCGCAACCGGCAAACGCAAATCAGCGACAGGTCATCGGTTGAATCGCGCAACTCAAAAGAACCGCCTTCCCGATCGAGTCGATGTCCTCATTGTCGGAGGAGGCCCGACCGGCCTGGTCATGTCGGGCCCGCTATCTCAACTTGGCGTTTCCAATCTGGTCGTCGAACGCAAACCGGCGCTGCCCGCGCATCCCGCGGCGCATGTGATGCGCCAACGCTCGATGGCGATTCTCTCGCTGCTGGGATTGGACGATTCGCTCCGGGCAGTCACGCCGGACCTCCGCATCGACTACATCACGTGGTGCGCCACACTTGCCGGAAAGGAGATCGGCAAGCTCGATCTAAGAACCGAGCCGGCGGCCTGTGTGCGTGCGCGCGGCTATCCCTGGACGAACATCCCGCAAAATCTGCTGCAACCGGTCCTCTTTGCCAACGTGTCGGCGCGCCGGCGTGCAACAATCGCCATGGGCGTTGAATGCGTCGGTATCGAGAACCGGCCGGATTACGCAGTCGCGCGCCTGGCGACGCCGGACAGTGCCGCCGAGTATCAAGTCAGGGCGTCATGGGTAATCGCGGCGGACGGCGCGGGCAGCCCGACCCGTGCGATGCTGGGGATTCCCATGGAAGGTCCCGGTCCGTTCGCCAAATTCTTTATGGTCCATTTCGCAGCCGATTTGCGCGCGCTTATCGAAGGACGCTCGGGGCCGCTTTACTTCATTCAGAATCCCGAGTCTCCCGGCGTGTTGATCGTACACGAGCCGGATCGCTCGTCGGTCTTTATGACGCCAGTGCTTGGATCGGCGAACGAAGAAGACCAACTCCGCCAACGCCTCGAAGCGGCGCTCGGAATATCCATACCAATTGAAATACTAAGTGTCCGAAACTGGGTTGCTCAAGAACAAGTTGCCGCGCGATATCGCGAGGGCCGCGCGCTGCTGATCGGCGATGCGGCTCATCGCTTCCCGCCGACCGGGGGCCTGGGTCTGAACACCGGTATCGTCGAGGCGCACAATCTGGCCTGGAAACTTGCTTTGGTGTTGAACGGGAAGGCTGGCGAAGCGCTGCTCAACAGTTATGAAGCGGAATGCAGGCCGGCGGCTCAGGCCAACGCGAAAGACAGCCTCGACAACCAGATGCGCCTGGGCCTCATTGGTCAGGCGCTCGGTCACTTCGCCGATCTGAAGAGTCTTGACGCCAGGCTCGAAACGATTAGCGACGACGAAAGGGCGCGTCTGCAATTAGCTGTCGACAGCCAGCGCACCCACTTCACTTCCAACGGCACAATGCCCGCTTCGGCGCGACCGTCGTCGGTGAACAAGCTCGGCCCGGTGGTATCGCCCTACGGCGTGTTTCGGCTCGCCGCGCGCACTTGCGATCCATGGAAGGAGATAGCCAGTCGGATGTCGTCCGAGCTGGGTGTCGAGGTCATGTTCGAGCGCCTCGATTCGGACAGAGAAAGTGACCTCGCGGGATGGATGAGTCGTCAGCAGGCTATCTTTGAACGGCCCGACGGGATCATCGAATGGTCGGCCGAAACCGCCGGCGACGACTCCGGGGCCGATCTTCGGCGTGTGATGAAGGATATTCTGGTTCGCGACGAAGCACTGGAGAAATGAGCGGCGTGGCAGCCGCGGTGACCGCCAACACTGAAGGAAAAAAGTTGTCATGGCTGTAGAACGTCTTGGATATGTGGGATTCGAAGTTCCGAACATCGCCGACTGGTCATCCTTCTTTACAGACGTCGTCGGCCTTATGCCGGGCGAAGACTGCCCGGATGGATCCCGTACCTATCGCCTCGACGAATATGCACAGCGATTTATTGTGTCGGAGGGCCCCGGCGACGATGTCGCCTTCGTCGGTTGGGAAGTCAAAGACGCAGCCGCGCTCGATGCGATGCGAGAGAAGCTCGCGAAGGCCGGCGTGGCGATCGCGGACGGCGGCCGCGCGCTGGCCGAGAGCCGTCGGGTGGAAAGCCTGGTCTCCTTTGACGACCCCAACGGCATCCGCACGGAGATCTTCTGGGGGCCGTCAATCGCAGCGGCCGCGTTTCACTCACCGCAGGTGCCCGACGGCTTCGTCACCGGCGAATGCGGCCTCGGCCATGTCGTGTTCGGTGTGAAGGACTGGCAGCAGACGCACGACTTTTACACCAGGGTCATGGGCCTGCGCCTGTCTGACTATATCAGGGCCGAGCCGGTGCCGGGCATCAATGTTCACGTGACGTTCCTGCACGCGAACCCGCGACACCATTCCTACGCGTTCCTGGTCCCGCCGTTCCCGTTTCCAAAGAAGCTTCAGCACTTCATGATTGAAGCGCGGAATATGTCCGCCGTCGGCGAGGCCTTTGATCGCGCTCGCGACCGCGGCACGCCGATCGCGATGTCGCTGGGACATCATCCCAATGACAAGACCTTTTCCTTTTACTCACGGACGCCGAACGGAATCGAAATCGAGATCGGTTGGGGAGCGGCGCTGATCGACGACGATGTGTGGCAGCCCCGCACGTACAGCCAGCTTAGCGATTGGGGCCATCGCCGCGGCGGCGCCTGAGACGGCTCGCTCCTTCGATGTGGAATTCGCCGGACCTCGCAGGCGCGCTCCGCCGCGAGATGAGACCGCCGCGCCGTAGCGCGCGTCAGCGCTTCATGCGCGCTTCCATCTCCTCGAGCGTCTTGGGCCAGTCCTGATGCAGCAGGCGCGAGATCGCGCGATCGGCGAGCAATCGCCCGCCGGTCTGGCATCGCGCGCAGTAATTGGTCTCGTTGCTGGCGTGGCGAATTCGCTGCACCTTTGCGCCGCATCGCGGGCACGGCTGTCCGTAGCGGCCGTGCACGGCCATCTCGGGTCGGAACGCGGTGACGTTTTCGGGAAATTCGCCAGCCGCCTCGGTGCGCAGCCGCTCGGTCCGTTCGGCGAGCGTCGCGCGGGTGGCGTCATAAAGCCGCGCGATTTCCGCGTCGCCGAGCTTCTGCGTCATCGCGACCGGCGAGAGCATCGCGCAATGCAGTATCTCGTCCGAGTATGCATTGCCTATTCCACTGAAAATGCCCGGGTCGGTGAGCGAGCGTTTGAGGGTGTGATTCTCCGCGCGCAACGCCGCCGCGAATGCTGCCGGAGTCGCATCGAGCGGCTCGATTCCGCCCGCGCTGAGCGCCGCGAGCCCGGCCTCGCCGCGCACCAGGTGCAGGGCGGCGCGCCGCTGGGTGCCCGCTTCGGTCAGCGACAGCCAGCCGCTCGCAAACTCGAACGCCGCGAGCATGTTGCGGCTGCCCATCTTGGGCGCGGCGGCGGTCCAATGGAGTCGGCCCGCGATCATCAGGTGCAGCACCATCCACAGATCGCCCTCGAAGCCGATCGCGATTCGCTTTCCCACGCGCCGGACCTCGCGCACGGTGAGCCCGTGGGCGGCGGCGAGCGGAGGGTCGGCGGAGCGGAGCAGAAAAAGCGACTTTACGATCGCGCGAACAAGGGTATGGCCGCGCACTCGCGCATCGATCGCTTCCACGTACACGGTAACATCGGGTAGTTCCGGCATGAGAAGTTCGCGCCCGGTCCCCGCAGGGCCCGGCGACTGTGCTACCCTTACCGCAAATTGCTCCGGCAGGGGATGCTATCGATGAACTGGTATCTCGCCAAGACTGATCCCGGCACCTATTCGATCGACGACCTCGCGCGCGAGGGCACGACCGCATGGGACGGCGTTACCAATGCGCAGGCGGTCAGCGCGATTGCGGCGATGCGCCCCGGCGATCGCGTGTTTGTCTACCACAGCGGCGGCGAGACGGCGGTGGTCGGAGTTGCGGTGGTGAAATCGAAACCCCGCGACGACGCGAAGAATCCGAAGTCGGCGATCGTCGATTTGAAATTCGCCGCGCGGATGGACCCGCCGATGACGCTCGCGGAAATCAGGAAGTCGCACAAGTTCGACGATTGGGCGCTGGTGCGCCAGGGGCGGCTCTCCACGATGGCGGCGCCGGCGAGTTTCGCGGCATGGATGCGCACGCGGTATTCCAAGCTGAAAATATTGCGCTGACGCGGCGACGGACGCGGGCGCGGGCGCGGACGGAAGGAACCGGGGTGCTATGCAAAGGATTGCGTAGAATGACGCCAAAGGATGATCGATCGCGTCGCCGTCAGTATTCGCGGAGCGCCCGTCGCGTGTCAGGGGAAGGACGCGCGCGGTGAATTGCCACTGACGGGCGAAGAGAATCTGGACGCGGCGGAAGATCCCGCGCGCGCGAATACCGCGGCGACGCCGTCGCGGTATATGAGCTTCCAGTTGCGATTACGCATCACCACGCCGTAAGCCCTGGCATTCGGGGGCACCAACACAAACTCAGTCGGATATCCGGTCAGTGCGCGCTCGGCCCCGGACCGGTCCATATAAAAGTCAAGGTAATCTTTCAGAACATTGTCTGGATATACAATCTCTGCGCGCTGGTCGATAAAGATCTTGCTATCCGGCGACATGTGCCACATTACGTAACTGGCCCATGGAAACGCGCTCAGGATATTTCCCTGGATTCCGCTGCGCTTCATGAACGAGACCGCGCCAACCGGATAACGGAATCCGAGCTTCATCTTGAGACTGTTCGACATCAGGCCGCCCCACCACGCAAGCGCCACAATCAGAACTGCGGCCACTATCCTGTTGAAGCCGGTATCCGGGGCGCGCGTCCGGTCCGCCGATGCGCGCCGCGCGAAGTACAATCCTGCGTGGTATGCAAGCGGTACAGCCACCACTATTTCGGCAAGCGATGCGAATCGCATGGTGTGGAACGTGGCCACGATGAAGACAGCCGAAACGGCGAGGAGCGGGAGATCGTCCCACGAACAGGCAAGCGCCACGAATGCTCCCAGGGCCACGAAAATTGCGAGCGGTACAACCACGTCAACCAGAATGTCGCCGGCCGAACCCGCGCCCCAGTCGTTGACCAGCGTCTTGAGCAGCGGCTGCCAATCGAGCATTGCCGTGTGCCAGGTGGAATCCGCGGTTGAACTGAGGACGCCGGTCCACGCATGGAACCCTAACGGGTTGACCAACGTCGCAAGCGCACAGGCCGCGGTCACAGCCCCGAGCTTGACCGCGCGGCGCGACGATCCCGAACGCAGCAAATCGACCACACCGGTCGCTGCCGCGAATACGCCCATCGCTCCCAGTCCCGCCACAAAGCCGCCGTGGAGATTCGCCCACAGCGCAAACGCGGGCACCATCAGCCATAGCGACCGGGCCGGTCCGCGAAACGTCTCGCGCGCCAGAAGCGCCATTTCGAGCGCCAGCAGCGCGAAGGTGAAAATCTGGGGCCTGAACAGCATGTTTGGCTCGACCGCAACCGCGGTCAGGATGAGGATTGCACGCTGTACACTGCCCGAAGCCCCAGTCTCCGCAAGCGCGAGAACCAGGAAAACGATAGTCGCGCCGACGCACAAAAACTTGAGCGCGAGCAGCCCTCTGACAGCTATCGCGTCATAGCAGACGGCCATCAGAACCTGCGCCAGCCATTCGTGGTTCCGGACCGGAAGACCGTACACGGTGTAAGAGTAGATATCGTGAATATGTGCGGTGCCGGTTTGCAGTATCTGACGACCCGAAAGAATCAGGCGCCAGAGGTCGGGATTGGCGTAATTCTCGATGCCCGCCACCACTGCGGCGAGCAGCACAAAAAGCGGCGAGGACTTGAGGAGATTTACGCGAGCCGGGTCGATCGGCGTCGCAGCGGCACCGGAGACTTCGGCATCTGACGGATTCGTGGCCTTCGACAGACCCACTGACATGCCCCCGGGCTTCAGCCGGGATCCCAATCTTTGGACTTCAATTGCAACTGCCCGTATAGGTCGGACGGGCTACCGTTGCAAGATTCCGGATTCGGGAGCGACGCTTCGACCTCTCCCGATGAGCGGTGCGCGCCAGCTTCCCCGCATCGGGGAGGCTGGCGCGCGCGAGTCGATTTGAAAAAGGAGTGGCGGCGCTGGAAGCCTGCCGCAGCCGTCCGCGCTACGCCTTCTTCTTCGGATGAGGCGGGCCCAGGTATGGAAACTCCTTCAAGGTATCGGTATGCGGTCCCAGTCCGTCGGGCGGAATATCGCCCTTGGAAATGAACGCGAGCCGATGCGCCACCACGTGATCGGTGAAGGTGCGCCCGTTGGGAAAGCCGGCCGGCTGGGACGGATTGTATAGCATCACGTCGGGCAGCAGCCGGTCCTGGTCGATCGCCGCGATCGCCTCCTCGCGCGTGTAGCCGCCGGTATGTCCGAGCACGTGCACGAACTGCTCGAGAAAGTGCTCGCGATCGTGGATCGGTTCGTTGGCGTTGTACGCCTCCTTGGTTTCGTCGGTGTTGAAGAAGCTGGCTACGGTCGGATTTCCGTCGCGATCGACGTGGAGGAGCTGGCCGCCCTGCCGCACGCTGCATCGCCCCCAGATGTTCACCTCGGGCTTTGCGCCGAGCGTGCTGGTCGGCAGCTCCAGCACAATCCCGAATACGTTCTCGTCGATGAGCCGGTCTTTTCCGGTCCACGGAGATTTGCCGCCGAGTTGCGGCTTGCCGGTGAAATTTCTGCCGCCCTTGGAATCGAACAGTTGCAGAATTCCCTCGAAGTCGACGAAAAACGCGTCGCTGCGCAGTCCCGCAAAGTAAGTGTAGGGGCCCGACCGCGCGATATTCGGCGTCGCGGTGAACGAGCATTGCGCGTCGGTGATAATCTTCTGGCCGACCGCCTCTGCCGAGCGCGCGTCGGCTCCAGTGGCAAGCAGGACGTTCCCGGTCTGCCGTCCGCCCTGCGCTTTGGAGAACACGAAACTGATCGCGACGTCGGTCAGCAGGTCGCCGTCGTTGTCGATATTGATCCGGTAGATCGCGTCGGGATGAAAGTCGGAGGCTTGGGCGAAGGTGTTGCAGTTGAGGATCAGAACCGTTCGCTGCGGGTCGGCCGGCGCCTGAAATGCGTAAAGGTCGGTGAGATCGAGCCGTTGATCGCCCTGGGGAGGTCCCAGCTTGAGGCCAGTGAAATGATTCGACATCTTTTACTCCTCTGCCAGTACGGGTTTCGTCGCTCTAACCATTTCAGATAACTCAATGTAGGAAAGGAGCCGCCGCTCCGCAAGGTTCGGCCGCGCCGCGCCCCGTACCTCGAATTTGAGCCGTGTGAATCGCCTCTTTGGTCGCCACCAGATTCCCACCCGGCGTGCGCAATCGCAAGTGTGATTATTAACGATTGATATCAACCGGCTCGCCTGGCGGCGCTGCGCAGGGAAAAGGAGACGGGATTCCACGCAGAGGATTGCGTAGAATGACACTTGAGGTGATCGCCTGATCTCCGGGGCCGCGGCTCGGGTGCGGCGAATTGTCGGGCTGTCATTCTCGCGCCATCTTTTGGCGCAGAAAATCCCGGTCCAGCGACGTCGGAATTGATCCCTCACGGCGCGCTTCGCCCGCTATACCCCGCATCGTGGAGGGCAGGAGTCGTGCACGACACCACGATTGAGTTTCGTGCGGCAGCGCGCCCGATGGATTGCCGTGATTTCCGGTTCTTAACCCGGATTTCCGTTATCTCAGTGGACTACCAATTTGATAAAATGCGTTAGACGCGCTGATGGGCGTGGGTTTGGATGTGATGGGGTGGCGTGGAGGTGGCGAGGCGGTGGGTGAGACACAAGATCGGCCCTTTCAACTCTCCTTCAATAGCTCGTTGAAGGTCGATTTCCAAGGCGCCCGGGTGACTTCCGATGGTGGTTTGGTTCTAGTGCGCGAGCTTGACGAACGTCTGGGCTTGAGCGCGCTCATGCAGCGGCACTTGACCAATTCGCGCCGGGGCAAGAACACCCAGTTGTTGCTGGCCGACCTGCTGCGGCAGTCGATCTACAGCCGCTTGGCGGGATATGAGGATGTCAACGACGCCGAGCGCCTCTCTCACGATCCGACCTTCCGGCTGATCGGCTCCAAGAAGATCCTGGAGCGCGGCGCGGCCTTAGCCTCGCGTCTCCATTCATTCGAGACGGGCGTGCTGACCCAGGAGGACAACCTCGCAGGGCTGGCCGCGCTCAACCGGGACTTGATCGCCAAGGCGGAAGCTATCTATTCACCGCGCCGGGTGGTGCTGGACATGGACAGCACCGAGATTCCGGTTTACGGCGAGCAGGAGCAGAGCTCCTACAACGGACACTTCGAGTCCACCTGTTATCATCCGCTGCTGTTGTTCAACCGCGAAGGCGACTGCCTGGCGGCGAAGCTGCGGCCCGGCAACGTCCACAGCGTCGCGGGCTGGGAAGAACTGCTGCTGCCCGGGATTGAGCGGCAACAGGAGCGGGGCAAGGAGGTGGTCTTCCGCGCCGACGCGGCCTTTGCCAAGCCGGAGCTATACGAAGCGCTGGAAGAACGGGACGTGAAGTACGCGATTCGCCTTCCCGCCAACGACAATTTGGAGCGCGACATTGCTGAGTTGTTGACCCGGCCCGTGGGAAGGCCGAGCTACAAACCGGTGGTCTGGTTCAAGAGTTTTCTCTATCAGGCCGCCAGTTGGAACAAGGCACGACGGGTGGTAGCGAAAGTCGAGTTTCACTTTGGGGAGTTGTTCCCCCGCGTCGGCTTCATCGTGACCAATCTTGAGACTTCAAGTCGGGCGGTGGTGCGCTTCTACAACAAGCGAGGCACGGCAGAACAATGGATCAAGGAAGGCAAGCAGGCGGTGAAGATGACGCGGCTGAGTTGCGATCGCTTCCGCTCCAACGAAGTGCGGCTGTGGCTGAGCCTGATCGCGTCTAACCTCGGAAACTTGCGGCGGCGGCTGGCGCTGCCGTAGAGCGGCGGAGGCGGCCTTCGATGCCGTCGAGGGGCTCCGCGGACCCGGCGTATCTGCGGATACCGGGGCCGGCCGCGATCGTCAGCCGGGCCGCGACTTGACGCTGAGTGCGGTCAGGGCGACGAATCGGGTGCGTTGAGAGTCAATAAGGAAATTCCGGCTCAGTTGTCACGGACTCATGTTCAAAGGCTCGACGCTCTGCCTGAGTTTCGTGCGACAGCGCGCATGTCTTGCGAAACACTTCGTGAATCGTGTGAATTACGCGGTAACTGAAGATACGAATGACTATCGCTAGAGCGCGCGATGTGCTATATATACATCTGCGATGGACGTCGCAGGTAAAGTCGCCCGCCGTCCGAAAATATCAAGCGGCATCTTCCGCCGCCGATCGGCACCGATTGATCCACATATGCGTTTCGCTTGCGCTTCGATAGCAGAGCGGGGAATAGGTACTGTCGTGCGGGCCACAATCAAACGGACCCATCGCGGCAGCGCCGGATTCTCCAGTATCGGCGCGGCTTGCGCGCTCCGGAATCTCACCGGGGGCCCTGAGACCAAAGCCATCTCCGGCCGATCGACGGCGAGCGCGAACCCTCCCTGAGGGAGAAACACGAGCGGATAGTGGCCACCGAAGCAAAATCTTTGAGGGAGCGCCGCGAGGCGTGCGTGCGCCAGCACATGGAGTCCGAGAACGTGCAGGACTTCGAGCGCACGATCGCGACCTTCGAGCATCCCCGCTACGAGCTGATCGGATCGGGCGACGTGGTCGACGGCGCCGAGCGTGCGATGCGCTATTTCCGCGAGTCGCGCGCCGCGGTTCCCGACCAGCGCAACCGGCTCGTCGCGATGCACTCGGCCGACGACGCGGTGATCGTGGAGCTGGACCTGACCGGCACGCCGCGCGCGTCTGGCGGGCGCTCGTTCAGCTGCCGGATGATCGCGGTGTTCACATTTCCCGCCGGCCGCGACCGGATCGTGTGCGAGCGGGTGTACTGGGACTCGGCGACCATCGCGCGGCAGTTGGCGCCCTCGGCTGGAGCATAACCGCCGTTGCCTGCAAGGGTTGGCATGCATGGATCGACTCAGCTTCTTTGGACTGGTCGCGGTCTCCGCGATGCTGGTGTTCTACGCGCTCGAGGATCGCAGCGCATGGTTCATCCTGGCGTTCGCCGGGGCGTGCGCGATGGGCTCGGCATACGGATTCATGCAGGGCGCGTGGCCGTTCGGCGTGGTCGAGGCAATCTGGTCGGTGGTGGCGGCGCGGCGATGGTGGCGGACGGCGGACGCGTGAAGCGGCGCGCTCCTGGCGCGATCGGCAGCGCCGCGCGCTCGAGCGGGGAGCGCGCGTGAGGCGCATTCATCTGTTCGAGTGGGAGGACATGCCGTGGCTCCCGCTCGTGCTGCGCCGATACACGACCGATTTTCTCCGCTACTCGCAGGAGGGGAGCGATCGCGAGGAGACCAATCGTCTGATCGCCCAAAAGCTCGCCGACCTGCTCGCCCGCTCGGGAGAGCATCGAATCGTCGACCTCGGTTCGGGAGGCGGCGGGCCGATCCTGGAGATCGCGAAGCATCTCGGATCGCAAAATGGCGCGGCGGCGGAAATCGTGCTGACGGACCTGTACCCGAATGGCGAGGTTATCGACGCGATCGAGCGTTCGGCGGCCGGCGCGTTGCGATTTGATCGGACGCCGGTCAGCGCGACCGATGTGCCCGCGGAGATGGGCGGGGTCCGCACGATGTTCAACGCGTTTCACCATTTCGCGCCCGCCGACGCCAGGCGCGTGCTCGAGGACGCGGTCCGCAAGCGCGCCCCGTTCGCATCATTCGAGCTCCTGACGCGCAACCCGGTCGTGATCGCCGTCGCGCCGCTCGCGATCTTTCTGCGCGCGCTCGTGGTCACGCCGCGCATCGGCCGCGTGACGATGGCGCGCTTGCTGCTCACCTACCTGTTGCCCGCGGCTCCGCTTATTGCCGCATGGGACGGCACGGTGTCGTGCATGCGGATGTACACCGTCCAGGAATTGCGCGAACTGACGCGCGGGCTCGACGGCGCGTACAGCTGGGAAGCCGGGGAGATCGCGCTGTCGAGCCGCACGCTCCCTCCGATCACCTACCTGCTCGGGATGCCGGCGGCGGCGGCGCCCGATGGACGGCCGCATTGACGGCGCTTGATCAATCGCGAACGCGTAGGCTATGGCTCCCGGCGGAGGCAGTTCATCGGACCGCGATGCGACGGTTGTACCTGAATGACGCGCGCACCTGCGCGGCGGATGCGCGCGCGCGGCTGTGCGCCGGGACATGATGGTAGATCCGGCAATGGCAGAACTGGCGAGCTTCGCGCTGGCCGCGATCTTCGCGGCGTCGGGCGCGATGAAGCTGGCCGACCTCGACCTGTTCGAAAGCGCGGTCGCCAACTATCGGCTGGTGCCGCGCGCGCTCGAGCAGCCGGTCGCGATGATGATTCCGGTCTTCGAGTTCACCTGCGCCGCGGCCGTGCTGGTTCCGGTGACACGCACCGCGGGCGCGGTCGGAATTTTCGCGCTGCTCGCGATATTCACCGCCGCGGTCGCGATCAACCTCGCGCGCGGGCGCGTCAATATCGACTGCGGATGCTTCGGGCCGGCGCTCCGGCAGGAGCTGAGCGCGTGGATGCTTGCGCGCAACGCGGCGCTCGCGGCGCTTGCTCTGGCCGCGCTGATGCCCGCGCAGGCGCGCGCCCTGGTATGGCTCGACTGGGTGACGATCGCGTTGGGCGCGGGCGCGATGGTCGTGCTCTACCTGAGCGCGAACTATGCGATGGCCAATGCGCCGATGACGCGCGCGCTAAAGGCGCTGTGAGATGACGGAAGCGCTCTACATATCGATGGCGGTGCTGTGGGTGGTGGTGCTCGCGATGGCGGCGCTGCAGCTTGCTCTGCTGCGCCAGATCGGGGTGCTGCACGAGCGGATCGCGCCGATGGGCGCGCTCACGATCGACAAGGGCCCCAAGGAGGGCGAGGGGGCGCCGCAATTCGACCTGATCGATCTCGGGCGGCGCGCGGTGAAGCTGGGCGGGCAGAATCCGCGCGGCAAAAGCACCCTGGTTTTCTTCCTGTCGCCGACCTGCCCGGTGTGCAAGAAGATGCTGCCGATTCTGCGCTCGATGGCGTCGAGCGAGGCGCGCCGGCTCGAAATCGTGCTCGCCAGCGACGGCGAGCGCGAGGAGCACGAGCGCTATATCGCGAAGCAGGAGCTGGGCGCGTTCCCGTACGTGCTCTCGCAGGATCTCGGGATGACCTATCGCGTCGGCAAGCTGCCCTACGCGGTGCTGATCGACGAGACCGGCGTGATCCGCGCCAAGGGCCTCATCAATACGCGCGAGCATCTGGAAAGCCTCATCGAGGCGAAGGAACTCGGAGTCTCGTCGATCCAGGAGTATCTTCAGGCCGAGCACAAGCACACCGAGTCGCATCTCAAGTGAGTAACCATTCCCTGCTTTCCAGGACCGCGAGCGAGTTCAGGCGTTAGTCTTGAAGATCGGGTTGGTATTGGCCGTCGCGCTGGCCGCGCTTCCGATCGCGCGCGGCGCCGCGCACGCCTCTGGCAAGGAGATCTTCGACAGCCACTGCGCCATATGCCATCAGACCAACGGCGCGGGCGTGCCGGGCGCGTATCCGCCGCTGGCGGACTCGGTCGGCGCGTACGTGCGCGTCGCGCCCGGGCGCGCGTACCTGGTCCACGTGGTGTCGTTCGGGATGACCGGCGCGATTCCCGCGCACGGCCAGAGCTACGACGGCGTGATGCAGTCGTGGGCGCAGTTCAGCGACGCGCAGATTGTGGAGATTCTCAACTACGTGCTGACCACCTTCAACCGCAAGCTGCTGCCGGCGGACTTCAAACCGTTCACCGCCGCCGAGGTCGCGAAGCTTCGGGCGCATCGCGAATCTTTCGACCAGGTGCACAAGGAGCGCGCGCGCCTGCTCGAGTCGCTCGGCGGTGCCGACGCGGCGGGGGCGAAGTCAGGATCATGAGAACCCTCGCGCTTGCAATCGTGCTGGTGCTCGCGGCCTCTGCCGCACCGGCGCGCGCGGGCTCGCCGTCGGAGCTGTACACGCTCAACTGCTGGGGATGTCATCAGCCGCACGCCGAGGGGATCCCGGGCACGGTGCCGCGCCTGGCACATTCGATGGCGTACTTCCTGTCGGTGCCGGGCGGGCGCGAGTTCCTGGTGCAGGTGCCGGGAGTCGCGAACTCCTCACTCAACGACAAGGAAACCGCGGAGGTGCTCAACTGGCTGCTGGTGACATTCAACAAGCGTGAGCTGCCGGCGCACTTCAAGCCGTACACCGCGGACGAGGTCGCGCGCCTGCGGGCTCATCCGCTGTTCGACGTCAAACACACGCGGGTCGAGCTTGCGCGCAAGATCGCCGCCCAGGGGCATCAAGTGGCGCCGCCGTGAGCGGGGCCGCCGGGCGGGTTGGTTGACGGATGCCCGATTGATTCGTACAAACGTACACATCGGCATGCGATGTTCGCCGGCTCTGTGCGCGGCGGGCGCGCGCCGATTCACGATCGCACGGAGGTTTTTCGATGAGCACGGCGCAGCGTTACGCGATTCCGGTGGAAAGTCTCGATTGGACCGTTCCCAGCGATTTCACCACCGCATTCAAGTGGGAGTACGAAGACGGCAGCGACTCGCTGCGCCGCCTGTACGAGAAGGGCAAGAACCTGCAGTGGAACGCGAGCAACCGGATCGACTGGTCGCAGGATCTCGATCCTGAAAATCCGGAAGAACTGCCCGACGAGTATCTGGCGATTTTTGGCTCGCAGGTCTGGGACCGGATGACCAAGAAGGAGCGCGCTGACTTCCGCCGCCATTCGCAGGCCAACGATCTCTCGCAATTCCTGCATGGCGAGCAGGGCGCGCTGATCTGCACCGCGAAGATCGTCCAGCAGGTGCCGAACGTCGATGCCAAGTTCTATGCCGCCACGCAGGTGATGGACGAGGCGCGCCACGTCGAGACCTATGCGCGGCTGCTGCATACGAAGTTTGACCTGGCCTATCCGATCACGCCGCCGCTCAAGAGCCTGCTCGACGGAGTCTTGCGCGACTCGCGATGGGACATGACGTACCTCGGGATGCAGGTGCTGATCGAGGGGCTGGCGCTGGCCGCGTTCGCGGGAATCCGCGACAGCGCGAAGAATCCGCTAGCCGCCGCGGTCAACGCGTACGTGATGCAGGACGAGGCGCGCCACGTGGCTTTCGGGCGCCTTGCGCTGCGTGAGTACTATCCGCACCTGACCGACAAGGAGCGCGACGAGCGCGAGGAGTTCGTGGTCGAGGCGTGCTACACGATGCGCGATCGGTTCAATTCGCGCGAGGTGTACGAGCGCCTCGGCCTGCCGGTCAAGGAATGCATCGAGTGGGAGGAGAAGTCCGAGGGGATGCAGCAGTTTCGCGCGGGCCTGTTCACCCGCATCGTGCCCGCGATCAAGGATATCGGGCTGTGGGGCCAGCGGGTGCGCAAAGCGTATGCCGACATGGGCGTGCTCGAGTTCGGCGACATCAACAGCGAGGAACTGAGCGCGCAGGACGAGCGCGTGGCGCTGGACTTCGACGCGCGCCGCTCTTCGCACTGACGCGCTTGCTTAGTGCGGCGGCGGCATAATCGACGGCTCGACCGGAACCACCAGCTCTTCCAGCGAGAGTCCGCTGGTCTCGACCCGCAGCAACCAGGTGACCACGAAGCCCACCGCCGATGCGAGCGCGGTGACGATCATCACGCCGCGCACGCCGGCGTAGGTCCGCAGCGCGGGCAGGAAGAAGATCCCGAGCGCCGCGCCGAGCTTTCCGACCGCCGCGGCGAGTCCTTCACCCGAGGCTCGCAGGTCGGTCGGGAACAGCTCCGCCGACAGCAGGTAGGTGGTTGGATTCGGCCCCATGTTCACCATCAGGTTGAAAAGCGCGAAGCCTATTACCACCGCCATGAAGTGGACGTGTCCGCCGGGTTCGGCCTGCTGCGCCATCGCCAGGATGATCATCCCCGTCGCCATCCCCGCGAAACCGAGCAGTTGCAGACGGATGCGGCCCCACCTGTCGACCAGCCAGATATTGAGCGCGAATCCGATCAGCAGGAACACGTCGAGCAGCGCCGCGCCCTGGGTCGATGCGATGTCCTGATGATAGAAAGTGCCGTGCCCTCCGAATGACATCAGCGCCAGGATCGTCGGCGTGAACATCCCGACCCCGTAGAGCGCCATGTCCATCAGCGCCCACGTGGTGGTGGTGAGCAGGGTGCGGCGCAGGTAGGCGGGCGAGAACAGGGTCGCATACGACATCCGCGGATGCGCGACCGGGACTTCGCGGCCGTGCTCGGGATGCGCGGTGGTGGCGCCCGCATGAGTCTTCAGTTGATGCTGGCGCTCGGCCCATTTTTCGCTCTCCGGAAGTCCGCGCCGCATGATCAGCAGCGCGAGCGCCGGAACCAGTCCCGCGCCGAGCATCCATCGCCACGCCTGCATGGTCGGATCGATCGCCAGCACCAGGATTCCGGTAGCCGCGCCCGCCAGCATCCCGAGCGCCTGGAACGCGAACGCGCCGACCAGCATCCGGCCGCGCACCTCGGTGGGCATGTACTCGGCGAGATAGGATGCGGCGATCGGATAGTCGGCGCCGATTCCGACTCCGAGCAGAAAGCGGAACACAATCAGCGAGGTCACGCTCCACGCCGCCGCGGAGGCGACCGCGAACACGCAGAAGATGATCAGATCGACCAGGAACAGGAGGCGGCGTCCGCTCAGATCGGCGAGCCGTCCGAGCGCGATCGCACCCAGCATAGTGCCGAACACCGCCGCCGCGCCGACCATCCCCAGCGCCCACGGGCTGGCGTGGTAGTACGGCCCGATCAGCGGAAGCGCGACGGCGGCGATGAAGAGGTCAAAGCCGTCCAGGAACACACCCATCCCCGACAGCATCCAGACCCGCATCTGCAGCGCCGACAGGCGCGGCGGCGTGGAACGTTGTGCGCCCGCGCCGCGTCTGCTGGGTGACGGAGCAGCGGCTCCGTTCATGGCCTTCTCGCGATAAGGTCCCGGATCATTTCGGAAGAGGGTAGATGGAAGCGCGCGTGCGCGCCACCTCGGATTGTGATTTTGTGTGACGCCGTCCGCGGCGCGCTCCCGTGACATCGCGCCCTCACCGGCGCTAACATCCGGCGCGAGGACCGGCGATGGCGAAATATTTCCTGTTCGAAAAAGACGGCGCGCTCACCACCATCACCTTCAACCGCCCGCAAAAGCTCAACTGCCTCGACGACGAAGTCGTGCTCGAGCTCGAGTCGCTGGTGCAGCAGGTGCGCGAGGACCGCGACACCCGCGTGCTGATCGCGACCGGCACGGGCAGGGCGTTCTCCGCCGGGGCGGATGTGAGCGCGGCAAAGGGAATCGATGATCCGCGTGAGCGGGCGAAGGCGGCGGGGCGCAGTGCGGGGCGTTTTCCGCGGCTAATCGGGCGCGTCGTCGATCTGATCTCGCATCTCGACATCATGACGATAGCGGCGGTCAACGGATTCGCGATCGGCGGCGGATGGTCGATCGCGCTGGCGTTCGACTTCTGCATCGCGGTCGAGGGCGCCGAGTTCTGGGTTCCCGAAGTCGACATGGGAGTGCCGTACCGCGGAACGCCCGCGCAGATCCTCGCGATGAGAATGGGGCCGTGGGCCGCCAAGGAAGTGACCATCCTGTGCCGCCACTACAAGGCCCAGGAGTTGCTCGCGATGCGCGTGGTGAATCGCGTCGTAAAGGCGGCGGAGCTGATGCCGGCGGCGCGAGAGCTGGCCGCCGCGCTGGCGGCCAAGCCGCCGCGCGCGGTCGCGCCGTCCAAGCGCGATATCAACGCGCTCTTCTACGGCGAGCGCCTGTACTGAAACTGTCGGGGCCGCGTCAGTTCGCGCGCGCGGCGGCCGGCATCTTCGCCAGCCGCTTGACCTCGAGCTTGAACATCCGCGCCGCGTTGAGCCCCAGAATCTGCGCGCGCTGCTCGTCGGTCAGATGACCCATCTCGCGCTCGATGGCCTCGGCCGAGTGCGGCCACGAGCCCTCGTGATGCGGGTAATCGTTGGCCCACATGAAGTTGCGGCACAGGTCGTACTTGGGCGCGAGGTCGAGTCCCGGCGAATCCTCCTGGAACGACGCGAATCCGTTGGAGCGGAAGTATTCGCTCGGCAGATGTTTGAGCTTGGGGAAGACCCACATGTGATGCTTGCGATAGGCCTCGTCCATCGCCTGCAGCGCCCACGGCACCCATCCGATGCCGGCCTCGATCGAGCCGAAGCGAAGCTTCGGGAAGCGCTCGATCACGCCGGAAGCGCACAGGTTGGCGATCGGCTCGATGGTCGGAGCGAGCGAGTGCGAGACATAATTGATCACCGCGCCGCCGTCCTTGCGCGCCGCGCGGGGGTCGCGTCCGGTCGAAACATGAAAGGTGATCGCGAGGTCGGCATCCTGGATCGCCGCCCACAGCGGATCGTACATCCCAAAGTTGTAATTCGGATGGCGCGCGTCGTGCGCACCGAAGACCGGCTTGCAGGGCAGGGTGAGTCCGCGAAAGCCCATCTTTGCCGCGCGCTCGACTTCCTTGACCGAGGCCTCGATATTCGCGGTCGCCAGCGCCGCCATCGGGATGCATCGGTTGCGCGCGGGCGCGTAGAACTCGGCGGACCAATCGTTCCAGACCTGGCACTGCGCGTGGGCGAAATCAGCGTCGGGCGTAGCCCAAATCGTAAGGCCCTTGTTGGGGAAGATGATCTCGATGTCCACGCCGTCGTTGTCGAGGTCGCGCAGGCGCTCGTCGAGATTGGCGCCGGCCTTCGAGCGGACGTGATCCTCGCCGTCGAGCTTGTTGTCGAGCAGCCGCGAGCGCGCCCATCCCTCCGAGATCTGCCACTTCACGCCGTTGGCATCGACCTCGATGCGGGGCAGGCGCTTGCGGTACTGCTCCGGAAGCCGATCGCTCCACAGGTTGGACGGCTCGTTGGCGTGGCAGTCTGCTGAGACCATGAAGTACTTGTCGGGATCGTCGGGACGCGCAGTGCGCTTCCATCCCGGATGCCCCGGAGTTTCCAGCCGCCAGCGGTTGGGCTCATTGACGACGATATCGATCGATCCGCTCATAATCGTAACTCCCGAAATGCGGTCGCGGTCGCGTCCGCGCCAGTACGTGCGATCCTAATGCGCCGGGGCATCGCTCGTAAAGAGCGCCGCCATACCGATGGTTCGCGGCGCGGGCGGATCTGTATGGCGATGCGGGCGGTATGATAGCGTAGTTCACGGCTTGCGCGTGATGGCTCGCGCCGGCGTGGAGGGCGCCACCGATGCTCAAGATCGAACGCGAGATCCCGATCCGAATCGACCCGGGCCAGAACCCGTTCCTGCAAGGAGTCTTCGGTCCGATTGGATGCGAAATCACCGCCGACGATCTTGAAGTAACCGGTGAGATTCCGAAGGACCTCTTCGGCACCTACCTCCGCAATGGCCCCAACCCGATCTTCCAGCCGCGCGGCCGTTATCATTGGTTCGACGGCGACGGAATGATCCACGCGATCGCGTTCCGCGACGGCAAGGCCAGCTATCGCAACCGATGGATCCGCACCGAGGGCTTCGCGGCCGAGCAGACCGCGCAGCGCTCGATCTGGCCGGGGCTGATGGACCGTCCCGACCCGGGCGTGCCGCGCGGCGCCGGCTCCGACGGATGGCTCAAGGACACCGCCAACACCGATATCGTGTTTCACAACGGCTACGCGCTGGCGCTGTGGTACCAGTGCGGGATGCCGTACAAGGTCGATGCGCGCACGCTCGAGACGCTCGGGGTTGAGCGCTTCGGCGGCGGGCTCAAGCGCACCGTTTCAGCCCACGCCAAGACCGACCCGGAAACCGGCGAGTTGCTGTTCTTCGATTACGCGACCAAGGCGCCGTATCTCACCTACAACGTCGTGGATGCGAACGGCCGGCTTGCTCATTACGCGCCGATCGAAGTACCCGGCCCGCGCCTGCCGCACGACATGGCGTTCACGCCGCGGTACTCGATCCTGATGGACCTGCCGCTGTTCTGGGATCCGCAACTGCTCGCGCGCGGCGTGCACAAGGTGACTTATTTCCCCGACCTGCCGAGCCGGTTCGCGGTGCTGCCGCGGATGGGCACGAACGCGGAGGTGCGATGGTTCGAGACCTCGCCCTGCTACATCTACCACGTCGTCAATGCGTGGGAGGACGGCGACGAGATCGTGATGGATGCGTGCCGCGTGGTTCAGCCGGAGCCCGGAAGCAAGCGCGGCGAGGGCGAGCTTGCGCGGATGAAGGCGTTCCTGCGCCTGGAGGCGCAGCTCTGGCGATGGCGCTTCAACCTCGCGACCGGAGAGACCAGGGAACAGCAGATCGACGATCGGATGACCGAATGGCCGACCATTCATCGCGGCCGGATGGGTCGGCGCACGCGCTACGCATACAACTCGCTGGTCCCGCACTTCGAGGGGATCCTCAAGTACGACGTCGAGACCGGTCGCTCGCAGAAATACCTGTGGGGCGCGGGGCGCACCGCAAATGAATGCCCTTACGCGCCGCGCGTGGGCGCGCGCGATGAGGACGACGGTTACGTGGTGAGCTTCGTCGCCGATGCGAACGCGGGCGGCGCAGGCGAGGTCGTGATCCTGGACGCGAAGAATATCGAGGCGGGGCCGCTTGCGCGCGTGAAGATTCCGCAGCGCGTTCCGATCGGTTTCCACGCGATCTGGGTTCCCGGCGAGCAGCTCCCGGCGTAAGCGCGCCGCGAGCGTTTCTCCGTCATCCTGAGCGAAGTCTGCGAAGCGAAGGATCTCGCGGCCGCATCTCAAACGGCCGCGTCATGCCGCTGAATTGCGCGCGGAGGACCGCGCGAGATCCTTCGACTCCGCTTGCGGACTCGCTTTGCTCAGGATGACAAAAGGTGCGCTCGCGGATTAGCTGCGCTCGGTATGGAGAGCAACACGCGGCGTGGGCGACCGATCGCATTCGGCGCTACGACATGCCCTTCAGAAGCCGATGAGTATCGGCGCCGAGCGAATCGATCTCCAGCCCGTGCGGGCAGGCGCCCGCGCATGGCCGTGCGCTGCACGTCAGACACGCCGCGGCGTCGCGCTCGAGCATCGAGTATTCACTCCACGCAAGGCGCGAGTCGCCGTAATCGCGCGCGTACATCCGCACCCGCATGACATCGGAGATCGGCACGCCATAAGGGCACGCGCTCGCGCACGCGTCGCATCCATAGCGGCACGACGAGGTGCTGTTGATACGCGCGTAATGGCGCAGTAGAGGAATATCGCCGACCGCGGGTGCGCTCGCGCCCGATGCGACGAGGTATTCGTCGATCATCTGGGCACTGGTCATCGTCACGATGAGCGCGCTCACGTTCTGGTTCGACAGCACCCATCGGAACGCGGCCTGCGGGAAAGTTCCGCCGCCCGATTCGTACGGTTGCAGGTCGTTGAGCCGCGCGCCCATCAGGGTCTTCATCGCGATCGTGCCGACGCCCATCTGGTGCGCACGCTCCAGCACCTTGGGCAGGCCGGGCTGACGTGCGACGAAATCCCATCCGCGCGTAAAGCGCTGATAGAAGTGCGGGTCCTGCCCGAAGTTGTATGCGGTCAGGATCACGTCGACCGAGTTCTGATCGAGCGCGCGGTCAAGGCAATCGATCAGACGGCCCGCATGCCCCGACATCCCGACGAACCTGATCTTGCCCTGCTTGCGCGCAAGCGCGGTGAACTCGTGCCATTCGGGATTGTCGAGGCGGCCGACGTCGTTCACAGCATGGTTGAAGTACACATCGACGTGGTCGGTCTGAAGGCGGCGCAGGCTGCCCTCCAGCGCGGTCATCATCGATTGCCGCGTCTGGTCGTCGCTCGTGATGATTTTCGAGGTCAGATAGATCTTGTCGCGGTCGCCGCGCAGCGCGTTTCCGATCGTGGTTTCGGATTCGCCACCCGTGTAGGTCTCGGCGGTGTCGAAGTAGTTGATGCCGAGGTCCAACGCGTGGCGGACGAGATCTTCCTGGCCGGTCACGAGACGGGCGCCGCCGAATGAGATGTCGGAGATTTTGAGTCCCGTGCGTCCGAGCGTGCGATAGGCGCGCACGCGCGGTGACGCTTGGGTGGCGGAGGAGGCTGCCGCGCTTGCGAGCGGAAGTAGTCCGACCCCGAGCCCCGCGAGCGCTCCGCGCCTCAGGAACTCGCGGCGGTCAAACGTGTCATCGTGGACGCGCCGGCGTTTCATCGCAGCCGCACCTCCGACCTGAATCGTGCATCAAGAGCATTGCCTGTTTGCATGTCGAAACGCCAGTCGTGGCGAAGCGGAGCCGACGGCAACTTGCCGCGGCGGCATCACGCAAATACACTGTATGTATAGTAATCAGGCAGCTTGGGTGCGCATTCACGGCACGCCGTCCGCTTCGCATGCGGCGGGCGGGGAGCTGCCGCACGGCGGTCATGTGGTGCGGGGCATCGCGGGGCACGCCGCCTTGAATCCGAAGGAATTTCGAGTTCCGCAGCCGATCGCGCGCGTACGCGCGCGGCCCGCCGCCATTCGCGCGAAGACCGGATACGGCGGCGGCGCTCGCGGATCGGGATTTCCAGCTTGAGAAGGGCGCAGCCGATGAGTCTCAGAAAACTTCCCCCATCGCTTGATTTCCTCAATTTGCGATATGACGGCGCCACGGTTGCCGGATGGATCGGGTTTGTCCTGATTTCGCTCGCCGTGTTCATGGTCCTGCGGCGGACCCAGAAGATACTGGCGCGGCACTTTGGCGCGATTGCGACGCTTACCCGAACTCATCTCGACGATCTTCTGGTCTCGCTGATCAATCACACCAACGGACTGTTCATACTGCTGGTCTCGCTATGGATTGGCACGGTCACGCTGACGCTGAACGATCGCGCGGCCGCGATTATCTACCTCGCGCTGATCGTTGCGCTTATCATCCAGGCCGGACTGTGGTCGAGCCACGTGCTGGACTTCGCGCTGGACCGCATGATTATGGCGCGCGCGGACTTCGATCCCGCATTGCGCACGGCGATCGGCGGAATCAGCTTCATCGGGCGCGTGGTGATCTGGTCGGTCGCGGCGCTGCTGGTACTCGCCAACCTGCACGTCAACGTGACCACGCTGGTGGCGGGGCTCGGGGTGGGCGGAATCGCAATTGCGCTTGCGGTGCAGAACGTGCTGGGCGACCTGTTCGCGTCGCTCTCGATTCTGCTCGACCGGCCGTTCGTGGTCGGTGAGTTCATCGTGATCGATTCGCTGGCGGGCACGGTCGAGCATGTGGGGCTCAAGACCACCCGGATTCGCAGCCTGTCGGGCGAGCAGATCGTGTTGTCCAACGGCGACCTGCTGAAGAGCCGGATTCACAACTACAAGAGACTGGTTGAGCGCCGGATCGTGTTCGGCTTTGGCGTCACCTACGACACCGGTTATGAGAAGCTGGCGAAGATACCCGCGATGGTGCGCGAGATCATTACGAGCGTCGAAAAGACCCGCTTCGACCGCGCGCACTTCAAGGAGTACGGGGACTCATCGCTGAACTTCGAGGTTGTCTATATCGTGCTCGATCCCGACTACAACATCTACATGGACGTCCAGCAGCAGATTAACCTGGAGATCTACCGGCGCTTCGCGGAGCAGGGGATCGAGTTCGCCTTTCCCACTCGCACCCTGTACCTGAATTCGGTAACGCCGCCCGCCTGAAGGCGGCTTGCCGGCGCGTACGATGCGTCGCGAGCCGGGCGCGTGAGCATGCGAACGCGTGGCTCGCGTCAGCTGGTCTCGATCCGCAGCCCCGTCGCCGCGTCGAAGAAGTGGAGCCGCGCACGCGGCGTGTATAGGCGCACGCGATCGCCCGCGGCGACCGGCGAAGTGGCCTCGAAAGCGATCGGAGAGTCGCCGACGCGTCCCGCGGCAAGGTAGCGTGCGCCCGAGAACTCGACGCGCTCGATGACTGCGTCGAAGCCGACCGATTCCTGCGCGCCGCCCGCATCCAGGCTCATGTCCTCCGCGCGCACTCCGAGCACGAGCTCGGCGCCGGCGCGAGCCGGCGGCGCGGTTGCGATCGTCGATCCCTCCATCACCAGCGCGTCGCCGCCGGGCGCAACCCTGGCGCGCAGCAGATTCATCGGCGGCTGCCCTACGAATCCGGCGACGAACTGATTGGCGGGACGCGCGTAGACCTCGGCGGGCGCGCCGAGCTGTTCGAGGCGGCCGTCGCGCAGCACCGCCATCCGATCGGCCAGGGTCATTGCTTCAAGCTGATCGTGCGTAACGTACACGACCGTCTGGCGGGTCCGGCGCTGGAAGTCCTTCAGCTCCGCGCGCAGCGCGGAGCGCAGCTTTGCGTCGAGATTCGAGAGCGGTTCATCCATCAGGATCACGCCCGGCTCGCGCACCAGCGCGCGGGCCAGCGCGACGCGCTGGCGCTCGCCGCCTGACAACTGCGCGGGCACGCGATGGAGATCGATCGAGAGACCCGCCAGGCGCGCGCTCGACTCGACCCGGCGAACAATCTCCTCGCGCGCGACGCGTCCGAGGCGCAGCGGGAACGCGATATTCTCGAACGCGGTCATGTGCGGGTAGAGCGCGTAGTTCTGAAACACCATCGCGACCTTGCTGCGGGAGGAGCCGGGCACTGCGCCGCCGGTAATTTCGATGGTGCCGGAATCGGGCGGATCGAGACCCGCGATCAGCCGCAGCAACGTGCTCTTGCCGCATCCCGACGGTCCCAGCAGCACGAAGAACTCGCCGTCGCGCACCTCCAGCGTTACGCCGTGCAATCCGCCGCCGGCGGGGAACTCGCGGCGCAGGTCGCGTACCACAAGCCTGGCGCCCGGCGCCACGCCACCGGATGGGTCCCGCGAGCTCATCGGAAGCTCCCCGTCAGCAGCGCGCCGCGCAGCATCGGACGCAGCGCTATCACCACGCAGACCGCGGGTATCATCATCAGCAGCGCCAGCGCGCTTGCGGGACCGACGTCGCCGAACACGGTGTAGTAATAGAGCAGCGGCGGCAGCGTACGGTTGGTCACTTGCAACAGCAGGGCGAAGCCGAATTCGTCCCAGCTCAGGATGAAGCCCAGGATGAACGCGGAGGCAAGTGCGCCGCGCGCAAGCGGAAGATCGATGCTAACGAAGACGCGCAGCGGCGACGCGCCGTCGAGCCACGCCGCTTCCTCGATTTCGACCGGTATCGCGGCGAAGCTCCCGTAACACATCAGCGCCGTCATCGGCAGGGCGAGCGCGGCATGCACCAGCGCAAGTCCGCTGCCGGTGGGTGTGTCGTAGAGTCCGAGCACGATGAGCGCGAGCGCGAGCGGAATCGCGACCGCGATCATCGGCAGCAAACGCACCGCGGTGACCGCCGAAATTCCGGCCGCGCGCCCCGCCAGGCTACGCGCCATCGCGTAGGCCAGCATCGCGCCGAGCGCGGTCGCGACGGCTGCGCTGCTGATCGCCACCGCGACACTGCGGAGGATCGCGGCGCGTAGCTCCCCGATCGCAAAGACTGCCGTGAAGTGCGCGCCGGTCACCCGATGCGGCAGCCACAGCGGCGGCCACGCGAAGCTCTCCAGCTCGGGCGTGATCGATTGCTTGAGCAGCAGGTACAGCGGCGCTGCCGCAGCGAACACGACCGCCGCGCTGGCGGCCGCGCGCACCCATCGGGCGGCGCCGGCGCGGCGCGGCGAGTTGCGCGCACCGCTCACGCGGTCACCTCCGCGGCTCCGAAGCGGCGCGCGATCGCGGCGCCCAAGAGGCCCATGACCGTGATGATGATCGCGAGAACGACCGAGGCCGCCATCGCGACGTGCGGTTCCTGCGCATCGGTCCACATCTGGTAGGCGTAGGTCGACAGCACGGGCACCCCTTCTGCGCCGGTCAGCACGAGAGTGGTTGAGAAAATCCGCAGCGCATCGACGCCGCGCAGCACGATCGCCGCCACGATCGCGGGGGTCAGCAGCGGCAGCGTGATATGGCGGAAGGTGGCGAGCGCGCCGGCGCCGTCAAGCTGCGCGGCCTCGTAAACTTCGGCGGGAATCCCCTGCAGCCCCGCGAGCAGAATCAGCATCACCACGGGCGTTACGTGCCACGCATCGACCAGCATGACGGTCACCAGCGCGAGTGCGCGGTTCGGCTCGAGCCATGGAAGCGCGCCCGCTCCAGCGGCGCCCAGAAATCCGTTGATATAGCCGCGCGGCATGAACAGGTAGCGCGCGATCGTGAGCAGGACGATTTCCGGAATCGCGAACGGAAGTATTGCCGCCACCTCGACCGCGGCGTGGGGCCTGCGCCGCGCGGTCAGATGGAGCGCGAGGAGCAGCCCGAGCACGAGTTCCAGCGCCAGGCTCCCGAACGGAACAATAAGGTTGTTGAGCAGCGCGGTCGCGAACATCGGATCGCGAAGCAGTACCGCGTAATTGCGCAGTGAGGGACCGCACGCGTCGAAGGACAGCACCACGCCATCGATCGCGGGAATTACCAGGACCAGCGTCATGAACGCGGCGGGTGCGATAAGGAATATAGTGCGCAATCGTTTCCCCGCGCGATTCATTGCTTGCACTCCAAGGGGCTACTCACAATTGCACGACGCGCTTGAGCCTGCCTTCGCCATCGCGCTGCAAGAGGCGGCCACCGGGCGCAGCGCCGCTGCCGGCGCCTGGCTGCGCAGCAGCACCGCGCGGATCGCGCGCTGCCACGCGTTGCTTAGCTGCGCGTAGCAATCGACGGTCGGACGCGCGCGCACTTCGTCATGCATCGCGGTGAATCCCGCGTAAAGGGCGGCGTCGGGGCTGCCCGGTACCGGCGCGATCGAGCCGTACCAACCCAGCATCGCGCTCAACCGGCGTTGCTCCTTGTCCTGCAAGAGATAGGCGAGAAACCGGCGCGCGAGTTCCGGGTGTGGCGCGGAGGTTGGAATCGCCAGGTACCCGCCGCCAAGGACCGCCGCCGTGCCGTCGGGCCCGGCGGGAATCGGAGCGCTCGCATCGACTTGCGGCGCCAGTCCCTTGCCGGCGAGATAGCTCATCGCGAATGGCCAGTTGAAGTGTATCCAGACCGAGCCGCGCGCCTGCGCCTCGAGCACCGACATTTCGCGGAACACCGCCGACTGCGGATTGAGGTACGGCGCGAGCCGGGAGAGGAAATCGAACGCGCGCAATGAGCCGGGCGATCGCGGCTCGAGCTCGCCGCCGCCGGCGCTCCACACAAACGGCATCACGTCGCAGATCGCGCCCTCGTAGCGCGCCGCCTTGAACACGACCTTGCCGGGATTGTGCTGGGCGAATTTCATCAGCTGATCCCACGTCGCCGGCGGATTCGGCACCCGGACCCGATTGTAGATCATCGCCTCCCACATCAGGCGATGTGGAACGAACCTGACGTGGCCGTCGAAGGTTGCCGCCCGCCACGCAGCGGAAGGAAACAGCGCTCGAGCGGCCGGAGTAATCAGCGCGTCGAGATTGCGCACGTCGCCCCGCGCGCGCCCGAGCGTCGCAAGGTCGAGCTCGACCAGGTCGAGCGAGCCGTGGCCCGCTCCCGCTTCCGCTTCAAGCACGCGCAGGATATCGGAGTAGCTTTGCGCGACTATTGCTACGTGAGCGCCGGAGGCGTGCTCGAACTGTTGCGCGAAAATCCGGTAGCGCGCCGCCTCCGCGGGGAAAACCGCAAGCGCGATCGACAGATTGTTCGGCGGCGCGGCTGAGTGCCGGTTGCATCCGGGCAGCGCAGCGCCAAGCGCGAGCGCAAGGACGATGGCACAAGCTGGTAAGGCCGCGGTCGACATGATCGCGCGCGCGTCGGTTTCACCCGTGCGAGCCGGGGCTAGATAGAGTCCTGAACCGGTTGCGCGGCGAGCGCGGCCCCGAGTTCGCTCAGCGTGCGCACCACGTCGGCGGGACTCTCGACGCGCCATCGGGCCCAGCTTGCACGCGGTGCGCCGACCAGCACGCCTACGCCATCCTCGCGCAGCTCGCGGAAGGCGTCCTCGTCGGTGGTGTCGTCGCCGAAGTAAATGGGACGCGAGACGGGCGGACCGGCTTCACGCTGAATCGCGCGGACGGCGGCGCCCTTGCCGGCGGCGTCGCGCGGCAGCATCTCGTCGATCATCTTGCCTCGCAAAACCCGCAGCCGCGCGGTACGCGCCTGAACGAATCGCGCCAGTGCGCGGCGGATGCGCGCGGCGGTCTCCGCGTCGGCCATCCGGTAGTGAAACGCGATCGCGACGCGCTTGTCCTCGATCACAAAGCCGCAGTTAGCAGGCACGTGGCGCACCAGCCACTCGCGCACGAGATCGAGGTCGGGGATCACCGATTCGACGCCGGGCGCCAGATGGTGCCGGCCGCCGGAGTCCATCAGCTCCAGACCGTGCACGCCCGAAAACAGTACGCCGCTATCGACTCCGAGCATGCGTTTGACCTCGGAGATCGTGCGCCCGGTAATAATCGCGAGCTGGACACGATCGGGGTGCGCGGTCAGTGCGGCAAGCGCCTCGCCCGCACCGTAGATCGGGTGCGCCTGTGCGGGATGCGCGGCGATTTCGGACAAGGTGCCGTCGTAATCGAGGCAAATCAGCAGGCGTTCGCGCTCCGCGATGCGCTCGATCAGGCCGGAGGGAAGCGCAGTAGGTGTTTCAGTCGGCTGCGTCGTCGATTTGCTGCGGCTGTTCAAGCGGAACTCTCCCGGTCAGAGCATTGATAAAGCTGTCGGACCACACGTCGAGATTGTTGGCGCGAACGCGCGCGCGCAGCGCACGCATCCGGTGCGCGCGCACCTCGGGCGGCATCGCCAGCGCCTGCTTGAGGCGCGCGGCGATTTCGTCCACGTCGTAGGGATTGACCAGCAGGGCTTCCTTGAGCTCCTCGGCGGCGCCGGCGAACTCGCTCAGGATCAGCACGCCGTCGTCGTCCGGATGCGAGGCGATGTATTCCTTGGAAACCAGGTTCATGCCGTCGCGCAGCGGCGTGAGCAGAGCAACCTCGCTGGCCTGGTAGTAGGCAATCAGTTCCTCGGGTGTGAACTGGGTGTAGAGGTATCGAATCGGGACCCATCCTTCGAAGGAGAAGCGCCCAATGACGCGTCCGATTTGTTCGTCGAGCTGGCGCTTGAGCTGCGCGTAGTCGCCAACCTTGGTGCGCGACGGCACCGCGATCAGAACCATCGTGACGCGGCGATGATAGCCGGGGTTCTGCTCCAGGAAGCGCTCGAAGCCGTACACGCGCTCCAGGATTCCCTTGGTGTAATCGAGCCGATCCACGCCCAGCACAATCTGTTGATTGCGCAGCGCCCGCCGAATCCGCGTGACGCGCTCGCGCACGCGCTCGGAGGCTGCGAGCTCCTCGAAGTAATCGACTGGGATTCCGAGTGGAAACGCGCCGACCCGGACCACGCGACCGTCAAAGGTTACTTCGCCGCGCGCGCGATCGACCTGCGCCTCGAGCAGGCGTTCGCACGCGTTGATGAAATGCACGACGTAGGGACGGGTATGGAATCCGATCAGATCCGCCCCGAGCATCCCGGCCAGCAGCTCGCGCCGCCACGGAAACACGCGGAAGACCTGCTCGGGCGGAAACGGGACGTGCCAGAAAATTCCGATCGGGAGATCCGGCCGCTGCGCCCGAATCATCCGCGGGGTGAGCGCAAGATGAAAGTCCTGCACCCAGACCACGTCGGCGGAACGCGACTCGCGGGCGACGGCGGCGGCGAAATTCTGATTGACCCGCTGATAGACATTCCATTGGGCCCGGTTGAAGTGGCAGATCGGCGTCATGAAGTGCATCAGCGGCCACAGTCCGCGATTACACATACCGTAGTAGTATTGGGAGACGTCGCGTTCGGTGAGATCGACAAAGACCAGCTCAAAGCGGGGATTGGTGGGCGGCATCGGCACCCGGCGCGCCTGGGTACGGCCACCCGCCCAGGCAATCCACACGCCGCCGTCGCGCTCCAGCAGGCGCATGAAAGTGCTGCCCACGCCACCGACGGTGGGCTGAATTCTCTCTTCGCCGTCGGTCTGCACCATGCGAACCGGCGCCCGATTCGAGACCACGATCAGGCGCCGTCCGCTGCGCCGCTCGGTGCGCGGGGTCCGGCCATTGCTGGGCGAATCGAGTTCCGGTCTTGCGGTCATCATCCTCCTTCGGGGCAAATGCGGCCGCGCCGGCCGCAGCGGCGCCGGGCACATACAGGTCGAGCCAGAGACCGTGGTTTGGAAAAATATAGTACCGCGAAGGGTTCCGCGCCGGCAACCGCGGCGGATTTTCGCGAGTGACGCGGTGATTACGCGGGCGGATTCATTCGCGGCGCGCAGCGCGGGGAAGTTTCGCCGACGCTTCTTCGGGCGTGTCCTCGAGCTTGCGATACAGCGTCTTGCGGTCGATTCCGAGTATCGCGGCGGCCTCGCTCTTGTTGCCGTCAACCGACGCAAGTGTCGTGCGGATATACTCGTGCTCCAGTTCGTCGAGCGTCAGCCCCATCGCCACCGCGCCGTCGAGGTTGACGCGCGAGACCGCGGCGCCCGAGATGCGCGGAGGCAGGTCGCCGTGCGTGATCCGATCGCTCCGGCACAGGATTGCCGCGTGCTGAATCGCGTTCTGAAGCTCGCGCACATTGCCCGGCCATGGGTGGCGCGCAAGGCAGGCCATCGCCTCATCGTCGAGCTGCAGCGTCGGCCGTCCCGACTCGGCAGCCGCGCGCGCGGTGAAGTGACGGGCGAGCAGGGCGATATCTTCGGGGCGTTCGCGCAGAGGCGGGATCGCGATCGTCACGGTCGCAATCCGGTAGAAGAGATCGGGGCGAAAGCGCCCCGCCGCGATCGCGTCCTCGAGCTTGGTATTGGTCGCCGCGACGATCCGCACGTCCACCGAAGTCTCGCGGGTCGCGCCGACCGGGCGCACGCGATGGTCCTCGATCACGCGCAGTAGCTTGACCTGCAGCGCCGGCGGCATTTCGCCAATCTCGTCCAGAAACAGGGTCCCGCCGTGCGCGGACTGGAACAGGCCCTGCTTGGCCTGGCGCGCGTCGGTGAAGGCGCCGCGCTCGTGGCCGAACAGCTCGCTCTCGAGCAGGTTGTCCGGGATCGCCGCGCAGTTGATCGCAACGAAGGGGCCCTCGTGGCGCGGGCTGTGATAGTGCAGCGCGCGCGCGAACAAATCCTTGCCCACGCCGCTTTCCCCGGTTATCAGCACGGCCGCGGTGGTGTCGGCGACGTGTTTGAGCACTTCGAGCTGCGCGCGCATCTTTTCGCTGCGCGTCAGGATGGTGTCGAAGCCGTAGCGCTGCGCCAGTTCGTCGCGCAGCCGGTGAACTTCGCGGCGCAGGCGGCGATCGTCCAGCGCGCGCTCGACCACCAGCAGCAGCTCGTCGTTGCTGAAGGGCTTGGTGATATAATCGAACGCGCCCAGCCGCATCGATTCGACCGCGGTCTCGATTGAGCCGAAGGCGGTGATAATCACCACCGGCAGATCGGGGGCCAATGTCTTGAGCTCGCGCTGGAGCTGATGCCCCGACATCCCGCTCATCCGCAGATCCGAGATGAGCAGGTCGGGATGCTCGCGTGCGACGACCTGCATCGCCTCGGCGCCCGAGTTGGCGCGCAGGGTCTGGTAGCCGGCGTCGCCCAGCACGTCGCCGAGCATACTCACCATCTCACGGTCGTCATCGACGATCAGGATACGCAGATTTTCAATTCTGGTGGTCAAGCGATTTTTCTCACTTCGGCTGCCGGCATTTCCCGCAGCGGCAGGGTAATGGCCATCCGCGCGCCCGCCTGGGTGGACTCGACCGCGATCTCACCCTCGTGATCGCGGACGATGGTTTCGCTGACTGCCAGGCCCATGCCGGTGCCCTTGCCAGGCTCCTTGGTGGTGAAAAACGGATCGAAGATGCGCGCGCGAATATCGGGGGAGATTCCCGGTCCGGTGTCGGCAAATACGATCCGGACCGCGGGGTGATCTCCCGTGCCGGTCCGCCGCGCCGCGACGGTCAGAGAGCCGCCGCCTTCCATTGCATCGAGCGCGTTCACGCCCAGGTTCACGAAGACCTGCTGCAGCTGGTCAACGTCGCAGCGAACCGGAAGGGGCGCGTCGCCGAGATCGACATTGCATTTGACGTTGCGGCGCGCGGCCTCGGTCTCGAGCAGGGCCATGGTGCGCTGCACGATCGGGCGCAGATCGCAGACCGCGAAGCTTCGCTCGCGGCGGCTGCCGAGATTCAGCAGCATCCGGACGATCCGCGAGATGCGATCGATCTGGTTAATGATAATTTCGAGTCCTTCGCCGGTGCGCGGGGGATTCTGCCGATTCGAGAGCAGGTACTCGGCGCGGCCCCGAATCACGTTGAGCGGCGTGCCAATTTCATGCGCCAGGCCCGAGGCGAGCGTTCCGATCGCGGCGAGCTTGTCGGCCCGGCGCAACTCGCGCTCGAGCTCGAGCTTGCGCTCGCTCTCATCGACCAGGCGCGCGCGCGCCGTGTCGAGTTCTTGGGCCAGGCGGCGGAACTCTTCGCTGAGAAACTCGACTTCGTCGCCGGATTCCACCGGCTCGATTTGCTCCTCGCTGGAGAGCCGCGTGACCCGGTCCGACAACTCGGCAAGTGGCCGCGCCACGTAGCGTTGGCTGACCACCGGGATCACAACGGCGATAAACAGGGCAACAATCAGCGACGCGATCATCGCGGTCTCCAGCCGCGTGCGCAGGTCGTTCTCGACGTCGTTCCAGCGCTGCCCGATGAGGAGAATTCCGTCGGGTTTGCCCGAATGCGCTTCGAGCGCCACCGCCCGGCAGAACCAGTAGGTCGAGCCGCGATTGGCCATGAACTCAGTTCCATTGCCGGCCAGAGCGCGGCGAATCTGCTCCGGCGCCGGAGCAGGCTCGATGGGAAACCCGTCGGGCAGGATCATCGGCTTGCCATCGAGTCCGAACACGCCCGCGGCTACGTCGTCCTGGTGTACCCGCGCGAGCGCGCTCCTGATGTCGCCCCACTCGCGCAAGTCGATATCCGGGCCCAGCGCGGCCTGCAGGGCGCGGGTCGTCGCACGAGTTTCGCGCTTGAGATCCTCGACGTAGGAGCGGGTGGACTGGTGGACGTTGAAATACATGTAGGCGCCGATCACCGGAATCACGCAAAGCAGCAGGATAGTGGTGAGACGCGTCGCGATTTTCACGGGCTTATTATATCGAGATCTCCCTTCGTAATGCGCCGCCACAAGAAGCGGCCCTCGCGGCACGCGTGGCTGGACTTCGCTGGCAAGGTGACCGACAAAGCGCATATACGCGACAAATCAGCGAAGACCGTGCCATTGATGCGCATGAAAATTGCGGCTGGCACACGCGATGCCTTTTCGTCGCTTGGAATGAGGATTCCGCGGGAATTCCGCGAGGGCCCCATTTTGAGCCGAACTCTCGATCGTTGCCATTTGCCCCAGCGCTGAGGACTTTCGCCCGACCGGCGGCGCGGACGGCACAGAAATTCTGAGCATCGCAGGGAGTCGGTCGATGGCACTCATCTTGCCCTACCCAGTAACAGCCGAGTGCGGATCTTCCGAAATTTCCCGGGTCGGCATGGCGCGATCTGACAATAAGTTCTGACCGTCTCCGCGACGGTCAAAGCGGCACCGTGAGGCAGGGTCCGGTCCCCCCGCCCGGCCTTACGCGGGGCAGCTCCCGGCAAGCGCGAGCCCGAACCTCGCAGTTGGGGCTGCCCCTTTTCTCTTCCGGCCTGGGACTTTCACGGTGCGGACGCCCGCCGCCGTATCCGGCGCGCTAATTTGACGCTTTCGAGGACGGCGAGCGGAAGGGCCGCAAGCATGACCTCTTCCACGCAACCGGTTAGCGACAGCGATTGAGTGCCGAAGATGGGTTGCAGCGTTTCGCTCTGCGTGATGGCGAGCTGGAGCGCGAAGCTGCCCGCGACGATCGCGAGCAGGCGCAGGGTGGAGGGCGCGGACGCCTCGAACATGCTTCGCTCCATGCTGCGCGACCCGAACGACCGCAGCAGCTCCTCGGTGACAAGCACGAAAAAGCCCGCGCTGCGCGCCGCCGCGGCTGAACCTGTCGCATGCAGTTCCAATCCGAACGCGGTCAAAGTGACGGCGGCCGTCATGCATCCAATCAGCGCTACCCTGACGATGAAGCCGCGATCCATGATTTCCGCCGACGGTGCGCGCGGCGGGCGCACGAGCACGTCGGAATCCACCGGATCGGTCGCCAACGCCAGCGCCGGCAGGCCGTCGGTGACGAGGTTGATCCACAAAAGCTGGGTCGGGAGCAACGGCAGCGGCCATCCGACGAGCGCCGCCACCAGCATCACGAGCAGCTCACCCGCGTTACCTGCCATCAGGTAGCCAAGCGTCTTGACGATATTGTCGTAAACGCCGCGGCCTTCTTCGACGGCGGCGACGATCGAGGCGAAGTTGTCGTCGGCCAGCACGATATCGGCGGCTTGCCTGGTGACCTCGGTGCCCGCGATTCCCATCGCCACGCCGATCGACGCCTCCTTGAGCGCGGGGGCGTCATTGACGCCGTCGCCGGTCATCGCAACCACGGCGCCAAGCGATTTCCATGCGCGTACGATTCGGAGCTTGTGCTCGGCCGTCACCCGTGCGAAGACCGACGTCGCTGGCGCGCGGCGCCTAAGTTCCTCATCCGGCATCCGCTCCAGCTCCGCGCCGGTCATTAGCTGGTCGCCGCGGCGCAGAATTTCCAGCTCGAGGGCGACGGCTCGCGCAGTCTCGGGATGATCCCCGGTGATCATGACCGTCCGGATGCCCGCGCGCGCGCATAGGCGCACCGCCTGGAGCGCCTCGGCGCGCGGTGGATCCTGCATACCGACCAGTCCAAGCAGCGTAAGTCCATTTTCGATGGCGTCGGGGTCGAGTGCCGACGCGTCTTCGTCGGGCGCAAGGACACGCTCTGCGCAGGCGATAATCCGTAGCGCTTCGGACGCCATCATCGCCGCCGCGCCGGCCATGCGTTCGCGCTCCGGGGCGGTCAGATCGATGACTCCCGAGGCGGTCAGCACGCGCGAGCATCGAGGCAGGATCGCTTCCGGCGCGCCCTTGACGAAGGCCGCCGTTCGCTCGCCGTCGCGCCGCACGACCGTCATCCGCTTGCGTTCCGAGCTGAACGGGATGGTGCGGACCGCGGGCATTTGCGCCTGGATCGCGTCAGGCTCGATTCCCGCCTTGAGAGCGAGCACCAGCAGGGCGCCCTCGGTCGGATCGCCTGCGATTGCGATGCGACCATCGCGCTCGATGATCTGGGCGCTGTTGCACGCTGCTCCGGCGCGCGCGGTTGCGACCAGGACCGGGTCGCGGGCAACTTCGCGCTCTCCGCCGCCGCCAAAGATGCCGCCGTCACGCGCGTAGCCTTCGCCGCTGACCGACCATGTGCCTGATGCGCAGGTGACGCGCCGTGCAGTCATTTGTCCGACCGTGAGGGTGCCGGTTTTGTCGGTACAGATGACCTGGGCGCAGCCCAGGGTCTCGACCGAATGCAGCCGGCGGACCAGCGCGTGCCGCGCCGCCATCCGAGAGACCCCGAGTGCGAGACCGACCGTAACGATCGCCGGAAGCCCTTCGGGAATCGCGGCGACCGCCAATCCCACGGCACCCAGGAACAGTTCGAAGACGGGCGTCGCGCGCAGCCACCCGAGCGCGAACACCAGCACGACAATTCCAAGGCATGCCCACAGCAGCCGTTGACCCACGCGATCGAGTTGGCGCTGTAGCGGAGTCGCGGTGTCGGACGCGCTCTCGAGCATCCGGGCGATTTGGCCAAACTCGGTCGCCGAGCCGGTGGCGACTACGATCGCGCGTCCCTCGCCGCCCACCACGCTGGTGCCGAGGAAGAGCATATTGGTGCGATCGGGCAGCAGCGTGTCGGGGTTGAGGGCGGCCAGGGTTTTTTCGACCGGCTCCGACTCGCCGGTCAGAGCCGCCTCATTGGTGCGCAGCTCGGCGAGTTCCCCCACACGCGCGTCGGCCGCAACCAGGTCACCGGCTTCCAGCACCAGGATGTCGCCCGGAACGACTTCCTCGGCGGGGATGATCGCCGCCGACCCGCCGCGTACCACGCGCGCGCGTGGCGCGGTCAGCTTTGCCAGCGCCGCGACGGCGCGCTCCGCGCGATACTCCTGGAAGAATCCGATCGCACCGTTGAGCAGAACGATGGTTACGATTGCGGCCGCGTCGAGCTGCTCGCCGAGCAGGGCTGAAATGATCGCAGCCGCGGCAAGAATCCCGACCACGGCGCTGCGGAATTGGGCGAAGACGATCGGCCATGGAGAGATCTCGTGCTGGCGCGCGATTCGGTTCGGGCCATGCTCTGCGAGCCGCCGTGCGGCCTGGGCGGAGTCGAGTCCCCGCGCCGGATCGGTTGCGAGCGCGGCGGCCGCGTGGGCCGGACTCACCGAGTGCCACTGGATGTTGCTCGGAGTGCCGCTCATTGTAACGTTATCCGGATGCGGAGCCGGTAATGCTAGCATCCCGGGCCGCGCGTTTCGCAAATCGGAGCGCCGGGGCGCAAGCAGCGCAGGGGAACGGTATCAATCGCAGACGGAAATGAACTGGGCGATTTTCAGCTTTGCAATTGCGGCCGCACTGGTGATCGCTGCGGGATCGGTGCTGGCGCGCGCGGCCGATGCGATAGCGGAGCGCACCGGCATCGGGCGGGTATGGATCGGCTCGGTGCTGCTGGCCGCGGCGACCTCGCTGCCGGAGCTGATGACCAATCTATCCGCGATGCGAATCAACCGCCCCAACCTCGCCGCCGGCGATCTGTTCGGCTCAAGCCTGGCGAACATGCTGGTCCTCGCGCTGATCGACCTGACCGCGCCGCGCAAGCAGGTCCTTCGTCAGGTTGCGTACGAAAATTCCCTGGCCGCCGCACTTGCGATCGCGCTCAATTCGATCGTCGCGGTGTTCATCCTGGCGCGTCCGCAGTTCCGCGTGGCGCGCGTGAGTCCGGAGTCGGTGATTCTGGTGCTTACCTACCTGCTGGGGACGCGCGCGGTTTATCTCAATGGGATGATCGCGGCTGTCGCCGCCGCCGAACCGCAACCTGAAGCCCGGGCGAAGCGGCGGCGCGCACTGCGCCGGGCGGCGGCCGAGTTCGGGATCGGCGCACTGGTGATCTCTTTGGCAGCGCCGTATCTGGCGTCGTCCGCGGGCCGGATTGCGGACCTGAGCGGACTGGGCACCACCTTCATCGGCATCTGTTTGTTGGGATTATCGACTTCGCTGCCCGAACTGGTGACGTCGATCGCGGCGGTGCGGATCGGATCGTTCGATTTGGCGATCGGCAACCTGTTCGGATCGAATTCATTCAACATGCTGATCTTCGTCGCGATGGAATTCGCGTCGCCCGCGCCAATTTTCGCGCGCCTGAGCCCGGTCAACGTGTTGAGCGCGTGCCTGGCGACCGCGCTGATGAGCCTTGGGCTCGCCAGCATCGTGTACCGGGCCGAGCGCCGGTTCGCGATCCTTGAACCCGGCAGTGCGGTGATGGTGCTCGGATACGCAGCCGCGCTATGGGCCGTCTATCTTTACGCGGGAGCGGTTCATTGATACCGCGCTAGCGGGCGGCTTTCGCGCGCGGGCGGCGCGCCTCGCGGCGTGAGGGGAGGGTGCGAATCACGAGCACCGGACAGGCGGCGTTATGAATCACGCGCTCGGCGACGCTGCCGATGATCATGTGAGCGAGACCGGTGCGGCCGTGGGTCGCGATTACGATCATGTCGGCGCCGGACTCGCGGGCGAGATCAGCGATCACTTCATAGACGACGCCGAAATGAACTTCGCCGGTGCACTTGACGCGCCTGGCGTGCGCGCGATCGGCGAGGCGGGCGATTTTCGCGGCGGCTTCCTTGCGCTGCTCTTCTAGCAGCGCAGTCGGCTCCGGAAGCCATCGCGGCACCGCGTAGTTCATCGGCTCAATCACGTGCACCAGCAGCATCTCGGCCTCGTGCATCCGCGCAAAATCGATCGCGAACTTGAGCATCTTCGCCGACGAATCCGAGAAATCGACCGGCACCAGCAGCCGCTTGATCTTCATCAGCACTATCCTTGCACATGAGCCGTGAGTCGGTGGGCGCGCCCCCGGCTATCAATCGCACGCGAAACACGTTGACGCAACGCGCGCCGGCGGTGGACCTGTGAGCCAGGCGGGGCGGAACGAATATAGGTGACACCCTCGATTTCGTCACGAACGATACCGCGCACCTGGCGCGCGCGCAGCAATCGCAGCGCGGCACCGTGTCAACTCGGGTCGTTGTTACGGCCATGACACATATGGTCTTGGCACTATCGACGGCTTGAGCCGCCCGCCTGTCAAACGCTGTTCCCGCGCTGCGGCCGGGCGAAGTTGCAGATTCGCGCGCCACCGTGATTCTCGGGCGCATCTTTGGTTGCACTTCGGCATTAAGAAAGGGCGTTATTCAACGTCCGCGCTTGCCAAACCTAAACATCAAGGTATGGCACAAAAGGTGCTCAGGTTCTCGATTGTGGACACGAAAACCAAAGGGCAATCGGACTGTGGGGTGCGCGCCAGATGGCCGTCCTTGAGGTTTGCCTCTTCAGAGCGCGGCTCCGCGGCAGTTACAACTCCGATGCTCGCGGCGATCCGCGCCGCGCAAGACGCGGTGGTGACCGCCGCGCTACTGTTGATCGCGATGGTATCGCCCGGATGCACGAGCATGGGGTTCGATCATCCTGCGCTGCGCGACAGCATCGATTACGGAGCTCCGCAGGAGGTTAGCCTCTGCGTGTATCTCGACGACGGCATCACGCAGCAGGACGCGCAGGTGCTGCTCGACAGCTGGAACGAGGAAGCGGGGATATACGGGCTCTACGTGCGGCCGGTTTCGTTCACTCCAATGACCCGCGAGGGCTTCTTCCATACCTCGATTCTCGCGCAGGTCGATGAGATTCCGCTAGGGCCATCGTGCGATCGCGTACTCTATTTCGTCAATCGCAACGCGGGCGACTATGCCTTCGGGTTGGTCGCAGCGACGATGGGCGTCCCGGAGATTCTGGGCGAAGTGGATGACCCCACGCTCACGCACGGCTACGTGGTCGCGCGCCGCGCGACGATCAATCAGATCGTGATGACGCCGTACGGTGTCACGCGCCACGAGCTGTTTCATTTGCTCGGATGTCCCGAGCACTTCGACATGCCCGATTGCTACCGACGGATTCACGACCTGAAGCTTGCCCGCGAAAAGCTCCGGGCCTCGGGCTACTTTGCCAAAAACCATGAGCGGCCCTTCTACCCGACCTACGCCTCACGCACTCACTCGATGCTCGTGTCGCGGGAGCAGGTCGACCGATATCAGGAGCTTCAGTCAGGCGAAGGCGCGGCATCTATGGTTCGCTAGCCGCAACGACACATTTTAGAACATTCGGTGAGTCCCCTGCGGCCAAGCGGTCGCAGGGGACTCAGTTATTGTGTCGAATTGAGTGCGCGTGGCGGGCCGTCAAATGCTCCCGCCCTGGGCGCCCCCTGGCCTCTCCAAGCTCATTTGCAGCCATGCTCGGCACATCGGAGGGGGATCTGCGTCACAATGGAATTCTCGAGTCGCCGAAACCCCCAAACAGCCTTAGCCCCGAGTCTCAATATCTAGCCAAGGCTGCGCAACAGTGATTTGGGGTCGTTTTCAGACCTTTAGGCCAGAATATGATGCTATCCCTGCGCACGTAAAGATTTACGACGCCGAGTCGTTTGACTGTGAATTTCTTACTTGCTACATTTTTGCGTGTCTGGAGTGTGACCACGCGCAGTTCGCGACACCTTGGTTCGTTCAACCGTGTAGCTGCGCTTCCAAGAAAGCGAAGGGTGCGAGGGTGGAGGAGGTGGCGTCCGAGAATGGGCCGGGCGATCTCTGAGATGTGTGAATTTGTCGGTGTACGGTGGACATACGAGGGATAATGAGAAAACGATTACTTCTATGTTTAGGAGTTACTTCTATGTTTAGGAGAAGGATAGATACACTGTGAAGAAGCTAAACACAGCTTTAATCGCATCGGCGCTCCTTTTTCTCAGCGCGACTCCCGCGATATGCTCAAGCGTCGTAGGCTTGGTCGTGGACCAGAACCGCCAGTTTGTCAACGGCGCCGTCGTCACGGTCCTCGACTCGTCAGGCCATACGGCGGGAATCGGTCGCAGCGATCTCTACGGCCGCTTCTGCATTCCGCTGGTGAAGCCAGGAAAGTACACGGTCTCGATTGACCCACCCAAGGGTTTCCAGGGAGGCTCCGCTGTCGCAAACGTGGACATCGAGGGCTCGACCGTCAACTGGTTTCTATCACCGAATGCGGCCGCGCTGGCGACCACTGATATCGGCGTGGCCTCCGCGGCGACCGTGACCTGCGCCGCTCCGTGGTGGACCACGGCGGCTGCTGGCGCGGCGGTGCTGGTCGGAGCCGGCGGAGTGATTGGCGGTGTTATCGGCGCGACCAGCGGCGGTGGCGGCGGTGGTGGAAACGCCAGCCCTTCTCAATGATTTTGCGACGGGCCCCCGCGCATGGCGCGCCGGTCCGAGGAACTGATTTGTACCGGGAGCGCGGTGCCGATGCGAGCGCGATCGACAACGTTTCGGAGGTCGCGCGGAGCCCGGTTGTACGGCAAGCCGCTCCAGGCGGGTCCGTGGATAACCGGTGCTGGTCGGGCATGGAACCACTTATTTATGGTTAAGAAGTATTTTATCCCAGCAGCAGTCATGATGGCCGCGTTTTTCTTCGCGGGCTGCGCACCGGACGCGAAGAACGTTTCTCCGACCGCCGGTGCCCCCGCCGAAGCGGTATCCGATCCTGAAATGGCCCAGCAGAACGCGCGGCTCGAGGCCCTCTACCGGGCCCGTATCAGTCAGAAAGCCGGCGCCGATTTCACCATCGGCCCGGGCGACGTGCTCCAGGTCTCGGTGCCCGAGGTCGAAGACCTCAAGGAGCGTTCGGTGCGGGTGTCGGGCGACGACACGATCGCGCTGCCGCTGGTGGGTGTGATCGACGTCAAGGGGATGACCGAGCAGGACGTGCGGAGCGCGCTAAAGCAGCGGCTCGAAAAGTACATGTACAACCCGCAGGTGGAAGTGTTTGCCAAGGAATACCAGAGCCGACAGGTCGCGGTGGTCGGGATGGTGCAGAAGCCGGGGCTGTACACGCTCACGAGTCCCGAAGACACGGTCCTGTCGATGATAAGCCGCGCGGGCGGCACCACCTCCGAGTCCTCGCAGCGCATTCTTCTGGTTCCGGCTGAATCGGGCGGCAACCCGAACTCGGCGCTGATGGTCGCGGCGGCCTCGCAATTTGGCAACGGCGTCGCGCAGGCTCCGGCGCCCGTAAACGCTTCCGCGCAGACCGCCGCACAGCCAGCCCAGCCTGAGGGGTCCGGCGCCGATCGATCGGTCGCAACCAGCATCCCCGCGAATTACACGCCGCCTTCTTCCGCCGTGCCAAAAGGCTTCGGGCACGCACAGCCGATCATTATCGATCTGGCGACCGCGGACGGGCAGCGTGCACTGTCGCTTCCCGCCCGCCCGGGCGACGTGATTATCGTCCCGGCCGTGGGTCAGGTGATGGTCAAGGGATGGGTTCAAAATTCGGGAGCCTTCAAGATAACGCCCGGCATGACGGTGCTGGGAGCGGTTGCGGCGGCGGGTGGCCAGATGTTCAGCTCCCAGGCGGTCGTATTGCGCACCTCCGCCAATGGAGGCCAGCTTGAGATCCCAATCGATCTTTCGTCTATCGAGAAGGGATCAGCCGCCGATTTTCCCGTTCAATCGGGTGACGTCATAATCGTTCAGCGCTCGGTTGTGGGCGCGGTCCCATACGCGGTGTACACGCTGATGAGCAAGTTCGGCACCGGCATTTATCCGGCGGTTCCGTTCTTCTAATCGACCTCGGAACTCAACCACACACGCACACAACGTCTCCGCACAAGAGGACTACGTGAAAGAACCCTCGACCGACATAGCGCAGCGGCTCTACCCGGAAGCGGTTCCGCAGCACTATGCGGGGTCTCTCCAGCAGGAAATGTTCGGTCCCGAACAGTCCGGGCCCGATCTGCGCGATTACATCCGCGTTCTGCATCGCCATTTGCGCCTGATCCTTAGTCTGTTTCTCGGCGCGCTTCTGGTGACCGGCCTGGTGGTGCTGACGATGACTCCGATTTACACCGCCAAGAGCACAATCCTGGTTGAGCAGCAGAGCCCGCAAGTGCTCAACATCCAGGCCCTGGTGAGTGAGACCGGCAATTCCGAGGAGCACGACTATTTCAAGACCCAGCAGGAGATCCTGAAAAGCCGCAGCCTTGCGGCGCAAGTGATCCGCCAAGTAGGGCTGGACCGAAATCCGCAATTTTCCGGCAAGGGCGCGAGCGAGGGCTTCTTCGGCGCGATAGTCGCTCAGGTCAAATCCGCCCTGAACGAAATCGGTCGAGGTTCAGCCGTTCAGAGGACCTCAGCGCCGCTGGGCGTGGAACCTGCTCTGATCGACAAATATCTCTCGCACCTGACTATCAAGCCCGAAGTCGGCACCAAGCTGTTCGAGGTCGGCTTCAGCCTGCCCGATCCGGTTCTCGCGGCGAGGGTGGCCAACGCCCACGTTCACACCTATATCGACCGCGGGATGGAAATCCATTCGCAGGCCAGCGAAGCGGCGCGCCAGTTCCTGGAAAAAAAGCTGGTCGAGTTGAAGGAGCGGGTCGAGAAGTCCGAGGCCGCACTCAACGATTACCGGCGCGAGCGCGGAATCGTATCCTTCACGCTCGACGACAAGGGCACCATCATGAATCAGCGCCTGACCGAGCTTAACCAGGCGCTGACCAAGGCCGAGACCGATCGAATCGAGTTCCAGTCACAGAACGAGCTGATCAAACAGCGTGACTATGCCGGGTTGCCCGCAGTCGTCAACAGCCCGCTCATCCAGCAGCTCAAGGCGCAGCGCGACGTGATCGCGGGCCAGTACGCGAGCATGGCGGCGCGATTTAAGCCCGACTATCCGCCGCTGATGGAGCTCAAGGCCAAGCTCGACGACACCAACGCCCAGATCTCCAGTGAAATCCAGCACGTCGTTCAGGGCGTGGAAGGTAATTTTCAGGCGGCGCAGAGCCGCGAGAACGATCTCCGCAACCAGGTCGAGAACGAGAAGACCAAAGCGCTCGCGATGAACGACGCCTCGCTGCAGGACGCGGTGCTGGCTCGGGAAGTCGATGCCAACCGCGAACTGTACAAAAGCGTGCTGGAGCGGATGAAGGAAATCGGCGTGGCCGGCGACGTGCCGACCTCGAACGTGTCAATCATCGATCGCGCGACGCCGCCCGAGCATCCCTCCAGCCCCAGGAAGCTGCTCGACATGGCCGCGGCCGCAACCATTGCGCTCTTTCTCGGCGTCGCGGCCGCGTTCGTCCTCGATCATCTCGACGACGGGCTGCACAATCCCGAAGAAGCCGAAGTCTATCTTGGGCTCGCGAGCCTTGGCACGGTGCCCGATTTCCTGACCCTCGAGGGCCCGGAGGAGGTCGCCTCCAAGGCACTTCCTGTCACGACGGAGCCCGTGGTGCTGGAGGAATCCTCGGACGCGAGAGCCAAGGAAATCGCTGTCCAGTCGAACCGATTTTCGCCGGCTGGGGAATCCTACCGGGCGATTCGCACCGCGATTCTGCTCTCGCGCGCCGCCGAGCCGCCCAAATCGATCCTGTTTGCCAGCGGAACCAAGTCCGAGGGCAAGACGGTTACGGCGGTCAATATCGCGATGGCGTTCGCACAGATGGGCGGTCGCGTCCTGCTGATCGACGGCGACTTGCGCCGGGCCCGCTGCCACGAGGTACTGGGCGTCCACAACCTGATCGGACTTACCGAAGTGCTGGTCGGGCAGAAGCAGGCCTCCGATGTAATTCGGGTGCTGGGCGCCAACGGACTCTCCTTTCTGAGCGCCGGCTCGGTACCGCCGAATCCGACCGAACTGCTCGCCTCGCGGCGGATGCAGGAAGTGCTGGCTGAACTGACCACTCAATATGACAGCGTGATAATCGATTCGCCGCCGGTGATGCCGGTCAGCGATTCGGTGGTGCTTTCGCGAATGGTCGACGGCGTGGTCGTGGTGGTCGGTCCGCGCACACCCAAGCAGCTGGTGCGTCATGCCTGCGCCCGGCTGGGCCAGGTGGGAGCGAAGGTTCTGGGCGTCGTGCTCAACCGGGTCAATCTGAGGAGTCCCGACTACTACCATTACCATCGCTATTACGCCTACGAGGACTATTACAAGCCTAACGGTACCGTGAGTTCCGGTTAGTGCCGCGAGACTTCGCCATGAGCCAAATGCGGTCCGTGGCCTCGCACGGAACCCACCGTCGGATCTATTCGACCGACGGAACGAACTGGTACGACCTCGCGATCTTCGCTGGCGCGCTTGCGCTGGTGACTTTGACCCCGTTCGCGATGGGTGCAGTGCATCCGTGGGCCTTCATCACGGCCGAGGTTGTAATTCTTGCGATGGTTGGGGTGTGGATGGCCAAGCTAGCCTTGGAGCCGCCGATCATATTCCAGCCCACCTTCGCCAATCTCTTCAGTGTCGCGCTGCCGCTGGTGCTGTTCCTGGCCCTGGCGGCATTTCAATTGCTGCCGCTGCCGCCCGCGGTCCTGCGCGCTATCTCGCCCGCGACCTACAACTTATACGTTCACACGCTGGACGGATGGCCCGCGCAGCCCGCCTACCATGACATGCTCTCGCTTGCGGGCAAGGATTCGCCCGAACATCTCCAGGCCCTGCTGCCGACCCCGCGCGAAGCCAGCGCCGGAGCCCCCATCCCCCGCACCCACGCCCCGCCGTCGGGTGGCCGAGCGGGCGCAACCGCTGTCGCGGTCCAAGGTCCGGGCTCGAGTGCGCGATGGCTTCCGCTGTCGATCGCTCCCACGCTCAGCCGGGAGTTGGTGCTCAAGCTGACGGCATATTCCGCGCTGTTCTTCCTGGTGCTGCTCTACCCGTTCGGGCCCTCGCTCAATGGCGAGACCGAAAAGCGTTTCTACCGCTACCTGCTGATCGCGCTGCTCGCGACGGGTCTGACGGTGAGCTGCATCGGAATCCTGGAACGCGTGCTTTGGAACGGAAAAATATTGTGGATCTTCGTTCCCTACGATTGGGGCCGCGCATTGCCCGACGCGATGAACCGGGCGCGTGGGCCGTTCGTGAATCCCGATCATTTCGGCAGCTATCTCAACATGGTGCTGCCAATCGCGATCGCGGGCGTGGTGTTCCCGACCTTCCTGGTCCGTCGCCAGAGTGAACCATTCCGGGTGTTTTGCGCGGTCACGGTTCTGGTCGAGAGTCTGGCGCTGCTACTCAGCCTGTCGCGCGCCGGATGGATCGGAGCGCTGATCGGATTCGCTTCGCTGGTTGCGCTCTCCACTTTCATCCCGCGCGAAAAGCGTCCCGCACTGTTTCGATTATCATGGAAGGCGGCCGCGCCACTGTGCGCATTGGCGCTGGTCTTGATCATAGCGACTTCCTCGCTGGTCGCCGGCGGCTCGGGGCGGCAGGCGGCCGATCAGCGTCTCCAGGAGACCATCAGCCAGCATCAGAGCCTCGAGTTTCGGTTCGGAGTGTGGCGTGACACGCTGCCGATGGTGCGCGACTTTCCGCTGTTCGGCATCGGGCTGGGCACCTTCCAGGACATATTCGCCCATTACAAGACGCCGCCGTGGATGGAGAATTCAATCCGCGAAGCTCACAACGACTATCTCGAGCTGCTGGCCAGCGCCGGCGTGCTCGGCTTCGGATTGCTCGGTTGGTTCCTGGTCGCGGTCGGAGTTCGCCTCTATCGCGGAATCCGAGCGCTTCCGCCCGACATCCTGCCGGTCGGCGCTGCGCTGACCGCCGGGATGGCCGCGATGGCGTTCCAGGAGTTATTCGATTTCAACCTGCAGATTCCCGCCAACGCGATTCTGCTGACCCTGCTGATGGCGCTGGCGTTCAGACTGGTCGCGATGACCCGGCAGAGCAATCCCGAACCGCGACCGCGGACGCTGCGCACCTTGGCACCGCCCATCGGCACCGCAGCCGCCGCGGCGGTGATCGCGGTCATCGCGATGTACCAGCCCAAGGTTCCTTATCCATACGGCCTCGAGCCTCCACTTACGCCGGCCGCGGCGCGATCAATAATTCTCGCGCATCCCGCCGCCGCCGAGCCGCATCTGTGGATGGTGCGTGCGCTTGGCAAGCGGCTGCCGACCGAGATGCGCGAGCAGGAAATCGCAACCGCGGTATGGCTGGATCCCACCGATCCGTTCGCGCGCGACCTCTATGCGCAGACCCTCGTATGGGACGGAAAGAAAGACCAGGCTCTGCGGCAGGTCTCACGCTCGGTCGAGATAGCCCCGTGGGCCACTGATCACTTTTATCTCAACCCCCGGCTGGTGCCGTGGCTGTCGCAGCCCGAACGCGACGCGATCGAGCGCGGCCTCAAGCGGGCAATCGGCGACGACTACCGGGCCGCGATCTGGACGCTGGCGGGACTGTATCACGAGTTGCATCAGTACCGGCGTGAGAGCGCGCTGCTGGTAAATGCCGCCGCCTCGGAATCGGCACCCGGGGCACGGGCAGATCTGCTGATCTCGGCCGGAACCGCGGCGGCAGGGTCCGGCGATCTGGCGTCCGGCGAGCGCGAATTGCGCGAGGCCGCAGCTTACGATCCGACCAATCCCGCTCCTTATCACTACCTCGCCACCATGATTTACGCGCCGCGTGGAAATCTGAAGCAGGCGCAGGCGGCGATCCAGCAGGGCATCGACCGCGGCGCCGATCTATTCAGCCTCTATTGTGCGCTTGGCGACGCCGCGCAAGCGGTCGGAAACGGCGACGAGGAGGAAAGCGCGCTCAAGTCGGCGCTGGAACTCCGTCCCGCGGACCTCGGGGTGAGCGAGCGTCTGGCTTCTCTGTACATGGGGCAGAAGCGCTACGACCGTGCGGTGCTGCTTCTCAAGGGCGTCACCGAGATGCGGCCGAACTCATCCGAGGCGTTCTATCATCTCGCGCAGGCCGAGGAAGCGGATTACCAGTTCTTCGACGCCGGGCGTGACTTCGCACACGCGGTTCAACTGGCGCCCCAGAACGAGGCGATGAAAGCTAAGTACGCCGCTTTCCAGAAACGAGTGGCCCAATCGGGCGGAGTGACCGCCGCGGCCGTTGAGGCGCCATAGCTGAACGATGGACGAGCAGAAACTCTACGACGACGCATCTCTAACCAGCGGCCGCCGGCTCGCCCGCAACGTCATCTGGAACGGCTTGGGCGAAGCGGGACCGCTCGTCGCAGCAGTCATCGCGATGCCGATCCTGGTTCATCAACTCGGCACCGAGCGCTTCGGAGTTCTCGGTATAGCATGGACCGTCTTCGGATATTTCGGATTGTTCGACCTCGGGCTGGGGAGCGCACTCACCAAGGTCGCGGCCGAGCGGCTTGGTCAGGGCCGCGACCGTGAAGTGTCCGGGCTGTTTTGGACCTGTCTTGCGATGATGACGAGTCTGGGAATTTTTGGTGCGATAGTCTTTCTCCTAGTTAGCTCCTCCCTCGCCCATCGGATTCTCCGGATCCCCGTCGCGCTGCAACCCGAGGCCCTGCGGGCGTTTTACGTGCTGGCGATCGCTCTGCCGATCGTTATCAGCTACAGCGCTATGAACGCGCTGCTCTCGGCCTACCAGCGCTTCGATCTGATTAATCTGGTACGGACGCCCATCCGCGTCTTTTCGCTCATCGGGCCATTATTGGTTCTTCCGTTCTCCAACAGCGTTGCGACCGTCGTTGTAGTCCTGCTGGCAGGACACTTGATTTCCTGGGTCTGGCTATTCTTACTCTGTCTCGGCAACGTTCCGGATTTGTCGCGCGACCGGTGTTTTCGGCGCGACATGATTCGGTTGCTCGGCAGCTTCGGCGGATGGATCTCCGCCAGCAGCGTCGCTGTCATCCTGATGGCGAGCGCGGATCGGCTGTTTCTGGCGGCGTTGGTGTCTCTCACGGCGGTGGCCTACTACGTCGTACCGTTCACCATCTTTCGGAAACTCCGATTGGTACCTGGATTTTTTACCGGTGTACTCTTTCCGGCCTTTGCTCACGTTCTGACGGGCGATCAGCGGTCTGCGGCGAGGTTGTTCGACCGGGGAGTGAAAGTCGCATTCCTGACACTGCTTCCGATTGCGCTCGTCGCTGCGGTCTTCTCGCGAGAACTGTTGACCGTCTGGATCGGCAGCGGCTTCGCGAATCAAAGCGCAGTCATCTTGCAATGGCTTGCCCTGGCTGCGGCGGCGATCACGCTCGGAGACGTGCCCTCCGCACTTGTGAGCGCGGCTGATCGCCCCGACCTCAACGCGAAGCTGCACGCGATTCAAGTCCCATTCTATCTCCTGATCACCTGGTGGCTTGTCACGACTTGTGGGGCCAAGGGTGCTGCGATTGCGATGGCTATACATGGCGTGGTCGACACGATCGGACACCTGGTAATTGCACAATATATCCTCCCGGACATCACCGGCGACGTCCGGCGGTTCACGTGGACGCTGCTTCCGTTGTGCGCGTGCGTGGTGATTCCCGCCTTTGTGCCAGGCCTAATGGAACGAATCGTATTGCTCGGCGTGGGATTCACCGCCGCGGCACCGACGGTTTGGCATTTGATTCTGCGCAGTGAAGATCGCGCGCAAATCAAAAGGTACCTGCGGTCAATGAGACTCGCGGATAATGCGTGAGCGATGAGTGCGAAGAACCCACAGATTTCGGTGTTCATGCAGCCGACCGTTGCCAAGCGGACTCAGAAATGGATAGTCGCGAATGTTCCCTTGGCACGGCCGGCGTTGCATTGGTCAAGGCGGCTGTTCGGGACTCTGAGATCGGGGCTCCGCTTTGACGGGAGACCCGGGTCCCATATTTCTCGCCGGGTTGACGGGCGAAGACCGCGAATCTGTATCCTGGCGGACCGTCGCGAGTGGGCTTACGACATAAGCGCGCGCCAACTCAAGCGGCATCTTGCCGATGAGTTCGACATCGTCATTCGCTATGTAATCGAAAAGCCGCGGCTTTCGGCCGGTGAATTTGACCTTCTTCACGTGTGCTTCTGGGGGGAAGATTACTACCGGCCATTTGGCTTCGACCGGGAGCGGATAATCAAGCAGATCTCGAGCCATCGCTGGCAGGACGATCCGCGTTACGGCCCGTGCACGCCCGAGGAGTTCGCCGAACGCTATTTGTCGGACTGCGATACCGTAATTTGCAGCTCGCACCGGCTGGCCACGCTTGTCCAGAACGTATTCGGACGAACATTCCACGCGCCGAATGGAGTCGACACGGAGCAATTCGGACCTACCGCAAGATCGAACCACGCTGAAACCACATTTGGATGGGCCGGAAACGCCGCCGATCCGGTCAAGGGATTCCGCGAACTCGTCGTGCCCGCATGTGGCGATCGATTTAACCTAATCGCTGCGACGGGCGGAGTCCGCCATGCGAAGATGGTGGAGTTCTATCGCGGAGTCGACGTTTTCGTGGTCTCGTCGCGGCATGAGGGTGAGCCGCTGCCACTCATCGAAGCCATGGCCTGCGGCTGCTTCCCGGTCTGCGTGGACGTCGGGATTGTACCCGAACTGATCGATCATGAGAGGAATGGTTACATCGTGCGGGAGCGCACGGTGGAAGCCTTTCGGGCAGCTTTCGAATGGTGCGAGCGTAATCCTCAGCTGGTGCGCACCGCCGGACTCGCAAACGCCGCTCAGATCGCCCGTACGTGGAATTGGCCCGCCTGCGCGGACGTATTCAGGCGGATCTATCGGGATACCTTGTCGCGCGCTGACCGCCCCCGATTTCGCAATGACGATGTGTCATGGGATACCTCGCTCGAAGACTTTCGCCGCTTTTGCGCGGTGTTCCACCAATACGGTCAGAGCCAGATTCATGGGATCACCCTGAGAGGAAACACCCACGTTGTTTATGCGCACCACGGGGCCGAGGTCGAGTACGAGGGATTTGAAACCATCGCGAACCTCGATAACGCAACAATCCGGCGGCTCTCCGCCGGAAAGAACTTCGAGGATCGGGCCGATCTTATTGACTGGTTGAACGCGATTACGGACGAACTTGCGTTGCATGGTCTGTATCACACCGATTACTCGATTATGTCCGACCAGGAGCAGGACCGGGACATCGGTGAAGGTTTGGCCTTGATGCGCACATTGTTTCCGGGGAAGCGCGTCCGCTACTTCATTGCTCCCTTCAATCGCACCAACTCGGCGACCTACTCAGTCGCCCGCCGTCACGGCCTCACGGTTTTGGCGGCCGAGGGGGTGCACCTCGAGGAAGAGATAGATAGACTCGTGGTGCGGCCTGGAGAATGGTATCGCTACCATCACCACCGCTTTTACCCGGAAAGCCGATTTTCCTATTACAACCTCACCATCGAGAAGCTCGACGAGGCGTTGCGAAGGAACTTCGGTGCGCAACTCTCAGAGACGAAGAGGCTCTCGACACGGTATTCCGACGACCCAAATGCTTCAGTTCAAGTTTCCTCCGACGACCAATGAGAATTGCGTTTCTAACTCCCGAGTACCCATCCGAGTATCCCGACGCCGGCGGGTTGGCGACCTATGTTCACCGCATCTCGCACTTACTGGCCGAAGCGGGCCACGAGGCCGAGGTGTTCGTTTCGAGCGATAACCCGTCGGCGACGACGATTGACGATGGCGTGGTGGTGCACCGGATCAATTGGAGGGGTAATATACCCGTCCTCCGTGGCGTTCCTGACATCAGCTCGAGTCGCGAGCGCAGCGAAATGCTGCGCCATCGTCTGAGCTGGCTCAGGTGGGTGAAGTGGATGCTGCGGGCGAAAGCGGTTGCGGTCGCGCTGGAACGCCGACACGCGGACGCGCCGTTTCGGCTTGTGCAAAGCTCCGATTATCTGGCCACTGGATTGTTCGTCCGCCGCCGCGCCGATCGCGTTCACGCCGTGCGATGCAGCTCGGCGTCGGATCTCTACGGCGACGTTGACCAGACGCCTTCCGTGTTCAAATTGTTGCGCTCGGGTCTGGAACGATTGACGATGCGTGGGGCCGACGTAGTTTACGCGCCCAGTAAGTATATCGCGGATCATCTCCGAAGCAGACATGGTCTCGACGTGCGGGTGGTTCGCCCGCCGATTTACTCCGGGCTCCCCGAGGTAGCAGAGCCGTCGTTCCCGCTGCCGATGCGTTTCCTTTTTCATTTCGGCCAGCTTACAGCGCGCAAAGGCACCTCACTAATTGCTGAAGCGCTGCCGCTGGCGTGGAAGATCGCGCCGGAGCTCACGATGGTTTGGAGCGGAAATTGTCCCGACCAGAATGATCCGGAACGGTGGCGTTCTCGGTGGGGTGCTCGAGCTAGTCAAGTCATCATCACGGGACCGCTCGGAAGGCCTGTTCTGTACGGAGTATTGCGTAAGGCCGAGGCCACGGTACTGCCTTCCCAAGTTGATAACCTGCCGAATACAGTAATAGAGAGTCTGCTGTTTGGTATTCCCGTAATCGGCTCGCGCGGCGCCAGTATTGACGAGTTGGTGGAGGAAGCCCGTACCGGCCGCCTCATCGAACTCGGCGACGTTGATGGCTTGGCGCAGGCGATGGCAACGACCTGGCTCGGAGATCGCGCGGTTCCGAAGGGCTTTGGATGGAGATCTGAACTGACCGCCGACATGGAACCGCAACGCGCGATAGCCAACCTGATTGCACTCGCGTCCGGCGAAGCCGGAAATTCCGAGGACGAAGCCGGCGGCCATCGGCCGCGCGAAACACGCGGCCATGAGCGCACAATGCCGATCGAGTCGTAACCGCGATGAAATTCTCATTGATAGTCGCGACGGTGGGCCGCACCGCGCAGCTAGCCCGGTTGCTTGAGTCCATTGGTGCACAGATCTGGCGCGACTTCGAGCTAATCGTGGTCGACCAGAATGAGGACGATCGGCTGGCGCCACTCCTCGCGCCGTACCGCGATCGCTTCGAAATGAAGCACCTGCGCTCGGCGCGGGGGCTATCGCGGGCGCGTAACGTTGGCCTGGCTCAAGTTGATGGAGGGGTCATCGCATTTCCGGACGATGATTGCTGGTATGCCGCAGACATCCTTGCACGTACTGCTGAATACCTCGACGCGAATCCCTCGGTCGCGGGATTAACAGGCCGAATAAAGGACGGTCGGGGAAATGCGCGCGGCCGATGGGCGCGTCATGCGGGTGCAGTTACCAAGCTTGGACTATTCAATCGGATCAACTCGATTACCTTTTTTGTGCGCCACGAAGCCGTCGAACGAATCGGCGGTTTCGATGAAACGTTGGGACTTGGCGCTCCGACTCCATGGCAAGGCGGCGAAGAGTATGACTATGTAGTTCGCATGCTCGAAGCCGGCTTCACGATTAACTACGATCCAGGACTGGTTATATTTCACGATGAGTTTCCGTCGCCTGACGAATCAGCGGTAACGCGAGCGCATCGGATGTGCCTTGGCACCGGCCGATTTCTCAATAAGCATCGCTATCCCGCGTGGTATCTCAGTTACTGGTTCGGGGGCTCGGTGGGGCTGGCGGCATTGGCGCTGATCACTGGCAAGCCGTCGCACGCAAAATATCACTGGGTATCGGCGATCGGAAAGATTCGGGGATGGGCGGCGCGCGCATGATACCACGAGTAACCGCGCTCATTTCGGTGCGCAATGCCGAATCCACTTTGGCACGTGCGATCGAGAGCGCTCGCGATCAGACCTACACTGGCGAAGTGGAAATTGTGGTTGTCGAAGACGGCTCCTCTGACCAGACTCCAGCCGCGCTTGCGCGATATACTGGCAGGGTCACAGTGGTTGAGGGTCCGCGGCGCGGCGTCTCGGCGGCCCGCAACGCCGGCGTACGAGCAGCCAGGGGAGAGTTGGTCGCATTTCTGGATGCCGACGATGCGTGGCTGCCCGAAAAGCTCGAACGAACGATCGCGGCGCTCGATGCAGATCAGAACAGCGTGCTTGCGTACCACGATGCGATGGAAGTTGACGCGCGCAGTCGTGTGATGCGCGGCCGGTATCATCCGGCTGGACACACCCGCCCGCCGACGCTCGATGAACTGCTGCGGCTTAGATGGGCGGGGTGGCCGATACTTCCTTCAAATGTGGTGATCCGCCGCGATATATACATGAGCTGTGGCGGTTTTGATGAACGGCTAGTCAGTTGCGAGGACATCTTTCTCTGGATGCGCGCGCGAGAGCGGGGGCCTTTCGCCTATGTTCCGGAGTCGCTCACGCGACGTCAGTTTGTGCCCAGTCGCGAGAGGGAAGAGTGGTACCTTGCCGGCGCTCGCGTTCTGGATCATGTCGTGCGCGAACATTTTGGGTCGAGGGCGCGCGCCAGCTACTTCGCCGAGCTTCTGGCATATGAAGCGGCCCGCGCGCTCCGGCGCGGAGACCGCAGTACCGCACTTGCGCGAGCCGCAAGAGCTGTCCTGCTCGAACCTTTGAATCCGCGAATACTTGGCGTTTTGGGGCTTTCGTTGCTACCGCTTCACGCGCTTCGCGCTGTTGAAAAGATGATGGGGCGGCAGCACGCGCCGGTGATAAACCGTGGCTAACGCAATGATGTTTTCCGCCGCGGAGCGACTCGCCGCGCCTCCGCGAGCCGAAATTCTCGGCGTCGGGGTGAGCGCGATCAACATTCCGATTGCGGTCGAGACGATCGGGCAGTGGATCGCCGAGCGCCGCCAGAACTACGTATGCGTCACCGGAGTTCATGGCATCATGGAGAGCCACCGCGACCCGCACTTGCGCGAAATCCACAATCGCGCGGGACTGGTGACGCCCGACGGCATGCCGCTGGTATGGATCGCGCGCGCGATGGGGCATAGCCAGGTTGCCCGTGTTTACGGTCCCGATCTGATGCTCGCGGTGTGTGAGATATCGATCGAATCCGGATGGCGCCATTATTTCTATGGCGGCGCAGCGGGAATTCCCGAGGCGCTCGCGCGTCGGCTCGGCGAGCGCTTTTTCGGCCTCCAGGTCGCGGGCACCTTTTCACCGCCGTTTCGAGCGCTGACCGGCGCCGAAGACGACGTGATCGTCGGGCGTATCAATGCCGCCGCGCCCGACATCGTATGGGTCGGAATCAGCACGCCCAAGCAGGAACGATGGATGGCGGAGCATGTGGGGCGAATCGATGCGCCGGTCCTGGTCGGCTGCGGCGCGGCTTTTGATTTTCATGCGGGGGTCAAACGACAGGCACCGCGATGGATGATGCGGGTGGGGTTGGAGTGGGCGTATCGGATGGCGACCGACCCGCGCAGGCTTGGTCCCCGATACCTAATCAACAATCCGATGTTCGTCGGACTGATGCTGCGGCAGTTCGTCCGGCGAATGGCGCTCGGCTCCGAGTAATCGGTAGCGCAGAAGTAAGAAACCGGAGTTAATATGGCGAGTTCCGCAAAAACCCTGCCCCTCGTGCCTGGTCGTAGCCGCAACGAAACGCTGTCGGCCGTGCCCGGGCGGCCGGTAGCTATTTCCCGGATCAGCCGGCGTCTGTCGAGCCTGCTGGAGCTGCTGGTGCTCACGGTCTCCGACGTGACGGCGCTGCTGATGTCGGGCGCCATCGCGTATTACGGGTGGGCTCACTTCGTGTTGGGGCAGCCACTGTGGCTGTACTCGGACGTGATGCCGCTGATAATCACATTTCCGCTCATCTACGGCGCCTCTGGTCTGTATCCCGGATTCGGTCACGGGGCTCCCGAGCTTATCCGCCGCCTCACCGCCGGAACCAGCCTCGGGTTTGTCATTCTCGCCGGCGCCGCGTTCATCGCCAAGATTCCACCCGAGCATTCACGCGCGACGTTCGGGATCGCATGGATCCTGAGTCTCGCCTTGTTGCCGCTGATGCGCTTCCTCGCACTGTCAGTCGGCCGGAAATTTCCGTGGTGGGGAGAGCCCACCGTCGTGATCGGAAATCGGTCCCAAATTGAGTTGACGCTCGGGATGCTGTGCGATGCAAAGTCGCTGGGCTATCGCGTGGTTGGCGCGGTCTGTTCCGAAGCCGAGGTGTGCGGAGAAGAAATCGCAGGCGTCCGCGTGCTCGGAGGCAATGAAGTGGTTCCTGCGGTCGGCGACAGCGGCATCAGCACCGCGATCGTGTGGGGCGGCGCACGGGGCGGGGTGTTCGGCCGGCGCAGTGCATTCGATCGCAATCCGGGGCTGGACTGGCTGCAGCGCCGATTCCGTCACGTGGTGGTCGTGAACAGCGAGGCAGCGCTTCCGGTCGAGCATGTGCAGGTGCGCAATCTCGGACCGGTGCTGGGAATCGAATTTACCAACGAGCTGTTGCGTCCCGAGAACCGGTTCGTCAAGCGCGCGCTGGACATCGTGCTGGGATCGATCTTTCTGGTGTTCGCGGCGCCGCTAATCGCGGTGTCGGGTTTCCTGGTCAAGCTGGTAAGCCGAGGCCCCATGTTTTTCGTGCAGGAGCGCGAGGGCCTGGACGGGAAAAAGATCCGGATGTGGAAGTTGCGCACGATGTACGTCGACGCGGAGCGGCGGCTCCAGGAGCATCTGAACGCGAACCCGAACTTGCGCTCGGAATGGGAATCCAAGTACAAGCTCGAGCGCGACCCGCGCGTGGTGCGCGGAATCGGCCGATTTTTGCGCCGCTTCAGCATCGACGAACTCCCACAGTTGTGGTGCGTGGTACGTGGCACGATGAGCCTGGTGGGACCGCGTCCGCTGCCCGACTATCACCTCAACGTTTTCCCACGCGAGTTCCGCGAACTACGGCGCAGCGTCAGACCCGGCGTGACGGGGCTGTGGCAGATCACGATCCGCAACGCCGGCGCGCTCGACGAACATCAGCGCTATGACTCGTACTACATCCGCAACTGGTCCGTGTGGCTGGACGTTTATCTTCTGGCGAAAACGGGCATCGCGGTAGTAACGGCCCGAGGAGCCTACTGATGGCGGGGGCGCTCGATCAACATCGTCTCCACCAGGAGGATGCGCGCCGTGTGGAGCGCCGCGACCCGTACTATGGCCGTGGTAAGAGGCGGAGGTTCTCGCGGCTGCGCCAGTTGCTCTCGCTCCGCCCGGTGCGGATCGAGATGCTGGTCCTCATCGGGTACATCGTCGCAACGCGTATTTTCTCGCTCACCGCGGCGAAGGTGGGAATCCAGATCGGACCGGTTCCGCTCTTCCTTACCGACTTCACAGTGCTCGGACTGCTGGCAATTGCGGCAATCCGCAGACCCGGCAGACTGCTCCTGTGGTTCTCATCGGGACGGGGAGCGACCGGCGCGGGCGTGGCAGTGTGGCTCTTGTGCGCCGCCGCGGTAGTCTACTTTTTATTTGCGTTTCCGGTATACAAAATCCTCGCGGTGCGTGATCTCGCGATTTTCGGCTACAGTCTGTTTTTTCCGCTCAGCTATTTTGCGATTTCAAATCGGACCTGGGCTGTGCGCCTGACTCGGTATTGTGTTTATTCCGGGTCGGTTCTGGCGGTAATCATGCTGTTGCAGTGGGTAACCGGCTCAACCCTATGGCTTGGCGAGTTGAAGCGAAATATCAACGGCGCATGGGTAGCCTATGTTGGCGGCGACGATTATGGCGCGATCACCGCCAGCTCGATGATGGGGCTGCTCGCTTACCTCCTGCTGGAGCGTGATTTTCGGCGCTTTCATCTAATCGCCATGATCCTCTGTCTGATGGCGCTGGCGACCAATGGCGCAAGGTCGGCGGTGGTTGGCGCGGCGCTATGCGGCGCGGTGCTGTTCATGGTTATGTCCACCCGCCACCGGATACTGCTGGCGGTGACTTCGTCAATACTCATCTTTGCAATAGCGGCCGGTACGTTTCTGCCGCAGACGATTCCCGGCATTCACGCGTTGCATAACTTCACCCTGGGAATCAGCAGCGCGATAGGCGGAAGTTCCGACATGGATACGCAATTCCGAGTTGTGCGGTGGCACGACGCTATCAATACCTGGCTGACGTCTCCGGTGTTTGGAATTGGGTTCGGCCGCGACATTCTTCATCGCTATTACATAGGTTTCAGCTCGCAGTTCAAGTTCAATCTGGGGATGCCTCACAATACCTATCTGTTCGTGTTGGCACGCATGGGTCTTTACGGAATGGGACTGATTGGCTTTGCGATGGCGCTGGGGATCGGACGCTTGGCGGTCGCTGCGCGCCGTTATCGGCAGCCTGACGATTTGGCCGCGCTCAGTGTCCTTGTCACGCTGGCAGGATTTGCCACCTTCGTGCTGTTCTTCGAGCGGCCGATGAATAGTGCCGGGTTCTGGATCATGCTCGCGGTCGGTGTGCGGCTTGCGCAGACCTCGCGGTCCGCGTGGCTTGCGTCGGTTGCGCGGAGGCACCCGATCATTTCCGGTGAAGTTCGAAGGCAGGCTGCCATCGCAACGAAGGCACCGTATTCGCAGCTGCGCGATTGAGGCCGGCGGCCGCGACGCTGCACGGCGTCCGACAGGCTATCGCGGTGCACGCCCGCAGGCATCGCAAAACAACGCCCGAGGTCGTGCGACCTCGGGCGTTGTTCTTATCTCGGGAGCGACTCTGATGCCGCCCGGTTTGGGTGCGTTGCCTAAAACGCCCCGATGTCGGGCGTGGAAGCGATCGCTGTGCCATTGAAGTTGGTGGCCGGTATGCCGTACGCCATGGTCCCCTTGTTCAATGCCGGGCTGCCCGATTGGAGCTGCATGTTGCTCGGCGGCGAAACCAGCATCGGATTGGCTTTGGTGCAATCGATGTTCGCCGCCGTGGTGGTGTTGGAGCCGGCGTCTAGCAGCGCCGAGTTGGAGCTGTTGTATGCCGTATTTGGGCAACTGATGTTGTTGGCGACGATCACGTTGCTGGAGTACTCGAGGTCGATCTCGCCGCGCCAGGTGTAGGTATTCAGCGTCTTGGTGTGGTTCCAGTAATTGGTGTTGTTGCGGATCGTGACGTTGGCGCTGTTGTAGTCCTTGATTCCGGCGCCGCAGTTGGCCCAGGTCAGATTCTCTTCCACCAGGGTCGGATAGGTATAATTGGTCGAGGCGAAATCGTCCACGATGATTCCGTTACCGTCTGAGCCACCCTGCGGATTGCAATTGCCGAACGACTCGTTGTAGCTGATGACGTTGTGCCAGCCGGCAGCTGAGTCCGACGCAACATTCTGGAAAATCGATATTCCGGACGCGCTGCCGCTCCACTTCGCGGCGTTGTTCGACACAACGTTGTACTGGATCGCGATGTGATCGGAATTATCGAACGCGATCCCGCCCGCCGTAAAGTTCTCCACCGAATTGCCGGTGATCGTGAAATTCGCGCCGCCGGTGCTGACGATTCCCCAGCCAAAGGCATTGGGCAACGAACCATCCAGGTCGAGATTCATGACAGTCGAGTTCGACTGGCCGTTAAGATTGATTCCTGCCACGTGCGCCGCGAGCGAATCAACCGCGGCGAGCGTTACGCCCGGACCCGTGAACGTGAGCATCGGATAGGTGCCGTCCGCCAGGCAGACCGTCTGCCCAGGTGATGCCGATGAGAGCACATTCTGAGCGTTCGACGGAGTCGCCACGCTGTTGCAGTTCGGGCCGGTTGGCGTGCGTGGGCGTCGGTGTCGGCGTCGGTGTCGGAGCAGGCGTCGGCGTCGGTGTCGGAGCAGGCGTCGGCGTCGATGTCGAAACAGGCGTCGGCGTCGATGTCGGAGCAGGCGTCGGCGTCGATGTCGAAGCAGGCGTCGGCGTCGATGTCGAAGCAGTCGTCGGCGTCGATGTCGAAACAGGCGTCGGCGTCGATGTCGGATCAGGCGTCGGCGTCGATGTCGGAGCAGCTGCCGGAGTCGGTGTCGGTGTGGGCGCCGGAGTTGGTGTTGGCGTCGGCGTAGATTTGGCGCCCTTGTGCTTGGCGCGGCGAAGTTTGCGTGCCTGCTGACGGCGAAGTTTGCGTGCCCGCTTGCGGTCGAGTTTGCTTGCAGGCTGGACAGGGACGTCTACCGAGAGGTTCTGAGTCTGTCCCAAATTGACCGTCTGGGAGACTGGCGACTGGCCCCACGCGGTACCGATGAACAGAAAAAGCGAGAGGACGAGGGGAAGGATCCTCGCTGATTTGAAACCGAATGTATGTCGATCGCGCTCCATGCGGGCATCTCGCTTCGCAGCGCCCTCGACTTGCTACATTCTGTAGTAATTGTGCGCTGCTACTCGTAGAGAGAGCGAGATCTGTGCCGCCACGAGTTGTAAAAAACTCTACAAACTGTTCCACATCGGGGGTGCTTCTGATACAGAAGTGTCCCGCAGCGTTGCATTCCCGCAACGGAAATCGCCCGATCGGAAAATCAACGCTCCTTTTGTGTACGAAATTCACACGACATCTGTGACCTGATACGGCACACTCGCGCCGGTGCGCGATGCGGTTCGATTTCTCGACGGTGTCCTGTTTCGGTGCGTAAGCGCGGCGCGGTCGCCCCGGGCCCGATTCTCGCCCGTGTGTGGTGCGCAACCCTCCGCATCGCCTGCCAGCGGACGGTTCGTTGCAATCGTCGCATCCGGCTTGTACGATTTTTCTATTCCAATTTTTTACCCGCGATCCGGTTGGATGCGGTGGTGGCGGAGGTTCAGGGCGATGAGGAAGTTGTTGGTTGGCGTGGTGGCCCTGTCGATGGGGATTGCCTGCGCAGTGGTTCCCGCCCGTGCAGGTGGAGCGTTCAGCAAGAAGAGCTTCAAGGGCGGTTACGCGCTGGTTATGTCGGGCAGCGATGAGTCTCTGTCGAATGTCTGCCCATCCCCGCCGTGCGCCGCGGCGCTTACTGCCCAGATCACTGCCAACGGCAGCGGCGCTATCACCGGCGGCTCGGTCAACCTGAATGTCGGGGGCGTGACCTGCTCCGGCGAGGTCACGCAGGGATCTTACGTCGTAGCGAGCGACGGTACGGGATCGATCAACACCACGATTAACAGCAATGTTTCCTGCACCAACAGCGCTACCTTTCCAATCGGCACATTTAATTTGAGCTTCACACTTTATAACGGCGGCAAGCAGTCCTCTCTTGCCACGCTCTTCACGCTGCCCGACGGATTAGTAATGGCTGGGACCGCATCATCGCAGAACCGCATCCCGTAGCGCGGATGCGGCTGCAGGCGTTGCGTGGCCGAAAAGCGTGCGGACTGAATTGAACGATGACGGTTGGTGCCCGAGAGCGTCGCAAATGAAGCCGCTCAAAATACTGCTGCTCTTCGCGGTTCTTGCCTGCACGCTTCCGATTCTTGGCGGATGTGCCACCGAGCAGGAACCCGCCACTGAGCAGGCGCAGGTGGTCACCGCGCCGCACGAGCCGTTCGCGACGCCGGCTGCGGTAGAAACCCCGACCGTGACGCAATCCCAGGCGCAGGCTTCACCGATGGCGATGGCGTCGCCGGGTCCCGGCACGCAGAGTACGCAACCTCCGTACGCCAGCACCGAGAGCACCACGGAAGAGGACTCGGGCGGCGCGCTGAGCACGATCGGCGAAATTCTCACCGCTCCGTTCCGTCTGATCGCGAGCGTGGTGGGATTTATCCTCTGATCGCGCCCGCCGGACTGCCTGGCCGAGCTTGACAATCGACCGGCCGGGGACGTTGATTCCATCAGGACGCCCCCGGGAGGTGATTAAGCCATGCCCCGCATTATCGATTCAGACGGACATATCGTGGAACCCCGCGCGGTCTGGGAGCAATACACCGAGCCGGAATTCCGCGAACGGATGATCCAGGTTCGCCGCAACCGCGACGGCATGGACGAGCTGTTCATCGATGGCGAAAATCGCAGCCGTCCTTCGCTGCCAGTGGCGGCGTCGATGGTGCCCGGCGGGCTGGCCGATCTCGAGCGCGCCCGTCAGCTTACCTGGGACGACGTGCCGCGCGGTGGTTTCGATCCGCGCGAGCGGTTGAAGGTGATGGATCGCGAGGGGATCGACGTGGCGGTGCTCTACCCCTCGCTGTGGCTATTGTACGGCGATCTCACCGATCCGAAGCTCGCCGCCGCCGCATGCCGGGCGTACAGCAACTGGATGGCTGACTTCTGCCGGCAGTCGCCGGCCCGGCTCTACGGGGTGGCTCCGATGCCGCTGCAGGACGTCGCCGAGGCGGTCCGGGAGATGCGCCGGGTAGTGAAAGAACTCGGCTACAAGGCGGTCTTCGTTCGCCCCAATCCGTTCAACGGGCGCCGACTCAACGATTCCGCTTACGATCCATTCTGGCGCGAGGCCCAGGAACTGGACGTCGCGGTCGCGGTGCATGGCAGCTTTGGGACGCGGATGCCGACGATGGGCGCTGATCGTTATCACGACCCGTTCTTCTTCCACATGGTGTGTCATCCGTTCGAACAGCAGGCCGCCTGCATGGACATCATCTGCGGCGGCGTGCTGGCGAAGTTCCCGCGCCTGCGGATCGCGTTTTTGGAGTCGGGAATCGGATGGCTCGGCTACTGGCTGGATCGGATGGACAGCCACTTCGAGAAAATGCATTCCTACGTGTCGTTTCTGAAAATGAAACCGAGCGAGTATTTTATCGAGCAGTGCTACCTGACGATCGATCCCGACGAGCGGACGCTCGGCGCGATGGTGGCGCTGGGGGTCGGACGCAACGTGCTGTGGGGTTCTGATTTCCCGCATTTCGACTGTACGTTCCCGGGCGTGCTCGACGAAGTCAGGCATGCGCTCGAGCCGCTGTCCGAGAACGAACGCAACCTGATTCTGACCGAGAACGCGCTGCGATTTTACGGTCTCAGCTGAGACGTCCGCCGGACGTCGTCGAGGCGACGTGCGGCGCGTGAAGCCGGGGAGGTGGGGGATGAAGAGGATCGCTATCGGAGTTCTGGCGGGAGCGATCGTGCTGGCCGGATGCTCGACGCGGACCGAGACCGTCACTGTTGAGACCAGCCCGCCCGGCGCGTTGGTTGATTTTGGCGACACCCAGATGACCTCGCCAGGCTCGGCTACCCTTGCAACCGATCGCGAATATCACGTCGTCGCGACGCACCCCGGGTGCCCGGTCGGCCAGGCCGAGATTCACCAACGCATGGACTGGGGCTCGTTCGCGATGCTGATGCTGGTGTTCCCGGTCGGCATCCCGCTGGGCTCGATGCATGGCACCATGTACACGCTCGAGCCGACCGATATTCATATGGACCTCTGTCCGCCCGTAGCGCTGCCGTCAGCCGCGGCCTCCGCGCCGCCGGCACCCGCGCAACCGGGTGCCGCGCCAACGCCCGAGGCCGACTGGAAAGAGCTCAAGCCGCAAAAGAAGTGATCGCGCGGCCCGGCTCACTCCGCTCAAGCAGGCAGCGCTGACGAGCAGAACGCGCAACGCTTCGCCTGATCAAGATTTCGCTGAGGCATTCGGGGCAACGCTTGGTGTTCGGCTCGGCCGGAAGCTGTTTGCGCGTGCGGGCAACCAGCGTATTGATCGGCAGTACGACCGCGAAGTAAACCGCCGCCGCGATTATCACGAACGAAACGATCGAATTGACAAAATCGCCGATCAGGAACTTGCTGCCGTTGATCTCAAACGCGAACTTTGAAAAGTCCGGCTGTCGAACTATTGCCGCAATGAACGGTGTCAGCAGATCCTTGACGAAGGAAGTTACCACCGTGCCGAACGCGGCGCCGACCACGATGCCGACCGCCATGTCGACCACGTTGCCGCGCAACAGGAATTGCTTGAATCCGCTCACGACTCCTCCTCGCGGCGCCTCGCCATTTTCTAACCCCGCTTTGAAGGCGTGATAGAGATGCAACCCCGCCTGCATCGGATCTTCGTCGTCAGCCATCGCACCTCAAACCGGCTCGGACTTCCAGAGATTCACAATTCATGCTGATGCACCGGCCGGAGCAGCCTTCGGCACGGCCGCATCCGCCGACTCCTGCATCAACCACCGATAGATCAGGCCGCCGAGAATCCCTCCCACGATCGGCGTGAGCCAGAACAGCCAGAGCTGTCCCATAGCCCATCCGCCAACGAACAGCGCAGGTCCGGTGCTGCGGGCGGGATTAACCGCCGTGTTGGTAACCGGGATGCTGATCAGATGGATCAGGGTGAGAACGAGACCAATCGGAATCGGCGCGAACCCGGGCGGAACGCGCTTATCCGTGGCGCCCATGATGACGAACAGGAAGATCAGCGTCATCGTGACTTCACAGACCGCGCAGGACAGCAACGAATATCCGCCCGGCGAATGCGCTCCGTAACCGTTTGCCGCAAAACCGTTGCTCAGGCTGAAGTTCGCCGCGCCGCTGGCGATCACGTACAGGACCGTCGAGGCAAGAATTGCTCCCAGCACCTGCACGACGACGTAGGGGATCACTTCTCGCGCCGGAAATCGGCCGCCGGCCGCAAGCCCGAACGTGACGGCAGGGTTGATATGGCATCCGCTGATGTGCCCGATCGCATAGGCCATGGTCAGCAGCGTCAGGCCGAAAGCGAGCGCCACTCCAGCAAAGCCTACGCCGAGGTGTGGAAAGCCCGCGGCCAACACCGCGGTTCCGCAACCCCCAAGCACCAGCCAAAATGTTCCGATGAACTCAGCCGCGCAACGTCGGGAAAGGTTCATTCCGAAGTCCTCCCGTTGACTGCGAATTCGCAGTCGAACTCTGCGATGCCCGCGAGAGATATATAATGGAATACCCGCTTATTGCACGGGCGCCTTGGGTGCTCGACTGAGATGGATATTAGGCTTTATCGCCTGGCTTCCGGCTCGCTTTCAGAACCGGCGACGAACACTTTCACGCGAGGCTGCGCGAGCCGAATCGCGCGGTCGCGCGAAGTTATTTCGGCGTATTTGCGATGAGGAATTCGCGGACGCGGCGGACCGTCTGCGCAATCGGGTGGGGCGTTTTCCAGTCGCGTAGCATCTGGGCGTTGGGCGCGAGCTTCGCGATCTCCTCGGAGGTCGGCGTGGGATGGTAATCGTCGCTGCCCATCAGGATCAGCAGCGGAGTCGAAACCTTGCGCACGAATTCGCGCGACACGTTGAACACGAAGTCGCTGCCATACATGCGGTCGCGGAATTCGCGCAGCCCCGCGTCGTCTATCTCCGGATGCTGCGGCTTGAGGGCCTGCGCCCATCCGTCGAACATCGCGAAGAACATCTCGCGGTTCTTCGGCGAGAGTCCGATCGGATTCTGCAGCACCGCGGCGCTCACGCGTTCGGGCGCGGCCTGAATCACGCCGAGGCTGTACGACGACCCGATGCATGCGCCCATCAGATGGCATCGCTTGATGCCGAGGTAGTCGAGCAGGGCAAGATGGTCGGCGGTATAGGTATGCCATCCGTCGGCGGCGGCAAGCGGGGCGCGAGAGTTGCCTGCATTGCGCTGATCCATCGCGATCACGCGGAAATCGGCGGCGAGTTCGCGGGTAGGGTCAAAGGGACTCTTGGGCCAGAACTCGATGCTCGAGCGCATCCCGCCCGCCGCGAACAGCAATATGGGATAGCCGCAGCCGAATTCCTCGAAGTGGATTGAAGTTCCGTTGCGTTCGAAATTCGGCATTTGGTGCGGCCTCCGATGCGGTGAAAGCGTACCGAGCTACGACGCCATCCGGCGGCGCGCCGCCTCGGCCTCGGCCGAATCGGCTGGCGGTTCGCCGGCGCGCACGGCGCGCCGTCCGCTCATGCGCTCGATCCATTCTCCGAATGCTTCCATGTAGGTATAGACGACCGGCGTGATGTAAAGCGTCAGGAACTGCGAGAAAAACAGACCACCTACCACCGCGGCGCCCAGCGGACGGCGGGCTTCGGCGCCCGCGCCGAAGCCGATCGCGATCGGCAGCGTACCCATCAGGGCCGCCGCGGTCGTCATCATGATCGGGCGGAAGCGGATAATCGCGCCGTCGAAGATCGCCTCGGCCGGCGATTTTCCTTCGGTGCGCTGAGCGTCGAGCGCGAAGTCGATCATCATGATCGCGTTTTTCTTGACCAACCCGACCAGCATGATCACGCCGACGAATGCGAACAGATCAAGCTGCATTCCGAAGATCCACAACGTCAGCAGCGCGCCAAATCCGGCGGCGGGCAAGCCCGACAAAATCGTCACCGGATGGATGAAGCTTTCGTACAGGATCCCGAGGACCAGATAGATCACCAGGATCGTCATGATCAGCAGCATCCCGAGATTGCCAAGCGAGTCTTCGAAGGCCTGCGCGGAACCCTGAAAGGTCGCGGTGATGGTGTCGGGGAGCGTATTGCGCGCGAGTTTGCGAATCTCGTCGAGCGCCTTTCCCAGCGACACGCCGGGCGCAACGTCGAATGAAATCGTCGCGGCGGGAAGCTGTCCCAGGTGGTCGATCTCGAGCGGTCCGAGCGTGCGTTCAAACTTTACCAGCGTATCGAGCGGAACCAGCGAACCGCTCGAGGATCGCACGTAGAGCAGCGACAGTGTCGCCGGATCCAGCTGGTACTGCGGCAGCACCTCGAGGATTACCCAGTACTCGTCGTTGGGCGCATAAATTGTGGAGATCTGGCGCGATCCGTACGCGTCGTAAAGCGCATTTTCGATCGCCTGCGCGCTGACTCCAAGGGTATGCGCCTTGTCGCGATCGATCCGGATAGTCACCTGTGGATTCTTGACCTGCAGGTCGCTGTTGACGCCGCGCAGGTCCTTCAGTTCGCGCATTCGGTTTTCGAGAATCGGCGCGTACTTGTAAAGCTGCTCGGTGTCCGGACTCTGGAGCGTCATCTGGTACATGCTGCGGGTGAACTTGCGCGCCGATCCGGATCGGCGGTGGATTCTGCAGGTACACCGACAACCCGGGTATCGAATTGACCATCGGGCGCCACTTGTTGATGAGCTGATCGGAACTGAGCTTGCGCTCGGAACTCGGCTTCAGATGGATGAACAGCATCCCGGAGTTGGTCGCGCCACCGGGGCCGCCGCTGCCGACGCCGGCAAAAAACCGCCGGATGTTCGGGTTTGGCTTCATCATGTTCACCAGCGCGAGCTGATGCTTGACCATCGAGTCGAACGAGATTCCCTGCGCTGCCTGCGAGAACATGATGACTTCGTCGTTGTCTTCGCTGGGCAGGAAGCCCTTGGGGATCGCGTAGAAGAGGTACAGCGTCGCCAGCAGGATCACGCCGGAAAAAATCATGGTCTCGCGCCGATGGCGCATCACCCACGCAAGACTGCGCTGATAGCCGTCGAGCAGCGCGTCGAAGTAACGCTCGGTGACCGCGTACATGCGCCCGTGATGCTGGCTCTTGGGCGGCTTAAGAAACCGCGAGCACAGCATCGGGGTCAGCGTCAGCGACACGAAGCCCGACACCAGGATAGCCGCGCCGATCGTGACGGCGAATTCGTGCAGCAGGCGTCCCAGGATTCCGCCCATGAACAGGACCGGGATGAAGACCGCGGCCAGCGACAACGTCATCGACAGGATCGTGAATCCGATTTCCCTCGAGCCGTCGATCGAAGCGGTCAGCGCGTCCTTGCCCATCTCCATGTGCCGCGCGACGTTCTCCAGCATGACGATCGCGTCGTCAACCACGAATCCGACCGCCAGCGTAATCGCCATCAGCGACAGGTTGTCGAGCGAGTAGTCGAGCGCCCACATCACCGCGAACGTGCCGATGATCGACATCGGCAGCGCCAGGCTCGGGATCACGGTCGCGGACAAATTGCGCAGGAACAGGAAGATGACCATCACGACCAGGAACACAGTCACCAGCAAGGTGAACTGCACGTCGTCCACGGAGGACCGAACAGTGGTCGAGCGGTCGCCGAGCACATCGATGTGCAGCCCCGCCGGCACCTGCTCGCGGAAGGTCGGCAACAGCCGCATCACGTTGTCCACCACCTCAACGGTGTTGGTCCCGGGCTGGCGCTGAATCGCCAGCACGACCGCAGGCTCGCCGTTGGACCAGCTTGCGGTCTTGTCGTTCTGCACGCTGTCGAGCACGCGCCCGATATCCTCGATCCGGACCGGTGCGCCGTTGTGATATGCGACTACCAGCGGCCGGTACTGCAGACGCCGAAGTGAGCTGTCCCATCGCCTGCGACGGTGAACGCCTGATGGCGCCCGTAAAGGGTGCCGGTCGGCAAATTGACGTTGGCGTCGGAGACCGCCTGCGCCACTTCGTCGATGCCGATACCGATCGCCGCGAGTTTCCTGGGATCGACCTGGATTCTGACCGCGTACTTCTGCGAGCCGTAGACCTGACCTGAGCCACGCCGCTGACCATCGAGATGCGCTGGGCGAGGTAGGTCTCCGCGTACTCGTCCACCTTCGCGATCGGCATCGTGGTCGAGCTCAGCGACAGATACAGGATCGGAGAGTCGGCCGGATTCACCTTGCGGAAGGTCGGCGGACTGGGCATCCCGGGCGGCAATTGCGCCAGCGTCGCGGTAATCGCCGACTGCACGTCCTGCGCGGCGGCGTCGATATTGCGGCTGAGCACGAATTGCAGCGTGACGCTGGTCGAGCCCTGAAGGCTCTGCGAGGTCATCGAGTCCAGGCCCGCGATGGTCGAGAACTGCTTCTCCAGCGGAGTCGCGACCGACGAAGCCATCGTCTCCGGGCTCGCGCCGGGCAGGCCCGCATTCACCACGATGGTCGGGAAGTCGACGTTCGGCAGGTCGCTCACCGGCAGCAACTGGTAAGCCATCAGGCCGAAAAAGACGATCGCCAGCGAGCACAGCGTCGTCATTACCGGGCGTCGAATAAATAGATCGGAGATATTCACGAAGCTTGCCCGCCGGGCGCGCCGAGGCCCTGTTTGATCGTCACCGACATCCCAGGCACCAGCCTGAGCTGGCCGTCGGTCACGACCGTCTCTCCCGCTTTGAGCCCGCGCTCGACGACCGTATGGCCGTCGGTGGATGCGCCGACCACCACTGTCCGCGTCTCGGCTTTCATCTGCGGATTCACGACAAACACGTAGGAGCCGTCTGTGCCGGATTGCACGGCCTGCGCCGGTATCACAATCGTGTTCGGGCGCTCGTTAAGAACAAGCGTGGTGTTTACGAACTGGCCGGGCCACAGCTGACTGTCCTTGTTGGCGAACAGTCCTTTCAGCATGATCGTGCCGGTGCTCTGGTTGACCGTGTTGTCGATAAAGCTTAGCACGCCATCCTCATGCGCCTGCAGCTGGCCGGGCACCGAAACCTCAACCGGAAGCTGGCGCTCCTGCACGTAGCGCCGCACGTCGGCAAGCTGAGATTCGGGAACCGAGAAATCCACGTACACCGGCTGGATCTGATTTATCACGACCATCGCCGTATCGGCATTGGCCTTGACCAGGTTGCCGGCATGAACCAGCAGGTCCCCGGTGCGCCCGTCGATGGGCGCGCGAATCGCGGTGTAGGCCAGATTGAGCCGAGCGGTCTGAACCGCGGCTTCGTCGGCCGCGACCGACGCGCTCTCGGCTCCGGCCGTCGCGTGGGCCTGGTCGTATTGCTGCTGCGAACCGACTCCCTGCTTGAGCAGATACGCATAGCGCTGCTCGTCAGCGGATGCCTGCGCGGCCTGCGCCTTGTCCTTGGCGAGGTTGGCCTGGGCCTGGCGCAAGGCGGCTTCAAAGGGTCGCGGGTCAAGTGTGAAGAGCAGGTCGCCCTTCTTGACCATCTGGCCCTCCTTGAAGTGCACCTGCATCACCTGGGCATCAACCTGCGCCTTGATATCGACGGTCGAATACGCCTCAACCCGCCCGATCGCGGTAATCCGCGTGGCGACGGTCGTCTCTATTGCCTTTGCGACCAGGACCGGAACCGCGCCATGCTCGCCGAATCCTTCCGGAGCTGATTTCCGCGAGCATCCCGATGCGATCATCGCGGCCGCCAGCGCGCCCGCGATTACGATCGCGGCCACCCGCGGTGCCACACTCGCCTGCATATATCTTTGCCCGGTAGCGGCCGGACGGCAATTTTGTGGCGCGCGAATATGTGACACTCGCTGCGCGCTCGATACCCATCGCTCGTTCAAGTCGGTGCGCCTTTCAATCCCGTGAGCCTGATCATGCGTTCGGCGGGATACGAGGGCGACCCCTACGGTCGGCCGAACATACCAGTAATTAGGGGAATCTTATCAGGCTTGAGCGAGGCGGGGAAAAGGTAGGTTTTGAACTGAAACGGAGCCGCCGGTCAATCAGAGCCTGCCGCCGCCGCGCGGCACACCGGATGGCCGTCGGGCAGGGCGCAGAGCCCGTCGCTATCGATCAAAAGTGCGCGATTGAAGCGTGCGCGCGCATTCTCCAGCGCCACCGCCGCCGTCAGCTCGACGATTTGCGCGTCATTGAAATGCTCGCGAAGCGCGGCGAAGACCTCGTCGGGCACCTCGACCGGCACCTGGCACATCTCCTCGGCATAGGCGAGTGCCGCCTTCTCGGCGTCCGTGAACATCGCGCCGGTGCGGAACCCAGAAATCTCCCCGAGCTTCTCGTCGCCGATTTTCATCTCTCTGCCAACGGCAGAATTGATGTCCATTCAGAACGGGCAGCCGATCAGCTGCGCGGCGCGCAAGCTCACCATCACTTTTGTCGCGGCCGGCACCTTGCCTCCCGCGAGGGCAACGGTCGCGCCGAGGAAACCGAGTGCGACGCCCGGGCGATGAGCCAGTACCGTATAGGGTGTCAGCACCTTGCCGAACTGCCGCTTCATCAGGGCGTAAATCGGCTTCATCAGCCAACCCGCCCGTTTTGGATCGATTCCGGCGATACGCATTTCAGCGGTTCCTCACAAATCGCGGTCGAGCGCGCGGCGGTGGATTCCGGGCGGGCTCAGATGGGTATAAATCGCGATCGCCAGGCCGTAGGCGAGCGCTATCTCGATTGCGACTCGGGCGGCTCTAGAAGCGCTCGCGACGCCGACGAGCCAGATCAGTGCCGCGACCGGAAGCGCAAAGGCAGCGACTTCGGCCGTGACCACCGCGATCGTGATCGCAAAGCTCATCGCGCGCAGACGAATTGGCCACGACATGACGGCTATTGCTCCCGTCGCTCGCCCGGCAGATCGCCGCAGAGCGGGAACACCGACTCCGCCTCGATTGGTCCCTCGACGCGCGCCTGGCAGGCAAGGCGCACCCGTGGGCTGACCGACAGATGGTAGCGGAGCGAAAAGCGTTCCTTCCCGCTCATCGGGGTGAGATTCTCCTCACCGGCGACGATCCTGACCCGGCATGTGCCGCACAGCGTTCTTGCGCCGCACACGTGCATCAGGCGCACCCCGCCGCGCAGCGCGGTGCCGAGAATCGTGCCGCCCTTGCGCGCGTCGAGCTTAAGGCCGTCGAATTCGATCGGGACCACGTCCGGCCGCGCCGCAACCTCGCCCAGGCGCGTGGCGAATCGCTCGCGCATCGCGGCGTCCGCTCCCGCGTCGGGATTTGCGAGCGCGCGCAGTCGCGCGGCCAGCGCCGCGTCGTCCTCGGGCTTCATGGCTGCGCCTCCATCAGCTTGCGCAACGCTCGTCGCGCCCGTGCGAGCGCGGACTCCACCGCATGCTCGCTCTTGCGGACGATCGCCGCGATCTCGGCGGTGGTTGCCTCCTCGACGTACTTGAGATGAAGCATCTCGCGATACTCGGGCTTGAGCGCGCCCATCGCGCGCCGCAGGCGCTGGTCGGCGGGCGGTGAGACGCCCGCCCCGCGATTCTCGATCGGTACCGCCTCGGCCAGGCGCGCGCGGCGCGCATTGGTCCGGATGAAAGACATCGTCTTGCGATGCGCGATCGCGCAGGCGAACGTAAATAGCGATGAGTCGCCCCGAAAGAACGGCAGCGCTTCCGCCATCGCGATGAACGTGTCCTGTGACAAATCCTCAGCGTCCTGGGCCGCAGCGCCCGGCCCAAGCGATTGCAGGATGAACCTGCGCACCCGCGCGGCGTAACGGTCGAAGAACTCCGCCGCCGCATGGGGGTCGCCGCGCCGCAACCGCTCGAGCAGACTGCGCTCGCAGTCCGCCCCGCGCAGCGCGGATTGGTTTGGTGCCGCCGTGGTCCGCATCGCGCCGCAGCCGCGATCGCCGGCCTCGCGCCCATTGTCCTGATCGTTGGTCGTCACCACCGCCCGATTTCCGTCGCACCGGAAAAAAATACCGGCGAGCGGATTATCCGCTCGCCGGCGCAAGATTCGGAAGGCAGCGGCGCCTAGATGCTCAGGTGATAGAGGTCGGCGACGTTGTCGTGCAGGATGTAGTTCTTTTCCTGCTCACTCAAATTCTTCGTATGCTTTTCGAGCAGTTCCTTTGACCACGGCCAGGTCGAGTCGCTGTGCGGGAAAGTCGTTCGCCCACATGAGCCGGCGCACGTTGCACATGTCCTTCATCTGGAATGCCACCCAGTCGTCCTGGAACGTCACATACACGTTCTCGCGAAAATACTCGCTCGGCATCTTGGAGAGCGTGCCGGCGGGCAGCCAGTAGCGATGGCGATCGTAGGCGTGGTCCATCCGGTACATGTAATGCGGGACCCATCCCGCGTCCGCCTCGACGCAGACCAGCTTGAGCTTTGGATGGCGCTCAAAGACGCCGCCCAGGATGAAGGTGCCGATAATGTCCTGGCATCCGCGGATGATCGACAGGAAGCTGTTGAGCCGTCGGGCCGCGGGTGCGGAAGTTATCCTGCTGCTGGTCAGGATATGGAAGCTGAGCGGCATGTCGAGATCGATCGCCGCGCGGTAGAAGTCGTCGTAGACCGCGCTGTCGTAGTCCTCGACCTGCGGATTCCCCGGCATCATCACGCCGCGCAGTGCCCAGTCGCCTTCATCTTGCGCAGGTCCTCGATGCCCTCTTCGGGCGAGCGCATCGCGGTCTGCCCGATGCCGAGCAGGCGGTCCGGATGATGCGAGCAATACTCGGAGATCCAGAGGTTGTACGCGTCGAAGCAGGCCTTCTTGTAGTCGAAATCCTTGTGGTTGCACAGGAACATCCCGACCGTCGGGTAGATGATTTCGGCCGAGACGCCGTCGCGCTCCTGGTCGGCCAGGCGCGCCTCAGGGTCCCATCCGCCACGGTGCATGTCCTCGAACTTGACGCCGCCGACGGCAAGCTCTTTGGCGGTCTTGCCGGCCGCAGCGGCCAGGCCAATCAGCAGCGGACGTTCCGTATCCTTGACGATGAAGACGTCACCGAGCTTGGGATCGCGCACCATGTGCGGCGCGCTGTCCTTGTACTTGCGGTCGATACGATCCACGTACGTATTGGCTGGTTCGGTGATGTGCGAATCGGCGGAAATTACGGTCTTTTGCATCGCTGGCTCCTCGATTGGCTTCGCGTGCCAGGGCACAGGCGGCCCCGCGAGAGATTCGCATTCCTTATAACCGATGTGCGCCGGGATTCACAGCCCGCCGGTCTGAAGATGGGTCTGTCCTACCCCGGAGCAAGGGGCGCAATGAGGATATTTGCCCTCCGCGTGCTTCAAGTGCGCAGGGACCCGAGCCGCCATCTGCGCATAGGGCTCCTGGCAATAGCGATCGACTCGGCGCGCGCGTGCTGAATCCGGAAATGCAAGGACAGTCCGCGGAAGCCCGCGATCATAGTACGGGCCGTCAGCACGGCGGCGAAGAAATGTTGAATAGAGCCGGTCAACAGTGAGCCGCGGGTAGTTTATGCGGTTGCGTTCCCTGGCTCCCGGGTTCAGCCGCCCCTCGGGCCTGTTCAACCGCCGCTGCCTGGGGCAGACTGGAGCCGTGATGCCCAAACGGAAAACCGGCTTCGTGTTTGAAGAACTGTACCTGTGGCACAGTTCCGAGGCCGGATCGTTCCCAATCCAGCCGAGCGCCGGCTTCGAGAATCCGGAAACCAAGCGCCGCTTCCGCAACCTGCTGGCCGCGACCGGTGTGCTCGATCATCTCCATCCGCTCAAAGTCACACCGGCCAGCGAAGAAGACGTCGCGCGCTTTCACACTCGCGGTTACATCGAACAGATCCGACAGCTCTCGGCACAGCACGGCGGCGAGGCCGGTGAGCTGACTCCGTTCGGCAGCGGCAGCTTCGAAATCGCATTGCTCTCGGCCGGCGGCGTGATCGCGGCAGTACAGGCAGTCGTGAAGGGCGCGGTTGACAACGCGTACGCGCTGGTGCGGCCGCCCGGGCATCACGCTGAACCGGATCGCGGCCGCGGCTACTGCATATTCGGCAATATCGCTGTTGCGGTGATGCATGCGCAGGCGAAGCTGGGCGTGAAGCGAGTCGCTGTCGTCGATTGGGATGTTCATCACGGCAACGGCACCCAACTGGCCTTCTATGAAAATCCCGACGTACTGACCATTTCGATCCATCAGGACAATCTCTACCCCGCGGGAAGCGGTTCGATGGCGGACAACGGCGCGGGGCAGGGCGCCGGCTACAACCTGAACCTCCCGATGCCGCCCGGGTCTGGCGTGGGCGCGTACATCGCCGCCTTCGAGCGCGTGGTCGTGCCCGCCCTGTACCGGTTCAAGCCCGAGCTCATCGCGATCGCGAGCGGGCTCGACGCCAACGCGTATGATCCGCTCGGCCGCATGATGCTGAATAGCGAATGCTACCGGCAAATGACCAACATGATGCTGACGGCAGCTTCCGACCTCTGCGGCGGCCGGCTGGTGCTCGCGCACGAGGGCGGCTACTCGGAGATGTACGTGCCGTTCTGCGGGTTGGCCGTGGTCGAAGAACTATCCGGGGTCCGAACGGAAGCGAGCGACCCGTTTCTGCTGCTGGCGCAGACTCCCGCCTACCAGGACCTGCAGCCTCATCAAGATGCCGTGATCGAGCGCGCGTGCGAGCTGCTCGCTTGCATCAGGTAGGCAAGGATTCCAGGACCGCTTCGGGAGCGCAGCCGCTGGTGGCCGGGCGACGGCGCGCCGGACATTCCGTTGATTTTCGGGACACGCGGATCGCAGCGATAACACTGGCACGGATAGCTTAATCACTGCGCGTCCGTTCGGAATGAAGCTCTCGGAATTAGACTACGACCTCCCGCCGGAGTTGATCGCGCAGGAACCCCTTGAGCGGCGTGACCAGGCGCGCCTGATGGTCGTGAATCGCAAGGCTCGCAGCGTCGACCACTCACGCTTCTACAAGCTCGCAAGTCATCTGCGTGAGGGCGATTTGCTGGTGCTGAACGACACCCGCGTGATTCCGGCGCGGCTCTTCGTGCGCAAGGAATCGGGCGGCCGCGTCGAACTGCTCTTTATCCGCCCTGCGGATTCGCCCGCGGGCGCTTGGATCGCGATGGCGCGGGTGCATCGCCCGCTGCGCGATGGCACGCGGATGATGCTCGCCGACGGGACGGCGCTGGTCGTCGCCGGCCACGCGGCGCAGGGACGTCCGATAGTCGCGGCCGAGGCAGGCGCCTCGATCGCCGAGATCCTTCATCGCGAGGGGCTGCTCGCGCTGCCGCACTATATCCGGCGCGAAGTCGGTCCCGCCGACGCCGACAATTACCAGACCGTCTATGCCGAGCGCGAAGGCGCGATCGCCGCGCCCACCGCGGGACTCCATTTCAGCGACGAGCTGTTCCGCGCGCTGGCCGAGGCGGGAATTCGCATCGCACGAGTGACGCTGCATATCGGGCCAGGAACGTTCGCGCCGCTGCGTGCGCCCGAGGTCGAAGCGCATTCGATGGAGGGTGAATGGTTCACGATTCCGGAGGCGACGCGCAATGCGATCGCGCATGCGCGCCGCGTGGGCGGAAAAATTGTAGCGGTGGGCACTTCCAGCGTCCGCACGCTGGAGTCGTGGGCGATAACCGACGCGCCGGAAGGCACCACCGGGCTCTTCATCTGTCCGGGGTTTCGCTTCAAAATCGTGGACGCGATGATCACCAACTTCCACATGCCGCGGACCACCGTGCTCGCGATGGTGATGGCGATGGCCGGGCGCGAGCTGATGCTCGACGCTTATCGCGAGGCAGTCCGCCGCCGCTACCGCTTTCTCAGCTACGGCGACGCGATGCTGATCCTCTGATGACAGCGCCGATCTCATTCATGGTGACCGCCTCCGACGAGCTCGCGCGCGCGGGCACGCTCGCGACCCCGCACGGCGCGGTTACGACTCCCGCCTTCATGCCGGTCGGCACGCGCGCCGCTGTGAAAGCGATGGCGCCCGACGAGCTGTGGGAGCTGGGATTCCGGCTGGTGCTCGCCAACGCGTACCATCTTGCGGTCCGTCCGGGCGCGGAGCTGGTGCGCGCGATGGGCGGGCTTGCGCGCTTCATGGGCTTTGCGGGCGCGACCCTGACGGACTCCGGCGGGTTCCAGGCGATGAGCCTTGCGAAGATCAACTCGATCGACGAGCGCGGAATCCGCTTCCGCTCGCATCTGGACGGCGCGCCCGTCGAGCTGACGCCCGAAAGCGCGGTTCAGATCCAGGAGGCGCTCGGCTCCGATCTCATGATGGCGCTCGACGAGTGCACACCTTATCCCGCCGAGCACGGCGCGGCGCTGAAATCGCTCGAGCTTACCGCCCGATGGGCCGAGCGGTCGCTGGGAGCGCGCCGCAGTGCGGACCAGGCGCTGTTCGGAATCGTGCAGGGCAGCGTCTATTCCGACCTTAGGCGGACCAGCGCGCGCCAGATAACCGCGCTCGAGTTCGACGGTTACGCCGCGGGTGGGCTTTCAGTGGGCGAGCCCAAGGAGGCGATGCTGGAAATGGCGGCGCTGACGGCCTCGATGCTGCCGGCCGAGCGCCCCCGTTACCTGATGGGCGTGGGCACGCCGTCCGACCTGCTGGCCGCAATCGCGATGGGCTTCGACATGTTCGATTGCGTGCTGCCTACGCGCAACGCGCGCAACGGGAGCGCATTTACCAGCCAGGGACGGATTTCGATAAAGCGCGCGCAGTATCAGCGCGACCAGCGTCCGATCGACCCGCGCTGCGATTGCCGCACCTGTCGGACGCTCACGCGCGGGTACTTGCGTCATTTATATGTATCGGGCGAGATACTCGCGGCGCGCGCGCTTACGGAGCATAATCTGTCTTTCTATGCGCGCTTGATGGGAGAGGCCCAAGCTGCTATCGCATCTCGGACCTTTGCCGCATTCGCAAAATCGATGATCGACGGCCTCGCCGCAGGCGACGCCGCCGCGCGGGATATGAACTGATGTTGTTCGAGGGAATTGCCTGGGCGCAAAGCGGGGGCGCCTCCTTACCGGGCGCGAACGAGCAGATGCTCTTCACGACCATCGTCCCGCTCGCCGTCCTGTTCGGGATATTCTATTTCCTGCTCATCCGGCCCCAGACCAAGAAGGCGCAGGAGCATGATAAGATGCTCAAGGCGCTCAAACGCAATGATGAAGTGGTCACCACCGGTGGCATGGTCGGGCGAATCGTCGAGCTGGGCGACAAGCTGGTGGTGGTCGAGATAGCGCCCAACGTGCGCGTGCGCATCGAGCGCCCGCAAGTCGCGGCGCTGTCGAGCTACGGCAAGACTGCCTCGAAGAAAGACTAGAGCGACCAGGCGCGGCGCCCGGTTGGGAAGGTTCAGTGGAGACTCAAAGTTTCGCCCCGATACTGATTCTGCTGGCTCTAATCGTAGCCTTCCTTTACCTGCACTTCGCGGGCGGCAGCGGGCTTACGCGGCTGTATCTGGCCGCGGTGCTGGTTGTGGTCGCCGTGGTCATTCTGCTGCCCAGCTTCAACGTTTCGATGCCGGAGTGGTGGGCGCAATGGTTCGGCGGGACCAAGATAGAGCTGGGGCTCGACCTTCAGGGTGGTACCCATCTCCTGCTCGGCGTGAAGATCGAAGAGGCGGTCAAGACGCAATTGCGCCGCCGCGGCGACGATATCAAGCGCGAGCTTAAGTCCAACAAGCTCGACATCCAGGACGTTGCGCTGGACTCCGCGGGCGCTTTAATCGTGAAGCTCAAGTCCGAGGACGAGAGCACGCCGTTCCTGGACCTGATCGGCAAGTCGTTTCCGGATCTCAACGTCGCGCGCGCGGCCTCCGAGGGCGGCGCCGCCTACAGCCTCAGCTTCAAGCCGCGCGACCTGGCCCAGATCGAGTCGAACGCTATGGACCAGGCGCTCGAGACAATCCGCAATCGTATCGATCAGCTCGGCGTCCGCGAGACCACCGTCGCTCGCGAGGGCGACACTGATATTCTGGTTCAGCTCCCCGGAATTCAGGATCCCGAACGCGCCAAAGAACTGATCGGCAAGACCGCGGTGCTGGAATTCAAGCTCGTCGATGATACCCACAATGTGCAGGACGCTCTGAAAGACGGTCCGCCGCCCGGCGATGAAATTCTCTATGGACCCGTCGATCGCGGCGGCAAGACTCCCTACCTGGTCGAGACCCCGGTCCTGATGCAGGGCGATGTGGTGACCGACGCCATGGTGCGTCCGGGCGGGCGGCTGGAGGGTCCGTATGTCGCGGTCGATCTCGACTCGCGCGGCGCGCAGATCTTCGATGCGCTGACGGCGGCCAACGTCGGGCGGCGGCTCGCGATCGTCCTCGACAGTACGGTCTACTCCGCGCCAGTTATCAAGGAGCGGATTCCCGGTGGCCACGTTCAGATCACCGGCCGCTTTTCGTTCAATGAGGCGCACGACCTCGCGATCGTGCTCAAGTCGGGAGCGTTGCCGGCGCCGGTTGAGATCGAGGAGGAGCGGACCGTTGGACCCTCGCTCGGACGAGATTCGATCTGGCAGGGCGAGATCTCGTTCGTGATCGGCGCGGCGCTCGTTCTGGTCTTCATGGCGGTTTACTACGACGGCGCCGGATTGCTTGCCGATTTCGGGTTGACTCTGAACATCCTGCTGCTGATCTGCGTGATGGCGGCGCTGAAGGCGACCCTGACGCTGCCAGGAATCGCGGGAATCGTGCTCACGCTGGGAATGTCGGTTGACGCCAATGTGCTGGTCAACGAGCGGATGCGCGAGGAGTTGCGCAACGGCAAATCCCCGCGCGAGGCGGTCCGCGAGGGATATTTCCGCGCGTGGTCGGCGATTCGCGATTCCAACATCACCACTTTCGTGGCCGGGATGATTCTCTTTCAATTCGGGACGGGTCCCGTTAAGGGGTTTGCGGTAACGCTATGCGTGGGCGTGGCAACGGGGTTGTTCTCTTGCATCGTGGTGACGCGGGCGTGGTACGATTATCGCGTCGCGGCGCGCAAACTAGCATCAATTAGCGTCTGAAACGGTTCGATAAATCAACACAAGGCAAGACTTTCTGCCTTGTGGACATCTGCGGCGCTCGCGCGCTCGTTTGAGACCGCCGGACAGGATAAACTTGACTTCACCGATGCCTCCATATTACAAAATCCCGTTCCAAACGATCCGCCGAACAGGCTTCCTGCTGAACTGACATGGCCGACAAGGACGACGTACTGCTTAATTCCCGCGAGGTCGCATTCTTGCTCGACCTCAGTCCCGACACGGTCAACGAGTTCGCGCGCCGAAACATAATTCCGGCCTTCAAGAAGGGCCGACAGTGGCGCTTCCGCAAGCGCGACCTCGCATCGGTCAAGCGACAGCTTCGCGGCGTCAATGCCGCCGCCTGACCGCCATCGCACGGGCACAACCGGGGGATAAGACAGACCGACCAGCGCCGCGCCCGTCACGGGCGGTCCAGACAGGGGACATCTACAAATGGCCGAGCCGCATGAAAGCCGAATCTACTCCGATTTCTCCCACATATACGACGCGGTATGGGGCCGCGCGTTCGTCGATCATGAGCATGTGGTGATCGAGAATCTCAACCTGCGCCCCGGGCAGCAGGTTCTGGAAGTCGGAGTCGGGACCGGGATGTCGCTGGACGCGTTCCCGCCCTATCTGCACGTCATGGGAATCGATCCGTCCAAGGACATGCTGGCCCACGCGCGGACCAAGATTGCCGAGAACGCCTGGACCCATATCGAGGTGCGCCAGGGCGACGCGCTTAACCTGGATTTTCCGGACAGCAGCTTCGATGACGTGCTCACGTTCCACGTGATCACGGTGGTGCCCGACCCGGTCCGGATGATGAAAGAGATGGTGCGGGTCTGCAAACCGGGCGGGCGGATCGTAATTGTCAACCATTTCGCGAGCCCCAATCCGATCCTGTACTTCCTCAACACGCTGATCAATCCGGTGACCAAGCTGCTCGGCTGGACCACGCGGCTGCGCGCCCGCGACGTGATCGGCGGCGAGGATATCACGGTTGAGCGCCTGGAGCCGGTTTCGCGCTTCTCGGTGCATACGCTGATCGTCGCGCGCAAGAACGCCTGAGCATCCGCCGCGTCCGCCGATTTGCGCCGCGCCCATGCCAGCGGCGCATCTGCGCCATATTACGTGAAGCAATGAAAAGCCGGATTTCCCTCGCGACGGCCGCGCTGCTCTTTGCCGCGTGCGCCGCGCTCGCGATGGCCGCCGCCGCCAGCATCGCGAGCGCCGCGGATGGCGGAACCATCAGCGGCGTCGTCAGCTATGCGGGCCGGCCTCCCGCGCGCGCCAGGATCGAGATCACCAAGGACAAGGAAGTTTGCGGCGCCAAAGCGCATTACGACGAGAGCCTGATCGTCTCGCCCGCGGGCGGACTCAAGGACGCGGTCGTCGTCGTCGAAGGCGCACCGGGCACGATCAAGCCGGCCGCGGTGACGTTCGACCAGAAGGACTGCGACTATGTGCCGCACGTGCTCGCGTTCCCGGCCGGGAGCACCGTCGCGATTCTCAATTCCGACGACATCCTGCACACCGTGCACGCGCTGCGCGGCGAGAAGACCGTGTTCAACAAGGCGCAGCCCGGCTTCAAGAAGAAGATCACCGCCACAGTGGCGGAGCCCGGCGTGATCCGAATCCTGTGCGATGACCACGGATGGATGGAAGGCTGGTGGTATGTGACCGCCACGCCGTACTACGCGGTTACCGACTCGAGCGGCAAATTCACGATCAAGGATGTTCCGGCCGGTAACTGGACGCTCCAGGTGTGGCAGGAAAAGCTTGGCACGCGGGAGAAGAAGGTCGAGGTAAAATTGGGGGCGAGCGCGAGCGCGGACTTCACCTTCCAGCCAAAGTGATCGGAGGATTGCTTTCGCGCCCGCGCTGGCCGCGATAGACTCGCGCTCCACGATGGCTACGCTCAAACGGCTGGATCGGCTCGAGGTTGCAACCTCCGACCTCGCGGACGCCGAACGTATCTACCGCTCCAACTTCGGCTTCGCGGTCACACGGGCCTCCGGCGGCGGCTCCGCGTCGGTGCGCGTGGGCAACAGCGAGATCAGGCTCGCGGCGGGTGAGCAGGGGCGGCAGGTGATTGCGAAGTCGGGCGAAGGAATGTTCGCGCTGTGGCTGGAAGCCGACGACGTCGATCAGGTAGCTCTGGCCCTGCGCAAGGACGGAATCGAGCCCGGGCCGATCCGCATCGAATCGGGCCGCCGGGTGCTCGCGATCGATCCTAATCTCGCCAACCAGGTTCCGCTCTTCATCTTCGATCGCAAGGGCTGACCGGCCAGCGCGCTCAGACGACCTCTTCGACGAACATCGCGCGTACCGCCGCCTCGAGCGTGCGCGTGACCTGCTCGCGGTCGCCGCTCTTCATCCCCCTGGTATCGATTGGCCGGCCGATCGTCATACGCATCTTGCCACCCGGGATAACGATCCTCGCGAGCCTGGGAAAGAACGCGCCCGAACCGCTGATAGCCATCGGCACGGCCGGCATCTGGGCCAGGATGGCGAGCCAGGCGCCCCCGTCGGAGAACTCGTGGACGCGATTGTCGTTGAAGCGATGGCCTTCGGCGAAGACGCACAGCGAGAGGCCGGCGCGCAGAGTCTCGACGGCCTTGCGGATCTGCTTGCCGCCCGCCTGGCGATCGATTATCACGTGCCCGCCGTGATTCATGGCGTAGCCGACGACCGGAATCTGGAGCAGTTCCTTCTTGGCTACGAAGCGCATCTTGCCCGGCATGTAGCCCGTGATCGCGAAGATGTCGAAGAAGCTCTGATGATTGCAGATCAGCACGTACTGCCCGAGGCCGGTCAGGTTCTCCAGTCCCTGGATTTCGAGCCTGACTCCGCAGGTCCGGATAATCAGGCGCGCCCACAGGGTCGAAACCGCGGTGACCGCATCGAGGCGCCCGAGCGCGGCGAACAGCGCCGCCACCGGCGCCAGCGCACCCGTGTACAGCACCGCCATCGCGGTAGCCATCGCGCCCCATACCGTCCGGATTATTCCGCGCGACGGCGCGGGTGCGTACGATGATGCGTCGGCGTGATTCCCCATCGCGATCAATATACCTTGAAACTCACGGCCCGAAATCCGGGCGGCTCAATGCCTGCTTAGCTACTTTAGCGGCGCCGGCGCCGCAAGAGATTGGAATCCAGGCGCGGACTTGCGTTGCGAATCGACGCGGGGGAGATATCTGTTATGAGGCGGAGCATTGGTATCACGATCCGCCGCCCACGCGCCGGAGCATTATTCGCCGCTCTGGTCGTCGCGACCATCGCGATGTCGCCCGGTGCCAGCTCACCAGCCGCAAACGACTCGCTCGCGCCTTCGGCTAGCGGGGTCACGAAACTCAGCAGCGACCAGGCGTGCGCGATGATTCGCCGCTCATTGCATGAACTTGCCAAGGCCGAGCGCCAGCAGGCCTTCGCGCTCGATCTCGATCCCGACGGCCGCGGCGACACCGCGATGGTTCAGGCGCAGCTTGCTATCCTGCTCGAACGCAGCGACCAGTTGCGCGACGCGCTGCGTATCGTTCATCAGAGCGGGGTCGCCGGCGATGAGAATGTCGAGCGGTGCTCCGCGATGGGATTGCGCGCGCTGGTGGAAGCGCAGCGGCTCACCACGACCGTGGAAGAAGTCCTTTACGGACCGAATCTGGGTAATCCGCTGGCGGGAACCAATCTCAGGTCGGACGCGGCGCCGACTGCGGCTGTTCCGCCGATACGTTGAGTTTGCGCGCCGCGCCTCGACGCGGCGCAATGAAAGACGCGAGCGCCAGCGCGATCATCACGACCTGCGCGCCGATTGACTGGACTGTCGGATAGAACCCCAGCATCGGAATCTGCGGAAGGTGCTCGATAAAGGTCGCGCTCAGGATTCCCGACTCCTGCCAGCTTGCGACACCCTGGCCGACGAAGACGACCGCGAGCATGTAGAGCAGGATCGAAGTCACCCAGAAGAAAGAGCCCACCGGGATTCGGTAACTGGCCCGCGTCAGGAACCAGAACACCATCGCCAGCAGCACCAGTCCCGCGCCCAGGCCGGCAAAAATCGCGTGCAACTCGATGGGGATCGTGGTGCCCGCGGTCAGCGCCTTGAAAAAGACAATTGTTTCACCGCCTTCGCGCACCACGGCGAGGAAGGCGGCCAATCCGAGCGCAAAGCCGGGCACTGCGCTCTTGCCCGCGCGCTCGACCTTCTCGCTGATGAACTTGAGCCATCGATCGGCCTGGCTCTTCGCCGTCAGCCATGAGCTTACGTAGAAAAGGGTTGCCGCCGCGAGGAATTGGAACACTCCCTCCAGCGTGTCGCTCGCGTTGTCGGTAATGACGTGGTTGACCGCCCAGGCAAGACCGATCGAGACCGCGACGGCGATAAGCGCGCCGCGATAGACGTCTTTGGAGCGGTCGCGACCGCCGACGTTTCGGGTGCCGGCGGCCAAAGCGACCACGACCAGCATCGCCTCAAGGCCTTCGCGGACGATTATTCCAAGCGAATAAAGGAAATAGGGGATTACGGTGTCGGGCACGGTGGGGCTGCTTGAAAATGATTCTCAATTATCAAGCTAGTGCTGGCCGCTCAGCTTGTCAACTCGCTGGCGCCTCTGGCCGCTGAAACCACCGCCTTGCGGCCTTTCAAGGCCGAGTGTAACGTCTCAACCTGAAGCAGGCTGCGCCCGGCGCAGGCCCGCTTCGCGTTTTTTGGAGGCGGCACGGCCGTCTCCCGCGATTCTGGCCCCGAGCGGCGGAGGTTATCATGGCGGTAGCGACAGTCGGTGTGATTGGCGCGGGACAGATGGGCGCGGGCATCGCCGAGGTGACCGCGCAGGCCGGCATCGGCGTGATCATGAATGACGTCTCACCCGAACTGTGTCAGCGCGGCTTGGACTCGGTCGGGCGCAACCTCGATCGCATGATAAAACGCGGGCGCTTCAAGCCGGAAGATCGCGACCGCGTGCTGTCGAAGATTACCACCACCACCAGCCTTGAGGACCTTGCGCGCGCCGATTTCGTGATCGAAGCCGTGATTGAAAACGAAGAGGCCAAGATCGGACTGCTCCAGAAGCTCGACAAAATTTGCCCGCCCGAGGTCGTCCTTGCCTCGAACACCTCCTCGATCTCGATAACCCGGATGGGTGCGCGCACCAGCCGCGCCGATCGCGTTATCGGGATGCACTTCATGAACCCGGTTCCCGCGATGAAGCTGGTCGAGATTATCCGCGGGCTGGCGACCTCCGAAGACACTTTTCGCGCGACCAAGTCGCTGGCCGAGCGCGTCGGAAAGACCACCATGACCGCGCAGGACTTCCCCGGCTTCATCGTCAACCGGGTCCTGCTCCCCATGATCAACGAGGCCATCTACACGCTGTACGAGGGCGTTGGCGGAGTCACGGATATCGACACCGCGATGAAGCTGGGCACCAATCAGCCCATGGGGCCGCTCGAACTGGCCGACCTGATCGGACTCGACACCTGCCTCGCGATCATGGAAGTGATGCATCGAGTGCTCGGCGATGACAAGTATCGCCCCTGCCCGCTGCTGAAGAAGTACGTGGATGCGGGGTACCTGGGACGCAAGGCGGGCCGTGGCTTTTACCAGTACGACGCTCAGGGCACGCCAATCCCGCCCGGCGGCGAGCCCCGATGATCGCAAGCCGCGGCGCGCCCGAAGCGGCGCCGTCGCGCGAGAGGTGAGTCGCATGGTCAAGGCATTTATTCTGATCGACACGTCACCCGGAAAGGCGCGCGACGTGGCCGCGCGGATTCGCCAGGTGGAGGGTGTTTCAGTCGCTCACGCGGTGACCGGTCCCCACGACATCATCGCGATCGCGGAAGCTGGCGACGTCACCGCGTTGGGCGAACTGGTGGTGCATAAAATTCAGAGCGTGGCGGGAGTGAATCGAAGCCTGACCTCTATCGTAGCCGATTAGCGCGGCGGGAAGCGGTCGAGGCCTCGCAGTATCGAAATTCGGTTCGCGCGCTCCGCGGCGGAAACCTCGCGGGGGGATGGCGACCCAGGAAGACGTTATCGATGACTGAACTACCGGTAATCAAGCGGCTCAAGAAGGAGCTGGAAGTTCTCAAGCGCGAACTTACGGTCGATTTGCCCAAGGAGCTGGAGCGCGCCCGCGCCCATGGCGACCTGTCCGAGAATGCGGAATGGGCGATGGCGAAGCAGCGCCAGGAATTCCTGCGCGCGCGGGTCGGCAACCTGGAGGTGCGCATCGGCGAACTCGGCATGATCAATCTCGACTCGATTCCGCGTGACACAGTGGGGCTTGGCAGCCGCGTGCTGCTGGAAGACCTCGATGATGGCGGCGACGTCGAGTACGAGATCGTGGTTCCCGAGGAGGTCGACGGCGCGCAGAATCGAATCTCGCTCTCCTCGCCGCTGGGCCGCTCGCTTATCGGCAAATCGCAGGATGACGATATCGAGGTTCAGACGCCCAAGGGCAAGCGCTCGTATCTAGTCAAGAAGCTGACGACCATCCACGAATTGCTGGCCGCCGAAAACGGCAGCGCCGGCGGCTCCGCCCGCTGATAGCGCGCGCCGCGGTCGAGATTGGCTCACGCGGTCATAATGGCCGCGTGCTTCGCATGCCGGCGGCGCCACGTGGAAAGAACGGGTTCCCGCGCGCACATCGAAAGCAAGTGACTGAAACCGAAGGGCGCGGCCATCAGGGCCGCGCCCTTTGCACCGATGCCGCCTCGGAAAGATCGTGCAGCCACCGGCAGACGGACGCCCGACGGCGCGCGCGACTCCTCAGCCGGGCGGAAGCAGCACCTGCCAGCCGAACGTATGGTAGCCATTACCGCTGGTCGTCGCGGAATACTGATTGATCGATGTCCCAGCGGCCGGAACGCCGGCGTCCGCGTCGGCGTAACAAGCGCCGAGGAATTCCGCACCTCCTGGGACTGTCTCCCAATTGGCGAGCGGGGAGCCGGTCAGGCCGCTCAGGGTGCTGCAGGTGTCGTCCGCCGGGGGGCTACCGCTTTCGAACCCCAAGGGGTCAAACACGTTAACGAGCGTGCCGTCGGAAGGCGATGGATTCGGAGCGGGACCGACGGTGATCGTTGGCGCTTCCGAGGCGTAAGCATCGACGACATAGTCCGTTGCCGTTGGGTCCGCGCCGCGATATGCGAATAGCGCTCCCTCAATCTCCGGGTAGGCGTTCGTATTGTTGCAAATGTATGAGATCACGTGCTTGAACTCGTAGGTTCCGCTTTCGGTCGAGGAACCGTACACATGCGCGTATGCGAAAATGGAACTCAGGTCTTTGGTGGCGCAGCTTCCGACCTGCATGCTTGTTGTGCCGCCCTGATTGCCGATCGGAAGGTCGGTCCAGCTCGAATCAGGCGGCGCCGTCGGTTTGCTATATTTGCCGCCCATGTCTAGGAACGCGAGCACAACGTCTCCATTTTTCAGATCGGGCGGCGCAGCGATTTTCAGTTTGCAAGTGCTGCCGTCGCCACCTCCACATTCTGACTCATTCTCGCTCGTGTCGAGGTAGTACGGGAGCGGATTCGCCAGCTCGGTTATCTGCGTGGACTGGTTGGAGCCGGTCTGCGATCCGCCACCGTTCGAGAATTCCTGGGCCGTCCAGAATCCGTTGCTCGCGGCTGGAGCGGGCAAGTTCGGATCCCAGATCGTGGACATGTAGTCGCCCCACCGGGTCGTTTTTGGGGGGCATCCCGCGTAAGCGCCGCGATTTGGATTGCCCAGGATCCCGTAGCCGAGCAGCGGCGGATTAGTGGTTTCCGTGGGATCGAATCCTTTGGCTAGGTACCAGTTCGGGTAAATGTTCGAGCCGTAATAAAAAGTCTGGAACGTATAGGCAATGCCGAGATAGCCGTCCATCGTAATGGTCGGGTAGCCGGCCCACCATCCCGATCCTCCGACCCACCAGTCGTTCCACTTGGTTTGGTAGCCGTTATACGCCGGGTCCTGCGCCACGAACCAGAGCGCCTGCGTGGTGCTGGAACTGGTGTCCCCGGCCTGGAAGGACGTGAGGAGATAAGTGTTGGCGTCGATCCCCTTCTGAATTACCACGCTGGAGATTCGCGCGTCCTGGAGACTAACCGCGCACGCCGATCCCGCGCCGCAAGAGTCGTGCTGAGCAGGCGTGAAAAGGCCAAAGGTTCCGGGCGCGCCGTTCCCGGGACTCTGATCGACGAATTGGAGGCCCCAGGTCCCATAGGAGTTATAAAGAGTGTAGAGCGCGACATAAGGGGACGAACTGCCGGACGGCACCTGCGAGGCCGCGAAGTAAAGAGGATAGTTGGCGTCGCCTGAAATGTCGCGAGACGGACGCGCGCCAATCACCGGGGGCGTTATAGTTGTCTGCGAAAGCGACAACGGCGCGGGGCTCTGCGTGAGCACAGTTGCCGGGATCAGCACGACTTGGTCCGAGCCGGTACCGACCCATTCACGCCCACGCATTGGAGGTCGACAGCAGCCCAGCTTTCCGAAGGGACGCCCGAGATCTGGTTGAAACCGATCACAGGCTGGTCCGGAACCGGAAAATTGCCGTTCTGGCTGTTCGAGCAAATATTCGCCAGCTTGTAGACGTTCCATCCCTGGGTCGCATCCGAGGTCTTGCTGAACGCGAAGTAGAGGTCGCCGTTGTTAATACCGCTGCTTATGTCCAGGGTCGTTGCCAGCCATCTCTGCGCGATCGGATCCCAAGCGACCTGCGTGTCTGCAAGTAAATCCGCTACGGGAGGTGAGTTTGCTTGCCAGAATGTTCTCAGGCTCTCCGGATAGCCTGCGTAAGGAATACCCGATTTACTCGAGATCCAAACACCGGAATTGAGCATCTCGACGATCTGTTCGGGGGAGACATCCGCTGCAACGTCCGGGGGTTGGCCGTCGCCGGGCAGGTTCAGACACGCGTCCATGAGATTATCAGGATAGATCGGCGTGCCGTAGGGGCCGATCGGCGTTGCCCCGAGCGGGTCGCTAAGACTGGATATCGGGTCAGGAGTCGGAATCGGCGTAGGGACCTTCACCGGGGGCGATTTGGGCTGCCGAGATGGCAGGCCTTTCACGGAAGGAGGCCAAGGTAACATGTCATGGCATACCTGAGAGGTTTCGTAATCACCGCGCGTCATCGGAATGCCGGCATGTGCCTTGTCGAAGAACTCTTGGCACTTGGCCCTTAGGGTTGCCCATTGCTCGGGATTCCAGCCTTTCGGCGGCGTCACGGGTATCGGATTAAAAACGTGTACGAGCGCCTGCGGCGTCGCGCTGGCCGCGGGGCTCGCCTGAGCCTGAACAGGGCGCGCCGATGAAAGGAAAGCGCCCGCGCACAAAAATCCAGCGATGACGGCTATAGTCACGAAGCCGGCAGGCATGAGGCTACAATTCTCTTTCATCGCATCCCCTCCCTGGTCACGAGCCCTGACGGGCTCGATGGCGAAGCGATGTAAGCTAAAGCCGAGGATTAATTCCGCAGTTTGTGCCCCGGTTGCTTGCTCCGATGATTTCGCTCGTGCATTTCGAAGGCCCTGCGAATTGTGCGCACCGCGCGGTCCCGCTGTCAACTAAAAGTTCACTCTCCCGCATCGCGCCGTCGGCGATTGGCATCGCAATCGGCGCCGCGAGTTTCACCGCGGGTGGCGTTGGGCGTCGGCGTGCGCGACAGCCCAGACCTCGCGCCGAACCCCTTTGGTGCTGTGAGCAAATTCCTCAAAAATTGCGCGCTGCGTCAGTCGCGATACATCGATTCGATCGTGTCCTTGTAGTGCTCCTGCACGATCTTGCGCCGGAGCTTCAGCGTCGGCGTTAGCTCGCCACGCTCTTGCGAGAACGGCTCCGCGACCAGGCTGAAGGCGCTGATTGCCTCCACGTCGGAGAGCGGCTTGTTGAACTCGCGGATCCGATCGTGGAACAGCTTGCGCATCTCGGGCGCGCCGACGAGTTCACCAAGCGGCTTGCCGTCGAGCCCCTGCTGTTTCAACTGATCCGCCAGATTTTCCAGGTTCGGCACGATCAGCGCGGCCAGATGCTTGCGGCGGTCGCCGATTACACAGGCTTGCGCGATATACGGATCGGTGGTGAGCCGCGTCTCGAGGTAAGCGGGCGAGATGTTCTTGCCGCCGGACAGCACGATGATTTCTTTCTTGCGATCGGTGATCGCGATGTAGCCCTCGGCGTCGATCTTCGCGATGTCGCCGGTATGCAGCCACTTGTCCGCGTCGATAGCCTCGCGGGTGTCGTCGTCGCGATGGTAATAACCCTTCATCACGTTGGGGCCCCTGACCAGCAATTCGCCGTCGTCAGCCGTCTTTACTTCGACATGGGCGAGCGCGCGTCCGACCGTGCCGATTCGCGTGCGTCCGCCCGTCAGGTTGACCGACACGATCGGCGCCGCTTCGGTCAGGCCGTAGCCTTCGACAATCGGGACCTCAGCGGCGGCCAGGAATCGAAAGATTTCCTGCGGCAAAGGCGCGCCGCCCGATATCAGGTAGCGCAGGTTGCGGCCGAACAGTCCGCGGATTCGCGCGAAGACCAGCTTGCGAAACACCGCCATCGCAAGTGCGATGTGCGGCGGCACGGGGCGTCCGCGATGGCGGCATTCCGCCGCCTGCTTGCCCGCAGCCAGCGCCGCGTTGAACATCGCCTGCCGCGTGGCGGGGCTCGACCGCACCGTTTTCATCACGCGGCTGTAAATCACCTCCAGCAGGCGCGGCACGGTCAGCACCACGGTCGGTTCGATCTCGAGCAGGTTTGCGGCGATCTGCGTCAGGCCTTCCGCGTATGAGATCGTTCCGCCTCCCATCATCACCGCGTAATAACCGGCGGTGCGCTCGAAGGAGTGCGCCACCGGCAGGAATGACAGCGTTGCATCGCGATCGTTGAGCCCAAGCGCTTCGAGCGCGTCCTCGCAGTTGGACAGGAGGTTCCCGTGCGTGAGCATCACGCCCTTGGACATCCCGGTGGTCCCCGACGTGTAGATAATCGTCGCCAGATCCTCGCGCGAGCCTTCGGCGATTCCGGCCGGCGACTCGCCGCTGGCGGCGGCGATCGTCGTCACCGGCGGAGTTCCGTTGCTGGCGGCCCGCGTCTCGGCGCCGCGATGCATCGCGATGATCCCCGACATGGCGGGCGTCGAGGGCGCCATTGCGAGCAGCTTGGTCACGAGTTCCGCGCCATTGGCGGCAACCAGCTTCGCTCCCGAGTCGTTCAAGACGTGGTGCGTTTCATCGACGCCGCTGGTCGTATAAAGCGGCACCACCACCGCGCCCAGGCCGAGCGCCGCCTGATCGACGATCACCCATTCGGGGCAATTGTCGGAGAGAATCGCGATGGTATCGCCGGGTCCGATTCCCATCGCCTTGAGCCCGGCGCGCAGGCGGCTGGCAGCCTCACCGATTGCGTTCCACGAATGGTCCTGCCAGGCCTTGCCCTGCTTGTCTCTGAGAAACGTGCGCGCACCGTACTTTGCGACCTGGCGTTCGAAAACTTCACTTATCGTGGCGGGACGATCCTGCATGCCGTTGTCTCCTCCTGGCTCGAACAAGCGACTTGTAGCGAAAAGGACGCGCTGCGCCAATCCGAAGCTCCCGCCGGCGGGGCGAGGTGCCAAGCTCTGGAATTGGTGGACCGGGCGACGTATGATTTCGGGGACGTTCGGAAACATTCACCTTTTGATCGACTTCATCATCCCCGATGCTGATATTCCGATGACGAGATTAGTATCCGCGCCGGCGCCCGCCGTCCGGATTGCAGCTCCCAGTATTTGCCGATGACTGATCGCTCACCCGTCGAAGTTCCTTCTCCGGCGCTGTATCGCTTCGCGCTGCTTGCAGCGTCGGCCACCTTTTGCCTCATTTTCGTGGGCGGACTGGTGACGTCTACCGGCTCGGCGATGGCGATTCCGTCGTGGCCGCTCGCCTTCGGCAAGCTGATTCCGGCGTGGAAGGGCGGTATTCGCTTCGAGTTCGGCCATCGAATCGTCGCGGGTGTGGTGGTGATTTTGACGATCGCCCTGATGACGTGGGCGCTGCGCTCGGAGCAGCGCCGCTGGGTGCGCAACCTGACTCTGATCGCGGTTGGCGTGGTTTTCTTTCAGGCGGTGCTGGGCGGCATGACAGTGCTGTTCGACCTTCCGCTGCCGATGGCGGTCGCGCATGCGGCGACCGCGCAGGCGTTTTTCTGCCTGATGGTGTCGATCGCGATGTTCATGAATCCGGCGTGGGATGAGACCGTCCCGCGGCGCGAAGCGCAGGCGCACCCGACGCTGGCGACCCTGGCGGCGATCACCACCGGCGTCATCTACCTGCAGATCCTGGTGGGCGCCGTGATGCGCCATCTCGGGGCCGGACTTGCGATTCCCGACTTCCCGCTGGCATTCGGTGGAATCATTCCGCCGTACTTCAATAAATTCATCGCCGTGAACTTCGCGCATCGATGCGGCGCGATACTCGTTTCGATCATGGTGGGATGGACGGTCGTCCGCGTGATTCGCGCTCATCGCGATGTCCCGCAGCTTTACCTCACCGCGATAGGCCTTGCGCTACTGCTGGTGCTGCAGATTTGCCTGGGCGCGCTGACTATCTGGAGCGGCCGCGCGGTAATTCCGACCACCAGCCACGTTTTAGTGGGTGCCGCGACGCTCGCGACCAGCCTTGCGCTTACCATCCGCGCGTACCATATCTATGGACTCCCGGGCCGCGCCCTGGCTGGCGCTCACGAAGCCAGTGTGGCGGCCGAACACGGAGTCAGAGCTTGAACGCGAAGGCGGCATTGGCGGATTCGCAGTCGTCGGCGGTGCGCGGACGGCTGGCGGATTACCTTGAGCTGACCAAGCCCCGCGTGGTCCTGATGGTCCTGGTTACGACCCTGGCCGGGTTCTACCTGGGCGGGATCGGCGGCTTCGAGTTCCTCACCGCCTTCAACCTGCTGGTCGGCACCGCGATGGCCGCCGCCGGAACTCTGGCGCTCAACCAATACGTCGAGCGCGACGTGGACGCCCTGATGCGGCGGACGCGGCATCGTCCGCTCCCCGACGGCCGCATGCGACCGTCCCAGGCGCTGGTCTTCGCCGTCGCGATCACCGCGGCGGGCTTCGCATATCTCGCACTCACGACCAACTGGATGTGCACCGCGGTTACCGCGGCGATCACGGTCATCTATCTGCTCGCCTATACGCCGCTCAAACGGGTGAGCTGGGCATGCGACATCGTTGGCGCGATTCCCGGCGCGCTGCCTCCGGTGGCGGGATGGGTCGCGGCGCGCGCCAGCATCGACGCGCTGCCGATCGTGATGTTTGCGATCATGTTCCTGTGGCAGCTTCCGCATACGTTCGCGGTCGCCCGGCTTTACCGCGAGGACTACACGCGCGCGGGCATTCATCTGCTGCCGCCCGATACGCGATGGGGCAATCCGTCGGACCTGGTTGCGATCGCCGCGAGCATCGGGCTCGTCGCGGTCAGCGTCGCGCCGTCGCTGATGGGACTGGAAGGCACGCCATACCTGGCCGCTGCGGCGGTGCTGGGCGCCGGGATGCTCGGGTTCGCGATCGCGATGGTGCGTGCTCCGAGACACGCGCCGGCAGCGCGCCGCCTGCTGTTCGCCTCGCTGGTCTATCTACCGGTGGTACTGCTGATGATGGTCGTCGACAGGATCTGAGGGCGCGGCCAATCCATCCACTGAAACCGGTTTGAGACGCGAACTCCGTTGCTATCGTATTCCTCGCTCGCTCCTCTAAACGCGATTCTGAACTCGGCGGCGTTCGCGCTGCTGATGGCAGGTTTCGTTTTCATCAAGCGCAAGAACGTGGCGGCGCATCGCGCCTGCATGATCTCGGCGCTCGTCGTGTCAGCCGCTTTTCTGACCTCGTATCTGACTTACCACTGGCACGTCGGTGACGTGCGCTTCAGCGGTACGGGATGGATCCGGCCGGTTTACTTCGCGATTCTGATCCCCCACATCATCCTTGCGGGAACCATCGTGCCGCTCGCGCTGGTGACGCTGTACTACGCGCTGCGCCGCCGTTTCCCGTCGCATCGCAGGATCGCGCGATGGACCTGGCCGCTGTGGATCTATGTCTCGGTCACGGGCGTGGTGATCTACGTGATGCTCTACCGGCTGTATACGCCGATCCTGCCCTGACGGGTGGCCGCGTTGCGGAAAGCACTATCGAGCTGAACGCACGGGGCGGCCCTTTGAGCCGCCCCGCACATTTGTCAGATGCGATCTTCCTACGCTTTGGCGCTCGGGCGGCTCGAGACCGCCTGATACCATCGCGTCAGGTTCTTCTGTTCGGGCAGGATCTTGATCCCGGTGGTGCGGCCGAAGTCGATTCCGACCAGCGCCGTGATATCCGCGATCGAGTAGCGGCTGCCGGCGACGAACTCGCGGTTGGCAAGCTCCTTGTCGAGCCATTCCATCCGCTTGAGCGCCGCGTTCTTGCATACCGCGCCGTATTCGGCGACCTGCGGGATGCGTCCCTTGAAGAATTCGGAGGTGTTGCGGAACGAGCCGGCGGTGTTGCTGAGGATTTCCAACTCCATCCGCCGCTGCCACATCTCGACCACCGCCTTGTCCTTCGCATCGACGCCCATCAGGCGCGGCTCGGGGTGAGTCTCCTCGAAGTAGCGGCAGATAGCGACGGACTCGGCGATAAAGGTGCCGTCGTCGAGCTCCAGCACCGGTACTCCGCCCATCGGGTTCTTCGCGAGGAACTCGGGTTTGCGATTATCGCCGGCAGCCAGGTTCACCTGCTCGTTGGGAACCGTGATTCCCTTCTCTGCAAGGAAAATGCGCACGCGCCGGGGATTGGGGGCCTGGGTAAATTCATGTAGCTTCATAGCGGTTGCAATTTAAAACTGTCACCCGCCCGGCGTCAAGCCGCGGCTTGACGCGGAGCTTCCGTTCAAGCCTTCGCGCTGGGCCTGCTCGATACGCTCGCGTGCCATCGCGCCAGGTTCTTAAGCCCCGGATCGACTTTGACTCCGCCCATATCGCGGCCGAACTCCATCGCGACCAGCGCCGTAATGTCGGCGATCGTGAAGCGGTCGGCGGCGATGAACTCGCGGCCCTTGAGCTGGCCGTCGAGCCATGCGAGCTGCTGGGCAACCGCCTGCTGCTGCCCTTCCCCGAAGTCCTTGTGTTGCTTCATCATCGAGGCGAACAGCGGATTGGTATTCTGGAAGGCGCGCGCGGCGGGTCCGAGCATGTTGAGCTCCATGCGGCGGTTCCACATTTCGATAATGGCCTGCTCGCGAAAGTCGCCTCCCATCAGGTTGGGCTGCGGATGCAAGCCTTCGAGATAGCGGCAAATCGCGACCGATTCGGCGAGATAGGTGCCGTCGTCTAGCTCCAGCAGCGGCAGGCCGCCGGCGGGATTTTTGGCGAGATACTCCGGCGCGCGCGACTTGCCCGACAGGATGTCGACCTGCTCGTAGGGAATCTTGAGACCTTTTTCGGCGGCGAAAATTCTGACCCGCCGCGGATTCGGTGCCAGCGTGAAATCGTAGATCTTCATGGCGCACGATGCTCCGGCCCTCGCACAGTTACGTCAAGCGGGGAGGTTGGGGCGCAGCGGTTCGCGCTCACAGCGCGGTGCGGCGGTCGATTACGCGGCGCGCCTTGAACTCGGTCTTCGGCAGCGTGCCCGGCGGCGCGATCCGGATCCGTGGATGAAGCTCGCACAGCCGCACGATTTCCGCCTCAAGGCGGCGGACCACCTCGCGCTCGACCATCTCGTCCACGAAGTCGCGCATCTCAGTGACCACCGTGAACACGTCCATCACGCCCTCGGTCTCGAGCACGATCTGAAATTCGTCGCCGAGCGCGTCGATTCCGCGCACGATTTCCTCTATCACGCTCGGAAACAGCTTGAGGCCGCGGATATTGAGCATATCGTCGGCGCGGCCCGCGAAGCCGCCGCGCGCCCGCGCATAGGTCCGCCCGCAGGCGCATCGCGAAGTGTCTAAGCTGGTGAAGTCGCCCACCATGAAGCGCAACTGCGGCGATCCCTCGGAGTTGAGATTGGTCACCACGGTAAGCCCGCGTGCGCCCGGCGCTACCGGCTCGAGCGTGTCGGGATCCACCGTCTCCCAGATCTGCAGGTCCTCCTGCACGTGGGTGGCGACCGGGGACTCGCGCAATCCCTCGCGGCAGGTGAACGCCCATCCGGCCGGAACCGCTTCGGTGCATCCGTAAACGTCGTGGAGCTCGGCGCCCCAGGTCTCCTCGATCCGCCGGCGCGTGGACGCGATTCCAGAGGCCGGCTCGCCGCCGCAGATCACCTTGCTGATCGAGCTTTTGGCCGGGTCCAGTCCGGCCGCGCGCATCACGCCCGCCAGATGCAGCGCATAGGACGGCGTCGCGACCAGCAGGGTGGGGCGGTAAAGATCGATCATCGCAAGCCGCCGTTCGGTCGGCACCCCGCCCGGCACGATCGCGACCTTCATCAGGTTCAGCGCATAGTGCAGCGACCAGAAGAAAACGTGCGGGTTGTAATTGGTGCAGGTCAGCGCGCTGTCGCCGGTGCGGATGCCCATCGCATAGAGCGCGCGGGCGCTGGTCGTGGCCCACAGCTCGGCGTCGAGCTGGGTGTAGCGGAACGATCGCGGCGTCGCGGTGGTCCCCGAGGTGGAGAAAATCATCCAGCCACGCTCGCGCCAGGTGCGATCGCTCAGCGGCGAGTAGGTGCCCCAGGGGCGATGCACGGCGACATCGGCCGCCATCTCGTGCTTGGTGACGATAGGGAGTTTCGGCAGGTCCGCGACGGTGCGGATATCGGCGGGCTTGAGGTGGGCGGCCTTAAACCGCGCGCGGTAAAAGGGGCTCTCCTCGTACAGATAGGGAACCAGCGCGGCGAGCTTTTCGCTCTGAATCGCGCGCAGCCGCTCGCGCGGCGCGCACTCGTAATCGGGCGCCCAGTAGCGTCGCGTCTGCGGGATGCTCCCGGCGCGGGAATACTCTTGCAGCACCGCGAGCCATCGCTCACGCGCCTTGAGCCGCGGCGCGGGCGCCGGTTGTTTCGCAGTCGGCATGGCGAGAGGCTATTTTGAGTCGAGTGCCGGCCGCAAGCGCAAGCCAAGTGTTCGGGGGACCATCGAATGTTCAAACCTAGCTCACTGAGCGCAATCCTGATTATCGCTGTCACCCTTGCGGCTTCGCACTCGGTGCGCGCGCAGGTCGCCGAACCTTCAGCGCATCACAGCTTCAGCAACGTAGAGCACTGGGCGAAGGTGTTCGAATCGCCCGAGCGTGCCCGATGGCAGAAGCCGGAAGAGGTGGTGCGGGAGCTGAATTTGAAGCCGGGTGAGACGGTCGTCGATATCGGCGCCGGGACCGGGTATTTCACGCGCCGGTTCGCCGCCGCGGTCGGTCCCAGCGGCCGCGCGATCGGGCTCGACGCGGAGCCTGCGATGGTCGCGTACATGCGCAAGGACGCAGCCAAGCGGGGGCTCAAGAACTACCAGGCGCGGGTCGTCAAGCCGGACGATGCGGGTCTTGCGCCGGATTCCGTCGATCTGATTTTTCTGTGCGACACATTTCATCACCTGGAAGATAGGAGCGAATATTTTCGCCGTCTGATTCCCGCACTGAAGCCCGACGGACGTATCGCGATCGTCGATTTCCACCAGCGTCCCATTCCGGTCGGTCCTCCCGCGGCGATTAAGGTGTCGCTTACCGAAGTCCAGGCCGAGATGAAGAAGGCGGGCTACAAGATGACGCGCAGCTACGGCTTCCTGCCCTACCAATATTTCCTCGAGTTCGAGCCGCGCGCGTCTTCGCGACGCGCCGGCGAGTGAGCAGACTGAAAAACACAAAGGGCGCGGCCGGGATGGCCGCGCCCTTCGATTTCAAACGTTGCGCAAGATGTGCGCGCGCTCAGCCCTTCAAGAACTTGCTGATCGCGCCGACGAACGCGTCCTGCTGCTCGTACATCAGCATATGCCCGGCCGCCTTGATCGTCTCCAACTTCGCTTGCGGAATATGCCTCTGGAACTCCTTCGCATAAACCGGAGGAATCAGCCGGTCGGATTCGCCCCATACCAGCAAAGTGGGCGCCTTGATCCGATAGGCGCGCTTTTTGAGCCCACGGTCGGGAATCGGCCACAGGAACTTGCCCGCCGTCGCCAGCCGCTTCACGCGCTCGACGTACATCGCCTCGAGCGCCTTGAAGTCCTCGGGAATCGCCGTCATCAGCTTGGCCGCGGGCGAGTTGGGATCGTGGAACAGCAGCGGCGCCAGCTCGTCAAGCTGCGCGGCGAAGAAGTCCGGGATCGGACTCTCCTGGAGCCAGAATCCGGCCGGGCAGGCCAGCACCAGCTTTTTCACGCGATGCGAGCATAGCGCGGCCATCTCCGCCGCGAGCATCCCGCCCATTGAGTGCCCGACCACGTTCGCGCTCGGAATTCCGAGCTCGTCCATCAGCTCATGGTAGAACAGCGCGGCGTCGAACACGTCGTCGATATGCTCGTTGCCGGTCGATTCACCGTAGCCGGGAAAGTGCGGAGCCACGACCTTGAAGTTCTTGCTGAGCGCTTCCAGGTACGGTTCGCTCGGCATCAGGCCGCCCGCGCCATGCAGGAAGAGCAGGGTGTCTCCGGCGCTTCCGTAGGTGTGAAGTTCGACGGAAAATTTTCCGCCAACCAGGCTCTTGGTGGTAATCATTTCGCGCTGCGAACCTCCGCCTGAGCTCCCGCGGCCGGGTGCGTGGTGCCGTTGGTCTTGGCGGTCTCGAAATGCACCGGCGCGGGCGTGGCGATTTCCGCCTGCGGCATCCGCTTGGGCGACCACTTATCCTCGTACTCGCTCCACAGGTCGCGCATGTAGGGCATGACCTCGGTTGCGAACAGGTAGCTGTTCTTGCGCACCAGCTCCGGCGGCATCGAGCCGATCTGCATCAGCAGCATCAGATGCCCGCAGTGCAGCGACTTCACCGCCTCGCGCAGCCGCTCGCGCACGGTCTTGGGCGAGCCCGCGATAACGAAACCCTGATCGACGAAATCCTTCCAGGTAAGCCCGTCACGGCGCATTTCGGCCTGCTTGCCGACCTGGCCCAGCAGTCCGGCTTTGATCGTCTTCACCGTGCGATAGCCCGGCGCGTCGGCGTAGCCGTTGTACACGTGCAGGCAGCGGTTGAAGAAGTAATCGGCGTGCGGAGCGTAATCCTTCTCGGCCTGCTCGTCGGTCTCGGAGACCGCGACAATCTGGGCGAAGCCCATCGAGTACGGATTATCCTGCTTGCCCTTCTTCGCCATTACGTCCCAGTAGCCGTCGGCGACCTTCTTGCCCGCGATATAGCCGAAGTACGAAAGGAAGCTGTACTGGTAGTCGTGGTTGGCGCAGAAGTCGTAGGTCTCGACCGAGCCGCCGCCGGGAATCCAGATTGGCGGATGAGGCTGCTGGATGGGACGCGGCCACAGATTGACGTAGCGAAGCTGGGTGTACTTGCCGTTGAAGGAGAAGACGTCCATCTCCTTCCATGACTTCACGATCAGGTCGTGCGCCTCGTAATACTTCTCGCGCAGGGTGGCGGGAACCGCGCCGTAGCAGAAATTGTCGTCCATCGAGGTGCCGACTGGAAAGCCGGCGATCAGCCGCCCGCCCGAGATAACGTCGAGCATCGCGAATTCCTCGGCCACCCGAATCGGCGGATTGTACAGCGCGATCGAGTTGCCCAGCACCACCAGGTTGGCGTTGCGCGTGCGCCGGCTCAGCGTCGCCGCCATCAGGTTGGGCGACGGCATCATCCCGTAGCCGTTCTGATGATGCTCGTTGACGCCCAGGCCGTCGTAGCCGAGCGAGTCGGCGTACTCGAGCTGGTCGAGGTAATCATTATAGAGACGGTGGCCGATTTTGGGGTCGTACAGGTTGCGCGGGATATCCACCCACACGCTGCGATACTTGTCCTTGAAATCCTCCGGCAGATACCGGTAGGGCATCAGATGAAACCAGGTAAACTTCATACGCTCATCTCCTTGTGCGGCCGCGCCGCAATCGTCAGGCGGAAGCCGTGGCGGCGGCCTCGTCCGACATTGTCTCCGATTCGTTATCGTTATTCTTTGCGCGGCCGTGCCGAACCGCGTTTACCGACCGTACTTTGCGGCGCGCCGGGGCGCCATGCGCGAGCCCGTTGGCCGATTGCGCCGCGGGCAGCGGCGCGCTCAGGTGCGACTCCAGCGCTTCCTCCACGAAGTGCTCAGAGTCGAGCCCGGTGACGCCGCGAAAGAAGCTGTCGTCGCCCATCAGCAGGAAGGCGCCATTGAGGCTCGCCCAGATGACGGCGGCGGCCTGCTTCGCGCTCATCGGGCGCGCGACCAGTCCCGCATCGACGATTCGCGCGATGGTCTTTTCCCACAGCTCGAAGACCTGGTGCCCCAGGTCCATCACGCGCTTGAAATCGCGAATCTCTTTGGGGCGCTTGAGCCTCCCCTCCAGCTTGGCGTAGCTGACCGACTGCTGCGAGATGAACAACTCGCGCGACCCGCGCAGGTAGTCCAGGTATGCGCCCGCCACCGCGCGCAACTCTTCGAGCGGGGTAAGGCCGCGCGCATGGATATCGACGTAGCGGGCGCGCAACTGCTCGGCGCGCTCAGCGACCAGGCTCAGGAACAGGTCGTCACGGGAGGCGAAGTAGAGATAGATCGTGCCGACGGCGACTTCGGCCTCGCGCGCGACCATCTCGATCGTGGCGCCCTCAAGACCGTGGCGCGCGAACACGCGCGCGGCGGCCGCAAGGATCGCCTTGCCCCGCGCTTCGCGCTCGCGCCGATGCCGTTCGGTTACGCTCAATAGACCCCGAATGAGGGATAATTCACTTTCTGAATAATAGCTCATAGCGCGGCGGTGCGGGAAATGTCAAATCAGCTGCCCTTACGATAGTGACCTAGTTTGATTTTCGCCCGGTCTCCGTCAACGAAACCGAGTTGCCGTCGGGATCGACATAGCGAGCGGTCTTTCCCCAAGGCTCGTCACGCGGGCCGTGCTCCACCTTGACGTCACCAGCAACCAGGCGTTGGTGGACCTGTTCCAGATTTTCGATTGCAAAGCCGATCTGCACGTTACGCGTGACCACACCCTTGCTTTTGTACAGCGCGAAATGAAGAAACGCGTTCTCACCATATGAAATTGCTGCATGCTCGCCGGAAATCCACCGATCGCCTCCGCCGTGATCGAGGTCGAGCTTCAACGGAATTCCAAGCTGATCACGGTAGAAATGTATGGCGCGTTTCAGGTCTTCGACCTCCAAGACGACGAGAGTCAATCGCCCGATGCTCATACGCTTTATCCTCAACGCCCTCGACCAGTCTTCGACCGACCATACTCGATCGGTCGCGCCGGCGGCCACCGGGCGTGTCGTAGCGAGCGATGCCCAGTCGCGGGTTTCGCCGGCGTCGCCAGCCGCCCACCCGGTTGACATGGACCGGCGCCGGCGTAGTCTCGATGCTGATTCGCATTGGGAAAGCCGGTCCAATTCCGGCGCTGCCCCGCAACTGTAGGGAGACGGCGCGCGCCACACGCGCGGCGTCCCGAGTCAGGCTACCGATGGAATCGATGGAGCCGGTTGAACCTTCGCGGGTGAGGGAGGCTTCGGGAGCTGCTGCCGCCTGCCGGATTGATTCCTTCATTGGCAATGGCTGCGAACTCCCGGCGATCGTACCTCCGCGACGCGATGCCGGGAGCGATTGGACCGAGAGCACAATAGTCACGAGCACTCTCGCGCAGGTCTGCCGCGGCGCAACCTCGGATGGTTTGCCGCGTCGGTGGCGGCGCATGTGGCCGCGCTCGTGGCGCTGATTTTCTTTGCGCGGATTCCCCAGCCCGAACATCAATGGGTGCTGGCCTACGTGATCGATCCGGGTGCGGGCGCAAGCGCCGGTGCGGATGCGTCGGGGGGCGGAGCCGCCGAAGCGTCGCTCGCGCCCGCGCCGTTGTCGCCTCCCGAGCGCCCGCTGCGCGTCGCCGCGCCGTCCGCACGGCACGATTGGGCGCTTGTCCCGACGCCGGATCCTCCTGCGCGCGAATCACTTGCGGGGCTCGACTTCGACCGCGCCGCAATCCGGGACCCCCACCGTTCCACGGGCGCGGCTTCCGGGTCGCGGGCCGGCGATGAGGCGGGCTCAGGCAGATCGGGCGCGGTACCGGGCGGCGGTGGAGCCGGCGCCGGCAACGGTTCGGGGGGCGGGACGCTCGCGCATGCCGACTACGGCGCAAGTCCGGCGCCCGCCTATCCCGTTCGCGCGCGGCGGCGCGGAGAGCAGGGCACCGTGATGCTGCGGGTGCTGGTCGGCTCCGACGGCGCCGTGTTGCGCGCCGAGGTGGCGCAGTCGTCGGGCTACCAACGTCTGGACGACGCGGCGCTGGAGGCGGTGCGCAAGCGATGGCGCTTCGTGGCGGCGCGCCGCGGCGGCCAGGCGGTGCAGAGCTGGGTGCTGGTCCCGATTCGGTTCACCCTGACCGAGGCGTCGGCGGCGCCGTAAATTGGTGTCGCGGGCGCTACGATTTTTTTGCGATCGTGCTAAAGTTTCGCCGAGTACCGTGAAGCATAGTGCTTCGAGCGAAGAGTCTCTTGGGGGTACGAGCATGGCTGCGAAACCTGGCATTTTTCGAACCTTGACCATCGGCCTGATGCTGGCCGCGTTTTTGATTCCCGCCAGCGCGAACGCGATTATGGTCAAGAAGGAATTGAACGAGGGCGGCGGCGGGTCCCGCGGCGGACACGAGATGGCTGCCGCACCGAGCGAGAAAAATCCGCTTAACAAGGCTCAGCAACAGTCGCTGCAGCAGGCGGTCGCGAGCGACTCCGACCTGTTCCTTGACCAGGAGAGCGAGAAGAAATCCGAAGGCAAGGATTACCTCGATCTCGAGCACGCAAAATTCAGCTACCTGCCTTCGCGCAAAAGCGGCGCGCTCACCATCAAGGCCAAGCTCACCGCCAAGGAATACAAGGGGAACAAGAACGATCCCGCTGCCAAAGGCCGGCCCACCGGCAAGTCCAGCGCGCTGGTGTTCAACTACAAGGTCGAAGGCGACAAGATGGTGTCGGCTGGCCAGCCCGCGTGGGAAGACGTCGCCGCGCCGGCGAAGAAAAAGTAACAGCGCGTTTCGCTGCGTGGAGGCCTGCCGCTAAGCTTGAGGCGGCGATTATGTCCGCGCCGTGCCCGAGCGTACGCGCGGCGCGGGACGCGACGCTCGCGACAAAGCCGTGAAGCAGAGAATTCAAGACGACCTCAAGGCCGCGATGAAGAGCGGCGACAAGGCGCGCATGATGGCGCTGCGCGGGATTTTGTCGGAAATCTCGCGCGTCGAAAAAGACGTCCGCCGCGAGCCGAACGAGGCCGAGATCGTCGCCGTCATCAAGCGCGAACGCGCCCGCCGCGCCGAGGCGCTGGAGTTCGCGCGCAAGGCGAATCGCGCCGACCTCATCGAGCAGAACGAGACCGAGGCGAAGATACTGTCGGAGTACCTTCCCGCCGAACTCGAGGCCTCCGAGGTGAAGGCCGCGATCGACGAGATAGTCGCAGGCGGAGCAAACCAGATGGGCGCGGTCATGAAGGCGCTGCGCGAGAAGTTTGGCGCGCGGCTGGACGGCAAGGTGGCGAGCGAGTTGGTCAAGCAGGCGCTCGCGCCGAAGCCGGGCTGATTTACAAAATCGAGCTTTGATTTGCGCGGGCGAGCGGAGCATTCCGCCCGCCCGCGCTTCGATCTTAAGCAGTCTCGCGCCGCCTATCTCTGGTCGAACACCCCGCCCGTGAACGGACCCGCCATCATTCCGCCGTCCACCACCAGCGCGTGTCCGGTTATGAACGACGAGTCGTCGCAGGCGAGAAACAGGACCGCCTTGGCAATCTCGATCGGCTGTCCCATCCGGCCCATCGGATGGAGCCCGTCGAGCATTTTGCGCGCGCCCTCGAAGCCCGCGAAGTTGTCCATCACCAGCGGCGTCTCGATCACGCCGGGGCACACACAGTTGACGCGCACGCCGAAGCGGGCGAATTCGAGCGCCGCGTTGCGCGTCAGCCCGACCACGCCGTGCTTGGCCGCGTTGTACGCCGACAGCCCGGGCGATCCGCTCACGCCCGCGACCGACGCGGTGCTGACGATCGCGCCGCGTCCCTGCGCGACCATCACCGCACCCGCGTGCTTGAGTCCCCAGAAAACGCTGTCGAGGTCCACCGCGATGGTGCGGTGATAATCCTCTTCGCTGAACTGGAGCAGGGGACCCGATGGCCCGATTCCCGCGTTGTTGTACATCACATCGAGCCGCCCGAAGCGCGTGGTCGCGGACTTGACCAACGCCTCGATCTGCTTGGATTCGCGAACCTCGGTCGCCATGAAGGTCGCGCCAATCTGCTGGGCGACTTCGGCGCCCTTGCTCGACGCCAGATCGCCGATGATCACCTTGGCGCCTTCCTTGACGAACAGTTCCGCGGTTGCCTTGCCGATTCCCGACGCGCCGCCGGTGACGATCGCGACGCGATTTTGCAGCCGTCCTTCAGCCATAACGATAGAGCCTCCAACGTCGCCCCGATGAGGGGCGGATTCCGCGCCCCGTATCGCACAAATGGCGCTCACAACGCCACCGCAACACGCATTCGCCGCGGTTGACGACTTCGCGCGTTTCGCTGTAGCACAGTGAGCGGATCGACCAGATCGAAGGAAGACTATGGCGACCTCGAATCCCGAGCCATTCAAGATATCAGTTAGCGACGAAGTACTTGCCGACCTGAAGGCGCGCCTGGATCGCGCACGATTTCCCGACGAGGTCCCCGACACCGGATGGGAATACGGCACCAACCTCGCCTACCTGAAGGAACTCACCGAGTACTGGCGCACGCACTACGACTGGCGCAAGCACGAGGCGGCGCTCAACCGCTTTGCCCAGTTCCGCACCCAGGTTGACGGGCTCGGAATCCATTTCATCCACCAGCCCGGCAAGGGACCCAACCCCAGGCCGCTGCTGCTGCTCCATGGATGGCCGGGATCGATCTGCGAGTTCATGGAGATCATCCCGATGCTGACCGATCCCGCGGCGCACGGAGGCGATCCCAAGGATTCGTTCACGGTCGTCGCGCCCTCGCTGCCGGGCTACGGGTTTTCCGATCATCCCCGCGCCCGCGCGATGAATATCCAGACGATGGCCGACATCTTCGTCAAGCTGATGACCGAAGTGCTCGGCTACGGGCGCTTTGCGGTGCAGGGCGGTGATTGGGGCTCCGCGATTACGTCGCGAATCGGCGAGGTGCACACGAACCGCGTCTATGGAATCCACGTCAACATGATCGCTATCGGCCCCGCCGAAGGGCGCAGCGCTCCCGAGCTCACCCCCGAGGAAAAAGTTTTTCTCGGCGACCTGGAGCGCTTCCGCACCCAGGAAACCGGCTACCAGTGGATCCAGGGAACCAAACCGCAGACGCTCGCCTACGGACTCAACGACTCGCCCGCGGGCCTGGCCGCGTGGATCGTCGAGAAGTTCCGCACCTGGAGCGATTGCCACGGCGACCTGGAGTCGCGCTTCAGCAAGGACCAGCTGCTCACCAACGTGACCGTGTACTGGGTCACCCAGACGATCAATTCCTCGACGCGGCTGTACTACGAGGCGCGCCACCATCCCTGGCGCCTGCGCCCTAACACGCGTATCGAGGCGCCCACCGCGGTCGCGATCTTTCCGGCGGAGCTGGTGCGGCCGCCGCGTCATTGGGCCGAGCGGGTGTACAACGTGCAGCGGTGGACCGTGATGCCGCGCGGGGGGCATTTTGCCGCGATGGAAGAGCCGGCTTTGCTGGCCGAGGATATCCGAGCGTTCTTTAGAGAACGGAAGTAGTCCGCAGATCCCGGGGAATTCAGAGATTAAAGTATAGGATGAGATTCCTGGCGCGGTCTCGTCACGCCCGCGAGTCTGTTCCGCGAAAATCCGCGCAATCTGCGGATTCCTTATCCGCTCGCCGCCGTCTCTAGCTTCGCCAGCTCCTCGTACAGCTCCTCGATCTCGCGGCCCAGCCGCTGGTAGCGCGCGATCAGCTCCTGGGCGTCCTTGCGCTCAAGGTAGAAGTTGGGATCGTTCATGAGTTGCCCCAGCTCCGCGCGCTCGGATTCCTTGCGATCGATCGCTTCCTCGGCCTTGCGGCGCTGACGGCCCGCCTGCTCGCGCCGGCGCGCCGCCTCGCGATCCTCGCCCGCGCGCTGCGAGTTGCCGGCGCGCTCGGATGCGCGCCGAGTCTGGCGCAAGTCGCCGTTGCCGGCGGGCGCCATGGCGCGCGCCACGGCGTCGGCGCGCGCCTGCTCCTGCGCTTTCTTGGACAGGTAGTCGTCGTAGTTGCCGAGGTATCGGATCGCGTGGCCCTTGCCGACCTCGATAACCTCGGTCGCCAGCTCGTTGAGCACAAAGCGGTCGTGGCTGACAATCAGCACGGTGCCCGGATAGCGCCGCAGCGCCTCCAGCAGCGTGTCCTTGGCCACGATATCCAGGTTGTTGGTCGGCTCGTCCAGCAGCAGGCAGTTGTTGCGATGCGCCAGCACCTTGGCCAGCGCCAGCCGCGCGCGCTCGCCGCCTGACAGCACGCCCGCGCGCTTGCGCACGTCGTCACCGGAAAACAGCATCGCGCCCAGCAGTCCGCGAATCTCGCCCGTGGTCATCCCGTCGGCGCTGTCGGAAAGTTCCTCGTACACGGTCTTGTCGTAGTGCAGCGACTCGGCGAGGTTCTGCGCGAAGTAACCTATCTCGACCGCGCCGCCGACCGAGCGCTGGCCACCGCTGAGCGCCTCGATGCCCGCCAGCAGCTTCATCATGGTGGATTTTCCGGCGCCGTTGGGACCCACCAGCGCGATCTTCTGTCCGCGCTCGATCACCAGGTCCACGCCCTCATAGACCGTCAGATCGTCGTAGCGCTTGACCGCCCCCTTGAGCTCAAAGACACGCCGCGCGCTGCGGGGGCAGGCGGGAAAGTGGATCGCGGGCGGCTTGTCGGAGCCCTCGGGCGGCTCCAGCCGCTCGATCTTTTCGAGCTGCTTGATGCGGCTCTGGACCAGGCGCGCCTTGCTCTGCTGATAGCGGAAGCGGCTGATGAACGATTCGATATGCTCGATCTCCGCGCGCTGATTCTCAAACGCGGCCATCTCCTGCTGGAAGCGCTCTTCGCGCAGCACCAGGTAGCGCGAGTAGTTGCCGTGATACTCGGTGAGCCGTCCGCGCGATATCTCAACCGTGCGATCGGTCACCCGGTCCAGAAAATAGCGATCGTGCGAGACCAGGATTATGCCGCCCTCGTACGAGGTCAGATATTCCTCGAGCCAGTTGCGCGCCTCGATGTCCAGGTGATTGGTCGGCTCGTCGAGCATCATGAACTCGGGCGCATCGAGCAGCAGCTTCGCCAGCGCGATCCGCATCCTGATTCCACCGGAGAACTCGGCCACGTCGCGCGCGAGGTCGTCCTGCTTGAATCCCAGTCCGAACAGCACCGCCTTGGCGCGGCTGTCCGCGCTGTAGAAGTCGTGGCGTTCGAGTTCGTGCAGGATGTCGCCCAACTCGGCGAGCGCCGCTTCGTGTTCGGCCCCCGCCGACTCGCGCGTGAGGGTCTGTTCGAGCTCGACGCGGCGGCGATCCAGCGTATGCATCCGCTCCAGCACCGAAAGGGTCTCGGCCAGCGCGCTGCGCCCGCCCATCTCGGGTGCGTCCTGCGCCAGGTATCCGACCCGGGTCTTCTGCGGGCGGGCAATGCGGCCCGAATCGGGCTGGTTCACCTCCGCGATCATTCGCAAAAGCGTAGTCTTTCCAGCCCCGTTTAGACCCACCAGGCCGACCCGTGCGTCGTCGTTCATCGACCAGCTGACGCCGTCGAGAAGCTTCCTTGCGCCGAAGGACTTGGTCACATTGTCGAGCGTAAGCACGGTGGCAATCCGGGTCTGGTACGTTTTGGCGTAGAGCCAACCTGATAGGATACCGAAATCTCAGATGGCAAACACGGGCTTGCGGGCGCCGGTATCGCTCCGAGCCGATTGCGCGCGCGCGAGTCGCCCCCGCCGCATCGTGCTTTCGATTCTTCGGCCCGCGGCGAACGATTAGAATAGCGCCGATGAAGCGCAAGGCCGAAGCGATCGACGACCTCGCAATCTTCGCAGGTAGCGGCAGCCCCAGGCTAACCGAAAAGATCTGCGCCTACCTGCACACGCGGCCCGCCCAGGGCGAGGTGCTGCGCTTTTCGGACGGGAACCTGTTCGTGCGCGTCAAGGAGAATGTGCGCGGACGCGATGTGTTTATCGTGCAGTCGACCGTTTTCCCGACCAACGACAATTTCATGGAACTGCTCTTCTGGATCGACGCGTTAAATCGCGCCAGCGCCGAGTCGGTCACCGTCATCATGCCCTATTTCAGCTATGCGAAGGGCGACAAGAAGGACGAGCCGCGGGTCTCGATTCGGGCCCGCGTCTGCGCCGACGCGATCGCGGTCGCAGGCGCCGCCCGCGTGGTCACGCTCGACTTGCATGCGCCGCAGATCCAGGGGTTCTTCCGAATTCCGGTGGACGATCTGTATGCGTTGCCGGTGCTCGGCGCGGAGATTGCGCGCAGGAAATTATCCGACCTCGTAGTGGTCGCTCCCGACGTCGGTTTCGCCAAGCAGGCGCGCAAATTCGCTTCCTTCCTGGGCACTTCGATTGCGATCGCCGACAAGCAACGCAAGGCGCACGACGAGCGGGCCGAAATTCTCGAAATCATCGGCGAGGTGCGCGGCAAGACCGCTCTCATCGTCGACGACTTTACCATCTCCGGCGGCACTCTGGCCGATGCGGCCGAAAAGCTCGTCGAGCGCGGCGCGCAGGCCGTCCTGGCCGCGGTCTCTCACGGGGTGTTCGCCGCCGGCTCGATGGAACGGATCGAGCGCAGCCCGATCGAGACCTTGCTGGTTACGGATTCGATCGAAACCCAGCCGGTCAAGCTCTCCTCCAGGATCAAGGTCGTGTCGGTTGCGCCGCTATTGGGCGAGGCAATCCGCCGCATTCATCGGCGCGAGAGTATCAGCGTGCTCTTCCCGAAGTGAGCTCGCAGCCGTCCACAGGTCAAGCCGCCGATGACTGAGCGGGAATTCCTGGCCGCGGCGCTGAGCAACCCGGTGAATCGAGCGGTCGTCGATCGGCTCGGCGCGCTTGGAGCAAACGATGCCTGGCTGGTATCGGGTGCGCTTTTTCAATCGGTCTGGAACGCGATCTCGGGGCGGGCGCCCGGCTATGGGATCAGGGATTACGACGTCTTCTATTTCGATCCGGATCTCTCGTGGGAAGCGGAGGACGCGGTTATCGGGCGCGCTTCGCAAGTGTTCGCCAATCTCAACCAGCGCGTCGAAATCCGCAATCAAGCTCGCGTCCATCTCTGGTTCCGGGAAAAATTCGGCGCACCTTACTCCCCGCTGTCGCGCGCAACGGAGGGAATCGACAGATTCCTCATGACCTGCGCCCAGGTCGGCATAAGTTCCCGACCCGGCGGCCTGCAGGTTTACGCCCCGGCCGGCTTCGACGATATCGAGGCAATGATCGTGCGTCCGAATCGATCCGCCAATTTTCAGGCCTCGCAGTACCATGCGAAGGCCTCGCGATGGCAAAAGGTCTGGCCCCGGCTGACAATAATCCCCGCCTGAGGAGGCTCCTTGGGAACCGCGCCCCGCCAAAAGACCCGCCACCCGCGCCGGGCGTACGCGCGGTATGGATTCCTGGCCGAATCAGCGCTGCAATGGCCTCGAAAGATTGGCCTAGTCCGGCGCTCTTCCGCTATGGTCGTCAATCTGTTATTAAAGTCTACACTATGGATATTTCAGGTCAGGGGTACCGAACGCCCCGCAGCATGGATGAGTTCGAGCGGCTGTGTCTCAAGCTGCTGCGGCGTCATTGGCAGATTCCCCAACTTGAGCGCCTGCGCGACCCGGATCGGCGCGACAAGGGAATCCATCTGCTCGAGGTGAGCGGACGCCCGCGCCTGGCGGCGGTACGATGCGACCTGCGCGAGGCTGATAGCGCCCTCTCGGCGAACGAAATTCGTGACGCCGCGGAAAGCGCTACCAGCTTCGGGCTGCCAATCGGCCGCTTCGTAATCGCCACCACCGCGCGCCGCAACCCCGGCCTCAAGCGCACCCTATATGATGTCAATCGGGGCAGCCGGTCGGGTTCGCTCGGCGCGGTCGAGGTGATCACCTGGGACGATATCGAAGAGCTGCTCGACGAGTATCCGCAGCTTCTGACCGAATTCGGCACCGGCGCCAAGCGCGATCTGGTCACACAGGGAATCGCCGCGGTCCATCTGCAGGCCCATCCGGTCAGCTACGAGTCGCTTGCCCCGCCCGACGCGATGGAGCTGCGGATCACGCAGTCCGCGCAGTACATCGGCGAGCGCTCCTACCAGATGGCGCGGCTCGAGCTGATGGCGCTGCGCGAGCAGAACTGGGCCGAGCTCTCCGCCGCGCAGAAATTCCGCGTGCTCACCAATCTTGCGGTCGCGTGGCTGGGCGAAGGCGAGCCGCGCAAGGCCGCGATGCTGTTCATAGCGGCGCGCTCGCTGCAGCCCGGCGATGAGCTGGCCTGCACCAATGAGGCGCTGGCCCATGAGCTGCTCGGTGAGCGCGATCGCGCTCACGCCCTGGCCGACCGGCTGCGGATGCAGTTTCCCGGCAGCGCCCGCGCGCTTGCGCTATGGCTCAACAACGCGCCGCTCACGATGGACGCGGCGGCGCTCGAGCTCAACCTTGCGCCCGAGCTTGCCACCAACGCCGAGGTGGCCATCGTGATGGCGCGGCGCTCGATTGCCGGCGCGGATTATCCGCGCGCCGAGCGCTATGCGCGGGCCGCCTCGCAGGCGGTTCCCAATCGCTGCGATCCGTGGCTGATGCTGGGACAGGCGCTGCTGTTCGGTGAATTGACCGGCGGCGCGCTCAATTCCGGCGATACCGTTGCGCCCGAAGTCGATGCGCGCCTGCGCGAAGCGGAAAGCTGCTTCACCGAAGCCGCCAAGCTGGCGGCCCAGGAAGCCAGCTCACAGACTGAAGGTGAAGCGCTGATCGGCCGTGCGCAGGCGCGAATCGCGCTGCGCGATACCGACGGCGCGGGCAAGGATATCGAACAGGCGCAGGCGCTGCGCCATGAGGATGCCGGCGGACTGGTCGAGTACGGAATCGTGCTGCGCGCGCGCGGCAGCCTGGGCGAAGCGATTGAGGCTTTCCGCCGCGCGATCGCGGTGGGCGGACGCGATGACGCCAACTATCACCTGGCAGTCACCCTGCGCGAGCGCGACGAACCCGGCGATCTGCCCGAAGCGACCGACCTGCTCCTGAACGCGGTCGCCCGCCCGGAGTCCGTGCCCAAGGGCGAATATCCGGCCGCGCTCGCGGCAACCGCTGACGTGCTGGCGCGCCTTGAGCGATGGCACGATGCCGATGCGGTCCTCGCCGGCGCCGCCGCCGATGCAATCAGCCCCGTGCAGCTCCTGGTCATGCGCGCCAACCTGCGCCTTGCACAGGGCAAGTACGATCAGGCCTCCGAGCTTGCCGACAAGGCCGCGGCCGCCGCGGGAGCCGACGCTGCGGGCGACGACCGCCGCAGACTCGCCGGGCTGCTGCACGATCTCGGCCGCTACCGCGAAGCGCTGCCGCTCTGGCAGGGGCTGGCCGACGGCGGTTCCCCTGTCGCCACGCGCCGCCTGCTCGATTGCGCCCTGCGCCTGGGCCGCGACGAAATCGCAGTCGAGATCGCGGAGAAAACCGGCGCCGATATCGGCGCGCCCGTCGCGCGCCAGTCCGACCTCGAACGCCTGGAGCGGCACGATCCGCGCGCCGCCCTGGAAAAAGTGGAAGCCTACCTCGAGGAGCATCCCGAGGACGCCGCCATGCGCCTGCGCCGCTCGATTCTTGGCGATCGACTGGGCCAGGCGGACCTGGTGATTTCGGATCCGAACGCGATGCCGCCGGCGCGCACTGTCGCGCCCGCGCTCGGACGCGAGGCCGTGCGCATCATGCGCGAGGGCGGCCGCGCCAGCGAGGCGCTGACCTACGCCTACGATCTGCTCCGCACCCATGCGGGCGACGTCGACGCGCATCGCGCCTACCTCGCGGCGCTGGGGCCGATTGGCGCGATGCCGCATGTGCCGGACTATGAAACCGCGGTTCCTGGAACCTGCGTCTGCTTCGTGGAGCAGGAAACCAACGCCGAACGATGGATCACGCTCGAGGACGCCAGCGAACCTGACGAGGCGCTGGACGAATATGGCCCCTCGCACCCGATGACCAAGGCGCTCAAAGGCAAGCGGGTCAGCGACAAGTTCCAGCTTCCCGAAGGCCGCTTCAGCCGCAAGGCCGGAGTGGTCAAGCAGATCGTCAGCAAGTATGCCTGGCGCTACCAGGATTGCTTGCGCGAATGGGCGCGCCGCTTCCCGGGCCTGCCGGAGATCGAGATGTTGCCGGCGCTGCCCGAAGTCGTCGATTGGGACGCTCCGCCCGAGCGCTTCGACCAGTTGTTCCCGCAGCCGCGCAAGGGCGAGGAGCAGATCAAGGCCGTGCTGCGCGGTTACGTGCCCAATCCAATTCCGCTTCATCTGGCGGCTCTGCGTCTCGGCTACAATGACCTTCAGGCCGCATTCGTGTTCGCCCAGAACTCCGAGGCGATCATCAAGTGCTGCCTGGGTTCCTCCGAGGAGCTCGATGAGGCGCTGGGCGCATTCGAGCGCGCCAACGGGATCGTTATCGATCTCACCGCGATCGCGACGCTCTGCCTGCTCGGCCGCTTGAGCGTGCTGGCCACCTGGCCGCGCCAGTTCATCGTGTCCCAAGGCACCCTGGCCGAGCTGCGCCGCGTGCAGTCCCAGGATATGCTGCTGCGCCTGCCGCCCGGATTTTCCGCCTCCCTCAACGGCAGCGGTAACGAAGGCCAGCGCGCCGACCTGCAGCTCAAGGGACTGGCCGACGCGCTCCAAACCGTATGCCGCGTGCGCGACGGTTCGGCGCTTGCCACGCTGGAGGCGGATCGGCGCGAGCAGCTGGTCAGATGGATCGGGCGGCACGGCGCGGAGAGCGTGGTGCTGGCCTCGATGCCGGGGCATGTGCTGTGGAGCGACGACCGGATCCTGGCTGGAATCGCGCGCAAGCAGTTCGGCGTGCGCCGCGTGTGGACCGAGGCGGCGATGCAGGCGCGGGTTCGCGCGGGATGCCTCGATCCGGCCGAGCTTGCCACCGCCAGCACCAAGCTGTCGGGATGGGGCTACACGTTTACCACGCCCAGCGTGGAAACCCTGATGCGCGCGGGCTCGGTCGCGATGTGGAATCCAGACCAGTTCCCGCTGCGCCAGGCGCTCGACCAGTTCGCGGCCCAGACGCTCAGCCTCTCGGACGCGGTGCGGCTGGCCGCCGAATTGATCGTGCGGGTGTATAGCGATCAATACCTGCGGGCCGGGCGCCGCACGTTCACGATGCGCCTGCTCGACCGGATTGCATCGCGTCCCGGCGGTCGCGAGGCGATCGCGGCGCTGCCGCGCTCGATGACGGTCAGGTTCGGACTCGATTTGATTCACGCACGCGAGCTGAGCGACGTGATCCGGGGATGGATGGCGACCAACGCGGCGCGCGACGAGCGCGACGAAGATGAAATCCGCGAGTTGCGCCAGGACGAGGCGCTGAGCGCCTGAGCCGGGATTGTTTCAACGGGCGGGAATTTGGCGGCCGACCGTTCCCCGCCGGAAGGTCGCCATATTCCCGCCCGGTTCGGATCGGCGCCCGTCTGATCGCGCCGTGGGGTTTTCGCCTGGTTCCCGATGCGTCGAATAGGCGCGCGCCGGGGTGTACAATTCGTGGGAGTCAGGGGCAGGCAGGAGGGACCGGTGATGCCGACAGTTCGTGAAGGCGACCGCATAGTCGTAATCGAAAGACGACTGTTCCGCGACGACAACACCCGGATCTTTGTCGCGATTATCGAGGAATTCGACGGCGACGTGTTTCGCGCACGCGGCTTCGGCTATCACGTCAGTCCCTACGAAGTGGCCGGAACGGAGCGCCGCGGCGAAGAGCGTGTCCGCGTCATCTCGGTGTCCGCCGGCGACGTCATCTTCATGCTTCCGCGCGATCAGGATATCAGCCGCCTCCAGCTCAAGCGCTCGCCCAAGTCGATGAACCTGACCGACGGGGTTTACTCGATGGACCTGAGCGACTTCCTGCTCCGCGCCTAGCGCAATCCTCGTCCCAGTGGGGCGGGCCTCCGTGCCCGCCGCTCGGCAGTCCAGGCCGCGGGCAGGGACGCCCACGCCACTCAAGATAAGGAGCTACTCGCCAAGGAATCGAAACCACTGGGATTCATCGCGGGCAGGGACGCCCGCGCCACTCAGAGAACAGCCGCCGCGCCACTCGCGACTTGCGGGGATGGGACAGATCAGGATATCCCGGCGCACCAGTTGCGCATTCTCAGGCGCGGGTTTCTTCAGGTTTTCGACGGAGTAGACTGCTTCCAGAAAATCTTCAGGCAGGAAGGCCGATGCCTCGAGCGCAGCTGAATGGATTTTTCCCTCCCGACTTTGTCGCGGATCGCCGCGTGCTTGTGAAATTTGGAGCGCCGGTGGACCCAGCGCTTGCGGCGAATGCCGCCCGCTGGACGGAGATACGCGATGCGCGCCGGCTTCAGGATTCAGGATTGTCCGAACAACGATTCTTCGAGCAGCACGGGTTCGTCCTCCTGCACCATGACTCCGCGGTGACCAACTGGGAGGTCGACCCGGCCTCGCCTTGCGCGGACAGCGACATCGCGCGCGTCTATCTGGCGGAGGTAGACGGCTTGATCCGGCGCCGCCTGATGCCGGGCGCACGCCTGGAACTCTGGCAAAGTCCATTGTCGTATTTGCGGCGCGGCCCGGGAACCGCGAACCCGTTCTATGGCAGCGGGGTTCACCAGGACTTTGGACTGACGGCTGACGACTATCAGGAGGCCATGGAGGCATTCGGCACGGTCGAGAACGGACGGCTATGGCGCAATCGCTACGACCGGGACGACGTCACCGGATTCATGATGATCGATTTTTGGCGCACAACGAACATGGACGAGCCGTTGAAGCATATGCCGCTGGCCGTTTGCGATCCCGGCTCGGTGAGTATTGACGACGTCGTTCCGCTGGGTCTCCTGGACTTCACACCGACCGGCAAACCGACCAACCAATTGAGTTTGCGAATGAACGACGCGCAAAAATGGTATTACTACCCCGATATGGTTGGGAACGAAGTGCTGGTCCTGAAGATTTTCGAAGTCTTCAAGAGCGACCGGGAGCGCAAGGTGCGGACGTGTTTCCACACGGCGTTCGCAGACCCCGCCGCGCCGGAACGCGCGGAACCTCGGCAAAGCTGCGAGCATCGCGTCGGCATTTTCTGCTTGAACGACTGACGCAAACGCCCCGCCTCAACGAACAGGCGAGACTAGCGAAGGATCCTCGCGCAGCGAAGGATCTCTCCACGAGGCCAGATTGACCAGCGCAAGTTGATACGCGCACGCCGGCGCGAACGCGCTTTCATTCGTGCAGTGGCTGTGCTAACATGCAGTCAGCGATGGAAGACGGCATCACAGCCGCCCGTCGTCCGAATTTCTCAAGCGCCTCGCGTCTTCCTGGATCGCCTGCCCTTCGCCGATTGACTAATGCCGCTTCGATAGTGCGGCGGTCTGTTTGATTAATATGGAGAATATTCAGCAGACACCCCCTCTTGTATTCTCCCCCGTGTCGAAAAACGGGGGAGAAGGGGAAGAAGCGGTATTCTTTCCCGTGTCAGCGATCGCGGGAGAAGCACAGGAAGCTGTATTTTCCGCCGTGTCAACGATCGCGGGAGGAGCACAGGAAGCTGTATTTTCCGCCGTGTCAGCGATCGCGGGAGAAGCTGAAGACGCGGCATTCTCCCCGGTGTCAACGAACGGGAAGGAATCTGCGGGGGAGCGGGCGGTGCGAATCAAGAAAAGTGAATACTCAGAAAGGACCGGGGAGGGGGACTGTGCGCGCCGGACGAGACATAAACGAAGCCAAAGTATGTACAGGCAATGTGTGAGTATTCGCGCGGACTTTCATCGCCGGCCCGCGCTCCGGCGATGGCTCCGATCTCGGGTGGCGGAGCGACTCGAGGAGGACATGATGGTCGCGTGTATCTGGCAGGGCGCTCGCGCCGTCGGCGGCGCTACAGGCGCGTCTGCACGAATTCGATGATCGCCTGCGCGGTGTCGGCCGGATTATCGAGCGGGACGTGATGATGGGCGCGGGCGATCTCGCGATAGACCGATCCGGCGACCTTCCGATTCATCCGGCGCGCTCCGCGCGCGCTGACCAGCGTGCTCTCCGCGCCGCGCAAGATCAGCACCGGCATCTTGAGCGACTTGATTTTGGGCTTGCGCGAGCGGCCCTCGACCTTGCGCCATGCGCGCGTGTTGGGGTCAAACCGGAACGCGTAGTTCCCGTTGGGCAATTGCATCGAGCCAAGCTCGGCGAGCCGATGGAGATCCTCGCGCGTCAGATACGTGCCCGGCGGCGAGAGGCGGAACCTGCGCTTGATGTCGTCGAGCGTTCGGAGCTCGGGGCGCTTGCCGCCCTGCGCCTTGCGGCGCCATCGCCACATCAGGCGGCGCATCAGCGGCGGCGGTCCGTGCGGAGAATCGACCAGGACCAGCGCTTCGAGCAGCTCGGGATGCTCGGTCGCGACCCATTGCGCAACCGCACCGCCCATCGAATGCCCGACCAGGATCACGCGCACGCCGAGATGGGCGACCATCTCGCGCACCTCGCGCGTGTACCATTGCGGCCCGTAATGCGGCGGGTTGGCCCAGGCGCTGCGCCCGTGACCGCGAAAGTCGAGCGCGATCACGCGCCCGTATGGCGCCAGCAGCGGCGCGACCGTGTCCCACCAATGCACGTGCGCCCCGCCGCCATGGAGCATCAGGAAGGTGTGTTTGGCCGGATCGCCGCCCCAGTCCAGGTAGTGAAGCTTGACTCCCCCGGCCTCGAAGAAACGGCTGGTCGGCTCCGGCCATGCGGTAGCCGCTTGCTCGTGTGGCATGACGGCCTGATCCTAATCGAGCCGGGGCAGCGATCATAGATTGGCGCCGCGGCGGCGCTGGCGGTCATGCGGCGGCGCGTGGTAACACCGAGATCGGGGCCGCGCGAGCGGCCTTACTCGCTACGGGAGCCGGAATCATGAGCGGAAGACTTGAAGGCAGGAATGCATTGATAACCGGCGGCGCAAGCGGTATCGGGCGCGCCACCGCGATCAGGTTCGCAGAAGAGGGCGCCAGCGTGTTCGTCGCCGACCGGCATCAGCCGGCCGCCGAGGAAACCGCCGCCGCCGTCCGCAAGCTCGGGCGCAAGTCGCTGGCCTGTCAGGTGGACACCAGCGCCGAGGCCGAGGTGATCGCGATGGTCGAGCGATGCGTTCGCGAGCTGGGCCCGATCGACATCCTGGTTGCCGCCGCGGGAATCTCGCACGCGCGCTACGGCGAGGAAGGAACGCCCGCGATGGGGCCGCTGGCCGAGAAGCCGCTGGCCGACTGGCAGCGCGTGCTGAGCGTCAACCTGGACGGCGTGTTCCTGACCGATCGCGAGGTGGCGCGCGCGATGATCAAGGCGGGCAAGGGCGGCCGCATCATCAATATCGCCTCCGGCGCGGCCAAGCTTCCCACCCCCGGGGTCGGCGAGTACTCGGTCAGCAAGGCCGGGGTCTGGATGCTCACCAAGGTGCTGGCGCTGGAGCTCGCGCCGCACGACATCACCGCCAACGCGATCGGCCCCGGCTTCATCAACACGCCGATGACCGCGAATATCCAGCAGTCCGAGGGATTCACGAAGACGCTGCTGCAGCGCGTGCCGCTCAAGCGGATCGGCGATCCCATCGACGTCGCGAACACGGCGCTGTTCCTTGCGAGCGAGGAAGGGCGCTACTACACCGGATCGATTCTGCATCCCGACGGCGGAGTCGTGATGCAGTGATGCGCGGGAAGCGTCGCGGCGGAATCTTCGCCCGCAGAGGCCCGGCACTGGCTGCCGGGCTTCTAGCACTTTGCGCGGCGCTCGTGCCGGCCGCCGCGCCGATCGGCGCGCAAGAGGAATCGCCGGCCGCGGAGCCCACCGGACCTGCGTTGCAGATTCCAGAACTCCCGCGCGTGGTGCTCCAGGCGATGCCGGGCTATGGCGTGGCGCCGCTCACCGTCGGATTCCTGGTGCAGAACGGGAACCCGCAGTCGGGTGAGTTTGTCAGCTATCGGTGGAACTTCGGCGACGGGAGCGTCTCCAACATGCCGCCGCAGGGAATTTTTCACACCTACAAGCAGCCCGGAAGCTACGTGGTCACCGTCACCGCCGCGACCGCCGACGGATACAACGCGAGCGGCTTCGCGGGCGTGATCGTCCATCCCAGCGGCTTGAGGTAGCGCGCGCGGACTGCGGCCGGCGTGCGGCGGTTCAGTGCGTCGCGGCGCTGTCGGCGATGACGGTTACCTTGCCGGTATCGAGGCTGTAAACTCCGCCGACGATCCGGACCTGCCCTTGCTTGACCATCGCGGCGAGCCGCGGATCGTTCTCGAGCTTCTTCACGATAAGCAGCACGTTCTCGCGCACCGCGTTCGCAACCGTGTCGCCCTTCATCTTTTTGGCCGCGCGCGCCGCCGGTGCCAGCTCCCGCAGCATCGGGCCCACGTCGCCGGGCTCCTCGTGGCCCTCGACCGCGGCAATCACCGCGCCGCATCGCTCATGGCCGAGCACCATCACCAGGCGCGTGCCGAGATGAGTCACCGCGTAATCGAGGCTCTCGATCGTGATTTCAGTGGCGACGTTGCCGGCCACGCGCACCACGAACAAATCGCCAAGTCCGCGATCGAAGAGCACGCTCGGGGGCGTGCGCGAATCAGAGCACGCCAGCACAGAGGCGAACGGGTGCTGTGCGGGGGCAACGTCCTTGCGGCGCGCGACGGTCTGGTTGGGATGCTCCATCCGGCCCGCAACGAAGCGCTGGTTACCGTCGAGCAGCTGTTGCAGCGCCACGCCGGGATCGACGCCGGGCGCGTCTGGCGCCGCTACAGCGGCGGCGGCGCTAGCGAAGATCGCAACACCGACTATTGCGGCGGCAATTTTCAGGGTGATTGGTTTCATGCTTCCTCCGCTGATGCCGCCCTGCGCAGTGCGCGCGCGTTCATCCTTTGCATTCGCTACTGGCACAGGCTCGCTTCGTTCTTGTCCTCGATATGAGGGAACATCGCCGCTAGCGAGTTGGTTGCGTACTTGAGGCCCACTGCCGTGCCGCTGCTCTTGTACGCGAGCTGATTCATCCCCGACGGATACGGCAGCGTGTAGCCGGCCAACCCGTAAGTGTTCGTGCCGAGTGCCGCTGCGTACGGCGTGCATGCCGTCGCGCCCGAGGGCTGGTACGACGAGTCCGCCTGCACGGTGTAGAGTATGCAGCCGTCGGCCGGGCACGAGTAGAAACTTTCGCCGGCCTCGGGACATCCGACCGCACCCGGACAATCGCCCAGTGGCGACGGTCCGTCGGCCACCGGCTCGGTCTCGACCATGTCGAAGAACAGCATCCCTCCGCTTGCGTCGTAGTAGGCGGTGTTCGGCGCGAGCGTCGCCGGCATGGTTGCCGCGGTCACGTTCACAGTCGTGAACGATTGTGTCTGCTGCTTGTAGCCCCCGGTGCCGTTCGGCACGCTTGGGCAGTTGCTCAGATAATTGCTGCCTTGCGTGAAATCCAGATTGAAGCACGGCAACTGTTGATAGAGCGTCACACTATTGTATGAGAACGGCGCGCCGGTATTGGTTGCGCCCAGCGACTTGCGCCCCACCTTGACCGTGAACGCGCTGGCGCCGGAAGGCGCGGTGCCGCTGGCAGTTTTGTAGCAAAGCCCCATCCTGATCTTGAATGGGTTGCCAGCCGAGACTCCGCCCGTCACGGTCGCGTCCGCGAAACCGAGATCCAGGAAGCTCGGAAGCGGATGCTGCGCCGCGTCGATCGTGTAGCCGAGTCCGTTTATCACCTTTGGTTCGTAGACACCCTGCTGGTTGCGCCCCTGCAGGCTCACGCACGAATGGTTCGCCGAGCAGGTGATTGCCTGGGCCTGTGCGAGCTGGTTCTGGCCGGGCGCGATGAACTCGGTGTCGTGTTGAGCGATACCGGGGAAGTCGGTCTGATCCTTCTCAACCGTGAGCCAGTTGCAGTTGGGCGAGGCGGGATTGCTGGTGATGTTGGCGTTGCCGTTGCACGTCACCCCCGTGTTGTTCCCCGCGCACGGACACGGCGTGATGTTATCCTGGCGCAGATAGCCATTACCTGGCGTCAGGATATTCGCCTCGAGGGTGGCGTAGTCCTGCGCGCTCATCATCGCGGTGGGCAGGCCCTCCTGATCGAGGTCGAGCGGACCGGTCGCCTCGCACTCATCCACGGAGTCCTCGGGCAGCGGGGTGTTCGACTGATCGAGTCCGCCGATGCCGACGAACGGCAGGTTGTTGAGCGAAACCGGCGGCTTGTTGCAGGTCTGTCCCTGCGGGCAAGTCGCGCCGGGGATGACCTGATAGCCTGTCAGCGAGCCGTCCATGTCGAGTACCACGGTGAACTTGTCGCCGTCGAGAAAGTTCCCTTGATTCACGCTCGACGTGTACACGCGATGGCGGAAGCTCGCGTTCTGAAAGGTCACGTGGTTCACGCACTGGCTCGGCGGATACACGTTCACGTTCGATTGCATCCAACCGATCGCGGCGTCGCCTTCGTACTTGGTACTGTTGGTGCTGAGATAGTTGACCAGGAACTGATAATCATCGTTTGTCAGGAATTGCTTGAACGTAGGCAGTCCCGCGCTCTGATCTTCGATAAAGTTGACGAAGTGATCATTGCCGACGCGAGCGGGACCGTCGTAGAACATGTAGCCGAACATCGGCCAGCTCGGTGGCGGATATCCGTTGCCCCCGGCCGTATTGTCGATGCATCCGTGTCCATTGCTCTGCGGGCAGGGACCCTAGCGATCGGGATTGTTCTGACTGATTCCCACGAACACGGAATTCTCGACCAGTCCCCATCCGCCCGGTATCACGCCTTCGCTGCCGCCGCCTGAAACAATCGACAGTGCCTCGCGATTTCCGGCGAATCGCGCGTTGTCGAGTACATAGAAGCCCGGACGCACCCACGCGCCCAACTGACGGTTGCGCGTTGCGGTGAATCCCTCGAAAGTGGAAAGCAAATGCTGCCCCTGGTTGGGGCCGGGGCACATCTCGCCCGGCGTGCCACCGGTACATTTGATCGGGATTAATCCGTCGCCGCGCCAGTCGCCCGGATTGTTGGCTCCGCCCGCGGCCGTGCCCAGGCCCAGGTATGCGGCGTGCACGCTGTTGTTGAGAAATGCGCCGATCGGTCCGGTCTGCGGCTGGCTGGCGACGTAGGGTATGTATTGATATCCGGTTCCCACGCCCTGAACGCCGACAATCGAGTTGCCGGTGAGGTTTGCGCTGATATTGCTGAGCCAGAACCCGCACGCCGGCGACTGCTCGATGCCCGTGGCGCCGATCTGGTTCGGCGGATCGCTGTACGCAATGGAAAAGCCGTCGTAGCCGTTCGCATACGCCAAATAATCGCCGCTCCAGAACTCCGTGGGATCGCCGGGCGCGGGATAGTTGTTCATCATCGCGCCCATCCCGAGATTGCCCGAGAAGGAGTCCGACACTTCCATCCCGGACACCAGGTAGAACAGATGACCGACGGCGCGCGCCACCACGTTATTCTGGATAGTAAGATTGCTCGCGCCGTTGAGCGCGATCCCGTGATTGAAACTGTGGTGAATCGTATTGCTATTAATGATCGCGCTGGCGGGCTGGCCGGCGAAATTGATTGGGTAGCTCGCGGCGATTCCGCCCTTGCCGAATTTCTCGATCTCGACTCCCTGGAGTGCGACCGTCGCGCCGGCGTCGACGTCGATTTCGCCGCCGTCATGCAGGCCTGCCGGCTGCGGAGTTATCAGATGGCCCGCGCTGTCGCGCGGCGATGGAGTCTCGGCGGTCAGCTTGATTGCGCGCGAGATCAGCGCGACTTCAGCGCGCTCATCGACCCCGTAGTTCATCGCGGCCGCATCCGTAAAGCTGGCCGACGGCTTGCCCAGATTGGCGGGATCGGCGGCTAGTCCCGGATCGGGTCCGCCGAAGTGATAGAACTTCAGCGGAGTCAACGCGTTCAGCTTGATGGTGGTGATCTTGGCCGTGGAATCGTAGGTCGGCGCCGCGCTGATCTGCACGAACTCGGTATCGTCGGCAACGTAGTTCGTGGTCCCCACTGCGATCCAGTCGCCGCTCGACCAATCTACTTGCCCGGGTACCGTAATCGTATTTGCATCGGCGGTGACCGGAACCAGCGTGCCGCTGTTCGCGCCGTAACTAGACGGCCCGGCGGGATTCGATAGATGCGTCCAGCTCACCCCGTCAGTGGTTACGCTTCCCGCGGCCGGGGCGCCCTTGGTGGCGTACAGGATGAGCCGGCCTCCGCCCTTCACCACGATTCCCTTCTGGCCCTGCTCCGCGCTCTGTCCGGTGAAGGTAACGGTCACGCTTGGTCCGGTAAGACCTGCAATCGGAGTCACCGGGCATGCGCTGGTGCCGATCGAGAACGTGCCGCCGCTTTGAATGACGATGCCGGCGGCATCGAGCTGCATCTGGGATTTGATAGTGGTTGGGTAGCCCAGGACGCCGCCCGATGCGACCGTGATCGTGCCGAGCGCATCGGGGCCGCTGAAATTCTTGTCGACCAGCACGTTTGGCCCGCATTCGCCCGAGCCCGAACCGACGATGATGTTACCGTTGGAGTCTTTGGAACAGGTCGAGAGATCGACGGAAGCCGGTTCACTGGAGCCCGGAGTTTGCGCCAATTGAAACAGCGCGGGACAGAGGTGCTTTTGCGATCGGACCGCAGAATTGCTGCCGCCCCCTCCCGACGAGCCACCGCCGCAACCGCCGACCGCAACCGCGAGGACGAGCGCAAGCGCAAAATTCGCGACTTTTTGCCGCCCCCGGACCAACCGATACTGGAATGACATCTTTTGGGGGATATCATGATTGTTCATGGTGGGCCCAGCAGAATCTTCCCATGCGGATTAGCAGTGCTACGGAGCAGGCTGGATCGCCGCGAGAATCGGAAAAAGAAAGCTCTCGGAAACCTCGGACGATTACTGCGTAATCGGCAGGTGGCTCCAGACCGACACGGCGCTCGAATTCCAGTTTAAATGATCTCGACGGTTCCCGATTCAATCGAGTAGTAGGCAGCCAATATCGTCAGTTCGCCGCGCGTGAGCAATTCCGCGAAATAGAGCCGGGCGCGCAATTTAGCGAGCGCGTAGTTGGCATTGGCGACCACAGCGCTGCGCAGGCGGTCTTCCTGAGCATCAGCAACCGCGCCGATCGCGCGCCCGATCTCGCCGAACAGGCGGCCCGGTTCGAGTCCCGCGTCGATTCCCGCCAGCGTTCCTGCGACGGCGCCGCAATTCTGATGACCCATCACGACGATGAGCGGAACCGCCCAGGTTGCGACCGCGAACTCCAGTGTCTCAGCGGCTATCTCGTCGCCGACATTGCCGCCGTTGCGGACCACGAACAGGTCTCCGAAGCCCTGGTCGAACACCAACTCCGGCGCAACGCGCGAATCGGCGCAGGTCAGGATCGCGGCGTAGGGGCGCTGCGCGGCCAGAAGCTTCCGGCGGCGGACCCTATCCTGGTGCGGATGGGTGGCGGCGTCGTCGGCGAAGCGGCGATTTCCCTGGAGCAGTCTCGCCAGCGCCGTCTGGGCGCTCACCCGGCTGAAATTTTTCGCACCCATCGCCATTCGCTCCGCTTACCGCCGGCAGTCCGCGGCGGCTCGGCAGCCGCCATGGCCAAGTCCGCCAGCCTTTCGCGTCCATTGACACTGTCCGCGACCGTTGCAGTATTGAAGACGCATATGATCTCGTCAAACCGCATCCAGTTGGTATTGCTCGCCGCAACCCTCGCCATCTCCGCTGTCGCGTGCGAAAGCGCCGCGCTCCAGGCCAACGAGCAGCAGGTGCAACAGCAGCAGGCGCAGATAGAGAAGATGCAGGAGCAAATCGCCGCGCTCAAGTCCGGGCAATCGTATAGCACCGCGCCGCCGGCGCCCGGCGCCTGCGACAAGGGCGTGATGGCCGAGGCGTCGCGCCACGGCGGCGACAAGATGGCTAGCGGAGATTTTTCCCGCGCCGCGGGCTACTACAATGACGCCCTGACCGCATGCCCCGGCAATGCCCAGGCCGAGGTGAACCTGGCGCGCGCCTACGAGGCGCTGCGCGAAAGCGACAAAGCGATTGCCAACTACCGGCTCGCCGCGCGAAGCACCGATCCCGCCGATGCGGCCGCGGTACAGGAGGCGCGCCAAGCTCTCCAGCGCCTTGGCGCCTCGCCCAACTAGCTCCGCGCGCCGCGCTATCCGGTCGCGCGCGCGCAACCCGCGCTCCGAATCGATTGCGCGCGCAATCCAGCCGCGCGGCGCACCGCCCGCGCGCCGGGAACCGATTCGCGTGCCTGGCAGTTTAGCAGATGGCAGCAGTGATCCGCTCCGCACTTATCGCGGCCGCGATAGGGCGGCTCGGCAGCGGGTCGGAGCCGTTTGCGCGAGCGCGGCGTCCGGCCGTGGGAATCGGCATGAGCGAAATCTTCGAACGTGTCGCGAGCGCAAGCGGCGCCGCTTCAATCGGGCTTGATCAGATATTACCCTGCCAGTTCTTCGACCGCTGCGGCGGCGACCGGATGGGCGGCGAACAGCGACTGATGCTCGCGATGCTGGCCGACGCGATCAACGTGTACCAGCACGGGGTGCTGTCGCGATGCACCCGCAAGCGGCTGCTGTACCTGGATGCCGAGCGCTGGATCATGGCCGCGCCGCGCCCGCTTCACGCCTTCAGCTTTGAGACCGTGTGCGAGGCGCTGGAGATCGAGCCGGGCAGGCTGCGCCGGCGGCTGGTCGCCTGGAAGCATCGGATACGCCGCGACTTTGAATCCGCGCATCCGGCGCCCCATCTGCGGCTTAAGATCACACCGCGCCAAAGCCGGATGCGGCCGCGGCGCACGCGCCAGCCGCGATCGGTCTGAACCCGCGGCGCGCGCCGTACCGCGCCCCTCGTATTCCCGGATTCGTCATGCGATAAAAGCAGGTGCGCCGCCGCGCCTGGCGCGGCCGCGTGCGCGCCAGGCGCGCTCTAATCCACGGAGGAAGCACAATCTTGAAAGATCCATTCAGCGTTGATGGCAAAGTCACGATCGTCACTGGCGGCGGCACCGGAATCGGAGAGTCAATCGCCCGCGAATTCGCCGCGCGCGGCGCGCCGGTGATGATCGCCAGCCGCAAGGTCGAGAACCTCGAGCGCGTGCGCGACGAAATCCGCAAGGCCGGCGGCAAGTGCGAGATGGTCCAGTGCGACGTCCGCGACGCCGCGCAGTGCGACGCGATGGTGACGGAGACGGTCAGCAAATTCGGCCGCCTCGACGTGCTCATCAACAATCACGGCGCCAGCATCGCGAGCTCTACGCTCGATCTGAGCCCGGGGGGATGGCGCGCCGTGATCGGGATCAACCTCGACGGCGTGTTCTTCTGCTCCAAGGCGGCGGCCCGCTATTTCATCGAGCGCAAGGTCCCCGGCGCGATCATCAACATCTCCTCGACCGCCGGCGTCCACGGATCCGCGCACATGCTGCCCTACGGCGCGGGCAAGGCGGGCGTGATGAACCTGACCATCTCGCACGCCAGCGAATGGGGGCATCATGGAATCCGCGTCAACTGCATCGCGCCCGGCCCGATCGATACCGAAGGCGCGGCGCCGCGGGTGTGGCCGAACCCCAAGGTGAAGGAGATGGTTGCGCGCTCGCGCGCGCTCGGGCGCTTTGGACGCGTCGAGGAGATCGCGTTCCCGTGCCTCTTCCTGGCCTCCGACGCATCGAGTTACGTGACCGGCACCACGCTGATTATCGACGGCGGTGAGGCGCCGCGCGCCGCGGAGTAAGCCAGGCGCCGCTGAGCGCAACGGCGTGCGCCGCCGCGGCGCTTGTCGGGCGCGGGCGTGGCGTGGTACGGCAGATCGGACCCTGATTTAAGATCAAAACCGGACCAAGATCCGTTCAGGAGAGGAAACCCGAATGGCCGACAGAAGCATCATCGGACGCACCGGCAAGCCGTTCAAGATGCCGATCGAATGGAGCAAGGTGCGCGAGTTTGCCCGCGCAATCAAAGATCCCAATCCGCTCTACTTCGATCCCGAGCTTGCAAAGAAGGAACTGGGCGGGGTTCCGGTTCCCATCACCTTTCTGCAGACCAGCGCCTTCTGGACCGAGGCCGAATCGAGCCCGGGCTTCGGCGGCTTCGACCTTCGCCGTATTCTGCACGGCGAGCAGGAGTTCGAGCTGCTGGGGCCGATCCACGTGGGCGACGTGCTGACCGGCGTATCGAAAGTCGCCGACATCCAGGAGAAAGAGGGCGGCCGCGGCGGCAAGATGACGCTGGTGATCAGCGAGACCGAATACACCAATCAGCGCGGCGAAAAGGTCGCGGTCGCGCGCTCGACGCTGATCGAAACCGGGCAGGCGGTGAAGGCGAACTGAGCGCCGCAACTTTTCGCGCATTCGGAGAATCACGATGGTCAAGAAGCTGAAATTTGATTCGGTAAAAGTCGGCGACGAAATTCCCAAGTTCGTGGTCGAGGGAGTTACGCGCCCCGACTTCGTTCGCTATGCCGGCGCGTCGGGTGATTTTGTGCCGCTCCATTACGACCAGACCTTCGTGGAAGCGGCGGGAATCCCGACCGTGTTCGCACAGGGGATGTACACGGCGGGGCTGCTCTCGAAGGCTCTGACCGACTGGTGCGGAATCGGCAACGTGCGCCAGTTCAAGGTCCGCTTTGCCACCCGGGTGTGGCCCGGCGACGTCGTCACGTGCACGGGCAAGGTCACCAGCAAGAGCGAGAAGAACGGCGAAAAGGTTGTCGAGGGCGAACTTATCGTCCTCAATCAGAAGGGCGAGCCGGCAATTCGCGGTTCGTTCCGCGCCGCCGCCGAATAGGACGCCTCCGGCGCCGCGTTATTTCATCGGACATCGGGCCTCCACCGCCGCCCAGGCGGTGGGCGCCTGAGGGTTCCTTGATCGCGTGGCTCGAATGCGCCAATGAAAACATCATTAAACCCGATATCCGCACGGGCGGACTTCTGATCGCGCGCCCGAAAGAGCAAAATTAATAAGCAATGGGCAAGCCCCGTTACGTCATTATCCACGGACACTTCTATCAACCCCCGCGGGAAAGCCCGTGGACCGGTCTTATCAGTCCCGAAGCCGGCGCGGCTCCGTTTCCGAACTGGAATGAACGAATCCTGAGCGAATGCTACACGGCCAACGCCCATGCCCACACGATGGAGGGCACGGTCGTCCACGTTCGCAACAACTACGAGCGGCTTAATTTCGACGTGGGGCCGACGCTCGCGCTATGGCTGGAGTCGCACGGACGCGCGGCGTATCGCGCGATGCGCCGGGGCGATCAGCTCTCGCGCGAGCAGATGGGCGGGCACGGCAATGCGATGGCGCAGGCCTATAATCATTCGATACTGCCGCTTTTGCCGGCGCGCGATCGCGAGCTGCAGATCGCGTGGGGAATCGAGGACTTCGTTCATCGCTTCGGCCGCCGGCCGGCCGGAATGTGGCTGCCCGAATGCGCGCTTGACGAGGACACGCTGGTCTCAATCGCTTCGGCCGGACTGAAGTTCATCATCGCGGGTCCCGAGCAGGGCGGATATTCGGGCGAGGGTGCGGATTCACGCGCCGCGGGCCCGTTCCAATGGCGCAGCGGTGAGTTGAGCCTTGCGATCTTCCGCTTCGATCGCGAGCTGGCCGGAACCATCTCGTTTGGCGAGGGCCTGCAGGACGGCGGACGGCTGGCCGAATGGATCGTCGCAACCACGATGGCGATGCCCGAGGAATCCGCGCTGATGATCGCGACCGACGGCGAGACCTTCGGTCATCACAAGAAGGGCGGCGCCGCCGAACTGGCGCGGGCGATCGTGATGCTGGAGCGGCGCGAGGAAGTGATCATTACCAATTGCGAGAACTACCTTGCGATGCGCGGAACGCGCGGATCGTTTGCCACCCGCGGCGCGACCTCGTGGAGCTGCCCGCACGGAGTCGAGCGATGGCGCGCGAACTGCGGATGCCGCAGCGATCCCGCGACCAGCCAGGAATGGCGCGTGCCGCTGCGCGCCGCGATGGAGTTGGTGAAGAACCACGCCGAGGCGGTTTACGACCGCTTTGCGCCCCAGCTCGTGAAAGATCACATCGGCGCCGCCAGAGCCGCGATTGGTGTGCTGACCGACCCCAATCCGATCCTTCACGAGGAATTTTTCACCCGCTTCGGCGTCAGCGGCGAGGTGACGCGCGAGCGCCTGCTGCGGATGTTCGACATGGTCCGCGCGGGGCAGGCCGCGCTCACGAGCTGCGCATGGTTCTTCGACGATTTCGGCGGTCCCGAGGGCCGCGTGGCGCTAAGGTGGGCGGCGCGCGCGGTCGAGCTCGCCTCCGAGCTGACGCCGGGAATTGAGACCGAGCTGCTCGAGCGTCTGCGCGACGTCCATTCCAACCGCCATGAAATCGGCGACGCCGCCACGCTCTATCTGAGCCTCAAGACTCGCGAGGCGCGCGGGAGGATATAACGGTGGCTTCCAATCCCAGCCATGACATCGAATCCACACTGACCGAGGCGAGAAAGTTCGAGCCGTCCAGGGAGTTCAGCTCGCACGCATGGATCAAGAGCGCGGCCGAATACGATCTGATCTGCCGGCGCGCCGAGGAGGATCCCGAGGCGTTCTGGGGCGAATGCGCGCGCAATCTCCACTGGTTCAAGCCCTTCGACAAGGTGCTGGAGTGGAATTATCCGTTCTCCAAATGGTTCCTCGGCGGACAGCTCAACGCCTCCTACAACTGCATCGATCGCCATCTCGCCTCGCCGCGCCGCAACAAGGCCGCGATCATCTGGGAGGGCGAGCCCGGCGACTCGCGCGTGCTGACCTACCAGATGCTCGCCGAAGAGGTCGGGCGCTTCGCCAACACGCTCAAGGCGCTCGGCGTAAAGGAAGGCGACCGGGTGGCGATCTACATGCCGATGGTGCCGGAGGCGGTGATCGCGATGCTGGCGTGCGCGCGAATCGGCGCGATTCATTCCGTCGTCTTCGGCGGGTTTTCGGCCGAGGCGCTCGCCGATCGGATCAACGACGCCGAGGCGAAGGTGTGCATAACGGCCGACGCCGGATGGCGCCGCGGGCAGCCAGTCGAGCTCAAGTCCAACGTCGATGAGGCGCTCAAGCGCTGCCCGTCGGTGAAACACGTGGTCGTGCTGAAGCGCACCGGCGGCAAGGTCGAGATGCGCAAGGGGCGCGACCATTGGTGGGACGAGCTGGTGGCCGCGCAAAGCCCGGTGTGCGAAGCCGCGCGCCTGGACTCCGAGCATACCCTGTTCACGCTCTATACTTCCGGCACCACCGGCAAGCCCAAGGGCGTGCTGCACACCACCGGCGGCTATCTGACGCACGTGCTGATGACGATGAAGTGGGTGTTCGACCTCAAGGAGGACGACATCTACTGGTGCACCGCCGATATCGGATGGGTGACGGGGCACAGCTATATCGTGTACGGGCCGCTCGCGGCCGGCGCGACGGTCATGATGTACGAGGGCGCGCCGAACTTCCCCCACGAAGATCGCTTCTGGCAGCTGATCGAAAAATACCGCGTCAATATCCTGTACACCGCGCCGACCGCGATTCGTACGTTCGTCAAGTGGGGCGACTCCTGGGTCAAGAAGCACGACCTCTCGAGCCTGCGCCTGCTCGGCACCGTCGGTGAGCCGATCAATCCCGAGGCGTGGATCTGGTACCGCAAGAATATCGGCGGAGAGCGATGCCCGATCGTCGATACATACTGGCAGACGGAAACCGGCGGTATCCTGATTTCGCCGGTGCCCGGCGCGATTGCGACCAAGCCCGGCTCCGCGACGCGGCCGCTGCCCGGAATCGCCGCCGAAGTCGTCACGCGCGAAGGCAAGCCGGTCGGGCCCAACCAGGGCGGCTTGCTCGTCATCAAGCGGCCGTGGCCCGGGATGCTGCGCACGATCTTCCGCGACCCCGAGCGCTACAAGCAGCAGTACTTCAGCCAGATCGAGGGATGCTACTTCACGGGCGACGGCGCGCGCCGCGACGAGGACGGTTACTTCTGGATCATGGGACGGGTGGACGACGTGATTAACGTATCGGGCCATCGGCTCGGCACCATGGAGGTCGAGAGCGCGCTCGTCTCGCATCTGACGGTGGCCGAGGCCGCCGTGGTCGGACGTCCCGACGAAATGAAAGGGCAGGCGGTCGTCGCGTTCGTCACGCTCGAGGGCAGCCGCAAAGGCGACGACAAGCTCAAGGAAGAGCTTCGCAAGCACGTCGCGAAGGAGATCGGAGCGCTCGCGCGTCCCGAAGAGATCCGGTTTACCGAGGCGCTGCCCAAGACGCGCAGCGGCAAGATCATGCGCCGGCTGCTGCGGCAGATCGCATCGGGCGACCAGACCCTTGGCGACACTTCGACGCTCGAGGATCTGTCGGTGCTCTCCCGCCTGCGCGACGACGAGGAGTGACCGCGAGGCGTGCCCGAGCCGTCATCCTGAGCGCAGCGAAGGATCCCGGCGTGCCCGAGCGGTCATCCTGAGCGAGCGCAGCGAGCGAAGGAGCTTGGTGCGCGAAGGTGCCCGGCCCGTGCCCGCCGACCGGCCCGCAGCGGTCAACCCGGCAGCGCGATCGGCGGAACCCCGACGAAGTACAGGAACACCGCGCCGGCCGCGAACATGATCGCGAATCCGGCGGCGATCCGGCCCGAGAACGCAAGCTGCCTGCTGGTTTGCGCCAACCCGGTCTTGAAGATCGCGTTGACCGCCGCCGCCAGCACCATCCCGATAATCGCATTGGCGGCGTTCGAGGTCCCGGCCGCATAGAACTGCGAGAGTGAGACCGTTACCGCGTCGGTGTCGATCAATCCGCCGATTGCGGCGCTGATCAACTGCCCGTTGCTGCCGAAATAGAACTTCCCGGCCTTGGTGAGCAGCAGCACCGCGGTGAAGACCACGCCGAAGCGCAGCGCCGTGCCGATCTGAAACGGATTGGTAAATCCCGACGACGGCGATTTTCCGGGCGCCTGCTTGCCGCCCCGCGCCAGAATCCATGCGGAGCCCAGACCGGCCGCCGTCATGACGGCGAATGACGGCACCCCGGTAACCGCGAGCTCGGGACTGATAAACGCGGCCAGAATCAGGATGCGCGGGAACAGGATTGAGTTCGCAATCAGCGCCGCCCGCGCCATCGGCACCGCCGTCTCGGGCGCCTGCAGCACCACCTCCGCCGCACCGCCGGTGTAAGCGGTCGTCGAGGCGAGACCGCCCACGATAGCGGTTGCAAGCTGTCCGCTTTCGGGACCGAGGAACTTGGTCAGAAAGTAGCCGACGAAAGACACGCCCGAGACCAGGATTACGAAGAACCAGATCCGGCGCGGCTCAAAGAACGCGAACGGTCCATATCCGCCGGCGGGCAGGAGCGGCAGGATGATATAGATGAGAGCGAGGAACCCGAGCGTGTCGAGATACTCGCGGTCCGAGATCACGTCGCGCGCGAACGCGCGCAACTGCTCCTTGGTGGCCAGAATCGCGCCGACCGCGATTCCGATGCCTGCCGCAATCGCGCTCTCCGGCGTCATCGCCATGTAGCCGATCACGAAGGTCAGCAGGGCGGCAATTTCGGTCGTGATGCCGGATCGCGCGGTCTGCTGCGCGCGCATTACGGCCAGAATGATCGCGATTGCGGCGAATGCCGTCACCGTGACGGCCAAAATTCCGAGCACCGCGCATACCGCGCCCAGCGTTGAGATAATCACGAAGTCGCGAAGGCCGGGCCGCGGCGGTTTGCCCGCCTCCGGCTCGCGTGTGCGCCCGATGAGAAAGCCGAGCGCAAGCGCGAGCACCAGTCCGCGCGAGATCGTCAGAAGCGTCGGCAGCGGCATCCGCTCAGCTTAGCGCGCCAGCCGCCCCGACGAGAGCGGCCTCCGCGCGTCAGCGCTGGACGAGCTCGAACTCGATTCCGCCAATCTGAGCGGCGATCTGGTTATACAGCCAGGCCGTGATCGCCGTGATTATGAACCCCAGGATTCCGTAAATCGCGCCGAAGAAAATCAGCACGAGCAGCGCCCGGATAAGGTGGCCCTCGAACAGCGCGGTGAGGGCCAGGATTACCCCGCCAACTTCGCCCAGGATCGCGTAAAGTGCGCCCGCCACCTTCGCCGTCGCCACCACGTTGAACGACTTGAGTTCTTGCATCCGAACCCCTCCCTCCGGAAGCCGAGGACTGTTCGGGCGAGAATAGCCGCGAGGCCGCGATATGGGAATCGGCGGGGCAAGCGCGCCGCCGCGCCACACAACTTCGCCGCTTCAAACGAGTGCGCTCGCGAGCAGCGCCAGGCATCGGCGCCATGAGTCCAGATTGGCCAGATGATTGGCCTCGGGCGCTCCGCCCAGCGCCATCGGCGTCTTCACAATCGGATGGAAGATTTCGCTGATGACGGGCGAGTAAGGAAATCGGATGAAATGCCCGGCTCCCGCGTAACTGACGTGTTCGTGCGAATGCGGAAAATCGTGCGCGAGTAGTCGCTGCATCGCCGCGTCCGCCAGGTTAAGCGACGGCCACATCTGGTCGTCGGTACCCGAGAACATCAGCACGGGCCCACGGATCTTCTCGACCGCGATCGCCGCACGCGCCGCGCTCTCGCGATTTTTCATCGAGTCCAGAAACCACGGCGTGAGCCGAACCGGAGGTTTGTTCCATGCGCCGAGATCGGGCGGCGCCGCCTCGATTCGCGTGGCTGGGACGTACCACACGCAAGCGGCGGTGCAAATCCGCCTTGGATAGCGCGCATGGGCCAGATTCGGCGGCCTTGTTAGTGGATGGATCGGGTGATAATCTCTGGCGGCGTGGGCTCGTGCCCACTTTTTTGTTGGTGGCGTTCAGGAGTTCCGGGGAACATCGGGTTGGGATTCGCGGGTATAACGCCTGCGGGCGCAGGGGAGTGCCATGAACGTCGTGGTGCTGCACCCGGTAGCGGCGAAAGTCGCCGAATTGCTCGAGCCGCACATTGAGCGTCAGGGCTACGAGCTGGTGTCGGTGGAGTTTCACAAGGGAACGCGAAGCTCACTGCTGCGCCTGCTGGTGGACAAGCCCAGTGGCGGCATCAGCCTGGATGACCTGGAGAAGCTGAGTCCGGTCCTGGGCGATCTGCTCGACGTGTACGACCCGGTTGATGGGCGCTACACGTTGGAGGTCGCGTCGCCGGGGCTCAACCGCCCGTTGCGCACGCTGGCGCATTTCGAGGCGGTGCGCGGCCAGCGGGTGAAGATCCGGACGCACCGGCCGCACGAAGGGCAGAAGTCCTTTTGCGGCCGATTGGCATCGGTCAGGGCGGAAGGGGTGGATATCGAAGACGAATCCAGCCGCCGCACCGTGAGCATTGGCTTTGACGACATGAAGGGAGCGAACTTCGAGTACGATTTTGACCATTGAGCGAGCCTATCGCGAATCTCTCCGCGCCACGCGGCGCCATCGGGCGCCGTCACCGCGCGATCTCGGGATGCACCGTCGTGGTGCGCGCATCGATGCGCGCCTCGAGGAGGCTGTATGCAGGATCTGAGTCGAGTCATCGAGCAGGTCTCGAAAGAAAAGGGAATCGACAAAACGATCGTCATCAACGCGGTCGAGGAGATGATGCATTCGGCGGCGCGCCGCACGTTCGGCGCCGATCGCAATATCGAGTCGCGCTACAACCCCGACCTGGGCGAAGTCGAACTGTTCGAAATCAAGACGGTGGTCGAAGCGGTGACCAACGCCGGGTCCGAGACGACGCTCGACGAGGCGCACGCCAAGTACGATCCCGAAGCGCAGTTGGGCGACGAAATTCTGATCAAGCTCGACACGGCCACGATGGGCCGGATCGCCGCGCAGGCCGCCAAGCAGAACCTCATCCAGCATATCCGCGACGCCGAGCGAAAGCAGATCTTCAACGAGTTCAAGGATCGCAAGGGTGAGATCACCTCGGGTATCGTGCAGCGCTTCGAGCGCAAGAACATGATCGTTAACCTGGGCCGCACCGAGGCGATTCTGCCCGAAAAGGAACAGATCCCGCACGAGCGCTACCGCCAGGGCGATCGCATCCGCGCGCTCATTCTGGACGTCGATCTCTCCGAAAAAGGGCTTTCGATCGTGCTGTCGCGCACCTCGAACGATTTCCTCATCGGGCTCTTCGCGCAGGAGGTGCCGGAGATTTACGAAGCGATCGTCGAAATTCGCCAGTGCGCGCGCGAACCCGGCGGCCGCGCCAAGGTCGCCGTGTACTCCAAGGACTCCGACGTCGACCCGGTTGGCGCATGCGTCGGGATGAAGGGAACGCGCGTGCAGTCGGTGGTGCAGGAACTGCGCGGTGAAAAAATCGACATCGTGCCCTGGACCGACGACCAGGCAGAGCTGGTCTGCCGTGCGCTCGCCCCGGCCAAGGTTTCCAAGGTCATAATCGACGAAGACGAGCACGCCATGGAAGTGATCGTTCCCGACGATCAGCTCTCCCTTGCGATCGGTAAGCGCGGACAGAACGTCCGCCTGGCCCATCGGCTCACCGCGTGGAAGCTCGACGTGCGCAGCGAGGCCGAGGCCGAAGAGGAAGCCCGCGCAGCGCGCGCCTCGCTCAACGCTATCCCCAGCATCGGAGACATCAACGCGGAGTTGCTCTATCAGTGGGGATTCCGTTCGGCTGAGCAACTCGCCGAGGCTGACGAGAATAATTTCGAGGTCGAGGGCATCAGCCCCGAGCGCGCGCGCCAGATAATTCACGCCGCTCGCGAGCACGTCGCGCGCAAGCGCGAGCAGGAGGAGGCTCGCATCGCGGCCGAGGCGGAGGCCGAACGCCTGCGCGCGCAGCAGGCGGCTGAGGCCGCCGTGGAGGCGGCGGCGCAACCCCAGCCCGAGGACGCGCCTGCACCGGTGGTCGAGGCGGCTCCCAATGCGGAAGGAAAATCATAGGCCGCTGCGCACCTGCCTGGGATGCATGCAGCGGGATTTAAAGGCGGCGATGGTGCGAATCGTCGATTCGGAAGGCACGATGGTAACCGACCAGAGCGCAGCGCTCCCCGGACGCGGCGGATATCTTCATCCGCGCCCGGAATGTCTGGAGCGATTCGTGCGCTCCAGGGTCAGGGAGTTCCGTTCGCTGCGCCGCGCGGTCGACCGCCCGGCGCGGGAACGGATCGCGGAATCGATTCGGACGCGACTGGATAGAAATCGCGGGGTCTAATAATATAGACAAGATGGCGCGCAAGCGGATCAAAACTCTTGCCAGCGAATGGGGCGTCTCCGTCGACGACGTCCTGCAGAGCTGCGCGAGACTCAAGCTCGGACACGCTCATTCCGAATCCAGTCTGCTGGGTCCCGACGAGACCGACCGGATCAAGGCCGACCTCGACGAGCAGGCGCATCGAGCCACCATCCTGCGCCGCGAAACGGTCGTCGAGACCAGCGCCGGCAAGGTGGTCGAGAAGCGCCTCAATGCGACCGTGATGCGGCGGCGGCACACCGAGCCCGACGCCTCGCAGCAGGCCCAGGAGCAGCCGTTCCACTTCGAGGTCGAAAGCAAGGACGAAGAGCCATTCGTCGCGCCGTTCCTCGACAATCAGGAGCAGAACCCCAGCGAGCCGCTCGCACTGCCGGAGGTTCCTGGCCCCGAGGCGGCGGCTCCAGAGCCGGCGGCGCCCGTTGAGCAGTCCGCGGCCGGAGCGCCTGAATCCGAGGCTCCCGCACCGGAGCGACCGCCGCAGCCGGAAACGCGCGCCGCCGAAGCGCCGCGCGCCGGGGCACCGCCCGCAGCGCCGACCAGGCGCATCGAGCGCCAGCCCGAGGCTCGCGACGTGCGCAACGGGTCGCGATTCGGCCGTCCGATACCTGAGCGCCAGGCCGGCGATCGCAGCGCGATCAACCTGACCAAGACTTCCGCCCAGACTCCCTCGCTCGACGACGGTCAGCGCGGGCCCAAGGTTCTGGGCAAGATAGATTTGACCAAGCGGCCCGTGCCGCGTCCCGCCACGCCGCCCACGCGTCCGGCGCAACCGCCGCGTCCGGGCGGTCCCGGTCGATTTGGTGCGCCCTCTGCGCCGCCGACGGAATTGCCGCCGACGCCCGATCAGCAGAAGCCCGGCGCTCGCGGCGCCAAGAAGAAGAAGGTCGTCAAGAAGGGTACGGTCGATTTCACCGCCGAGCGCGAGATGCGCGGACTGCGGGTGCCGAAGAAGCGGCGCGCGCTGCCCGGCAAGGAACAGAAGAAGACCGAGATCACGACCCCCAAGGCCTCCAAGCGCGTCGTGCGCATCACCGAAGGCGTGACCGTCGGCGACCTCGGACGCAACATGGGCGTCAAGGCCGGCGAGCTGATCAAGAAGCTGATGGAGCTCGGCCAGATGGCGACGCTCAACCAGGTCCTTGACCTGGACACCGCGACGCTGCTGGCGGGCGAGTTCGGCTACAGCGTCGAGAACGTCGCCTTTGACGCCGAACAGGCAATCGAGGAGCAGCCCGAGGAGTTCGAGGGCGAAGCGAAGCCGCGGCCGCCGGTGGTGACCGTCATGGGCCACGTCGATCACGGCAAGACCTCGCTGCTCGACGCGATTCGTCACACCAGCGTCACCGAGAAGGAATTCGGCGGAATTACGCAGCACATCGGGGCGTACTCGGTCACCGCTCGCGACCGCGTGATCACTTTCGTCGATACTCCCGGCCACGAGGCTTTCACCGCGATGCGCGCGCGCGGCGCCAAGGTCACCGACATCGTCATCCTGGTGGTCGCGGCCAACGAGGGCCCGATGCCGCAGACGATCGAGGCGATGAACCATGCCAAGGCGGCGGGCGTTCCGATCATCGTCGCGATCAACAAGATCGATCTCCCCGACGCCAACATCGACCGTATCAAGCAGCGCCTGACTGAAATCGGCCTCATCCCGGAGGACTACGGCGGCGACACCATCACCGTGCCGGTCTCCGCGCGCACGCGCGAGGGGATCGAACGGCTGCTCGAGATGATTTTGCTGCAGGCCGACCTGATGGAGCTGAAGGCGAATCCCGACCGCCCCGCACGCGGTACGGTCGTCGAGTCGCAGCTCGATCGCGGGCGCGGCCCGGTGGCCACCGTGCTTATCCAGGAAGGCACGCTCCGGCAAGGCGACGCGTTCGTGTGCGGCATCAGCTATGGGCGGGTGCGCGCGATGCTCGATCACAAGGGGCAGCGCGTCAGCGAGGCCGGGCCGTCAACGCCGGTCGAGATCTTCGGACTCTCCGCCGTGCCGGAACCGGGCACCGCATTCGTCGGCGTGGCCGAGGAATCCAAGGCCCGCCAGGTCGCCGAGTACCGCCGCTCCAAGCAGCGCGAAGGCGAGCTGGCGAAGACCAGCCGTATCTCGCTCGAGGATCTCAGCGAGCGGATGGCGGCCGGCGAAGTCAAGGAGCTCAAGGTAATCATCAAGGGCGACGTGCAGGGCTCGGTCGAAGCGCTGGCCGACGGATTGCGCCGCATGTCCACCGACGAGGTCAAGCTGGAGATCATCCACACCTCGGCGGGCGCGATCTCGGAAACCGACGTCACGCTCGCGGCCGCTTCCAAGGCTGTGATCATCGGCTTTAACATCCGGCCCGAACCGAAGGCCGCCCAGCTCGCGGAAAAAGAAGGCGTCGATCTGCGCCTGTACACCGTGATCTACGACGCAATCAACGACATGCGCGAGGCGATGGAAGGACTGCTCGCGCCGACCTTCCGCGAAAAGGCGATGGGCCGTGCGGAAGTCCGCAAGGTCTTCAACGTGCCCGGCGGCACGGTGGCGGGCTCGATGGTTGTCGACGGCAAGGTCGCGCGCAACGCGCGCACCCGGCTGGTGCGTGACGGCCGCGTGGTGTGGGAAGGCAAAATAGGCTCGCTCAAACGCTTCAAGGAAGACGCGCGCGAAGTCCAGTCGGGCTACGAATGCGGTATCGGGCTTGAGAACTTCAACGACGTCAAGCCCGGCGACATGATCGAGACCTACGAGCTGGAAACCGTGCTGCGCAAGCTGGCGTTGCCCAAACCCGAGTCAACGCGCGGCCAGGCGGCGGTCGAAAAGCAGCTTCAGACCTGAGCCCGCGCCGCGCGGCGCGCATAGCCCGCCGCCGCGGCGTGATCAGCTCGCGAGGGGAGGGGGCGACATACGATGGTCGTGGGTATTTTGCGGCTCACCCTGTTCCTGCCCGAGAATCATTCGCTCAAGGGCAAGCGTCAGGTCCTCCGATCGATCAAGGACCGCGTGCGCGGCAAGTTCAACGTCTCGATTGCCGAGTCCGACGGGCATGACATGTGGCAGCGCGCGGAGCTGGGCATCTGCCAGGTTGGGAGCGACCGCCCCTTCGTGGATCGGGCGCTGCGCGAAGTGGTCAACTTCATAGATTCCCTGGACCTGGCTCCGCTGGGCGAAGAGGAACTGGAGATAATCAACTACTGAGCGCGCAGCCGCGCGTTCAGCCGGGCGCGGGACAGGTCGCGGCGCGCGCCGCTGATGCCCGCGCGCGCGCGCATTTTGCCGTCACTATTGGTGGAGAGAGAAAAGTGAGCGAGCCACGCAGGGCGGATCGGGTTGCCGAACTGGTATTGAGAGAGCTGTCCGGGATGCTGGTGCGCGACCTCAAGGATCCCCGCCTGCGCGGCATCACGCTGACCGGAGTCGAGATGGCCGACGACCTGCGCCACGGCCGCGTGTACTTCTCGCATATCGAGGGCTCGGCGCGTGCGCCCGCGGCCGTGGCGGGCTTTCATAGCGCGAGCGGATTCATCCGGCGCGAGCTCGGCCGCGCGCTCGGGCTGCGCTACACGCCCGAGATGGATTTTCATTTCGATCCGGGCCCCGAGCGGGCCGCGCGAATCGGCGCGCTGTTGCGCGAATCGCGCGACAAGAAATGACCTCCGCCGGTTGATCCGCGCGCCCCCGTGGCCGGCCCTTGTAATTCGGGCGGAAAAGTCCTAATCAAAAATCCGAGCCTACTAAACGGTCGTTTAAGTTGAACGTTCGTTTAACGGAGCGGGTCTGATCGTCCCGCTCCGGCGCTGAAACGGCGGTGGCCGGGCGGTTCCCACCCCGTCCGAACGAGATCACTCGGGGTTCCCCACCCAACCCGAAGCAGGGGGGCCGGCCTCGCTTGCGACTGAGAGGTCCGGCTCCCCGCCCCTCATTCTCGCGCGCCTGCCGCGCGCGTCTTACTCCGCCGAGGCACATCGGATATCTTGGATGATTCTGCCATGAACGGAATCATCCTCGTGGACAAGTCCGCCGGAATCACTTCGGCGGAAGCCGTCCGGCGCATCAAGCGCCACGTCAAACCTGCGCGAGTTGGGCACTTGGGCACGCTCGATCCGTTCGCGACCGGTCTGCTTCCGATCATGGTCGGCGAGGCGACCAAGCTCGCCCCGTTTCTCGAAGGCGGAGAGAAGGAATACGAGGGAATCATTCGGCTCGGCTCCGAAACCGACACGCTCGACCGCGAGGGCAAAGTGGTGCGGACCGCGGAAATTCCCGAATTCGGCATCGAGAAGCTGCGCGAAGTCGCCGCGCGATTCACCGGACGGATCACCCAAACGCCGCCGGTATTCTCGGCGATCAAGCGGGGCGGTGTACCGCTCTACAGGCTCGCGCGCAAGGGTGAGGCGGTCGAGCCGCCGGCTCCGCGCGAGGTCGAGATTTACCGCATCACGATGGAGCCCGCCGGCGGCGACGCGATTCGATTTTCCGCGCGATGCTCGACGGGGACCTACGCCCGATCGCTGGCGCGCGATATCGGCGCGGCACTCGGCACCGCGGCTCATCTGGAGGATTTGCGCCGCACTCGCAGCGGCCGGTTCTCGATTGATGATGCGGCGCCGCTCGATGAGGTTCTGGAGGCGCTCGACTCCGGCGACGCCGCTCGCCTGCGGCTGATGGCGATGGGCGAGGTGCTCGGTGATCTGCCGGAAGTCCGCGTCGATTCCGCGGCCGAAGCGCGCCTGCGCAACGGCGACTCGCGTGCGCTGACCTCCATTGTTCCGGCCGGTGCGACGCCACTTTTCAAGGTGCTCGCACAGCATGACGGTGAGCTTATTGCGGTCGCGCGCGCGACCACCCTGGTAACTGCGACGATCGAGCGAATCTTCGTGCGGTGAGGCGCGCGCCGGACCGGCGCTAGTCGCAGTGGGTCCGGGTTCGGTCGATTAATCGGAAACGGTGCGGCGGCTGCCCCAATAGCGGCCCCAGATCATCTCCGGCACGCAGCATAGCGAGATTCCGCCCGCCAGGATCGCGAAACCGAGCACGTTCCAGGCCTCGGCTCCGAACGAGAAAATGCCGGCGCCCGCCATCGTCGTCACCACCGCCATTGCGAAGAAGAACGGTCCGGTGAAGATGCAATGCACCCGGCTGCATCGCCGGAGATTCCACAGGCACAGCCCCGCCATCCAGAGCAGCCCTGCCGTCCATGCCACGGGACGAATCCATCCTGGCACGTGCGCGGTAAGCGCAATCAGCAGGATTCCCGGTCCCCACCAGAGCAGGGTCAGAGTGGTAGTTGCGGTAAGATCGCGCTTGCCCAGATGTTCTTGCGACGGCTCCATCGCGTGTGCCCCGTGCCCGGCCCGCGCGTATTCTACCACTTGGCGGCGCGACGGTTATGCGGGGCGGGGCAGAGGCGGTCGCTCGGGAAGAGTTGGCTTACGTCCCCCGCACTGCCCGCCGGCGTTGCCGCCAGCTTTACTCGGCGCGGCGCCTCTGTTACGGTGCCCGGATAACAAAGGAAAAAGGGAAAGTAAGAGTTTCTGATGCCCCTCGCGGTAGCCCAAAAGCGGGAAATTATCCAAGCCAACGCTCGCACTCCTAACGACAGCGGCTCGCCTGAAGTTCAGGTAGCGCTGCTCTCGGCGCGGATCGAACAGCTTACCAACCATCTCAGCACCCACGCGAAGGACCATCACACGCGCCGGGGATTGCTGCGGCTGGTCGGACAGCGACGCCGCCTGCTCGACTACGTGCGTTCGCGCGACTTCGCTCGCTACAAGGCGCTGATCGAAAAACTCGGCATCAGGAGATAGGCTGCGAAATTGAGGCCGCGCCGCACACTCGATAATGGATGCGGACGCGGGCCCGGGATGGCCGCCCGGCCATCTTCGGAGCGCACCAGCAAGGGTGCCGTCAGACCTCTGCAATCGCGGCCAATCGCCTCCCTCAGGTATCACAAATGTACGGAAAACTAGAGACTGAATTTGCCGGGCGGACACTTTCGCTCGAAACGGGACGGCTTGCCAAGCAGTCCCATGGCGCGGTGCTCGCGCAGTACGGCGAAACCGTCGTACTTGCGACCGCCACGTCGCAATACGAGGCCAGGGCGAAGGTGGACTTCCTGCCCCTGACCGTCGATTACGTCGAGAAGACATTCGCCGCCGGAAAAATCCCCGGCGGCTTTTTCAAGCGCGAAGGCCGCCAATCCGAAAGAGAGATCCTGGTCTCGCGTCTGATCGACCGCGCAATGCGCCCGCTGTTTCCCAAGGGCTACGATCGCGAGACCCAGATCGTCGTGACGGTGCTGAGCGCCGATCACGACAATGAGACCGACGCGCTTTCGCTGATCGCCGCCTCCGCCGCACTGGAGGTGTCCGATATCCCTCACAACGGCCCGGTTGCGGCGGTCCGGATGGGACGGATCGACGGAAAGCTGGCCGTCAGCCCGACTATCACTGATCTGGAGAAAAGCGATGTCTCGCTGATGGTGGCGGCAACGCCGGAATCGATCACGATGCTCGAGGGTGGCGCCCGGGTCGTCGATGAAGACACGCTGGTCGAGGCGCTGCTGACCGCGCACGAATCGCTGCGGCCGATCTTCGAGCTGATGACCCAGCTCCGAAAGCTGGCCGGCAAGCCCAAGCGGGAATTCACGCCCAAGGTTATTGATAACGCCCTGCTGGAAGCTGTCAAAGGCCAGATCGGCGACGGTATCGAGAAGGCGCTCGCGATCTCGAGCAAGAAAGATCGCAACGCCGCCGTGTACGGTCTGTCCGACAGCACCGCTGCGGCGCTGGCCGAGCGCTTTCCCGAGCGCCAGAACGAAATCGCGGAAGCCTATGACAAGATACTGCGCACCAAGGTTCGCACCGCGATTCTCGATGAGGGCAAGCGAATCGACGATCGCAAGCCGACCGATATCCGCCCCCTCAGTGCGCAAGTCCAGGTACTGCCGCGCACCCATGGCAGCGCGCTCTTCAGCCGCGGCGAGACCCAGGTGCTCGCAACGGTCACGCTCGGCACGGCGGCCGACGAGCAGAAAATCGATGCGCTGCTCGGCGAGCGCTACAAGAAATTCCTGCTGCATTACAACTTCCCTCCCTTTTCCACCGGCGAGGTGAAGTTCCTGCGCGGACCTTCGCGCCGCGATATCGGGCACGGCGCGCTGGCCGAGCGGGCAATTGCTCCGATGCTGCCCGACGAAACCGTGTTTCCCTACACCATCCGCGTGGTCTCGGAGGTACTGGAATCCAACGGTAGCTCCTCGATGGCGACGGTGTGCGGCGGAAGCCTGGCGCTGATGGATGCCGGAGTACCGATCAAGGCGCCGGTGGCGGGAATCGCGATGGGATTGGTCAAGGAAGGCGACCGGGTCGCAATTTTGACTGACATCCTGGGCGACGAGGATCATCTCGGCGACATGGACTTCAAGGTCGCCGGAACCGCCGAGGGCGTCACCGCGATCCAGATGGACAACAAGGCCGGCGGCATCACCCGCGAGGTTCTGCGCCGGGCGCTGTTCCAGGCTCGCGATGCGCGGCTATTCATCCTGGGCGTCATGGAGAAGGCGATTTCGACTCCGCGCAAGGAGCTTTCGAGCTACGCGCCGCGGATCGTCACGATCCATATCAATCCCGACAAGATTCGCGACGTTATCGGTCCGGGCGGCAAGGTGATCCGCGGACTGGTCGAAGAGACCGGCTGCAAGATCGACATCGACAACGACGGTACCGTGCTGATCGCCTCGAGCGACGGCGCTTCGCTGGACAAGGCGATCGAGTCGATTCAAATGATTTGCGCGGAGCCCGAAGTCGGCAAGATCTACCAGGGCGTCGTGCGCAAGATCGTCGAGTTCGGCGCGTTCGTCGAGATCATGCCCGGCACCGACGGCCTGCTGCACATATCGCAGATCTCCAATGAGCGGATCCGCCGGGTCGAGGACGTTCTGCACGAGGGCGACGAAATTCCCGTCAAAGTGCTCGACGTCGATCGCAGCGGCAAGATCCGGCTCTCCCTGCGCGAAGCCCAGCAGGAACAGGCGAAGTAGGGCCGGCGGATATCCCGCGCGATGGTATCCCGCAGCCTGCTCTCCAACGGCGTCCGCGTGCTCAGCGAGGCGATGCCGCAGATGGTGTCGTCCACCATCGGCATCTGGGTGCAGAACGGCTCGCGCTACGAGACGCCCGAGGAAAACGGCGTCTCCCACTTCATCGAGCATCTCCTGTTCAAGGGCACCATCAAGCGCACCGCCGCCCAGATCGCCGAGGAGATGGACGCGGTCGGCGGCGTGCTCAACGCGTTCACCGGCAAGGAATACACCTGCTATTACGCCAAGGTTCTGGGCGACGACCTCAAGATGGCGACCGACTTGCTCGCCGACATCTTCCTGGAGTCGGTCTTCGACCCCGCCGAGATCGATCGCGAGCGCCAGGTGGTGCTGCAGGAGATCTCGCAGGCCGAGGATACCCCGGACGATTTCATCCACGATCTGTTCGCGCTCAAGTTCTGGCACGGTCATCCGCTCGCGCTGCCCATCTTCGGCTCGGTCGAGACCGTCAACCGGATTGATCGCGAGCTATTGACCACCTTCATGGCCGAGCGCTACCGCTCGGGGCGGGTGTTTATCGCGGCGGCAGGAAAGCTCGACCATCAGCAACTGGTCGATCACTGCGAACGACTGTTCGCGCGCATTCCGGGGAACGGGCGCGGCGAGACGATCGCGCCCCCGCCCGAGCATCAGACCGTGCTCGTCCATCAGAAGGAGCTCGAGCAGGCGCATATCTGCCTGGGGGGACCGGGGCTGAGCCAGCTCGACGACTTGCGCTACGCCAGCTACGTGCTGAACACCGCGCTGGGCGGCGGGATGTCCTCGCGCCTGTTCCAGGAAGTGCGCGAAAAGCGCGGCCGTGTTTACAGCATCTACTCCTTCATATCCTCCTACGCCGATTGCGGCTACTTCGCCGTTTATGCCGGCACCAATCCCGAGTGGGTCGATGAAGTTATCGAAGTCACCCTCGAGGAGCTGCGCAAGGTCGCGCGCGGCGAGCTAAGTTCCGTCGAGCTCGGACGCGCGAAGAGCCAGATGAAGGGAAACATGCTGCTCGGGATGGAATCGACCGACAGCAGGATGAACCGGCTGGCGCGCAACGAAATCTACTACTCCCGCGATATTTCGCTCACCGAACTGGCCCGCCGGATCGACGCGGTCACCGCCGACCAGGTGGTTGAGCTGGCGTCGTCGTGGTTCCAGCCTGAGCGGATGGCGCTGGTGGTGCTGGGCGACCTGGGCGGGCGCAAGCTTCCCGCCGACCTATTCTCACGCCTGCGCTAATCGCGCGGGCGGACATTTTCCGGTCACCCGCCTCGATCCCCAACCAGGCCGCAGCTCGCAATTCTTTCTCCATCCGCGCCCCGCAGGTACACTTGCGCCCGGAATGGAAGAACGGCTCACCATGATTCTGGACTGGCTGTATTCGCTCGAGGCGCGCGGCGAGATCTACAAGCTGGAACGGATGGAGGCCGCGCTCGCCCTGCTCGGCAACCCGCATCGCCGCCTACGTGCGATCCATATCGCCGGCACCAAGGGCAAGGGCAGCGTCGCCGCGATGCTCGACAGCATGCTGCGCGCGGCCGGAATCCGCACCGGTCTTTACACCAAGCCACATCTGGTCAATCTGGCCGAGCGCACGCGAATCGGCGGCGCCGAGATGCCTGCGGCCCGGATGCTGGAGTATATCCAGAGCCTGCGCGCGATTTACGAGCGCGCCGGGATGGCGCTGACGTTTTTCGAGTTCACCGTCGCACTGATGTTCCTGTACTTCGCGGAGGAGAAGGTCGATCTGGCGATTATCGAGACCGGGCTTGGCGGGCGGCTGGATTCGACCAACGTGGTGATGCCGCTGCTGAGCGTGATCACGCCGATCGGGTTCGACCACATGGAATATCTGGGCTACACGATTCCCGCGATCGCGGCCGAAAAGGGCGGCATCATCAAGCCCGAAGTCCCGGTCGTGATCGGCGCGCGCAACCACGAGGCGCGCGCGACGCTTCAGTCGATCGCGGCCCAGCGCAAGAGTCCGGTCCGGCTCGTCGGACGCGACTTCAACTTCCGCTCCCACGCGCCGGCCCATCGCCTCGACTACCAGGGGCTCGCCTACTCGCTCGAAGCTCTCGAGCTCGGGCTCGGTGGTCCGTTCCAGCACGAGAATGCGGCGATTGCGGTCGCCGCAGTGGAAGCGCTCGGCGCGCAGGGAATCGCGGTGGGGGAGGCGGCTATCCGCCGCGGCCTGCGCGAGGTTTATTGGCCCGGCCGCTTCGACATCGTGTCGCGCGCGCCGATGGTGATCCTCGATTGTGCCCACAACGAGCTGGCAATTTCCGCTCTGCTCGAAACGATAAGCGTCGAGCTTGGTCTCGAGGTGAAGCCGCGGCTCATTTTCGGATGCCTGGCCGACAAACAATGGGAACGGATGGCGGCGATGCTGGCTCCGCGGGTACGCGACGCGATGCTAACTCGCGTCAGGCCAAAGCGGCCCTTGGACCCCGATATCATGTATGAGCATTTCGCCGCCCACGTCCCCACCAGGGTCGAGCGCGAACCGCTGCGCGCGGTCGAAACAATTGTTAACGAGAGTGCCGCTGGGGACGTGGTGCTGATAACCGGTTCGGTGTATCTTATCGGCGAAATCTACCCGTTCTTCCTGGCCCGCAAAGGGAAGCGAGGACTTTTTCCTGAAGCCCAGGCTTAAATCTCTGCTGACCTCGATCGCCGGCGCTGCGATTATGCTGTCCGGACCAGTGGCGCTTTCCGCAGCCACGAGCGGATCCTCGCTGGTCAGCCAATCCGAGCGCTCGCAGCCAATCAATATCACCGGCCGCGAAACCATCTACGATTCCAAGGCCGATACCTTCACCGTTCGCGGCAAGGCCGTGATGACGCAGGGCGGCAGCGTGCTGCACGCGGACGAAATCGAGCTGTTCCGCAAGCAGCGCGAAGCGGTCGCCACCGGCAACGTTCATCTGATCGATCCAGAAGTCGAGGTGTGGGCCAGCAAGGCCAAGGTAAATATCGCCGACGAGACGCTTGATCTCTACGACGCGACCGTCAGGTCCAAGCGCAACTCTTACCACCTCAAGGGTAACCGGATTCAGAAGCTGCAGGGCCAGAACTATCGGATCGTAAAGGGCTTCTTCACGACCTGCGGATGCACCAAGGGCGCGCCGGACTGGTCGATCAGTGCGAACGAGATGGACGTCGAGGTGGGGCACACGGGGCATGCCCGCGGTGCATCGTTCGACGTCCTGGGCCAGCCGATCCTCAAGATTCCCTACGCCGTGTTCCCCGCCGATACGAATCGTCAGAGCGGCCTGCTCGCCGGCCGGCAGGGACAATCGGGGTTGCGCGGGTTTCAGTACCTGCAGCCGTACTATATCGCGATCGACAAGAGCCAGGACGCGACCGTGGCGCTCGATGTCGAAACCTCGCAGCGAATCGGCGGACTGGCCGAGTATCGGCTGACCAACGGCCTGGACGACTATCTCTGGGTCGACGGCGCGTTCTACGACGAATCGATCCGCTCCAACTCCAACCGCCAGTCCGACATCGTGGACAACCAGATCGCCGACCCGCATATCCCGGTCGATCGCTACGGGATAATCGGGATGACCCGCCAGCATCTCACCGACAGCCTGATGGCCTACGGCAACGCGGTGTCAGTCAGCGACAGTCTGTACCTGCGCGAGATGGACGTGTGGACGCTGTCGCGCGGATTCGGCAGCAACTGGGGCTCGCTGCGCAACGCGCAATCGAATTTCGGCCTGCTCGACGAGTTCGAGAACGGCTTCGCTCAGATGCAGGGCACCTGGAACCAGGACCTGATCCAGCCGCAGAACTTCGCGCTGCAGCAGCTGCCGCAACTCCTTTTGAGCGGGCGTCAAAATCTTGGCAGTCTCGCGTTTGCCGACTATGACGCGCAGGCGACCTATTTCTATCGCGACCAGGGCGTTCAGGGATGGCGTTTCATGGCCGATCCCCACGTCACGCTCCCGTGGCGTCTGGGCGATTACGGCTGGGGCTACGGCAGCGCGGGCGTGCTCGGCACGGTGTACGATACCTCGGGTCATGACGTGAACGTGGTTCCGGTCGGCACCCACGGCTTGTCTTACAATAACGGGCTCAAGCTCGGCGCCCTCAGCCAGGGCGGCATGCAGGCCAACGGCATCCCCTACCTGACGACCGGCGCCGGCACGGAACTCGAGCGCGTCTGGAACGTGGGCGGCGACACGATCGAGAAGCTCAAGAACACGATCGATCCGTTCGTTTCCTACGCCTACGTCCCGCGCATCTACCAGGGCGATCAGCCGCTGTTCGATCAATACGACCGCTACAATTCGCGCAGCCTTATCACCTACGGATTCACCACGCGCCTGTTCGCCAAAATGGTGCCGAGTGCCGAACCCCAATCCGACCAGCAGAACGCCGATGCCCCCGGCAGCGGAATTGGTCCGTTCGGCCAGCAGTCGCAGCCTGGCGATTCGCTGATGCCGACCGGCTCGGCGAGCTACAGCAACGGCGCCAGCGTCAATGAGCTGGCGCAGCTCACCGTGTGGCAGGGCTACGACTTTTCGCACGATCTATCGACCGCATCCGGCAAGATCTCGGACCTCGAAGGACTGGTTACCCTGTACCCGACCAGCATCGCCTCGCTCGGCTCGCAGGTGGACTACAATCCGCGCGGGCATGCGGGAATCACGTTCGCCAACGTGTTCTTCAATTTTCAGCCGCCCTGGTCGCAGGTCTCCAACATGTACATGGGCCGTGCGCTGGAAGGCTCCTTCGTGCAGACCTCCTACAATTACGTCAATCGCGAGAACGCGGTCCTGCCCGGCACCCTGCGCAACGCGAGCGAATTCGTGAGCGTGCGCGCATACTCCGACGTGTTCGATCGGCTCGGCGTGTACTTCGCGCCCAGTTACGATGTCGCCGCGGGGCGCCTGCTCTCCTCGGAGTATGGCGTGCGCCTGAAGTCGCCGTGCAATTGCTGGGCGGCCGACTTCGGACTCATCAGCTCCTACAACCCCAACGAGGTGCAGTTCCAGTTCCAGCTCACTCTGGGTGGCCTCGGATCGTTCGGACAGAGCCCGTTCGGGCGCAATCCCTTCCAGGAGATGGGGTTGGCGGGAAGTCCGACCGGGGTCCTTGCGCGATAGCGAATCCCCCCGGCGCCGGCGTCAGTGCTGCCAGTACAGCAGCACGATATCGGCCACAATCCACAGCATCACCGCCGCCAGCAGTGACCGGTCGCGGAGCAGCAGGCGCGCCGGATCCCCGCCCTCGTTGTGCTCGTCGATCAGGTACAGGTAGCGCAGAATCCCGAAGGCAACGAACGGCACGGTGAGATAAAGGTAGCGGGTGTGCAGCTTGGCCTCGACTTCCGCCGAGGCGGTGTAAATCATGTAGCTCACCAGCGTTGCTCCGGCGACGATCGAGATCATTTGATCGATGAGCCGCACGCTGTAATGCGAGAGCGCGCCGCGATGCGCGCTGGCCGCGTCGCCCAGCGCGATCAGCTCGTGGCGGCGGCGCGCCAGCGCGATCAGCAGCGCCAGCACGAAAGTGATAAACACCAGCCACGGCGAGATCTCCACGTCGATCGCCACGCCCCCCGCGAACGCGCGCAGCACGAAGCCCATTGCCACCGCGATTACGTCGATCACCACGAAGCGCTTGGCCCACAGCGAATACGCGAATTGCAGGCCGATATACAGCGCCGCCACCCCGAGGAAGCTCGCGCCCAGCGCGATGCTCATCGCCAGCGCGACGGTGCCCAGCACGCAGGCAAACGCGACCCCCTCGCCTGGCGTCAGCTCGCCGCTGGCGAGCGGACGATGGCGTTTCTCAGGGTTCAGCCGATCCGCATCGCGATCCTGCAGGTCATTGATCGCGTAGGCGAAGCTCGAAAGGACACAGAATGCTGCCAGCGCGATCGCGGCCAGCGCCACGTCGTGCGCGACGAACAGACGCTGGCTGAACACCAGCGCCGCGAGCACCAAGCCGTTCTTAATCCACTGATGGGGCCGTGCGAGCGCGATCAGCGCCGCAGTCCTGCTCCGCCTCCGCTGACCCGCCTGCGCCGCCGCATCCATCGCCCTGTTTCTATGGCGCGCGGGCGGCGCGTGCAAGACAGCGGGTACGGCGCGCCACCGGCGCCGGTGCGCCCAAACGCGGAGCACGGTCCGCGTTGACAGGTTTTCCTACATATAGTAGGTTAAACGCCAAACCTGCGCGCGATGACTCCTCGGCGCACGTTCGCGTCCCGATGGGGCGGCGCAGGATCGAATGGAGCAGCCGCTCGGAACGGGGCGGGCGGCCGCAGCTTTCGCCGCGCACAGCTTCCCTCGCAGCGCGAGGGCGAATCGGGAATCGCACGAGATGACGCACCGTGAATTCGAACGCAGGGTAAAGGGAATCGGGAAGCAGCCGCGCAGGTGGACCCGCGCCGAACGATCTCACCCGGGCCGTTTTGGTCCACTGCTGCGAGCCTCCTTTGCCATACTGTGCGTGGTCGTATTGCTCGCGCTGACCGCCACCGGAACTCGCTATTTCTCGTTCAAGCGCTCGGCCACCGGGCAGACCACGCAGTTGACCGAACAGATGGCGGTCGCGCGAGGGGTCGTGGCTCCCGCCGCGGTGGCCTCGGCCGCGCAGGAGACTCCGCAGCACGCCCATCTCCAGCGCGTGGCATCGCGTGCGCACCGCTCCCCGCGCCATGCGGGCGCCGCAGTCGCGCGACGCAGCTCCTCAGCGGCGCTTGCCAGCGCGCGAGATCATCAGGTGCGTCTCAGCGGCGCGGTCGAATCTGGCGCGGCGGCCACAGTTCCGGATGGGTCCGCGGCGAATTTAGGCGGCACGGTGTTGTGGGTCCAGTCGGGCATAAGGTCCGTGTTCGCGCCGGTGTTCGGAAGCGACGCGGCTGACAGCGCGGCCCAGAGCTTCGCGGTTAATTTTGCGATGGTGGCCGCGGCAGGAGCGTTTATCCTGGTGATGCTCCTGTGCCTGGGCGCCGGGATGGCGCTGTCGTCGAAGATGAATCGGGCTCAACGCGCTGAAGCTTGACGCCGGCGCGCACCCCGGTCCGCTCCGCCATCTGACCAACCGTTCGGTTGATAAGGCCGGCTCGCCGCGAGACATCGGGCGGCACAGCCGCTATAATCGGCTGCGATGGAGCCGATTCGGTTCGAAACCGCGCCCGCCCGCTACCGTCATCTGCGCCTGGAGACCGAGGCAGATCGCGCGCGAATCATCCTCAAGATCGATGAGAACGCGCCGCTGGTCCCCGGCTACGCGCTCAAGCTCAATTCCTACGACCTGGGCGTAGATATCGAGCTCGCCGATGCGGTGCAGCGCTTGCGCCTGGAGCATCCGGGCGTCGCCGCGGTAACAATCGCGAGCGCGAACGAGGGCGTGTTTTCGGCCGGCGCGAATATCTTCATGCTCGCGTCGTCGCCGCACGGCTTCAAGGTCAACTTCTGCAAGTTCACTAACGAGACGCGCCTGGCGATGGAAGAGGCGAGCGCGCTCTCCGGCCAGCGCTATATCGCCGCGCTCGGAGGAATTACCAGCGGCGGCGGCTACGAGCTTGCGCTCGCCTGCGACGAGATCCTGCTGGTTGACGACCGCCGCTCGGCGGTGAGTCTGCCCGAAGTGCCTTACCTGGGTGTGCTGCCAGGAACCGGCGGACTGGTCCGGCTGACTGACAAGCGCAAGGTGCGGCGCGATCTCGCCGACGTGTTCGCCACGCTTGCCGAGGGCGTGCGCGGCCAGCGAGCGGTCAAGTGGGGGCTGGTTGACGCCGTGTTCCCGCCCTCGCAATTCGCACAGGCGGTCGCGGGGCGAATCGACCGGATCGTTGCCGAGCGGCCCAAGTCCGCGGCCGCCGCCCGCGGCGTCACCCTCGACGCGCTGGCACCGGAGGAAAGCGGCGCCGCGATTCGCTACCGCCACGTCACGCTGACGCTCGACCATCCGCGGCGGCTTGCCGAGCTGCGCATCGAGGGTCCCCCGGCGCCGCCCGCGATTGGCTCGCCCGCGCAGTCGCTCGGCGCTGACTTCTACCCGCTGCGCGTGTTCCGCGAAATAGATGACGCGCTGTTGCGCCTGCGCTTCAACTATCCCGAGATCGGACTCGTGCTGGTAAAGACGGCGGGCTCGCTCGACGGCACGCTCGCATGGGATCGCGCGCTTTGCGAGCATCGCGGCGACTGGTTCGTCCGCGAGACGATCCTGATGATCAAGCGCACGCTGAAGCGGATGGATCTCACCGCGAAAAGCTTCTTCGCGGTCGTCGAGGAGGGCTCCTGCTTCGCTGGCTTCATGCTGGAGCTCGGGCTGGCCTGCGACCGGACCTACATGAAGGCCGGTCCCGGCGTCGTGCTCGCCACCGCGGGTCTCAACGACGGTGTGCTGCCGATGGGCAACGGGCTTACCCGCTTGCAGACGCGCTTTCTCGGCGCGCCTGAAGTGGCCGCGCGCCTGGCCGCGGGCGGCAGGTTCGATTCGGATCAGGCCGAGGCGGCAGGCCTGGTCACCGCGGCGCCCGACGCGCTGGACTGGGAGGACGAGCTGCGGCTGGCAGTCGACGAGCGGCTCTCGCTGTCGCCCGACGCGCTCACCGGGATGGAAGCGAGCCTGCGCTTTGCCGGTCCCGAGACGATGGAGACGAAAATCTTCGGGCGCCTCTCGGCGTGGCAGAACTGGATTTTTCAGCGCCCCAACGCGGTCGGCGAGCACGGCGCGCTGCGCCTGTACGGACAGCCGCAGAGTCCGCAATTCGACTGGAGACGCACATGATCGGCGATATTCCCAACAACGTCGAGCTCGAGAGCGACGCGCAGCTCAAGCGCGCGCTGTCCGGATGGCATCCGCACTTCCTCAACTGGTGGCGCGAGGTCGGACCCGAAGGCTTCGACACCGCGCAGGTCTATCTGCGCACCGCGATCAGCGCTTCGGCCGACGGATGGGCGAATTACGGTTACGTAGCGATGCCGGAGTACCGGTGGGGGATTTTTCTCGCCCCGCCGCAGCACCGCAAAATCGGCTTCGGCGACGACGCCGACGCGGAGCCATGGCAGGCCGTGCCCGGCGAGTTCCGCAAAGAGCTGCGCCGCATCGTCGTGACCCAGGGCGACACCGAACCCGCCTCGGTCGAGCAGCAGCGCCATCTGGGCGCCACCGCGCCCTCGCTGTACGACTTGCGCAACCTGTTCCAGGTCAATGTCGAGGAAGCGCGGCATCTGTGGGCGATGGTCTATCTGCTGCATCGCTATTTCGGCCGCGACGGGCGCGAGGAGGCGGAGGAATTGCTGGTCCGCCGCAGCGGCCACCGGGACCATCCGCGCCTGCTCAACGCGTTCAACGCGCCGATTCGCGACTGGATCGATTTCTTCTGCTTTACGATGTTCACCGACCGCGACGGCAAGTATCAGCTCGCCGCGCTCGCGGAGTCGGGCTTCGATCCCCTCGCGCGCACTACGCGCTTCATGCTCACGGAAGAGGCGTTCCACATGTTCGTCGGCGAGACCGGCATCGGGCGCATCGCGCAGCGCAGCGCCGAGCTGATGCGCGAGCACGGGAGCGATGAACTGTTCGCCGTTGGCGGAATACCGCTTGCGATCCTGCAGAAGTACATCAGCTCCTGGTTCAGCGAGAGCCTGGACCTGTTCGGGAGCGAGGATTCCTCCAACGCCGCGACCTATTTCGCCGCCGGGCTGAAGGGGCGCTATCGCGAGGGCGCGCCCGACTACTACCGCGACCATCAGGCGCTTGAAGGCGAGTACGAGATACGCCTCCCCGGCGGAGCCAGCGCGCGTATCCCGCTGCGCCGCGCGATGAATGCGCTCTTGCGTGACGCGTTCGTGGAGGACTGCGAGCGGGCGCTTAAGCGCTGGAACGCGATGCTTGAAAAGGCGGGCGTCGACGCGCGCCTGTATCTGCCCGCGATCTCCTTCAATCGCAAGATCGGCGCGCTCGCGGCTAATCCGACCGATCCCGAAGGGTGCGCGCTCTCCGTCGAGGAATGGACCCGGCGGCGCGGCGAATGGCTTCCGACCGAGCAAGATCGCGCGCGCGTGGCCGAGGTGCTGAAGCCCGTGCGCGAGCCGGGGAAAATGGCGGGATGGATCGCGCCGCCCGCCCGCGGCATCAATGGCCAGCCGCTCGATTTCGAGTACGTGCAGGCTTCCTGATCGCGCGGGCTTGACCGGGCGGCGCAATCGGGAAAGAAAATACCGGTCATGAGTTCTCAGACCCAGGAAAAGACCGGCCCCAACGCTACCGTCGAGCTCGAGGGGCTGCGCCGCTTCATCCGCGAGCGCAAGCTCGGCGATCCGTCGGCGCTGCGCTCCGAGAATATCTCGTTTGGCCACTCCAACGAGGTCCACCTGGTCCACTTCGAGGGCAAGTCGTGGGCGCTCAGACGACCGCCACGCGGACCGCTGCTGCCGACCGCGCACGACGTGATGCGCGAGTACCGGGTGCTGTCCGCCCTGCAGAGCACCGCGGTGCCGGTGCCGCGGGTGTATGCAGCCTGCGAAGATCCCGCTTACATCGGCGCCCCGTTCTACCTGATGGAGTACATGCGGGGCGAGGTGATTCGCGCCGGCACGGACCATTTCGCGCGTACGCCGGAACTCCGCCGTGCGGTCAGCGAAGGGATGGTCGATCTGCTGGCTGCGCTACAGGCGGTGGATTGGCGCGCGGTCGGGCTGGAAGGATTCGGCCGACCCGACGGATACCTGGAGCGCCAGCTGCGCCGCTGGGTCGATCAACTGGAGCGCACGCTGCCCCATACGCGCCCGCTGCCGGTGATGGAGCAGGTGCGCGACTGGCTGAAGCTCCATATCCCGCCGTCGCCGCCCGCCACTATCGTGCACGGCGATTTCAAGCTCGACAACGTGATGTGGGAACCCGCCGCGCCGAAAGTGATCGCGGTGCTGGACTGGGAGATGTCCACGATTGGCGACCCGCTCGCGGATTTCGGCTGGATGCTCTCGTACTGGCCCGATCCCGAGGACACCGGGTCGCGGGCCACCATGGCAAGCATGCCGCCGGAGCCCGGATGGCTCACGCGAGCCGAGATGATCGCGCGCTACGAGGCCCAGACCGGCCGCGCGATGCGCGCCTTCCCGTTCTACCGCGCGTTTGCCATTTTCAAGCTCGCGATCATCATGGAAGGGAGCTACGCGCGTTACCTGCGCGGCCAGACCGACGATCCGCTCTTCGCGGGCCTTACCGAACGGGTTCCCGCGCTGGCCGACGCCGCGTGGCGGGTCTGCAACTCGGCGCAGTGAATTGCCGCCGCACACGAGTCCAGGAGAGAGCACGATGAGCAATTACCGGTTCATTGAGGTCGAGGATCCGGAACAGGGCATCCGGAGGATCGCGCTCAATCGTCCCGAAAAGCGCAACGCGCTTTCCAACGCGCTGCGCGGCGAGCTGTTCGACGCGCTGCGCAAGGCCGACGTCGACAAGTCCGTCGGAGCGATCATCATCAAGGGCAACGGTAAATGCTTCAGCGCGGGCTACGACCTTTCGCAGGCGCCCGGGGAGCCGCTGCCGCGCCATATTTCGCCCGGCGAGGGAATCTGGCCGCGCCATCTGGTGGACGGATGGTTTGAGATGTGGGACATGGCGACGCCGGTTATCGCGCAGGTGCACGGCTACTGCCTTGCGGGTGGCAGCGAACTGGCCACCGCCTGCGACCTGGTCTACGTGGCCGAGGACGCTCAGATCGGCTATCCGCCGGTGCGCGCGATGTCCACGCCGGACTGCGCGTATCATCCGTGGGTGATGGGGATGCGGGCGGCGATGGAGATGATGCTGACCGGCGATTCGATGAGCGGAATCGAGGCGGCGCGGGTGGGATTCGCCAATCGCGCGTTTGCGTCCGCGCGGCTGGAGGAGGAAGTCCTCAACGTCGCGCGGCGGGTGGCGAAGATTCCTCCCGACCTCCAGGCGCTCAACAAGCGCGTGGTGCATCGCGCGATGGAGGTCATGGGAGCGCGCGCGGCGATCCGCTCCGCAACCGAAATTCAGGCGCTGTGCTTTTATCAGCAGTCCTCGCGCGAGTACATGAAGAAGATGCGCGAAAGCGTGACCGGGGCGCTCAACGAGCGCGACTCGAAGTTCCGGGACTATCGCGCCGCGGAGAAAAAGAAGTAGGCGCGGGAATCGCGCTCAAGGCATGAGCGACCCCAGGCAGACCGAGCAGAGCAGATTTCCACCGCTGCTGATCATGATCGCATGCGCGCTGGTCGTGGCCGGTACCCTGGTCACAATCTATGCGCTTGCGGATCCCCGGTTTCGCGGCTCGATCACGGACGCATATGGGGTATCATTCCTTATCGTCGACACGATCTTCCTGCTGCTCGCGCTGACCGGCGTAGCGGGCTATTGGAAGATGCGGCGATGGGGCGTGTACGCTTATTCGGCGATGGTCGCACTAAGCACGCCTTACAATATCGTTATCGGGATACCGTTGGGTGTCGCCTACCTTACTCCGATCGCGATTTGCGCGATCGGATGGCTTTATTTTGGCAGGATGAAGTAGCGCGGAGCGCCGGTCGCCGCGCCGGTGGGGGATATGATCAAGTCTATAGTGCTCGCAATCGTCGGATTGGCCGCCGCGATCGTTCTGCTGATCGCCGCGCTGCTCGTCTTCAGCCTGGTGGTGATGGCGGTCGGCGCGATTCTCAACATATTCAGCCCTTCGCGTTACACGCCGCCTGCGCCCAAGGCCGCCCAGACCTAAGCACACATCGGGCTCGCGCGTCCTGATAAGCTGAGCGGCCGGAGTAACTTCGATGGCCGATTCCGAATTGCTGGTTGAAATCGCGCGCTTCGTCGAGCGGGTGGCCGCGACCGCGCGCACCGGGCTCGCCTTCAAGCCCGACGGCTACGATTCCGAGCGCTACGAAGAGATGTTGCACGCGGCGGCGCGGCTCAGCGCCGCGGTGGAAGGTGCGGCTGCGCACGATGCGGCCGCGCTGCGGCGCCGATGGCGCGAGCGGGTGATCGCGGGATACGACGGATACGTGACGCCGGGCGCCGGATGTGGCGCGATCGTGTTCAACGATCGCGGAGAAGTGCTGATGCTCCAGCGGACCAGTGGCAAATGGTGGTATCCAGGCGGATTCTGCGACGTGGGACTCTCGCCCGCCGAAAATGCGGCCAAGGAAACGCGCGAAGAAACCGGGCTCCTGGTGCGCCCCGTGCGCCTGATGGCGATGATCGACAGCTTCAAGGCCGGCTCGCCGCTCCGCCACATCTACACGACGCTGTTCTACTGCACGGTCGCGGGCGGCGAGCTGCGTCCGAGCCCGCTGGAGGCGCTCGACGCGCGGTTCTTCCCGCTCGACGCGCTGCCCCGCCCGCTGCATCGCGAGGATCTGCGCTGGGCCGAGCTGGCGCGCGAATTCCACTTCGAAGGACGCGTCGCGCCGTACTTCGATCCGATACCGGACGATCTCGAATAACTGAAACCGGTGCGAGCGCGCGATCAGATCGCCGCGGTGCGCTGCGCGACGCGCGAAGCGAGCAGGAATGCGGCCAGCGCGAACGCGATCGATATCCCGACCGACCACATCATCGGAGGCGCCGCGCCGATCGCGCCCGGTTCGGCCAGGTAAAGCCCGCGCCTGAGCGCCGCCATCCCGTAGGTCAGCGGGTTAAGCCGCATCGTCCAGGCAAGCCACGCGGGCGCGCCGTCGGCGGGAAAGAACGCACCAGACAGCAGCCAGATGGGAATCAGGATCAGGTTCATGATCGCATGGAAGCCCTGGGTCGATTCAATTCGCCATGCGATCACGAGCCCGATGCTGGTCAGCGCGAACGCGATCACCGCCATCATCGCCGCGGTCACGAAAAATGCGTCGAGGCTCAGATGAATCCCGGCCAGCGGCGCCAGCGCGAGAAAGATAATTCCCTGCATCAGGGCAAGTGTGGTTCCGCCGAGCGCCTGACCCAGCACCACCGTCACGCGCGAGATGGGGGCGACCAGCACGCCCTGCAAAAAGCCCTCGCGGCGATCTTCGACGGTCGAAATCGTCGCGAAGATCGCGGTGAACAGCAGCACCAGCACGATAACGCCGGGGTAGAAATACTGCGCGTAGTTGATCCCGCCCGGCATCCCGCTGGGCTGGAACGAGGCCTTGAGCCCCGCGCCCAGCAGCGCCCAGAACACCAGCGGCTGCAGGATTGCGCCAGTCACGCGGCTGCGCTGGCGCACGAAGCGCGCGATCTCGCGCCACCACAGCGTGCCCGCTTGCAGTATCACGCCGCGCACGCGATTACTCCCGCGCCTCGGCCGTCGCGGCGAAAAAGCGCCGCCCGGTCAGATGCACGAACACATCCTCGAGCGTCGGCTTGCCGAACGAGACCGATTCGATTTCCTCGCCGAACGCCTCCACGATCTCGCGCACCAGTTCATGACCGCGCGGACGCTCGATGCGCAGGGTGCCGTCAACGAGCTGGCTCTTGAGCCGCAGCCGCTGCGCCATCTTGCGCTGCAGCAGTTCGGGCGCGCCCGCGCGAATCACCACCACGTCGCCGCCCACGCGCCCCTTGAGCTCGCCGGGCGGCGCCGAGGCGATCATTTGTCCGCGATCGAGGATCGCGATCCGATCGCATCGCTCCGCCTCTTCCAGGTGATGCGTGGTCAGCACGACCGTCACGCCGTCGCGCTCGCGCAGATGGGCAAGATAGTTCGAGAACTCGCGCCGCGCCGCGGGGTCCAGCCCCGTGCTGGGCTCGTCGAGCAGCAGGAGTTCGGGCCGATGCAGCAGCGCCTTGGCAAGCTCGACGCGGCGCTGCAACCCGCCCGACAGCGTCTCGACGCGGTCGCCCGCGCGCGACGTCAGGCCCAGCTGGCTCAGCGCCGAGGCGGCGGCCTCGCGCAGGCGCGCGCCCGACATGCCGTAAAGATGCCCGTGATGCGACAGGTTCTCGGCGACTGTCAGCTTGCCGTCCAGACTTGGATGCTGAAAGACGACACCGAGCCGCCGCCGCAGCGCGGCGAGGTTGTTCTCGGCGAGATCGTGTCCGAGGATGAGCACGCTGCCCGATTGCATCCGGACCAACGTGGACAGCAGCTTGAACAGCGTGGTCTTGCCGCCGCCGTTGGGACCCAGGAAGCCGAAGATTTCACCGCGACCGATAGAGAAGCTGACGTCGCTGAGCGCCGCGCGTGCGCCGTAATTGAAGCAGACGCCACGCGCCTGAACCGCCGCAGGGGCCGACGCCGGAGCGGGAGCGGGACGCGGTGTGATGGATGCGCTGACGGCTGGCGTGGAACTCATTTCACAGAGCCGGTCATGTGATTCAAGGATCGATTATCACGCGCCGGGGCTGCGCTCGCAAACCGAAATCCCAAATTGCCGCTAGCGCTGGCCAAGCCCGCCCGCGGGAACCGCTCCCTCCTCGGGCACGCCGAGCTCCGCGCGATGCCATCCGTCAAGGAACGCGGTGGTGCGCTCCGCGCCGGTGCCATGATCGCCGCTGGGTCCGGTGCCGATGAAGTCGTCGCCGGTCAGCTGGTAGTACTTGGTGATCTCTTCGGGAAACATGCGCCGAAATCCCATCCGCTCCACCGTGTAGCCGGCGAACTGATCGGCGGCAAGCTCGCGCTGCTTGCGCGACAGCCCCGGATTTTCGCCGTTCACGTCGCCGTGGATCTGATGGCCCAGCTCGTGCGCGAAGATCGCGTAGAGCATCGGGCTGCGATCCTGCCCCTTTTGGATATCCATCCAGTTGCCGAGCAGCGAGGCGAGAAAGGTCGGATTGTAAAAGATGCATCCGCCGGTGCTCGCGTGCGGCGAGATGGAAGCCACCGACTCGTACACCGGGTAGCTGACGCCGTACATCGCGTCCAGGTTCGCGACGATCGATTTGTACGGCTCGGTGGCGGCGCGGGCCTTTTCGCCGCAGGCACGAAAGACGCCGCCAGGGCCCGGCTTTGCGGCGGGCGCCGCCTGCGGCTGCGGCGCCGAGTCGGTGTGACGTTCGATGACCTGCCAGTCGTCCTGCGCGCGCGCGCTCGTGGCGACGCAAACCGCGCACGCGATCGCCAGCACCGCCGCCCACCAAACCTGCCGCCCCGCGCGCATCGGAATCAGTCGGTCACCGCGCCCCGCGAGGCCGAGGAGACAAGTTGCGCGTACTTCGCCATCACGCCCGACGCATAATGCGCGCGCGGCTTGTGCCATTGGCTCAGCCGCGTCTTGATTTCCTCGTCGCTGAGCTCTACGTCGAGCCGGCGCGCCGCGACGTCGAACATAATCATGTCGCCGTCGCGCAACGCGGCGATCGGTCCGCCGACCGCCGCCTCCGGGGCGACGTGCCCCGCCATCAGGCCGTGCGTGGCGCCTGAAAACCGCCCGTCGGTCAGCAGCGCCACCTGGTCGCCGAGGCCCTCACCGACCAGCGCCGCGGTCACCCCGAGCATCTCGGGCATCCCGGGCGCGCCCTTGGGTCCTTCGTAGCGGATCACGACGACGTCGCCGGGCTTGATATCGCGGCGCGAGACTGCGGCGAAGGCTGCCTCCTCGCCGTCGAACACGCGCGCGGGACCGCGATGGGTCAGGCGCTCGTGGCCGGCAACCTTGATCACGCATCCTTCCGGCGCCAGGTTGCCCTTGAGGATCACCAGGCCGCCGGTCAGCTTGATCGGGTTGGAGAGCGGATGAACGACTTCCTGCCCGCCGGTTTCCACGGCCTCCTCGGCTTCTTCGCCGATGGTGCGGCCGGTGACGGTCAGCTCGTCGGCATGGAGCAGGCCCGCGTCCTTGAGCCGCTTCATTACCAGCGGAATTCCGCCGGCCTTGTGCATGTCGGCGGCCATGAAGCGTCCACCCGGCTTGAGATCGGCCAGCAGCGGGGTCTGCGCGCTGATGCGATCGAAGTCGTCGATCGACAGCGCGATCGCCGCCTCGTGCGCGATTGCGAGCAGATGCAGCACAGCGTTGGTCGATCCGCCGGTCGCCGCGACCGAGGCGATCGCGTTTTCGATCGCCTTGCGCGTCACGATCTGGCTCGGGCGGATATCCTTTTTCAGCAGCTCGATCACCTGCTGCCCGGCGCGGTAGGCGCTCTCTGGCTTGCGCGGGTCGGTGGCGGGAATCGAATTGGAGCCGGCGGGCGAGATGCCGAGCAGCTCGCACGCGGTTGCCATCGTGTTGGCCGTGAACTGGCCGCCGCATGCACCCACGCCCGGGCATGCGACGCTTTCCAGCTTGAGCAGCTCCTCGACGCTCATCTTGCCGGCCGCCTGCGCGCCGACCGCCTCGAACACGTCCTGGATGGTCACGTTCTGGTCGCCGTAGCGTCCGGGCTGAATCGAGCCGCCGTAGATCATCAGCGAGGGCAGGTCCAGGCGCAACAGCGCCATCACGGTGGCCGGAATCGTCTTGTCGCATCCCGACAGCGCGACCACGCCGTCGAACAGATGGCCGCGGACGGTCAGCTCGATCGAATCCGCGATCACCTCACGGCTGATCAGCGACGCCCTCATCCCCTGCGTGCCCATCGAGATGCCGTCGCAGACCGCGATGGTGTTGAACTCGACCGGAGTTGCGCCGGAGTCCCGGATGCCGCGTTTCACGTGCTCGGCGAGATCGCGCAAATGGTAAGTGCAGGGCATGATCTCGATCCAGGTGTGGGCCACGCCGATCAGCGGGCGAGAGAGGTCCTCATCGGTGTAGCCGACCGCCTTCATCATCGCGCGCGCGGGCGCGCGGGAAGGTCCGTCCAGCAGGATGCTGCTGTTAGGTCTGAGATTCCGTTTTTCCTGTGCCATCAGAGCTACCTTGTCGGGGCGGGCCGCAATCCAGGCGATTCGTCGCCGCGCGGCGCACCCGCATCCGTCATTTGTATTATAGGAGCGCCTCCGGATAAACCGTGCGGACCGGCTATCGGCATGCGGCAATATGGCGCGAGAGATTGACGACCGGACGATCCTGTCACGCTGCACGATAAAAGATCGCGCCATGACGCGGATGGTATCCGGCAGGATTTCGGCTATATAAGCGGTTGGCGCCCTGTGCGGCGGCTCCGGCGAAGCGCGCCGGCGTTCCGGAGGGGGAAAGCATGCTCAGGAAATCTTTTGTCCTGGCCCTGGCGATCGTCGCAGCAGCGGCAATCGCGCCGTCTGCGGCTCGTGCGGCGAATCAGGCAGCGGTCGAGAAGGCGACCAAGGCGGCGGATTCGTGGCTCACGCTCGTCGACGAAGGGAAATACGGCGAGAGCTGGCAGCAGGCCTCGTCAATCTTTCGCGACGCGATCACGAAGGACGCCTGGGCGCGGCAGGTCGCCTCAGCGCGCGCGCCCCTCGGCGCGGTGGAGTCGCGCAAGCTGAAAATCGCCAAGTACGAAACCAGCCTGCCCGGCGCGCCCGACGGCAAGTACGTCGTGATCCAGTACGCCACGTCGTTCGCGAATAAGAAGTCGGCGGTCGAGACGGTTACCCCGATGCTTGGGAAGGACGGCAGGTGGCATGTGTCGGGGTATTACATCCGGTAGCGAGCAGGGGTGCGCGCGATGGATTGGCTGTCGATCGCATCGCGGATAATTGCTCCAAGCGCGGCTCTGCTAGTGGATTTTCGCCAACGGCGGGTCGTATACGCGTGAGGAGCGCCGCGCGGCTGTGCGCCGCGTAGTCGGCGTCGATCGCCCGGATCGCCTCGGCCGCTCCCGCCGGGTCTTTGAAGGCAAGCAGGCCGCGACCGGTGGGAATCTTATCGCTGAAGCCGGTTTCCTCGGCGACGACGGGGCGCCCGCTGGCCAGGTAGCATACGCTCCGGTCGCTGAACCATCCGGTGCGCAGCTCGCGATAAATCGGCTTGGGACAAAGAATCTCGCCGCGCGAGCGCCGGATGTAATCGCGATATGTCTCGGGCGTCGGTACGACCGCATGCGGATCGACCAGCTTCCATCCTCCGACGCCGAATCGTTCGCGATCGCCGGCCGGATCCACCGCGCCGATATTCACCGCGAGCTCGCAGGCGCGCCCCGCCATGCGCGGCAGATCAGCGTACGGTAGGTAACCCGCGCGCGTGCCCGCTCCCAGCATCCGGCCGCCAAGTGCCAGCTCTTCCCAGGTCCACTGCGTGATCGACCAGAATGGAGCGGCCGGTCCGGGATCGGGCGCCAAGTTCCACATCGGCAGATGCACGAACGGCATGAAGGTGCGCCATTCGAGCCCCAGCCTGGGTATTTCACAATCGCTGTCGTTAATCTTGATGCCGACCGTCAGCAACACATCGTGCCGCTCGATTCCAAGATTCCACTGCAGCGCGGAGACCTGAAGATGCCCCGGATAGCCATCAAGCAACACGGTGCGCTGGAAGCGCGAAAGCAACGGCTCGCGAATCGCACAGCTCATCCTCGAGAGCAGGTCGGCGCTGCGCACGGCGGCGTCGAGCCGCGACGCGCTCGCACTAAAAATCTCGGCGGTCTTGAGTCCTGCACGAAGAGCGGATTAAGCAGCGCCAGCGAGTAGCTATCGTCCAGCTGGTAAGATGATATGCGTTTGAAGAAGCTGCCAATCAGCGCCAGGTCCTGCTCGCGATCGCCGGTCGCGCGAAGCAATTCCAGCCAGAAGACGTCATGCCCCAGTGACCGCAGACCGAGCGCATACTGCAGGAACCACGACCAATGGCCGCCGCCGGGCGGATATTGAGCGAGCGAGCCATTTCCGAGCACGATTCACATGGGATGATTGCGCGCACGTGCGAAGGGAAGAGTCCAGCGCGCGCAACGATCTATCTACGCGAGGGACGTTTGTATGGAAACAGAGCTGGATTTTGGGCGCAATTGCGGAGCCCGATCGATGCGAAATAGAAGCGGCATTGCTCGCGGGCCGCGGCTCGGATATGCGTGAGGACTGGCGCGCGCGACGCCCCCTTAGCTCAGATGGATAGAGCACAGGATTCCTAATCCTGGGGCCGTGGGTTCGAATCCCGCAGGGGGCGCCATCAATTCCTTCGTAAAATCAGACTACTTGGACGCTTTCACCAATCGCGGCCGATCCTCCGGATCGGTCCAAAGTGTCCAAAAAGTGTCCAAAATTTCCGGCGAGTGTCCGCGAGAGACGATGGACCGAGTCGCTCTTGGTGTTCGCGAACCAATGGCTGTAAACCTTGAGCGTGGTCTGCGGGCTTGAGTGTCCGAGGAGATATTGGACCTCCGTGACGGGCGCGCCTGCCACGATTAGCGCGGAGGCAAAGCTGTGCCGGAGCGAGTGCATGTCGACGCGGCGGAGACCCGCGCGACGCAACGCCCGGTAGAGCCCGTATCGCAGCACGTTGCTCCGATGGGTCGGCAAACCCGTCGGCGCCGCGAACACTAAATCGAGCTCGCCTTTCGGACACTGCAGCTTCCAGATGCGCAGCGCGGAAACAAGTTCAGACGGAGCCGGAAGCGTTCGGATTCCTGACTTGGTCTTGGGCTCATAGAAGCGCGGTCGCACCGGACCTGTTTCGCCCTTCAACCTCGCCCAGGACAAACTGCGGCGCACGAAGATTTCCCCGGCCTGTAGATCGATGTCGGACCAGCGGAGCGCAAGCAGTTCATCGTGACGCATCCCGGTAAGCGCCGCGGTCAGGAAAAGCGTCTGATAGAAACCGGGCTCCGCGGCCGCGACCAATCGCCGCAACTCCGCGGGATTCAACACTTCCTCCGCGCGAACCGGACGGGTCGCATCCCGCGCTGGACGCGAACCGTCCTCAGCCAGCTCGGCGGTGGTTACGCGCAGGCGCTCGGCACTCGCTGCCGGATTGCTGGTCCAATAATTCCTGCGCACCGCGAGCTTGAAGATCGCGGTCGCGGTCGTCAGAACCTTGTTCACCGTTTGTGGGCTGAGACCGCCGCGACGAAGAGCGTCACGAAGCTTTTCGAGTCCGCTAACGCCGATCTGATCCAGCCTCAGATTTCCGATATGCGGGAGCAGATGGCGGTCGATGTGCGCCTGCCATTGAGCTTGCGTCGAGGGGCGATGCTCCCGCTTGCCGGCGAACCACTCCTCCGCAACTTCACGAAATAGCGGCACTTGCTTCGCCGCCACGAAGCTTCCCTGATTTATTTGCCTGCGGAAGTCTCCGAGCCCGTTTTCCGCTTCCTTGCGCGTGTCGAACGTGGCGCGATGCCGCGCTCCGGTCTGATCGCGAAAATCGACACGCCATCGGCCCTGCTTGGTCTTCCTGATGCACCCCATACCTCAACGCTCCTTCAGTCGGTCCTTATGCTCGGCGGCGATTCTTTTAAGCAGCCTGGCGGCGGGTTCGGAGATCGCCATCTCGCCGCGCTCCCAGCGGGCCACGGTGTTCGAGGTTACTCCGATAGCCTCGGCCAAGGCCACCTGAGTCCAGCCCAGTTTTCCCCTGAGTGCACGAATCTCCCCGCCGGTCATACTATACGCAACGTATAGTATGACGAGCGGAAAGTCAAGCGGCTTGGTTGGCGCGTTCAGCGACGAAGCGTTCGACTTCTTCGAGCCTGAATCGAACGTAGTGGCCGAGTCTGATTGATGGGAGATTTCCCAGCCGGGCCTGTTCCCTGACCCACGATTCCGGGACTCCAAAGAGCTTTGCGAGTTCAGGTGCACTGAGAAGCGCACTGTTGGCGTTCTTGCTGCCGCTGTTCGCGATGCGCTCGCTGAGCATCAGGGCGAGCAGCGCGCCTTCGAGTGTCTTGAGCGCTGCGACGCGCGAGGCAAGCTGGGTCAAGAGTCCGGGCACGGACTCGAGAACCATTCCCCTTGTCAGCGAGGGATCGGCGAGAAGCTCCTCGATAGTTACGGGCGATAGCGATGCCCGCGGCGTGACTCGATGCGGCGCTTGATACGACATGAAAACTCCGACACGACAAGCGTTCCACACCTCCACAGCAGACTCATCCACCAATCATTGGAGCAACCGCCATGCCGCGCTTCGATCGGCCGGCACACGACTCAGGGGTTGGGCTCACGCAATCCTGAATCTCTGCCGGTCCGACGCGAATTGGCGATCAGACGACGGAAAAGCCGGTGTGCACGGACAAGTTTTGCACGATGAGCCGAAATCCCATGGAATTGCTTGAAGAATTCGTCGCTTCGGTCGATCCCATGTGCAAATCCTGCGCGCTTTGATTCATGGAAATTCGTCCGCTCCCGGAGCGGTTTGGACGAGTGCCTGACGCAGCTACACCAGGATCGGAACGCGACATTGGTCAAGGCTAGACGTGGTACAGACCTGTTTCGCTCTCAATTACATGAAGTTTCAGCAATTCTCATTCGTCTAACTTCAATAAAGTATCAGATGAGTGAAACAAGCTGTCATCACTTTATCAAGTTATCAATAGATTCACTAGTGCCATCAAAGCGGTCGTGCCCTAGGGGTGGTGGTGAGTCAGAAAGGTTCGCGAGCGAACCATGCTAGTAGGCCGGTCGCCAGCGGCACGTCGGGTTATCAGCCTGATCGAACAAGTCGCCGCTACGACTGCTCCTGTCCTTATCACGGGTGAGACCGGTACCGGTAAGGAACTTGCCGCGAAATCTATCCACGCGCGTTCTCCGCGGCGCGACCGGCCATTCGTTGCCATAAATTGCGCCGCAGTACCGGAAACCCTGATCGAGAGCGAGCTATTCGGCCATGAGCGCGGCGCCTTTACCGGGGCTCATCAGCGGCGAGAAGGGTGTTTCGAGCGCGCAAATGGCGGAACGCTCCTGCTCGACGAGATAACGGAGATGCGGCCCGAGATGCAGGCCAAGCTGCTCCGGGTGCTGGAAGAGAAAGAGGTCCGGCGCCTGGGCGGGGGCAAGGAGATTCCAATCGATGTGCGAGTCCTGGCGGCGTCCAACCGTCAGCCTCGGCGCGCGATCCGCGAGGGCCGGCTGCGCGAAGACTTGTACTTCCGCCTGAGCGTGCTGTTCGATCGAACTTCCACCGCTGCGCCACCGAATTGAGGATGTGCCGTTATTGGCTGCCGAGTTCCTCCGACAGTTCAATCGGGAACACCGCAAGGCGGTTCAGGGGATAGACGAGGATTGCTTCAGCTCGCTTAAGGCTTATTCGTGGCCGGGCAATATTCGTGAGTTGCGCAATGTTATCGAGCGCGCGGTCATCTTGTGCCGGTCGTCGATGCTTTCCTCCGGTGATTTGCCGATCGACCTGGCCGATCAATCTGGGACGGAAACCGCCCCAGATTTCACAATTCGGCTTGGCGCCTCGCTGAAAGAGGTCGAGGCCGAACTGATTTTCCGGACCTTGGCATCTGTCGGTGGAAACAAGACACGCGCGGCTCGGATTCTCGGAGTCGCGCGGCGTAGCATTTACAACCTGCTTGAACGCCACAGCGGGCACGCGGCGACCGGCCATCCCAACGGCAAAGGGTACCGCAATCGTTGAACTGGCACGTGAAGGCGAGACTTCGCCTCGCGTCGCGGGGTGCCTAGCGAGCACGGCATTAGGGGACCATTAAATATGGACCGCTTCGATTTGGAGGAAACAGTCGATCGTGGGTTCCGCCTAAGCTCTGCCGCCGGAGTTGTCCCCACGGTTAGGTTGCATCGGTATAGATAATTACGAGACATGACACTAGGAACAACTTGGAGGGCTCCTCCGTTCTCGCCAATCGCGCGTAGTAAAGATACAGGCTGCCGATTGCCATATGGCACAATCGGAGCTAGTCGTTACGCAATCTTATCTGCCCATCAGATGGCTCAAAGTTAACAACTGTGCACCTTTGACTGGGATCGTCTTGACCTAATTTTTGGGTGGGAAAGGAGACGGGGAATGGCCGACCAACCGGCAGAGAATGCCGCAAGACCAGATGAAGGGGCACTGGCGCAGTTGGGGCGCGACCTCACTCAAATCGGCTTTGATCAATATCTGCTCGACACTGCGGTCGTCGATTCAATCGCGAAAGACCTGGCGGTATACCTACGTGACGAGGCGGGTGTCCCGGTGCCAGCAGCCGTGGTGCGCCTGGGCCTTCGGCTGCTCGCACGTGTGGTTTACGACCGACTCTCAAAAGGGTCTGATCGGATACTTGCCGGTGTGTTCAGGTTCGCGATACGCGGTTTCGAAAAGCTTCCTGGCTGCGATAGGTTCTGCAGTGCGGTGCGGCGCTGGGCCGAAAGCAAGGCCAAGGACACTGCTGCCAAGAAGCGGCTTGATGCGCTACTTTCCGGTACTGCCGACCGTATCGATGACGAGTTCGCAACAAGCCTGTCGATGGATCTCCGCCTTCAGCTCCACGAGTTGGGGGCGATCTCGGATTTGCGCGAGGATGTGCTCGCCGCCTTTGCCGGTCTGACTGAGCGCCTCGACCCACAGCCGCAGCTCGACCCCAAGCTACTCAAGCTCACTGCCAGCACTCGTTTGCAGTTCGGCGCCCGTAAGGTTCCCTTCGTAGCTCGCGACGTGGAGTTGGAGCAACTGCGCCGCTTTCTTTATGAGGCGTGCAGTTTTGCCTGGTGGCTTATCACCGGCCCGGGCGGGATCGGCAAAAGCCGCCTCGCACTTCAGGTCTGTCACACGGCGGGGCCTCAGTGGCGCACAGGGTTTCTGCCGGCGGCGGAGATTGACCGGTTCGACTGGGCGCGGTGGCGGCTAGAAAGCCCGACCCTGCTGGTCGTAGACAATGCCGACCAGCACTCGCAGTCGGTGGGAAAAATGCTCGATGCCTTCCGGCTTAGGCGTAACAATTTACCGCTTGATCAACCGGTGCGCATTCTGCTTTTGGCGCGTCACCGCGACGATCGTTGGTGGCACGAGCTGCTGGATGCTGGCGACGGCGATGCACTTGTCCAGGTACTCTACCATTCTGACCCCCTTTGTCTGAGTCCGCTCGATCCGGACGGGTTGTGGCGAATTGTTGAAACAATCGGCGGAGAAACTGCTCGGCGGCTCGGCCGCGATACTGTCATCAGCCGCCTGCAGGCGGTTGCGGAGGAAGGTCGCCCGCTGTTTGCGGCTCTGGCCGGCGAGGCGCTTGCAGCCGGAGCCGAGTTGCAGCGGTGGAGTCATACAAACTTGTTGGAGCGCTGGCTCCACGATGAGCTTATTAACCACTGGCAACCCGGCAACGTAGACTTGCCTCACAGCAATCTCGCCGCCCTCGCTACTATGACGCGTGGCATTGCTGAAGATGTCCTGACAAGCCACCTACCAGGCATCGACCTTCCATCTGCTGCCGACATTCGGCCCGTTGTCTACGAGGCAATCGTCGGACGACACCTCTTCGTTACGGATGGCGGAACCACGATCTTCCCTCCCCTTGAGCCCAACATACTTGGTACCTACTTCGTGCTGGAGCATATGCGGCGGCCTCTTGAGCAATCGAAACTCCCCTCGATCGCCATCAAACGCGCCGGTCAGTACCATACCGCCGCCTGGGCGCGCGGTGGTAGCGATGTGCTCGGTTTGAAACAGTTTCTCGATCGGGCCAAGGACGACTTCCCTGAACACCCGATGCTCGTGCCGTTGCTCGCGCCACCTGCCGACGGAGCTTGGCAGCGACAAGTATGGGGAATGCTCGCTATCGACATAATCTTCGCATTCGGCAACGCTGGCAGTTTTGAAAGGGCCGAAGGATACTGCCACGTGCTCGACGAATTAGCTCGTAGATATCCCGAAGAGGCGGAGTTATGCCTCAGATTCGCCGAAGGCAATGTCAACCTCGTTTACACACTGGTAAACGCGAACCGGCTTAAGGAAGCTGAAGGGTATTACCGAATAGTAGAGAAGCTTTTTGACGCGCATCCTGGCCTGGAAGGATTGCACCTCAGGCTCGCTACGGGTGCTGCTAACCTGCTCGGCCCATTAGCACGTGCGGGCCGCATCGAAGACGCTCGTGAGCTTTTGCAAACTCTCGAAACTTTGGACCGACGTTTTCCTGATGAACCTAATCTCCGATTAATGCTCGCTGAAAGTATGGTCAAACTAATCAAAACATTCAAGCGAGGCCGGCAGAGGCGACGACTTCGTCGAGCACTGGCGTTCGCTACAGAATCTTGTACGTGACTACCCCGCCGAGCCTACGCTGGCCATAGTGCTCGCTGAGATCACTCTCGACCTTATCATCGAGTTGACAGATGCCAGCCGATATGAGGAAGCCGAAAGGCACCGCCGGACGTTGAAGGACCTGACCAAGACTTATCCAGACGAGAGCAAACTCCTTTATTTGTTTGGCCTGGGTACGGCGTGTATAGCGGTCGGTCTGCAGCGCGGAGGCCGCAACACTGACGCGGTTGCGTTAGTATCGGAAGACCGAGAGCTACTCTTTTCAGATAACTTCACCGCATGGGTCAAAAAGAATTATGGCGACGAAAAAGTAGAGTGGTTTCTGATATCGCTGCAGGATCTGCGTGACAAATGAACGCGCTATTCATTAATAGATGATGCAAATCCTGGGATAACTGGTTCAGCTTTCCAAGAAAATGTATCCTTGCCGCACTTAAGGCAAGACGCTCAGACCGACATCAAGACCGGGCGATAGCCCAACTCCGGCAGCGCGGAATGCTTCCTTTCGCCGAGTTCAGGGCGACGGGTGTCATGGCGACAACTGTTTCGCGCCTCGAGAACGCTGGGGCGGTTATCCGTCTTGGCCGTGGACTCTATCAGCTTCCGGACGCGACAGTTGATGCCGATCACGTTTTCGCTGAAGCCGAGAAAGCGGGTTCCGAACGGGGTGATCTGTCTCGTCTCCGGGCATGCGTTTTGGCCTGCACCCCAACTTCCCACCAGTTATAAGTAGAGTCCGGCCGGTTATTTCGCCCCTCCTGGGGCGTGTCGTTTGTAGTTTTGGTTTCATCTTCATCACAGTTTTTCCGGCCGCCCTTCACTTGCTGAGGGCGGCTGAAAAACTGTCTGGTTTTGGATCCGAGGCCGGCGCGCCTTGCGCCGCGCCAGCCAGCTCTGCTGGCCAAGCGGTGCGCGCGACGGCCGAGCTCCCTTGATTCCTTGCTGCGAACTCCTCCGGCGCCAGGTAGCCGAGACTTGAGTGCGGGCGCAGGTGGTTGTAGTCGTGCCGCCACGCCTCGATGATCGCGCGCGCTTCGCCGAGGCTGCTGAACACGTACTCGTTAAGGCACTCGTCGCGCAACTTGCTGTTGAACGATTCGATGAAGGCGTTCTGCACGGGTTTGCCCGGCTCGATGTAGTGCCACGACACCCTGCTGGTTGCCCAGCGCAGCACCGCACCACTGGTGAGTTCCGTCCCATTATCGCTGACCACCGTCTCCGGCAGCGCTCGTTCGAGCGTGAGCCGCTCAAGTTCACGCACCACCCGTACCCCGCCCAGTGAGGTGTCGACCACCGTCGCCAGGCACTCGCGGCTGAAGTCGTCGACCACGCACAGGATGCGGAAGCGCCGGCCGTCACTCAGGGTGTCGGAGACGAAGTCGAGCGACCAGCGCTGGTTGATCGCACTCGGCAGCGTCATCGGTGCTCGCGTACCCTGGGCCCGCTTTCGTCCGCGACGCCGGCGCACCATCAGCCGCTCCTCCCGGTACAGCCGATAGAGCTTCTTGTGGTTCAGCGCGTGACCTTCGCGCGCCAGCATCCAGCCTAAGCGCCGGTAGCCAAAGCGCCGTCGCTCCGCGGCCAGCTCCCGCAATCGTTGCCTCAATGCCGAGTCGTCCGGTCGTCTGCACCGATAGCGCAGAGTCGAACGGTCCAACCCCACCAGCTCGCACGCATGTCGCTGACTCAGCCCGTGACGCTCTATTACCCGAATCACTGCTACTCGCCGCGCCGCAGGCTTCAGACGTTTTTTCCGAGCAGGTCCTTGAGCGCCGCGTTGTCCAGCAGCGACTCCGCCAGCAGCCGTTTTAAGCGCCGGTTCTCATCCTCCAGCGCCTTCAGCCGCCTGGCGTCCGAGACCTCAAGCCCGCCGTACTTCGACTTCCACTTAATGGGATGGACGGCTCCCCCTCTCCGATCGCCAAAATGGCGAACAGACGTTCCAGAGGGAGGCTAACGATGAAGGTTCACGTACTCGGTATCGACCTGGCGAAGAATGTTTTCCAACTCCACGGCGTCGACCGAAAGGGACGCTCGGTACTGACGCGGCGGCTTCGCCGCGATCAGCTTATGAAGGTCATCGGCGACCTGCAGCCGTGCCTGATCGGCATCGAAGCTTCCACGGGTGCATTCTATTGGCAACGGCAGTTCGAGAAGCTCGGTCACGCGGTGAAGATCATGGCGCCTCAGTATGTGAAGCCATTCGTACGCCGGCAGAAGAACGACACCAACGACGCCGAGGCGATCTGCACGGCGGTACAGCAGCGGAACATGCGGTTCGTGCCGAAGAAGACACTCGAACAGCAGGACATCCAGGCGCTCCACCGCGCACGCCAGCGGTTGGTCAATCATCGAACCGCACTGATCAGCCAGATGCGCGGACTCTTGCTCGACCGCGGGGTCGCGATCGCGGTTTCGGCCACACGTGCACGGCGGCTGATTCCAAAGATCCTGGCCACGCCCAGCGACGAGCTCACAGAGTTGATGCGGGAGATCGTCTCAAGCCTCTACGCTTTCATGCTCCAGATCGACGAGCGCATCAGGGCTTTCGATCGAAAGATCGATGCGATCTTCAAAGCCAGCGAAGTTTGCCAGAGGATTGCCAAGATCCGAGGAATCGGGCCGAAGACGGCGACCGCGATGATAGCGGCGATCGGCGATGGATCCGACTTCAAGAACGGCCGGCACTTGGCTGCATGGCTCGGGCTCGTACCGCGCCAGCATTCCAGTGGCGACCGCAGGGTAATGATGGGTATCAGCAAGCGCGGCAGTCAGCACTTAAGGACGCTGCTCGTACACGGCGCACGAGCAGTCGTCCGGACGGCGGTCAGAAAAACCGACTCGAGAAGTACGTGGGTCAACGAGCTTCGCCAGCGGCGCGGCTATAACCGCGCGACGGTCGCGGTCGCCAACAAGAACGCACGGGTAATCTGGGCCGTGCTGACCAGTGGCGAGCCGTACCGCGCTGCTGCGTGAAGGTTGAGCGAGGTTGCTTGAAGGATCGGAAAATGGGCTGACGGATCGAACCGGCACACTCAAACCCTGACTTTTATAATGGCCCTCGAGGCCGACCACTTGTCGAGGCGGGTGTGAGCGGATATCCCATTTGGGCGCACCATCAAGCGGTGACGCCGAATAGATGTTTGCAATCGATCACCGCCAGACCAGAACCAGAACCTTCTTGCCACGGGGGAGCCGTCCATAGATGTAAAAGGTCGCGCTCGAGATCCCGTGGCGCCGGCAGACCTCTTCGGTCCTGGCGCCGGCCTCCTGCTCGCGCAGCACCCCGATGATCTGCTCCTCCGTGAAGCGGCTTCCTTTCATCGTCCGTCTCCTTTTCAGGCGACGAACTCTACCTCAAATTGGCGGAGTTTTCGGGGTGCAGGCCATTCGCCTTGCTCTTCATAATGACATCATAGTGATGTCAGAACGGTTCGCAAACCCCTAATCTGACTATCGCTGTAACGAATTTTCCTTTCGGCGCGGTGACTTACCCTGGCATACAGAAAGTCCAACTTTGCGTAGACACCCGCATTGCAGTTCGATTTCTGCATCTCGGTTCGCGGCGGCGAGCGCGCTCATCCAAGCGAGGCAGACATCGCGGGAGAGAGAACGACCGCGGCAGCGCTCTCCTCACGATTTCGCATCATTCCGGTGCAGCTTACCGAGATTCTCGAATCTTTTATCCATCGTTACGGAGTTTCTCATGGCTGAATGACAACGGTTGTCGTCTACTGCGGGGCATGAAAAAGTCTCAGCTTTGCGTAGACCTTCGCATTACAGTTCGATTTCTGCATCCGGGTCCCCGGCGGCGAGCGCGCTCATCCAAGCGAGGCAAAGGTCGCGGGAGAGATAGCGGCCGTGGGCGGCGCTTTCCTCGCGCTCGACGATAGGAAAGGTCGAATAGATGTAGCGCACGTCGTCGCGATCGGTGACGCCGTAGAGGTGAAAATATACCGCGTCAGCTTTGCCCGAAGCTTCAAGCGGCGCTCTCGTTCCATATGAAGGGCGGCTTCACTTGCCCGCTTCATCGACATAGCCCATGTCGCGCGCGAAAGGGGCCATGTCATGCGCCGTATAGGTCAGTTCAAGAACGGCGGCGCGCACGATTTCCGCGGCTGTCTTTTGCCCGAAGCGGACGGACGTGTAGCGATCAGCGGCACGACGGGAAACTGTTCAACCATGATACCAGTTGATGCTGTGCTCTGGATTTTCTGACGCGCAACAAAATCAAAGGCGATGGCGTTGAGATTCGCGACAATTAACGCGGCTGTTTGCCGATTGGCCGCTCGTCTGTCGGAAGAAGAATGGGAGCTTGTTGCCGAATCACAGCTCGTGGCACAAGTGCGGCGATCATTGTTCGCACGTCGGTCGCGCGTGGCTAATATCGTTGAATCCGATACACCCAGTCGAGTCCATCGGGAAAATACTGCTGCCTACGAACCCAATATTGCGGGGTAGGGCAAAGCGAAGGGTCGGCTTTTTGCTCGGCGTCGACTCTTCCGCTGAGGGCGGCATTGTGCGATTTTCGGCGTTCACTCGACGGACGCGGCCCGGTGATCGAACGGCTGAATCATCTTGCCTACGTAAAGCGGCACCCATTCTCCCGCTCGCACTGCGGAAGCGGTTGCCGCCGATCGGATAGGCTCCCTCCTGCTCCTCCAAGCTGCTGGCGCGTACGGAACAGACCAGAGTCGTTGGTCATATGGAACATGGTCGCGATAGCGGACCGGCCATGCCTTTAGCTCCGCCCCGTCTGCGCGATCCACGAGAACGGGCAAGCGGCCATAGATCGCCGTGGTAGGGCCGCGTCGCGGCGCGTCCTGAATATCGGCGCGGTGCCGGTGTTGGGATTGACACCGCGCGAAATCCTCTGCGCGTGAGCGGGAAGCAACGCTCGGGGTCGTCAAGCTCGGATACGTCTTGGAGAAAAAATGCGCATCGCGAAGCGTCGAAATTCCGGCGTGGGCTTGCAACCGACACGCAGAATTTGAAGCGGCTGTCCACGTCTGGAAAGAAGGGCTGGCGTTGAACCGAGTGCGCCGGTTCTCGAAATCATAGAGCGCCTTCAACTGCCCTCCGTCGAGAGCCCCTTGAAGAAAGGCGCGGCGATGTCTTATCGGAGGCGATACCGGATGGGGTCAGAAGCCCGACGATGCCGTCCGGCTTCACGAGCCTCATCGCCCGCTCGACAAACAGCGAATAGATGTTCACGTCGCCGCCGGACGAGCAGCGGATAGTCGCCGCTGTGCGCGCCATGCGCACAGCCGGCCTCGGCGCCGCTCGTCCGCTTTGGTATAGTCTTCGCAAGCGGGTCGCCCGCCTTTTCCAGCGCGGCGATCATGCGCTTGCGGTCGGCGGCGCGCTGCGCAAGGGCAATCTCGCGCCGGCGGGCGGCGAACCATTCGACCTGCTGCAGCTTCATCCGGTCCCACGGCGGATTGCCGATGATGGCGTCAAACCCGCCGGTCGAGTCGGCGCTTTCCCAATCCGACCACACGCCGGGAAAGTCACTTGCCAGTTCAGGAAGCGTTCTTCGGCGACAGCTCTCGCGCCTTGGCGAAGTATCTCCGAGCCGAATCGCCTCGCTTCGGCTCTTGTCCGTCTCGCTTGCTACGATCTCCGCGAGATGGATCGAGCTTGCCCAAGGCAATTTGCACGGGGTCGCCGAACGCCCGTCAAAGAAGGCTTGAGACATTGCGCGTCGTCGCGGGTTCCGAAGGTCGAGCCAGTCGAGGGCGTGAATGAAGCGACAGAAGCGATCGAGCGGAGCGGTCATCTCCTGCACTTCCTCGAACACGTCCGTTGAGCGATGGCTTCGGCAATCTCGGCGTCCGTCAGCCCCTCGATGATCTGCATCGTCGATGCCGCGCGCAGCGCGCGCGTCATCGGCTCGTGCAGGAACAGCGGCGCGCCAAATACGGCACGTCGCGCTCGATTCCGCCTTGGACCCACCAGCCAAACAGGCTGTCGCCGCAGCGCAAATGGTGGTCGAGAAACACAGGGCGCGCCGACCGTGAAGGTATGGAGCCAAGGGAAACTTTGGCGAGTTCGACCGCCATGAGATTCTTATCGACGCCATAGATGCAGCGTTTCAAGACCATGCGGCGGATGATGTGGCGGTCGTCGAGCTGCTCGGGGTCGACCGTCCACCGCGTTCCTCGGCGTTACCGAGAATGGTGTTGCGGATCGCGTCGATCCGGGCGCTGAGCGGAGAAACGTAATCGGCCCAATGACACGAGGCCTCGGCCTCCGCCATCGCCGTGATGACCTGGTCGGCGAGGTAATCGACAAGGGAACGAGGAAGTGGCCGGAGCCCATCGCCGGATCGCAGATTTTGAGTCGAGAAATTTCTCGGCGGGATCGATGCGCTTCAAGATGCCGAGGCGCTGATCTTCGGGCTGTCGTGCTCTCAGCTCGTTCGCCTTCGCCGGAAAGCCTCCATCCGCGCGCGAACCAGCGGACCAACCGTTTCGCGGATGATGAGCCTCACAAGATCGTCGGGCGTGTAGTAGCTGCCGGATCCCTTGCGGGCGAAGACGTTCGGACGGATGACGATGTCCGCGCCGTCGCGGATCACTTCATGTTCGAGCAGGCGTTCGTAGATCGATCCGAGCTGCTGAACGCTCAAGTCGCGATAGTTGATATATCGGCGGCCTTCCGGCGTGTGCTCGAAAGACAGCGCGTCGATGACGTCGGCCATGACTGCGTCGTCGAGACGAATTTGGTCAGAAGCGGGGTACGGTCCCGATCGAACAGGCCGCCATTGTAGGGTGGCAGGCCAATCGAGTTGTCGCCCTTGTCGATCGCGCGGCAAAGGTCATCGATGACCGACCAATAGCGCGCAGCGGTGTCCGAAAACATGTCGTTGCGGATCTTTGCGCTGGCCGATATCGCCGCGCACCTTTTCGCGCAAGCCGTAGTCGTCATAGCGGCGGTCGCGGACCGGTAAGAGATCGCGGTCCTCGGCATAGAGGATGAACAGAAGCCGGTAGAGCAGGATCAGGGCCGCGTCCCGAACGTCCTGCAACGGCGCGGCCGGCGCAGCGGCGGCGATGGCCTGCGCAAGCTCGGGAAGACCTCGCCGAAGACCAGGTTGGAGAGGTTGCCGGCGACGCGTTCTTCGTAGAAGCGGCCTTCTTCGAGAGCGCGCTGGTGGAAGGTGCGCGGATCGCTCGGCGTGGCAGAAAGGCACTCGCAGCGGAAAACGAGGGCAAAGACCCGCAGCCAGTGCCGGCGCTCAGCCTCGGTCAGAGCGAAAAGCCCGCCGTCATGGCCTGCGATCGCCAAGAATGGTGGCGAGGTCGATCTCGAAGAACTGCTCGGCGACCGAGCGGGCGCCTTGATAGTAGAGGCGCCATCGGGCGCCGTTGGTGAGCATGCCCCATCGAAGTTTGCCGGTAGTGAGGTCGTCGACGCGGCGCAAATAGCGCAGCATCTGGGTCGACGGGGCGGTTTCTTCGCCGCGCCGGCCCGATCGACGGTCGAGCGGGCGGTTCCATCGCTTGGACTCTACAACGGCGAGACCGAACTCGTAACGCCGCCATTCTTCGGGTGTGCGGTTGGCCTGTGCTTTGGCAGCGGCGTCCTTGAAGAGGAGGCCGTCGGGCACATCCTCGCGGCCTCTGGGCGTGAGGTTCTGCTGACGAAGGCTGGCCGTCCATCCAAGGATTTCAAGGATTGGCCAGATGAGATCGTCCTCCGTCTGGCTCTCGTTGGGCGACTGATGGGTTGGGAAGCGGTAAAGACTTCGCGAAAGCGGACAGCAAGAACATCAAGCGTAGCATCGTCAATGCCGGACCAATCCGAAAGTCGGGCAATCGACTCCGTAAGAAAATCGCTCGAAAAAAGGCTGCCTTGATATGTATCTTGCATCGTTTCTGAGCGGCGGTGGAAGTTACGGTTGAGTGGGCTCGTCGAAGGGCGAGTTGATGATCGGGTTCTCGATAACGACTTGACTCATAGTTGTCCGACTCTTTTGGATGCCCGGTCTTTTGCTCATCGTTTGCTCAATGCACCACGAAACGCCATGAAAGGACAAATGGCAAGGGTTCTCGCGCATCCCGCCGTCGGAGGCGATTCACCGTGTACCCCGGAGCGCGGGCAGTGGCCTACGATTGGCTTCGGTTTTTCCTCGCTGACGATTCCCTGTTCCACGGGTCTCCCGGTAGCAGGGAAATTAGGCGCTCCGATACGTGGCGCGCCGCTTCCTTCATGTTCCAATCGTAGCCAGGAGCGAGCAGAGGGCCGATGTCCGCGGAGAATTGTGGCATTCGAAGCTTGGCGGCGAGATTGTGCTCGATCGTCGCGGCTGATCTGCTGAGAGCCGTGGGCGTGCGACGAGAACGCAACCAGCATCACGCGCGTAGTGGATCGCCGGAAGGATCGCGGCGCTCCATTCCATGCCGGGACGGATGTCGCTCGGCGCAAGTTCGACGTGTTGTCTTCATGAGATGCCTAGTTCGTCGAGCATTGCAGCTATCCGCTCATACGCCGCACGCTGCTGAATCGCTCTCTCTCCGCTGGGTCAGGGGTCTCGGAAGAGTCGGCAACCCACCTTGGATCGGAATAATCCGGGCTCAAAAGCATAGCTATTCTAATCCGGTTGTCTATCGCCAGCACGCGCCGCTGAGCTCATCGGAACGCTGTCTCTCATGATTCCGCTGTCGATTGATTGTCCTCGAAGGAAGCCCGATACAGAGCCTCTATCTCGCTCTGCTTCCTGGTCCGTGAGGGCGGCGAATTCATTTTCCCGAGCGCGCTTGGATAGCCGTCCGTCCTCCTGGCGCAGGAATCGATGCAAGAGCTCGATTTTGTCAGCGGGCATGTCGGCGATTTCCTGAACGCCACGCGCGAATCGATCGTAGGCCTGGAGATAGGCGACCTCCTCTGGAAGGTCATGCTCGATCGTTTGCTCGACGCAGCGATAGAGAAACTCGGCGTGCGCGGTCGCATCGAAATACCGGTAGTAGTCGGCGGTGTCGTTCAAAACCTCGACGTTCCCATTCGGCGCAGCACGCCAGTCGATGTATTCCAGCAAAGGCCGGGAGTACGATTCGAGAACTCCGCGATAGCCGTCGATATTCCGCAGAATCGCGGCACTCACCGGGAAAATCACGCCCGGCGGATTGTAGCCCGAGGCCACAAGGACGTGATGGATCAGCCAGCGATGGAGCCTGCCGTTTCCGTCGGTGAACGGATGGACGTAAACGAATCCGAACGCAGCCGCTGCCGCGGCTACCACCGGATCAACGCCGCCCTCGACCGCGCGCGTGATATACGCAATCACCCCTTCAACCAGACATCGGAGATCCTCGGGACGCGCGCTGATGTGATCCGGGAGTGGATCGTTATTCGTGCGGTCATGCATTCCCACGAATCCATCTTCGGCACGGACTCCAAGGCGCACGAACCGCGTATCGCCGATAACGATCCGCTGCAATCTTTCCAACTCGGCTATGCTCAGTTTGCGCGAACCGGCCTCACCGATGATCTGACCCCATCGGGCTGCGCGCTTCGGAGATGGCCGCTCACCCTCAATTGAAAATGACGACTTGCTGTCGCTGAGGAGCAGGAACGCGGCCGCGCGAGCCATGATATCGGCGTGAATGCGGCCCATAACATCGCGCGCAACTTTGTCGAGGCCCTTCGCCGCGTACTCTTCGAGCGTTTTGGTACGCCGCACCATTGGGCAGAACGCACGCGTGCCGGGAAGGTTGTCGATCACTTTGTGCCGAGACGATACTGCCCCGCGTTTGACGGCAAATTGCTTGGTCGGGTCGACGACTGCTACCGCCCTCACCTTTCCAGGATCGGGTATGTCGAGCCGCCGGCCGGTCAGCCACTCGTGCAAGTACCAGAGGCGCCGAGCGTATGCGCCGGTGGGCTTTTTGCGGACGGCGGCAGCAATCTCGGCATCCGGCACCGCCTTGAAGAGCGCGGCCAGAACACCGAGATCGACGCCTTCCCATTTGAGAGCGAACTCGAGGTGTCCGCTGAGCGTGTCGTCTGGCGCATGTCGAGGAGTGAAGAGCTGCCAGGCTTCAGTTGAGGCGGGGTGATGCCGGGACGCGACGGCTGCAAGTCGAGGAGGCAATGGAATCTGCAGATTGTGACTTTCGATTAAGGCCGCATAGCCAACGGGACGCGCCGGCTCGGGGAGCGAGCGACCGCGAAAATCTGTCACTGCGCGAGAATTCGCCTCACTCATTTGAAATGTCGCGGTATATGGTCACCGTCCGCGTCAGCTTTGAGTGTCGTCCAAGGTTCATTTCGCGCGAAAAACTTTCACCCCCTGAGATTAGCTTTCACCTTCAGGTACGATTGTGAATTATAATCACCAACAATGGCGCTGTACATAGACGGGGCAAGTAGCCGGGGCCCGCCCGAAAGGCTTCCGCAAGCTCGCCGGCTATCGTGCGATTCCAACCTTGGTCGCCGCCCTGCGTGCTCACGATGCGCAACTCGATCGTGCCGAAGGAAAACTTGACACGGCGCAAAATGCCGCTTAACTGACTATGCTGCCGCTACTCAATTCCAACAGCGTAACGGACATTCCCCCCGAAAGGTTTTTATTGAAAGTGGTCCTTTTACCAAACGGTGAAACGTGGCTTATCGCGCAGACGACTCCGCGTGACTGCGCCGTTCAGATTTTTGGACCGAGCCATCGATGTGGGGATTGAAGACGCCCACCGAAGCTTCGCTGAATCGGGTGCCGGGATCCTTAGGCTTCTAACTGTCCAAATTGCACAACGGTTGACACACGTAAGGACTTAACTCGTCGCAAGAGTTCTTCAGGCTGCCCGCTGCGCCTTGATCCGTGCTGCGGCTTCGGGCATGAGATTCTTGCGCGCCATCTTGAGATCGTAGTGGGTCTGGAGATTCAGCCAGAATTCCGGACTGTTACCGAAATACAAGCCCAGCCGCAGCGCCGTATCGGCAGTGATGCGACGACGGTTATTTACGATTTCAGCGATCCGGTTCGGAGAAATACCGATCGCCTTCGCGAGCTGGTTTTGCGACAGGCCGTATTCCGCCAAAAATTCCTCCTTCAGCATTTCGCCGGGAGTGACCGGTGCAAATTCATGCTTCATCGAAACTCTCCTAATGGTAGTCAACGATTCGGACTTCCTGGGCGTCACCGGCGAGCCATTTGAAAATCACGCGCCACTGATCGTTCACTCGGATCGAGTGGAAATCCTTCAGGTCGCCCTTTAGCTTTTCGAGCCGATTCGAGGGCGGCACCTTTAAGTCCTCCAGCCGACTGGCCGCGTTGAGGGCCTCCAGCTTGCGCTTCGCACGCCGCGCAATACCTTGGAACTCGCGCACGAACTGATCGGCGAACAATGCCTCGGTACGCTTGTCGCCGAAGGAACGAATCACGCTGAGATTTTATACCGAATCCCGGTATGCGGTCAATTCCGGCGACGTTTTGGGCGGGTCGGCGAAATCTGTGGAGATGTTCGGGACGCTTCGGGATTTCTGTGCCATAGCGAGATTAATACTGGCAGATCGATTCCCCGTCGGAAAAACCCGCGATTCATGTGGATTGTCCGACACGAGTTCCACATCTGGTCAGCGATAAGCGGCGTTAGTGTTGCGATTCCGAGCGAACCGTCGGTTTTCACAGCGGAGTGGTCTGGACGACGCTTTTGGCCTGTTGAGTTGCCGGACCACGGCCCACGCGAGTCGTTTGGCTTCCGCTTGCGGTAGGCGAAGCGACACCGTTGGTGCTTGCGGGCATCCGGACCGTGGGGCGGGGCGAGGCCGAACGAGCGCCATTGTTGGCGGCGGCCTCCTAATCACGCGAATTAAAAGCGCCGGACGCCGAAGTGCCTTCAGGATTTGGCCGCTCGTGCGTGTGGCGCAGCTTCGGCGCGAACGGGATGGCGAAATTGCCCGCCTGCGCATCTGCGTTTTGGCCAACATCGGGCGAATGGATCAGCGGTTTGCACAAATAGCATATTTCGACTATAGACAGTGAAATTGGGGGTGTCTAGATGAGAGGGAGTTCCAGACCAGTTTAGAGCGATAAGGCGAAAACGCCCCGAAAAATTCGGGCGGGGGAGGACATTATGCGAGTTTGTCTTGTCAGTATGATCGTCGTTGCTGCACTTTCACTTTGTGCCTGTAACGGAAGAAGTTCGGATTCGAATCCTAAAGCATTCTGCTCAGCACTCAAAAAGATAGCCGTTCAGTCCGCCGGCTTTCAGGATAATCCCACGCCAGCACTTGCCAAAGAACAGGCGGCCGCCGTGCAGCAGCTAGTTGGAATCGCCCCTGTCGAGCTCGAATCCGCCGTAAAGACGGAAGCCGACGCCTGGAACCAATTTGTAAAGACAGGTGATCATTCTGAGTTGGTAGGGAAGAAATACGCGGCTGCCACCGACCAGGTAAACACGTGGGCCGAAGAGTACTGCAAGTAGTCAGCTGAGGATTCCAATTCCTGGGCTTCGCGCGCGGCACGGAGTACGTCCGCCTGGCGCGTCAGGCTGTGGCGACTGAGGCAGACAGTTGACTGCACCAGCAGACGGCCACTGGATCCTCAAGGTTCCGCAAAATGATTTCCTCGTTCCAATCGCTGGCGAATGGCCCCAAGAAGCCAGCGTGACCGGCGACTTGCGAATCAGTTGCGCAGTACGGCGGACTAGTGCCGTTGCACGCCTTGGTAGGGCAATTCGAAACGCCAATCCGGGTCGGCTTCGTCCATCTTCAGTGAGGGAGCGGCGGGCGGCGCTCACAGCCTGATGATCGGCAGCGACGGAAGACTCTATGCCTGGGGAGAGAACAGCGCAGGTGAACTGGGCGACGGCACCACGTATGACGGTCATCGCCCGACGGTGGTGCGCCTGCCTTTCGGCGTGAAACCCACAGCGGTGTCGGCAGGCGGGCGTCACAATGACATATGAGCGTTTTGCGGAACGGTTCTATCTGGACTTTTCCATCCGGCTGTGGCGCTGGTCGCCGATATTTGGCGCGACGTGGGCGGATAGCCTCTATCTGACTGCTTGGCCTCTTTTGTCGCTGATTGTTCCAGCTGCTGTGTTGGTTTTCGGCCTGAGCGTAGGCGCGTTTCATTGGCTGCCGATGACTATCGGAATTGATGGGTTTACCGCGAATCCTGCTGTGGCCTTCATGCAGATGTTGCCGTTGCTTGTCATCGCAGTGGTGATCAGTGCGTTCAGTTCCGGCTTGGGATTTTTGCTCGTTGCCTCCTATGCGCTGGGCGACCTGTTCATTTGCGGTGCAACCTACTATGGGCACCTGTACCACTCCGACATAGGGTGGTGGCTACTTCACGTCACCGCGCCGCAGCTTATTTCGTATTTATTGTTCCTGATGCTTACAGTGCAGCCAGTGTTAATATCACGGGCACTGGGCGCAAGCATCCGCAAAATTCCGGGTGTGCAAGGAACGGCGCGAACTGCGCTAATGACCCTGGTGGCGGCCGCTATCTTGTCGGGTTTTGTGTATGCGTGGACGCTGATAGCGCCGATGGTCATTCGTCCTCTTTGGATATGGCCGCGCGGTGGATCGTTTGCTCCGATTGATGTCCTCACCTTCACGAGAATGGTAAACCCGCTGTTGCCACTGGTCGCTGTAGGCGCTGCGTTGGTGCGGTCCCTTTTGGTAGCACTCGCGGGATACAGCGATATTGTGGTTGGCAATCGTTCTAAGTTAGAGAAAGAACTCGCCCTTATCTACCAAACGCGAAAGACAAGGCGCTGTCCGGCTTGGCTTTTGGCACTGCTGCTTGCGTTTGTCACGACCTTGCTGTTGGCGGGCATGATCAACCGTATCTGGCCCGAAGGTCTATTGGTATTCGTAGCTATAGGCGCTATTTATCTGGCGCGCGCCGTGGTGTTGCCGGTATGGCGTCCCTGGCGCGTCTGGACCGAGATTTCCGAAAGTATGCCGCTCATTGCCCGGTGGCTGGTCGTACCTGTCGGTGTGTACTTTATCGGCAGGGCCATCGTCGCGTTGCCCGGACAGGCGGTGGGCCAGAACCATGCGGTAGGAGCATTCGGCGCGGAACTGATGGGCGTCATCATCGGGTTGATGTTTGCAGCAGCGATCTTTCCCGGGTCCTCGGAGACGGTGCCTAGTAGGGGAGCGAGTCTGCGCGACAAAGTGACTGCGTTGAAGGTTGTTGGTATGTTTGCCGTGGGGTTGCTGGTGCTGCACCCGCACGTGGCTTGGGCCTCTTGTGAGGCCGCTCATTGTTGTTTCGTTACTAATCAAACCGCCGCCCTTTACATCGCGGCATTTACGCTCATGGCGTTAGCGCTTTTGTTGGCGCCGGTGGAATTGACGGCACTGCTAGCTACGGTGGCGGGTGATCTGGTCGGCGGCGCGCTGGGTTTAGCGGCCGAGCTATACGACGACTGGGAAACGGCTGGGATCGTTCGTCTGGGGGTCGAAGATGACCTCGCGGGAATTGGCAAAAAGGCGCTCGAGGCCGGCGGTAAGCAAGCACTCGAAGGCGGCATGCATATCTTGGACCGACAAATCCGCGACTCTATTCAGACGGTAGCCAATTTGGAAGGCGGGCCCTCACTCACCCCCTACCCGTTGAGTGAGGCCGGATCGCCAACAGGCGTCGTACCCATGAGCGGTGCACCACCCGCAGAGATCGGGCCACTGATCCCGGCAGGGCCAGGTCTTCCCCCCCATGCGGTGACACAAATCGGGACTGCACAGGGACTGCAGTCCAGTAGCACCGGTACGTTCAGCAATGTTCAGTACGGGCAACCGGGAGATGTACGTACGGCATATCTCTGGACGATCGATGGACGCGGGATCAATATCGTCCCAGCTACGGCATCTGTCCCCGGAAGCGATCAAACGGTGGCCCTTACCAACCTTAGCACCCAAGCGGCGGCCGGCGGCCGGCTCTGGTTCGGTCCCGACCACACCGTTGTCCTGCAACTTTTTCAGGGGCATGGCTTCAACTTCGAGCACTCGCTGGAACAATTGCAGGCGGTGATCAAGTACTGGAAGTCACTTGGCTACACCGTGACCATACAGGAATCTGGTGTGTAGGCTGTCCGGCTAATAGCCGATAAGGGAGGGTCATGAAAATCAGACAGAACTTCGCGCTTGGCCTTTTAGGGCTGCTCTTTATGGTATCTAGTGTCGAGGCGCAGACTTCTCGGCGTGTGCCAGCGGGATATGTGCCTGAACCCATTTCACTCACGCAAAGGATCAAGCCGATCACCAGGACATACCCTGGCGTGGATGTCGGCACCCTAGGCATCCAGACTGGCATGACGATCTCTCAAGTCGAAGCGATCGCCGCAAAGCGCGGGCTTGGCAAGCCGGACGATCACGAGTTTTCCCTTACGATGCCGTTGACCGAATTCCTAATGCATTCGGGCGACGGCCACTTGTCCGTGTCATCGAGGAACTACCTCGACGAAGTCCTCTATGGGCCGGCCCATTTGTATGACGTTTATGTGGGCCAGCATGTCGGGATCAGCAATACGGTCGCAGTGTATTTCAGCAGCCCGGCCTCAGGGAACAGGAGTGAGGATATACAACGGGACACCTGGTACCCAACGGATCCGAAGATGGACCCATTCACGGTGACCGCGCTCGCGGCAAATCTGCGCCGCAAATATGGGCCTCCCTCGTTTCAGTTACATACGCAGAATAGTAGCGGTTGGTTATTGTGGTGGAATTTTAGCAAGCAAACCCTCGTGCCCTGCAAGGATCGGTCTGGTACATGCTACCCCGATTCTTCGATGTTAAAATATCGCATGCGCAATCTTTCAAATTACGCCGCCGATCAATCTGCGCAAGATATGCCTGATTTCTATATTTTTGCCTGGATACGACCGACGCCTATGAACTCATCTGGTGATCGGGCAAATTACGACACGAGGAAAGCCATCGCACTGTACCTGTCGCTTGGAGATATTCAGTTTACAAAGCTGGATCACGACGAAGCAGTGAAACAAGTGAAAATGATCGGGGCCAACGAAGCCGCGATGGCCAAGGAATTGATGGCGGCCGAAGCAAAGGAAAAAGCAGCGGCAATCGCTGCAGAAAAAAAGCAAGCGGTACAGCGGCTGGTACCGAAATTCTGATGAGCGCATTGTCCGTCTTGGGCGGCAAAGATCGCCGAGGTCCGGCGGCGGAGGAAACGCTCGCAGCGTCCATGGAGGAACATCTCATGAAGCGGGCACATTGTTGCACAATGGGAGCCATACCGATTGCGTCGATCTGCCTCGTCGCATTGTTTATCCTGACGCCCGGCACCAACGCGCAGGAATCACTTCCGACGATCAAAGACAAGGTCTCATTGGAGCAGAAGATTCAGCCGGTGCTTCGTTCGTACCCCGGGGTACGTGCCGACATCCTTGGCATCCGGACCGGCATGACAGTCTCTGCGGCCGATGCTATTGCCGATAAGAGCTACGACGGCAAGAGCAAGCCATGGGTATGGCGCGAATCCGACAGCCTTATATACGGTCCTGGGGATTTTTCCATCCAGTCGCATCCTTTCATCGCCGGAATCTCGTTTACCCACCAGGCGGGCATCGTGAGTGACTTTCTCACGCTGCACTTCGGCAGCCCCGTGACCGGCAACACGCTTTTGGGCATGTCCCGCCAGATCTCGTATTATCAAGATGCCGCGGGCCAACCGAAGACTCCGCCGGTAAGCGCTCTCGAAGCAATCATGATCAAGAAATACGGGCCGACTTCATATCAGACTACATCTCCGGATGGCGGGATTAGATTGGCGTGGGTCTTCGGGCCAAAAAAACGCGTCATCTGCAAGACCCAGGATTGCGTGAGCGGGAAATTCACCGGCGTTCCAATGTCATTTTCCTCTGATGGCATGGGGGAGAACCAGGAATTGCTGACGTCGTGCGGTACGACCGCTCGCTTTCCGAACCTCTTCAGGATCGATGCCAAGATTGATGCGAAGAAATCCGACAAAGCTGAAGTCAGCGACGTGGCTGTTTCAATTTGGGATGCGCCGACCTGTGTGAACGACGCGAAGGAAGCAAAAAAGCAATTAACGGCGGCCGCTATGCAGTACTACGCCGCGCACAAACCTGCTCCTGCTCCTGGCCCCAAGCTCTGAAATGGCAAACGTCATCAAGACAGCGAACCGCTGTGGTGACGGGGCGGCACAGTAAGGCTTCATTTTAACTGCAAGGGTCGTTGAGCACAGAATTGGAGGATTTTTATGGAAGTCTTACGGATTACCTCGATCTGTCTTGTCGCGTTGTTCATGCCGACCCTCGGCGCCAACGCGCTGGAGTCGCCGAAGCCGCCGCCGACCATCAAGGACTCGCTAGTGCAGAAGATTCAGCCCGTGTCTCGTTCGTATCCCGGGGTAAGTGCCGACATCCTTGGCATCCGGACCGGCATGACAGTCTCCAAGGCCGAGGCCGTTGCCGAAAAGAGCTACGCGGGCAAGTACAAGCCAGAAGTCTCGCACGCATCCGTGGCTCTCATATACAGCCCCCCATTTGGGTACGGTTCTGAAGGCGTCAACGTCCAGTCGCAGCCTTTCATCAACTATATACTTTTTAACCGCTCGACGGACGCCGCGATGGACCAGCTCAAGCTGTACTTCAGTAGCCCCGCGACCGGCAACACGCTTTTGGGCGCGTGGCGTCGGATCTCGTATAATCAAGGTCACCAGGATCCGTCTGTAAGCACTGTCAAAGCGCTTCTCATCAAGAAATACGGTCCCACTTCGTATCAGTCCAAAGCTCAGGATGGCGGACTTACATTTGCGTGGGCCTTCAAGCATAAAAGCCCGCCGCCCAAGAAATTCTGGGTTGATCTCCCTGGGGCTATAGGAACTTTATCATCCTACAATAGCATTGAGAACTTGCAACGGGCTTGTAGTAGTACCCCTAGCTTTCCAGACGTCTTCAGGATCGATGCCAAGATCGAAGCGAATAAAGATCGGGTCCGTGAATTGACTATTACAGTGTGGGATGCGGCGGCATGTGTGAATGACGCGCAGGAAGCTAAAAAGCAATTAACGGCCGCCGCTATCAAGTACGACAAGGCCACGCACTAATGCCCTCCTGGCTGGTTCTGAAATGGAAAATGTAATTGAGGTGGCGCAAACAACGCTACTATGGAGCGGCACAGGAGGAAGAGTATGAGCGGACGTAAATTGGCCTTTGGGGTTATCGCCATCGCGTTGATCTGGACATCGTCGGCCTTTGCGGATCAAATGACTATTACGCAGACGGCGAAGCCCATCGAGTTCGCGTATCCTGGCGTCTCCCTTGATATTCTTGGCATCAAGCCGGGCATGAGCGTCGACGCCGCACAAAAGGCGGCCAATTCGTTTTACAAATCGGATTCCACGCCATTCGTCCCTACCGACACTTGGCCATACTCATATAAGAGCGTTACCGTGTTCTCACAGAAATATCTGAGCGGCGGTGGGGAGTCAACACGACTGAACCAGGATTCGCTAAACATTCACTTCGGGTCTCCAGCGACTGGTAATGTAGTATTGGGAGTAGGTAGAGTTGTTTATTTCCACCAAAAGACTGCACCGAAAGTAAAGGAAATAGTCGCTGCCCTTGTCAAGAAGTACGGGCCGGCGACATCCAACGACGGCAAGGGCGATCTAGTTTGGTATTTTGGCAAAGGCGGTTTTCTAAAAGCGTTTTCAGGAGATGGCTCCTGCGCCAGTCCCGGCGACACTCTGGACACTAGTGAACGCTTCACTCTGCGTCACGATCAGGGTCTTCTGTCGCAAGGCATCTATGTATGCATTGGAGCCGAGGTGGTATCACAACTGTTGGATAATTCCCGTGCGGAAACGCTCAACATAACTATAAATAGTCCCGCAGAACGGGTTCTTGACGAGACGCAGGCCGTCAAACAACTCCGTGCGGCAGCAGTCGCCGCGTACAAGAAAGAAACCCCCACTGTTCCAAAACTCTAGGGAGCCGCTGTAGTGCGCCACGAAACTTATTCATATGTAATTCTTATGGCTCGAATGGTGAAGGAGGTCTGCCTTGGATAAAGAACCGACACCCGGATCTTGTCCTCACTGCAAAAACCCATTGAATCCCGGTGCAACCGCTTGCTCCGGATGTGGAGCTTTCGAGACAACCGCGTGGGACCAATTGGGGGTATGGAAGAACAGTTTGTTGATCGGTTGTTTTCTATTATCCCCCATCGTCGCCGCTTTGGTTGCGTTTGCTTCGGGGAAGGCGGCATTGGTCATTTGGATCGGGTCCATGGTTGGCTATTTTGTTTATCGCTCTAGGTCGAAGAAGCGGTTAGTCTGGGCAGTCGGTGGCAGGCGGATCATTTAGAATCAGGACGTGTTGAGGACCGATAAAGACCATCTGGACCGTCTGGATTTGCGTGGCCGCATTAGTCACCCTGACGTTGGACTTTCATGGCAACCGCGAACGTTTACAGAGGCTTAAAAACGGTCCCGGTCTGATTGGAGTTAGGCTTTCGATCATACCGGGCTGCGATAATGACCTGCCTTGTTGGAGTGGATAGTTTCCCTAGTCATCCGGGACGACGCATGTGGCTTGATCACGGACGTTGGCAGAATCTTGGGAATCCGCGGCACCTAGGTTGTATTGTTAAATTTACGCATACGGAAGCTTGGTGATGCCTAGTCGCTGGATAGGACGATTTCTCGGAGCCGCGGTGACGGTCGGCATATTGGCAACATCGGCAGGGGCTGGTCTCCGGCACTCGGCCGCAGACGAAATTGCCTTTTACGGTGATATCGGAAACATCATCGGCAGCCAAAACCCTCTGCTTGTCCGGCCTTCAACGCTCCTGTTGGCCGAGGACGGGTCCGTCGCATTGATCCACTTAAAGTGGAGTGGCTGGGGTGCGAACGTCGCCCGTGCGATCGGTATTTGGAGCGCAAGTGATTGCACACCGAGCTGTGCGACCGGCAAGCGAACTACAAGTCCGGCTCGCTTGACGCTGTCGAGCCCAGGGCTCGTTCTCGGCCACATGGTCTACCGCTGCTTCCAGATCGACCCACCACACCCGCAGCGGGACGTCGAGGACAACGCGTGCATCCACCACCAGGGTTCGTACTATGAATATGCGCGGGTTACCGCGCCCTAACCCGGCAGAACAGACATCGGCCATCTTCGAACGAGACCGCCCTCCCCGTAGCTTGGTGTTCGAGGTGGATAGCGGCTGAGTAAATCGAGCCGACCGGTGACGAGACCGGTTTGATCGGATACGAGTAACCAGTTTGATGATCCCGGTTTCATAAGACCGGTATCGTGTTGGTCAAACGGTGAAACCGGTTGCCGTGACGCTGAACCGCAGCCATGCCTTTCAGATTGTGCACCCAGCCGGGTTCGTGAAGACCGACGTGCCGTCGATTGTTACAATGAAGAGGTCTGGGCGCTCCGCTTCGCCTGTTGAGTAGCCGGACCATGGCCCACGCGAGCCGTTTGGTTTCCGCTTGGGGTAGGCGAAGCGATGCCGCCCGTGCTTGCGGGCATCCGGACCGTGGGTCGCGAGGAGGCCGAACGAGCGCCGTTGTTGGCGGCGGCTTTGTCGCCGGCTTCCAGACTTGCTCCTAGCGAGTGTCCACCTTGCGCTGAAGAACCGGATTCAGCTCCTGCGGCCTTTTGGCTGGTCAGAATCCGGCCCAAGCCGTAGCCGGCCATCGCAGCTTCGAAGGCGTGGCTCAGATTGAGCGAAACCGCACCGCCAACAACCGAGGCGGCGGTGTTCGGAATCGTCCATGCAAGGAGCATGAAGATCAGCGCTCCACCTGCGATCGTAAGTGGAAGGGTAGGGTCACCCGCTGTCCATCCCGTAAGAGCGGCGTTCCAGCCTGCCGTGATCGTGAGTCCGACGCCCACCAATAAATAGAGAAAGAAGAGCTTGACCGCGACGCCCATGATCCAACCGAGGAAACCCTCAGCGAATTTGATCGTCCATCGGGAGCCACTGAAACCCAGGAGAAGAACGCCGCCTCCGATACCCACATAGGCCTCGGATACAGCTAGCACCATCTGACCGGCGATCAGCGCGAACGAGAGGAACATGATAAGGCCTGCGATCAGAGCGATGAGTGCGGCCATCGTCATGTGAAACCAACCAAGGCTTGCGAAGCCACGGTAGATCGTTTGGAAGAGGGCAAGTCCGTTATCGAAGACGCCGCTTGGATCTAATCCCGGTATTCCCGCCGCCTGCCCTCCGATCTGGGCAAAACCCTCAAGTATCGCGCTAAACCAGATTGGCGCGTTCACGATCAGCGCGTAGAGGAAGCCGAAGGCCAGTGACTTTTTGAGGAACTCGGCGAGAAGCCTCATCGGCTCGTCTTGATCCGCCAAGAAAATGCACACACGTGATGATGATCTCGATAAGCACAAGGCCGAGAAAAATCTTCTCCGCGAATGGCTGCATGATGGCCATGTATCGCTGGCCAGCCCATTGGAATGTTTGGGCGATATTGTCGAGGTTTGTCACCGCCGCCTCCTAATGTGTGGCCTGTAGTTCGGCTGTCGGACCGAACCCCGGAATTACAAGGGGATGCTCGGCGTGTGTCGAGAACGGGATACGCGGTGCAGCCACGGCAAGAACCGGCTGGCAATTTGTGTAAAACTTGTGATCCGGTTGATTGCAAAAGGTCAGCGCCTTCTGCCAAAGGTCGGTCTTTCGCTGGAATTGGTCATTCCAGTACGGATATCCATAGTTCTCGACCGTTTGTGGTGAAGCGAGAGCGGAAAGCGATCCTTCAGCTTGGCTCTCGTTCTTGTGACAGGCCGTCATTAGTAAAGGAATGAGAAGCGGCGCGAGGAAACCGATCTGTAACGTTTTCACTGGTGCCCTCCGATAGTTAATGGGCGAATATCGATCGGGCTGGCGACTCCTGATTGAAACGGAACCGTCGGTCCCGCGGTCAGCCACTGCTGAGTGCTGGCGTCTTCCGCGGCTTGCCGATTGACGGCGTTGGCGGCGGCCACGTTCTGTGCGTTGATCATGGCGACGACCAACTGCCTTAGCATCTGAATCTGCTGCGCCTGCTGCAAAGCGATTTCGTTCCCGACCTGGATTGCCTGCAATCGTCCGGTGGCAGTTCGGTTCATGCCTTCCAACTGAGCGAACTCGGCCTGCTCGTTCGCAAAATTCTGTGCCTGTGATTGGGCGTCTGCCAGCGTTCCATTGAGGGTGTTCAGCGTCGTCGCGATGTTCCGGGCTTCCTGCTGGTCCGGGTTCTGCGGCACGGCGTAGCCGGGAAATTGCTGCTGGAACTGCGACTGCAGATTGCCGAGCGTATATGAAAGGCCGCCCTGGTCCTGAATGAGTCCACCCAGCTCATCCAGCATGGATTGGTTCGACTGCCAGACACCGGCGTATCCGCCGGTTGTGTTTTTGATCATGTACTGGAGTTGCTGCGCTTCGGTGGCGACGGTCTGCGTCTCTTGCTGAAGCTGCCGCAGTTGCCGGGCGAACATGCTCGGGTCGAAGACGATCTGGGTTCCTCCGCCGAACTGGGCAGTACGCGCGCCGGGGTGTGATGAACAGTAGAACGAGCACGAGGGACAGACCGCACGGAAGCCACAGTAAGTATTCGCGCGAGAGTCTCATGTGTATCTCCTTCTTGGTCACGGCATCGTTGGGCGAATTTCGTTGCGATGGAGGTCGTCGTCGCGATAGACGTGGCCGTTGCGGGCCACCATCTCGTCCGCCGGCGCATCCACGTGTCCGTAGAGATTGTCGAGTTGGTCTGCCCATGAGGGTAAAGCGCGCGCCCGAAGCCATTCACCCACCCAGCGATCTCCCTGCTTTGCAATTAGCTGGCGCGCGTGAAGAATGTCCGGCTTTGATCCCGATCCAATGAAGGCGAGCGTGGCCTCACCTAAGGAGAGATCGAAAAGACGCCGCCCGGCGGGCGAGAGGTAGTAGTACTGCCGCTTCGGCACCGCGAACGACAGCATCTCGATTTGCCGGCTGGTGAGGCCGAATTTGCGATAGAGCTCGGCGGTGACAGGATTTTGCGCTTCGGGATTCGGGAGCAGAATCTTGGTTGGGCACGACTCGAGGATCACGTCCCGCTGCGGTGAATTGGCGACTTCAACAAGGCTTTGAGTTGAAAGCACGACGGCCGCGTTCTTCTTGCGCAGCGTTCGCAGCCAATCTTCGATCTTCGCACCGAACGCGCCGTTGGCCAGCATCACCCATGCTTCGTCCAGCACGACGAGAGTTGGTCGCCCGTCGAGACGCTGCTCGATCCGATGGAAGAGATAAGTGAGGACCGGCAACAGGACCTTTTCGCCCATCGCCATCAGCGCTTCGATCTCGAACGTCTGAAAGCGGCTCGTGCCCAGCGCGTCGTTGTCGGCATCGAGGAACCGGCCCATCGGACCGTGCAGTGAATAGAAGTCGAGCCCGTCACGTATCGGCTGATCCTGAAGCAATCGAACCAGGTCCGTAATGGTTCGGGCGTCCGATCGGCTGTCGCCCAAGAGCTGTAGTGCGCGCCAGATGGCTTTGCGATTTGGCGGAAGGAGGATTACGCCCTGCAGGTTGAGAAGAGTCTCGATCCAATCCTGCGCCCACATGCGCTCGTTGTCGTCATTCACCTTCGCGAGCGGGCAAAAGGAGATTTCGCTTTCGCCGAGATCGTAATGATCCCCGCCCGCGGCTTTAGTCAGCACAAAGGCCGACAGCCCTTTGTCGAAGCAGAAGACCTGCGCGTTCGGATAGCGGAAGAACTGTGCGACCAACAGGCCGAGCAGCGTCGATTTGCCGGAACCGGTCGGGCCAAAGATTAGGGTGTGGCCAACGTCGCCGACATGCAGGTTGAGCCGAAACGGCGTACCGCCGGTGGTCGCGGTGTAGCAAAGCGGCGGGCTGTTTTCCGGGTAGAACGGACAGGGGTTGCTTTCCTCGCCTGGCCAGACGTTGGTGGTCGGGATCAGGTCGGCGAGGTTCCGCGTATGGATGAGCGGACGGCGCACGTTGCGGTAGCCGTTGCCGGGAAGCGAGCCGAGATAGGCTTCGTTCGCGTTGACGTGCTCGATCACCGCGGGAAAGCCGTGATGCTGCAATTGCTTCGTGATTTCTCTGGCGTTGGACTCGGCTGCCGAACGATTCTCGTCCATCAGGATGATTGCGCTCGTGTAGTAGCCAAAGCGGACGCGATTCGAGCTCGCCTCGGCAAGCGCATCGTCCGCATCTTCGGCCATCGCGAGTGCGTCTTTGTTCTCGAAGCTTTGAGCGGCGCCATTGCTGAACACCTGCTTGATCATGCCGGCCAGTCCATGACGCTTCTGGAACCAGTTGCGCCGCTGGATGCGAAGCGCCCGCTCGGCCTCGGCCGGATCAAGAAAGATGAAGCGCGTGGACCATCGGTACGGGATTGCAAGCTCGTCCAGGAACGCGACGACTTCAGGCCAAGAGTGAAGCGGAAGGCCAGCTCAGGCCGATGATTCGGATGTGAAGGTCGTCGAGCATGGGTTGAAAACCGGCGTGGAATTCGTGATTGCCGAGCAGAACGTCGAGAGTAGTTCGCCTTCTGCCGGCGGTTTGATTGGATCGTGGCGGGCGCTGATGCAGGAGTTGAGGTGCGACAGGAGCGCAGCATCGTCCATACGCTGCATCAGTAATCTGGCACTCAGAGCATCCTCGTGTTCAGTGAGACCGCGCCGAAAAAGATCGAGCGTCTCTTCCCAGTCGGTCGCTGTGTGACCTTGGAAGAAGAGGCTCGCCGCGCGCGACTGCATCTCGGTGGGCGGCGTCCATGTCAGCGTGAGCGCGAAGCGACTCTCGAAGTGATTGCCTGCCTG
>CAWIHG010000004.1:0-160000 GCA_963835905.1 uncultured delta proteobacterium
CCCCGGCAGGGCGGTGTCGAGCGCGGGGGCATGACCAAGCAACCGCGCGGCGCGCTGCGTCACCAGTTGATGAGCACCGCCCCGCCGCAAAGCTCAACACGCTGATGAGCTTGACCTGCGCGAGGCGCGCCTTCGCGGAGCCGGTTCGCGACCCGGTAAGGACGATATTCCGCCATGACGGCTACCTCTCCAGGTCCCGCTCTGCGCTCGTTTTGACGCTGACGGTCGTGCGCGCGGCTCTTTATGACATCACCGGAGCGCTGGCGGTCGCGAAGCTCGCGCTCGTGGCCTTGCGAGAGCTGCCAGCTTCGCTCATCTATCCGACTGGCGAGCCCGAGACCTTCAAGGAAGTGAAGCGATCGACCTCCTGTTCCGCCCGCACCCGTGCAGCATCGTTGCTCGGTTGGAAGTGGTCGTAGTTGACAATGCCATTTCCATCCGCCTTGAGTTGAAGGACTCGGTCGATCTCGGTCCACTGCTCAAGCCGAATGACCCGTTCACGCGCATGCAACATCTCGGGCTCCAGTCGCGGTCCGAGCTCGCGCGTTGCGATCTCCTGGCTGCGCATGCGGATGCCGGACCGCAGATACTCGCGGTCAATCTCCAACGCGCGGCCGTCTTCACGCACGCCACGCACCAGCAGATGGACGTGCGCGTCATCGGTGTTGTGGTGGTCGATGGCGACCCACTGAAGCCTGGTTCCGAGGTCGCGTTCCATCTGACCGACCAGCTCGCGCACATGGTCGCGAAGATTCAGCCGGTCTGCGTCTTCCGGCGAGACGATGAAACGCCACATCAACTGGTCCTGCTTCTCCCAGTCGCGCACCGTCGCCGCCATGTCGATTCCCTCGCGCGTGGCGTCAAAGCCACGACCCTTGGTCAGCTCCTGTTGCGCACCCGGCCGGGACAGGTAACGCGCATGCGCCGTCCAGGCAGCCGTTTTTCCGATTGCGGGAGAACGAGGCTTTGACCACGCTGCGCCGCGCATAAGCCCTGAGCTCGCCTCCCGCCTCGCGCCATACCTGCGGGCGTCCGAGACTTCCACGCGCTTGCCGGCGCGGAGCGCCGTTGACGCGTAGGTGCCGCAACGCCCGCGCCCACCACGGGACAAGTCGCTGCGACGGCCATCCGGTTGGCGGCGAAGCTTGATGTCGACTTCCTCGCGGAGGAACTAGGCCGCGCCATTGCAGGCCTCCGCGAGCACTTCGCTCAGGACCAGGGGCAACCGGGCTGGATCCGTCGGGTACTTGTCCTCCCAAAGCCTCGATGATCTCGCGCGACCTGGGCACTGCTGAGCGTGACGGCGTGCAAGTCCTGGGCACGGCTCCACGATTTCCATGCGCGTTTGCCGGTTGCCCGCTCATCGAGTTTCTTCTTACCCACCTTTGCGACTTGCGCCCGCTGCTCCGCAGTTAGCGTCGCGGCTTCATGCGGCGACGCTGAGCAGCGCACCAAGCAGGAAGTCGGGGGCTCCGGATCGAGACCGGCGAGCGCTATCAATCCGCCGAGGTTCGCGAAATGATGGACGCTCAGTCCCTGCTCGGGACTATGTCCGTGTCATTATTTCCATTCCGTTGCTACTCATAGCGTCACCACGTCAGAACCGGTTTGAGTTCTCCGCGCACGTTCGCGAGAGGAATCGGGCCGAAGTAGCGCGAGTCCCAACTTCGCCGATCGTTGAAGCCGAACAGCCAGACTTCGTTCGCGGCGACCTTGCCGCCTGCCCCACGCGACATGCGGAGCGGCCGGTCCGCGCTGTCGCGTGCCGCAGTCACGCTGTGCGCGAATCGCTTGCCATTGACCGCGACCCATCCCGGTTCGATCTCGACCATGTCGCCGGGAAGCGCACCGACAATCTTGTCGACCGGCTCAGCGTCGCCGGAGCATCCGCCGGTGCGCAAATAACCGCGCGCAAGGCCTTCCTGTGCGATCGCAATCGGCAGGCATGCAGCGACCAGATCGCCGCGCTCCACGTCGTGCCCGACCACGCGATAGATGCCTGCCGGAGCTGCGCTGTCGGTGTTCGAAATCAGCACTCCGAATGCTTCGCCGATTGCGATCAGAACCGCTGCGGCGATCGCAATTCCGGCAATCGCCGCAAGGGGTCCGCGCGCGCCTTCCAGACGCTGCAGATGCAGCGCGCTGCGCGAGCGATCCGGCAGCGTTTTCTGCCGTACTGTACAGTTGGCTCAGTCATGACGCCTCCGAGGGGAAAAGGTCGCGAGTTCGTTCGGGAAAACGGCAAAAATGCCGTGCCGTACCGCAGTACCCTTTATCTTGCTCTACGAACGACCGCCCTTTTCCCCTCTCCCAACTCACCCTCCGAACCACGCCATTCCGCGCGCCGCAACGCGGCGGAGAAATTGCCTGCGAACTTCACTGCAGCTTCTCCGTCGATTGGCTCGCTCGCGCGTCCGTTTAGCTTGCGGCCCGGACGCGGTGCGCCTTCGAGCTCGGCCTTGATCTGCTTGCACAGCCGCCACATCGCCGCCGTGATCGTTTCGCCGAGATCGAAGCCCGCTTCTTCGGCGCGGGTGCGCAGCGCTTCGATCTCGCGCTTGAGCGCGGCCGGCAGCTTGAAGGTGATCGCTTCGTTTTCCTGTTTGCGTTTCAGAACTCCCATCGCTTCTCTCCTTGCACAATTGATTGCTGGCTCACTTCCGTACGGGCCGGGGAATGCGAGGTCCTCGGTCACCATCACGTTGAATTGGTAGCCCGGCCGGATTTCGATCGTCGGCGGACGATTCATGCCGTTGCCGATCATCTGCTGGCCCAGCGCACCGAACTGTCCCGACGCCGCTGAACCGGCCATCTCGCCCGCCATCGCCCACTGATTGGGCTGGTAGTAGCCGTACGGTCCGTACGCGCCGCCGCCGCCGAAAGTCGCCATCTGCCCGACCATCTGGCCCGCGCTGATCAGGCTCATCACGCGCCGCGGTTCCGAACGTGCGCAGGTAGTGGTTGTTGACCTGATCGGTGAAGCCGGCGATAGCCGCTCTGATCCGCGCCCGGCATCTGCGGCAGATCCATGCTCGAGGTGTTCGGAAAGATGAGCCGCTGCCACGCGATCTGGACCCGCTGCTGCCCGTAGGCGGAAGCGTTGCGGTAGGCGCCGATGAGCCGGCTGCCTTGCGGGATCAGCAGGTACTTGCCGGTCGCGCTGTCGAACACGTTCTGGCTGACCTGGGCGAGGATCGGTCCCGGCAGATCGGAGTTGATTCCGCTGACCAGCACGGCCGGGATCACGCTTCCCGCCATCACCGTGTACGGCGATGCGGGCGGGTGAAGCGTGACCGTCGGATCGCTTGAAGAATTGGAGTCGAAGCTGCCGCCCGGCTGCCCTTTCGCGCTTGCGATTTCGAGCGCCTGTCCGCCATGAAATGCCGCCACCATTTCTGGCGCTTCCAGCGCCTTCATGTACTTGTCCTCCGCCCACTGCGCGTAGCGGCTCGGCGGCTTCGGCGCGCTGTGCTGCGCAGGGCATCTGAACGTTCGCGATGACCGCCGGCGTTGCGACGTAACTCGGCGCCGGATGCGGCGCTCATTCCGTGCGCCGCGAGGTCTTCGATTTCGCCACGATTGCGCGCCGCCGCCCCGGGGTCGTCGACCGCCTTCTGACGGCCGCATCCGGAGCGCGTACCCGACGACTGGACGCCCAGCGCGATCGCCACTCCGCCAATCATCGCGACGCCGATGAAAACGACTCCGAGCAGCCGGTTGAATCGGCCGCCGCCGAGAATGTCCGTGCTCCTGCTCTTCCTGGTCGCTGATCGAGCTCCTCGGTTGCCATGATCCTCACCTCGCTCCGCCCGCGTAGCTGATGGTCACGCGGTCCTGATCGCGTCCCACTCCGGAGACCAGAATCGCGTCGGTGAAAAGCCGATCGACGACGTAGTAGTTGCCCTCGACCCGGTAGTTGACCATCTGGGTTCCGCTGCCGGCGTTGATCAGCAGCGCCGGAGCCTCGCTGGTCTTCATTCCGGCGGGCATCTGGATGTAGACATGGGAGCCGTCATCGAAGGCGCGAATCGGCTTCCACGGGACATTCGCGCCCGCCACGGTGTATGCGAAGTTGAGTTGGGCCGGATCGACGTTCGCGACCTTCACGACGTCGTCGGAATCGCCCGGCGGATCGACCGCTTCCTGCTTCGCTTTCGCCGCTGCCGCGTCGGCCTCCTTCATCGCGGTCAGCAGTTCGTCGGGGTAGTAGAACTCGACCTCCTGCATCGCGTGCCTTCCGCGCGAGCGCAGCAGCAGGTGGTAGATGTGCTTGGTCGTGTAGATCGTCAGGTTGGTCTCGATGCCCGGAACCTGCGGCTTGACCGCGAGATGCGGCACCGGATTGCGCGGATCGCCCGAGGCCGCCGGCGTCGCCATCCAGCGCTCGGTGTCGCCCATCGCCACGTCGGTGATGGTCTCGCCCGGCTGAAGCTGGATGTCGGTGGTGCGCAGCGGCTCGCAATCGACGACGGGCTCCGGATCTTCGCCGTACGGATAGAGGACCAGCTGAGCGGTCTTGTAGACCGGCCACTTGCCGTTCTGCTTGATGTTCTTTGATCGCCTGCCTGAACCTCGGACGGTTGCTGCGCGAGCAGCTGCAGCGCCGGTCGGTGGCGCTGGCGTCGCTTCGGGCTTCGGCGCAGCCTCGGTCACGAGATTGAGCGGTGGTGGCGCCGGCGGCTGCTGCGCGGCGCACGCACCTGAGCGTCAGCGCCAGCGCGATGATTCCTGCGGATCGAATCGCCTTCATCGCCGTTCCCTCCCGTCTCATCCCTGTTGCTGGGTCCAACTGATCTGCGTCACGTAAAAGCCGAGCGGATTGCTCACGATCGCGTCGTCGGAATTCGGCGGAGTGATCTCGGTTTGCAGCACCGCCTCCCAATGCGTCGGCGTGCCGATGACGACGCCGTTCAGGTCGTGCGGCAGTCTCGGTCCAGCGCACCTGGTAGCTGTGCGGTGAGAGTTGAAGGATCGAATCGATCTGCACCGAGACGGTCTGCTTCTGCGGCGATCTTGAACGGGTTATGTGCGAAGTCGTCGGAGTGGTAATACTCGTCGAGAAATCTATCCGCCGCGCCGCGCGCGTGCGCGAGCAGGGAATTGAGCATCTGCTGCTCGACCTGGGGATCGCTGGATACCGATCGCGCGTTGCGGATGAACGCGGCGACTTCGTAGCGCTCCATCCGCGCGGTCACATCGGGTACGGAGGTGGGGGTAAGCGGCTGCGGAACCGTCAGCGCGTAGCCGAGCTTGTCGACTTCGACGACGTAGGGGATGTAGCGGCTGCGAGTCGCGAGCCAGACGATGCCGCTCGCGAGAATCAGAGAGACGAGCAGCAGTCCGCCGGCGGCTATCTGCCAGTTGCGTTTGCCGAGCACGAGATCGGCGTATCGCTCATCCCATTCGCGACGCGCTTCGACGTACGGGTTCGCGGCCATATCGACACTCCTCGGCAAGCGACAAACCGAGAGGCGATTTGTCGCGAAAATTGTCCGCGAAATGTCCGTGCAACCGCCGCAGAAAGGACCGAAAGCCTACAAGATGAAACGCAGAAATCCTTGAATCTCTTGGGGATTTTTGGTCTGCTTTGGTCTGTGTGTGAGCCTTCCGGGAACTCTTAATCAGCGGGTCTCCGGTTCGAGCCCGGAACGGCCCACCATGATTTTCACTTAAATCGGACTCGGTTGGGCGATGGCGCGCAAATCCGTGTGCTCATCGTTATAACGTTGCGCGAGACCCGCGTCGAAGCGGCACTTGCGTCTCATTGCCCACGAGACGGCGATTCTCCTCTGCGCATGCGACCGGCCCGGCGACGATGGCATAACCCATAGAGATATTCGTCAGCGCGGTCTTGACCCGCATCGGGGGTCGGGAGAGGCTCGTTGAGCGGCCGCGCGGCTATCAGAGCCGTATGCCGCAATCGGCGCCGGCGAGGGGAGAGCTCGCAGGCGGAGATCTAAAGGGGGAAAATCATGCGCCGATCGTCGATCGCTGCAGCTATCCTGGTAGCAGTCCAGCTCCTAATCGCCGCGTCGGGATTTGCGCAAGACGCGCAAGCGCCGCTCGCGGCTGAACCTCCGTTCGTGATCTGCCAGAACCAGCGGTACGCGCTCTGTGCCGAGGCCAGTTGCTTCATCTATGACGGAGTCGCCTATTGCAAGTGCGACATCATGCGCGGCGACAGCATCAGCCTGCAGCTCAGCTACACCAGTCCGGCCGGCGAGCAAAATGTCTGCGATGTGAACCGGCAGGGCAGGCACAACGGCTACATGGTCAGCACATTCAGCTTTCCCACTAACGTCGAGAAAGGCGGTCACGGCAGCCGTTTACACCTGCCCGGGGTCGGCAAACGCGGGCAGCGGGGTGAGCGCACCGGTGGCCTACGGGCAGTGCGATGGTGCGGTCTGCTCGAAGAGCAGCAGGGGCCAGCGGTTTCCCGGCTTCCCAGGCAAGCTCAAGCATAATCAGAACATCTGCTCGTGTCCGATCTCGACCGACGCGATCCCTGGCAGTTCAGACGCCGCCGGATATCAGATCTTCGGTCCCTACCATCCCGACAACCCGGCGGGCGGCAGATGCGATCCCAACGCATGCGCGCCCTGCAGCGTGCCGAATCCTACTTCAAACGGCGCCACGATACCGGTGGGAGCTCCGAGCGGGACGGCGGACTTCCTTACGCTGAAGCTCGACGGACCGCCGCTTCCCGAGATCAATCAGTGTCTTTGCACGTGCACGCAGGCGCCGGGCCCGGGCGGGGCCGTCACCTGCACGGTGGGATCGGATACCACTCCTTAGCCCGGATAACTTCGCTCGGTCCGAAAGCCTGGCGAATATCCAGCGCCTGGGGGCAATGGCAGGGCGTTAGTGCGCTCAGCGGACTGGCCCGCCCCTTCGATTCAAACACGTTGAGCTGCGCCTGGGGCGGTCGGGTCCTTCAGCGGTGCCTGATCGCAAGCTATTTCCTGACCCGCCTCGTTTCAGCGTGCCGGCACCGTCGCTCCTTCCGGCAGCAAGAAAATCCGCTGGTCATCCGAAAGACACTGGCTGTCGTTACGGCTTGCAGAGCCCGATGCCATCTCGGCGCTGCCCGCACGCGAAAGCACACGCCGCGTAAGAGAAGACGCGCCGACAATCGGCCAATCAGGGCAATATAGCAGACCACAATCTACTCTGTGTCGGCTTAGTTAACTGCAAGTCTGCTTGTGTAGGCCCGGCGTGTGATCGATAGAAACGTCTAGGGCCGAAATTCCCAGCGTCTTCTGGTTGCGGCTAGCGACGCTCGCGTCATCGCAGGTTACCGGCCGGACGCGTGCGTCAATCTCGCGGGTGGACCGGGGGAACAGGTTGGGTTCAGGATCGCGAGTTGGAGCGATCATCGGGCGCGAGAAGCGTTCGCGCTGCGCTCCGAGCGTCCGGAGATCGCGAGATCGCGCCCCGCCCAAGCTGCCTGTGTGCTCGGCTTGTCGGCTGCTGCATGCGGTAGAGCAGATCCTAGCGAGCTGCACGCGGATCGGTGAAGCCGGCTGCCGATGGTAGTGCGCAACAATCTCTTGGAGGATTGCAATGTCAGAAAGGCGATCTATGGACGATCGGAGCGCTGGCGCTGATTGGCGGAGGCACAAGGACATGCGAAGCGACTGGCTTCTGCAAGCGACCACCTTGGCGTTGGTGGATATGTTGCCGGCGCTAGGTTTGGCCGCGCCCGGATACCATATTCGTATTCGGCAGCGCATCGAACATCACACCGGGCAATAATTGGCGAATAGATGCGGTGCTGCTTCTCGCAGATGCCACTGCGAGCCCGCAAGTGTATTCAGGGGTAGATTTCGACGATTACCTCAGGCATTGTCGATCAAAGACCTGAACTTATTTGAGCACGGACTTCAAATTTACGGCTGGAGATTGCAGGGGTTGGCTCGCCGAGACTTGGCATCACGCTCTCTGGAAATCCGAACAGGACAATGTTCGTCGTCATATCGGGCCTGCCTTCCAACTATACGTAAACTGTCCGGCCGGGTGGATAACAACACCGGACTAATCATTACTCAGCGGACCGGTAGAATCTCGTCGATGCAACGCAACTTGGTGGAGGTTTCTGCCGAGAATCCATACTCCGACGCTCAGGCTCAATTTATTGGGTCAGACCGTCGTACAGACGTCGTTTATCGTGCAGCGACAGATCGGCACACAGGGCTGGCGGCAACTATGGCAGTACCAAGCATTGGATATCGACACACACAAACGTGAATGGCACTACCTATACGTACGAATTTGGAAGGGCCAGCGACTGACATAGAATGGCGGGCTGGGTGAATTTCACGTTTCCGCCGGGGCTCATTCAAGAATACAGGGTGACTGCGTGAGCTATTTTGCAAGCCAGTAGACGGCCTACGGAATCTCGGGACCTTCCCAGTGGTTTCACCGCGCGCCGGATGCGGCGCGGAGTGAGCGGCTCAGATCCCAGCACTAAGGAAGGCTGACATCCGAGCAGAAGATCGCGCGGCGGGGAACATAAGTTCCCCGCCGCGCCGCGATCGAGACTGGGATTCCTGTGCCAGCCGCGCTGCAGGCTTCTTGCCAGTCATCCGCCGGCTAGCGGGCGCGCCTACTTCTTGGGGGTCTTCGGCGTCTCGCAGGATGCCTGCAGCCACTTGCCCTGGAACTTGCCGTTCACCGTCATCGTGTGAGTGCCGGCTGAGACCTTCATATCCATCGTGCCGATTATGCTCTTGGGATCGATCGCCTCGAACTTCCAGTCGCCGGTCACGTTCTGCTGGCCGGCGCACTCGACGTGAATCAACTGCATCGTGTGCGAGCTCTTGACCAGCGTGCTCTTGCAATCCTTATTATGCGCGCCGGGATCAAGCGGCATCGGCTTTTCGAGGTCCTTCTCGGTGATGCAGCTCTTGGTCACGGTATCTTTGGGCGCCTGAGCGGCTCGCGCCTTCAGTGCCGCCTCGAGTTTCGTCCGCTGGTCCGGAGTCAGCTTGGCCATCACGCTATCCGGAATCGGCGGCATGCCGCTGCGCTTGACGGTCGAATGGACTTGCCACAGTCCCGGCTTGATATTGAGCGACGCCGCGCTGGCGAGCGCGGGAATCGCAACTACTGACGCTACAATCAATGCGACAGCCCGTTTCATGGACTGTTCCTCCATCTGCGGTATGAATTTGAGGGCACAATTGGACCCGCGCGGTATTGCGGCTCCAGGTCCTCCCCTGCGCCCGTAACCGGACCCCGAACGTCCGATGGACGCCGAGATTCGCATTGACCGGCCTCTGTGTCAATCGAGTGCGGCGAAATGCTCGGAATTGCGCATCAGTGCCGAATCGTGGCGCGCCAGCCGGCGTTCGCTAGCGGCGCTTTCGCACGGAGCGCCTCGCGCCGGCGGGCGCCTCGAGGTTCATCCGATGGGCCTGCGCAACGACCGACGCGACCTCCTGCCAATCGACGTCAAGATCGATTCGCAGACCGACCCATCCTTTATGTCCGACATATGGAGGCCGATAAAACCGCCGCGGCGCCATCTCGACCATCGCCGCCTGGAATCCGAGCGGCGCCTTGCAGACCACCGCCACGCGGCCCGACTGGTGATGGTTGTTGTCGGTCGAGGCGAAGGTTCTGCCGGCGGCCCACCAGGTCGGCTCGCCATGGGAGAGCGTCTCGGTTACGCCGGGCAACGCCATGCAGATTTTGCGCAGCCGCTGGATTGGATCTTTCGGGGCCATCGATGCGCGGGCTCTCCGCGTCCAAGGGTTGCAGCTTTTTAGATCCATTCCAAATCAACCGCCGGGCGCGGGCAAAGGTTGCGCCGCGGCGGTCGCGGCCCGATGCGCGCGCGCTTGCATCGGCGGCTGCCCTGCGCGAGTTTGGCGCGGACCGATGACAATCGAGGGGCAAAACCCGTCGCCCGACGATGCCGCCGCAGAGCGTGCGCGCGCGATGCTCGCGCAGTTCGATTCTCCAAAAGCGTGGCGGATGGTGGCGGCGGCGTTCGTCGCGATGTTCGCGGCGTATGGTATCGCCTACAGCTTCGGCGCGTTCTTCAAACCGATGGCGGCGCAGTTCGGCGCCACGCGCAGCAGCACCTCGGTCGTGTTCTCGCTGACCGTATGCGTGTGGTCGATGCTGGGGTCGCTGAGCGGTCATCTGAGCGACCGTCTGGGCCCGCGCGTCGTCGTGGCGACCGGGGCGCTCGTGATGGGCGCGGGGCTGGTAGCGACCTCGTACATCGATCGCCTCTGGATGGGGTACCTGACTTACAGCCTGGCGGTGGGAATCGGCGTCGCGGCGGCCTACGTGCCGACCGTCGCGGTCGTGGGTGGATGGTTCCTGAGACGGCGCAACGCCGCTCTGGGAGTCGCGGTGGCGGGAATCGGGTTTGGCACGCTGCTGATCGCGCCGCTGGCCGCGCATCTGATCGAGTCAATCGGATGGCGCGCCACGTATGTCGTATTCGGAATCGCAGGCGCCGCGATCCTGCTCCTGTGCGCGGCGTCGCTGGAGCGTCCGCCGGTTCACGTCACGCCGAGCGAGATCAGGGTGCGCGACGCGATCCGAACCCCCGCCTTCTTGCTGCTCTATGGGTCGCAGCTGATGTGCTCGATGGCGCTGTTCGTGCCGTTCGTCTATCTGCCCGCCTTCGCGCACGACCACGGCGCCAGCGAGGTCGCAAGCGCGGCGCTGGTCGGAATAATCGGCGGCGCCAGCGTTGCGGGAAGGCTGGGTCTCGGCGCGCTGGCCGACCGCGCGGGCGTGATCCGCCTTTACCAGGGAACCTTCCTGCTCCTGGCGCTCAGTTACCTGCTATGGCTCGGCGGCAGCTCATACACGACCCTGGTGATCTTTGCGCTCGCGATGGGCACCGGGTACGGCGGATTCGTCGCGCTGTCGCCGGCGGTGCTGACCGATTTGTTCGGCGCGCAGCGCCTCGGAACCGTGATGGGGATCCTCTACACCAGCGGCGCGGCGGGAGCGTTGCTCGGTCCTCCGCTGGCCGGGATGCTCATTGACCGCACGCACAGCTATGCTTGGGCGATCGCGTACGCGTTCGCGGCCGCGATGGGCGCATTCCTGACCCTGCTGCCGCTGGGTCCGATGGCGGCGCGTGTCGCCGCGGCGGGCGCCCCGCAGGGCTGAAAAATAGCGTCCATGCGCCGGCTGCGCGGGCGTAAGCCCGAACAAGATCGTCATTAATCTGAAAAACGGTGAAATGAGGGCAGATCCAGTTGGCGCTATTGATAACATTTTGTAGATTCGCTATGCTTGCTATTGCGGATCGGGTCGCACTTCGCGCCCGGTGAAGGGGGGAGTTTCAGGCTGGGAGGATCGACCAAGCAAGGCGACTCAAAGGTTGGGGGCGGTAATGTCGTAACAACCGACCCAATCGCCTGTACGCTACGCGCGCGGCGCCGACGGTCGCGCCGGTCGAATTGATAGGATGAAGCGGACGTGGAGGGATCGGATTTTCTGGAGCGCCTTCGTGCTGGCTATCGGGTTTTTGTGCCTGGTGGCCGGATTTATCACGACCGAGATCCAGATTTTCCCGGCAACCTATTTTCGTGAGGTCTTTAGCGAGCTGGGTGGCACGGCCAATCGCTGGCGTCACTCCGACCTCTACCTCCCAGCGCCACCCGGCGAGACGGGGGTCACGCGATACGACTCCGAGCGAGCCTACAACGGCGATACAATCTTTACCGCGGGTTACCCTCGGGGAGCTTTCCTGGTCGATATGCAGGGACGCGTAATCCACCACTGGTACGTCCCATACGCGAAAGTTCTAGCTTTTGCGCACGAATCTGCATGGACTCGCGAACCGGGAATCACGTGGAGGAAGGCGTATTTATATCCAAACGGCGACCTGCTGGTGGTTTTCGTGGATTACAATCTGAGCCTCTGGGGCCGCGGGATCGTGAAACTGGATCGGAACTCAAACATCATCTGGAGCTATCTGGCGCACACTCATCATGACGTGGATGTCGGCCCCGACGGCCGCATCTACACGCTCACTCATGAGTTGGAACGCGAGGCCATCCCGAATCTTCCGGAAATTTCTCCTCCAAGCAAAGCGGACTTTGTCGTCGTATTGTCTCCTGACGGCAAGGTCCTGAGGAAGGTGTCGATCTATCGCGCATTTGCCAACTCGCGGTATCGCGGGGTGATTGGATTACTGCGCAGCTGGGTCACCGAAGACACACTCCATACTAACAGCGTGCGTCCGATGCCTGCAGGCTTTGCGAAAATATTCCCCTCTGCGGGGCCCAATACGGTCTTACTTTCGTTCCGTCACCTGGACGCTATCGCTCTGCTCGATCTGGACGCCCAAAAAATCATCTGGGTTCAGCACGGACCGTTCGCCCGCCAGCACGATGCGGAATTTCTACCAAATGGCGACATGTCGGTCTTCGACGACGTTGGCGATTTCGCGCGTGGTGGAACCTCGCGGGTCCTGGAGTTTGCTCCCGACCCCTTTCGGATCGTGTGGGAATTTCCCGGTGATTCGCCAGAGAAGCTGTCGAGCCAGATATTCGGGGCCGCGCAAATATTGCCCAACGGCAACTTTCTGATCACGGAGGCCGAAGGCGGCCGTCTGCTCGAAATTACTCCCGACAAGAAAGTTGTGTGGGAATACCGAAATCCTCTCCGCATGGGTCCCGGAAGGAAATATACATCGGCGCTGTTTTGGGCGCATCGTTACGCGCCGCAGGAAATTGCTTTTCCAGTCAGTAGTCAAGGCGTCCCGTTGAATTCGATAAAAGGAGAGAACTGATGAATAGCAACTCATTATTCCCACGGCGTGAATGGATCGTCGCGGCGCTCGCAGTTGCCGTATGGATCGTTCCGCTGCCCGCCTACGCCTATGTCGGACCCGGCGCCGCGGTTGGAGTGTTCAGCGCGGCGGCGGGATTCGTGGTGGCTTTTTTTTCCGCTATCGGAGTCATCTTGCTTTGGCCGATACGCGCGCTGATAAAAAAGCTCCGCGAAACGCGAATCGCCGGCGTCGCGAGCGGGCAGGACGGCTCGAGCGGCGCGGCATGACGCCGGCCGGACCGTCTTTCCTGCAGGGTATTCGCTGATGGTGGGCGTATTCGATCTCCCGGGGCCGCTGTTTTCGATTGCGGACGGCGCATTGCGCGCGATTTTGCCGCGGTGGGGATGCCTTGTCGCGTGGGGTATGCTTGCAGGTACCGCATCGATGATAATCTATCGCGCGGTGTCGCCGCAGAAACGGATCGAAGAGGTTAAGCACGCCGCCGAGCAAGCGCAGATCGCGATGCGCGAGTATGACGGCGACTTTGACGGTCTACTGCCGTTGGCGCGCCGTTCGCTTGGCCTTGCGACACTCCACCTCGCGCTCGCCCTGGGACCCGCAATCGCAGCTTCATTGCCCGCGCTTTTTCTCATTGCCTACCTTGACGGCGCGTATGGATATTCGGCGCCCAGGCCCGGAGCGGTGGTGGCCGTCCATATCACGCCGCATCGCGCTCCGGTGACATGGAATCCGGTCTCAGCGGCAAACGGCGCTGACGGATTCTTTACAGTCCGATGGCCGCTTGCGGCTGCGCCCGTTACCGTTGCGAGCGCGAGCGGTGTCACTCTGGCCAGTTTTCCATTGCGCCAACCGGTTCCCGAGCTGCGCAAGTTCACGGCATGGAACTGGCTCTATGGAAACCCGGCCGGCTATATTCCGGCCCGCACGAAAGTCAACGCGATAACGCTCACGGTGCCACCCTCGGAATATCTGCCGATTGGCCCCGAGTGGCTGCGCGGATGGGAGACGGTGTTCTTTCTTTCCGCCGCATTTGCGTCGATTCTGATCAAAATCCGGCTCGGTGTGCATTAGCTAGATGGCACTCGAACTCGAAACACCTGAGAGCCGGCCCGATGCGTTTCGCGTGGCGGGATGGATCGATCGATTGGGCGGCTTCATCGGCCGCCACCGGGAACTGTTCATTCGACTGGGCGAGCTAGAGTCGAAATTTCTGAGCGCCGAAATTGCCGATCTAAAAATCGACCGGCCAATATATATCGCCGGGCTGGCTCGCTCAGGAAGCACTATTCTGCTCGAGGTGATCGCCTCCGCGCCCGGGATCGCCACGCACCAATACCGGGACTATCCGCCAATTTTTACGCCCTACGCGTGGAACTGGTGGCTGGGGCATGTCCCGCTGGGCAAGACCCTGCCTGCGGAGCGTACGCACGCCGATGGAATCCTGGTCACGGACCAGAGCCCGGAAGCGATGGAAGAGGTCTTGTGGATGGCGTTTTTCGAGCATCTCCACGACCCGCTGCGGTCGAACGTTCTGGATTCTTCGGTCATGAATCCGCGCTTCGAGAAATTCTATCGCGACCATATCGCGAAACTGATCCTCGTCCGTGGCGCGGACAGGTATGCGTCCAAGGAGAACTACAACATCTCGCGCCTGGAATACCTGCAGCGCATTTTTCCCGACGCGCGATTCGTTATTCCGATTCGGCATCCAGTCAGCCACATCGCGTCGCTGATCAAGCAGCACCGGTTGTTCAGCGCAGGGCAGCGCGAATCGCCCAAGGCGCTCGCGCACCTGCAGCGCGTAGGTCATTTCGAGTTCGGTCTCGACCTGCGCCCGATCAACACAGGCATTGATTCGGCGGCCGCCGGAATCGCGGCGCTATGGGCACGCGGCGAGGAAGTGCGCGGATGGGCGCGTTACTGGTCGACGATCTACGGTTTCGTCGCGCGGCGACTGAACGACAATCCCGGATTGCACGAGGCCGCGCTCGTGGTCCGCTTCGAGGATCTTTGCGCCGCGCCGGAAGACACGCTGATCCGCCTGCGCGATCATTGCCAGCTGGACGACCCCGACCTGATTCAGCGGTGGGCCGAGCGCCTGCATGCGCCTGCCTACTACCGCGCACGATTCTCGGACGACGACATTCGCATTATCGAGGAGGAGGCTGGCGCCGCAGCGCGGCGCTTCGGTTACGATCCGGTCGATCCGGCCGTCCGTTTGCCAACAACTCCGGCGAGAATCGAGCAAGCGTCGGTGGCCTAGGCTGATGAGATACTCACGTGACCCCGCCGGCCGCACCATGGCGCGGGTCGCAGCCGCCCCGGGCGCATCACGGATGGATTATACCGAGCCTTGCAGGACCAGTTCCTGGACCGGAACGCCGCTTTCGAATTTCTCCACCAGGCGGTCAGGATCGTACTCGACGCCGATCGGGTTTTTGGCGAACGCGCTGGAATGGAACCATGCGTTCAGCGCCTCGACGGTAGGGAAGTTGTCGATCTGATGCTCGACGCGATTTCCGTCCGGGTCGCGGTAGTACATCGAGGTCGTCGGGCCGTGATTGATGCACCAAACTGGCTTGATTCCAGCCGCTTTGAGCCGCTTGTAGGTCGCGAGCAGGTCGCTCATCGACGCGTACGTATATGCAACGTGGTCGAGCCCCGCTGTCTTCCCGGCGTCCGGCAGGCCGGGCATGCTGATCAGCGCGAGCCGATGGTGCTCCTCATGGTAGGTGAGGAACGCGACCTTCTCGTTGCCGAATTGCACCTTTGCGCCGAGCACGGTCTGATACCATCGCTTCATCTCTTCGAACCGCGAGGTGCGGAGCACGAAGTGGGCGAACTTCGATGGAACGATGCAGGTTTCGTCTTTCATTGCGCTGTCTCCACTGGTCGTTGGCGGATCGCAGATACGAGCTATCGCGCCGTGGGTGCGCCGCCCGCCGCCTGCGCCAGATAGTGACGCAGTTTCACCTGAATTTCTATCGGCCCGCGCCGCCGGTTTCGGGACGCGGTCAGCTGCTCAATTCTGTACGGCGCCGGATGAGAATCAGGGCAGACGCCGACGAGATTCCTACTGCGAGAACGGTGAAGGCGATCATGAAAGCGAGGCTCGGCGGATGAGCATCGCCGTGATTCTTCGCCGAGTACAGCAGGATGTTGAGAATTACGTACGCGGCGTAGATACAGCCCATCGCCAGCGCGTACCGCTTCATTCGCCAGATCCCGGCCGCATAGAGGACCAGAAAAATCCCGAATGCGGGTCCCAGGATGTCGTTCCAAAATCCCGCCGTGCGGGTGCCGAAGAACACGAACCCGGTGGTCGGACCCTCAAAGGAAAACGGCTTCAAGAAGTTCGAGATCGCGACGATCACGAACAGGATCGCGAACACGGTCAATATTACGCCACGTCTTGCCTGATCCATCGGGGTATTCCTCCACAGAAACGGCCGGCCCTATGACTTCAGGAAATCCAACAACAACTGATTGACCGCATCGGGCTTTTCCTGATGGACGAAGTGGCCGGCGCCCGCGATGATTTCCGTGCGCAACCCCTTGGGAAAGAATTTCTCCATTCCCTCGAGCAACTCCGCGCCGATACATCCGTCGTCGCGCCCGTGGATCATCATCGCGGGCACCGCTACCGCAGGCGGCGGCACCGCGGCGGCGGCGATCGCGTCGGCGGGAATTTTCATCATCGCGCCGAGCGTCGCGCGATAGTAGCCGAGCGCGGCCGACAGGGCGTCGGGGTTGCGGAAGCATCGCTTCAGCGGTTCGATGTCGGCGCTCGTGAAGCGCCATCCCGGCGACCAGTCGCGCCACATATTGTCAAGAAATTTGAAGTCGTCGTGCCGGACCGCCGCCTCCGCGAATGCGCCCTGAAAGAAATACATGTACCAGGAGCGTTTTTCCTGCGCATAGTTGGTGATGAGCGCGCTCAGGAATGAGTTGCCGTACGGGACCGCGGCGGTGATGAGCTTGCGGACGCGATCCGGCGCTGCAGCCGCGGCCGGGTAAGCCGCAACCGCGCCCCAATCGTGACCGAACAGGATCGCCTCCTTGTAGCCGAGCGCGTCGATGAGGTTGAGTGCGTCCTCGCTGAGCGCGCCCGCGTCATAGCGTCCGTCGGGCGCAAGCCCGGTCGGAGCGTAGCCGCGCATGAACGGCGCAACTGCGTGATAACCCGCCTCGGCGAGCGCGGGAAGCTGATGACGGAATGAATGCGCCGTGTCGGGGAAGCCATGCAGGCACAGCACGAGCGGTCCTTCGCCGGCCTCCAGAATATGAAAATCGATTTTCGAGGCGCTTACCACGCGCTCCCGGATCGCATTTGTCATGATCAGATTGCCTCCGCGGCATCATTACTACGGAATCGCGCCGCGACGATAGCGCGGCCCCCGTCGCGTCGAATCGACCCGCGACTGAATTGACAATTGCGTCGATGCGGGCGGGTTGATCTGCGACGCTCGAACGCCCGGTGTATCCAATGGATACACTCGGACTGCAAGCCGGCGGCGAATTTCGGCGCATTTTGTCGACTGCCGGGTCGTCCGCCATTGGCACGGCTCTGGCTCGAATATCGCCACGGGCGGCTCGTGCTACGGTGAACTAAAGGCTAGTAGCTCATTGAAGGGACGGGAATCATGCATTCAAATCGAAACCCAGCAGTGGTTGCGCAACCGGCGGCTCCGCCATCGCCGATGGAATCGGCAATCACCTGGTTTGCCGCCTTCGCTATCGTGTGCGCGATCCTGCTGGCCGCCACGGCAGGTCGCGCTCTCGCGCAGACCGGCCAGCAGGACTACGCGCAGTACTGCGCCGATTGCCACGGAGTGAAAGCGGACGGACGGGGCACCTCGAAGGTGTTGTCGCCCGAATATCCGCCGGCCAACCTGACGCTGCTGGCGCAGAAAAACGGCGGCACGTTTCCCTACAATCGCGTCGTCAGCGTAATCGACGGCCGCGAAAAAATTCCCTCCCACGCGCGCATCGAGATGCCATTCTGGGGCGTGACCATGCAGGAACCGGGCAAGGAGTTCACTGCGCAAAGCAACGCGAAGGTGAAGGCGAGGATCGACGCAATCGCGAAATATATCCAGACGCTGCAGGTGAAGTGACCGCGAGCGCCAGGAAAGCTGAAGGTCGGCCCAGGTGAAGCTCAAGTATAGTCGTGCGACGCTCCTGGCTGCCGGTGCGGTCGCGGCCGCAGCGCTCGCGCTGTGGTTTTGGTATCTGCCGATCGCGGATCTGTTTAGCTCCGGCAACGCCGGCACGCTGCTGCTGTCCGGAAATATCGAGGCTCACGAGAGCCTGCTCGGCTTCCAGGTCGCTGGGCGAATCAATGATTTGCCGGTCGAGGAAGGTAAGTTCGTCGAGTCCGACGCGATCATGGCGCGGCTCGACGATCGCGATTACCGCCAGCAGGTCGCCGCCGACGAAGCCGCAGTCAAGGTTGCCGAGGCCCGGCTCAGACTGGAGCTGGCCGGCACTCGTCATCAGGAACTCGAAGCAATCCGGCAGGCGATGCTCAACGCGGAGGCGAATCTCGACCAGCGCAAGCTCGACTACTCCCGCATCAAGCAACTCTTCGATGCCGACGCGACCTCGCGCGCGAGCTTCGACCTGGCCGATACCAATCTGAAGCAGGCGCAGACGGCCTACGAGCAGGCCAAGCAAAACTTCGATCAGGCGGTCGAAGGTACGCGCAAAGAGGAGATCGCAATCGCGGTCGCCCAAGCCGAGCAAGCGCGCGAAACGCTCAAGTACGCGCGCATCCAGCTCGACCACACGCTCTTGCGCGCGCCATTCGCCGGAGTTGCGCTGGTGCGTCAGGCGGAACTTGGCGAGGTCGTCTCGCCCGGCACCCCGGTATTCACCTTTGCCGATCTCAAGCACATCTGGCTTCGCGCGTACGTGGCGGAAACCGATCTTGGGCGCATCCGGTGGGGCGAGAAGGCAGGGATTACGGTCGATTCGCTGCCCGGAAGGATTTTCACCGGCACAATCTCGTTCATCTCCTCGAAGGCCGAATTCACGCCCAAGAGTGTCGAGACCCACGAGGAACGCGTGACGCTGGTCTATCGGATCAAGATCGATATTTATAATCCGAACTACGAGCTGAAGCCCGGGATGCCGGCGGACGCGCGGCTCGCTCTGCTTCCGGTCCGCGCCAATGAATGAGTCTGCCGATCCGGTGGCGGTCGCTGGGCTGACCAAGCGCTTTCGCGGCGCACTGGCGGTCGATTCGCTCACCTTCAGCGCCGCGGCGGGAGAGATCTTCGGGCTGGTCGGCCCCGACGGCGGCGGCAAGACCACCACGATGCGGATGCTGGCGGGCGTGCTGACTCCCGACCAGGGCGTGGTGCGCGTGGCGGGCTTCGACGTCGCACGCGAGCCCGAAGCCGTCAAGCAGCGCATCAGCTACATGCCGCAGCGGTTCGGGCTCTACGAAGATCTCACCGTGGACGAAAATCTCGGCTTTTACGCCGATATCTTCGGCGTGCCGAAAGCCGAGCGCCGTCGCCGCAGCGCGCAACTGCTCGAAGCGGCCGGGATGAATGAGTTCCGCTCGCGCCTGGCGGGCAATCTGTCGGGCGGCATGAAGCAGAAGCTTGGGCTGGCGTGCGCGCTGATTCATCGCCCGCAGGTCATTCTGCTCGATGAGCCGACCACCGGCGTCGATCCCGTCTCGCGCCGTGATTTCTGGCGCATCCTGTATTCGCTGCTGGCCGAGGGCGTGACGATTGTCACCGCGACCGCCTATCTCGACGAGGCCGAACGATGCCATCGGCTTGCCCTGCTGCATCAGGGACGGCTGCTGTTCTGTGGTGCGCCGTCCGAACTGAAAAAGCGCCTGCGTGGAGCGCTGGTCGCGGTGCTCTCGCCCAATCCGCGCCCGCTGGAGGAACCCTTGCGCCGCGCCGAGGGAGTCACGGGGATGGTCCTGATGGGTGACGGAGTGCATCTGGTGGTGGACGACGCGCCGCGGCGAATTCCCGAGATCGAACAGATCCTGCGCGCGGCGGCGCTGCCCTTCACCTCGGTCGCCGAGGTGGCGCCGACAATCGAGGACGTGTTCATCGCCGAAGTTCGCGCCAGCGGCGCCCCCAATGACGTCTCATGAACGCCCGGGCGCGATCGGTTGTCGTCGAGGACCTGGTCAAGCGCTTCGGTGATTTCACCGCCGTCGATCGAGTCAGTTTCGCGACCACTCCCGGCGAGATTTTCGGATTTCTCGGCCCCAACGGCTCGGGCAAATCGACCACTATCCGGATGCTGTGCGGCCTGCTGACTCCCACCGCCGGGCGCGCGCTGGTCGCCGGCATCGATGTGGCGCGCGCGCCCGAGCAGGTCCGCCGCCATATCGGTTACATGTCGCAGAAGTTCTCGCTCTACGACGACCTGACCGTGCTTGAGAACCTGCGCTTCTTCGCCGGGATGTACGACGTCGATCCGCGCACGCTGGCCGGCAGGATCGCTTGGGCGCTTCAGATGGGCGGGCTCGAGGGCAGGGGGCACCTGCTTACGCGCGAGCTTCCGGGCGGATGGAAGCAGCGGCTCGCGCTCGGCTGCGCGGTGCTGCATCGGCCCGAAGTGCTGTTCCTCGATGAGCCGACCTCAGGTGTCGATCCGATGTCGCGGCGCCAGTTCTGGGAGTTGATTCAGCAGATGGCGAGCGAGGGCGTGACCGTTTTCGTCACCACGCACTACATGGACGAGGCCGAATATTGCAACCGGCTGATGATGATCGACCGCGGCCGCACGGTCGCGATCGGCACGCCCAGCGAACTCAAGCAGCGGCATACCGAAGGGCGCCTGCTGCTCATTGAGGCCCATCCGCTGGGCGCGGCGATCGAGGCGATCCAGGATTCGCCGGGCGTGACCGACGCGGCGGTGTTCGGCGCCGCGCTACACGTGATGGTGAGCGATCGCGATCTGGCGGTCGCCGCACTGCGCGAGCATCTCGCAAGCCGAGGCGTGACGCTGGACCGGGTCGAGGAAATCGCGCCCTCGATGGAAGACGTGTTCGTCGCGCTAGCCGGCGGCGCGCGCAAAGCGCGCGCGGGGGCGGCGGAGTAGGCCGATGAATTGGAATCGGATGGCGGCGATGGCGCGCAAGGAGTTCGTCCAGATCGCGCGCGACTGGCGCAGCTTCGCGATCGTCGCGGCGATGCCGGTGGTGATGACGCTGATGTACGGCTACGGCGTTTCGCTCGATTTCAAGCACATCCCGATGTACGTCTTCGACCGCGAATCCTCACAGCAGAGCCAGGACCTGCTCAAAGCGTTCCAGTCCTCGCAGTACTTCAACCTGCTCGGCACCGAGAGCAGCTACCGCGCGATCGTCCATCACATCGACGCCGGCGACTGCAAATTCGCGCTCGTGATCCCGTGGGATTTTTCCCAGCGCCTGCAGGAAGGCCGCCCGGTCGCGGTGCAGGCGCTGGTCGACGCGACAGACAGCAACATGGCCAACATCATCGTCGGCTACTCCGGAGCCGTGGTCAGTACCTACTCGCAGAAGGTGCAGCTCAACTGGATGCGCCTGCACGGGCAGCCCGAGCTGCCTTACCCGATCCGGATCGACGCGCGCACCTGGTTCAACGAGGACCTCCAAAGCCGCGCCTTCATCGTGCCCGGCGTGGTAGCGATCGTGATGGCGGTGATCGGAACATTTCTGACCGCGCTTACGATATCGCGCGAATGGGAGCGCGGGACGATGGAGCAGCTCATCTCGACGCCGGTGACTGCGCTCGAGGTGATCGTGGGCAAGCTGATGCCCTACATCCTCATCGGGCTTGCCGCCACCGCGATGTGCAGCGCGATTGGCGTGTACTGGTTTGACATTCCATTCCGCGGCAGCGTCGTGACGCTGTTCTGCGCGTCGTTGCTATTCCTCGCCGCGGTGCTCGTCACCGGATTCTGGATCTCCTCGGCCGCGCGATCGCAACTGGTGGCAAGCCAGGTCGCGCTCGTGGCGACGTTCATGCCGGCCTTTCTGCTCTCGGGATTCATCTTTCCGATCGACCAGATGCCGGTCGCGCTGCGCGCGATTACCTACTTCGTGCCGGCGCGCTATTTCAACACGATCCTCAAGAGCGTGTTTCTGAAGGGGCTCGGCGTGTCCACGATGCTGTGGCAGTTCGCCGCGCTCGGGCTCTATGGCGCGGTGGTTGCGCTGGTCGCGGTGCGATCGTTCCGCAAGCGGCTGGACTGAGGAGACCGGACGTGATTCGCCGCGTGCGCCAGATGCTCATCAAGGAACTGATCCAGCTCTTCCGCGATCCGAAGTCGCGCTTCGTGCTGTTCGCGCCGGTGCTGGTTCAGATGATGGTCTTCGGCTACGCGGCGACCTTCGAGATCCGGCACATCCCGACCGCCGTGCTCGACTACGATAATTCCTACGAGAGCCGCGATCTGCTCGCGCGCTTCCAGGCCAGCGAATACTTCGCCGTCCGCTACCGGGTGCACAACCAGGCCGCCGTCCGCCGCCTGATCGATGCCAGCGACGTCGCGATCGCGATCAAAATCAACGCAGGCTTCTCCGAACTGCTGCGCAAGAACGATTCCGCGCCAATCCAGGTTATCCTCGACGGCACCAACTCCAATACCTCCCTGATTGCGCTCGGCTATGTTACCGACGTGGCCGGCCAGTTCGCCGCCGAATACGAACGCGACCGAATGGAACGCGTCTCGCCCGCGATGATCGACCGGGTGCCTTCGGTGCGGCTCGAGCAGCGCCCGTGGTACAACCCGGACCTCAACAGCCACTGGTTCTTTATCCCGGGGCTGATCGGCACCATCCTCCTGGTCACCATCGTTCAGCTCACCGCCTTTGCGATAGTTCGTGAGCGCGAGCTGGGCACTCTCGAGCAGCTCATGGTCACCCCGATCAGCCGGCTCGAATTCGTGATCGGCAAGACGCTTCCGTTCTTCCTGGTCGGAATCGCTGACACGTTGGTCATCGCGCTGATCGGCTCGTTCTGGTTCGGCGTTCCGATGCGCGGGAACCTTCTGGTGCTGATGCTCGGCGTGGCGCTGTTCCTGCTGAGCACGCTCGGAATCGGGCTGCTGATATCGAACTCGGCGCGCAGCCAGCAGCAATCGATGGTGTCAGGGTTCTTTTTCCTGATGCCCGCGATCATCCTGTCCGGGTTTGGCACCCCGATCAGCACGATGCCCCGGTTCCTACAGTACTTCACGCTCATCAATCCGTTGCGTTATTTCCTCGACGTCGTGCGCGGCGTCTATCTGAAGGGTGTCGGACTCGACATCCTGTGGCCCGACATGGTCGCCATGGCGATTCTTGGCGTGTTGTTGCTCGGACTCACCGCGACGCGCGTGCGCAAGTCGGTCGATTAGCCGCACCCGCGCTGATCGGGACGTTTGGCGGCCCGGGCGATTCAGGCCCGGGTCTGGATGTTTCGATCGGATACGCAGTGCGCCGGGGATGCGCCATTTCCGCTTTTAATTCAGGCCTCAGCGGACGGCATTCGTCTTGCTCTCTCTGCGTCAGGCGCACCAGCGGGTGCACCCCCCAAGGTCCACCATTATGGGAACGAAGCTCAGAATCATGCCGGGTACCCGCGCATTCGCGGCGTTGCTCGCGGCGGCCTGCGTTCTCGCACCCTTGCAGAGCCGCGGCGCCGATCCACATGCGGAGAGGGTTTCTATCGCGCAGGCCCTGGCGATCGCGATGCGCCAGAGCAGGGTCATAAAGGAGGCGGAGTTTTCGCGCGAAGAGGCGGCCGACGGCGCCGACGCGGCCCGCGGCGCGATGCTGCCGAAGATCGACGCGCTGGAGAACTTCTCCTACACCGACAACCCCACCCAGGTTTTCTCGAATCTGCTCAATGAGCAGGAGTTCAGCGCGGGCAACTTTGCGATCGACAAGCTCAATTATCCCGGCGCGATTTCAAATTTCGACACCGTCTTCCGCTTCTCGCAGCCGATCTTCTCGGGCGGCCGCCTGTTTGCGCAGTTCGAAAGGGCCGACTTCGGCGCCATCGCGGCCACTTGGCGCACCGTCCGGATTCGCCAGAAAGTCGCCTTCGCGGTCGTGCGCGCGTACTACGGCGCGGTCCTCGCCGAGCAGCGCATCGGCGTGGTCGAGCGGGCGCTGGCCTCGGCCCGGGCGCATCTGGTGCAGGCCGAGAACCTCTTCGCGCACGGGATGGCGGTAAAGGCGGACGTGCTGCGGACCAGGGTGCAGGTTGGGACGCTCGAACAGGAACAGATTTCCGCGCGCAACGACATGATGGTTTCGCGGGCGGTGCTGGCCCATGTGCTAGGCGATGAGGACCGCGAGCTTGCGCCCGAAGTATCGCCGCCCGAGCTTTCCGCGGCCGGCGGCGCTCCGATGCCCGCGATGGACGCGATGGTTTCTGCGGCGCAGTCCCGCCGCCCGGAAGTACGGATCACACAGACGGTGGTCGAGGCCGCCAGGCGCGGTGTCACGATCGCGCTGGCCGATTATCTCCCCGAGGTCGATCTCGCCGCGCAATACCAGAATGACAGCCAGCATCTGACCCGCGCCGGAAACAGCTACGCGGTGTTCGTGTCGGGACGCCTCAATATCTTCAACGGGATGTCCACGCACGCCAAAGTAGATGCGGCCCGCGCTGCGCTCGCCCGCGCCAAAACCCGGCGCCAGGAAACCCTGCATGAGATCGCGCTGGAAGTTCAGACCGCATGGCGCGCGCTCGAGACGGCGCGCAAGTCGGTCGCCGTCGCCGGGCGCGACAACGAATACGCGGCGGCCGCCCTCAAGATTCTCGACGACCGCTACGGCGCGGGCCTTGCCACCAACGTCGAGGTGCTGGAAGCGCAGGCCTCGCGCAAGGACGCCGACATGCGGCTGGTCGTCGCGCGCGTGTCGGTCATGGTCTCGCGGGCGGCGCTGGATCTCGCGGCGGCCACGCCGAATCTGCCGGGGACCAATCCGTGAAGCTGTCGATGCCTCCGCTGAACTCGCGCAGAGCGATTTACTGGATCGGCGCCGCGTGTGCCGCGGTGCTCGCGGCAATCTGGCTGCTGGGCGCGGGCAAAATCGAACCCGGCCTGCTCGCGCCGCAGCATCGGGGTGATTCCGCATTGCCAGTCGCGGCGGTCAAGGCCGAGGTCGTGCCGGTCACACGCGAGTTCGTGGGAACGATCCAGTCGCGCAGCCTCGTCGATGCGGGCAGCCGCGTTACAGCTACGGTTGCCGAGGTTCGCGTGCGCGCGGGGTCGCGCGTCAAACCCGGCGACGTGATGGTCGTGCTCGACTCCGCGGACTTGCGTGCGCGATTGCGCGAATCACAGGGCGCGCTCGCGGCCGCGCGGGCGGATTTGTTGCGCGCGGCGGCGGATCACACGCGCTTCAAGGCACTCTACGAAAAGGGGAGTGTCACCGCGCGCGAGTTCGAGGCCGCTCAGGCCGCGTACGACGCGGCGCGCGGACGCTCCGACCAGGCGCAGGCATCCGTCGCCGCCGCGCAGGCAGCCCTCGCCTATGGCGTGGTGCGCTCGCCGGTGGTCGGCGTAGTAGCGCAGCGGATGGTCGAGCCGGGAGACATGGCGGTAGCCGGCAAGCCGCTGGTGCGGCTGTACGATACCAGCGCGCTGCGCGTCGAAGTGGAAGTGCCCGAGCTGCTGGCGCGCCATGTCTCGCTCGGCTCGCACATTGACGTGCGCGTTGATGCTACCGGCGCGAATTTCAAGACCGACGTCAACGAGATCGTCCCGATGGCTGATGCGGCGAGCAGGACGATCGCGGTGCGAGCGCCAGTGCCGTCGGACCTGGGGCTCAAGCCCGGAATGTTCGCGCGCGCATCGCTGGCGATCGGATCCGAGCGCGTGATCACGGTTCCCGCCGCAGCGGTCGCGGATGTGGGCCAGTTGCAGACCGTGCGCGTGGTGCGTGACGGCGCGGTCCTGCTGCGCCAGGTGTCGCTGGGCCAGCGGTTCGGAGATCGCTTCCAGGTTCTGGCCGGACTCAACCCCGGCGACCAGGTGCTGGTTGAGCCGCCCGGCATGCCCCATCAATGAGCGACGTATCGGAAAACGGCGGCGCAGCGGGAAAGCTCGGGTTCACGGCCCGGATCGTCGATTTGTTTCTGGGCTCGAACCTCTCGCTGCTGTTCCTGATCGCGTCGCTGGCCGCGGGCGCGATTGCGCTGATGGTGACGCCGCGCGAGGAGGATCCGCAAATCGTCGTGCCGATGGCCGACGTGCTCATCCAGATGCCCGGCGCGAGCGCGCGCGAAGTCGAAAATCTGGTCACCGTGAATCTGGAACGCAAGTTCTGGGAAATCGACGGCGTTGAGCACGTCTACTCGGTGTCGCGGCCCGGGATGGCGCTGGTCACGGTGCGCTTCTATGTCGGTGAGGATCGCACCGCGAGCCTGGTGAAAATCTACAACAAGCTCGAATCCAATCGCGACGCGGTGCCGCCGGGCGTGACCGGATGGCTGGTCAAGCCGCTGGAAATCAACGATGTACCGATCGTCACGCTGACGCTCTATGGCCGCGGCCAGGATGACGCGCGACTGCGCCGCGTTGCCGACGAAATCGTGAGTCGGCTCCAAAGCGTCCCCGATACCGGCCGGACCTTCGTCGTCGGCGGACGTCCGCGCCAGATTCGCGTGATCCTGGATCCGCAGCGGATGGCGGCGCGAGGCGTCTCGCCGCTGGATGTCGAGCGCGCGCTGCGAGGCGCGGACGCCAGCCTGCGGGTCGGCAGTTTTGCGCGCGACAACCGCGAGTATGTCGTTGACAGCGGACCCTTCCTGCGCGGCGCGGGCGAGGTCGCCTCGACCGTGGTGGCGGCGCCCGACGGCAAGCCGGTCTACCTGCGCGACGTCGCGGAAATCGTGGACGGACCCGCCGAGCCGGCCAGCTACGCGACGGTAGGATTTGGCCCGGCGCGCAAGCTTATCGAGACCGAGCCGGGACAACTTCGCCCGCGCTGGATGGGCGCGCGGGGACGCGTCTATCCCGCCGTCACCATCGCGGTCGCGAAGCGGCGCGGGACCAACGCGGTCGCAGTGGCGGACGGCGTGCTCGAAAAGGTCCGTCAGCTCGAAGGCAGCGTGATTCCCTCCGGGGTACAGGTGCTGGTCACCCGCAACTACGGCGAGACTGCCAATGAAAAAGTCAATGAGCTGGTGCGCGAACTGCTCATCGCGGTGCTCATTATCGTGGTCCTGCTTGCGTTCTCGCTCGGTATGCGAGAGGCATTCATCGTGGCGATCGCGGTGCCGGTTACGCTCTCGATCACTCTGCTGGGCAACTACTTTGCCGGCTACACGATCAACCGGGTGACGCTGTTTGCGCTGATCCTGTCGCTGGGTCTGCTGGTCGATGATCCGATCGTGGACGTCGAGAATATCCATCGCCACTTCCGCCTGCGCACGCATCCGCCGCGCCTGGCGACGCTGGTCGCGGTCGACGAAGTGCGGCCGCCGACGGTGCTCGCGACTCTTGCCGTGATCGCGTCGTTCGTCCCGATGCTGTTCGTGACCGGGATGATGGGGCCGTATATGCGGCCGATGCCGTTCAACGTGCCGCTGGCGATGCTGATGTCGCTGGTGGTCGCATTCACGATCACGCCATGGGCCGCGTTTCACTTGCTGCGCCGCGAGTATGACGAAGCGCCGCCGCACGGCGAGGGCGGCAGGGACGAAAGCGCTGCGGTGCGGCGATGGTACGCGCGAATTCTCACGCCGCTGCTGGAACGCGCGGGCCTGGCGCGCGGGTTCCTTGGCGCAATCGCCGGTGCCTTCGTGCTCTCGATTCTTCTGGTCGTAACCGGGCTGGTGCCGGTCAAGATGCTGCCGTTCGACAACAAGAACGAGCTGCAGGTGGTGATCGACATGCCCGAGGGTACTCCGCTGGAAGCGACCCAGGCGGTGGTGCGCGATCTCGACGCGCTGCTCGCCCGGGTACCCGAGATCACCGATTACGAATCGTACGCCGGCATCGCCTCGCCGTTCGATTTCAACGGGATGGTGCGAAAGTACTATCTGCGCGATCAGCCCAACCAGGCCGATATCCGGATCGATCTCGCGCCCAAGGCGGCGCGCGCGGCGAGCTCGCACGAGATGGCGCTGCGGTTGCGCCCGCAGCTCGACCGGATCGCATGGCCGCATCAGGCGCGTATCAAGGTGGTGGAGATGCCGCCCGGGCCACCCGTGTATGCGACTGTCGTTGCGGAGCTGCGCGGTCCCGTCGGGGCGCCGTACTCGGCGCTGATCGCGCAGGCGCGCGCGATGCATCGGCGCTTTCAGAAAGTCACGGGGCTTGTCGATATCGACGATTCCTCGATCGCGGCCGAGCCGCGGCTGAATTTCGTGGTCGATCGCGAAAAGGCGGCGCTGCATGGAATCAGCGTCGCGCAAGTTGCGCGCACCCTTTCGATTGCGCTCGGTGGCGATTCGCCCGCCACCGCCCATATCGATTCCGAGCGCAACCCGCTCAGGATCGAGGTGCGGATGGCGCGCGCGGCGCGCTCGGGAGCAACCGATTTGTCCGCGCTCAAGCTTCACGGGCGCGGCGGCGCGATGGTGCCGCTGGGCGAGCTGGGCGACTGGCAGACGACGGTCGAAGACCAGCCCATCCTGCGCAAGGACCTCCATCCGATCGCGATGGTGACGGCGGAGGCCGCGGGAATCAGCCCGGTCACCGGCATCTTCTCGCTCGAGAAGAGCGTCAAGCGCGATCCCCTGCCGCCCGGCTACAGCGCCGACTTTGCCGGCGAGGGCGAATGGAACATCACGATCGCTGTGTTCCGCGATCTCGGAATCGCGTTCGGGGCGGCGCTGTTCTTCATCTACGTGCTGCTGGTCGCGCAGACGGGCTCGATGTCGATGCCGCTGATCATCATGGCGGCGATCCCGCTGACGATGATCGGGATCATGCCGGGATTTTTCCTACTCAACCTGTTTGCCGATCGCCCGGTCGCGGGGTTCGACAACCCGGTTTTCTTCACCGCCACCGCGATGATCGGGATCATCGCGCTGGCCGGAATCGTGGTGCGCAACTCGATCATTTTGATCGATTTTATCCATCTTGAAATTGCGCGCGGACTCTCGCTGAAGGAGGCGGTAGTCGAGGCCGGGGCGGTTCGGCTGCGCCCGATCGTGCTGACCGCCGCGGCGGCGATGTTTGGCTCGGCCGTGATCACGCTGGACCCGGTCTTCGCCGGACTGGCGTGGGCGTTCATCTTCGGTATCTTTGCTTCGACCGGATTTACGCTGCTGGTGGTTCCACTCATCTACTATCTGGTCTATCGAGACTCGGCGGCGCATCCGGTGGACCATTGAGCCTCGTGATGGCGCGATCGGATACATCCTGCGCGTGGACTCGCTCGCGAAAGGGAACGAATTCAAGCCGCCTTCAGCCCTCCGGCGCGGCACTGCTTTTGCTCTCCACTTATTCCCGTATCCGTGCGCGGAGGTGACCGCCATGACGATGGAGCGCTACATTCGAATCCTGGCTGGCTCGCTGGTAGTCATCGGCGTGGTGCTGAGCTGGACCGTGAGCATCTACTGGATGCTGCTGCCGCTGTTTGTGGGATTGAACCTGGTTCAGTCGGCATTCACCGGAATCTGTCCGGCGGAAAATTTCCTGCGGCGCCTTGGCGTAGGCGGCGGCTCAGGTCATCCGGCCGCAAGCCGGCCATAACGTCCACACGCAACGCAATTGCAAGAGTAATTCACGCGACCCGCCGCGATCCTGGCGCTTCACAATTGACCGGTCAGCCTCATGCCGGGAGGCGTGTCGCGAAAACAGGAGGAATCAAGATGAGTAGATTCGCCAGATTGATCGGAGCCGCCTTTCTCGCACTGGGCCTGCTGACGATTGCGTGCTACACGCTCGCTCCGGCTGCCGAAAACAGCGGCACACAGGCTCCCCAAGCCGCCGCGAGCGCTGCAGCGCCGGCCCAGACCATGGGTCGCGGCATGATGGGCTGGGGGACGGCTGGGCATCACCCTAAAATGCACGGAGCGCCGGGCCAGGTTCCTTGCCCATGCGCACAAACTCCGCCCCAAATGGGTCCGGGAATGATGGGCGGTCATCCGATGATGGGACCGGGAATGATGGGCGGCGGCATGGGTCCCGAAATGGCGCAGCATATGGATCCGAAGACCCGCGGCAAGATGATGCAACTGCGCGGCAAGTACATGGTGGAAATGGGCGAGCTGATGGAAAAGCGGGGCAAGGAGCTTGAGGCTGGCAAATGATCGGTCGCGTCCTGCGCCCGCGGGCGCAGGGCGAATGGTATATGCGTTTGCCGACAGTATCGCTTTCGCCCGGCGCCTGGCGCGTTCGATGCGCCTGCCGCTGGAGCGGCTCCGCGAGCATCGATTTCCCGACCGCGAGTCGCTGGTTCGGGTAAGGGCGCCGGCGGCGCGCGAGGCGACACTGGTTCGCAGCTTCGACGACCCCGATTCGAAGCTGTTCGAAGTGCTGCTTGCCGCGGACGCGTTGCGCCGCGCGGGCGCGCGGCGGATCACTCTGGTGGCGCCATATCTCTCCTACATGCGGCAGGACAAGGTGTTCGAGCCCGGCGAGCCAGTCTCGCAGCGCGTGCTCGGAGCGATCCTCGGTGCGGCTTTCGACCGGGTCCTGACGCTCGAGGCGCATCTGCATCGCGTGCACAAGCTCGCCGAGGTGATCCCGTGCCGGGCACGGTCACTAAGCGCGGCTCCGGCGCTTGCGCAGTGGGTGCGCGCGCATGCGCGCGGCGCGCTGGTGGTTGGTCCCGACGCAGAGTCGATGCCGTGGGTGCGCGAGATCGGACGCGCGGCGGGCGCGAACTGGATCGTCGGACACAAGCAGCGGCTGGGCGATCGCACCGTCCACATTCATCTCGAGGATTTGCCCGCGGCCAGGCGCGCGGTCGTGATCGACGACATCGCGAGTTCGGGCGCGAGCCTGGCCGGCGCGGCGCGGGCGCTGCGCGAGCGAGGTATAGTGCGCGTCGACGCGATCGTGGTCCACGCCATCTTCGCGCCCGGCGCGATACCGCTGATTCGGCGCGCCGGCGTAAGGCGCATCCTCTCGTGCGACACGATCCCCCATCCCACCAACGCTATCCGATGCGCGCCGCTGGTAGCGGGCGCGCTCAGGGGGCCGTCATGAAGAGTTCCGCATCCACGCTGCGGTTCATGGGCGCCGCGCGCACGGTCACCGGCAGCCGGTTTCTGCTGACCAGCGGTAATGCGCGCACGCTAATCGATTGCGGTCTGTTCCAGGGGCTCAAGGAACTGCGGCTGCGCAACTGGGACGCTTTTCCGACCGAACCCCGGACGATCGATCGCGTCTTCCTGACGCATGCGCATCTCGATCACAGCGGCTACTTGCCCGCGCTATGTCGCGACGGGTTTCGCGGGAAGATCGTTGCGACCGCTGCGACCCAGGCGCTGTGCAGAATTCTTTTGCCCGACAGCGGCCACTTGCAGGAAGAGGAAGCGGAGTACGCGAACCGCAAGGGATACTCGAAGCATGCGCTTGCGCGTCCGCTTTACACCGAGGAGGACGCGCTGAGCTCGCTGGTGCAGTTAGAAGCGGTTGCGTTCGAGTCGAGCGTGGACGGCCCTGGTGGTATCCGGGTGAGCTTCCGCTACGCGGGCCATATTCTCGGCTCCGCCTCAATTCTGGTCGAGTGCGACGGCAAACGCCGCCGCCGCATCCTGTTCAGCGGCGACCTTGGCCGTCCGCATCATCCGATTCTGCGCGCGCCGTCGCCGGTGCCGCAGGCGGACGTGATCGTGGTCGAATCGACCTACGGCGATCGGCGCCACGATGACGAGGCGTCGATCAAGCTGTTCGGTGAGACCATCGCCCGCACGGCGGAGCGCGGCGGCGTGATCGTGATCCCGTCGTTCGCGGTGGATCGCACCGAGGTCGTGCTGCTGCATCTGCGCCGCCTCATTCGCGCGGGCCGCGTGCCGCCGGTCCCGGTTTACGTGGACAGCCCGATGGCGCTGTCGACGCTGCGCGTTTATCAGCATGAGATTGCGGCGCGCTGCCCCGAAATCCGCGAGGGGATCACCTCCGAGGATCTCGATCCCGGCGACCTGCGCGAGGTCCGCACGGTGCAGGAATCGATCGCGCTCAATTCCCAGCCCGGCCCGATGATCATCATCTCGGCATCCGGGATGGCGACCGGCGGCCGCGTGCTGCATCATCTCGCCACCCGGCTTGGCGACGAGCGCAACGCTGTGATCCTGGTGGGCTATCAGGCCGAGGGCACCCGCGGCAGGCGCCTGCTGGAGGGAGAGCCGACCATCAAGCTGCTCGGGCGCTATATCGGCGTGCGCGCGCAAATCGTGAACGTGCCGGCGTTTTCAGTACATTCCGATCAGGCCGAGACGCTTGCCTGGCTGCGCACGGCGCCGCATGCGCCGGAGGTCTGTTACGTGGTGCACGGCGATCCCGCCGCGGCGCAGGCGCTCCACGACGCGATTCGGCGCGAGCTTGGATGGAACGCCGTCGTCCCGCAGCATCTCGAACAGGTTCGGCTGGACTGACGGAGGAAGCGCGATGTTCCGGGTAAAGCATCTTCCGCTCGACACCCTGCGCGAGCATGTAATCGTGATCCATCGGCGCGCGGTCAAGGACGGCAAGCTCGGATTCAACCCGCTCGACCGCGCCTACGTGTTCGGCAACGATCCCGCGACCGGCTCCGCCCGCGAAGTGACCGGCGTGCTCAACTTCTGCAGCGACGCGCTGCTCGCGCCCGATGAAATCGGGCTTTCGGAAGAGGCATTCCACGACCTTGGCCTGCCCGAGGGCGCGCAGGTCAGTGCGACCCTGGCGGTGCCGCCGCGCAGCGTGGACCTGGTGCGCGCGAAGCTTAACGGGCACAAGCTCGATCGCGCGGCGTTCGACGCGATTCTGGCCGACGTGGTGCGGCGCCGTTACTCGCGCGTGGAACTCTCGATGTTCGTGCTGGCGTGCGCGCTGCGCGGGCTCGACACGGGCGAGCTTGCGGATTACACGCGCTCGATGATCGGCACCGGCGCGCGCCTGGAGTTCGGCCCCGGCCCAATTGCCGACAAGCACTGCATCGGCGGCGTGCCTGGCAATCGCACCACGATGATCGTGGTGCCGATCGTCGCGTCGCTTGGGATGAAGATGCCCAAGACCTCCTCCCGCGCGATCACCAGCCCCGCCGGCACCGCGGACACGATGGGAGCGATCGCGGAGGTCGGTCTGAGCGCCGCCCGCCTGCATCAGGTGGTCGAGGACGCGGGCGGATGTATCGCGTGGGGCGGTGCGCTCGAACTCGCTCCGGCCGACGATATCCTGATCACCGTCGAGCGCCCGATGGAAGTCGATACCGAGGCGCAGATGGTCGCCTCGATTCTCGCCAAGAAGAAGACCGTCGGCGCGACGCACGTGCTGATCGACATCCCGGTCGGCATCAGCGCCAAGGTTCGCACCTTCGCCCGCGCCGAGCGCCTGGCGGCGCTGTTCCAGAGCGTCGCCAGGGAGATAGACCTGCGCCTCGATGTGATCACGACCGAGGCGCACGGCCCGGTCGGACGCGGGATCGGGCCGCGCCTGGAAGCGCTCGACGTGATCGCGGTGCTCAAGCGCGAGCCCGATGCGCCGCCGGATCTGCGCGAGAAGTCACTGTACCTGGCGGCGCGCCTGCTCGAGATGACCGGAGTCGCGCCGCCGGCGGGTGGCTATCGTGCCGCGCAGCAGGCGCTCGATTCGGGAGACGCGTGGCAGGTGTTCAACCGGATCATCGACGCGCAGGGGCGGCGCGAAATTCCGGCGCAGGCGGCGTTCACCGGGCGGGTGCAGTCGTTCCAGGACGGCAGGATTCGTGAGATCGACTGCTGGGAGATAGCGCGGGTGGCCAAGCGTGCGGGCGCTCCGGCCAACATCGCCGCCGGCGTGCGCCTGCTCAAGTGCATCGGCGAAGTGGTGGTGCGCGGCGAGCCGATCTTCGAGATTCACGCGGAAAGTGAGGCGCAATTGAATTTCGCGCGCGCCTACGCCGAGTCGCATCCGCAGATTATCCGCTACGGATTTTAGCGCTGCGAACCGTCAGCGCTTACGGAGCGCACACATCATGGCCTTTAGCCAGGCAGGCCTGGATCGGGGTCAAGACCGGATTAGCCAGACCGAGAAACTGGGAAACGGTGTCGCCATAGTTGTTCGCCACCCACACGTTGCCCGAGGCGTCGAGCGCCATTGCGAACTGACCCTGGTTATCGGAGAAAGGCAAAAAGCTGAGGCCTGTTGTGTAGCCGCTGGCGGCCGTCAGCTCGCTTACATTGTTTCCGTCCGTATTCGCGACCCACACGTTGTTGGCGGAATCCAGAGCGACAGCGATCGGCCCGTATATCTCCGCGCCAATGGGAGAGAAGTTGTTGCCGCTCGTATAGTTGCCGGCCAGCAGTTCGCCGACGCTGTCGCCATAACGATTTGCCACCCAGACATTGCCGTTGGAGTCGAGCGCTAGCGAGAGGGGACTGCTAAGCATCGCGGCGGCCGGCGCGAAATTGAGACCGGTTGCATAGTTGCTCGACGCCGTCAGCTCGCTGACGGAGTTGCTGGCGTAATTGGCGGCCCATAGGTTACTCTGCGAATCGACCGCGATTCCCGTGGGATAATCGAGTGCCGCACCGGCGGGCGCAAAGTTGAGACCGGTCGCATAGTTGCTGGAAGCGGTCAGTTCGCTCATGCTATCGCCGTCGTAGTTCGCCGCCCATACATTGCCACTGGCGTCCAGCGCAATTCTCAGGGGACTGTTGAGCGCTGCGCCTGTCGGAGCAAAATTGAGCCCGGTGGAATAGCTACTTGCGGCAGTCAGCTCGGTAATGGTGTCTCCGTTATAGTTGCTGATCCAAACATTGCCGCCAAGGTCAATCGCGATTCCCGTTGGCAACGAAATGCCCGCACCCGAGGGCCCGAAGACCGACCCGGTGACAAATCCGGTCGCGGCGTCCAACTCACTCACCGAATCGCTTCCGGCGTCTGCGACCCACACGTTGCCCGCAGCGTCAATGGCGACTTTGTAAGGTCCGTTGAGCTCCGCACCCGCCGGGTTGTACTCGATCGCGAGCACCCAGCTGTCGGGCGCGGCGGTGAGGTCTGGCGTGAAGGGCGGATTGGGCGGTATCAAGTCAAACAACGCGCTTACGTTGTTGCCCGGATTCCGCGCCATATCGACCGCCGCCTCCAAAGTGGTGGTCGGCGCCGCTCCGCCCTGTGGCGTGGCGTTGGTGAACAGGGCCTGACATTCGCTGGAGCTCGCTCCGCTCGAATCCACACAGGTCGCCAGCAGGTTGGCGAGTGTGTACAGCGCGTCGGAGGTCGGATCCACCCCCAGCGGAAGCAGGGCTGGCACAAGTCCCGTGCTCAAGTCCACCAGGCTCGACGCAGTCACCACTGCGGCGGCATTGTTCAGTCCTGCCGGGTTCGATGCGGTGGTTCCGATATTCTGTCCGGTGGAATCGGTGAACTGGTTGAGCGCCCACACGGTCGCGACGGTGGTGACCTCGTTGATAACTACCGATTGCCGGTTGGCTCCACACGGGCCGATTGCGGCGCTGAGCCCGATCGTGTCATTGGCGGCGCTTTGGTCGCTGGGGGTGCCTCCCGTCGCGACCAGGTATAGCTGCTCGCCGCTCTGGCATCCGAGGGTCCGGAACTTGAATCCGCCGTCTTTGCCCGAAGTGGTCGTAGCCAGTTGAACGCTACCCGCACCATAGCCGGTGGCTCCGGCTTGATAAACGGTGATTTGTGCGCCGATTATGGGATTGCCCGCCGCGCCGCCATAGACGGCGCCGCTGAGCAACACCTTCGACTTCGGAGTGTACGAGGACGAGCTACCCCCGCAACCGCCAATCGCAATCGTAAACGCCGCGATCGCAATCAACCTCAGCACAATTGCAGGGGTTGAACCGAACTCCCCCGAGCGATTGCTCTTCACCGGCCCTTCCTTCCGCATTCTTGCTCCCCCTGCCATATAGTCGTCAGCTGGATGCCCCGATAAGCCTTTTATTCCATTGCGCTCTCAACCGCGCATCAGCGCCTCCCGTGCCGCCGGTGCCCCTTCGGCGTCGGAGCCGCTGCCGGGCAAGTCACTGGCGGCTGCGAAGTATAGTTGCAGTCCGCACCCGAAATGCCGGAGCCTTCGAGATTGAACCCGATATTCCAAACGAAGGTCGTTGAAGGTCCTACCTTGGCGAAACCAAAGACGGCGGGCTTGGGCCTCTCGTGCTGGCCTTTAGCCTCGAAAGACGAGGGGAACGCGATCTGAAATGACGGGCATCCCTTCGCCGGACAATCGATATCCTTGACTGACCAGCTACATATAGTCTGCCCGGACGGATTCGTCTGTTTACACAGATCATAATACGGGCTCGACTGCTTGCACTGGCATTGATTGCTTTTCCAGGTGCACATCGTCGCAGGCTGGCATAGCTCCGACCCGAGCGATGCTGGCGGAACGTCTGTCGAAATGGTCTTCGTCAAATCATAGTCATCGGCCAGCGAAGTCATATCTGTGCTCAGAGTCAGAATGCCGCTCTTGCAGTCGTAATCGCTTTTCCATCCGACGGGCAGGTCTCCCGTTTTCTTGTCCTTGTTTTCGCTGCCAGACGGTTTCGCGAGCCCGAACGTGTAGTTATTGGTTGTGATGTCAACATAGCCAAATTTCACATTAGACGTGGCGAATGTAGGACCGTTCGGGCAGCCTGGAAGGTCCTTTCCTACGAACATCTGGTACGCCTGTTTGGTGTTCTTGTTGGTGTACAGGAAGTACAGATCGAATTTCTGATCCTTCGTGAAAACGTTGAGGCTCTTAGCCTTGACGTCCTCCTGGTTATCCCTGGAGAGGGTCGTATCGATGTAATAAATGCCGTTGTTGACGGTCAGGCCGCTGCGCTGGAAATTGCCCTGACCCATCATCCGCTTGACTTGATCGAGACCTTCTTTTTCAGTGCTCGTTATCAACTGGCGGTACAGCGGCACACCGACGCATCCTTGATCCGGAGAACCCTGCGGCGAGGAGGTGCAGGGACGGCCCCAGAATTGTTTGCCGTCCTTGTCGAGACATGCCTGGAACGGCAGTTTCTGATTCGGGTTAAGCCCGCACTCGGGATAGATGGCCGTCGTGACATATTGATAAGGGCTGGTCTTTGCGGTATTTGGGGGGCACTTGGCGTCCTTTGCGCTGTTGACGGCAAGGTCCGACGCACACTCCGGAGTCTCGCTAGGCGCGTCGAAGAAAGGCTCCTTATTGACCGATATCGTCTCGGTCTTGGGTATAGCGGGCTTGTACACCGGACTGGTCAGGCCCGTCAGTGTGCCGTCATCATCGTTCAACACGGTTTCGCGATCGATATCAGTGAAACTATTGAACATGTTGTCCTGGTACCGGCAGTATTCCGCGCGTGCCTCCTTGACGTCGGTCTTGAAACCCAGGAGTTCCGGCTTGAACAGAGGCTCGGTGACGAAATGCCGGATCGCAACGCCGTTGAAATAGAGATTGGTAGAGTGAAACGCAGGTGAGTAATAGAAGCCGTTAGACTGCTTCCACCCGATGGCGGCGTTGGGCAGATAGCACCGGTTGTTGGACTGATCGGCTCTCACGCCGAAATTGGTGTCGCTCATAACGCCGCTGTTAGCGCACGGATTGCAATCCGTGGCGTTTTCGCCGCAGGCATTCGGCTTGCAGCCCCCCAACGCATCTCCTTTCACCGTCCCGTCGCTGGTCAAATAGGTTGGCTGAATATTCAGGTAGGCGTTGGAATCCTGGTACGCGGGGCCGTCGTAAACGCTGAACAGGCGCTGAAAGTTGGTAAAGGTCTCGAGTTGTATGCTGATGCCGTCGTTCGTGGAGAGGCAATACGAATTATTGATTCCTCCGGAGAACGGATCGGGGCCACAACTCAAGCCCGTCAAGTTTCCATCTTTGAACGGATTGAACGGTCCCGCATTGGATGCATACGGATTGTTCTGCAAATCGCTCTTCGGGTTCTTCCATTGGCTGCTGCCGATGAACACGCTCTTGCGTGCGAGTGCCCAGAACCCGTTGGGTACCGCGGACTTGCTGTAATCGCCGCTGGTTACGAAGTTGAGCCCGGCTGCCTGCGGGTCGGTAATCACGCTGTCAATCACCAGCGACCAGAATGGCCGCATCCAGATGGCCGAAAAATTCTTTTGCGCCCAGTTGAAAGAGGTGGTGTAACGGTCGAGCACCGTGACGTCGCAGTTCTGCTCACTGCCCGGGGAGCAAATCCCCACGTTTCCGGAGGCTGAGCAATCGGCGTTCAGATCGGTGCCGTCATCGACCTTCGGACAGCGCGTTGCCAGGCGGCTGCCACCGCTGACGATTGGCCAATAGGTATCGGTCTTTCGTACCTGCGGAAAGTTTGCCTTCGCACGATCCGAAGGAAGCATCTGGATCGTGGAATCCGGCTTGGCGCCTTTGGTGACAAGGTTGACTCCATTACAGAGGGCGGTATTGCCGACCTCCTGGAACGAGTTCATGGCGCTGACGCAGGTATTGCCGATGAAGGTCTCCAGCGGGGTGGTCCCGGCGCGTTCATCAAATCCAAGGGTTGGAACGTCATTATTCGGTATTACCGAGCGCTGCTCGCTGGCATAACCAAACCATTTTTCCATCCGCGACGGACCGCTGATCGCAGCGGGCACGAACCAGTAGCATGCTCCGCAGGTGCCGGCGCCGGCCGCGAAATTGTACTCGAAGTCGTTCATCCCGTTCATAATCCAAAAGACCGCGGGATGGTTCGAATCCGAATAGAAGGGGAAGTTGTCATATCCCGTGGGGCAGTTTGCGCCGAGTGACCCGTCGGTGCACTTTGGATCGTTGGCGCTGAGAATGCCGGGGACGCGGCGCGGATTTTGCGCATTGGCGACCGCGCCGCGCGCGAATGCTCCCAGGTTGGAATAGAGCTCGTTTCCGGTTTCGGTCCCATCTTCAAGGTAGTATCCGTGACCGATCGACTTGTATCCGACATTGCGCGCGAGCAGCACTCCCTGGGTTCCATGAAGGACTATCCAGCGCGTCATTGAGTCCCAAATTGAGCTGTCCTTCACATACGCGGCCGGTTTATCCGTTACCTGCGGGGTCTGGCGGTCCATGTGGAAGTGCACTGGATAGTGCATGATCTCGCCGCCCTGACCCAGCTGATCAAACCCGACGCCCTGTACCTGGTAGGTTCGGAAGCCCTGCCGGACGATCGTATGTCCGCCGAAATAGTAACCGACAGTGCCGTCGGTAGGCGGCGCGGGAAAGGGGTCGGTCGGCGTGTCTTTCTGGGAGACGATTTGTATGCTGCGGGACAGCAATCCGACCGCGGCGCGAGTGTCGGCCGTAGTGATATTGAGGCCCAGGCGCGAGATGCCCGAATAGGAGGTGTTGGAAAGATCGATGGATTGGCCATTGTGCGGCCATTTGACCCCGGTTGTTTTCCCGTCAGCATTGGTGAAGCTGATAGTAGTGGTGTTGCCGTTCACGGTCGGAGTGCCGCTGATTATCAGTTCCTCGGAATGGCCGGGCAGATAGTCAGTCGTGGTGACGACGATGTGGTCCTTGTCTTGCCAGTCGACCTTGCCTGCGACCGTCAGAGTGGTGGCGTTTGGCTTGAGGGAACCCTGCAAGCGCACCCAGCTCGTACCGGAACAGGCAGGGTCGGTTTCCTTGCAGGTTGAAAGTTCCTTGCCGGCATAAATTGCACCCTTGGCGCCGAAGAGCTGCAACGTACCGCCAAAGGAGACGGCCAGGACCTTATGGCCGAAGTAGGCCGGATTATTGGCGGTCCTGTCTGCGGGATCGAGCGGCTCGTACGGGTAGAAGCAATCGTTTACACCGCCGGGCAATACCAGTCCTTGGGAAATATCGCCGACCTTTTTGCACGTCGTAGCAGGGTGCTGGAAATCCGTGTTGTAGGTGTTCGAGCCCCAGATGTTGGGATCGCTGTCCGGAATCCCGCAATGGGTGCTGGACTTGCAAACTGCGCCTGGGTCGGTCGCCGCACCCCACAGGTGGATAGTGACGGTGCCGCACTTGCCGTCTTTGCAATTGGTTCCAATCGGGGTGCTGGCCGACCCGGCAATCAGGCTGCCGCCGTTTTCGACGATGATGTTCTCGGCGTAAAAGTCGATGCCCGCGGGATCGTCCGCGAAGGTCAGACTACCGCATTTAGTTGAGTCCATCGCGCAGGCGCTCGGATCTGTGGCGTAGATGTTTACGTTATGAAAGGTAAACGTGCCGGCCGGGACTGTGCAGGGGCCCGTCACTTGGAGATCGGTGCTTGCGTCGCCGCTCGTGATTGCGCCGCCCGTACAGGTGGCCGCCGCGGCAAGTCCACGGCCAGCGGCCAGCAAGCCCACCAGCAAGACCGCCATGCTGAGCAATGAAAGCAGTCCGAATCCCCGTCTCATCTTTCGTTTCCTCCACCTAATACGCCCGCCCGCGGCAATACGCGGGCAGGTCGTGACGCGTCTTGAAAGAGCAAGTTCATGGCAACCGATGTCCGGATCGGCAAGCCTGTCAGGCGGCCGGAAGAGCCGCGGCCCTCGGGAGTGCGGCGCGGTCGACTCTTGTCTTGCTGCCTCGATGCCGATACGAAATCCCACTCGCCGCGAAGTTCCCTCATGAACCTCAAGGATCGCGGTTGCAAATCCGCGACCGCTTTCGGTTCTCATCGCAATTGATGGCTCGATGGCACTGCAGACGCCGCTTCGATCACCCATTCCCCTCCGGATTGTAGCGGCGATTCGAGAGCACGATGCCACAATACCGAGTGCCTGCCAAGCAAATTTCGACCAACGCCGCCGCCCAATCCGTGTCGACGCCGCCCTTTACAAATATTCGCCGCGATGTTTCGCTGGGCCGGTCGCACTCAAAGCATGCGCCGCATGCGCGCGCGCGCACCGGCGCCGGAAGGGAGCATTCGCCGATGTCCATGTGGTCGGATTTCAAAAAATTTGCGATCAAGGGAAACGTCATCGATCTGGCGGTCGGGTTTATCCTGGGCGGCGCGTTCGGAAAAATCGTCACCTCGCTGGTCGGCGACATCGTCATGCCGCCGATCGGGATGCTGCTCGGCAAGGTGAATTTCTCGGGCCTGTTCGTCAACCTTTCCGCCACGCATTATCCGTCGCTGGTCGCGGCGAAGGCCGCGGGCGCGCCCACGATCGCGTACGGGATGTTCATCAACACGATTGTCGATTTTGTGATCGTGGCGTTCGCGATGTTCGTGCTCGTCCAACAGATCGAGCGCCTGTCGCCGAAGCCCGCGCCCGCGCCGGCAACCACGGAGCCGTGTCCGTTCTGCCTGACTCCGATTCCGATCGGGGCAAAGCGCTGCGCGCACTGTACCTCTGAATTGCAGGCCGCCTGAGGCCCGCCGCGCCGGAGGCTCAAGGCGCGCGGCGGGAGCGTGGCAGTCCGGATGAGAGGCCGCTGGCGCGATCAGGCCAGGCCGCCGTCGTACGCAAGATCGTCGGGCGGCGTGAAGCGGTAGAGATCGGCGGCGTTGTCGCGCACGACCTTGCGAATCGTCGCCTCGGGAATCCCGCTCAACTGGCGGTCGAGAATCTTGCGCGAGTTGGGCCAGGTGCCCTCGGGATGTGGATAATCGGAGCCCCACATCAGGCAGCGCTCTCCGGTGAACTGAATATTCGCCAGCCCCACCGGATCGTACTGGAACGTGACCGCGCCCTGGCGCCGGAAATATTCGCTCGGCAGCAGCTTGAGCTTGGGCCGCACCCATTCATGATGCTCGCGGTACGCGTCGTCCATCGCGTGCATCGCCCACGCCAGCCATCCGCTCCCGCACTCGACCATCACCACGCGCAGGTGCGGATGGCGCTCCAAAATTCCCGCGCCGCACAAGTACGCGACGGTTTCCATCGGAGCGCCGACGGTCACGACGTAGTTGATGACGGCGCCGCCCGCGCCGTGGGCGGGAGTCTGTGAGCGTCCGGTGCCGGCATGAAACGTCAGCGGCATCCTGAGCGCCTCGGCCGCCGCCCAGACCGGCTCGTAGGCGGGGTCGTTGTAGGGCCGCACGTCGATATGCGTCGGCATCATCATGGCGCGGAATCCGCGCCGCGCGGTCCGCTCCATCTCGGCGACCGCCGCCTCGACGTCGAGCACCGGCAGCAGCGCGACCGGCGCGAAGCGCTCGGACGTCCCGATGAAGCGGTCGGCGATCCAGTCGTTATATACGCGCGCGGTCGCGACCTGGACTTCCGGGCTTTTGATCATGAAGCAGCAGAAAAACGCGAGGTTGGGGTAGATCACTTCACCCCACACGCCGTCGGTGTCGAGGTCGTGCAGGCGCTGGTCGGGTTCCGACGCTCCCATCGAGAAGTTCTTGGTGGGAGCGCCGCTCTCGGGTGCGTGCAGCGGGTCGGCGCCGGATTCGTCCGCGCCTGATTCGCCGAGTCGATCGAACTTGCGCACCACGGTGTCCTCGACCATCAGGCACTGCGCACCTCCACGCGCTTCCATCCGCGGCCCGCGCGAGCGCATCGCGTCGGGCATGTGGCGGGTCCACAGGTCGAGCGGTTCCATCACGTGCGAATCAGCGGATATCAGCAGCCGGTCCATCTCCATTCTCCATCGGCGCGCAGGCGCGGCGCCTGAGCAGAGCGTAGAACCCGCCCAATCGCGATGTCAACGCGGGGAGCGGCTGCGCTTGGCGGCGGCGGCGCAGGTCGGCTAGGGTCGATTCGGCGCCGCCCCGCGCGGCGAATCGCAACACAGGAGACCTCGCGATGATCCCACTGCTCCCGGTTGAAGAAGCCAAACGCCGCGGCAAAGAGGCCGGCGTACCCGACAACCTCGCCGGTATCAACGTGTTCCGCGCGATGCTGCAGAATCCGCCCGCCGCAAGCCGGGTCGCAAATTTTCTGACCACGATGCTGTTCGAGGGCAAGCTGGACCAGCGCATCCGCGAGCTGGTCATTCTGCGCATCGGATGGCGGCTCAAGTCCGAGTACGAATTCTGCCAGCACGTCGCGGTTGCGAAGCGGATCAAGATGAGCGAGCAGGACATCCTGGGCGTGCGCGACCCCGACGCGTGCGCATCTTACAACGAGCTCGATCGCGCGGTGATCCGGATGACCGACGAGCTGATCGAGCGCGCGGAGATCTCGCCCGCCACCCGCGCGATAATCTCGCGCTCGTTCACGCCCGAGCAGATGGTCGAGCTGCTGCTCGCGGTCGGGAACTGGACGATGTTCGCGATCTTCCTTAAGAACGCGGAAATTCCACTCGACGCCGGAGTGCCAAGCTGGCCCGAGGGGCGCGCGCCGCGCTGACCCGTCCGGCTATGCGGCCTGCGCGGTGTCGATCATCGCCTTGGCGGCGCGCTCGCACACTTCGTTCAGCAGCTCGTCGGTGACGACCGTGGACAGCGCGATCAGTCCGCGCGGTGCGATGAACAGTCCGTGGTTGAGCGCCGCCAGATGGAACGACGCCATCGTGCGTGCGTCCTGGCGCGCGATCGTCGCGGGCGGCGGCTCGTTCATGAAAAATACGTTCATCAGCGAGCCGAACTGCCGCACCGAGAACGGAAGCTCGGCCTGAGTCGCGGCGCGCTTGAGCTCTTCGGCGAGCTTTTGCGCCTGCTGCTCCATCTTGGCAATCCGCTCCGGAGTCAGCTCGCGCACCGAGGCGAGTCCCGCCGCGCAGGTCGCCGGATTTCCGTTGAAGGTGCCCGAATGCCAGATCGCGCCGCGATCGCGCGGATCGAACGCCGCCATGATCTCCGCGCGTCCGCCCAGCGCGCCGACCGGTAATCCGCCACCGATGATCTTTCCCATCATGGTGAGGTCCGGCCGCACCTCGAAGATCTCCTGCGCGCCGCCGGAGGCCAGCCGCAGCGTGATTACCTCGTCGATTACGAACAGCGCGCCCGCGCGATGAGCCGCTTCGCCCACCATCTCCAGAAACGCGGGCGGCGGCGCGACTACACCGGCCGAGCCCAGCACCGGCTCCAGGAACACCGCCGCGATCTCGGAGCCGCGCTCGGTCAGCAGCGCCTCGAACGACGTCACCTCGCCGAAATCCGCCAGCAGCGTGCGCTCGCCGTCCTGCCCGGCAAGCCCGAGTTCGAGGTCGTCGTATGAGCCGTGATATCCGTACCGCGCCATCAGGATGTACTTGCGGCCGGTGAGCCTGCGTGCGACGTGCACCGCGAGCATCCCGGCCTCGGTTCCCGAATTGCAGAAGCGCACGCGCTCGACCGAACGCACGCGCTCGCAGAGCATCTCCGCCAGCGCAACCTGCGGCTCGGAGCGCGCCGGCCACGCGGTACCCTGGCGGGCGGCGTTTGCGATCGCCTCGACGATCGGCGGATAGGCGTGTCCGTGCACCAGGCTGGTGTAATTTCCCAGCAGATCGATATAGCGATTGCCGTCGATGTCCCAGAGAAATGGACCTTCGCCGTGTGAGATAGTCAGGCAGTAGGGGCGATGGTAACTGGTCGTGCGCGTATCGCCGCCGGGCATCACGCGCTCGGCGCGCTTGGCCATCTCGGCGGACTTGGGAGTCTGCTTGCGGAACGAATCCTCGATTATGCTCACGATCAGGTCACCATCCTCTGCGGCACCGCCGCCCCATGACCACTATTATTTACCAGTCTGCAGCTTATCAGTGCTTATTCATTTCGCTTCGGCGCTTTCGCGCTGTCAAGCACCCCTGCCTCGTTTGACCCGCGCGGACTTGACCGGGCGAGCGCTCGCTCGGACTGGAGGTTCGGAGACGGGCTCCGCGGTGGGGATTTTTTCATAGACCGACACGTGGACGGCGCTGGATTTGTCGAACGGCTCGCGCTTCCATCCGCCGCACCGTTCGCGCAGGCGCATCCCGGCGATCCGCGCCATCAGGTCAAGCTCCGCGGGCCACGCGTAGCGAATCTGGACCGGATAGAAGCGGGTTCCGGTCTCCGACAGCACGATATTCGCGCCATGCACTTGCTGCGTCACCGGGTCGTGCACCGCGGCGTGAAGATTTGCCGTGGTCGCATCGATGTGGCGCGCCGAGACGCGCTGTCCTCGGTCGAACATCGCGAGGTCGGGCACGAACGCCTCGATCACGAACGCGCCGTCGGCAGCCAGGTGGCGCGCGATGCGCTCGAAGCATTTGATTTGTGCTTCCTGACTCAGCAGACCGAAGAAAGTGTTGAATACGACATAAACTAAGGAGAATTGACCCGGCACTTTGACGTCGGCGAAGTCGCCGATTGTCACCGGTATCGTGTCGCCACCGGGTTTGGAGCGCAGCTTCTCGACCATCGCGGGCGACGCGTCGATTCCGCACACGCGATGGCCGCGTCCGACCAGCCCCAGCGCCACGCGTCCGGTGCCGATGCCGAGCTCCAGCACGCGGCGGCGGCCGGCGAGGGCGGCGAGAAATTCGATCGCCGCCTCGGTCGTCTCCAGGAAGCCGTGCAGCTCGTCGTAGATGTCGGCGATACGCTCGCCGTAAGTGGCTTCGTCGTAATCGGACATGGCGGCCACGTCATCAAATGGCCGCCATAGTGTCAACGCGCCGCTCGCGCCGGGGTCAGAATTCCACACGCACGGCGCGCGGACCGCGAAAGCGCCCGAGCCGCTCCCATTCGATTTCGCCCGGCCCGAGCCGCAACCTCGGAAAGCGCGCGACGATCGCGGCGATCGCGATTTGCGCTTCCAGACGCGCCAGGCTCGCGCCGAGGCAGTAATGGATTCCGTGGCTGAAGGCCAGATGCTCATTGTCCGGGCGCGCGATATCGAAGCGGTCGGGATCCTCGAAGCGCGCAGGGTCGCGATTGGTTGCGCCGAACAGCACCGATACCATCTCGCCCTTGCGGATCGTGCGCCCGCCGATTTCCGTGTCGGCGGTCGCGACCTGTGGCGACGGCGCCTGGGTCGGTGGATCGTAGCGGAGCATCTCCTCGACCGCGCTTGCGATCATCGCTGGATTCTCGCGCAGCCTGCGATGCTCGCCGGGGTTGCGGAGCAGCGCGACAAGACCGTTGGTGACCAGGTTGCGCGTGGTCGCATGCCCGGCGGCGAACAGCGTCTCGATCATCGTGATGAGCGACTCGGGCTCCATCGCGCGGCCGCTCTCCTGCGCGCCGACCAGCGCGCTCATCAGGTCGGAGCCGGGCGCCCCGCGCTTCGCTTCCATCAGGCGTTCCAGGTAGTCGTGGAAAGCGATGGTGGCGCGCGCGCCCTGCGCCATCATCTCCGGCGTCCGGACCACGCCGCGGGAGACCACGATTCCCTCGACCCATTCGCGCAGCGCCGCCCAATCCTCGCGCGGCACGCCTAGCATCGCGGAAATCACGTCGGCGGGAATCGGGTAAGCGAAGTCCGCGATCACGTCGATCGCGCCGAGCGGCGCCGCGCGGTCCAGCGCCGCGCGCACCGCATCCTCTATATGCGGGCGCATCGCGGCGATCCGCCCGGGCGAGAACGCCTTGCCGACGATCGCGCGGAGCCACGGATGTTCGGGCGGATCGGTGAACGCAAGCTCGCGGCTCTGAAAGGCGAGGATCGGCTGGTCGGCGCCGAACTTCGCCCGCATCAGGTCCAGGTACGCGACGCGGCTGAAATTCGGGCTGCGCAGGTACGCGATCGCGTCGGCGTACCGCGTAAGCATCCACGCGTTCGTAAACGCGCTGAAATGAACCGGATCGTCCTGGCGCAGGCGATGATAGAGCGGGTAGGGATCGGTAATTCCCGGCAGCGTGGGATCGCAGTCGTCGGGAAACGGCGCGGCGCTCACCCGCATCGTCAGACCATCGCGATCGCTTCGATCTCGATCATGAGTCCGTCCACCGCAAGCGCGGTGACGCCGACCAGCGTAGAGGCGGGCGGATTCGTCCCCTCCGGGAATAGCACCGCGCGCGCCTCGCGCATCGCGGAGTAATCGGACTGCTTGTAGTTAACGATATACGCGTTCATCTTCACGATGTCGGCGGGGGTGGCGCCCGCCGCCGCGAGCGCATCCTTAACATTGGCGGCGGCCTGACGTGCCTGCGCCGGCAGGTCTCCCGCGCCGACCAGCTTGCCCGCCTTGTCCACCGCGACCTGACCCGCGACGAAGATCATCTTGCGCGCGCCTTCGACGCTGACCACGTGCGTGTATCCGCGCGGCGCGAGCAGAGTGTCGGGATTGATGTATTTCTTGTCCATGATTATCTCTCCAACTCCTCGCCGGCGGGTGCCGGCGCAGGGTCATTTGCTGCCGTTGCCCTTGCCGTATTGCAGGACCTGCACCTTTTCCACCGTGACCAGCCCCGATCCCATCATCGAGTCGAGCACCGGCAGGAACGCGTCGATCTTTTCCTGGCTGTCCACCATCTCGATCAACAGCGGCAGATCCTCGCTCAGGCGCAGGAGCTTGGTGGAATGGAGATGGCTGGTTTTGCCGAAGCCCATCGGGCCGCGCAGCACGGTGGCGCCGGCCATATGCATCTCGCGCGCCTTCTTGACGATCGCCTCGTAGGCCGGATGCCCCTCGAAGCGGTCGTTCTCGCCCAGGAAAACTCTCAGCAATACCGCGTCGCGTGGAACCTGCATCGCTTATGCTCCCCGATTAAGCGCTTCTGCCGCAATATGTCCCAGCCATACCGCGGCCAGGCACAGCACCACTGACAGCACCGCGTTGGCCGCCGCGGAGAAGAACTCGCCGTCGCGCGCCAGCGACAGCGTCTCCAGGCTGAAGGTCGAAAACGTCGTGTAGCCGCCGCAAAACCCGGTCATCATGATCTGCCGCCCCGAGCTTCCCACGAACATTCTACCGTCCGGGCCGGTCAGCGTCGCGATAAATCCGATTATCAGCGCGCCGGTCACGTTCACGAACATGGTGCCGAACGGGAACATCCCTCCGCTCAGGTTCGCGATAACACCCGACGCTCCGTACCGCGCCATCCCGCCGAGCGCGCTGCCGATTGCGACTACCAGGTATGAGAACAAGCGATGCCTCCAGGATTCAGGTGCACGAGCATCCGGCGCCGCGCGAGTCCCCGGTCATCGGTCCGCCACCGCGATGCTCCCGCCAAGAACCAGATGAAGATAAATCAGGCCCTCATAGGGATGCCACCGCTGGAGCAGCTTGCGAACGGCCGCATGATCGAGCTTTGTGTCGATGCCGAGCCATGCGCGCAGATGGTTTTGGCCGCCCACGTCGTCGCCGGGGAACACGTTGAGGCGCCCGAAGCCGCGCAGCAGCACATACTCCGCCGTCCAGCGGCCGACCCCCCGCATCGCGCACATTCGCGCCGCGGCGCCCGCGTCGTCCAGCGCGCCCAGCGATGCGAAGTCGGGATCGCGCGCGTCTCGCGCGGCGCGCGCAAGGTCGATCAGGTAGCGCCCCTTGGAGCGGCTGAGCCCCAGCTCGCGCATCCTGTCTTCCGACCCGCGGACCACGCGCGAGGGATCCGCGAACGAATGCATCGGCGTGCCGCCGTCGGTCTGCGCCGCAAGGCCGTATGCCTCCGAGACGCGGTTGAGCACGTGCAGACCGGCGCTCAACGAGACCAGCTGGCAGGCCACTGCGTTGGCGAACGTCTCGAAGATCGACGCGAAGCGCGGCGGCTTCATCCCGCGCCCCCGCTCGGCCATCGCGGCCAGTGCACGATCGCGCCGCGCCATCCGGTAGAACGGCTCGAGGTCGCGGTCGAGCCCGAGCATCCGCGTGACCGCGCCCGCGACCGCCTCGCGAACCGGCCGCGCGCGGCTGCTCGCGTGCGCCACTACCTCGATCCGCGGACGCGCTCCCGCCGCAGTCTGCCGCGCTTCAATCGCGACCGGCTCGCCGCCCAGCACCAGCACGCGGCGCCATACGCCGTCCTCGAGAAGATCGACGCGGTTGTGCGCGCGCCGGCGCAGCGCCCCCACCGTCAGGTCGAGCCGGAACGGTGCGCGCGCTGCGAGCGTGAGAGCGAACTTGCTCATGCGATCTGGCCGGATTCGCCCGCAAGCTGCGCCTCGCTTGCGCCGCAGCGCAGGCGGCAAGTGTCTCCAATGGATACACGCGCGGGTGCATTTCGCGGCGCGATATCGGCCGGCGTCGCAACCAGGGGCGATTTCAGCCGCATAAAGGACCCTTGCAGGTTTTTGCGCCTCGGCGCGCGCGATGGCATGGATCGTGTGATATCCGGAGCAAGCGCGATCGGACAACCGATACGCGCAACTTCATCGCAAAAGGAATCAGATGGACAGGACGGCAAACCGCGAGGCGAATCCACGCGGCGGCGGCGCCGCGGAAGATATTGCCGCAAAGCTCAAAGTCGACGTCACGCGCGGACTCGACGATGCGGAGGCGGCGCGCCGTCTCGAACAATACGGCCGCAACGAGATCGCCGAGCATCATGTCAATCCCATCTGGCGCTTTCTGTCGTTCTTCTGGGGCCCGATCCCCTGGATGATCGAGGTCGCGGCGACTTTGTCCGCGGTCGCCCGCAAGTGGGAAGACTTCGTGATTATCGCCGCGATGCTGCTAATCAACGCCGGGGTCGGATTCTTCGAGGAGTACCGCGCCGACAACGCAATCGCCGCGCTCAAGCAGCACCTCGCGCTGGTCGCACGAGTGCTGCGGGGCGGCAAATGGCGCGAGGTCGCGGCGGGTGAACTCGTCCCGGGCGACATCGTTGCGATCCGCCTGGGCAATATCATTCCCGCCGATCTCCATCTGGTCGAGGGCGAGTACCTGAGCGTCGATCAGTCGGCGCTGACCGGCGAATCGCTGCCGGTCGAGCGCGAGCGCGGCGACACGGTTTTTTCGGGCTCGATCGTGCGGATGGGCGAGATGACGGGCGTGGTGACCGCCACCGCGATGAACACCTACTTCGGCAAGACCGCGCGCCTGGTCGAGACCGCGCACACGCGCTCGCATTTCCAGCAGGCGGTGCTGCGAATCGGCAACTTCCTGATGATGATCACGCTGGCGCTGGTCTCGCTGATCCTGATCGTTGCGCTGTTCCGCCACGACCCCTTCATCCAGACCGTGCTGTTCGCGTTGATCCTGACCGTCGCGGCGATTCCGGTCGCGCTGCCCGCGGTGCTCTCGGTGACGATGGCGGTGGGCGCGTCGCGGCTCGCCCACCTGAAAGCAATTGTGTCGCGCCTGATCTCGATCGAAGAGATGGCCGGGATGGATGTGCTGTGCTCGGACAAAACCGGCACGCTGACCCAGAACCGCCTCACCATTGGCGAGCCCGTGCTAATCGGCGCGGTCGATCGCGATGAGTTGATGCAGTCCGCCGCGTTCGCCTCGCGCGCTGAGGGCGGCGACGCTATCGACCAGGCGATCGTTGCCGCGGCGGGCGATCACGCGCGCCTGCGCGACTGGCGCACGATTTCTTTCGCGGCCTTCGATCCGGTGCGCAAGCGCACCGAGGCGGTGATCGAGCGCGGCGCCGCGCGCTTGCGCGTCAGCAAGGGCGCTCCGCAGGTGATCGCGGAGCTGGTCGGCCCCGACGCGCTCACCAGCGATCGCATCGATCGCGAGGTCGAGACGATGGCGCAGCGCGGATACCGCGCGCTCGGGGTGGCGCGCGCGGAGGAGGGCGGCGGATGGCGCTTCTTGGGGCTGCTGCCGATGTTCGATCCCCCGCGCGAGGACTCCGCCGCGGTGATCGCCGAGGCGCGCGGCATGGGGCTCGACGTCAAGATGGTGACCGGCGATCACGTCGCGATCGCCCGCGAGATCGCAAGGAGCCTCAATCTCGGCCAGCGAATCCTGGTCGCCAGTCAGGCGCTCAGCCATCACGGCACTATCGACGCCGACCAGATCGAGGGCGCCGACGGCTTCGCGGAGGTTTTTCCCGAGCACAAATTCCAGATCGTCGCCGCGCTGCAGGCCGCCGGCCATATCGTCGGCATGACCGGCGACGGCGTCAACGACGCGCCCGCGCTCAAGCAGGCCGACGTGGGAATCGCGGTCAGCGGCGCCACCGACGCCGCCCGCGCCGCCGCCGCGCTGGTGCTGACCGCGCCGGGACTGGGCGTGATCATGCGCGCGGTCGAGGAAGCCCGCCAGATTTTCGAGCGCATGAACAGCTATGCGATCTACCGCATCGCCGAGACCATCCGCGTGCTCCTGTTCATGACGCTCTCGATCATCGTGTTCAATTTCTACCCGGTCACCGCCGTGATGATCGTGATCCTGGCGATCCTCAACGACTTCCCGATCATGACGATCGCTTACGACAACGCGCCCATCGCGCGCCGCCCGGTGCGCTGGGCGATGCATCGGGTGCTCACCGTCGCCACCGTGCTCGGCGCCGCCGGAGTGGTGGCGAGCTTCCTGCTGTTCTGGATCGCCGAGCAGTATCTGCGGCTCGACCAGGATGTGGTGCGCACGCTGATTTTCCTCAAGCTGCTGGTCGCCGGCCATCTCACCATCTACCTGACCCGCAACACCGGCACGATCTGGCAGCGTCCGTGGCCCAACTGGCGGCTTATCGCCGCGGCGGAATCGACCCAGGTGTTCGGCACGCTGGCGGCGGTGTACGGATGGCTGATGACGCCGATCGGATGGCACTACGCGATTGCGGTGTGGGTCTATGCGCTCGCGTGGTGGCTGGTAAACAGCGGCTTGAAAATCGCGACCTACCGGATGCTCGAGTACGAGAGCGGCGCCGAGGCGCGCCATCTGGCCCGCGTCGAACGCTCGTTGCATCCGACTCCGCACTAGCCCAAACGCGCGCGCGATTGTTGCTCCAGCCGCGAGTATCGGTAAAACTCTGCCCGCCCGCGCATCGGGGCGCGCCCATGCTCCATTACCGGCAATACCAGTTCAACCGGCTCGCCGCGCGAACCTTTGGTGACGTGCTCGCGCGCACGCTGTCGGCGCTTGACGATGCGGGCTTTGCGGACGTGGCCCTGCGCTTCATGTTCGACGACGGGCCGGGCGCGTCCACGGGATGCCCGCGAATCCTGGAGCGCTTTCCCGAAATGGAAGCGTTTGCGATTCGCTACCGCGCGGGAATCGGCGGCGCGGAATCACTGCGGCTGACCAATTTCGATCCGCGATGGGAAGGCGTCACGCGCGAGATCACGGCCGAGGTCTCTGGCGCGACGCTGCTCGCGATTGCCGCCGGCATTCCCGACGAATTTCCGCTCGCGATGACGACCGTAATCGCGGGGCCACTCAAATGGGTTGACGGCATCGAGCCGCGGGAGACCGCGATGCGCACGCCGCGAGCCGGCGTCGCCCCGTTTTCCGCGCGCATCCCGATCATGACCTACCTCGCGCCGTGCGTGATCCTGCAGCGCAGCGGCTCCGGGATGGTCGCGATGTGGGCGATCGAGCAACTATCCGATCCCCGCAAGCGGCGCGCCGCGCCCGCGGGAATCGAAAAGCTTGCCGCCGAATTCGGCGCACCCAAGGTGGGCGCCGCGATCAGCGTCCAGGAGCGCGAAGTAAGCGCGAGCGCGGCGCTGCCGCCGGATGCCGCCGCCATTCACACCCGCCATCGCGAGACCCTGGTGGACGCGATCGCCGACCTCACGCTGCCCCATCAGCTTCCCGACGCGCGCGAGTCGATGGCGATGCAGCGCGAGCCGCTCGGCCAGATCCGCAGCGTGATCGCGAAAGCCTTTGCCGCCGACGGATGGAAGCGCGCGACCGGGCGTATCCCGCCCGGCACCCATCAGCTCTGGAAGGCGACTCCCAGCGGACGCCAGCTCGTGCTCACCTTCGATACCGGGTCATGGTTGCGCCACGTGGTGTGCACGATGGCGCTGGTGACCGAGCGCGGCGCGCTCAATATGCCGGTGCCCGCCGACGCGCTCGGCCGGATGCAGTACCTCGCGACCAATCGCGAGACCTTCACCCGCATTCTGGATAATCTCCGCGTGGTGGCGGCGCACCTGGAGCAGACCTGGGTGCGCGAGCTGGAGGCGGCGCTCGGTCCGCCTCCGCCCGGCTACCAGCCGCCTCCGCTGTAAGGCGGCGCGCGGCGCGCGGCTACTCGATATCGTTCGCGGACGGCGTGTTCGACGACGACTTCTTGCTGCTGCTCGACGACGCGCTGGATTTCGACGACGATGAGGAAGCGGAGGATTCATCCGGCATGCCCGGCAGCTTGCCGGTCTTGTGGTACTGGTAGCCCTCGTAGCCGAGCGATCCGACCATCAGCAGCGGGCATCCGCTCGCGCACATCGCCGCGATCGCAAGCACGGCTATCGCGCCGAACTTCTTAGCCATCGCAGTCACGTCCGCGGCGGCGGTCCACTTCATTGATCATCGCTACCGATCCTCGGAGCTTTCAACTTTCTTTTCCAACGCGCGCAGGCGGCGTGCGAACTCCGGCAGGCGTGCGATGATAGCGGAGTAGCGGCGCCAGTCAGACAAGCTGGAGTAGGGCGTCCCGCCCACCATCTGATCGCTGGAAATCTCGCCGTGCAAGCCGGTCTGCCCGGCCGCCATCACGCGATCCCCTATCCTCGCATGGTCGGCGCATCCGACCTGTCCGCCGAACTGGCACCATTTGCCGATCTTGCACGAACCCGCGATCCCGACGAACGAGGCGAAGCGCGTGAACTCGCCGATTTCGCAATTGTGCCCGATATGGACCTGGTCGTCGAGCTTGACCCCGCGATGAAGTATCGTCACGCCCAGCATCGCGCGATCCACCGTCGATTTCGCGCCGATCTCCACGTCGTCCTCGATCGCGACCGTGCCCACCTGCGGAATCTTGACCAGGTCGCCCGCTTCCTCTACGTAGCCGAAGCCGTCGGCGCCGATCACCGCGCCGTTCTGAAGCGTCACCCGATCGCCGATCGTGCAGCCCTCGCGAATGATGACCTGGCTGTGCGCGGTGAAGTCATGCCCGATTCGCACGCCGGGGTAGATGGTCACATGCGGATGAATCACCGCGTTGCGCCCGATCGTTACGCCCGCGCCGATTACCGCGTAGGCGCCGATCGAGGCACTCTCGCCAATCCTCGCGTCGGGCGCGATCTTCGCGGTCGAATCGATTCCCGGCGCCGGACGATAGGGCGGGAAAAACGTCTCGATCACGCGCGCGAATGACGCGTACGGATTCCTGCTGATCAGCACCGGGCACGCCGCGCCGTCGGCGAACTCCGGCGCCACGATCGCCGCCGCGGCGCGTCCGGTCTTGAGAATCGGCGCGTATTTCGCGGCGGAGACGAAGATGATCATGCCGGGAGCGGCGGCCTCGATCGGCGCGGGCGCGATTATTTCCACCTCGCCGTCGCCGCGCAGTTCGAGTCCGAGCCTGGATGCGAGTTCCTTAAGCTTCATTGCATCACCGTATGCGGTCGGCGCACGGAGGCCGCAGAGCCCGGGTCGCGCGCGCAATCGCCGCGCAAGCACAATATTTCATTCGCCGCGCCGTCCCAACCGCGCCGCGCGCGCGCCGGCCCACGGACGCTGGTCATCCTGCGCACTGGTTTGCTGAGAGTCCCGGAGCCCGGATTCCCCGCGCCAGGTAATGCCGCGGGAATGACAAGCTGGCGGTCCGCGCGAATCAGCCGGGGCCGCCGGCTTCGCGCAGAGCGGCGGCGGCCTCACCCGGCATGATTTGGGCAAGACATTGGTAATGACCGAAGCGGCAGGTGCGCGCCAGGCACGGACTGCATTCGAGCTCGAGCCAGAGCGCGCACGCGCGCGCCCCCATCGGGCCGGTCCGCTTCGGATTGGTCGAGCCGAAAATTCCCACCGCCGGCTTCCCGAGCGCCGCCGCCAGATGCATCGCCCCCGAATCGTTGCCGATGAACCCGTCCGCCAGCGCGAGCAGTGCCACCAGCTCGCCGACGCCCGTTTCGCCCGCGGCGACGATCGCGCCCGCGCGGGCATCTGCCGCGATCCGGTCGCATAGCGCGCGCTCGCCCGGCGCTCCGACGATCACGCATTCCGCGCCCGGGCGATGAGCCAGATGATTTATCAGTTCCGCAAAATGACCGGCCGGCCATTGCTTGGCGGGACCGTAAGCCGCGCCGGGCGCGAGCGCGACCAGCGGCGCTCCGGGCCGCTTGCGCTTTGCAGCCAGCCACTGGCGCATCCGCGCGAGATTCGCGTCCTCTGCTTCCAGCGCGCAGTCGCTCGCATCGCCAACCGCGCCCACCGTCGCGCCAACCATCTCGAGCCAGTATTGCGCCTGATGCGCCTGCATCGCGGCCGCCGACGGCATGGCGCGAATCGTCAGCATCGGGCCGCGCGCGTCGGTGCGATATCCAGCGCGCCGCGGCACGCGTGCAACCGTTGTCCAAAGGGCGGACTCGAAGCTGTTGGGGAACAGGATCGCAAGATCGAAGCGCCCCGCGCGAATCGCGCGGATTGCCTGCAGCCGGTCCCAAATCCCGCCCGCTCCGAGCGAGACCGCGAACGAGAGCACTTCATCGACCCATCGCGCACCGTCGAAGAACCCCGCCAGGTCGCGCCGCACCATCACCGCGAGATGCGCCTGTGGCCAGGTGCGCCGAACAGCGCGCAGCGCAGGCAGGCTAAGCACAAGATCGCCCAGCCAATTGACCTCACGCACCAAAATCCGCCGCGGCTCCGGCTCAAGCCGGGTCGCTCCGGCGGCCCGCGGGTGCGCCGCTTGATCGGTCGTGCGAAAGGTCTCGGACATGCGACTCGCCGCGATTCCATCATGCGCCGCCCGGCAAGGAAACCCCGCCCGCCGCGCTTCCCACTGCACCGCATCGCGTACTAGGATTTGAAGGCTGCACTGTTGGAAGGTCACGGGAGGGGATCCATGCCGACCAGCAATCCACGGACCGGATTTGGTCTCGCCGCGATCGTGATTATCGTCGCGATGGTCGGCGGCGGTGTTTGGATTCTTTCGACCCCGCAGCCTCCACGAAATTCTTCTTCCGGGGTCGCGACCGCGCCGGCGCCGGCCGCGATGCGGTTGCCGGTGGCGCGCGCCGCCACCGACGGCGGCACCAAGGTACTGGAATTGCCGCCGACCGTTCCTTCCGATCAGCAGCAGCCCGAGCCCGACGCCGCAACCGACTCCGCCGACATCGCGCCCGCGCCCGCGCCGCAAGTCGCCACCGCGCATCCGGTCGCGATGCCGCTGGGCTCCGCCTGGGTTGACCACTTCGCGCCGCCCGCGGGCGAAGCAGGCTCGACCGCCTCCAGCGCGGCGGGTGCTTCGCAGAGCGCCGGCGCGCTCGCATCCAACGGCGGAGGATCAACGGACGGGACCGTTTCGGGCGATGACGCTGGCGGCTCGGGATCGCAGGGCGCCGCGCTCTCGGGGTCGCTTCGCCATGCGGGATGGGTCCTGGTGGAAGGTGGCGTGGCCGGCTCGAAGCCCGCAACCCGGCGCGCGGAGCTGTTCGATCCGGCGCGTTTGCGATGGGTCGGGACGGGCGCGATGCATCGCGCGCGCGAAAATCACACCGCAACGCTGCTTCCCGCCGGCCAGACCCTGATTGTCGGCGGCGACGGCAACAAGGGCGCGGCACTCGCCAGCGCCGAGCTCTACAATCCCGCCAAGGGCAAGTTCACGCCGACCGGTTCAATGACGACCGCGCGCGCCGGCCATACCGCGACGCTGATCGAAGGATGCACCTGCGCGAACGATGGCAAGGTCCTGCTTGCCGGGGGCATTACGCGCGTCGTGCAGGGCGCTCTTCTGTCCAGCGCCGAGCTCTACGATCCCGCCAGCGGCGAGTTCACGCCGACCGGTGCGATGAAAACCGCGCGCACCGGCGCGACCGCGACGCTGATCGCAAGCGGCCCGCTGGCAGGCGACGTGCTGATCGCCGGCGGCAACGGCTTCGACGGCGGGATGCTCGCCTCGGCTGAGCTGTACGATCCGCGCACCGGCGCATTCAGCGAGACGGGCGCGATGACGACCGGGCGCGTATCCCACACCGCGACCTGGCTCGGTTCCCTCCGGGAATCGGGCTCGATGGCGGGGGAGATATTGATCGCGGGCGGTCGGACCGCCGACGGCGTCTCCGCTTCCGCGGAGGTTTACGATCCCGCAGCCGGGACCTTCAGCGCCGTCGGCCAGATGACGGCGGCGCGCGCCACCCAGGACGCGGTGCTGATGAGCGACGGGCGCGTGCTGATCGCGGGCGGATTCGGCACCGCGGAGAATTTCCTTAACTCGGCCGAGATCTTCGATCCCGCAGCCGGGACCTTCCAGCCAACCGCCGCGATGAGCAGCGTGCACGCCGGCGCCGACGGCGTGCTGCTCGCCGACGGCCGGGTGCTGATCGCGGGCGGGCGCTCGTCCAACGCCGACGTTTACGATCCGGCCAGCGCGTCATTCGCGATGACGGCGCCGATGCGGGTGGCGCTGCTGAGCGCGCCCGCCGTCGCCCTGCCGTAGCGCGCAGAGGGATCCTTCGTCTCAGCTCGCCTGCTCGCTTCGACTCAGGATAGCCACTCGGGCACGCCTCGCGCCCACCTCGCAGAGGGATCCTTCGTCTCTCAGCTCGCCTGCTCGCCGCGACTCGGGATAGCCGCTCGGGCACGCCTCGCGGCTAGTTCTTCAGCGCGGCGATCACTTGCGTCGACGATCGCGTCGGCCTTCGCGCGCATCTCGTCGTCGGTCGCGTCCTGGATCGGATGCGGCACGAACACGCGCTGCACTTCGGGCAGTCCAAGCGCGATCGGCCTGCTTGGTCGCGGCGTCCACGAACACGTCGGACGCGATCACCACGGAAGGCTTGCGATTGGTCTCAAACCATACGGAGTCGTGCACACTGCACGTTGTGCAGGACCCTCAATCGGCTAGCGCTTCGATAACGAAGTCGCTTTCCTCCGCGATCTGGCGGCGCAACGCCTCCGGCGCCGGCTTGGTGAACGTGGGCTTGCGGAAGCGCTTGATCTCGACGCCCGCCAGCTCCGCGCCCAGGCGCTCGGCCAGCCGGTCCATCAGCACGTTGCCGCGCGGCTTGGCGATATCGAGCAGCGCGACGCGTCCGGCGATCTTTTCCGATCGCGGTGCGAGCGTGCGGCGAATCGGCACGCGCTCGTCGGTGGGGTCAACAATCACCTGTCTCATGAGCACCTCCTCGATTTTCCTGCTCACGCTGGATGAGCCCATCGGACCCGACACCCATCCGGCGAACATGGCGGAGAATTTACCGGCTTCGCCGCCGGCCACAATGATATTGATATTTTCGGGGCGGCGGAACTTCGGAATTTTCGTCGCGAGCTGCTCGGGGGTCGGGTTTTCCAGCCCCATCGCCTTAAGCGGCATCCCTTCGCCGCTCTCCGCGTCGGGCAGCAGCTCGCTCAGCGGGCGCGAGGTTATCTCCTGGATTCGCGCGCGCACCTGTCCCTTGCTCCACTCGTCGCGCGAGATCGTGTCGGCATGCTCGGGCGAGATGATCAGCAGCACCTCGCCCGCGCCGTGCTGCTTCGGATGCCAGCAGGCCTCCAGCCCCAGGCCGAGCGAGCCGACCAGGGCCCGCGCGGTGCGCGAGGTCTGATCGGCAATCTGGCGCGAGCCGGCCTCCAGCCCGAACACCGTCACCACGCTTTCGTCCTTCTTGAAGCCGCGCTCGACGTGCAGCGGCTCCCACGGGCTGCGCTCCTCCCATTCGGCGAAGCAGGTGGTGAACTTGCCGATTGCGCCGAGCGTGGAGCGCTCGATCTCGCCCGGGCGCGAGCCGCCGACGTTGCGCAGCACCAGCTTGACCGCGCGTCCGATCGTCGCGTTGGGGCGGCTGCCGTATCCAAGCGCCATCATCCCCATGTTCATGCCCATGCGCTTGCGGATCGGCCCGTTAACGACGATCACCGGGGTTGCGCCCCAGGTCGTCGCCATGATGCCGTGGATATTGAACTCGTCCGTGCAGATAGCCTCCAGCGCCGCGAGCACCACCGGCAGATATTCGGGGCGGCATCCCGCCATCACCGCGTTGACCGCGACCTTCTCGACCGTGAGCGGCGCGAGATTCGGCGGCACGGTCGCGACGATATCGCGCGGGTCGCGCGCGCGTTCCGGTCAGCATCCGGGCGACGCGCTCGGGTGTGGGCGGCACGACGGGAAGCCCGTCGGTCAGCCCGCGCTCGAACATGAACTCGAAGACGTCTTCGCCTTCGCCCAGCTCGATTCGCCGCGCCTGCATCCGCTCGCCGCGCGCCTCGGCTTCCAGCCGCTCGGCGATTTCGGGCTCGACCGACTTGGAGCCGCATCCGGGGCGCATCTCGGGCAGCGCGTCCCAATCGATCTTGGGCGCGGCAGCACCGGCAGTCTCCGCCATCAGCTTCATCAAGTCGCGCCAGTCGTTGCGCTCGAAACCGACGAAGCCGTCTATCTCATGGCCCTCCGCGTCGGTCAGCACGATGGTCGGCACGGTATCGAGGTCGTAGGCGAAGGAGACGCGCAGCGCCGAGTCGTCGAGCATCGCGCACTTGAGTCCATGGCGCTGCGCCAGCATGCGATTACCCTCGGCGTCCTGGCCGATCGCGAGCACGTCGATCTTGTCGCCAAAGGCGCGATGCGCCGCCTCGACCAGCGGCATCGTCGAGTCCGCAGGTCGGGCAATCTTCCTTGACGAAGCAGAGCAGCGCGGCGCTTGCCGGTCGGAAACGCGCGCTCGCGATCGTGCAAGTCGGAAAGCGTAAAGGCGGGCAGCTTATCTGCGGTCGCGGCCATCGTGATCGTCTCCTGAGCGTGCGGATACGGGTGCGCCCCCACAATGCTACATCGGCGGCGCCTGCGTCGAGCGTGCGCGCGGCGCATCGGAGCCGGCGCCGGCGCCGGCGGCGCCGGACTCGACCGCGAAGCCCTGATGCTCTGGGATCGTACAACTCGACCGACGCTGTGATATTGCTCTGCCCGTCGATACCGCCCGCGATCAGCACCTCGCCGCCGGGAAGAAGCGTGGCGGTATTCTGAAGCCGCGCGACGTGGGTGCGCCCCACGGGCACGAAGCCGCTTGCGTTGGGCTCGTAAATTTCCGCGTCGCGCATCCCGACCACCAGCGGCCCCTGCATCCTGTAGCCGCCGACCACCAGCACGGTTGCGTCGCGCAGGCGCGTGAGCGTGGGCAGATAATGGGGCTCGCGCATGTCGCCGACCCGCATGAACGACGAAGACTCGGGGTCATAGACCTCCGCCGACTTGAGCGGCGTCAGCGACGCGAGGTTCGGCCCCAGTTCGTTCAGGATCATCTTGCTGCTCTTGCCGCCCGCAATCAGCACGCGGCCGTCGCCCAGCAGCACGGCGCCCGCGCCGACGCGATCGAGATTCATCCGTGCGCCGAGCGCGGTGAAGATGCCCGCGGCGGGATCGTAAATCTCCGCGGTCTGGTAGGCGACGTAGCCGCCGGGAACATCGCCGCGTCCGCCGCCCGCGATCAGCACCTTTCCGCTGTTGAGACGCACCGCGACCTGCGCTTCGCGCGGCTGGGTCATGTCGCCCGCGGGGCTCCAGGTTCCGGAGGACGGGTCGTAGATTTCCGCGGAAGAGAGCGTATGAACCCCGTTGTCGCTGCCGCCTGCGACCAGCACCCGGCCGTCGCGCAGCAGCGTCGCGGTATCGCCTTCGCGCGCCGTATGCATCGAGCCGGTCGCGCTGAATGAGCCGGCGGCGGGATCGTAAAGCTCGGCGCTCGCAAGCTCGGCGCGGAACCCGATATTCTGCGCGCCACCCGCGACCAGCACGCGGCCGTCGCCGAGCAGGGTCGCGGTCGCGCCCTCGCGCGCGGCGGTCATCGAGCCGGTCGGGGTAAAAGTGCGCGCGGCGGGATCGTAGATTTCGGCCGACGACAGTACTCCGCCGACATTGCCGTTGACGGTGCCTCCGCAGATCAGCACGCGGCCGTCGCGCAGCGCGACCGCGGACGCGCCGGCGCGCGGCGTCGTCATCTGAAGCTCGGCTACGCGCTGGCCGCCGGCGTTGGTGTAATAGACCGGCTGCTCCGCGATCTCGCCGCCGGCGCATCCGGCCAGCGATGCGGCGAAGAAGATTGCGGCGATACGGCGGGAGATAAGCTTCATGCGCGCCTCCGCTGGCGCGCGATCATAAGATGCGCGCGTCCCGGTGGAAAGTCGCGAGGCGCAGCCGGGTGGAAAAGGCGGGCACCCCCTCCTTCATCCTCCCCCATGTCAAAGAATGGGGGAGGAATACCGAACGCTCCGCGGCGTGAGACCGCCGTTTTCCGGATGCCGGCGAAGAAGATTTGCTTCTCCCCCGTTTTTTGACACGGGGGAGAATACAAGAGGGGGGTGTCTGAATCCGCGCGCGATTTACCCGCGCGATCGCGCGCGCCGCCGACCCACGATCGTTGAGCATATTCGTGTCATCCTGAGCGAAGCCCGCCGCGGGCGGAGTCGAAGAGCCTGTCCTGAGCGCAGCCGAAGGAATCTCGCGCGGCGCTCCGCGCGTCATTCGGCAGCCTGACGCGGCCGATCGCGGCCGCGAGATCCTTCGCCCTCGCAGCCGTAGGCTCAGGATGACGGAGTTGGGCGCGCGCGATTTACCGGCGCGAGCGGATGCCGCGGGTGAGCATGTTCATCGTCGCCCGCAGGAACATCGTGCCCGGCCATATCGCATGGCGCCCGCCCTCGGATGCCGCCGGCGCGCCGCCCGACGCGATCGCGTGCGCCGCGGCGATCACTTCGGCGACGCTGGCGCGCGCGGTGGTCGATTCGAGCGCGCGGTAGCGCACCCGGCGTTCGCGATCAATCACGAATACCGCCGGATAGGCGATATCGCCCTCGGCCGCGTTGACCAGGTTCCAGGCGCGGATCACTTCGCGCGTCGGGTCGCAGAGCACCGGAAAGGGTAGCTTGAGGTCACGGCGCATCGCGTCCGCCCGCGACGGATCGTCAACTGAAATCGCGGCGAGCTTTGCGCCCGCCGCGCGCAGTTCATCGTGATGCTCGCGATACTCCGACAACTGCCGGAGGCAGAACGGTCACCAGTGCCCCCGGTAGAAAACGATCACGCTCGGCGCATCGGCGGTGAGATCGGCGAGCGTGACGGTCGCGCCGGTTGAATCTGACAGCGAAAAGTCGGGCGCGATATCGCCGGGGGCCGGGTTTTTGGACGCGCTCATGCGGGCGATCATACCGGCGCCGCCGCGCCGTGTCTCGCGCTCAGCACCCTCACCTGCGCGCCGCCGCGATTGTTAGCGGAGAGCAATCGCCGCGCCGGCTCGGACGCCGCAGGAGCCGGGATTCCACGCGAAGAAATGCGTGGAATGACAAACCGAGGCGCGAGCCGATTTCAAGTGAGCGGCGCGGGCAGGCGCGCGCGGCAGAGTTCTCCACCAGGAAAAGCATCAAAAAAGCCTCAGGCAAAGCTGAACAAGCGTTCAGAAAGGCTCGAAAATCGACCCCCTCCAATCCGCGGCTATCGGGCGGCATCGCGATGTGCGCGGCGGTCGCAAGTGCCTGTAAAATCTGCGAAATCCGCGGATTCCTTCTCCGCGATTTTTCCTAACGAGTGTTAGGGTTTTTGCCAATTTAGTTCATGGATGAACTGTTCATCCTTACGCAAATTTTCAAATCGTGCAGAATCAATTCCGTGGATCGAATAACCCCATACCGCGACGCCCCGATTCCCCCCGCGATGCGCACGCGCGATCGGGCGCGCGCGCGCCGGCCGCAACCGGGGCGGCGAACCGACCGCGAGTGGGAAATGATCGAGCGGATAGGCGGGGGATTGGCGCGCGGAGGCGCGGATCAAAAAATAATCGAACCCATCGCGGCGCAGGACGTGCTCCGTCCTCGTCCGGACGTGCTCCGACCTGGTCGGGCGGGCGCCCTGGCGGCGCGCGCGGCGGCGGGTTGGAGCGCATACAAAAGCGGCGGCACCCGTGAGGCGCCGCCGCTCAAATCGGTCTTGTCGATCCGCTTACTTGCCGACCACGAACACGCAGCTGGTCGTGCCGCTGCCGCCGATATTCAGCATCGCGAACTTCTTGGCGTCCTCGACCTGGTATTCGCCGGCGGCGCCGGTGATCTGCCGCCAGCAATCCAGCATCTGGCGCGTGCCGGTTGCGCCGACCGGATGGCCCGCGCCGATGAGTCCGCCGGAGGGATTGATCGGGCACTTGCCGCCCATCTCGATGACGCCCTCTTCGACCGCCTTCCACGACTCGCCCGGGCGCGTCAGCCCGAAGTGATCGATCGCCATGTACTCGCTGGTGGTGAAGCAGTCGTGGGTCTCGATGCCGGAAAGCTCGGCGACCGACTTGATGCCGGCGCGCTCGAACGCGTCGAGGATCGCCTGGCGCGTGTGCGGCAGCACGAACGGGTTGTCATGGCTCTCGGCGACCTTGGTGTCGAACTCCAGCGGCGCCGTGTGATGGCCCCATCCGAGGATGTGCGGGATATCGGAGAGCTGCTTGCGGTTGCGCTTGGCCCACGCGGCGGCGAATTTCTCGGAGGCTAGGAACAGCGAGACCGATCCGTCGGTGACCTGCGAGCAATCGCTCACCTTGATGCGTCCGCCGATGACGGTGTTGAACTTGGAGGCGTGCTGCGCGTGGCTCTCGCTCATGAACCAGTTGCGGGTCTGCGCGTTGGGGTTGCGCTTGGCGTTGGAGTAGTTGACCGCGGAGATGTGGGCGAGGTGCTCATCCTTGAGTCCGAAGCGCTTGTCGTACTCGTCGCCGAGGCGGCCGAACAGCTTGGGAAACGGGAACTCGACGCCCTTGGCCTCGCGCTCGTACCATGCGGCGGTGCCGAGGTAGTCGCCGCCGGTGGTCGAATCGACGGTCTTCATCTGCTCGACGCCGGTGACGCAGGCAAGGTCGTAGCGGCCGGCTTCGATCTCGGCCGACGCGGCGAGGATCGCGATGGAGCCGGAGGCGCAGGCGGCCTCATGGCGCGAGGTCGGCAGACCGCTGAAGGCGGGATCGATCTCGACGAAGAAGGCGCCGACGTGTCCCTGATGCGCGTAGAGCTCGGCGGCGAAGTTGCCGACGTGCGCGGTTTCGATTTCGCGCGGCTCGATCCTGGCGGCATCGAGACCGCCGAGCACCGCCTCGCGCATCATCGCGACGAAGTGCTTGCCTTCCTTGGACCAGTTGCGGGCGAAATCGGTCTGGGCTCCGCCCAGGATATAAACCGGCGCCGGCTTTGCCATGGTGCGCTCCTATATCAGCTCTCAAGTTTCGTGCGCGCGCTCTCGGGGCGGCGCGCGCCGTCGTTATCCGACGAAGGTGCGGCCGTATTCGAGAAGCCCGCCGGTGAACATCTTAGCACCGTTTTTGGCCGCCTGCTCCAGCGCGGCGGGCACCGCGAGCTTTGCCGCCCCGAGCATCGCGACCGTCTCGCGCGCGCCGAGCAAGTCGACTATCGCGCAGGGCGCGGCCCAGTTGAAGCCGTAGCTCATGATGGTATCGACGTCGTGCGGGCTCTCAGCCACCTCGCCGACACGCCCGAGTCCGTAGCTGATGTAGCCCAGCACCACGCGGCGGCAGAGGTCGGCGTCGTGGCCCTTGGCCTCGCGCAGCACCGCCATCGCTTCGCGATAGCGTCCGACGTGGTTGAGCCGCTTCATCTGCTCGACAAAACCGATCGGTTCGGGGCGCACCAGCGGCGCATGCTCGCCGGTGTTGGGATCGAGCGCCAGGGTTTCCTTGCCCGCCTTGCGGTAAAATCCGCCGCGTTCGGGAGTCTTGTCGCCCATCCGGCCCGCGGCGATACCCTGGTCGATGTACGCGGGCATCTTGAAGCACTCGTGCGCCTCGTCCTCGCAGTTGGCGTACACGTTATCGACGATCGCCTTGTGCACGTCCCATCCAACCAGGTCGATCGTCGCCAGCGGCGCCATCGCGCGCCCGGTGTGCGGGCCGACCAGGTAATCGATGAAGGCGACGCCGTGCTCGGCGGCCAGTTGCGCGCACTCGTTCATGACCTTGAAGCCGACCCGGTTGCCGACAAAGGCGGGGCGGTCCCTGGTGACGATTACTTTTCGGCCCAGCCGCTTCGTGAGCATCGCGACCGTCGCCTCGACCAGGCTGCGGTCGGTGTCGGGTCCCGGGATCACCTCGGTGCCGACGATCACGTGGGGCGGGTTGAACAGATGGATTCCCATGAAGTGGGTGCGGAAGGATTCGCTGCGTCCCTGCGCCATCTCCGCGATCGACAGTCCCGACGATCCGGTCGCGACGATCGCGTCGGGGCGGCGATGCTTGTCGACGAGCTCCAGGAAGTGACGCTTGAGCGCCACGTCCTCGGCCAGCGATTCGAAAATCAGCCCCGACTCCGCGACCGCGCTCGGGAGGTCGGCGTCGTAGGTGCCGAGCTTGATTCGCTCGGCCAGCGCTTCGGCGCGTGCGGCGCTCTGCGCGGCGGCGAGTCCCGCCTCGCACTTGCCGCGGTCGCGCGCGAGCATCGTAACCTCGTAGCCCGCACCCGCGAACACGCATGCGGCGCCGGCTCCCATCGTGCCGTTGGCGCCGAGAATTGCCACCTTGATGCTATCGGCCAAACAGATCTCCCGTCCCCAAGATTGGCGGCCGCGCGCGGGGCGCGGTGGACGCCGTTATGGCCGCCGATGAGGCGTTCCCACCGTGTCGGGGCACAACCATGGCGCAGCGAGTGCGTGGCGCGGGTCGCTCAACCGGCAGCGAGGATCACCCAGGCGGCTTGGCCCGTGCGCGGACCGGCGCAAGGCCGCGCAGAATTCTAGCCCAGAGGCGTCCGACAGGCCACAGGCGCGGCGCGGCGGGCGTGCGGAGAATCTACAAGTGATGCTTTAGGTATGGAAGGCGGCCGCGCGCGCTTCAGATTCCCAGCTCCTGCTTGAGGAACTCCTTGGTGCCCGCCCGCCCGCTGAGCCGCAGCCAGAACACCGGACCCTCGGGCTCCAGCGCGATCTCCAGGAAGCGGCAGCACTTGGACTCCAGCGACATCCAGTCGCCCAGCTCGCCCATCGTGATCTTTCCCAGCCCGACCTGGAGCGCGAAGCCGTCATCCAGCTCGCGGCGCGCCACGACCGCTTTGGCGAGCTTCTTTGCCAGCGCCGCGTAGCGCTTCTTGTCCTCGGGCGAGAAGACGCCCATGTCGCACGCGATCGGCGCGTCGGGCGCGGCGCCGTGATGATGGCCGTGGTGTTCGTGATCGTGATGGTCGTGTGACATTGGCGACTCCTCGGGGCGGCGCGCAGGTCCGCCCGCTTACAGCTTTATCCATTCGCGTCCGATCGACCGGATCATCTGGTCGGCGCCGCGCGGTCCCTCGCCGCCGGCGGGATATTCCTCGATCGGCGCCAGCTTGCGGTCTTCCCACGCATCCAGGATTCCCTGCACGAACTCCCACGACTTCTGCACGAATGCGCCGGAGGGAAACAGCGTATGGTCCCCCGCCATCACGTCGAGCAGCAGCCGCTCGTATGCGTCGGGCGAGGGATCGTCGAACTCGCTCGCATAGGACAGGTTCATCCGCACCGGACGTAGGGCGAGATCCAGCCCGGGCTGCTTGGCGATCACGTCGAACTCGAAACCCTCGTCGGGCTGAATCCGGATGGTCAGCAGGTTGGGGCGCAGGGTGGAAGAGCGGTTGAACAGAATTTGGGGCACGCCTCTGAACTGCACGTTGATTGTGCTGGCGCGGCGGGAAAGGCGCTTGCCGGTGCGCAGGAAGAACGGCACTCCCGACCATCGCCAGTTGTCGATAAGGACCTTGAGCGCGACAAAGGTTTCGGTGGCGGAGTCCGCCGCAACTCCGCGCTCCGCCATGTAGCCGGGGACTTCGACGCCGTCCAGTTGTCCCGCGCCGTAACGCGCGCGCACGGTGTGAACGCGCGCATCCTCTCCGCGAATCGGGCGCAGCGCGCGCAGCACGTTGAGCTTGGCCTCGCTGACCGCCTGCGCGTCGAGCGTGACCGGCGCTTCCATGGTCAGCAGCGCGAGCGTCTGCAGGATATGGTTCTGCACCATGTCGCGCAGCGCGCCCGAGGTATCGTAGTAGCCCGCGCGGGTGCCGACGCCTTCGGCTTCGGCGACCGTGATCTGCACGTGATCGACGTTGCGGCTGCCCCACAGGCGCTCGAAGATCGAGTTGGCGAAGCGCATCACCAGCAGGTTCTGCACGGTCTCCTTGCCGAGGTAGTGATCGATGCGGAAGATCTGCTGCTCTTCCAGGAAGCGGAGCAGGGTGCGGTTGATATCGAGCGCGCTGGCGAGGTCGTGTCCGATCGGCTTCTCGACCACGACGCGGGTGAAGTAGGGCGCGGCGCCCGGCGCGATCAGGTTGGCCGCGGCCAGCCGCGAGACGCAGTCATTGATGGCCTGCGGCGGGATCGAGAGGTAGTAGATGCGGTTGGGCGGAAGCCCGCGCGCCTTTTCGATCTCCTCCAGCCGCCGTTTAAGGCGCGCAAATCCGTCCGGCGCGTCGAGGCCCGAGAGATAATCCAGGCTCGCCGAGAACGCATCCCAGCATTCCGCCTCAACCTTGAGCCGCGAGTAACGATCCACCGCCTCGCGCGCCTGCGCGCGGAACTGCTCGGGCGTATTCTCGGTGCGCGCGAATCCCAGCACCGCGCTGTTGGCCGGCATCATGCCGCCGCCGCAATGCACCAGGTTATAAAGCGCGGGCAAAAGCTTGCGCCGGGCAAGGTCGCCCGAAGCCCCGAAGATCACGAGCGTGCACGGCGGCGTCGGGCGCGTCGGCTGGACCGTGAGCAGCGATGCCATGACCGGCATGCTACCCGATCGTTCGGGGCGATGCGCCGGGGACGGACGTGGACCGGCTGGGCTGCGGATGTTAAATCTTGACCGCGATGATTACGGCTGGTGTTTTCCGATTCTTTTGCCGGGCGGCGCTCCGCAAACCGTGGCAGGGGCGCGCGGCGTGACTCAGGCGCAAGCGCATCAAACCTCCGAGTTTCCCCTGGCCGAATGGCTGCCGGTGATTATTTGGGGCGCGGTGATTTTCACGCTCTCGACTTCCGCCTTCAGCGCGATCAACACAGCGCGCGTCATCGATCCGATCCTGCTGTGGCTGTATCCCGCGATGTCTGGGGCGTCGGTCGCGTTCGTTCACGCGCTGGTGCGCAAGAGCGGACACTTCGTCGAGTACGGGGTTCTCTACTGTCTGCTGATTCGGGGTCCGATGGCGGGGCGGCCGTACCTGGCGCTGATGCTGTGTGCAGCGTACGCGCTGTGCGACGAAGGCCATCAGATATTCGTGCCGGGGCGAACGCCTTCGCTCTACGACGTCGCGCTCGACACGACCGGCGCGGCGTTCGGCGGATTTCTGCGCCTGGCGATACTCGAAATATTCTGAAGCGGCGGCGACTAAGCGTCGGCGAGCTTCGAAGAGATTCTATCCATCCGCCCGTAGTACGCGCGCAGATTGGTGAGCGCGACCGGAATCTTCAGCTCACCGGTCACCGCGAAGTGAAAGAGCTGGCCGTAGAGCGAGAAGTCGGCAAGGCCGATCCGGCCGAACAGGAACGCGCGCTCGCCGAGCGCTTCTTCGAACCGCGCCAGCGCCTGGTGCGCAGTCGCCATCTGCGCCGCATGCTCCGCGATCATCCGATCGACGAAGCCGGCGCCGTACTTGCGCTCGCGAATCAGGCGCCACAGCGCCTCGCGATCTTTTCCCTGGCCACGGTAGTAGGCCGCCTTGTCAGGAATCGCGGCGCGGAACATCACCTCGACAAGCGCGGTGTCGATATATTCGGCCATCGCGCGATGCATCCCGCGCCATCCGGGCGGCAGCAGGGTGGGCTCGGGATAGAGCTCCTCGAGACGGTCGGCGATTCGGGCGGAGTCTGCAATCGTCTCGCCACTGTCCAGGGTCAGCGCGGGCACCATGATCTGTCCCGAGGCGGCCAGCAGCTCGCGACGCTCCAGGTAATCGACTTCGACGAGTTCGTAATCGACAGCCTTGAAGTCGAGAATCTTCCGGACCTTCGCGCAATAGGGGCTGCCCAGGAACTGGTAGAGTCGAGCGGCCATCGCGATTGCACCTCCGCGCGCGAGATCCTACCACGCCGGCGGGCGCGCGCCAGCGCCGGCCGCGCAGGTCAATCCGCGCAGGCGCGCAGGATACGGTCGAGGTCGATAGAGTCGAAGTCGCTCGCCAGGAAGTCCGCGCCCGCCAGCCGGTCCGCCGCCACCGTCGCCTCGATCGCGAGCACCCGCATCCCGGCCGCGCGGGCGGCTGCGATTCCCGCTGGGGTGTCCTCTATCACCAGGCACTGGCGCGGCTTTATCGGATCGTGCTGGCGCAGCAGGTAGCCGAGCCGGCCGAGCGTGGCGATGAAAATATCGGGAGCGGGCTTGCCGCGCGCGGTGTCCTCGGCGCCGAGCAGGTCGAGGAACAGCTCGCGCAATCCGGCGCGCCCGAGGATCAGCTCCGCTTCGGCGCGCAGCGTTCCGGTCGCGACCATCAGCGGAAACCGCTGCGCGCACGCGCGCACGAAACGCGCGGCGCCCGGCCGCACGACGTCGCGGCTTCTGATCATGGCAGTATAGGCGACCGTCTTGCTCGAGATCATCGCGGCGAGCGCCGCGGCGTCGGCGCTGCGGCCGTGTTCGCGCAGAACCATCGTGAAACAATCGCGGTCGTCGAGCCCCACCATCCGGGCGAAGTACTGTTCGGACAGGATCTGCATGCCGCGCTCGCGCAGTACCTGGTTGAACGCGTCGAGGTGAAGGGGCTCGGTGTCGGTCAGGGTGCCGTCGAGATCGAATATGATCGCGCGAATCATGCGGTACCGATTCGGTGGCCGGGTTATCCGGCGCGCGGCGCGAGAATCGGGACTACCGCAGTCTGCGGCGCGGGCGCGGTGATCTCCGCGCGCCCGCTTTCGATCGTCAGGTCGATCTCGCTGCGCACGCCGAAGCGCCCGGGCAGGTATATTCCCGGCTCGATCGAGAAGCAGGCGCCCTCGATAAGCCGGCGCGCGTCATCGGTCTCCAGCGAGTCAAGATTCGCGCCGGTGCCGTGCACCTCGCGCCCGATCGAATGGCCGGTGCGATGGACGAACGCGTCGCCAAGACCCGCGCGCTCTATCACTTCGCGCGCCGCGCGATCGGCCTCGCGTCCCGTGATTGGCGCTCCGGCGGCGACGCGCTTTTGCACCAGCGCGGCGGCGGCGTCACGCGCGCCGGCGACGATCGCGAAGATGCGCGCGTACTCATCGGGCACCGACTCGGCGACCACTGCGGTCCACGTGATGTCGGCGTAAACCGAATCGGCGCCCGGCTCTTTGGCCCACAGGTCGAGCAGCACAAAGTCGCCGCGCCGAATCGGGGTGGCAAGCTCGCGCGAGACGCCGAAGTGCGGATCGGCGCTATGCGCACCGGCGGCGACGATCGGCGGCTCGGCGGTTTGCAGGCCGTGCGCGCGGATGCGCTCCATCACGAAGTCCTGGATCCAGGGTTCGCTGGCCTCAATTTCGTGGCTCACGCGGCGCGCAATCTCGGCGAACGTCTCCTCGACGATCGCGCCCAGCGCGGCGCCGGCGCGGCGATGCCCGGCAAGCTGCGCGGCGCCGAGCGCGGCCTCGAAGCGCTGCACGAGATCGGCGGAGCTTACGACCTCGACGCCCAGCGCGCGCACCATCTCAAGGGTTCCCGCATCGACGCGCGAGAGGTAGGGAATCGCGCCGCGCGGCGAATACTGCATCGCGATCCGGTGCGCACCGCCGAGCAGCCGCGCAAGGCCAGCCGCAAGCTCCTGATGCGAGCGATAGACGATACGCTCGACGCCGAGCGCGTCCAGGCGATGGGGTTCCACCGCGCTCACCAGCGCGCGCGCGGCGCCCGCGGCGGGCACGTAGCAGAACCATCGCCGCGTCGTGATGCCCAGTGGGTCGAGCCCGAGCACGCGGTAGGCGATCGGATCGGAGCGCCGAAAATCGTAGAACAGCCATCCGTCCAGCCCCGCCTCGGCAAGCGCGGCCGCAATCTCGTCGAGCCGCGTCATCGCGCGCGTGCCGGGTCGGTGTCCGGCAGGCCGAAGCGAGCGCCCCACACGTGGACGCGCTCGGGCTCGATTCGGACCACCGGATTTCGCTCCGGGCTCAGCGCCATCGCGCGATACTGCCGGTATTTGTCGCGCAGATGGCGCAGCGCGAGCATGTATTCCTCGCTGTCCTCGACCACGCGCGCGACGCCGTGCACCAGGACGTAGGCGAGCTGCGACCAGTCTTCCTCGTAGTGATCGATTATCAACGCGACGTGCGGATTGCTCGCGATATTGCGCATCCGCTTGAGGCGCGTGCCGATGGCGCGCTTGGGCTTTTCGTCGATCGCGAAGTAGAAGTTCGTGCCATCGAACCAGTAGCAGACCGGAATCGCGTGCGGCACGCCGCTCTGATCGGCCGTCGCCATCCGCGCCACTCGCGCGGCGGTCACGAACTCGAGTACCCGGGGCTCCGACAGATGATTGATTGATTTCGTCGCCATGGTTTTCCGCTCCGCGTGACGGCCAGATTCAGTCCTGCATCAGGCGCTCGAGCGCGCCGCGTGCTGCGCGCCCAAGTCCGTGGTCCGGAAGTTGCGCGGCGCGCGTGAGCGCGGCGCGGACAGCGGGCGAACGCACGCCGAGCCTGCCCAGCGCCGCGGCGGCGGCGCGCCGCACGCCTGGCGCCTGGTCGCGTTCGAGCCGCTGGAGCGCGCAAGCCGCGCAATCCGCACATCCGCGTGCGCGCGCCGCGATCATCGCGAGCGCCGCCAGGCGCACCCGCGCGTCGGCGTCGCTGGTCCCCGCGGCGCCCAGTCCGCAATCGTGGGGGCCGTCGAGGCCGCGCATGCAGTACAGCGCCATCCGGCGCGCGCGGGGCGCTCCCGCGCGGACCAGACGCGCAAGCTGCGCGCGTGCGCGGGAATTAGCGCCCAGCCGCGCAAGCGCGGCCGCCGCGGCCCATCGCTGGTCGGAGTCGGGCGCGCCAATCGCCTGGCACAACACCTCGACGATGCGCGGCTCGTCGGCGGAGGCGCCGGCCCGGGCCAGCGCGAAGGCGCAGGCAAAGCGGGTCTTGTCGTCGGCGCTCGCAAGCCCGGCGCGTAGCTCATCGCGCACGCGCGAGTCGCTGCGGGCGGCCGCTGCGAGCGCGAGCGCGGTGCCGCGGCGAATCGCCTTGCTTGCATCGCCGAGCGCCGCAAGCGGCGGCCGGTCGCGGCGCGATGCGGGCGCGGGGTTCATCGTGCTTGCGCGATCATCCGCGCCAGGCTGCGCGCGCTCGCCTGCGGCGCGCCCAGGCCGAGAATGTAATTGCGTCCGTCGACGAAGGTATCGGCGATGGCGGATTCAATCGCACCCGGCTCGAGCGGCAGGTCCTCGAGCGCGCGTTCGAGCTCCGCGACGCCCGCGGAGTTCGCGATAAACTCGCCCGACAGCATCGCGCGCGCGATCGTCCCGGCGGAGCGAACCTCGAGATGGGCCTGAATCGAGCCGAGCTGGGAGGTAATTCGGGCGGTGCGATTAAACGATGGGGCGGGCGCGCGGCGCAGCCATCGGGGGCGTGTGAGCTCGGCGCCGCGGCGCAAGGCCGCCGCGCGTTCGCCGGCGCTGAGCGCTCGCAGGTTCGCGCCGCCCGCAAGCTCCGCGTAACCGGCGGCAATCGCACCTGCGATTTCGTCGAAGCCAGGCGCGCGCCCAAGCTCGCACGCCGCAGTGGTCGCGCTATTCAAGTCGTAAGGCGGGCAGGTGACCTCGCGCGCGTCCTCGGCGCGGTCCAGGTCGCGCACGAACTCGATCATCCCGCTCTCAACGGCGAGCGCGGCCTCGAACAGCATCGCGTCTTTTCGGTCGCATTCGAACGAGCACATCGCGATCTCCCGCCGCTTCGAGGTTATCGCGTCGCGCCCCGGGTAGGAACAATCGATTCCCAGCGCGCGCAGCGCGGCCAAAAGTCCGCGGACCTGCCGATTGATCACCTGTTCGGGACCGATCGCGCCAGGCGCTCCGGGCGCGAGCGCGTTCACGTCGGACGCGACGATCGCGATCCAGATCCATCCGGGACCCGCGCCCACGGCGCGCCCCCCGGTCAGGCGGCGGACTACGTCCATCGCGCCGGTTTCCGAAGCGCCCGAATATAGATGATAGCGGCCCAGCGCGAGCGTGGGGCGCGGCGCCGAGTGGACAATCAGGGTCGGTGGACAGAGGTCGGCGGCGGCCGATTCGAGAAGCTCGCCCTCAAGTCCCAGCAACACGGCCGGTTCGATTTCCGGCAGGAAGATCGCGTCGAGAGCGTCCACGCGCGATCCTAGCCATTGCCCGCGCCGCCCGGCAAGCGCGTTCCGCGCAGGCGCCTCAGTGCTCCTCGCCGAACAGGAAGATCGAAAACGCGATAATCGAGAAGGTGATATTCGGAAGCCACGCCGCGGCCCATGCCGGCATCATGTCGGATCGCCCCAGCGAGGTCGTGATTCCGAACGCGAGCCAGTAGCAGAAGCCGATCGCGATTGCGAAGCCGAAGCTGCGGCCCAGGCTCAGCTTGCGCGGCAGCGGGTCGAGGCTGAGTGCGATTCCGAGCGCGACCATTATCAGGCACGACAGCGGCATCGCGTACTTCAGGTCGCGGTCCACGACGTATCCGCCAGGGTCCAGCCCCTTGCTGCGCAAGTCGGCGATATAGTCGTTGAGTTCCCAGAGGCTGAACTCGTCGGGGTCCAGGCGCAGCAGGCTGAAGTCGGCGGGCTTGAGCCCGAGCCGCAGATCGGCGACGTTCCTGCCGGAGGAAATGGCGCCGCCCGGGCCGACGTCGATGGCCTTGCTGCTCGGCACGGCCCATTGCTTGCCGTCCCAGGTGGCGGACTTTGCGCGCTCGATACTCTTGACCACGAAATCGTCGCTCACCTGATAGACGGTCACATCATGAAGCGTGCGGCGCTTCTTGTCGTAAGTCTCGGCGGTCACGAATCCGTGCGGAAGGCGCACCCAGATGCTGCGGTCGGCGAACACGCCCGCGAGCGCGCGCTTCTTCAGCTGGACGTCGTAGAGGTACTTCGCCTCGCGGGTCGCGTGCGGAACGACCGTCTCGCTGATTGCGAAGTCGACCACCGAGATTGCCATCGCCACGAACAGCACCGGCAGCGCCATCTCGAGGCGGCTGATTCCCAGCTGCTGGCAGGCGAGCACCTCACCCGAGCGGTTGAGAATCGCGAATCCGAGCAGTACTCCGGCCAGGCACGCGACCGGCAGAACCTGCGAGACGATGAGCGGGAGCTTGAGTCCGAAGTACGCCAGGCCGAGCAGCCCCAAGCCGCCGTAGCGAAGCAGATCGTTGAAGCGATCGAACATGTCGCCGAGCAGGTAGGCCGCCGTGAAGGCCGCTACGCAGACCATGAAGGGACCGAAAAACTGCCCCGCCAGGAAGCGATCGATTACGGGCGAAAGGCGCGGCCGAAGTTTCATGCCGCCTTCCTGCTCCGCTCGATTCGTTCCACGAAATACCACAGCAAATCGCCCGGGCCGCGCCCCTGGTTTCCGCGGTCGGACGCCGCGCGCATGAACAGCCAGATCGCCAGGACCGCGAAGGCCAGGTCCGGGATGCTCAGCGCGACGAAGGCGTTGAGCCGGCCGTGCTCGGCCAGCGTCCGCCCGATCTTCATCAGCGCGTAGTAAAGAAAGAACAGCGCGACCGCGACGCCGAAGCGCTCGGAATGGCCGCCGCGTGCCGGCTTGAGCCCAAGCGGAATCCCGATAAGCGCGAACAGCAGGGTTGCAATCGGCACCGTGTACTTGGCTGCGAGTTCCGCCTCCGCCTCGAAGTCCGGCTTGCCGCGCGCGCGAGCCGCCGCGATATCCGCCTTGAGCGCGGAGTAGGACAGTTCTTCGGGATCGCGCTCCAGCGTCGCGAGCGAGCCCTTGGGCTGAATCGAGAGATCGTAGATGCGGAAGCTGGTGACGTGGGTGGAATCCGTGGCCGGCTCGGCGCCGAACACGGAGCCGTTGAACAGGCGCAGCGTGGTGCCGCCGCGCTGGTCGTCAGGCAGGATGATGCCGCGGCGCGCGATAATGGTGTTCTGCTGCTTGGCGCGCGAGTCCGAAATCATCACGCCGTGGAGCATTTCGTCGTTATCGGAGACGTGATCGACGTAAATGATGATGCCCGGGATGTCGTCGTTGAAGGCCTTTTCCTTGATCCCGGCAGTGATCGTCGCGCGGCCCATCAGGTAGATGCGGTTGTGGAGCTGCGCGTTGGCCCACGGGCGCACCGAGAACGCGAACCAGCTTGCGACCAGGTACACCACGACCGCGAACATCATGACCGGCGCCGCCAGCCGGTAAAGACTCACCCCGCATGCGCGCGCCGCGGTCATCTCCTGATCCGACGACATTCGCCCGAAACCCAGCAGCACGCCCAGCAGCACCGCCATCCCGAGCGTCAGCTCCAAAAACGCGGGCATCACGTAGGCTACCAGCAGCGCGACGTCTTTGAGCGAGACACCGCGATTGACCACCATTTCGGTCAACTTGACCATCCGGCCCGTCACCAGGGCGAAGGTGAGCAATCCCACGCCGGTGGCGAAGGGCGCGAAGATCTCGCGCGCGACGTAACGGTCGAGAATGGTGAATCCGGGTATGCGCACTCTCAAGGCGAACGCGCGCCAGCGGCGCGATCGCCGATAAGTCTAGACGCTCGGACGCGCGATGGGAACGGGCGGCGCGGACTGCCAATGCGATCGCGCGGGCGCTATCATCGCGCCCCGATGAAGCATCGCCGCCCACCCCCGCGTGGACCAATGCCGCCATCGCGCGGCCGCCTTCAGCGCCCCGCGCCGCCCCGTCCGGCGGGGCGCGAATCGCGCGAAGAGGCGATGGTGTTCGGCGTCGAGCCGGTGCGCGAGCTGGTTGCTGCCGCATCCGCGTCGATCCGGACGCTGCGCGTGCGCGCGGGCGACGAGTCCCGGTTCTCCGCCGAAATTGCCGGCGTGCGCGCCGCCGGTGGGCGAGTCGAGTTCGTGGCGGACGCCGAGCTTGCGCGCATGGCGGGCCGCGACGCGCGCCACCAGGGAATCGCGGCGCTGATGCGCGAGTACGACTACGCCTCGCTCGACGGCGTGATCGCCGCGGGCCACGACCCGCTCGTGATCGTCGATGGGGTGACCGACCCGCGCAACCTGGGTGCGCTGATGCGCTCGGCCGAGGGCGCGGGAGTGCGCGCGGTGGTGCTGGCGCGCGATCGCACCGCGGCGGTCACGCCCGCCGCGATCAAGTCGTCGGCCGGGGCCTGGGTGCATCTGGCGATCGCGCGATGCGGCAACGTGGCGCGCACGCTCGAGCAACTGAAGGAGGCGGGCTACTGGGTGGCGGCGCTCGCGCCCGGCGGCGGGACCTCGATCTACGATCTCGACACCTCCCGCAAGCTCGCAATCGTGGTTGGGTCGGAGGGCGCTGGGGTGCGCGAGATCGTCAAGCGCGGCGCCGACTTCGTGGTCGATATCCCGATGCGCGGAAAGGTGGACTCGCTCAATGTGTCGGTGGCCGCGGCGGTGGCGCTATTCGAAATCGCGCGGCGGCGGGCGAGCGCGCAAACTCACGCCTGACGCGCGGGTTCATTCAAACGCCGGCGCCGGATGGCTGCTCGAACCTCGAGGCGATCGCGTCGAGCAGGATCACGCGCTTGACCGGTTTGCTGACGTGCAGATCGCATCCGGCCGCAATCGCGCGGGCGACGGACTCAGGCATCGCGGATGCGGTCAGCGCGATTATCGGTGTGCGGGTGCGATTGTTGGCGGTCTCCCAGCGCCGAATCCTCTCGGTCGCGCCGTAACCGTCCAGCACCGGCATCTGGATGTCCATCAGGATGAGATCGGCGCCGTCCTCGACATACTTGCGGAACGCGACTTCGCCATTTTCGGCGAATTCAAGCCGGTAGGGTGTACGCTTGAGGTAGGCCTGCACGAGCAGCAGGTTGTCGGGCGAGTCGTCGGCGAGCAGGATTTTCAAATCGCGCGCCAGCACTCGGGGCGAGACCGCGGGCGGCTCCGGCTCTGCAGGAGGGTCGGGCTGCTCGGAGGCTTCGGGGCCGGTGGCCAGCGCCGCATAGAGATCACTGCGGCGGGCAGGTTTGACGACGTACGCGTCGATTGCGCCCGCGTGCGGACTCGATATCAGGGCTGCCTGCGAATTCGCCCGGGTCATCAGAATTATGCGCGATGGCGGGGTGAAGCTGGCGGCGATCTGGCGCGCCACCTCGAGAGCGCCGCGGTCCGCCAACTGCTGGTCCAGGAGAATCACGTCAACGATGGGGGTGGGCGCCGCGGCGCGCGCGAGTTCCGCGACGGCGCTCTGAGGCGAGTCCAGCGCGATTACCGCTGTGCCGGTCGCCGCGAGCATCTCCGCCAGCAGCGCGCGGCTTTGCGGATGAGCGTCCACGACCATAACCGTGCGTCCCGTGAGGCTGGGAACCGGCGCCGGATCTCCACTGCCCGCGCGCAGGCGAACCGTGAAGTGGAAAGTGCTGCCCTTGCCGGGTTCGCTTTCCGCCCACACCCTGCCGCCCATCAGGTCGGCCAGCCGCTCCACGATCGAAAGCCCCAGCCCGCTGCCGCCGAAGCGCCGAGTGGTCGACGAGTCGGCCTGGGTGAAGGGCTGGAAGATCTCGGCCAGCTTGTTCCGCGCGATTCCAATTCCGGTGTCGCTGACCGAGAAGTGAAGCGCGCCGGCGTCCGGTTCGACCTCGCCGGCCACGCGCAGGTCGATCATGACGTGGCCGCGATCGGTGAACTTGATCGCGTTGCCGACCAGATTGAATAGCATCTGGCGCAGCCGCAGGGGGTCGCCGATCGCCACGGCGGGAACGTCGGGTGCGATTCGCAGCAGCAGTTCGATGCCCTTTTCGTGCGCGCGCACCGCGAAGGTCTGGCCGATTTGCTCGACCAGTTCGACGAGATCGAACCGCTCGGCCTCGAGCGACATGCATCCGCTCTCGACTTTTGCGAGGTCGAGGATTGAGTTTATCAGGTCGAGCAGCGAATTGCCGTTGCTGATGATGATATCGAGATGGCGGCGCTGATCGGCGCTGAGCGGGGAGTTCCATAGCACGTCCGCCATCCCGAGGATCGCGTTCATCGGGGTGCGGATCTCGTGGGAGACGCCGGAAACGAATTCGGATTTGGCGCGCGAGGCTTCCAGCGCCGCATCGCGCGCCGCCGACAATTCGGCCTCGATACGCAGGCGCTTGGCGATGTTGCGCCCGGTGGTGACGAGGATCGGCTGGTCGTCGGGTCCGGTGATCACGGCTCCGGCAAATTCGAACGGAATCGGCTCGCCGCTCTTGCACAGCAGGCGCACCAGGGTGCGGACGCGCTCGCCGGGATGCTCGAACACCCAGCGCACCAAGTCCGCCTGCTCGGCGACATCCGCGGGATGTTCCAGGTCGGCGGCGGGAAGGCCGACCATCTCCGCGGTTTCGATTCCCAGCTCTTTGCCTCCCTGACCGCCGGCGAAAGCGATAGTACCGGCGGCGTTCATGGCGATAATCAGGTCCGACGACGACTCGATGAGCGTGCGGTAATATTCCTCGCTCCGGCGCAGTTCCTCCTGCCTGTGCTTGCGCTCGCTGATATTGCGCATCGTGCTGACCAGGACGGGATTGCCGTCGGGTCCTATCGAGGCCTGCGCCGCAAACTCGACTGGTATCCAGGTGCCGTCGCGTGCGCGTACGCGCGCCTCCGAGCGCACCACCCCGCCGGGATCGTGGAAGGCGAGGCGCAAAAACTCCGCCTGCTCGGCGCGGTCGTCGGGATGTATGAATTCGAGCGCACCCTGATCGACAATTTCCGCGGCCGAATAACCGAAGTCGCGCGGTCCGCTGCCCCCGACAAAGCGCAGCTTCATCGAGGCGTCGGTCGCCAGCACGGTGTCGGGAGAAGTCTCGATCAGCGAGCGGTAGAAGACCTCCTTGCGCCGCAACTCGTCCTCGGCGCGCACCCGCTCGGTGATGTCGGTTGCCACCCCCATCGCGCCGCAGGGCTCCCCGCCGGCGCCGCGCAGCGGCGAGTACCAGGCCTGAAAGACGCGCTGGCCGAATTCCTCGATCGCGGCCTGCGATTTTCCGGCCATCGCTTCGCGCCAGCGCCGTGCGATCGGGCTGTCGGGCTCGACGAGTTCGAGCACCGAGCGCCCGGCCAGCTCGTTCTGGGCCAGCTCCAGCGTACGCAGCCCGGCGCCCTGCGACAGCGTCACCACGCCTTGCGCGTCGACAACCGTCACGACTATCGGTGCGTTGGCGAGCACATCGCGCAGGCGGCGGTCGACACGGGTGAACTCTTTCTGAGCCTGGACGAAGCGGGTGATGTCGCGCGCGATGCGCATCATGCAGGGCTCGCCGTCAAAGTCGACCAGCGTCGCCGAGACCAGCACGGTGCGGGTCTGGCCGCTGTGGTCCATGAGGGCGGCTTCAAAATCGCGCACCTCGCCGCCGCGCTCAAGGCGTCGGGCGAGTTCCGCGTGAATGTCCGTGGTCTGCCAGAATCCGAGCTGCTTCGCGGTGCTACCGATTACGCGCTCGCGCGGGTACCCGCACATCCGGACGAACTCGTCATTGACGTCGAGGTAGCGGCCGGTCGCGAGGCTCGCGATCGCTATCGCATCGGTACTGTAACGAAAGATGCGCTCAAAGCGGTCGTCGGTCGCGGCTGCGTCGTCCTCGGCAAGAGGCTCCGCTATCGTGGAATCGCGATGTCGCATAATAAAGGGATACCGGGATGAGCTCGCGCATCACTGTTTGCGGACTCGTCCATGAAATGAGAGCAGCAATCGCGATGCCATCAGCGCAGCGCCGCTCCATACGGTCAATCGGCGCGATTACTGCGCAATCCTCAGCGCAGCGCCGCAGGTTCAGCGCGCGCCGGCCGTGTTAGCGACATCGAACTTCCATCGGATGACTCAGTATGGGACGGTGGGTGCTTGCTGGCAGGAACCACGATCGGTCAGCCGAGACCGGCGGGTCGCCGTCATCGGTAAGCACGCCTTGGGGGGGGGACGGTCCGGTGTCCGGGAAGACGGCTTACAACGCGCGTCTTTGGCGCGAGCTTGACTCTGGAAAATGGTCGGAATACCTTCCCTTATTTACCGTCGGTGAGCCGATGTAGCTCAACGGTAGAGCAACTGACTTGTAATCAGTAGGTTGCCAGTTCGATTCTGGCCATCGGCTTAGCATGGAAGGTGGCCTAGCGGAGAGGTTCCCGAGTGGCCAAAGGGAGCAGACTGTAAATCTGCCGGCTTATGCCTTCGGAGGTTCGAATCCTCCCCTCTCCACCATATATATTGGACGATGCGTGGAGAGCGGGAATAGCTCAGTTGGTAGAGCGCGAGCCTTCCAAGCTCGGGGTCGCGGGTTCGAGTCCCGTTTCCCGCTCCACTTCGACCGTCGCGCGGCGCAAGCCGGCGCAAGTCCGGCCGGGCGGTAGATGGGCCCATGTAGCTCAGTCGGTAGAGCACTTCCTTGGTAAGGAAGAGGTCACGGGTTCGAATCCCGTCGTGGGCTTCGACAAAATCGACGCGCCGCGGCCCGGCGCGCTGAGGAATTCAGATGGCAGCAGTCAGGGAATTAATCGGGCTGGCTTGCGAGGGATGCAAGCGGCGCAACTACACCACGACCAAGAACAAGAAGCGTCAGACGGACAAGTTCGCGATCAAGAAGTTCTGCCTCGTCGTGCCGCTCGCACACGCTGCATCGCGAGTGCAAGGTAACCTGAGCTGGTTTATGGAGCGCGCGGCAGGCGAGCGGGTCAGTAGCTCCAATTGGCCAGAGCATCGGACTCCAAATCCGAGGGTTGCAGGTTCGAATCCTGCCTGACCCGCCACCATATGGGCGGGCGCTTGTGTTAAAATACGATGTTGGATAAGCTAAAAAGTTACCTCAACCAGAGCGTCAGTTTCGTACAGGAAGCGTGGATCGAACTCTCAAAGGTCCATTACCCTTCGCCCAAGGAGACTCTGCAGGCGACGATCGTGGTGGTGATACTGTCGTTCGTGATGGCGCTGTGGCTGGGGCTGATCGATCTCGGCGCAACGCGCGTGGTCCGAATGATCCTGAGCTGAGTTTTAACGAAGTCCGGACGAGCAAGGTGACGAGCAAGGCAAGCGCCCGGGAGCGCGATTTTCGCGCCCATTGATGAGCGGGATTCCAAATGGCTGAAACCGCAATCGAAGTTTCCACTCCCGAAAAGAATTCCACTTCCGAAAAGAAGTGGTACGTGGTCCACACCTATTCGGGCTACGAGCAGAAGGCCAAGGCCGCGCTCGAGGAACGGGTGCGCTCGCTGCACATGGAAGAAAAGATCGGCGAGGTCCTGGTGCCGATCGAGCGCGTCCAGGAGCTGGGTAAGGGCGGTCAGCGCAAGATTTCCTCGCGCAAGTTCTACCCCGGCTACATCTTCGTCAACATGGTGCTCGACGACGAAACCTGGCACGTGATCAAGAACACCCCCAAGATCACCGGCTTCGTCGGCCATTCCACCAATCCGCCCGAAGTCCCCGCCGCCGAGGTGGCGGAGATGAAGGGGCAGATGGAGGAAGGGGCGCTCCGTCCCAAGCCCAAGGTGCTCTTCGAGGTGGGCGAGGCGGTCAAAGTGATCGATGGGCCGTTCCAGGACTTCAATGGAACCGTCGAGGAAGTGAAGCCCGAAAAGGGCAAGGTGCGCGTGCTGATTTCGATCTTCGGACGCGCCACTCCGGTCGAACTCGATTTTGTGCAGGTAGAAAAATCCTGACGATGCTCGCCTGAGGCGGCGCGGCGGGTGGCCCCGGACGGGGCGCGCTCCGCGGCCGGGGCGAACACGATTGCAAGTGGTCTAGAGGCAAGTGGCTAAGAAGGTTGTCGGACAGATCAAGATTCAGATTCCGGGTGCACAGGCCAATCCCTCGCCTCCGGTGGGACCGGCCCTGGGGCAGCGCGGGGTCAATATCATGGAGTTCTGCAAGGCGTTCAACGCCCAGACCCAGAACACGCCGGGCCTGGTCATCCCCGTGATCATCACCGTGTACTCGGACCGCTCGTTCACGTTCGTGACCAAGAGCCCGCCGGCGTCGATTCTGCTGATGCGCGCGGCGGGACTCGAAAAGGGCAGCGCCGCGCCGAACAAGAACAAGGTCGGCAAGGTGACCAGCGCGCAGGTCGAGGAGATCGCCAAGACCAAGCTCAAGGATCTGACCGCCATAGACCTTGCGGCGGCGGTCCGCACGGTGGCCGGAACCGCGCGCTCGATGGGTATCGAAATCGCGGACTAGGGAAATCGCGGACCAGGAAGGGAATTATCGCGCCATGGCTGGCAAGAAATTTCTGGACGCCGCAAAGAAGATCGATCGCGACCGCCGCTATCCGCTCGAGGAAGCGATCAAGATCGTGGCCGAAAACAAGCTCGCTAAATTCGACGAGACCGTCGAGATCGCGATCCGCCTCGGCGTCGATCCCCGCCAGGCCGACCAGAACGTGCGCGGCACCGTAGTGCTCCCGCACGGCACCGGCAAGATCGCCCGGGTGCTGGTTATCGCCAAGGGCGAGAAGGAGCGTGAGGCGCGCGAGGCGGGCGCCGATTTCGTCGGCGGCGAGGACATGGTCAAGAAGATCCAGGAAGAGAACTGGCTCGACTTCGACCGCGTAATCGCGACGCCCGACATGATGGCCCAGGTCGGGCGGATCGGAAAAATTCTCGGCCCGCGCGGGCTGATGCCCAATCCCAAGGTCGGCACCGTCACCTTCGACGTCGCCAAGGCGGTCGGCGAGGTGAAGGCGGGCAAGGTGGATTTCCGGGTCGACAAGGCGGGCGTTGTTCATGCCCCGATTGGCAAGCTCAGCTTCGGCGAGCAGAAGCTTAACGAGAACGCGAACGCGCTGTTGGCGTCGATCCTGCGGGCCAAACCGGCCAGCGCCAAGGGCAATTACGTCAGAACCGTCGCCGTGTCCTCGACCATGGGCCCCGGGATCCGCGTGGATGCGACCTCGGTGGGACGAACGGTGGCGGCGGCCGCCTGATCGGCGCGCCGGGGCATATTAATAATGAGGAAAGAACAGAAAACCGCATTGGTCGCGGATATGCAGGAGCGGTTTGGCCGCGCCAGTATCGCGCTGATTTCCGAATACAAGGGGATGACCGCGGGCGAGTCGGCCGACATGCGCCGGCGCCTGCGCGCGATTCGCGGCGAGCTGCGCGTGGCCAAGAACACGCTCATCCGGCGCGCGATCAAGGACACCCCCTACGAGACGCTTAACCCGCGGCTCGGTGGCCCGGTCGGACTGATCCTCTCCTTCGAGGATCCCGTCGAACTGGCCAAGACGGTCGCCGGCCTGGACCGTGAGCTGGGCGACAAGTTCAAGATTCGCGGCGGCGTGCTCGACGGCAAGCCGCTCACGGCCGAGGAAATCCACGCGCTCGCGACGCTGCCGCCGCGGGAAGTCGTGATGGCCCAGCTGTTGGGGCTGCTCAACGCGCCGGCCACGCGCCTGGTGCGCCTGCTCAACGAGCCGGGCTCGATGCTGGTGCGCGCGATCGACGCTATCGGCAAGAAGAACGGCGGCGACGACGCGCCGGCCGCCGCATAGAGGATTGAGATTGGGCGCGGAGGCCCGGCCGCCGCGTGCGACGAACGCCAAGTAAAGTGCGATCAAGCTTTCGGGGCGCTCCCACACACCCCCCGAGGCGACGACAAGGAGAGACGGGACAATGGCAGAAGCAGAGCTCAGCCGCGATCAGGTGAAGGACTACCTGAAGAATCTTTCACTGATGGAAGCGGCTTCACTGGTTAAGGAACTCGAAGAGGAACTCGGCGTATCCGCCGCGGCCCCGGTGGCGATCGCCGCGGTGGCGGGCGCTGCGGCCGGCGCGGCCGCTCCCGCAGCCGAGCAGGACGAGTTCACCGTCATGCTTACGGGCTCGGGCGACAAGAAGATCCAGGTCATCAAGGTGGTCCGCGAGATCACCGGGCTGGGCCTCAAGGAGGCCAAGGATCTGGTCGATGGCGCACCCAAGGCGGTCAAGGAAGGCATCGCCAAGGCGGAGGCGGAGGAGCTGAAGAAGAAGATCGAGGAAGCGGGCGGGTCCGTGGAGCTGAAGTAGGAGCACGACGCTTTATTTGCGCGAACAATACCGGTCGGAAAATCCGTGCCCTTCAAAACCCCGGGGTTTTGGGGACGCGGAATCGCCGGACGGTTTCAAATATGACGCCGCGGACGCGGGGGATACCCGTGCGCCCGCGGTTTTGAACGCTTCAGGCGCGCCCGCCAAGGCGGAGCGCGCAAGGCGGGGTTATTAATGGCTCAGCAGTCGCAGGTCACGAGCAATCTTCGGGTCCGCCGCAGCTTCGGCAAGATTAAGAAGATCATCGACATTCCGAATCTCATCGAGATTCAGAAGCGCTCCTACGACGAATTCCTGCAGCACGGCCTCTCGGTCGAGCAGCGTCAGGACACCGGGCTTCAGGCGGTCTTCAAGTCGGTCTTTCCGATCAAGGACTTCAACGAGACCGCCTCGCTGGAGTTCGTCAGCTACGAGCTCGGCGAGCCCAAGTACGACGTGGACGAATGCCATCAGCGCGGGATGACCTATGCCGCGCCGGTGAAGGTCAAGATCCAGCTCGTCATCTGGGACGTCGAGGACGGCCGCCGCTCGATCAAGAACGTCAAGGAGCAGGAAGTCTACTTCGGCGAGATTCCGCTGATGACCCGCAACGGCACGTTCATGGTCAACGGCACCGAACGCGTCATCGTCTCGCAGCTCCATCGCTCGCCCGGGGTGTTCTTCGAGCATGACAAGGGCCGCACCCACTCCACCGGCAAGCTGCTCTACTCGGCCCGCATTATCCCGTACCGCGGGAGCTGGATCGATTTCGAATTCGATCCGCGCGACGTGCTCTACGTGCGAATCGACCGGCGGCGCAAGTTCCCGGCCACCGTGCTGCTGCGCGCGCTCGGGATGACGACCGAGGACCTGCTCAACTACTACTACCAGAAGGACACCGTCATCCTGGACGGCGCGCGCTACGCCAAGGCGTTCATTCCGGGCCAGCTGGTCGGCCAGCGGGTAAGCCGCGACGTCAAGGATCCCAAGTCGGGCGACGTGCTGGCGCGCGAGGGCCGCAAGTTCAACAAGGCGATCGTGCGCGCGATGGAAGCGGCGAAGTTGAGCGAGGTTCCGATCGCGCTGGACGAAGTCGTGGGCCGCGTCTGCGCCCACGACATCGCCAATCCCTCCACCGGCGAGGTGCTGGTCCAGACCAACGAGGAGCTGACCGAAGAGTCGCTCGAGAAGCTCAAGGAAGCCGGCATCAAGAAGCTCGAGGTGCTGTTCACCGAGGATCAGCCCGGCGGAGGGCCGCTGCGCCTGACCCTGGCGCAGGACAAGCTCGGCACACCGCAGGAGGCGATAATCGAGATTTACCGCCGCCTGCGCCCGGGCGATCCGCCGACGCCCGAGACCGCGACCACGTTTTTCAACAACCTGTTTTTCAATCCCGAGCGCTACGACCTCTCGCGCGTGGGACGGCTCAAGCTCAACCACAAGCTGTTCAAGGATCCCCTGTTCGTGCCGCTCGAGCAGGGCACCCTGCGCCGCGAGGATATCCTCGAGGTGGTGCGCTACCTGATGGAGCTGAAGAACGGCAACGGGCAGATCGACGATATCGATCATCTGGGCAACCGCCGCGTGCGAGCGGTCGGTGAGCTGGTCGAAAACCAGTTCCGCATCGGGCTGGTCCGCATGGAGCGCGCGATCAAGGAGCGGATGAGCCTGCAGGATATCGAGACCCTGATGCCGCAGGAGCTGGTGAACTACAAGCCGGCCAGCGCGGTGATCAAGGAGTTCTTCGGCTCCTCACAGCTCTCGCAGTTCATGGACCAGACCAATCCGCTGTCGGAAATCGCGCACAAGCGGCGGCTTTCCGCGCTCGGACCGGGCGGACTGACGCGCGAGCGCGCGGGCTTCGAGGTCCGCGACGTGCATCCGACCCATTATGGCCGGGTCTGCCCGATCGAGACGCCCGAGGGTCCCAATATCGGACTTATCGCCGCGCTTTCGACTTACGCGCGCGTCAACGACTACGGCTTCATCGAGACGCCCTACCGCGAAGTCGAAAACGGACGCGTCTCGGAGCGAATCGTGTACCTGTCGGCCCTGGACGAGGAAGACAAGGTGATCGCGCAGGCCAACGCGCCGCTCGACGCGCAGGGCCGCTTCAGCGCCGATATGGTGTCGTCGCGCATCGGCGGCGAGTTCACCGTGGTGCGGTCCGAGGATGTCCAGTACATGGACGTGTCGCCCAATCAGCTCGTCTCGGTCGCCGCGTCGCTGATTCCGTTTCTGGAAAACGACGATGCCAACCGGGCCCTGATGGGCTCGAACATGCAGCGCCAGGCGGTGCCGCTGCTCAAGACCGACGCGCCGCTGGTCGGCACCGGGCTTGAGAAGACGGTCGGCCGCGACTCGGGCGTGACCGTGGTCGCACGGCGCGACGGGATGATCGAGAGCGTGGACGCCGAGCGGATCGTGGTGCGCTCGGACAAGCAGAGCCGCGACCCGCGCGATGCCGGCGTGGATATCTACAACCTGGTCAAGTACCAGCGCTCCAACCAGAACACCTGCATCAACCAGCGCCCAATCGTCGTCAAGGGCGAGAAGGTGAAGTCGGGCGACGTGCTGGCCGACGGTCCTTCGACCGACATGGGCGAGCTGGCGCTGGGCCGCAACGTGCTGGTCGCGTTCATGCCATGGGGCGGCTACAACTTCGAGGACTCGATCCTGATCTCCGAGCGCGTGGTCAAGGAGGATCTCTTCACCTCGGTGCATATCGAGGAGTTTGAGTGCATCGCGCGCGACACCAAGCTTGGTCCCGAGGAAATCACCCGCGATATCCCCAACGTCGGCGAGGAAGCGCTCAAGGACCTCGACGCGAGCGGGATCATCCGGATCGGCGCCGAAGTGCGCCCGGGCGATATCCTGATCGGCAAGATCACGCCCAAGGGCGAGACCCAGCTTAGCCCCGAGGAAAAGCTTTTGCGCGCGATCTTCGGCGAGAAGGCCGGCGAGGTGCGCGACACCAGCCTGCGAGTGCCGCCGGGCGTGGAAGGCACGGTAATCGACGCGCGAGTGTTCGCGCGCAAGGGGATCGTCAAGGACGACCGCACCCAGGAGATAGAAACCCTGGAGGCCGAGCGTCTGCGCCAGGACCAGGCCGAGGAAGTCCGCATCATCCGGCAGGAAACCCTGCGCAAGCTCAAGCGTGCGCTCGGAGGCAAGAAGCTCGCCGCGCGGGTGATGTCCGATGACCCAGAGGACCGCCATCAGCTGCTCGCCAAGGGCGACACGCTCCTGCCCGAGCAGATTGAGGAGCTGCCCGCCCCGCTGTGGAGCCAGGTGCGCGTGGAGAACGAAGCCGCGCAGGCCGAGGCGCAGCAGGCGATCGTCGCGATGAACTCCAACGTGGAGGCGGTCAACAAGCATTACGATCAGAAGGTTGACAAGCTGCGGGCGGGCGACGAGCTGGCGCCCGGCGTTATCAAGATGATCAAGGCCTTCGTCGCCATCAAGCGCCGCCTCCAGGTGGGCGACAAGATGGCGGGGCGGCACGGCAACAAGGGCGTGCTGTCGCGGATTCTGCCCGAGGAAGATATGCCCTCGCTGGCCGACGGAACCCCGGTCGATATCGTGCTCAATCCGCTCGGGGTGCCCTCGCGCATGAACGTGGGCCAGATCCTGGAGACCCATCTCGGATGGGCCGCGCGCGAGCTGGGCCGCCGTATCGAGCAGGACCTGCGCTCCGGGATGACGGTGGCGCAGATGCGCAAAAAGCTGCGCGAGGCGTTCTCCGACCGCGACACCCAGGAGTTTATCGAGGAGCTCAACGACACCGACATCTTCAAGCTCGCCGCCCGGGTGTCGGCGGGAATCCATACCGCCTCGCCGGTGTTCGATGGCGCGCGCGAGGAGGAAATCTTCCAGATGCTCGCGCGTGCGGGGTTGCCGGAAACCGGGCAGAGCACGCTCTACGACGGGCGCACCGGGCTGCCGTTTGAGCAGCCGGTGACGGTCGGCGTGATGTACATGATGAAGCTGCACCATCTGGTGGAGGACAAGATCCACGCGCGCTCGACGGGTCCCTACAGCCTGGTCACGCAGCAGCCGCTGGGTGGCAAGGCGCAGTTCGGCGGCCAGCGCCTGGGCGAGATGGAGGTGTGGGCGCTCGAGGCCTACGGCGCGGCCTACACGCTGCAGGAGATGCTCACGGTAAAGAGCGACGACGTGGCGGGGCGGACGCGGATGTACGAGGCAATCGTGAAGGGCGAGAACACGCTCGAGCCGGGACTGCCGGAGTCGTTCAACGTTATGGTCAAGGAGCTCCAGTCGTTGTGCCTCAACATGGAGCTGCTCGAGGAGCCGCAACGCGCCTAGGGGCAGAGCCCCAGGGAGATATGACGGATGGAAGATCTCTTCGGCATTTTTGAGAAGCCCAAGAATCCGCTGGCGTTCAATTCGATCCGGATCTCGATCGCGTCGCCCGAGATGATCCGCTCGTGGTCGCACGGCGAGGTCAAGAAACCCGAGACCATCAACTACCGGACCTTCAAGCCCGAGCGCGACGGTCTGTTCTGCGCCAAGATCTTCGGGCCGACCAAGGACTACGAGTGCAACTGCGGCAAGTACAAGCGCATGCGCCATCGCGGCGTGGTCTGCGAGAAGTGCGGCGTCGAGGTTATCCAGTCCAAGGTGCGGCGCGAGCGGATGGGTCATATCGACCTGGCCGCCCCGGTCGCGCATATCTGGTTTCTGCGCTCGCTGCCCTCGCGGATCGGCACGCTCGTCGACATGACGCTCAAGGAACTTGAGAAGGTCCTGTACTTCGAGTGCTACGTGGTGACCGACCCGGGCGAAACCCCGCTGCAGCACAAGGAGCTGCTCACCGAGCGCAAGTACCGCGAGGCGCGCGAGCAGTACGGCGACGCATTCAAGGCCGACATGGGCGCCGAGGCGATCCGCGGCCTGCTCTCGCAGCTCAATCTCAACAAGCTGGCCGAGGAGCTGCGCGCCGAGATGAAGTCGACTGCCTCCGAGGCGCGGCGCAAGAAAGTCTCCAAGCGGCTCAAGGTGGTCAACGCCTTCCGCGAATCGGGCAACAAGCCCGAGTGGATGATCCTGACCATCCTGCCCGTGATTCCGCCCGATCTGCGTCCGCTGGTTCCGCTCGACGGCGGGCGCTTTGCGACCTCGGACCTGAACGACCTCTACCGGCGCGTGATCAACCGCAACAACCGGCTCAAGCGGCTGATCGAACTCAACGCCCCCGACATCATCATCCGCAACGAGAAGCGGATGCTGCAGGAGGCGGTCGATGCGCTGTTCGACAACGGGCGGCGCGGACGCGCGATCACCGGGTCCGTCCAAGCGGCCGCTGAAGTCGCTCTCCGACATGCTCAAGGGCAAGTCGGGACGCTTCCGGCAGAACCTGCTCGGCAAGCGGGTGGACTACTCGGGCCGCTCGGTAATCGTGGTCGGTCCCGAGCTGCGGCTGCATCAGTGCGGTCTGCCCAAGAAGATGGCGCTCGAGCTGTTCAAGCCCTTCATCTACAACAAGCTCGAGGAAAAGGGCTACGTCACGACCATCAAGAGCGCCAAGAAGATGGTCGAGAAAGAGGGCAAGGACGTCTGGGACATCCTGGACGAAGTGATCCGCGAGCATCCGGTCCTGCTCAACCGCGCCCCCACGCTCCATCGGCTCGGCATCCAGGCCTTTGAGCCGGTGCTGATCGAGGGCAAGGCGATCCAGCTGCATCCGCTGGTCTGCGTCGCCTACAACGCCGACTTCGACGGCGACCAGATGGCGGTGCACGTGCCGCTGTCGATCGAGGCGCAGGTCGAGTCGCGGGCGCTGATGATGTCGACCAACAACATCCTGTCACCGGCGGCCGGCAAGCCGATCATCGTACCCACCCAGGACATGGTGCTGGGGCTGTACTACATGACGCGCGAGCGTCCGCTGGCGCGCGGCGAGGGGCAAGTTTTTCTCCAACCCCGACGAGGTGCGGATCGCATACGACCACGAGCAGGTCGACTTGCACGCCCGGATCACGGTCCGGATGCCGGCGCCGGTCGCGCCGGAGCCGTCCACCGACGGCAAGGCGCATCGCGGGCGCAAGTCCGCCAAGGCCGCCGCGCCGGTGCGTCCCGCCCAGGAGCGCGTGCGAGACCACGGTCGGACGCGTGCTGCTGTACGAGATCGTGCCGCCCGAGGTTCCCTTCGCGGAAATCAACCGAACGCTCAAGAAGAAGGAGCTCGGCAACCTGATCGACGTGGTGTACCGGCGCTCGGGCAACAAGGCGACGGTTATCTTCGCCGACCGCCTGAAGGATGTCGGGTTCGAGTTCGCTACCCGCGCGGGAATCTCGATCTCGATCAAGGACATGGTGATTCCGCCGCAGAAAGCCTCGCTGCTGGCTCGCGCGCAGAAAGAGGTCGCCGAAATCCAGAAGCAGTACAACAACGGCGTCATCACCGACGGCGAGCGCTACAACAAGGTCGTCGATATCTGGGCCGAGGTCCAGGACGAGATCGGCGCCTCGGTCATCAAGGGACTGTCGACCCAGGTCTACGGCAAGGATGCCAACGGCGAGGAAATCTCGGGCCCCTCGTTCAACCCCATCTTCATCATGGCCGACTCCGGCGCGCGCGGCTCCGAGCAGCAGATTCGCCAGCTCGCCGGCCTGCGCGGCCTGATGGCGAAGCCCTCGGGCGAGATCATCGAGACCCCCATCACCGCGAACTTCCGCGAAGGGCTCACGGTCCTGCAGTACTTCATCTCGACCCACGGCGCGCGCAAGGGCCTTGCCGACACCGCGCTCAAGACCGCGAACTCGGGCTACCTGACCCGCCGCCTGGTCGACGTGGCGCAGGACTCGATCATCACCGAGCAGGACTGCGGCACGCTGGACGGAATCGAGATGGGGCCGCTGGTCGAAGGCGGCGAAATCATCGAGGGGCTCGGCGACCGGGTGCTCGGACGCGTGGCGCTCGAGGACGTGCGCGACCCGTTCACCAACGAGATCGTGGTGCACGCCAACGACACCATCGACGAGGAGAAGGTCAAGCAAATCGAGGACTCCGGCATCGAGAAGATCAAGATCCGCTCGGTGCTCGACCTGCCAGTCGCGCCAGGGCGTGTGCGTGCGATGCTACGGGCGCGACCTGGGCCGCGGCCATCTGGTCAACCTCGGCGAGGCGATCGGCACGATCGCGGCGCAATCGATCGGAGAGCCGGGCACCCAGCTCACGATGCGCACGTTCCACATCGGCGGCACCGCCAGCCGGCGCGCCGAGCAGACCACCCTGGAGGCGCGCAACGAGGGCGTAATCCGGCTGCATAACGTCACCACCGTCGCCGGACGCGACGGCACGCTGATCGTGATGACGCGGCATGGCGAGGCGGTGGTAGCCGCCGAGATCAAGGGCGAGGACGGCCATATCCGCGAGCGTGAACGCGAGCGCTATCCGCTGGTGTACGGCGCCAAGCTGCGCAAGAAGGACGGCGACCACGTGAAAGCCGGCGAGCAGGTCGCGGAATGGGATCCCTACACCACTCCGATCATCACGGAAGTCGACGGCGTGGTGAAGTACGGCGATATCCAGGATGGCAAGACGATGGAGGAGCGGGTCGATGAACGCACCGGCTCGCGCTCCAACGTGATCGTCGAGTTCCAGCGAGCTCGACATGCGCCCGCGCATCTCGATCAAGGACGCCTCGGGCAAGACCCAGAAGATTCCCAACAGCGCGCAGTTCGCGCGCTACTTCCTGCCGGTCGGCGCCTATATCAACGTGGGCGAGGGCGCCGAGGTCCGCTCGGGCGACGTGATCGCGAAGATCCCGCGCGAGATGATGAAGACCAAGGACATCACCGGCGGTCTGCCCCGGGTGGCCGAGCTGTTCGAGGCGCGCAAGCCCAAGGAGTTCGCCGTTATCTCCGAGATCGACGGCCAGGTCTCCTTCGGCAAGGACACCAAGGGCAAGCGCAAGGTCGTGGTCACGCCCGAGGTCGGCGAGCCGCGTGAGTATCTGATCGCCAAGGGCAAGCATATCGGCGTGCACGAGGGCGACATCGTCAAGGCCGGCGAGCCGCTGATGGAGGGTTCGTCCAATCCGCACGACATCCTGACCATTCTCGGCGAGAAGGCGCTGGCCAAGTACCTGGTCGATGAAATCCAGGAGATCTACCGGCTCCAGGGCGTGCGTATCAACGACAAGCATATCGAGGTGATCGTGCGCCAGATGCTCAGGCGCGTCCGGGTCAAGGAGGTCGGCGACACCGATGTTCCTGGTCGGCGACCAGATCGAGAAGTGGCGCTTCGACGAGGAGAACGGCCGCGTGCTCGACAAGGGCGGCGAGCCGGCGATCGCGGAGCCGCTGCTGCTCGGAATCACCAAGGCCTCGCTCTCGACCGAGAGCTTCATCTCGGCGGCGTCGTTCCAGGAGACCACCCGGGTGCTGACCGAGGCCGCAATCAACGGCAAGGTCGATCGACTGGTGGGGCTCAAGGAAAACGTGATCATGGGCCGGCTGATTCCGGCGGGCACGGGTCTTCCGGGATACAACCGGATGGAACTGAAGGTGGAAGGCGCGGGCGCCGAAGAAGAGGAAGAGCTCGGAAAAGCGGCGCTGGAAGGGGTCCCCGCACCGGGCGGAGATTGACAGCCGCGCGCGCCACGCGTACATAATTGTATTTCCCCCAAGGGCAATTTGCGCCCTTGGGGGGTTTGTTTGAACACCCGCGCTCCCACCCGAGCCACGCCCGGGGACATCGCGCGGCGCCGCATGCGGCGGCCGCACCAAGGGTCCGCCGCGGCGGAGCAGGGCGCGAGGGAGCGGTTACCGAATTAAGAGAACAACGGAAACTGAACTGTGCCGTCGATCAATCAGCTAATTCGCCAGGCGCGCATCAAGAAGCGCTACAAGGTAAAGGCACGCGCGCTGGAAGGCTCGCCGCAGAAGCGGGGCGTGTGCACCCAGGTCAAGACCACCACGCCCAAAAAGCCGAACTCGGCGCTGCGCAAGGTCGCGCGCGTGCGGCTGAGCAACGGGATCGAGGTTAACACCTATATCCCGGGCGTGGGCCACAACCTGCAGGAGCATTCGGTGGTGCTGATCCGCGGTGGTCGCGTGCGCGACCTGCCGGGCGTGCGCTACCACGTGATCCGCGGCACCCTGGATTCGATCGGCGTGCAGGAACGGCGCAAGAGCCGCTCCAAGTACGGTTCGAAGAAACCCAAGTAGGAATCATGTCGCGCAAAGGACAAGCAAAGATCCGCGAGATCACGCCGGATCCGAAGTACCACGACCGCACGCTGGCCAAGTTCGTCAACGTGGTGATGGAGCGCGGCAAGAAGTCGATCTCCGAGCAGATTCTTTACGGAGCGCTCGACCTCGCCGCCCAGCGTATCGAGCGAAGAGGGTCTCGCGATGTTCAAGAAGGCGCTCGACAACGTGCGCCCCTCGGTCGAAGTACGCTCCCGGCGCGTCGGCGGCGCCAACTACCAGGTCCCGGTCGAGGTCCGTCCGCTGCGCCGCAACTCGCTGGCGATGCGATGGCTGGTCACGGCGGCGCGCGCGCGCGGCGAGAAGTCGATGCGGGAGCGGCTGGCGGCCGAAATTATGGAGGCCGCGGCCAATCGTGGCGGCGCGGTCAAGAAAGCGCGAAGACACACACCGGATGGCGGACGCGAACCGCGCGTTCGCTCACTATCGCTGGTAAACAGACGAGTTTCGGTTACATGGCTCGTACGACGCCAATAGAACGGGTGCGCAATATCGGCATCATGGCCCACATCGATGCCGGCAAGACCACCACCACCGAGCGGGTGCTCTACTACACCGGTATCAACTACAAGATCGGCGAAGTGCACGAAGGCACCGCGACGATGGACTGGATGGTGCAGGAGCAGGAACGCGGCATCACCATCACTTCCGCCGCCACCACCTGCTTCTGGCGCGATCACCGCGTCAACATCATCGACACCCCGGGCCACGTCGATTTCACCATCGAAGTCGAGCGCTCGCCTGCGCGTGCTCGACGGCGCGGTCGCGGTGTTCTGCGCGGTCGGCGGGCGTGGAGCCGCAGTCCGAGACCGTGTGGCGCCAGGCCGACAAGTACCGCGTCCCCCGCATCGCGTTCATCAACAAGATGGACCGGGTCGGCGCCGAATGGGATCGCGTGGTGCAGGAGATGCGCGACAAGCTCAAAGCGACTCCGCTTGCGCTCCAGATCCCGGTCGGCTCCGAGGACAAGTTTCACGGGCGTGATCGATCTGATCGAGATGCGCGCGATGCTGTGGGACGAGGATCGGCTCGGCGCCAACTACCGCCTGGCCGAGATTCCCGCCGAGCTCGCCGAGGCGGCCCGCGGCTACCGCGACAAGATGATCGAGACGCTCGCCGACCATGACGAGCAGCTGATGGAGATGTACCTCGAGGGCAAGGCGCCCGAGGCCCCGCGCCTGCGCGAGGCGGTCCGCGCCGCGACGCTCAAGATGGTGGTGACGCCGGTCCTGCTGGGCTCGGCGTTCCGCAACAAGGGCGTGCAGCCGATGCTCGACGCGGTGGTCGAGTATCTTCCCTCGCCGCTCGATCTGCCGCCTGTCATCGGGCAGGTGGATGGCAAGGATGGAAGAGCGGTGGCCGCGCGACGACGCGCCGTTCTCCGCGCTCGCCTTCAAGATCATGACCGACCCCTATATCGGCACGCTGACCTTCGTGCGGCGTGTACTCGGGACGCCTGGAAAGCGGCAGCTCGGTGCTCAACTCGACCAAGGGCAAGCGCGAGCGGATCGGGCGGATGGTCAAGATGCACGCGAACAAGCGCGAGGAGATCTCGGAAGTCTTCGCGGGCGATATCTGCGCGGTCGGGTCTGCGCGACACCACCACCGGCGACACGCTGTGCGACGCCGCCCATCCGATCGTGCTGGAATCGATCGAGTTCCCCGAGCCGGTCATCCAGATCGCAATCGAGCCCAAGACCAAGGCCGACCAGGAAAAGCTCGGCGAGGCGCTCCAGAAGCTGGCCAAGGAAGATCCCTCGTTCCGCGTGAGCGTCAACAAGGAAACCGCGCAGACCCTGATTTCCGGGATGGGCGAGCTGCACCTCGAGATTATCGTCGACCGCATGCTGCGCGAGTACAAGGTTGACGCCAACGTCGGCAAGCCCCAGGTCGCCTACCGCGAGACCATCCGCAAGCGCCGCGGAGGCCGAAGGGCGCTTCGTGCGCCAGACCGGCGGCCACGGCCAGTTCGGCGTGGTCGAGCTGCGGATCGAGCCGCTGGCCAAGGGGCTCGGGTTCGAGTTCGTCGACGGCACCAAGGGCGGCTCGATTCCGCGCAACTTCATCCCGTCGGTCGAAGGCGGCGTGAAGGAGGCGATGGAGAACGGAGTGCTGGCGGGCTACCCGATGGTGGACGTGCGCGCGACGTTGCTCGACGGCAAGTACCACGAGGTCGACATCTCGGAAATCGCGTTCAAGATTGCGGGCTCGATGGCGTTCAAGGAGGCCTGCGCCAGGGCCGACGCCGATGCTGCTCGAGCCGGTGATGGAAGTCGAAGTGGTCACGCCGCAGGAGTTCATGGGCGAGGTGATCGGCGACCTCAACTCGCGCCGCGGCAAGATACTGGACATGGAGAGCCGCGCGGGCGCGCAGGTGATCGAGGCGCGGGTGCCGCTGGCCGACGATGTTCGGCTACGCGACGCGGCTGCGCTCGATCACGCAGGGCCGCGCCAATTACACGATGCAGTTCGGCGCCTACGAACCGGTGCCGCAGACAGATTTTCGAGGAGTTGACGGCGGCAAGGGAAGTGACGGCAACCCGCGCCCGCACTTTCAAGCGCGATCGCGCGCGCGAGAGGGCAGAGGCACTGATCTTCGGAGGGTAGACCATGGGCAAGGCTAAATTCGAACGCACCAAGCCGCACGCCAACGTCGGCACCATCGGACATATCGACCACGGCAAGACCACTCTTACCGCGGCCATCACCAAGGTGCTGGCGTCGAAGAAGCTCGCGAGCTTCGTCGCGTTCGACCAGATCGACAAGGCGCCCGAGGAACGCGAGCGCGGCATCACCATCGCGATCGCCCACGTCGAGTACGAAACCGAAAAGCGCCACTACGCGCACGTCGATTGCCCGGGCCACGCCGACTACATCAAGAACATGATCACCGGCGCCGCCCAGATGGACGGCGCGATCCTGGTGGTCGGCTCCAACGACGGCCCGATGCCGCAGACCCGCGAGCACATCCTGCTCGCCCACCAGGTCGGCGTCCCCGCGATCGTCGTGTTCATGAACAAGGTCGACATGGTCGACGACCCCGAGCTGCTCGACCTGGTCGAGCTCGAAGTGCGCGACCTGCTCAAGAAGTACGATTACCCGGGCGACGATATCCCGGTCATCCGCGGCAGCGCGCTCAAGGCGCTCAACTGCGGATGCGGCAAGGCCGACTGCGAGAACTGCAAACCGATCCTCGAGCTCATGGACGCGGTTGACAGCTATATCCCGCAGCCCAAGCGCGAGACCGAAAAGCCGTTCCTGATGCCCATCGAGGACGTGTTCTCGATTTCCGGCCGCGGCACGGTGGTCACCGGACGCGTCGAGAAGCGGCAAGGTGAAGGTCGGCGAGGAAGTCGAGATCGTCGGCTTCCGCGACACCACCAAGACGGTCGTGACCGGCGTCGAGATGTTCCGCAAGCTGCTCGACGAGGGCCAGGCGGGCGACAATATCGGCGTGCTGCTGCGCGGCATCAAGCGCGAGGAAATCGAGCGCGGACAGGTCCTCGCAAAGCCCGGATCGATAACCCCGCACACCAAGTTCGAGGCGTCGGCCTACATCCTGACCAAGGACGAGGGCGGCCGGCATACCCCGTTCTTCAACGGCTACCGACCGCAGTTCTACTTCCGCACCACCGACGTGACCGGCGTGCTCCATCTGCCCGAGGGCACCGAGATGGTGATGCCGGGCGACAATATCAAGATTATCGGCGAGCTGATCACACCGGTCGCGATGGACGAGGGGCTGCGCTTTGCAATCCGCGAGGGCGGCCGCACCGTCGGCGCGGGAGTGGTTTCGAAAATCCTCGAATAGGACGGACAGGCAACCGGGAGAAACAGAGCGCTTGAGAATCGGGCGCGGTATTCAGGATGAACGAAAAGATACGCATACGTCTCAAGGCGTACGATTACCGCCTGCTCGATCAGTCGGTCCGCGAGATCGTTGACACCATCCGCCGCACCGGCGGACGCGTGGCCGGCCCGATTCCGCTGCCCACCCGGATCGAGCGCTTTACCGTCAACCGCTCGCCGCACGTTGACAAGAAATCGCGCGAGCATTTCGAGATCCGCACTCACAAGCGGCTGCTCGACGTGCTCGAGCCAACCCAGCAAACCATCGACGCGCTCGGCAAGCTCGACCTCGCTGCCGGCGTCGACGTGGAAATCAAGCTCGAGTAGGGCCGATGCTGACCGGATTGATTGGAAAGAAACTCGGGATGACGCAGGTTGCCGACGCGCAGGGTAACGTGCGCGCCGTCACCGTTATCCAGCTCGGCCCGTGCACGGTCACCCAGCTCAAGACCGCCCCGACCGACGGCTACGAGGCGGTCCAGGTGACCTGGGGCAAGAAGAAGCTCTCGCGCGTCACCTCCGCCGAGCGCGGCCATTTCAAGAAAGCCGAGATCGCCGCCGGCGTTCGCTCGCGCGAGTTCAAAAAGCGCGGCGACGGCGAGCTCAAGCTCGGCCAGGCCATCGCGGCGGGTGACGTGTTCAAGGCGGGCGATCCGATCGACGTCGAGGGCGTGTCCAAGGGACACGGCTACGCCGGCGTGATCAAGCGGCATCATTTCTCCGGCTTTCCCGGCAGCCACGGCACCCACGAGTACTTCCGCCACGGCGGATCGATCGGCAACCGCTCCTACCCCGGACGCGTGCGCAAGGGGCTCCGGATGGCGGGGCAGCTGGGCAACGAAACCTCGACCGTGCTCAACCTGGAGGTGGTCGAGGTGCTGGCCGACGACAACGCGATCGTGGTGTCGGGCGCGGTGCCCGGTCCGGACGGTGGAATCGTTTTTGTCGAGCATGCGGCGCGCGCGCACCGCGGCGCGAACGGAGTGGCGGCCAATGGCTGAGCACAGCGCTGATATTTCGCCGGTCAAGCTGCCGCTGTTCTCCCCCGCGCAGGAACGCGCGGGCGAGCTGGAAGTGGCCGGCGCCGTGTTCGGCCGCCAGGGCGAGACCGCGCTCCTGCATGACGCGGTCCGTATGCAGCTTGCCAAGCGGCGCTCGGGAACCGCGGCGACCAAGACCCGCGGGCTTATTTCCGGCGGCGGACGCAAGCCGTGGCGGCAGAAGGGAACCGGCCGCGCGCGCGCGGGATCGACCCGCTCGCCGGTATGGCGTCATGGCGGCACCATCTTCGGGCCGCAGCCGCGCGACTACGGCTACAGCATCAACAAGAAGGCGTGGCGCCGCGCGCTGTGCCTGGCGCTGTCCGATCGCGCGCGTGACGGCAAGATTTTCGTGGTGCAGTCGCTGGAGCTTTCCGAGCCCAAGACCAAAGTCGCGCGCGCCTTTTTGGACAAGCTCGGCGCGCAGCACGCGCTTTTGGTGATTGGAGAGGGCGAGGAGGGCTTCGAGCGCGCGGCGCGCAACCTCCCCGCGCACAAGACGCTCACCTCCAAAGGTCTCAACGTTTACGACGTGCTGTATTACGACGAACTGGTCATGAGCGAGAAGACCGCGCGCGCCCTCGAACAGCATCTCGGAGGAGCGGTGCGATGAATCTCGACAGCGTCATCGTTTCTCCGGTGGTCACCGAAAAGGGCACCATGGCCGGCGAAAAGGCCAACCAGGTCGTGTTTCGCGTCCGCCCGCAAGCCTCCAAGGATCTGATTCGGCAGGCGGTCGAGGAGTTGTTCAAGGTCACGGTGCTCAAGGTCAGGACCAGCAACTTCATGGGCAAGGAGCGCCGCCGCGGCACTATCCGCGGCCGCAAGTCCGACTGGAAAAAGGCCTACGTAACGCTCAAGGCGGGAGACCGGATCGAGTTCTTCGAAGGAGTCTAGGCGCGCGCGCAGGCAATTCACGGCAACGGTTTGATTATGGCAGTTATCCAGCTAAATCCGCGCACTCCCGGCCAGCGCTTCATGCAGGTGGCTGATTTCTCCGAGCTTTCCAAGAAGGAGCCCGAGAAAAGCCTGCTGGTGCCCGTAAAGCGCTCGGGCGGCCGCAACAACAAGGGCCGCATGACCATCCGTCATCGCGGCGGCGGCCACAAGCGCCGCCTTCGCCTGATCGATTTCAAGCGCACCCGCGACGGCGTGCCCGCCACGGTCGCCGCGCTCGAATACGATCCCAACCGCTCGGCCAATATCGCGCTCTTGCACTATGCCGATGGCGCCAAGGCCTACATCCTGGCGCCCGACGGGCTCAAGCCGGGCGACAAGGTCGAGTCGGGCGAGAAGGCCGATATCAAGCCCGGCAATGCGCTCAAGCTGCGCCATATCCCGCTCGGCACCGTGGTCCACGCGATCGAGATGAAGCCGGGCGCGGGCGCGCAACTCGCGCGTGGCGCGGGCACGTCGGCGCAGTTGATGGCCAAGGAAGGAAAGTTCGCGCTGCTGAAGCTGCCTTCGGGCGAGCAGCGGATGGTGCAGGCGGATTGCCGCGCGACTATCGGCCAGGTCGGCAATCTCGACCACGAGAATATCTCGATCGGCAAGGCGGGACGCTCGCGATGGCTCGGCAAGCGCTCGCACGTGCGTGGAGTCGCGATGAACCCGGTCGATCATCCGCACGGCGGCGGCGAGGGCCGTTCCAAGGGCAATCATCCGCAGTCGCCGTGGGGGATGCCGACCAAGGGATACAAAACGCGCAAGAAGAAGTCGTCGGATCGCTTTATCGTGAGCCGGCGTCCGCGCGGGAAGCATTAAACGATGCCCAGATCGACGAAAAAAGGCCCGTTCGTGGACGGGCACCTGCAGAAGAAGGTCGACGCCGCGCAATCCGCGGGCGACAAGCGGATCATCAAAACCTGGTCGCGCCGCTCGATGGTTACGCCCGACATGGTCGGCATGACCTTCGCCGTGCACAACGGCCACAAGTTCATCCCGGTGTACTGCACCGAGAACATGGTGGGCCACAAATTCGGAGAGTTCTCGCCCACGCGGACCTTTCACGGCCATGCGGGCGACCGCAAGGGCGAGGTGAAATCCTCGGGAGCGGCGCCGCGCGCGTAAGGCGCGCGGACGGATTGGATTAGACAATCATGGAAGCGTTATCGCGAAGCCGGTACATCAGAATCTCGCCGCGCAAGCTCAAGCTGGTGTGCGACCTGGTGATCGGCAAGCCGGTCGGACAGGCGCTCTCGATCCTCGAGTTCACGCCCAAGAAGGCGGCGCGGTTCGTGAGCAAGACCCTGGTCGCGGCGATCGCCAACGCGCGCGATCAGCAGAACGTGGACGAGGACAAGCTGATCGTCAAGCGCGCGACCGCCGACACCGGACCGACCTGGAAGCGTTCGCTGCCGCGCGCCCATATGCACGCAACCCCGATTCTCAAGCGCACCAGCCATTTGACCGTGGTGGTGGAAGAGCGCGCTTCCTGAGGAGCACGATGGGTCAGAAATCGCATCCGCGCGGGCTTCGGCTCGGCATTATCGAGGGCTGGGACTCCAAGTGGTATTCGAGCCACGACTACGTGGCGCTGCTGCATGAGGATCTCAAGCTGCGCGACTTCATCAAGAAGCGGCTGTATCACGCCGGAATCTCGAAGATCGAGATCGAGCGGATGGCCAACAAGGCCAAGATCAACATACATACCGCGCGGCCCGGAATCGTGATCGGCAAGAAGGGTGTCGAGATCGACCGGCTCAAGACCGATATCCAGAAGCTGATGAAGGGCAAGGAAGCGTTCATCAATATTCACGAGGTGCGCCGCCCCGACCTCGACCCGCAGCTGGTGGCCGAGAATATCGCGCTCCAGCTCGAGCGCCGCGTCGCCTTCCGCCGCGCGATGAAGGAAGCCGTCACCCGCGCGATGCGGATGGGCGCGCACGGCGTGAAGGTTCACGTCGCGGGACGGCTCGGCGGCGCCGAAATTGCCCGCAGCGAATGGTATCGCGAGGGGCGGGTGCCGCTGCAGACCCTGCGCGCCGACGTCGCCTACGGATTCGCCGAGGCGCGTACCACCTACGGCGTGATCGGAATCAAGGTCTGGATTTTCCGCGGCGAAATCCTGACCCGCAAGGAAGAAGAGGCCAAGCGCTCCGGCGCCGCGGCCCAGCAGCAGTAGAAAAGCCATGCTCTCACCGAAGAAGGTCAAATACCGCAAGATGCAGAAGGGGCGCGTGCGCGGCGCGGAGTCGCGCGGACTGCTGCTCGCCTTCGGCGACTTCGGACTCAAGGCCATCGAGACCGCGCGCGTCGATGCGCGCGCGCTGGAGGCCGCCCGTATCGCGCTGACCCGCCATATCAAGCGCGGCGGCCGCGTATGGATCCGCGTGTTCCCCGACAAGCCCTTCACCAAGAAGCCCGCGGAAACCCGCATGGGCAAGGGCAAGGGCGGTCCCGAAGGATGGACCGCGGTGGTCAGGCCGGGACGGATCCTGTTCGAGATGGAAGGCGTCGATCGGCCGACCGCGCGCGAAGCGATGCGGCTGGCCGCGCACAAGCTGCCGATCAAGACTATCTTCGTCGAGCGCGAGGAGACCGCACTTGGAGCTTAGCGAACTCAGACAGATGAGCGCGGGCGACCTGGGCGTCAAGCAGCGCGAGGCGCGTGAGGAAGTGTTCCGCCTGCGCCTTAAGCTGCGCACCAGCCAGCTCGACAATTCGGCCACCCTGCGCAAGGCGCGGCGCGAGCTGGCGCAAATTATGACCGTGTTAAGAGAGAAGACCTCCGGCGCCGCGGGCGCCGGGGCTCGCAAGGATTCCGATGCGGGAGCGAACTAAGCGGCGCGAAGGTACGGTCGTCTCCGCCGGCATGACCAAGACCGTGGTGGTGCAGGTGGATCGTCTCGTCGAGCATCCGCTCTACGGCAAACGCATGCGCCAGCGCAAACGCTACATGGCGCACGACGAGAGCGATCAGTGCGGCGAGGGCGACCGGGTCGTGATAATCGAGACCCGCCCGGTTTCCAAGCGCAAGCGCTGGCGGGTCAGCAAGGTGCTCCGCAAGGCGGCAGGCTGAGGTTAAAGGGCCATGATTCAGACCCAAACCGTACTGGACGTCGCCGATAATTCGGGCGCCCGCAAGGTCATGTGCATCAAGGTGCTGGGCGGTTCGCGCCGGCGCTACGCGACCGTGGGCGACGTGATCGTGGTCTCGGTCAAAGAGGCGATTCCCAACGCGAAGGTGAAAAAGGGCGAAGTCGCCCGCGCCGTGATCGTGCGCACCGCCAAGGAAATCAGCCGCAGCGACGGCTCCTATATCCGCTTCGACGGCAATTCCGCCGTCCTGCTCGACAAGGAGCACGAGCCTATCGGCACGCGTATCTTCGGCCCGGTGGCGCGCGAGCTTCGCGCCAAGAAGTTCATGAAGATTATTTCGCTCGCGCCGGAGGTGCTGTGATGGCTCAGGCGCAGGCGAAACCCCGCACCCGGATTCGCAAGAATGACATGGTGATGGTCGTCAAGGGACGCGACCGTGGCAAGACCGGCAAGGTCCTGCGCGTCGAGCCCACCGACGGCCGGGTCCTGGTCGAGCGGCTCAACGTGGTCAAGCGCCACTCCAAGCCGCGCGGCGCGGCAAGCCCGGGCGGAATCGTCGAGAAGGAAGCGCTGATCAGCGCCGCCAACGTGATGTTTTTCTGTGAACGCTGCAACGCTCCGGTCCGGCTCGGGATCCGCTTCGGCGCCGAAGGCGAGCGCAACCGGGTGTGCCGGCGATGCGGCGAAGCAGTGGGTAACGACTGATGGCGGAAAATACCGAAAAGCCCAAAAAGCAGAAGCGCCCCGACGCCGGCAAGGGCGGCGCCAAGCAGCAGGCCCAGCGCGCCCCTGAGGCGCCGCGCCCGCCCGAGCCCAAGCTGCCGGCCCGGATGCGCCTGCGGTTCGAAAGTGATATCGCGCCGGCCCTGATGCGCGAGCTCAAGATCGACAACAAGATGCGGGTGCCGCGGCTTGAGAAGATCACCATCAACATGGCGCTCAACGAGGCGCGCGACAACGTGAAGATCCTCGATGGCGCGGTCGACGAGCTCGGCCAGATCACCGGCCAGAAGGCGGTGCTGACCCGCGCGCGCAAGGCGATTTCGAACTTCAAGCTGCGCGAGGGCATGCCGATCGGCGCGATGGTGACGCTCAGGCGCGACCAGATGTGGGAGTTCTTCGATCGGCTCGTCAACGTGGCGCTGCCGCGCGTGCGCGACTTCCGCGGGGTGTCGGAAAAGGCCTTTGACGGACGCGGCAACTACTCGCTCGGTATCCGCGAGCATACGATCTTCCCCGAGCTCAACCTCGACAAGGTCGACAAGGTAAAGGGAATGACGATTTCAATCACGACCACGGCGCGCAGCGATTTCGAGGGATTGACGCTGCTCAGGATGCTCGGGATGCCGCTGCGCGGACAGGCCGAGCCCCAGAGCGTCTCGGTGGGCGCGGCGGCGCAGGGTTAAAGACGATGGCGAAGAAGTGCCTGAGAATTAAAGCAACCCGCAAACCCAAGTTCGCGGTGCGGACCTATAACCGATGCCCGCTGTGCGGACGCGCGCGCGCATTTTACCGGCGCTTCAAGATGTGCCGGCTGTGCCTGCGCAAGCTGGCCCTGCGCGGACAGCTTCCCGGCGTGGTCAAGGCGAGCTGGTAGAGAGATAACCGATAATGTCGCAGACCGATCCGATCGCAGACCTGCTTACCCGAATCCGCAACGCGACGCGCGCCCGCTTCAATGAAGTCGTGCTCGACCATTCGCGCCTGCGCGAGGCGATTTGCCACGTGCTCGTGGCCGAGGGCTTTATCGACGCCGTCGAAGTCGGCGCCGAGCCGCCGCGGCGCAAGCTGGTATTGAAGCTGCGCTATTCCCCGGCGCGCGAACCGGTAATCCGCGGTATCCAGCGCGTCTCTCGCCCGAGCCTGCGCCGCTACGCCGGCGCCGACGAGGTCGGCAAGTCGCGCGGCGCGATGGGCGTGCAGATCGTGTCCACTCCGCTCGGCGTGATGACCGGGCGCGAGGCGCGGCGCAAGCGGGTCGGCGGCGAGATCCTGTGCCGGGTCTGGTAAAGGGAGCCCCTCGATGTCGCGGATAGGTAGATTGCCGGTCAAGCTCGACAAGGGCGTCAAAGCCCAGGTCGCCGACGGCACCATCAAGGTTGAAGGTCCCAAGGGCAAGCTCGAGCTCAAGCTCACGCCCGGCTACGCAGTCGAAGTGACCGATTCCGAGCTGGTGGTAAAGCGCCCCGGTGACAGCGCCCAGCAGCGCGCCCTGCACGGGCTCACTCGCAAGCTGGTCGCCAATATGTGCGAGGGCGTCAGCAAGGGATTCACCCTGGTGCTCGAGATCAACGGGGTCGGCTACCGGGCCGAGGCCAAGGGCACGCAGGTGAATCTGAGCCTGGGCTATTCGCATCCGATCGTCTATCAGCTCCCGCCCGGCGTGACCGCCAAGGTCGAGCGCCAGGTGCTGATCACGCTGGACAGTGCGGACCGCCAGTTGCTCGGCGAGGTGGCCGCGCAGATCCGGGCGCTGCGGCCGCCCGAGCCGTACAAGGGCAAGGGAATCAAGTACGCGACCGAGACCATCCGGCGCAAGGCGGGCAAGGCGGCGGCGGGATCGACTTCCGCGTAAGGACGATTTCTATATGGCACTGATCCGTTCGGAAAAAAGAAAGCTGCGCCGGCGCCGCGTGCGACACCTGACGCGCGGTACCGACGGGCGCCCGCGCCTGTCGATTTACCGGTCGCTCCATCATATCTACGCCCAGGTGATCTCGGATGAGAGTGGGCGCACCCTGGTCGCGGTCTCGACTCAAAGTCCCGACCTGCGCGGCGCGATCAAGAGCAACCGCGGGATGGAAGCCGCCAAGGCCGTGGGCAAGGCGATCGCCGAGCGCTGCCGCCAGAGCGGAGTCGAGTCGGTGATCTTCGACCGCAACGGATTTCTCTATCACGGCCGGATAAAGGCGCTCGCCGATGCGGCGCGCGAAGCCGGCCTCAAGTTCTAAGTCGGGGTAGCTCAAGTGGCCAAGCGAATTGACCCGCAAGGGATGGAGATCAAGGAAAAGGTTGTCCATATCAACCGCGTCGCCAAGGTTGTGAAGGGCGGTCGCCGCTTCAGCTTCAGCGCCCTGGTGGTGGCCGGCGATCAGAACGGCCTGGTCGGCTTCGGCCTGGGCAAGGCCAAGGAAGTTCCCGAGGCGATCCGCAAGGGCGTCGAGGGCGCCAAGAAAAGCCTCATCCGGGTCCCGATCCGCGACGGCACGATCCCGCACGAAGTGGTCGGCCGCTTCGGCGCCGGGCGCGTGGTGCTGCGTCCGGCCGCGCAGGGAACCGGAGTGATCGCGGCGGGCGGAGTGCGCGCCGTGGTCGAGCTTGCGGGGATCCGCAATATCCTCACCAAGCGCCTGGGCTCCTCGAATCCTCACAACCTGGTCAAGGCGACTATCGAGGCGCTGCTGGAACTGCGCAGCCCCGAAGATATCAAGAAGCTGCGCGCGCGCGAGGGCGGCGGCGAACGGATCGAAGCCGCCTGAGCGGATCACGGGTAAATGAGATGAGCGACAAGGTCCGCGTAAAACTCGTAAAAAGCCCGATCGGCACCACCACCCGCGTGCGTGAGACGGTCCGCGGCCTGGGGCTGCGCAAAATCGGCTCCGAGCGCGAACTTGTCCGCACGCCGTCGGTCGATGGAATGATCCGCCGCCTCAAGCATCTGGTGGTCGAGATCAAGGACTGAGGACACGATGAAGATTTCAGATTTGAGGCCCGCGCCCGGCTCGACCCATCGCAAGCGCCGCGTGGGCCGGGGAATCGGTTCGGGCAACGGCAAGACCGCCGGCCGCGGCCATAAGGGTCGCGGCTCCCGCGCCGGCGGCAATACTCCGCCCGGATACGAGGGCGGCCAGATGCCGCTGCAGCGGCGTCTGCCCAAGCGCGGATTCCGCCGCCTGCAGAAGAACCAAGCGCGCCGCGAGGAATTCGCGGTCGTCAACCTGGAGCGCCTGGCCGCCTTCGCCGACGGCGCCACCGTCGATGCCGCCGCGCTCGCCGAACGCGGCATCGTGCCCAAGGGACGCAAGATCAAGGTGCTCGGCGAGGGAACCGTAAGCGCGAAGCTCACCGTGCGCGCCGACGCGTTTTCGGCCAGCGCGCGCGAAAAAATCGCCGCCGCGGGCGGCACTGCGGAGCAGTTGGCCCCGAACGAAGCCTGATGCTGGAGGGGTTCTCAAACGCCTCGCGCATCCCGGAGTTGCGCCGCCGGCTGATATTCACGGCCCTGATGCTGGCGGTGTACCGCATCGGTGTCGCCGTGCCGACTCCGGGAATCGACGGACAGGCGCTCGCCTCGTTCTTCAACCAGGCCTCCGGCACCCTGTTCGGCGCCTTCAACCTGTTCACCGGCGGCGCCTTCGAGCAGTTCTCGGTCTTCGCGCTCGGGATCATGCCCTATATCTCGATCGCGATTATCCTGGATCTGCTCAAAGTCGCCTCACCCTACCTCGATGAACTCTACAAGGAAGGCGAAGCCGGACGGCGCAAGATCACCAACTACACCCGCTACGGCACCGTCGGGCTGGCGCTGGTGCAGGGCCTGATGCTGGCGATATCGCTGGAACGGATCCAGGCGCCCGGCGGCGGCGCGATCGTGTATGCGCCCGGATGGTCGTTCCGGCTGATGACGATGCTGACGCTGACGTCCGGCACCATCTTCGTCATGTGGATGGGCGAGCAGATCACCGAGCGCGGCATCGGCAACGGCATCTCGCTCATCATCATGGCCGGAATCGTGGCGCGGCTGCCCAGCGCGCTCAGCACCACGGCGACCTTCGTTAAAAACGGCGAGATGAGCCTGTTCCTGCTGATTTTCATCGTGCTGGTCGCCGCGGGCGTGACCGCGATGATCGTCTATTTCGAGACCGCGCAGCGCCGCATCCCGGTCCAGTACGCGCGCCGGGTGCAGGGGCGGCGGGTGTACGGCGGGCAGACCTCGCATCTGCCGCTCAAGATCAACACCTCGGGAGTTATCCCGCCGATCTTCGCGTCTTCGATCCTGGTCTTTCCGGCCACGCTCGGGACCTTCGTGCCGGCGTTCAAGGACAAGCTGACGTTTCTCAACCCGGGCACCATGGTTTACGACCTCCTGTACGTCGGGTTGATTTTCTTTTTCTGCTACTTCTACACCGCGGTGACGTTCAACCCGGTCGATGTGGCCGACAATCTCAGGAAGTTCGGCGGCTTTATCCCGGGCATCCGCCCCGGACGCTACACGGCCGAGTATATCGACCGGGTGCTGTCGCGGATTACGCTGGGCGGCGCCATTTATGTGAGCGCGGTCTGTATCCTGCCGACGATTCTGATCGAGCGCTTCAACGTGCCGTTCTACTTCGGCGGCACCGCGCTGCTCATCGTGGTCGGCGTCGCGCTCGACACGGTGGCGCAAATCGAAACCCATCTGCTCACCCGCAACTATGAGGGCTTTATGAAGCGCGGCGGGCGGGCGAAGGCACGCCGGGGGGCTTGACGATGCGGCTGGTGCTGATCGGCCCGCCGGGCGCCGGCAAGGGCACCCAGGCGCGCGCGCTCTCCGAGCTGTGCGCGATTCCGCAGGTCGCCAGCGGAGACTTGCTGCGCGCCGCGGTGCGCGACCGCACCGCGTTGGGCGCGCAGGCGCAGGAGTTCATGGATCGCGGCGAGCTGGTGCCCGACGAGCTGGTTATCAAGTTGATCGAGCATCGCCTTGATTCCACCGACGCGCGCCAGGGATTTATCCTGGACGGATTTCCGCGCGCGGTCTCGCAGGCCCGCGCGCTGGCCGCGATGCTTGCGCGGCGCGGCGCCGCTATCGATCGCGCGGTCGCAATCGCGGTCGCCGACGAGGAAATCGTAAAGCGCATCTCGGGACGGCGCACCTGCGCCGGATGCGGCGCGATGTACCATGTTCTTTTCGAGCCGCCCCGCAAGCCCGGCGTATGCGACAAGTGCGGCGGCAACCTCGAGCAGCGCGACGACGACCGGGAAGAGACCGTTCGCAATCGGCTCAGCGTGTACAACGAATCCACGTGCCCGGTGCTCGACTTCTATCGCGCCGAGTCGCTGCTCTCTGAAATCGACGGAATCGGACGCCCCGACGAGGTCGAAGCGCGGATCCTCGACGTGCTCAACGGTCTCATCTCCGCGCGTACGCGCGCCCGGGCGGGCAAACGCAAATGATCACGATCAAGAGCAAATCCGAACTCGAGATCATGCGGCGCTCGAGCCAGATCGTCGCGGAAATTCTGGACCTGCTCGAAGCCGCGGTGCGTCCCGGCCTTACCACCGAGGAGCTTGACCGGATTGCCGAGCAGGAGACGCTAAGCCGCGGCGCGCGTCCCGCGTTTAAGGGCTACAAGCCCGGCGATGTCGTCTATCCCAAGACCCTTTGCGTCTCGGTCAACGAGGAAATCGTCCACGGTATCCCCGGCAAGCGCCGGCTCAAGGAAGGCGATATCGTAGGGCTTGATTTCGGCGTCGTGTACCAGGGCTTTTACGGCGACGCCGCCCGCACCGTAGCGGTCGGGGCGGTCCCGGAATCCACCCGCCGCCTGCTGCGCGTCACGCGCGAGGCGCTTTACGCCGGAATCGAGGCCGCCCGCGCCGGAAATCGCGTGCTCGACATCTCGCGCGCCGTCCAGCAGGTGGTCGAGGCCGCGGGCTATTCGGTGGTGACCGAGTTCGCCGGGCACGGAATCGGGCGGCGCCTGCATGAGGACCCGCAGGTGCCCAACTACTACCGCCGCGGGATTCCCAACCCCCGCTTGCAGGAGGGGATGGCGCTGGCGATAGAGCCGATGGTGAACGAGGGAGGCGCGGACTTGGAGATACTTTCGGACGGGTGGACTGCGGTTACCGCGGACGGTAAACTATCTGCCCACTTCGAGCATTCCATCGCGATCACGTCAAACGGTCCGATAATTCTCAGCGAGCTCGGCAATGCCTAGGGGCGACGCAATCGAGGTTCAGGGAACGGTACACGAAGCACTGCCCAACGCGGTGTTTCGGGTCACGCTCGACAACGGACACAAGGTGCTGGCGCATATTTCGGGCAAGATGAGAATGCATTACATCAAGATTCTTCCCGGCGACAAGGTCACCGTCGAGTTGTCGCCGTATGACCTGACCCGCGGCAGGATCACGTACCGGCAGCGTTAAGCGATGAGCGGAATTTTCCAATGAAAGTCAGGGCATCGGTAAAAAAAATCTGCAAGAACTGCAAGGTGGTGCGCCGCCAGGGCGTCGTGCGCATCCTGTGCTCCAACCCGCGGCACAAGCAGCGGCAGGGCTGAAAAGAGAGGCAATGCGATGGCGCGTATAGCCGGAGTTGAGCTGCCCCGCAACAAGCGCATGGATATCGCGCTCACCTATATCTACGGAATCGGGCGCAGTGCCGCGCTCAAGATCCTCGACAAGGCCGGCGTCAATGGCGCCGTCAAGAGCGACGACTTGAGCGCCGAGGATCAGTCGCGCATCCGCCAGGTGATCGACACCGATTTCGAGGTCGAGGGCGATCTGCGCCGCGACATTCAGCAGAATATCAAGCGCCTGATGGATCTCGGCGCCTACCGCGGCGTCCGTCATCGCCGCAACCTTCCCGTGCGCGGACAGCGCACCCATACCAACGCGCGCACCCGCAAGGGTCCGCGCAAGATCGTGGCGGGCAAGAAGTCGGCGCCGCCCAAGGGCTAGCCGCGCCGAATATAAAATCTGAAATGAGCGGCGCCCCGGCGCGCCGCCCGAGCGAAGTCAGGAAACCAGATGGCAGACGAGACCAAAGAGACCAAGACCGAGCAGCCCGCGCCCACTACTCCCGCCCCGGCCGCCGCCGCCGCACCCGCAGCGGCGGGCGCCGCAGCAGCGGGCGCCGCGCCCGCTCCGCGCCGCCGCCGCACCCGGCGTTCGGTGCCTGAAGGCGTCGCGCATATCCACGCGACCTTCAACAACACCATCGTCACGATCACCGACCCGCAGGGACAGGTGGTGGCGTGGGCCAGCGCCGGCTCGGTCGGCTTCAAGGGCTCGCGCAAGGGCACTCCGTACGCGGCCCAGATGGCGGCGGAGGCGTGCGCGCGCAAAGCCTCGGAAGTCGGGATGCGCTCGGTGGTCGCGTACGTCAACGGGCCCGGCGGCGGACGCGAATCGGCGGTCCGCGCGCTGCAGGCCGCCGGTGTCGGCGTCACCTCAATCAAGGACGTGACCCCGATTCCGCACAACGGATGCCGTCCGCCTAAGCGGCGCAGGGTCTGAAGTCTCACAGGGGTTAAGCGACGTGGCAAGAAACATTGGCCCGGTATGCCGGATGTGCCGGCGCGAAGGACTGAAGCTCTTTTTGAAGGGCGAGCGATGCTACAGCGACAAGTGCGCGATCGAGCGGCGCAACTATCCACCCGGCGCGCACGGTCAGGCGCGCACCCGCTTTTCCGAATTCGCCATCCGGCTGCGTGAAAAGCAGAAGGTCAAGCGGATCTACGGGATGCTCGAGAAGCAGTTCTCGCATTACTTCGAGATCGCCGAGCGGATGCCCGGAATCACCGGCGAGAACCTGCTGGTCCTGCTCGAGCGCCGGCTCGACAACGTGGTCTATCGGCTCGGCTTTTCCAGCTCGCTCGCGCAGGCGCGCCAGCTCGTCCGCCATGGCCATTACCAGGTCAATGGACGCACGGTTTCTATTCCAAGCTACCTGCTGGAAGTCGGCGACGTGGTTTCGATCGGCGAGAAGAGCCGGCAGAAGAAGGTTATTGCGGAGGCGATCGAGATGGCGCAGCGGCGCGGCGTGCCGCCCTGGATGGCGCTGGAGCGTGAACAGTTCAAGGGTACCCTGCGTGCGCTGCCCGCGCGCGGGGAATTAACGATGCCGATCAGCGAGAAGCTGATCGTCGAGCACTACTCGAGATAAACACGGAGGCTTGGATCGCCGTGCGGGGTCCGCGGTGGGCCCGTCTGCGGCAGTAAATCTAATCCAAACGAGCAAAGCGATTATGTACAACGATTGGCGAGATCTCATTAAACCCAAGACCGTCGAGTTCGAGGAGAAGGAAGTCACCGGCTCCTACGGACGCTTCTTCGCCGAACCGCTCGAGCGCGGCTACGGCATCACGATCGGCAACGCGATGCGCCGGGTGCTGCTCTCCTCGCTGCCCGGATTCGCGATTACCGCGGTCCGGATCAAGGGCGTGCTGCACGAGTTCTCCACGCTCCCGGGCGTGAAAGAGGACATCACCGATATCGTGCTCAACCTCAAAGAGGTGCGCGTGCGCCTGCACGAGGGCGACCAGCTTACGGCGACGCTCAAGGTCAAGGGTGAGGCGACCGTCTGCGCGCGCGATATCAGCGGCGGCCCGAGCCTCGAGATCCTTACGCCCGATTCGCCCATCGCAACGCTCGACAAGGGCGCCGAGCTCGACATGGAGCTGGTCATCAAGCGCGGCCGCGGCTACGTTCCCGCCGAGCGCGGCGAGGAAGAGGAGCCGATCGGCACCATCCGCATCGACGCCATCTACTCGCCCATCAAGAAGGTCAACTTCGTGGTGACCAACGCGCGCGTCGGCCAGCGCACCGACTACGATCGCCTGGCGGTCGAGATCTTCACCGACGGATCGATCTCGCCGCGCGAGGCGATGACCTATGCGGCGCGCGTGCTGCGCGACCAGATGTCGATTTTCGCCGGCGTGGAGGAAGAGGCCGAGATGCCCGGCGCCGCGGCCGACGGCGGCGAGGCGCATCCGACCATCAATGAGCTGCTCTACCGCCCGGTGGAGGGCCTGCCGATCTCGGTGCGCGCGTTCAACGGGCTGCAGAACGCCGACATCAAGTTTATCGGCGAGCTGGTCCAGCGCACCGAGCAGGACATGCTCAAGATCAAGAATTTCGGCCGCAAGTCCCTGAACGAGATCAAGGAAGTGCTCACCGATATGAGCCTTTCGCTCGGGATGCGCCTGGAGAACCTGCCCCCGCGCAACGAGCTGGACCGTATGTGGGAGGAGCAGGAGCGGCGCGAGTCCGAGTAGGCGGACGCGCCCTTTGCGAGCAAGCAGCCTGGAGTAGCCGATGCGTCATCTTAACCGGGGCCGTAAACTCAGCCGCACTTCCGCCCATCGGAAGGCGCTGTTCAAGAATCTGGTGCTCGCGCTGATCAAGCACGAGCGCATCCGCACCACCGACGCCAAGGCCAAGGATCTGCGCCATTTCGCGGACCGGATGGTCACGCTCGGCAAGCAGAACGACCTGGCCGCGCGCCGCCGCGCGTTCGCCTTCATGCAGTCGCATCAGGCGGTTAAAAAGCTCTTCGACGAGATCGCGCCGCGCTTCAAGGATCGTCCCGGCGGCTATACCCGCGTGGTCAAGTTCGGCTTCCGCCAGGGCGACGCCGCGCCGCTTTCGATAATCGAGTTCACCGGCTCCGAAGAGAAGACCGGCGGCAAGAAGCCGCGCAAGCGCTCGCCCAAGAAGGCCGACCAGCAGAAGGAACGCTCCGGGCGCCGCCGCGCCGCCGCCGGCTAAGCGCGCCCCGCACAACGCCCGAGCTTCTCCCTATAAGGGAAGTGCCCCTGGCCCACGGTTTGGCAAGGGTCCTCACGCGAGCGCTGTGCTCGCGTCCTCTCCCTAACAGGGAGAGGGCTGGAACCGCGCGCGGGCGGTTCCATTTCTGCTTCTCCCCCGTTTTTTGACACGGGGGAGAATACAAGAGGGGGTGCCTGCCGCTCCTGCGCGCCAGCGCATTATCGAAACGCGCTTCCCTTCTCCGAGCCCTCTCCCTGTTAGGGACGTGCCACAGGCACACGGTTTGGAGAGGGTCCTTGCGCGAGCGCAGCGCTCGCGAGTTTGAATTTGCCGCTCGCAACCGCGGCCGACGCGATACAGTGCAGGATCATAGTCGCGCTGCGAAAGACGCAGCGCTGAATTCGGACCCTCACCTGGCTCGCTTCGCTCACTGCGTTCGCTGCGCTCGCGTCCTCTCCCTAACAGGGAGAGGGCAAGAAGGAGTCGCGCTGCGAAAGACGCAGCGCTGAAAGCGGACCCTCACAGGTCCTTCGCTTCGCTCAGGATGGCCGCTCGGACGCGCCTCGCGGCCACGTCGCTCGCATCCTCTCCCTAACAGGGAGAGGGCAGAAATCGAGCTCGCATCCTCTCCCGGACGCGAAGCGTCCAGTGAAAAAGGGAAGAGGGCAGGAAGCAATCGCGCGAGCGAGCATTCCCATTCTGATTCGCCCCGGCTGTATCTACCGCGAGCCGAGTTTTCCGATTCGCACCGGTTGTACCGCGCGAAGCTTCATTCTGATTCGCCCCCGTTGTTCGACACGGGGGAGAATACAAGAGGGGGTGCCTGATTCTTTCGCCCGCCCAGCGCGCCGCCCGCTTCCAGAGCAGGCGCGATGGAAGCGGCAGAGCCCCATTCCTGCATGAGTGGCGCGGGCGTCCCTGCCCGCGACGCGCTCGCGGCGCGTCACCGCTTGCTCACGGTCCCGAAGCTGATCGTGATCAGCCCCGGCTGGACGAAATGGTGATCGCGGCCGCGCCGCCGGTAATCATTCTTCATCTCGCGCCGCAGCTCCTCGCCCGCCTCCCGCTCGCTGGCGCCTCTTTGGGTCAGTGCGGCGAGCGTCGCGGCGAAGCTCGCTTCGTCGGTGGGATAGGTGCCCATCCCGTCGTCGCAAATCGCGTTGAATACGCGCTCTTTCTCGGGCGTGTCGAGTGGAGGAAACACGAGCCGGACCGCGTCGCTCACCCGCGCCTCGACGTTGCGCAATCCCGCGCGATGCATCATCACCGGCAGCTTCATCCCGATGTTGTAATCGACACCGCTGCGCCGCCTGATTTTGGCGTTCATCGCCTGCCACATCCCGAGCGGCGTATGCTCCTGCTCGTCGGTCTCGTGAACGTGAATGAGGGCGTTGATTGCGTTGCGGCTGCACTCGCAGGCGATCACGAGTCCGCCCTCGCGCGTCACGCGAATCATCTCGGCCAGCGCCTGGTCGGGCCGCGCCAGATGCATCAGCAGGGTATGCGCGATCGCCACGTCGAACTGGCCGTCCTTGAATGGAGTTGAGCACGCGTCGCCCCGGATGAACGTTGAGCGCCAGGGCAGGGCGGCGAATATAGCGCGCGCTCTTTCGAGCAGCGGCTCCGAAAGATCGAGACCGCTGTATTCGCTCCCCGCCGCCAGCATCGGCATCAGGAATAGTCCGGCCCATCCGAATCCGCAGCCGAAATCGACGACGTTGCGGGGGCGCTCGGCGATGCGCCATACCTCGCGCACCAGGAAGCGCCAGTAATCCTCATTGTGGTAGAGGCTGCGGCTCTTGCTCAGATAGTCGAACTTGTCGTCCCAGTTCTCGGCCATCGGCGCACCTCGTCGTCGATCAGAATCCGCCACTGTTTGAATCCGCAACTATCGGGTCATACGCCTGCGGAGCGCCCCGTCTCGATCGCTCTGCAGCGCGTGCGTGCGCGCGCGCGCGAGGGATCACCTTACGCGGAAGCGCGCAATGTGTCATAATAGATTTGGTGATGGGCGCCGCAGGCAAAGTTGCCCGCCGTCCGTTTTTTTTCTCGGGAATCCTCTCCCGCCAGAATCGATACATCTCCGCATCCAGTCCGTGCCGGCGCGCTCGCGCGTCGCCGCGGCGGCGCGAGGTGGCTTCGCCGAACCCATCGCGGCGCGAAAAACTCCGCCTCGATGCTCGCGAATTTCGCCAAATCGCGCCGGAGCGAAAAATAAACGGACCCATCACCGCCCACGAACTTCTGACCCCCGGCCCGCTTTGATACTCTGGATGACGATGGCGGGAAATCACGATGGCAAATGAATTGGTAAAGCCCGAGAAGTTCTTCCTGAGCCGCTTCGGGATGACCGAGGCTGCCTTCGAGCGCGTGCTCGGCACGGCGCTCGAGCGCAAGGCCGACTACGCCGATCTCTACTTCCAGTATCACAGCGCCGAGTCGCTGGGGCTGGAAGAGTCGATGGTCAATCACACGGCCAAGAGCGTGTCGCAGGGCGTCGGCGTCCGAGTGTGCGCCGAGGATCGCACCGGGTACGCATACTCCGACGAGGTCACCGTAGATCGGATGCGAATAGCCGCCGAGGCGGCCCGCGCGATCGCCGATGAGCGCTCGCAGGCGCCGGCGCTCCACGTCGGCGCGACCGTCCCGCGTCATGCGCTGTACGAGGTCGAGACCACGCCGCTGGAAATCCCGGTCGAGGAGCGCGCGCGCCTGCTCCAGGAAATCGACAAGACCGCGCGCGCCTGCGACCCGCGCGTGAAGAACGTGATGGCGTCGATCGCGGCCGAGCGCAAGGTCGTGATGATCGTGACCAGCGAGGGGCGGATCGCCACCGACGTGCAGCCGCTGTGCCGCCTCAACGTGACCGTGATCGCCGACGACGGCAAGGGCAATCGCCAGTCGGGAACCTACGGCGGCGGCGGCCGCGTTGATTACCAGTTCTTTCTCGAAGGCGACAAGTGGCGTCATTACGCGCAGGAGGCGGCGCGCCAGGCGATCGTCAACCTGGACGCCGTCGATGCGCCGGCGGGCGAGACGGTGGTGGTGCTGGGACCCGGATGGCCGGGAATCCTGCTGCATGAGGCGATCGGCCACGGACTGGAGGGCGACTTCAACCGCAAGGCCGTCTCCGCGTTCTCCGGGCGAATCGGGCAGAAGGTCGCCAGCGAGCTGTGCACGGTTATCGACGACGGCACTATTCCGCTGCGCCGCGGCAGCCTCAACGTCGATGACGAGGGTACGCCGACCTCACGCACGGTCCTGATCGAGAAGGGCATCCTGCGCGGATACCTGCAGGATCGGATGAACGCGCGGCTCATGAAGATGAAGCCGACCGGCAACGGACGGCGCGAGAGCTTTGCGCATACCCCGATGCCGCGGATGACCAACACCTTCATGCTGGCCGGCGAATCGACGCCCGAGGAGATTATCAAGTCGGTTCCGCGCGGGCTCTACGCGGTCAGCTTCGGCGGCGGCCAGGTCGATATCACCAACGGCAAGTTCGTCTTCTCGGCCAGCGAGGCCTACCTGATCGAGGACGGCAAGGTGACCCGCCCGGTCAAGGGCGCGACGCTCATCGGCAACGGCCCCGACGTGCTGACGCGTGTCTCGATGGTTGGCAACGACCTCGCGCTCGATGAGGGAATCGGCACCTGCGGCAAGGACGGACAATCGGTGCCGGTGGGCGTCGGGCTGCCGACGATTCGCATCGACGGGATCACGGTGGGCGGCACGCGCGCCTGAGGCGGGCGACGGGGAGTATGGCGATGGACAAGATCGACACGGCGCTCGCCGAATGGGCGCTCGGCGAGGCGAAACGGCATGGCGCGACCGCCGCCGAGGTTCTGTGCGTGAGCGCGGAGTCGCTGTCGGCGGGAGTGCGCCTGGGCGAAGTCGAGAAGCTCAAGAGCTCGCGCGAGCGGCGGCTCGGTCTGCGCGTGTTCGTGGGGCAATCCTCGGCGACCGCGTCGACGGCCGAGCTGGAGCGCACCTCGCTGGCGGAGTTTATCGCGGAGTCGGTCAAGCTCGCGCGCCTGACCGCGGCCGATCCGTGGTCGGGGCTGCCGGATGCGGCGCTGCAGGCAAAGTCGTTTCCGGACCTGCAGCTCGCCGACGAAAGCGCCGATATCATCCCCGCCGACCGCGCGCTTGCAATCGCTCGCACCGCGGAGCGCGCCGCGCTCGGCCACGACGCGCGCATCAAGAACTCCGAGGGCGCGGAGTTCGACTCGGGCCGCTACGCGATCCTGTTCGCCAACAGCCAGGGCTTCTGCGGCGACTACGAGGGCACTTCGTTCAGCCTCGCGGTGGCGCCAATCGCGCAGGACAACGGCTCGATGCAGATCGGCTACTGGTACACCGCCAACCGGCGCTTCGCGAAGCTCGAGGACGCGGAGGCCACGGGAATCACTGCCGCCAAACGCGCGGTGCGCCGGCTCGGCGCGCGCAAAATCAAGACCACACGCGCGCCGATCGTGTTCGATCCCGACATGGCGGCGGGACTGATTCGCACGCTCGCCAGCGCGGCGTCGGGACCGTCGCTGTACAAGGGCGCGTCGTTCCTGGAGGGCCGCCTCGGCACTGAGGTCGCATCGCCCGCGGTCACGATTTTCGACGACGGCCGGATGCCGGGCGCGCTGGGCTCCAAGCCGTTCGACGGCGAGGGGCTGCCGACCAATCGCAAGAGCCTGGTCGACAAGGGCGTGCTCAAGACCTACCTGCTCGACACGTACTCGGCGCGCAAGCTCAAGATGCAGCCGACCGGGAATGCGTCGCGGTCGGTGGGCGCGCCGCCGGGAGTTTCGACCACCAATCTTTATCTCGAGCCGGGCGCGCACACGCCCGAACAGATCATCGGGTCGGTCAAGAGCGGTCTGTATCTGACCGAAATGATCGGGTTCGGGGTGAATCTTGTCACCGGCGACTACTCGCGCGGGGCGGGCGGAATGTGGATCGAGAACGGCGAACTTGCGCATCCGGTGCAGGAGATAACTATCGCGGGCAATCTCAAGGAGATGTTCCGCGCCGTGGAGATGATCGGCAACGATTTGCACTGGCGATCGTCGGTAGCCTCGCCCACGCTCAAGATTGCAGAGATGACAATCGCAGGCGCGTAGGGCTTGCCAATGGCAGGTATTGCGCCCCCTTGACGAACACCGCTCGCTGTAGTAACAATCTGTAGGGTTCAGAAACTAGCAGAAAGTTGGGGTCGGTTGATCAATTTGAAACAGACGCCGGCGCCCCGGCGGTTCCGGACCAAGCTGGCCGACCGCCGCCCGATCGGGAAGCTGGTGCAGGTGGGGGTTACGAAATTTAGAGTCGAGGACGTGCCATGAATGGTCAAAGTTTGGAGCATCCTACCGACAAACTGCTCGCGCGATTGAGCGCGCTGGGTCTGCCGAGAGAGGCAATCGCGGCGCTGCTCGACCGCTACACGCCGGTCCGCTATCCCAAGGGCTCGCCGCTGTTTGCCAAGGGCTCGCCGGCGGATGTGGTCTTCGCGGTCCTGAGCGGGGTGGTCAAGGTGAACAGCTCGCGGCCGGGGACCGATCGGATCCTGGTCGAGCTCGCCGGTCCCGGGGATATCGTCGGCTACGCCGATTTCGCCGATTCCGGCGGGGCGCGCTCTCAGCTCTTCGAGGCGCACGCGCTGACCAATACCACCGTTGCGCTGTTCACCCGCCATCACGTCATCGAGGTCCTCAAGGGCCTCGACACGGAGGTGCTGGTGGGGCTGGCCGAGGCGATCAATACGCTGTGGTCGTCGGTGGCCTACCGCTACGCGACGTTCCTGGGGATGTCGCTGCGGCAGCGGCTGGAAGTGGTTCTCAACGAGCTGGCGGCGCGCTTCGGCGTGGCCGACTCGCGGGGGATTCTGCTGACGCCGGAGCTGGCGCAGGAGGAGTTGGCTGAGATGATCGGGAGCTCGCGCCCGATGGTGTCGAAGCTGCTGATGGAAATGATGCAGCAGGGGATACTGGCGCGCGACGGCCGCCGCAGAATTCTGCTCGCGCCGCCCAAGACCGACTTGCTGCCTCCGCAGCCGCTGTTCCACACCGGCGTGGCGCGCGCGTCCAATGCACCGCAGCGTGTCACGCGCGAGCCGGGACGCAAGACGGCGATCGGCTGAACGTTTGCGACGCGGCCGCTTCCGAGCGTCCGTGAATATAGGTGGAAGACAGCGCCGCGTGCCCGATGAGGGTGCGCGGCGCTACTATTTCGCGAACCACCCCCTCAGCACCCGCACCATCCATCGCCAGAAGTTGATGAAGAGTCCATGGCGGGCCACGGTCCCCACCGCCTCCGCCTTAAGCTCCGCCTCCGCCGCCGCAAAGAACTGCCCCAGCATCATCTTGGCCGCGCTGTCGATGACGCGCTGGCCAACCTGCACCAGCGGTCCGCCGACCTGCAGGTCGCCGTTGAACGTCACCGCCGTCGTGCGTGCGTCGCGTGCGACGAGGTCGAGCGTGCCGGAGCCGCGCACGAAGCCCTGCTTGCCCTTGCCGTCGACCACCATCTTGTAATGCTCGGGCGGGCGCTTGTCCTCGAGCTTGAGCTTGCCGGTGTAGGTGCCCTTAACGGCGGCGACGCCGACGTTGATGGTGCCCGCGAACTCGTCGGGCGCGGTCGTGTCGAGCTTCTCGCATCCGGGGATCAGCCGTGAGAGCCGCGCCGGGTCATTGAAGAGCGCCCAGACTTTCTCGCGCGGCGCGGCGAGTACCTGTTCGCCAGCAATCTTCATGATCGGGCAATCTGCGGCGCAGCGCGGCTACGCCTTGGCGCGCGCGGCCGCGGCTTCCAGCGCGCGGCGCGTGTAGACGCGGGCAAGCTCCGCGCGGAACTCCGCGGAGGCGTGGATATCGGCCAGCGCGTCGATGCCGTCGGCGGCGTGCGCGGCGGCCGCGGCGATCGCCTGGGCGGGCGGCTTGCCGGTGAGCGCCGTTTCCACCGCCGTGGCGCGAAACGGCTTCGCCGCAAGCCCGGTAACTCCGACGCGCACGCTGGCGCAGTTACCCGACTTGTCGAGCGCCACCATCGCCGCCACCCCCACCATCGCAAATCCCGAGGCGGGCTGCCGATGCTTGGCGTAAGCGAAACCGCATCCGGCGGGAATCGGCGCGAACGTCACACGGGTCAGAATCTCACCCTCGCCAACCTCGGTAGTCATCAGGTCGAGGAAAAAGTCGGCTGCCTTAACCATGCGCGAGCCCGCCGCTCCCTCGATCGTGATCTCGCCTTCCAGCGCGAGCACCGCGGCGGGATAGTCCGCGGCCGGATCGGCGTGCGCGAGCGAGCCTCCGAGCGTGCCACGATTGCGCACCTGCACGTCGCCGATCATGGCCGCAGCCTCGGCGAGCAGTCCGAGCTTTGCGCGCACGATTGAGTTGGTTTCGACCGCGTGATGCGTGGTCAGGCCGCCGACGACGATCTTGCCGCCGCTTTCGCTGACCGTGGCAAGCTCGCGAATCGCGCCGATATCGATCAGATGGGCGGGCTGCGCCAGGCGCAGCTTCATCATCGGCACCAGGCTGTGGCCGCCGGCCAGCAGCTTGGCGTCGCCGCCGTACTGCGAGAGCATCGCGAGCGCCTCTTTCACCGACGAGGCGCGATGATATTCGAATGACGCCGGATACATCGCCTTATCCTTTCCGCTGCGCGCCGCGGATTGCGCGCCACACCGTCTCGGGCTTGAGCGGCATGTCGATGTGTCTGATGCCGAGTGGCTTGAGCGCGTCGAGCACCGCGTTGACGACGCACGGCGTGGAGCCGATGGTGCCGGCTTCGCCGACGCCCTTGACGCCCAGGATGTTGACGGGCGAGGGCGTGACGGTGGATGCGAGTTCGTAGTGCGGCAGCATGTGCGCGCGCGGCACCGCGTAGTCCATCAGGGTGGCCGTGATGAGCTGGCCGTTTTCGTCGTAAATGACTTCCTCGTACAGCGCCTGCGCGATCCCCTGCGCGATTCCGCCATGCACCTGCCCGGCGACCAGCAGCGGGCTCAGAATTTTGCCGCAGTCATCCACGGCGACGTAGCGCAAAAACGTCACCACGCCGGTTGCGGGATCGACTTCGACCACCGCCACGTGGGTGCCGAACGGGAAGGTGCAGTTCTGCGGTTCGTAAAAGCTGGTCGCATCGAGGCCCGGCTCGACGCCCGGAATCGGTGTCTTGTAACCGTAGGCCGCGTCGACCACGGCCTGCAGCGCGATCGACTTGGCGGGATCCGACGCGAGCGCGACGGTGCGATTGGCGAAGGTTAGCTGGTCGGGCGGCACCTCCATCATGGTGGAGGCGATCTTCTTCATCTTGTCCTTAAGCTTGGTGACCGACATCATCAGCGCCGGTCCGCCGACCGTGGTGCCGCGGCTGCCGAAGGTGCCGATTCCGTATTGCACCTGCGCGGTGTCGCCGTGGACCACGTTGATGTCGTCGATATCGATGCCGAACTCGTCGGCGACGATTTGCGCAAAGGTGGTCTCCTGGCCCTGGCCGTGCGGCGAGATGCCGGTCAGCACGGTTACCTTGCTGTCGGGCTCGATTCTGATCGTCGAGCTTTCCCATCCGCCGCCCTTGAGCTTGGGCGGCAGCAATGTGGACGGTCCGAGGCCGCAAATTTCGACGTAGGACGCAATGCCGACGCCGATGTAGCGTCCCTGCTTGAGCGCCTGCGCCTGCTCGGCGCGCACTTTCTTGTAATCGACCATCTCGAGTGCCTTGCTGAGCGCAAGATCGTAGTCGCCCGAGTCATAGAGCAGGCCGCCGGCGGTGGTCGCGGGAAACGCCTCCTTGGGGATGAAGTTCTTGCGCCGCACGTCGGCGGGGTCGAGTCCGAACTCGAGCGCGACGGTATCCATGATGCGCTCGGCGATGTAAGCGGCTTCGGGGCGGCCCGCGCCGCGATACGCGTCGGTCGCCATCTTGTTCGTGAACACCATCTGCTGGTCGAACGCGAGCGCCGGAATCTTGTAGCACCCGGTCATCATCAGTCCCGAGAATCCGGGAATCGCGGGGGTCAGCAACTGGAGGTACGCGCCCATGTCGCAGATGAACTTGCCCTTGACCGCGAGCACGGTGCCGTCCTTCTGCGCGGCGACTTCGAGGTAGGTGATCTGATCGCGGCCGTGGGTGGTGCCGGCGAAGTTCTCACGCCGGCGCTCGATCCATTTGACCGGCTTGCCGAGCTTCATCGCCAGGTAGGCGACCATCGCCTCTTCGGCGTACACGTTCAGCTTGCATCCGAATCCGCCGCCGACCTCGGGCGCGATCACACGGACCTTGTTCTCGCCGAGATGGAGCATCTCGGCCAGCTGCGAGCGCAGGAGATGCGGAATCTGGGTGGACGACCACAGCGTGAGCTGCTTGTAGCCGGGCTCCCACTTCGCCACCGCGCCGCGCGGCTCCATCGGGACCGGCGCCAGGCGCTGGTTGGTCAGGCGCAGCTTGATGATCTTGTCGGCCTTGCGCATCGCCTCGTCCACGGCGGGATTCGGCACGTCGGCGTAGGTGACGGAGTTGTTGCCGAATTCCTCGTGGAGCACCGGCGCATCGGCGGCGAGCGCCTTTTCGGGGTCGGTCACCGCGTCGAGGGGATCGTAGTCGACGTCGATCAGGTCAAGCGCGTCCTGCGCGACGTACGGCGTCGCGGCGACCGCGACGGCAACTCCCTCGCCGACATACCGAACCTTGCCCTGCGCGAGCACGGGATGAAACGGGATGTGGTCGGCGGGCGCGACGCACGGCACCCCGCCGATTTGATCCTTGAGATCGCCGCCCGCGAGCACGCACGTGACTCCGGCGAGCGCGCGCGCCTTGCTGAGGTCGATCGAGTTTATCTTCGCGTGCGCGTGGGGGCTGCGCAGCACCACCGCCGAGAGCATCCCGGGCAGCCGCACGTCATCTACGTAGATGCCGGTGCCGGTGACCAGGCGCGGATCTTCGCGCCGTTTGATTCGTTCGCCCACGAACTTGGGAATAACGGCCATCGTGATGTACCTCGGTCCGGCTCAGGCGGCCTTCTGCTCGCGCATCTTGCGCGCGGCGTACTGGATCGCGTTGACGATATGCTGGTAGCCGGTGCATCGGCACAGGTTGCCTTCCAGCGCCTCGCGGATTTCCGCGTCGGTCGGATTCTGATTGCGCCCGAGCAGGTCCGCCGCGCACATGATCATCCCGGGCGTGCAGTAGCCGCACTGGAGGCCGTGTTCTTCCCAGAAGCCGTCCTGCAGCGGATGCATCTGGCCGCCGGGTGCCGCCATCCCCTCGATCGTCGTAATCTGCGCACCGTCGGCCTGGGCGGCCAGCACGGTGCATGATTTGACCGCGCTGCCGTTGAGATGGACCGTGCACGCGCCGCACAGGGATGTTTCGCAGCCGACGTGGGTGCCGGTCAGGCCGGCGACGTCGCGGATGTAATGAACCAGCAGGGTGCGGGGATCGACGTCGTCCTCGCGCCGCTCGCCGTTGATGGTAACGCTGATGCGCATGTCTGCTCTCCTGAAAAAGCTTCGCGACCTTCTTAGCAAATCAAGCTGAGCGCAGCTAACGATCGCCGCGGTCGGGCGGAATCGCATGTTTCCGACGGATACAGATTGTATCCGACGGGACCGCAGCGCGCGGCTGGGCGGAAAGAAAACAGCGGTAATACCGGCGGATTTCCGGCGGCTCCGATGGAACTGAAATTGCGTCCCCTCTGCCGACTCTCGCGGCGATGGAGGCGGATGGGTGGAACCACGATACAATTTCCCGGCGATTTACTTCGAGGCGACGCGGCTGTGCAATCTCCGATGCCCTGCGTGCATGACCGGTAGCAACCAGCCGGCTCGGGTGCGCGCATCGCGGCGCGCGGAGCTCAGCTTCGATGAGATCCGCGACCTGATTTTGCTGCCCGCAAAGCGGCTCGGGACCGTGGCGGTCGGATGGAGCGGCGGCGAGTTCCTGCTCCGCAAGGACGCGATGGATCTGATCGCGCTTACCCACGAACTCGGATACGAGTGCAAGATTTGCAGCAATTGTGAGCTGCTGACCCGCGAGCGCCTGCTCGAGATCAAGCAGGCCAGCGGCGGCAACGTGACGATTGCGGTCGGTCTGAATTCAATCGACCCGCACAACGAGTTTACCCGAGACGCCACGCCCGAGCGCACGCTGGAGGTGCTCGCGCTGTGCGCCGAACTCAAGATCGATCGCCACGTGATCGTCACGATGTCGAAGGACAACGCCGAATCGTTTAACGACACCGTCGACTACCTGGTCCGCAATCGCATCTCGTACAACCGCTCGCCCCTGGTGGCGCGCGGCTCGGGTTGCGATCTGTTCAAGCAGCTTTCGTTCGACCGCGCTGACCTGCGCGATCGGTTTCATCCCGTGCTCCGGCGCTACGTGCACGGTTACGTCAGCTACACGCCGTTCTTTCTTTCGCCCGAACTCCATCGCGAGGTTTCAGGCGGCGCGCGCAATGGCACGGTCCCGCAGAACCCGCCAATCGGATGCTGGGTGGGCGCCTGGCTGGCGCTCAACGCTGAAGGCGACGTCTCCGTATGCCCGGTGCTGCTCGATTCGCTCAAGGCCGGCAATGTGCGCGAGCAGCCCCTGGACGAGCTGGTGGCGGGGAGCAAGGTCTTTAATGACCTGCTCGATCGCGGCAACCTCAAGGGCCGCTGCGGCAACTGCCGCTACCAGTACACGTGCGGCGGGTGCCGCGCGATGGCGTATTACCACACCGGCGACTACCTGCAGGAGGATCCGACCTGCTTCTTCGATCCGGGCGATGGCACGGCGGTGAGCGAGCACGAGGAGGAGACCAACCGCGTCTTCAAGAAGTATCTTATTGTTGCCCGCCATGCGGGCCTGTATCGGCGTCCCGCCTGAGGTTGCGCTCCGCCGGTGCGACGGCGCGGTCAGAGGCGGAAATCCGCGCAACCCGCCTCTAAACCGCCGCGCTTGCCGATCCGGCAGGAATGGTTAGCTTTAATCGCAGGCAGGAAATAACGACCACATGGATGCAACCCGGTTCACCGAAAAGCTTCAAGAAGCGCTGGGGCGCGCGCAGAACGCCGCACTGACGGCCCACAACCAGGCCGTTGACGTGGAGCATCTGCTCGCCGCCTTTCTCGAAGACGAACAGGGCCTCGCCTCCTCGGTGCTGGCGATTGCCGGCGTCGATCGCTCGGCGGTGCGCGGCAAGCTCGAGGCGGAGCTGAAAAAGCTTCCGCGGGTGACCGGCGGCGGCGCCGATGTGGCGCAGGTCTATGCGACCCAGCGACTGGGCCGCGTGCTGGCGCGCGCCGAGCAGGAGGCCGGCAAGCTCAAGGACGAATATATCTCGGTCGAACACGCGCTGATCGCGATGCTCGATGAGCCGGGCGCGGCCTCGAAAATCCTGCGTGAAGCGGGGCTGACGCATGAAAAGCTGATGGCGACGCTCGCCAAGGTGCGCGGCAGTCAGCGCGTGACCTCGGCCAATCCCGAGGCGACCTACCAGTCGCTGGAAAAGTACGGGCGCGATCTCACCAAGCTCGCCTCGCAGGGCAAGGTCGATCCGGTAATCGGGCGCGACGAGGAAATCCGCCGCGTTATCCAGGTGCTGTCGCGGCGCACCAAGAACAACCCGGTGCTGATTGGCGAGCCGGGCGTCGGCAAGACGGCGATCGTCGAGGGGCTGGCGCAGCGGATCGTGCGCGGCGACGTTCCCGAGGGGCTCAAGAACCGGCGTATCGTGGCGCTCGACATGGGCGCTCTGATCGCGGGGGCAAAGTTCCGCGGGGAATTCGAAGAGCGGCTCAAGGCGGTGCTCAAGGAAGTGCAGGACGCCGCCGGTGAGGTCATTCTCTTCATTGACGAACTGCATACGGTCGTCGGCGCGGGCGCGGCTGAGGGGGCGATGGACGCATCGAACCTGCTCAAGCCGATGCTCGCGCGCGGCGAATTACATTGCATCGGCGCGACCACGCTCGATGAGTACCGCAAGCATATCGAAAAGGATGCGGCGCTGGAGCGGCGCTTCCAGCCGGTGATGGTTCCGGAGCCCAGCGTCGAAGACACCATCTCGATCCTGCGCGGCCTCAAGGAGCGCTACGAGGTCCATCACGGCATCCGCATCAAGGATGCCGCGCTGGTAACGGCTGCGATGCTCTCCAAGCGCTACATCACCGACCGCTTCCTGCCCGATAAGGCGATCGACCTGGTCGATGAAGCGGCGGCCAAGCTGCGCACCGAGAAGGAATCGATGCCGGTGGAGCTCGACGAAGTCAACCGGCGCGTGATGCAGCTCGAAATAGAGCGCGAGGCGCTCAAGCGCGAGACCGACGCGGCCTCCAGGGAGCGGCTCGAGCGTCTGGAAAAGGAACTGGCCGAGGCTCGTGACAAGCGCGGCGCACTCGAGGCCCAGTGGCAGAGCGAGAAGGGCGGGCTCGAGAAACTCTCGACGATCAAGGCCGAGATCGAGCAGACCCGGCTTGCGATCGACAAGGCCAAGCGCGAGTACGATCTCAACAAGGTCGCCGAGCTGCAGTACGGCAAGCTCGCGCAACTCGAAAAGGATCTCGCCGCCGAGGAGCACAAGGTCACCGAGAAGGCGGGCGGCGCCGAGCGGCTGATCAAGGAAGAAGTCGACGAGGACGATATCGCCGAAGTGGTCGCGCGATGGACCGGGATTCCGGTCTCGCGCCTGATGGAAGGCGAGGTCCAGAAGCTCGCGCATCTGGAAGATCAGCTTCACAAGCGCGTGATCGGACAGGACGAGGCGGTCTCCGCGGTCGCCGACGCGGTAATCCGCGCGCGCGCGGGACTGAAAGACCCGAACCGCCCGATCGGATCGTTCATCTTCCTGGGACCAACCGGGGTGGGCAAAACCGAGCTGGCGCGCGCGCTGGCGGAGTTCCTGTTCGACGACGAAGGCGCGATGATCCGCATCGACATGTCCGAGTATATGGAGAAGCATACGGTTTCGCGCCTGCTGGGCGCGCCTCCGGGTTACGTTGGATACGAGGAAGGCGGTCAGCTCACCGAAGCGGTGCGGCGCCGGCCATACTCGGTGATCCTGTTCGACGAGATCGAAAAGGCGCACGCCGACGTCTTCAACGTGCTGTTGCAACTGCTCGATGACGGGAGGCTGACCGACGGGCAGGGCCGCACCGTGGACTTTCGAAATACGGTCGTGATCATGACCTCGAACATCGCAAGCCAGCTCATCCTGGGCTTCAAGGGACGTGATTACGAGAAGATGAAAGAGGAATGCCTGGAAGTGATGCGCCAGAGCTTTCGGCCCGAGTTCCTCAACCGCGTCGATGAGATCGTGGTGTTCCATCCGCTCGCGCGCGAGCAACTGCGCGAGATCGTCGAGATTCAGCTCGGCCGGCTGCGCCAGCGGCTGGAGGAACGCAAGATCGAGCTCGAGCTTAGCGACAAGGCGCTCGATTATCTGGCCGAGCGCGGTTACGACCCGTCCTACGGAGCGCGCCCGCTGAAACGGTTGATCCAGCGCGAACTGGAAACGGCGCTGGGCCGCAAGATTCTCTCCGGTGAAGTGCGCGACAACTCGCGGGTCAAGGTGGACGCCGGCGCGCAGGGGCTGCAGTTCAAGAGCCGCGCGCTGTCTGCCGCCGCCTGAGCGCCCGCCCGGGCCATGCCCGGCGCAAATATCGAGTGCCTGACGGGCGGGGGGCCTCAACCCTTGCTTTCGTCGGCGGTTTTCGTAGACTTAAGCGTCGGTGATTGCGGGGGAAAGTCAGGATGAGCGATGCTTATGTCACTGCGCCCGGTCCCGCACATCCCGCGATCGCGCTTCCGCTGCGCGCGTGCTAACCGCGCAAGCGACCGGAATTAAAGGATTTTTGAAATGGATACTGTGAATTTGAACCGCTTCCGAAAAGTTGCTCCTCTGGGCCTTCTGGCCACCACTTTTGCCATTGGTGCCGTCGTGGCGCTGCTCACGACTGTAGCCGCTCCCCTCGCGCACGCCGCGGCCACCGTCGAGGTGAAAATGGGAGACGAGCCGGCCGTTTACGAGCCCGCCAAGGTCACGATCAAGGTGGGCGATTCGGTCAAGTGGACCAACACCGGCCAGACGCTTCACTCGGTGACCTTGGTTCCGGCGGATGCGCAGAATCCCAGCAGCGTCTCTGAGCCGAAAGGCGCGGCGACCTTTGACTCCGGCTTTATGCCCCCGGGAGGGACTTTCAGCTATACATTTACGGTTCCCGGGACCTACAAGTACTTTTGCGTTCCCCACGAGAAGGCAGGTATGGTCGGGGAAGTGGTGGTGAAGAAATAACGTGAAGGCTTCGACCTCGTCTCCAATCATGCGTCGCGCGCGCCGCTGGGTGAGTGCCTCGCTGGCTCTCGCTGCCGCCGTGATGCTCTCTGCGCCTGCGGCCTACTGCTTTCCCTGGGACATCGACATGTACCGCGGAGTTGCGGTCCAGCCGATGTCGCGCGCTCCGCGCGTGATGCCCGAAGACACGCTGCCGCTGCATGGGATACCGCCGATGTCGCTGGAGATGATGACGGTGAGGCTGAAGAATCCCCTGAAGCCGACCCCCGAGAACCTCGCGCACGGCCAGGAGTTGTACGACAACTTATGCGCCGCATGCCATGGAACGGACGGCCGCGGCGACGGGCCGGTCGCCAAGGCCGGCCTGCTCAAGCATCCGCCCAAGAATCTGGTAACGGGAACCGCCAAGAATCTGCCCGACGGTTACATTTACGCAGCGATCCGCAATGGAATCCTGCTGATGCCGGCCTATGCGGACGCGATGTCGTCAAATGAGCGATGGGACGTTGTGATGTACGTGCGCTCGCTGGAAAAGGCGGCCGAACAGAAGAGCACGGCTCAGAAGTAGCGCCCACTCGGGTTTCGGTAAATCGACGGCGCGGATATTGACGGCCCGCCTCCGCTCGCGGAGGGCGGGCCGCTTGCTTCCAGAGCGCGAGAGTCCCCCCTCAGCTTCCGGCGCCCCCCTCAATCTGATTGATTAAATCCTTGATTACTATTGCTCGTCATTTCGTCTATTCCTCGCACGCACCGAGTACGGGCGTGCGCAAGGAGCGAACGGAGGCGGTCACGCGCCCCGGGGGTGAGCAATGCGCGCACGGGCGGGCTCTATAGCTGTTTGGATGACGGTCGTGGCCGCGTTTGCGGCTGCGCCGGCTTTCGCGGCACCGCTTGCCTTGTCAGTCGATCAGATGGTGCAGCTCGCGCAGAGCGCGAATCCCGCGGCCATGGCGGCGCGTGAGCGATGGCAGTCGGCGGTGCATTCGGTCAAGCAGGCCTATGCTCCCAACGATCCGATCTTCTCGTTCACGAATCTCGACAGCCCGACCAACGGCGTTACTGACGCCTCTGAGCACACGCTCCAGGTGACGGAGGCGTTTCAGTTTCCGGGCAAGTCGATGCTGCAGACCGACCAGGCGCGGCGCAACGCCGAAATCGCGCGGCTCGGATACGAGGCGACGCTCCGCGACATCCGCGCCAGCGTCGAGATGGCGTACTACCAGCTGGTGCTCGATCGCGCGCTGGGCCAGGTCAACCAGGAGAACATCGCGAACCTCGAGCGCGTTCTGCAGGTGACGCAGGTCGCGTACAGCGCTAACCAGGTCACCCAGACCGATTTCATCACGGCGGAGTTCGATCTCGCCGCCGCGCGCCAACTCCAGGCGCAGTACCGCACCGCCGCGCTCAACGATGAAACCGCGCTCAACCAGCTCCTGTACCGCAAGCTCGACGAGCCGGTCGAGACCGGACAGCCGATCGAGGTCAGTCCGCTCACGATACGGGTGGACACCATGGTCGATCGCGCCTGGCGGATGAGGCAGGAGATCATGCAGGCCGCGCTAGCACAGAACAACAGCGAGACCGCGCTCAACCTGGCCAAGATGGAGTATCTGCCCGACTTCACCGCGTCTTACATCTTCGACCATTATCTGCTGAAAAGCGCGGCGCCGGCGCCCAACCGACTCGAGGATCACGGCTTCATGATCGGCTTCAACATGCCGGTATTTTTCTGGCTCAGGCAGAACGAGGACGTGGTGCGAGCGCGCAGCGATCTGAAGGCCGCCGGCTATGACCTCGCCTCGCTTCGCAACCAGACCGCCGCCGCAGTCACCGCGCTGTACCGCTCAGTGGGTCTGGCATATGAAACCGCGCAGCTTTACCGCCACTCGTTGACCCCGCTTGCGCGCCAGAACTTCCAGGTCGCGCTCGTCGCGTACCAATCGGGCAAAATCGATTTCACCACTGTGGCGGCGGCCCTGCGCCGCAGCTACGATGCGCGCGTGAGTTACCTGCAGGCGGCCAACCAGCTTTTTGCCGGTAAGGTCGCCCTCGAGCAGACCATCGGCGCTCCGCTCCCCAAATGAGTCCCCGCATTCGAGCCGCATTGTTGTGCGCCGCGGCATTCCTGATGCTCGCGGCAGGTGGCTGTAAGGGCGATCGCGCCGGAAGCGCCGAAACTCCTGCGCCCGCACCGGTTCCGCGCATCGTTCACCAGGCGGGACACCCCGACCAGATGACGCTCCAGCCGGACCAAGTGCCGGGCGTCCGGATGGCGGAGGTGCGCGAAGTCGAGCTTCCCGCGGTCCTGGAAACCACCGGACAGGTGACCTTCAACGATCGCGACGTTTCGACGATCGTCTCGCGCGTGCAGGGGCGAATCGAGCAGACCCGCGTGTCGCTGTGGGACAACGTGCGGCGCGGCGAAAAAATTGTCGCGCTGTACAGCCCCGACTTCATGACCGCCGAGGCCGAGTATCTGCAGTCCAAGACCACCGCGAAGATCACCGGAGCGCCGCAGATGGGCGTGGACGGCGCCAACCTGGGCGAGGCGATGGTCACCGCGGCGCGCCGCAAGCTCGAACTGCTGGGGATGGACGGCGCAGATATCGCGGCGCTCAAGCAGCCCGATCCCACGGTCTGGATGCGCGCGCCGATCGGCGGCACCGTGGTCGAGAACAAGGCGCTGCGCGGCGCCGCGGTCAGTCCCGGCGACGTGATGTTCACGCTCGGAACGCTGAGCACGGTATGGATCACCGGCGATATCTACGAGGACGACCTCGCGCGCGTGCATCTCGGACAGCATCTGGAGGCCGTCACCACCGCCTATCCGGACCAGATTTTCAACGGCGTCATCGACCGCATCAGTCCCGCCATCGATCCCGCCACGCATACGCTTCAGATCCGGTGTGCGGTGGGCAATCCGGGTCTCAAGCTCAAGCCGCAGATGCTCGCGCGGATCAGGATCGTCACCCGGCCGGGCAAGGCGCTGGTGGTTGCGCAGGACGCGCTGATCTTCGAGACCGACGCCTACTACGCCTTCGTGCAGACGAGCCCGGGGTTGGTCGAGCGGCGCAAGGTGACGATTGGATCGTGGAGTCAAAGCGGATACGCGCGGGTGCTCTCGGGGCTCAAGTTGGGCGACCGCGTCGTCACCGGCGAGACGCTGCAGGTTAATGCGATCTGGCACGCGGCGCACGGCGAATCCTCGTAGCGCCTGCGGCCGTCCCGGTTATCGCGCGGGTCAAGCGGGCAGAAGATGATTCAAGGGCTGATGGCGCTGGCGCTGCGCGAGCGAGTAGTTGTGCTCGGTATCGCACTGGCGTTGGTGATTGCGGGCGTCTATTCGTTCGCCACCATGGATATCGAGGCGTACCCCGACCCGGTTCAGCCGATGGTCGAGCTGCTGACGCTGCCCGAGGGTCTGGGCGCCGAGGAAGTCGAAAAGCTGGTCACGGTGCCGCTGGAGCTGGGTCTGGCGGGGATGCGGAACCTTCAGTCGATGCGGTCGATATCGCTGTTCGGACTATCCGACGTGCGCTGCTACTTCTCGTGGGACAGCAACTATTACACGGACCGAATCGAGACCATCAACCGCCTGACTTTCATCACGCTGCCGCAGGGAGTTACCGCGAGCATCTCGCCGGAAAATCCGATCGGCGAAATATACCGATACACGGTGCAGGGTCCCGACCATAACCTGATCAGGGAAAAGACGGTCGAGGACTGGATCCTGGAAAAGCAGCTCAGGACCGTGCCCGGAGTGATCGACGTCTCGGGCTTTGGCGGTCTGACCAAGCAATACCAGGTTGACGTCGATCCCCAGCTGCTGGCCCATTACCACGTTCCGCTCTCCGCGCTGATTTCCGCGATTCAGAACTCCAACACCAACGCCGGCGGCAACTACCTGACCGTGGGCGAGCAGAGCTTCGACGTCCGCGGAATCGGATTCCTGCACAGCCTCGACGACATCCGCAACATCGTGCTCGCCGCCAACAACTCGACGCCGATCAAGGTTTCCAACGTGGCCAACGTGGCGATCGGCTACGCGCCGCGGCTCGGCGTCGTGGGGATGAACAACCAGGACGAGGTGGTGAGCGGAATCGTCCTGATGCGCAAGTACGGCAACACGCTCAAGACGCTCAAGGGCGTCGAGAAAAAGGTGCACGAGCTGAATACTTCGGGCGCGCTGCCGAAGGGCTACAAGGTGGTTCCCTACTACGACCGCACCGACCTGGTCGAAACCACGCTGCACACGGTGCTGGAGAACCTGACGATCGGAATGGTGCTGGTTTTCCTGGTGCTGATTTTCTTCCTCGGCAACCTCAAGACCGCGACCATCGCCGCGGTGAACATCCCGCTGGCGCTTTTGGGCGCGTTCATCCTGATGCGGATCGAGGACACACCCGCCAACCTGATCTCGCTGGGCGCCATCGACTTCGGCATCATCATCAACTCCACCGTGATCGTGATGGAGAACATCCATCGCCATCTCACCTCGGGCGAGCTGCCGCACGAGAGCCTGCGGCTCAAGATCCTGCGCGCGGCGCAGGAGGTCGGCGGACCAATCTTCTTCTTTACGCTGGTTTTTCTGATCGCGTTTCTGCCGCTGTTCACGATGCGCGGGGTCGAGGGCGCAATTTTCTCGCCGATGTCGCACACCTACGCCTACGCGCTGGGCGTATCGATTCTGCTCTCGCTGACGCTGTCGCCAGTGCTGAGCTCGTATGCGTTCGGCAAGGGCTACCACGAGGTTCACAATCCCTTGTGGGCGGCGGTGGCGCGATTTTATCACGGCCTGTTCGCGCGGGTGCTGCGATGGCCGCGCGTGACGCTGAGCGGTGTGGCGCTCCTGGTGGTGGCGTCACTCTCGATGTTCCCGATGATTGGCGGCGTGTTTCTGCCCAAACTGGAAGAGGGCAACGTATGGGCCACCGCGACCATGCCGCTGACGGTGTCGCTTAACCACGGCGCCAAGCTGGCCTCGCGGATGCGACATACGTTCATGTCGTTCCCGGAGGTGCGCGGCGTGGTGTCCCAGCTCGGCCGCCCCGACAGCGGCACCGAGACGACCGGGTTTTTCAACGTTGAGTTCAACATCGATCTGTACCCGCAGGAACGGTGGCCGGCCGGAATCACCAAGGATCAGCTGGTCAAGCTGATGGACGCGAAGATGGTGCGCCAGTATCCGGGCGTGAGCTTCGACTACTCGCAGAATATCGAGGCCAACGTCGATGAGGCGCTCTCGGGCGTCAAGGGATCGAACTCGGTAAAGGTCTTTGGCAACGATCTTGCCGTTGACGAGAGCGTCGCCAACCACGTCGCCGCGGCGATGCGCAAGGTCCGCGGGGTGGTGGACGTCGCGGTGTACCGCTCGCTGGGGCAGCCGAATCTGCTGATCACGCCCAACCGCGAAATCTGCGCGCGCTACGGAATCAATGTCGGCGACGTGGACGAAGTCGTGCGCGCCGCGATCGGCGGCGAGCCGGTGACCCAGGTGCTGCAGGGCGATCGCAGGTTCGACCTGGTGGTGCGATGGCAGCCGCAGTACCGGCAGAGCCTCGACGCGATCCGCCGGATCCGCGTCAATGTGCCCTCGGGCGGCGAGGTGCCGCTCAGCCAGATCGCTTCAATCAAGACGGCGGCCGGCGCGTCGTTCATCTATCGTGAGAAGCTCGAGCGTTACGTGCCGCTGCGCTTCGGCGTGGAGAATCGCGACCTCCAGGGCGCGGTCCGCGACGCGAAAGCGACGGTCGCGCGCGAAGTCCATCTGCCCGAAGGCGTACACCTCGAATGGGCCGGGGAATACGGCGAGCTGCAGGCGGCCAACCGCCGCCTGATGATCGTGGTGCCGTTCGCGTTGCTGCTGATTGCGGGCGTGCTTTACGGCGCGACTACTTCGCTCATCGACACGTTCATCATCATGGCGCAAATCCCGGTGGCGTGCCTGGGCGGAGTTCTTGCGCTGCTGATTACGGGCACGCCGTTCAGCATCTCGGCCGCGGTCGGATTCATTTCGATCTTCGGCATCGCGGTGATGGACGGTATCCTGCTGAGTTTCTATATCCGCCAGCTCTGGGACGAGGGACATCCGTTTGCCGAGTCGATCATCATGGGATCGGATCGCCGGCTGCGCGCCACGATGATGACCGACCTGGTCGATGCGCTCGGGTTGCTGCCCGCCGCGCTATCGACGCGCATCGGAGCGCAGACGCAGCGTCCGCTCGCAATCGTGGTAATCGGCGGAGCGCTCGCGATCATGATCCTGACCCGCGTGCTCCAGCCCTCGCTGATCTACCTGTGCCATCGCAAGCTGCGCCTCAGCGATGCGGCGTCGCCGCCAGCGGCTCCGCCCGCCGACGCTCCCGTCGCATAGCCGCGGGCGCTCGCCGAGCGGCGCACACCCGTGCTATGCGGGCACAGGAGGGTGACGCGCGATGGAATTTGAAACCCTGGCAAGTGGCTACGGTTTGCTCGAAGCGCCCCGCGTTGACGAGCAAGGCCGCTTTTACTTCAGCGACGTGCCCAACGGCGGCGTCAACCGGCGCAACCCCGACGGCAAAATCGAAACCGTAATTCCGCGCCGCCGCGGCGTGGGCGGCATGATGTTCAACGAAGGCGGCGGGCTGGTCTGCACCGGGCGCGGACTTATCCTGTTCGACGAAACCACGGGCCAGAGCCGCGACCTGTTCGTCGAATGGGAGGGCAAACGACTTAACGGGCTCAACGACCTGACCACCAATGATCGCGGCAGCGTGTACACCGGCTCGCTCGGATTCGATCCGCTGAGCGCCGACAAGATGGTGCCCGGCAGCCTGTTCCGCATCGATCCACCGGGCAAAGTGACCAAGCTGTGGGACGGAATCCAGGTCACCAATGGACTGGGGCTAAGCCCCGACCGCAAGCTGCTGTTTCATTCCGATTCGCCCACCGGTGCGGTGTGGGCGTACGACGTCACGGCTGACGGCGGCGTCAAGGACCGGCGCATCTTCGCCAAGCTGCCCGAGGGATGGCCGGACGGGATGGCGGTGGATGCGGAAGGCGGGCTGTGGGTCGCGGCGGTGCGGGTCGGCGAGATCGTGCGATTCAAGAACGACGGAACTCTGCGCGAGCGGATCAAGCTGCCGGCGACGATGGTGACGAGCCTGGTGTTCGGGGGCAAGGACCTGACCGACTTGTATGTCGTGACCGCGGACAACACCGCGCATCCGGAGCGCAAGGGAACGATACTGCGCGCGCACGCCGAGATTGCGGGCCTCGCCGTTCCCAAGGCGAGATTCTGAGCGGTTGGCGAAGCCGTGAGATATCGGCGGGACGAATGCTGGCGCATCCGTCCCGCCTCCCCGATCGTTCGCGCCGTGGCTGCGCAACCGCCAACGCATGCGGCGGGCGAACGGTCCCCTACTCGGAGCAGAAGCGGGTGGCCGCCTTTACGGCGGTATCCGTCCGCTCGAGTAACACCATGTGACCGGCGTCGCGGATTTTTTCGATTCGCACGCTGCGTGCGCCGGTCATCAGATTATTGAATGCGTCGGCATACGCCGGCGGAATCAAGTGATTGGGCTCCACTGCCTTCTGGGCGACCTTTTCCCAGATCCCGTCCATCCCCATCTTTTCGGCGAATTCCAATTCATCGAGGCATTCGTTGTAGAGATGGTGCCCGCGCCGGGAGTCCCAGAGCTTGCCCGAAATATCGACCCACACGCTCCGGTATTTTTCGGGAAAGTCGTCCGGCAACCATCGGTACGGCGTCAGATGGAACAGGCTAATTTTCATACAAATCCGCCCCTGGGCGTGCTGGCGCTCGGGGCTTTTGGAGCGAGAAGTGTGCCAGCCGGGCGGGCTTGGTCAGAGTCGGAAAGGAGCGGTCTTTTGCCCGCCGATCGAATCGCGGTCCTTCAAGTGTCGCCGACGGCGTCACGCGCGATGACCCCTTCGGGGGCATCTCTCGACGCCGCGCGCGCGGGCAGGCGAAATTTGCGCTCAGGAGTTGGAAGCTACGCGCACCGCAGCCGCGTCTTCAGAGCCGGCGAGCAGCAGGCTGGCGATGACAGTCAGCGCGAACGCGCCGATTCTGAGCCCGGCCGCCACGTGATCGGCCGGAAGCCCCTCACCGAAGGCAATCATGCCGCCAGCGATCGGGATCAGGTTGGAAAGCGCGGACGAGATCGGCAGAGCGACAATTCCCCGCGCCGAATGAAACGAATTCTGGAGCAGAATCATTCCCGCGATATTCGCCGCGATTGCGAGATAAACGTATGGGTCGGTCAGGACTCTAAGCGCCAGCTCAACGGAAGCTTCCGCGATGAAGTAGTCGGTCATCGCCTTCGCGTACAAGGCGCCCAGCCCGAAGGCGAAGCCGGAAACCACCGCCGCCGCCATCCCCGATTCCCGCCAACGTGCGGCCGTCATTGGCGGGACCGAGAACATAATGGTCGCCACGGTAACTTCGGCAAGCCGGAAAGTGTTGGGGGAGCCCGAGGTTTCGCCCGCCGACAGCGACAATCCCAGCAGAGTCATTGCGATCACGATGACAGCGATTCCGAGCCATTCGCGCGGGGAGGCGCGCTCGCTGAGAAAGGCGACCGCGAAAATCACAAACATCGCGATCCCGCCCTCCATCATCACCGCCACCATCGATACCGGCGCGCCCGAAACCGCCACGACGTAGGCCGCGTAGCCGAGCGTTTGCATTCCGACTCCGCCGAGCCAAACCGGGTCGCGGATCCACACCATCACGGCGCGAAGGGTGCCTCTTCCGGTGGCCTTGGGGAGTGCGGCGGCGTGGCTCTTCATCAGGACCAGCCCAGAGGCCATCAGGGCACTGGCCAGAACCGCTAGCAGAAGATAAAGACCCATCACACTCCCGCGCGCGAATGCTCAGCCCTTGACCTCGCGCATCGCGCCGCCGCGAAGAATCTCGAAGCGGCGGCCGGCCCAAATGACCTTGTTGCTTGCCAGGCTCGCGAACCAGATTCCGGTCATCATAAGGTCCTTGATCGGCGTGAGCCACGCATCGCGCGCGAGACCTTCAAGTCCGAGCACCCGCTTGAGCATCAGCGACGCCATCCCGATCCGTGCGCCGGCCACGAGCGCGACCAGCCCGAACCCCAACGGACTGAGGCCCGACGCGAGCAGGTAGAGCAGCGACCAGAACGGCCCGTGCGTGACGATCATCGCGAGGCTCAGCGGTCTTACGGTGCGATAGGTTCGCGCCCATCGGAGCTGATGATTCCAGAAGTCGGCGAGCGTTTCCTCTTCGGTGGTGATGGTCACCAGCGAATTTGACAGCCGAACCCGCCATCCATGCTCGGTGGCGAAGCGTCCGAGCCAGAAATCATCGCCCAGCAGATCCTTGACCGCGTCGAAGCCGCCGATCGACTCGAGCGCCGCGCGGCGAATCGCGATGGTCGCGCCGAGCGCGTATCGCATCGGTTCGATTGACGATGCGAGCAGCACCTGCGGCGCGAAATCGGTATTGACCGACAGCGCTTCGAAGCGGGCGCCGATACCCCCGGCGGGCACGGCGCGGTACGCGCAGGTGACGATGCCGGTCCGCTCATCGCTCATCAGCTCGCTGACCAGGTGGCGCAGATGGTCCGGTTCGACGGCGATATCGGCATCGCTGAGCGTGACGACGTCGGCCTCATGCGCCTGCGTCGCCATCCGGATTACCTTCGCGATCTTGTGGTTGGCGCAGTCGGGTTCCTCGCCGACTACCAGAGCGGCATTGCAGCGAGGTTGGGCCTCCAGCAGATGCTCGACGACTTGGGCGGCGGGATCGCTGCGGGTGTGAACTCCGAACAGGAATTCGGCGCGCGGGTAATCGAGCTTGAGATAGCTCCTGAGGTTATCGAACAGAGTCTTGCGCTCGCCGTGGAGCGGCTTGAGTACGGCCACGCTCGGCGTGGAAGATGGAATTGAGGGCGGTGCTTTGGAGGAGCGCCGCGCAAATAGCAAGGAGGCAAGCGTCGCCGCGCCGTAATACCCTACGGAAACCAGGACTCCGGACGCGGACAAAAATTCGACGATATTCATGGGCGGACTCACCCGCAGCTGCAGCCTCGGGGTGGCCCTGTTGACTTTCCGCTTTGCAGCTCTACATCAGGCCGGCGCCTGCTGCTGCTGCTGCTGATGACGCCGCTGTCGCATGGTGGACAGGAACTGCCTGCCTTCCTTGAGCAGACGGCGGGCTTCCTCGCTGGAGCTCATCATCTTCTTGACCGACTTGAAGATGTAGCGCGGGCGAAAATAGAAGCTCTTATAGAATCGTTCCACCGCTCCGTAGATTTCATCGTTGGTGAGACCCGGATAGGTGATGGTGCACTTCTGGTAGCCGGCCTCGTCGAGCAGCGGATCGACGGCAAGGTATCCGTTCTTGGTGACGTACTCGAACAGCTCGGTCCCGGGATAAGGCGACGCCAGCGAAACCTGGATGGTTTCGCAATCCATCTCCCGCGCGAACTTCATCGATTCCTCGATGGTATCTTTCGATTCGCCGGGCAGCCCGAGAATGAAGGTGCCGTGGATCAGGATCCCGACGTCATGGCAGTCCTTGGTGAAACGGCGGGCGCGATCAAGCCGCACACCCTTCTTGATGTTCTTGAGAATCTCGGCGTTCCCGGTCTCGTAGCCGACCACGAACAGGCGCAGCCCGCCGTCCTTCATGATCTTGAGGGTTTCGTAATCCACGTTGGCGCGCGAATTTGTGGACCAGGTGATTCCGAGCGGCTTTAGGAGCTGCGCGATCTTGCGGGCGCGGGCCGGATCGGCGGTAAAGGTGTCGTCGTCGAAGAACAGCTCCTTCATCTTCGGGAACTTGGCTTTCATCGCCGATACTTCCTCGAAGACGTTCTCCGGGCTGCGCACGCGGTAGCGATGGCCCTGCGTGACCTGCGGCCACAGGCAAAAGGTGCATCGCGCGGGGCATCCGCGCCCCGTGTACATCGAGACGTACGGATACTGGCAATAGGGGCTGTTGTATTTCAGATAATCGAGGTTCTTCTCATAAACTTCGGTCACGAACGGCAGCTTGTCGAGCTGCTCGTTGCTGAGATCGGGACGATCGGGGTTGTGATGAATCGAGCCGTTTCGGCGGTAGCTGATTCCGCCGATCTTGTCCCAATCCATCCCCTGCGCCACTTCCAGCATCGAGTAGTCGAATTCCTTGCGCCCGGCGATATCCACCGCCGCCGACAGCTTCAGCACTTCCTCTGGGCGCGCGGTGGGATGGCCCCCGACGAACGCGATGCGGCAGTCGGGATTGGCTGCCTTAATCGATTCGGCCGTGCGGAGATCCATCCGCAACGACGGCGTCGAGGTGTGGAGCACGACCAGGTCGTATTTTTTGGCCTCTTCGATCGTCATCGCGACCGTGTAGTCATGCGGCGGAGCGTCGAGCAGCCGCGCGCCCGGGATCATCCCGGCCGGATACGCGAGCCAGGTCGGATACCAGAACGACCAGACCTCGCGAGTGGCCTGGTAGCGCGAACCGGCACCTCCGTCGAAGTCTTCGTAGGAAGGCGGGTTCAAGAAGAGGGTCTTCATCACGTCCATGTCTGGCGCAACTCCAAGTGCCTGTCCGCGTGGTTAGTGTCCGAGTATATGGGGGGTGATTTACGAAGGCAAGAATATCTCGCAATAATGGGAAGATTTCGCCCGGCCTAAGTTCCAGCGGCCTGATTGTGTTTCAGTGCCTCGGCCGCCTCGCTCGCTTAATCGGCCGCCTGATGGGCGGTCAAAACCGGCGCCGGTGTTGAGATAAACGCGATTGCGCCGGTCAGTCCCCCCAGCATTGTCGCGGCAAACCACAGCAATCCCAAGGCTATCGCGTCCGGACCCGGCATCCCCACCAGACCGAACAGGAACGAATACGCGGTTTCCCGGACGCCAAGGCCGTTGAGGGTGAGCGGCAGGCTCGCGAACACGTTGGCGATCGGCACGCACAACAGGAACACTGCCAGCGGGGTCGAAAGGCCCAGCCCGCGCGCGAGCATCCACTGACAAATCGCCAGCGAAATCTGCAGGATTAGCGACAGCACGACCGGGGTGAACAGGCTCTGCGGGCGGTGCAGGTACGGCGCAACAAGTCCCGCCGCGCGCCGCAACCTCCGTGGCAGGTACGGTATCCCTCGGGCCAGCAGCGGGGTGCCCAGGTATCCCGCCAGCACCAGGGCTCCCACTAAAGCGGTGGGCCGCGTGACTGAGTCGGGCAGCGCGGAATGCTTCGCCATCGCCATCGCGCCCGCCAGCCAGAACAGCGCCGCGAGTCCGATTGCGCGGTCGCACACCACCGACGCGACCGATTCGCCCATCCGCTGCGAGCGCCGCCCGAGATAAATCGCGCGCGCGGCATCTCCGCCCACCAGGCCCGGAACGAACAGATTCGTGAACATCCCGACAAAGTAGTAGGCGAGAAATTCCCGGTAGCGGGCGCGCAGGTTAATCACTCCCGCCACCAGCTGCCATCGGTACGCCGACATCACCTGGCCGGCGATATAGAGCGCGACGGTCGCGATGAACCACAGCGGATGCTCCCGCGAGAGCGTGTGCAGGACCGGACGCGGATTGTAGAACCACAGCAGCACCGCGATTACGCCAAAGCCCAAGCCGGCGCGGACCGCGAAGGAGCGGTATGGATGCGCTTGCCTGGCCGGGGCCGCGGGCGCCCGAGCCTCAGTTGCGGGTGATTTGTTCACGGGGTTCGAGGATGGCACGTTTGCGCAACTCGCTCGCGATAAGGGTATACGGCCCGAGTTCCTCGCGCATCCGGGCCAGGTCGGGCGCGTCGAGCACCAGCACCTTGCGTCCGGGGCTGCGCCACAGGCGCATCAGGTCGGCGTCTTTTTTGAAAAACCATTGATCCCGATCCGGCGCGCGCCGCGCGCCGAAGGCGAGTTCAGTCTTCGCTCCAACCAGGATCACGCGCCGCCGCGTGTAAAACGGAAGCGATTGGACGTAGCGATGGTAGCAGATGATGGTCGCGTCGGGGGCGCGCGCTTCGACCGTGCGGGCGAGCGCCGCATAAGAGCGCAGCGGCTCCGCCTCGATCCGCGCCCAGGTCCCCGCCACCAGCGCCGCCGCGATTGCGAGCACCACCGCGAACAGCCCGGCGCCGGTGCGTTTGGTCAGGAATGCGGCCGACGCCGCGGCGCCTCCGAGGAGCAGAATCGCGCCAATCGCGTACAGCGCGGGGCGCATATAGTACGGATAGGGCGTTCGGAAGTGCGCCGCCAATATTGCCGCCCCGACGGTTCCCGCGCCGAGCAATCCCAGCAGCACGCCGCTCTCGCCCAGGATGCGGGTGTCCGGCGGCCGCAGCCCGCCGCCGCGTGTTCGGGTGCGGTCCGCGGTCGTCTCAGGCCATGCGCACGAGATGACGCCGTCGGCTATCAGGATCGCAATCGGCGGCAGCGCCGGCAGGATATATGGGATCAGCTTTGCGCTGGCCAGCGAGAACGCCCCCACGATCACTACGGAAAGCACCAGGCAATAGCGGCGTGCCGGATTCGGCGTCATCGCGCGCCACGTCATCAGCGGCACCATCGCGGACCACGGCAGCAATCCTCCGGCCAGCACCGGAAGGTAGTACCAGATAGGTTCGCCGTGGCTGTAGGAGGGTTGGAAGACGCGTTTGAGATATTCGCCGACGAAGTAGAAATGGAAATATCCCGGTACCCGGATTATCGCATAGATAAACCACGGCGCCGCGATCGCCAGCACGACTATCGCTCCGGCGATCGCGTGAAAGCGGCGGATCGCGCCGCGCAACTCGCCCTCCCAGGCAATGAACGCGAGCATCGTCGCGACCGGCAAAATCGCGGCGACGGGCCCCTTTGCCAGGATCCCGAGCGCCATCGCCAGATACGCGAGCCAGCACCATCTCCCGCCCTCGCGCCAGTGCATGAACAGCGCGAAGCTCGCGACGGTCATGAGCGCGGCGAGGATCATGTCGGTGGTCAGGACCTGCCCGAGCACCGCGTAAATCGGCATCGTGGCCAGGATCGCGCCGGCGAGCAGAGCATGGCGCCGGCCAAAGCAGCGCAACGCGAAGTATGAAGTCGCGGCGACTCCGACGACCGCGAACAGCGCGCCGAAAAATCGCGCCGCAAATTCGTTTACGCCAAAAATGTGGTAAGAAAGCGCGGTCAGCCAGTATAGAAGTGGCGGCTTCTCGATATAAATGACGTAGTTGAGATGAGGGACCAGGTAATTGCCGCTGGCCACCATCTCACGCGCTATCTCTGCATAGCGCGCTTCGTCGGGTTCCCACAGCCCGTAACTCCACAAATGAAAGAATGAGACGACCGCCGCAAGCGTGACGGCGATTGCGACGGGCGCCGGGTTCGATTGAGCGCCGACTGATTCCGCTGCGATCGCGGATGCGCTCTCGCTTGAATCTCCAACCTCAGTCACAATCGCCCAGTGTAGCGGGAGCGGGGCGCCTCCGCGACGCCATCATCGCGTTAGCGGCGGCGCTCCTTGCGCAAATCGGGTGGACTGAACCTGCTATGCGATCGCAATTGATTTCAGTCGATCCCTGAGAATCGTTCGAGCAGAGGAGATGCCTGCCCAGCAAACCGACGCCGCGCCGTACTGCTACTCGAACAGCCTGTCGATGTGTCTGGCGGCGGCCGGATGCGACGATCCGGGAATATGTGAACCCGGATTCCTCGAATGCCTGAGCACGATGCCCTTCGGCAGGCAGTACCTGCGCTCCACGAGCGGCTCGATCGGGACGTTCCTCCCCGACGGCTCCGATCCCGACACCGGAGTAACGCGGGCGCTCGATGCGCTCGGATGGGACTGTGACGATGCGGCCGGGGGCGACGCCGTCCTCGCGGTGCGGCGCCTGCGCCAGGCGGTTGCGAGCGGTCCCGCGCTGCTCGGTCCGATCGAGATAGGCCATCTGGGTGATTACCCGACAGCCGGCAACTCGCCGACGAGCGGTCGCTTCATGGTGGCGATCGCGATGGAGGACGACACGCTGCTGGTGCACGATCCCGCCGATTATCAGTGCGTCGTCATCTCGTGGGAAAAGTTCTGCGCCGCGTGGCGTGCCGACGGAATAGCCTACGGCCGCGGACCCTACCCGCTGCGCCACGGATTCCGCCGCGTGCGCGCGATGAGCCGCAGGGCGATGGTGCAGCGCACGATTCCGCTGGTGCGGCAGAATGCGATGCGCCGCTCGGACCGCGGCGTGTTGCGCGGCGCCGAGGCGGCGCGATGCTTCGCCGAGGACCTGCGCGGCAAGGTTCCCGAGCGCGTCCGCGGCCACCTGGTGTGGTTCGCGCTGCCGCTCGGTGAGCGGCGATGCCGCGATGGCTCGCGATTTCTCGGTGAGGCCGGCCTGCCGGAGCTGGCCGGAAACTTTGACCTCCAGGCGCGTCTGCTTGGTCGCATGCAGACCGACGCAATCGCGCGGCGATGGAACTCGGTCGCGGACGCGATGATGCGGCTGGGCGACCTCGACGAGCGATTTGCCGAACGCATGCGCGCTCTCTAAGGGGCCGGACGCGCCGCGAGAGCGGCGTCAGCTCGAGCGAAAGCGCGCGCCGAGCCGGCTCACGAGGTCCGGATGCGGGCGCATCGGGCGGGCCGCGAGAAACGGCCGCACGTCGGCGTCCATGAGCTCGTCCACGACCCGCGCGTAGCCGGGATCCTGCGCGACGTCGTGGTTTTCGGCGGGATCCTCCGCGAGGTCGAACAACTGCACCGGCGCAAGCGTGTCCTCGTACACGACCAGCTTGTAGCGATCGCGAATGAACGCGGCGAAACCAAAGTTCTCGGTCGGCAGCGCGCGGCGCGGCTCAAACGGCTGCGCGCCCACAATCGCCGCGAGCATCGACTGCCCTTCACTGCTCTCCAGCGCGGGTGCGCCGGCGATCTCGCGCATCGTTGCCGCAACGTCGAGTAACTGTGCGCGCGACGCGACCGTGTGCGCCGCAACGCCGCCCGGCGGGCGGAACACCAGCGGCACGCGCACCGACGGCTCATAGAACACCATCTTCGCGAGCATCCGATGCTCGCCCATCATCTCGCCATGGTCGCTGGTGTAGATGATCCAGGTGTTGTCCAGCATCGCGCGCCGCTCCAGCGCGGCGACGATCGCGCCCACGGCTTCGTCGATCAGCGTGACGTTGGCGTAGTAGGCCCGGCGCATCTTTGCGATCGCGCCGGTCGTCATGGTGTCCGAATCGCTGTAGGTCATCATCGCGCGCAGGAAAATCTGCAGCGGTCCCGCGCCAGGCAATTCGGGCGGCTCCACCGATCGCGGCATCGGAATATCCACGGCGCGGTGGCGCTCCACCGCCGCGGCGGGCGCGTCCCACGGGTCGTGCGGCCCCGGAAATCCAACCCACAGAAAGAACGGCTCCGCGCGATCGTACTCATTGATCCATTGCGCGGTCCGCATTCCGTGCCAGACGTCGGCGTAGTCACGAATCTCCAGCGGCACCGGCTCCGCCGTAAAGCTCGGCGGGCCGCCCGGCGCACGCATCGCATGGCGATGGCCCGCGATGAAGCGGCGATAGGATTCGAGCAGTCCGCGCTCGCGCAGGTAGTCGGTGTAATAGGAATCGTGGCGGACGGTCGCGAGCTTGCCGACCGTTTCGATGGCCTGGTTGAAGCCGAGTTGCTCAAGTCGCCAGCTCATGTCGCGCGTGTGAGGAGCCCGCGTCATGCCGTGGGTCCACAAATGCATTTTGCCGATTTCCGCGGTGAAGTAGCCGGCGTCACGCAGGCGGTGAAGAAAGGTCGGCATCCCGGCCGGCACCTCGGAGCTGTTCTCGAATACGCCGTGATCGCGCACGTATCGTTCCGTGACCAGCGAGGCGCGCGACGGCATGCACCGCGGTCCCTGGCAGTAAGCGCGATCGAAGCGGACGCCTTCGGCGGCCAGGCGGTCAATGTTCGGCGTGTGGACGACCGGATCGCCGGCGCACCGCAGGATGTCGGCGCGGTGCTGATCGGACATCAGCAGTACGATATTCGGGCGGGCGGCCATCCGGACTACCTCCGCGGCTGAGTATGATCCGGCCTCGAATCGACGCCGGGTGAGACTAATACGGACCTTACGCGCGTAAGGTTACACTGGACAACTCCGGGGCCGCGTGCGCGGGCCTCGCGCTCAGTAGCTGTCCGCCAACCCGCCCTTGCGCGGGTCCGCCGCGCCGCGCAGATTGCCCGGTTCGATCTTCATCGCGCAGACCGCGCCGAGCTCGGGCACGACTCGGAGCTTGTAGCCCATCTCGCTGAGCGCCTTGCGCGTGGTCTCGGGCATCTTCTGCTCTACCAGGACCAGGTCGGGCGCCGCCTGGTCGTGGATGCGCGGCAGTTGCACGGCCATCGCGGGACCCAGGTGGAAATCGATCATATTGACCAGGATCTGCAGCACGCCGCTCACGATGGTCGGGCCGCCCGAACCCGCGGCGGCGAACGCGGCGGTGCCCTTGTTGATCACGATCGTGGGCGACATCGAGGAGAGCGGCCGCTTGCCCGGTGCGACTTCATTGATCTTTGCACCCTGCAGCCGATAGACGTTCGGCACCCCGGGCGCCACCGCGAAATCATCCATCTCGTCATTGAGAATAATCCCGGTTTTCGGATCCATCAGGCCCGAGCCAAAGATGGTGTTGATGGTGGTGGTGAGCGCGACCACGTTGCCTTGGGAATCCGCGGCGAGCAACGCGAGCGTGCCGTGATCGTGCGCGACCGGCGTCTTTGGCGGCGTGGGCGAGTGATGCAGCGCACGGTCGCGAGCTTCGTCGATGTGCTGGGGCGAGAGCAGCTTGTCGGTCGGCACCGCCACGAAGGCGGGGTCGGCGTACTGCTGGCGGTCGATGAAACCCTGGCGCATCACCTCGATCAGCCGCGCCAGGTAGGGCGGCGAATCCGCGCCGAGACCGCCCAGATGCCCCGGCTCGAGCATCCCGAGCATCTCGAGCACCACGCCGCCCGACGACGGCGGCGGCATCGCGTAAACCTCGTAACCGCGATAGGCGCGATGGATCGGCTTGCGCCACACCGCGGAGTACTCCTTGAAATCCTCTTCGGACAGGATTCCGCCCCTGGCTTCCACGAATTTGGCCAGCTCTGCGGCGATCTTGCCGTGATAGAACTTCTCCGCCGGATCGTTGCCAAGGCTTTCCAGCGTATCCGCGAGTTTCTGGTTGTAGATCGGAGCGCCGGCGGCCGGCGGCGTGCCGTCGGGCTTGAGGAAGGTCGAAGCGAGTGCGGGGTCGCGCTTGATCGCGGATGAAGCCCACGCAATCTCGTGCGCGAGGTGAGGAGTCAATGCAAAGCCGTCGCGTGCGAGCTTGACGGTCGGCGCGGCGACCTCCTGAAACTTCATCGTGCCGAATCGCTGCAGCGCCCCGGCGAGCCCCGCGATGTCGCCGGGGACGCCAATCGAGAGCGGCCCCTTGCGCGCGAGTTCCTCGTCGGCATTGCCGCCGCGCATGTACATCGTGGCGGTCGCCTTGAGTGGGGCGCGCTCGCGGTAGTCGAGCGCGTAGAATTTGCTGGTCTTGGCGATATAGATCAGCATGAAGCCGCCGCCGCCCACGCCGCAGGAGGCCGCGTTGGTCAGGCAACTGGCCATTTCCGCCGCACACGCCGCGTCGACGGCGTTGCCGCCCTTCTGCAGAATTGCGACTCCCGCCGCCGCACCCTCGACGCTCTCGGACACCACCATACCGTGCGCCGCGCGGGTGGAGGTCTCGCCGGGCGACTGTGCGGCGAAAGCCGTTGTCGATCCGGCGGTTGCGGAGAGAAGCAGACAAGCGACTGCGATGAGGATTCGCTTGAGCGGCGGAGCCACGCATTCGGATCGCATCGGGAACTTACTAACAGCCGTGGATGAGATATGAAAGCCTGCCCGAATTGCGCGAGGGCTGAGCGATTAGACGCCGGGAGGGTTTAGTGCTTTGATCGGCGCTGCGCTTACGCCGGGAGGAGCAATATGAATTTCGCCGAAATCACCTACGAAAAGTCCGATCGCATCGCGACCGTCACCTTCAATCGGCCCGAAAAGCTCAACGCATGGACGCCGAAAATGGGCGCGGAGACACGCACCGCCATGATGGATGCCGACCGCGACCCGAGCGTCGGCGCGATCATCGTCACCGGCGCGGGCCGCGCGTACTGCGCCGGCGCCGACATGGGCAATCTCTCCGAGATTTCGCAGGGGCGAGCCTCGGCCGGCGGCGGCGACGGCGGCCGCAACGACGAATGGCTCAAGGATGCGCGCGCCGACTACCGCAATCAGTACGCCTACCTGCTGGCGCTCAAGAAACCGGTCATCGGCGCGATTAATGGCGCGTGCGTGGGCCTGGGCTTCACCACCTGCCTGTACCAGGACATCCGGATCGCCTCGGACAATGCACGGCTCGGTCTGATTTTCGTTCAGCGCGGTCTTGCGATCGAGCACGGGTCGTCGTGGATGCTGTCGCGGATCGTGGGCGTCGCGCGCGCGGTCGAGTTGGCAATCACGGGAAGGCTGGTGGACGCAAGCGAAGCGCTCACCATGGGCCTCGTGCACCGGGTGGTGCCGCAGGCCAGCCTGATGGAAACGGCGCGCGAGGTCGCAGGACACATCGCGCAAAAGTGCTCGCCGCTGGGAGTCAGCGAGGCCAAGCGCCTGGTCTATCGCCATCTGTTCACCGATCTCGCCACCGCGATTCGCGACGACGACGAGTCGATGCAACTGATGACGCGTTCGGACGATTTCAAGGAAGGCGTCAAGGCCTTTGTCGAGAAGCGCGCCGCGAAATTCAGCGGCCGCTAAATGAAACGGGCGGCGCTGCCGCCGCCCGGTTTGCTCGCTTGCGGGATTACTTGCGATCCAGCGGATGCTGGAACTTGCGGTCGGGATGCCGAATGGTCAGGACCGGGATGGGAGATTTCTGCACCACCCGCTCCGCGACGCTTCCCATCAGGACATGCGCCAAGCCGGTGCGGCCGTGAGTGCCGAGCACAACCAGATCGACGTTCTCGCTCAGGGTGGCGTGCAGAATTTCCAGGAACGGCGAGCCGACCTTCAGCAGGCTTCTGGCCTTGAGCCCGCTGTCACGCAGACGCTGAACGACCTTATCCAGTTCGCGCTGCGCGAGCAGACGCTGCTCTTCGGCGATGCGGCTCATCGCGCCCACGTCCATCGCGGGGCCGAGGTCCGGGCTCACCATGACCGGGGCCAGCGGCTGATCGACGTGGAGCAGGACGATCTCGGCTCCAAACGTGCGCGCAAAATCTTCGGCATAGGAGAGCGCCAGCTCGGAGTCCTCGGAGAAGTCGGTGGCGGCCAGAATTTTTGCGATCTTGGGCACGAAGCGAACGATACGCCGGTGCTCACCGGCTGGCAAGCGCGCCCCGGACCGCTGCGCCAACTCTCGACCGCGGTGCGCTGCTCGCATTAGAATCGGAGGCGCGGCGACCGCCGCCTGAACCTGATGGCGAAATACGACGACAGGATTATCGACCAGTTCCAGCGCGCGTTCGACGACCTGTTCGACGACCTGCTCGACCGATGGGGTTGCCGCGCGGCGGAGCAGTTCGAGCGCGCCGAACTCATCGATCTTCCCGATCGCTACCAGATTCGCCTCAACGCCGAGGGACTCGATCCGGCCACCGTCGAAGTGCACACCCATGAGCGGCGCGTCATGGTCAGCGCGCCGGCGCCCAACGGCGAAAAACTCGAGACCTCGTTCAATCTTCCGGAGGCGATCGATGCGGAGGCCGCCACCGCCCGATGGTCCGAGGGCCGGCTCACAATCGTTCTGCCCAAGCACAAGGTCAGGCGGATTCTGGTTGCGAAATCCTGAACCCCGACAGCGGCCCAGGCAAAGTTGCGATGGCTCCTGATTCCGAAACCGGCACCACCAAAGCCGCCCCCACGCTCAAACCGGCGGCGCCGGCGCAGGAGCTTACCGCCGCCGAGCTTCGCGGCAGGGTGCCGCTGGAGGCGGCGGAACTCGCCCGCGCGGCGGAGTCCTTCGAGGCGCCCGAGCTGCTCGGCCAGCAGCGCGCGCTCGACGCGATAAGGCTCGCCATTGGAATCGACGCGCCCGGCTACAACGTGTACGTAAGCGGCCTGCGCACCCGCCACGAACGCGAGTCGATCCTGCGCCTGCTCGAAGAGAAGGCGGGCGCGATGCCGACGCCGGGCGATTGGGTCTACGTCAACAACTTCCGTAATCCCGATTCGCCCACCGCGATCTATCTGCGCGCCGGACAGGGCCGCGACCTTCGCGATCGCATGAGCGACTTGCTGCGCGTCATCGTCGAGCAGCTTCCCAAGGCGTTCCGGCGCGAGGACTTCGACCAGGAGCGCACCGCCCTGCGTGAAAAGTACAACAAGCGCGCGCAGGAGCTGTTCGGCGGCCTGGAAACCCGCGCTCGCGAGCGCGGGTTCGCAATCCAGACCACGCCCAGCGGCCAGATCATGTTCGTCCCGCTGGTGGACGGCAAGATGCCCGAGTCGCCCGAGGCGCTCTCGCAAGAGATGCAGAAGAAGACCGACGCCGAGCGCGAGACGCTATCCCGAGCGCAGAGCGAGCTGCAGGACGAGGTCGGCGGTCTGATCATGCGCCAGCAGGAGATGATGCGCGAGCTGATCGACGACATCCGCGCGATCGAGCGCGCGTTTGCGGCGCGGCTCATCACGCCCGCAATCGAAGAGCTCAAGCGCCACTTCAGCAATCCCGACGTAACCGCTTACCTCGATGAGATGGCCGAGCACATGCTGAGCCATCTCGACCGCTTCCGTGAGACGACCGCTGAAGCGCGGCCGGGCGAGCCCGCCCGGATACCCGTGCCCGACGACGGGCCGCGATGGTTCGAGTACCAGGTTAACCTGATGGTGGATAATTCGAGCACCCAGGGCGCGCCGGTGGTGAACGAGGACGTGCCCACCTATCGCAACCTGTTCGGCACCATCGAGCGCTGGATTGATCCGCTCGGGCGCGCGGGCACCAACTTCACCCGGATAATCGGCGGCTCGTTCCTGAAGGCTCATGGCGGATACCTGCTGCTGGACCTGGAGGACGCGGTCGTCGAGCCGGGGGTGTGGAAGGCGCTCAAGCGCAGCCTCAAGTCCGGCCGCCTGACGCTGGAGACGCTGGAACCGTTCCCGTTTTTCTCGATGAGCGGGCTCAAGCCCGAGCCAATCGAGGTGCGGGCCAAGATGGTGGTGATCGGGGGTCCGTATCTTTACAACATGCTGTATTTCTACGACCCCGAATTCGCGGAGCTGTTCAAGGTCAAGTCCGAGATGCGGCCGGCGGTCGATGCGGACAAGGCCGCCGCCACCCACTACGCAGCCCGGGTCGGCGCGCTGGCCCGCAGCGAGAACCTTCCTGTCTTCGCTCCCGAGGCGCTGGGCAAGATCGTCGAGTACGGGATGCGGATGGCGGGGGATCGGACCCGGGTGCTCGCGATGCTCGAGCCGATCGACGATCTGGCGCGCGAGGCGGCGTTTTTCGCGCGCGGCGACAAGGCCGCGCAGGTCGGGGCCGCGCACGTGGAGCGCGCGCTTTCGGAGCGGATGCTGCGGCTCAACTTTATCGAGGAGGAAATCCGCCGCCTGATCGCGCGCGGCACCCTGGTACTGCATGTCACCGGCGCCGCGGTCGGCCAGATAAACGGCCTGGCCGTGCTCGACGTCGGCGGCTACAGCTTCGGGCGGCCGTCGCGGGTTTCCGTCACGGTGGCGCTCGGCCAGTCCGGCGTGATCAATATCGAGCGCGAGGCGCGCCTGTCGGGCCCGACCCACGACAAGGGCATCATGATTCTGACCGGGTTTCTGCGCGGGCGCTTCGGCCAGAAGCATCCGCTCGCGATGACCGCGTCGATCTGCTTCGAGCAGTCGTACTCCGGAATCGACGGCGACAGCGCCAGCTCGACCGAACTCTATGGTCTGCTCTCCGCGCTCTCGGGCGTACCGATCCGGCAGGATCTCGCGGTCACCGGATCGGTCGATCAGCACGGCAACGTGCAGGCGATCGGCGGCGCCAACGAAAAAATCGAGGGCCACTATCGCGTCTGCAAGGCGATCGGTCTGACCGGAACCCAGGGTGTGCTGGTCCCGCGCGCGAACCTGGACAACCTGATGCTCGACGCGGAAACCGCCGCGGCGGTGGAGCGCGGGCAGTTCCACATCTATCCGATCGATACGATCGACCAGGGAATCGCCCTGCTGACCGGCGTTAGTGCGGGCGCCATCGACGAGCCCGGCACCATCAATTACCTGGTCGCCGAGCGGCTCGAAGTGATGGCCGCGGCGCTGCGCGCAGAGCCCATGCGCGAGACGCGCGTGGTGCAGGAGCCCGCTTCCGCTACACAACCGCCCAAGCCGCCCGGGCCGCCGGAACCTCCGCGCTGAGCCGCGGCCGGCGTCCATCCGGGGACGAACGATGCCGATTGATCTGAGCTTTGACCCGGCCGAGGTCGCGCTGTTCACCGACCTCTATGAGCTGACCGTCAGTGCGGCGTTCTTCGCCCACGGGATGAACGACGAGGCGACCTTCGAGTTTGGCGCGCGGCGCCTGCCTCCGAACCGCGGATTCATGATCGCCGCCGGAATCGAGCGGCTGATCGAAGCGCTCGAGGTCTACCGTTTCGATTCCGCCGCGATCGAGCATCTCGGCTCGCTGGGCCTGTTCACGCGCGAGTTCCTCGACTATCTCGCCGCGTTGCGCTTCACCGGCACGGTGCGCGCGATGCCCGAAGGCTCGATATGCTTCGGCGGCGAGCCCATCGTGCAGGTGCATGCGCCGCTGATCGAGGCGCAGCTGATCGAGACAATCGTCATCAATCAGATGGGGTTTCCCACGATGGTCGCGAGCAAGGCCGCGCGATGCCTCAGCGTGGCCGAGGGCCGGCGCCTGGTGGACTTCGGTCCCCGCCGCGCGCAGGGAACCGACGCCTCGCTGCTCGCCGCGCGCGCGGCATATCTCGCGGGCTTCGACGGCAGCGCCAACGTGCTGGCCGGCAAGCGCTACGGCGTACCGGTGTTCGGCACGATGAGCCACAGCTTCATCATGGCGCACGAGCAGGAACGCGCGGCGTTCAAGGATTTTGTGGAGAGCTTCCCCCAGCTCAGCACGCTGCTGGTGGACACCTACGACACGCTGCGCGGCGTCGAGCTCGCGGCTGAAGTCGGCGTAGCGTTGCGCGACAGCGGCGCGAAGCTGCAGGGAATCCGGCTCGACAGCGGCGATTTGCGCGACCTTGCGGTGCGCTCGCGCCGGATTCTGGATCGCGCGGGGCTGGGCGACGTTGCGATTTTCGCCAGCGGCAATCTCGACGAGCACAAGATTGCCGACCTGCTGGCCGCGCGCGCGCCGATCGACGCATTCGGCGTCGGCACCGCGCTGGTGGTCAGCGACGACGCTCCCGCCGGCGACTTCACCTACAAGCTGGTCGAGTATCGCGGCACCCCGCGACTTAAGACGTCCGCGGGCAAGGTCTCGATGCCGGGGCGCAAGCAGATCTTCCGCGCGCTCGACCAAAAGGGCGTGTGCTTCATGGACCTGGTCGGCACCGTCGATGAGAGCACCGCGACCGTCTCGCACGAGTATCGTCCGGTTCCGGCGCGCGTAATCGAGCTGCTCGAGCCGGCGATGGAAAATGGCACTCGAGTGATGCCGCGGCCGACGCTGGCCCTCTCGCGCGAGCGCGCGATTGCGGGGATTGCGAACCTCGAGGGCCGCTTCAAGTCGCTCAAAAAGCCCTCCGAGTATCCGGTGCGGACCACCGCCGCGATGAACGCGATGATTATCAGCGAGCGGCTCAACGCGGAGCGCCGCCAGGAATAGCTGACGCGCTCGGTCCTGCGCCGCGCGCCGTATATTCAAGGAACGGCGTGGTGCGCTCGGGCGGAGGCGACGCCTTGAGCGCCGCCGCGGCGGCCGCGAGCGCCTTCGCGTCGAATTCGAACACCATCAGGCGGTTGACCCGCCGCGGCGGATAGCTCGTCCCGGGCGACCATGCGTCGGGATAAGGGTATTCGATTTTCGCCGCGTGCGTGCGGTAGCGCTGGGCGAGCGGACGCAGCGCCGCGTACGATCCGCGCATCGCGATCCGCACACGCCCGCTCTTCGTCACGATCACAAACCATTCGCGAAAGTGATCCGGCCGGTCGGACAGGCGCCAATCCGGCGGCAGCAGGCGCGCCGCGGCGAGTTTGGAATCCGAAAGGTCGCGGACCTGATTTCCATCGGCGAGATAAGCGGCGCAGGCCTGGAGCACGATATCCATTCGGAGCGCCACCGCCCGCTGTTCCAGTTTTGCGCCCGACAGCTTCGCGTAGGGAGCGAGCTGCTGCTTCGCGATCGGATAAAACACGACGCCGCCAGTCTCGACCGGCGTCACATCGAGATCGGCGAGAACCGGGCTCCATATCGCGCGATCGGGGTCGTTTATATCCTCGACCACCGCGCTCACGTCATGCATCGCGATCAATGCCTTCAGCTGTTCGCCCGACTCGGGAAGATCGATCGCGCCGAAAAAGAAGTTCGAGGTTGGCGAGCGGTCGAATGCGAACGGAATCGTCGTCGTCCAACCACCCGCCATCCGAAACGAATAATCCACCTCCGCCTGCCAGAGCATCGAGTTGCCGCGCCATCCGTAGGGCAGCGCGAGGATTGTTTCGCCGGGTGCGATCCTGCCGCGGTAACTTCCGTCGGAGAAAAACGCGGGCAGATCGAGGCCCGTGGTCCAGAACGCCGGCGACGGATTGGGCAGCATGAAGATGACGATCGCCGCGGCGGCGATCCATTTCACCGTGGAATTGACAGAACTGTCCGACAACCATAACGCCGCGATTATCGACAGCGCCAGGAACGTGTACATCACGAACCGTACCGGGAGCGCCTGTTTGATGAGAGGCAGTTTCGCGGCCAGCGCCCACGGCATCGGGATCGTCTCACGCCCGAAGACGTGCAGCGCCGGCCCGAATGCCGCTACCAGCGTGATCGCCACCATCGCGATCAGCAGCCTTCCGGATGCGCTGCGCCAGGCGCCGCGCCGGTAGGCCTCGCAAATCACGATCAGCGGCAGCGTCAGGCAGGCGCCGTTTTCGAAGATCAGCCCTGTGTAGGTGCTCGAGATTCGGGCGAGGGCCGCAATGGTGCCGAGCAGGTTGGTGGTGGTGGGCACAAACAGGTTGATCAGGTCGGCGCTGTAATGGCTTATCGGCCACAGCGCCGCACCCGGAGTGCCGTACGCGAACATCGCGTACAGGTACGGCGCGATGATCGCCAGCGCGATCAGATACGCGATCGCGATCTCGGCGATAATCCGCGTCGGAGCGAGGCGCGGACGGAACCAGAATACCGCCAGCGCGAGCGCGATTGCGCCGACCGTCGTCATCGTCGCGAACAATTCCGCGGCGCACAGAAATTCAGTTGCCAGAACGATTCCGAGCAGAATTGAATAGGCGCGTGCGCTCAGGCGGCGACCGATTCGATCGATCGTGAACAGCACGGCAAGCGGCACCGGAAAGACCATCAGCAGATGCACGTGCCCGAGCATCTGGCCCAGCATGTAAGGCGAGAATCCGAAGATGAAACCGCCCAGGATCGACGGCCAGTGCGCGCCGGTAATTCTGCGGCACAGCAGATACGCGCAGATTGACGCCGTCACCGGCGCCGACAGCATCAGCAGATTGTACGAGGCGACCGGGCCGAGCATCGCGGTCAACGGCGCGGCGGCGAGCGCGGGCAACACAATCGCCGAGGACCAGGTCAGATTAACTCCGGCGGGAAACCAGACGATCGAGGTGTGGAACGGATTGAGGCCGTGCGCGATCGCGAACGGCCACCACTTGAGGAACCACATGAATAGCGGCGGGTCCGGAGGAATTCCGATCTTCCTGGTGGCGAGGTGACCTGCGAGTCCGCGCCCGAAGAACGACAGGCTGCAGACGAGGTAGATCAGAGCCGCGCCGCCGGCGCGCGTGTCAATCAGGCGGCCGCTCGCTGCGCTTTGCGCGGAGATGCTCTGCGCCTTGTCGCCGTCAATCGGTTGGCCGGACCTGCGACTCTGCGCGCGCCCCCGTTCGGAAAAGGGCGAGCTCATGTCGTCTCGGTTGTCACGGCCGTCATCACTTGAAATTCTGAGACGCCGGAGCCTCACCCGAAACACCCGGCGATCGATGGTCCGCCTCCGCCCTGCAACCTCGCCACGCTGCGGAACTTATGGCGCGAAAAGTAACCTGTCAGGGCGATCTCGTCAACGCGGGTCGCCGGGCGCACTCCGGATCTTGCGCTACCGAGGTCTCATTTCGTCCGCGGCCGGGGTGGCTGCCGGAAACGGGGTGGTTCGTTCAGGCGGAGGCGACGATTTCAATGCCGCCGCTGCGTCCGCCAGTTCGCCCGGCGTAAACTCGAACACCATCGGCTGAGCGATCACGCCGGTCGGATAGCTGTGGTCGGGCGACCACGCTCTCGGATACGGATAATCGATGCGCGTCGCGAGTGTGCGGTAGCGCTCAGCGAGCGGCCTCAAGGCATCGTAGGTGCCGCCCATCGCGATTCCAATGCGTCCGTGAACCGGAATCACCTGGTAATCGTGCAGCGCGAGTGCGTGAGGGGAAACCGCCCAGCTTGCCGGCAACAAATCGGCGCTTTTGAGAACGAGCGGGGTCAACTCACCGATCGGTTTGCCCAGCGCGAGGTACTTCGCGCAGGCTTCGACGAGTATATCCATTCGCAGCGCGACCGCACGCCGCTCCAGCGCAACGCCGGAGAGATCGGCGTACTGTACGAAGCTTCCCGGTGAAATCCGGTAAAGCATCACGCCGCCGGCAGTGACTGGTGCGATTCCAAGCTGGTCGAGCACTGGTTGCCATTGCGGGAAATGCGGGTCGCTGGGGACGGCGGCTATCGCGGAAACTTCCTTGCTTGCAATGAACGCCCTCAAGTGGTCCGCAGCTTCCGGCAGGTCAATCGCGCCCATAAGAAAGTTCACGATCGGAAGCCGACTGAACTGATGCGGCGTTACCGACGTGTATCCGCTCGCCATCCGAAACGACAAATGTGCGGCGGCCTGCCACATCATCGAATTCCCCTTGCGCGCGTACGGCAGCGGCATGATGATTTCGCCCGGTGCGATATACTGGCGCCACTGGCCCGTGCGAAATAGTTCGGGCGTATCGACGCCGCTCACCCAAAAGCCCGCCGACGGATTCGGAAGCAGGAACACCACGACGATCGCCGCGGCGGCGAGTTTCGTTGCGCGCCGGACCGTTGCTTGGGCCAGCCACAGTGCCGCGATTATCGAGAGCGCGAGGAATGCGTACACCGAATATCGCACTGGCAGCGCGATCGCGATAAAGGGCAGGTGCTCCATCAGCGCCCACGGCATCGCAATCGTGTGGTGGCCGAGCAAGTGGAGGTCCGGCCCGAGCATCGCAACGCACGCGATCACCAGCATCAGGAACACCAGCTTTGTGGTCGGCTCATTCCAGTGCCTGCGCCGCCACGCCTCCGCGATCACGATAAGCGGGATCGTCAGGCAGGCGCCGTTTTCGAATATCAGGCCGGTGAACGTCGATGCGATCTTCTCCGCGGGAGCTATCAGTCCGAGCAGATTGGTCGCGGTTGGAACGACCAGGTTCGCAAGGTCGGCGGAATAGGTCGTCAACGGGTAGATTTCCCGCCCCGGCGAACGCCTGGCCAGCATCTCGTAGAGATACGGAGATAGCACCACGGCGGCGATTACATACCCGGCGCCGGTCGGATAGAGCATCGTCAGGATTCGCCGCCGGTCCGGAATGACTATCAGCGCGACGACGAATGCGAAGCCCGCAAAGAGCGTCATCGTCGCCAGCAATTCCGGGAAACATAGAAATTGAATGACCAGCAGCGCCGCCAGCGCGATCGCATGGCCAGCCGGTCCGATCTCCCCGCGGTAGTATTCCAGAGCGACCAGCACGGCGAGCGGAATCGGAAATACCATCAACAGGTTCACGTCCCCCAACATCTTTCCGAGCATGTAGGGGGAGAATCCGAAAATGAATCCACCCATCAGCGAGGGCCAGAACGCACCCGTGATCCAGCGGCAGAGAAGATAGGCAGAGATACCCGCCAGCGGTGGACCCGCAAGGCATATGACGTTGAATGCGGCGACTGGTCCGAGGAAATGCGTGACAGGCCAGGCTGCGATTGCGGGCAGGGGAATCGCCGTGGACCAGGCGAGCGTGGTGCCATCCGGCGCCCACAAGAGATCGGTGAACAGCGGATTCAGCGCGTGAGAAATCGCATACGGCCACCACTCGAGATACCAGATGAAGGCAGACGGGTCGATGCCGATTCCGATCTTCCTGGCGCCCAAGTGACCCGCGAGTCCGCGCCCGAAGAACAGCAGGCTGCACGCGAGATAGATCAAAGCCGCGCCAGCGGCGCGCGCGTCAATCAGCGGGCCGCTTGCCGCGCTTTGCGCAGACGCGTCCAGCGCCTTGTCGCCTCTTGCGGCCGCCATCTATTGAGATTCGAAGACGCCGGAGACTCATCGGGAATTCCCGGCGATCGACGCTCCGCCCCCGCTCTACACCCTCACCACGCTGCGGAAGTTATGTCGCGAAAAGTAACCTGTCGGTGCGATCTCGTCAACGCGCGCCGCTGCGGCGCGCCCGCTCTACTCCGCTCTGATCGACGCCAGCGAATTGGCGGCGTCGCGAAGGCATCGCTCGGTGGTGGCCCAGTCGACGCAGGGGTCGGTGATCGAGACACCGTAGCGCAGGCTCTCGCGCCCGCCGTCGAGCGGCTGATTGCCGGCCTCGAGGTTGCTCTCCAGCATCACGCCCATGATAGCTCCCGATCCCGCGCACACCTGCCCAATCACCGCTTCCAGCACCGCCGGCTGCCTGCGGTAATCCTTGCCGGTCTGCGCGTGCGAGCAATCCACCAGCACTCGCGGCTCGAGTTTGGACTTGCCGAGCAACTCGACGCACTGCGCGATGCTGGGCGCGTCGTAGTTGGGAGTGTGCCCTCCGCGCAGGACCACGTGGGTGTCGGGATTACCGGTGGTGCGGACCACCGCCGTCATGCCGCCCTGCGTGATGCCGATGAATGCGTGCGGACGGCGCGCGGATTCGACCGCGTTGACCGCCACCCGCAGGTTGCCGTCGGTGGTGTTCTTGAATCCGACCGGCATCGAGAGTCCGCTCGCCATCTCGCGATGGGTCTGCGACTCGGTGGTGCGCGCGCCGATCGCCGCCCACGCGATCAGGTCGGCGATGTACTGCGGAGTTATCGGATCGAGCATCTCGGTCGCCGCCGGCAGTCCCATCCGGTTGATGTCGAGCAAAAGGCGGCGCGCGATCCGCATGCCCTCGCGCATGTCGCAGCTATCGTCCATGTGTGGGTCGTTAATGAGCCCCTTCCATCCGACCGTGGTGCGCGGTTTCTCGAAGTACACGCGCATGATGACGTAGAGCTGCTCGCTCACTTCCTTGCGCAGCGCCGCCAGACGCTCGGCGTATTCGAGCGCGGCGGCGGGATCGTGGATCGAGCAGGGGCCCACGATGCACAGCAGGCGGGAATCCTGGCCGGTCAGAACCGCGCGCACCGTCTCGCGCGCCTCCACCACGGTGGCGACAATAGCCTCGTCCGCGGGCAGTTCATCCTTGAGGATGCGCGGCGCGTCCAGCGGCTCGGATGCCAGTACGTGTATGTCCTGAATCTGGCGCATTTGAGACCCATAAGTATTATCCGAAACCGGCGGCTCAACAAATACGGCTTCTCCCCTCGGGCGCCCGCATCTTGCCGACCGTAGCCGGGCGGCTTACTCTCTGGCACCGCGAGCGCTATGCGCCGCAGCTCTATTTCATTCAGCTGCGTTCACGCCCCGCGCGCGCCTCTGGGTGCAATACGTGGAAAGGTCAGAGCTCGAACCCGCCAATTCTCAACCCGGGAGCGCCTCCCAGCCGCCGCCGGGCCGCGCCGTGAGCGGGTCGGCGCAGCCATTTTGGCGCCGGGTGGCGTTCTGGCGCGCGCTCGCCGGCATGGGATTCGCGCTCGCCGTCGGCGCGCTGATCGTCGCGGCGGAGTTTTCCTCGGTTCTGATCCATCGCACGCACTTCACGTCGCGGCGGATCACACGCCTCAATGCCGAAACCCGGCGTCTAAAGGGCCGCCTTGGCGCGGCCGACCAGAGGCTAGCCGCGATGCGCGCGGGCGCGGCCACCGATATGGCGCTCAAGCGGATTCTCGCCGCCCCCGACCTGCGCCTGGTCAGGCTCTCGCCGCCCCCCGCGGCCAAGTCGTCGCGGTCCGCCGCTCAAAATGCGCAACCAGCAAGCCCGACAGCCGCCACCTCCGCGGTCATCGCAATCAGCGACGCGAGCAAGTCGGCCGTACTGCAGACGGCCGGGCTTGCGCCGCCACCCGAGGGCCGCGTGTACCGCCTGTGGTGGATTCTTCGCCGCGGCGCTCCGGTCGCAGCGGGGCAGTTTCGCCCGTCCGCCGGCGGCGCGGCGACGGTGAGCATAGCGCCGCCACCCAAGGGCGTCGTCTCGGCGGCTATCTTCGCCGAAGACCCGAGCGCGTCCGGCGCTCCCGCCGGCGCGCCGGTTCTGGGGAGCGCCGCAATTCGATAAGCGCCTGGTCCGGCTGCCCGCGCGTCCGACCCGCGGCGGGTGCGGCTGATTTGCGCTCGCGCTTCGGTTAGCATCGTGCTCGTCGTGAGTGATGGGTGGAAAGTGCCGCGCGCCAGGCGCCACGGGCTGAGCGCCGGCCGGGCGCCGCGATGAGTGGCGACGCGGCGCAGGGGGACGACACGCAGGCGCCTGCGGCGCCGCGCAAGCGCGCCCTTTTGGGATACGGCCGCGACTTCTGGCTGGTCTTCTGGGCGACCTTCGCGCTCAATTCCTCGAGCAATCTGTTCGTTCTCTATCCGCTGCAACTGGTTGATTTCGGCGCCAGCGCGGCGATGATCGGCGCCGTGATCGGCACCTGGTCGCTCGCCTCGCTGGTCGCGCGGCCCGTGGCCAGCCCACTCATCGAACGCTTCGGGCGGCGCCGCGTCGCCTTCGGGCTGCTGGTCGCCGACGTGTTCGCGGTCGCGATGTACCTGCCGGTGCATTCGCTAGGACCGGCGATCTACGCGGTGCGCGCGCTTCACGGCGCGATCGAGGGCACCGCGCGCGTGGCGTTGTTCGCGATGGTCTTTGACCTGCTGCCCGCCGATCGCGAGGGCGAGGCGATGTCGGTGTTCTCGACCTGCGGGATGGGCGCGGCGGCGGTCGCGCCGCTGTTCGGCGAGTTCCTGATCCACAGATTCTCGTTCACCGCGTTTTTCGTGGCCGCGATGATGTGCACCGCGATCGCCGGCGCACTGGCGCGCCTTACCCCTGACGAACCGCATCGCGTGCGTGGAGCTGCCACCGCCCGCGCATCGGTC
>CAWIHG010000004.1:167500-383952 GCA_963835905.1 uncultured delta proteobacterium
CGCAGCAGGACATGATGGCGCTGCACCGTGTGCGTTCGTTACTGATCCGCGAGCGCACTGCTCTTATGAACGAAATGCGCGGACTGCTGGCTGAATGCGGAGTAATCGCAGTGCACCCCAACTTCCCACCAGTTATAAGTAGAGTCCGGCCGGTTATTTCGCCCCTCCTGGGGCGTGTCGTTTGTAGTTTTGGTTTCATCTTCATCACAGTTTTTCCGGCCGCCCTTCACTTGCTGAGGGCGGCTGAAAAACTGTCTGGTTTTGGATCCGAGGCCGGCGCGCCTTGCGCCGCGCCAGCCAGCTCTGCTGGCCAAGCGGTGCGCGCGACGGCCGAGCTCCCTTGATTCCTTGCTGCGAACTCCTCCGGCGCCAGGTAGCCGAGACTTGAGTGCGGGCGCAGGTGGTTGTAGTCGTGCCGCCACGCCTCGATGATCGCGCGCGCTTCGCCGAGGCTGCTGAACACGTACTCGTTAAGGCACTCGTCGCGCAACTTGCTGTTGAACGATTCGATGAAGGCGTTCTGCACGGGTTTGCCCGGCTCGATGTAGTGCCACGACACCCTGCTGGTTGCCCAGCGCAGCACCGCACCACTGGTGAGTTCCGTCCCATTATCGCTGACCACCGTCTCCGGCAGCGCTCGTTCGAGCGTGAGCCGCTCAAGTTCACGCACCACCCGTACCCCGCCCAGTGAGGTGTCGACCACCGTCGCCAGGCACTCGCGGCTGAAGTCGTCGACCACGCACAGGATGCGGAAGCGCCGGCCGTCACTCAGGGTGTCGGAGACGAAGTCGAGCGACCAGCGCTGGTTGATCGCACTCGGCAGCGTCATCGGTGCTCGCGTACCCTGGGCCCGCTTTCGTCCGCGACGCCGGCGCACCATCAGCCGCTCCTCCCGGTACAGCCGATAGAGCTTCTTGTGGTTCAGCGCGTGACCTTCGCGCGCCAGCATCCAGCCTAAGCGCCGGTAGCCAAAGCGCCGTCGCTCCGCGGCCAGCTCCCGCAATCGTTGCCTCAATGCCGAGTCGTCCGGTCGTCTGCACCGATAGCGCAGAGTCGAACGGTCCAACCCCACCAGCTCGCACGCATGTCGCTGACTCAGCCCGTGACGCTCTATTACCCGAATCACTGCTACTCGCCGCGCCGCAGGCTTCAGACGTTTTTTCCGAGCAGGTCCTTGAGCGCCGCGTTGTCCAGCAGCGACTCCGCCAGCAGCCGTTTTAAGCGCCGGTTCTCATCCTCCAGCGCCTTCAGCCGCCTGGCGTCCGAGACCTCAAGCCCGCCGTACTTCGACTTCCACTTAATGGGATGGACGGCTCCCCCTCTCCGATCGCCAAAATGGCGAACAGACGTTCCAGAGGGAGGCTAACGATGAAGGTTCACGTACTCGGTATCGACCTGGCGAAGAATGTTTTCCAACTCCACGGCGTCGACCGAAAGGGACGCTCGGTACTGACGCGGCGGCTTCGCCGCGATCAGCTTATGAAGGTCATCGGCGACCTGCAGCCGTGCCTGATCGGCATCGAAGCTTCCACGGGTGCATTCTATTGGCAACGGCAGTTCGAGAAGCTCGGTCACGCGGTGAAGATCATGGCGCCTCAGTATGTGAAGCCATTCGTACGCCGGCAGAAGAACGACACCAACGACGCCGAGGCGATCTGCACGGCGGTACAGCAGCGGAACATGCGGTTCGTGCCGAAGAAGACACTCGAACAGCAGGACATCCAGGCGCTCCACCGCGCACGCCAGCGGTTGGTCAATCATCGAACCGCACTGATCAGCCAGATGCGCGGACTCTTGCTCGACCGCGGGGTCGCGATCGCGGTTTCGGCCACACGTGCACGGCGGCTGATTCCAAAGATCCTGGCCACGCCCAGCGACGAGCTCACAGAGTTGATGCGGGAGATCGTCTCAAGCCTCTACGCTTTCATGCTCCAGATCGACGAGCGCATCAGGGCTTTCGATCGAAAGATCGATGCGATCTTCAAAGCCAGCGAAGTTTGCCAGAGGATTGCCAAGATCCGAGGAATCGGGCCGAAGACGGCGACCGCGATGATAGCGGCGATCGGCGATGGATCCGACTTCAAGAACGGCCGGCACTTGGCTGCATGGCTCGGGCTCGTACCGCGCCAGCATTCCAGTGGCGACCGCAGGGTAATGATGGGTATCAGCAAGCGCGGCAGTCAGCACTTAAGGACGCTGCTCGTACACGGCGCACGAGCAGTCGTCCGGACGGCGGTCAGAAAAACCGACTCGAGAAGTACGTGGGTCAACGAGCTTCGCCAGCGGCGCGGCTATAACCGCGCGACGGTCGCGGTCGCCAACAAGAACGCACGGGTAATCTGGGCCGTGCTGACCAGTGGCGAGCCGTACCGCGCTGCTGCGTGAAGGTTGAGCGAGGTTGCTTGAAGGATCGGAAAATGGGCTGACGGATCGAACCGGCACACTCAAACCCTGACTTTTATAATGGCCCTCGAGGCCGACCACTTGTCGAGGCGGGTGTGAGCGGATATCCCATTTGGGCGCACCATCAAGCGGTGACGCCGAATAGATGTTTGCAATCGATCACCGCCAGACCAGAACCAGAACCTTCTTGCCACGGGGGAGCCGTCCATAGATGTAAAAGGTCGCGCTCGAGATCCCGTGGCGCCGGCAGACCTCTTCGGTCCTGGCGCCGGCCTCCTGCTCGCGCAGCACCCCGATGATCTGCTCCTCCGTGAAGCGGCTTCCTTTCATCGTCCGTCTCCTTTTCAGGCGACGAACTCTACCTCAAATTGGCGGAGTTTTCGGGGTGCAGGCCGAGCCCAATCGCGAAAGCCGGCCGGCCGCGGACGCGACGGCGCCCAGGTGGCCGTGCCAGGCCGCGCTGTCAGTCGCGGGAACCTCCGAAGAGGTGGTTCAATCCGATGTTGAATCCCACCAGGCCTCCGACCACGTTGACCCCGTGATTGTAGTATTTGGGCTCGGACAGATACATGTTCGACAGGTGCATGTACGAAACCGCAACCGACGCGCTGTAACGCGGACTGAAATCATAACGCACCCCGGCGCCCATCGAGAACGTGAAGGTGAAATCCTGCCCTTGGCCGATGTCGGGCTGATGGTGCGCCACCTCGACGGGTCCCTGCGCGTCCGTGTAGCCGAGGCCGCCGCGCAGGTCCACGTAAGGCACGAGCTTCGCGTTGGGCTGGATAAAATAGTAGCGCAATCCGATCAGGGGACCGACGAAGATCGACTCGGGACCCCGCACGATTGCCGTGTAGTCGGCGCCGAAGCTGAATTCGGTGTTGCCGCGCAGCAATCCCGGCCCCCGCGGGTCGTATAGCTGCCATCGGAGCATCAACGTGGTCGGCACCAAGGTATAATCGGGCAAGCCGCGTTGGCGGCTGAAGTTGTCGCCGATTAGCGGTCCCAGCAGCAGTGGCGTGTTGAGCGCCAGGGCGCCGGTTTCGAGCGACAATTCGAATTTGTTTTTGTGAAAGACCCTGTGATTGAAATCGAGCGGCAGCGAATCGCTGGCGGCGCTTGTTTTCGCCGCCGAATTCGTCGGCGATGATTTTGCTACCGGATACTTGACTGCGACATTCCCATCTTCGGCGCCAAACAATGGCGACGCGAAAGTGATGACTATAAGGCTCAATACGAAGGCGTACTTGGGATTCATCGCGCTGTTCGCACCCCCGGTCTCTTGCGAGAGATCTCCCCGCGGACTCACGACATAACGTCCGAGAAACGCTTATCGCTGTGCCGGATCGGGGCGACTCGGAGGGCTTGAAACCCGTAGCCAAACCGCGCGATTTGGACTTCGAATCTTCGGGCCTCCCGCCCGTCGTCCCATCACCAGATGGAATAGCTCAATTAAGAGTACTCCTCCACTTTTGTGACAAGTTATGGCAAGCATTGCGAGCTGCGCAAGCCCCCGCTGATGCGCCCGCGCATGCTCTGCTCAGCGTCTCCCCGCCGCCTTAAGCAGATGCGGCGCGTCGCCGCGTTGTTTGAATCGGGAGAGCATACCGAAGGGGGTCTCTTCGCATCTGCATTTTCCGGCTGCTGCATTGCCCGTTGTCATACGGATACGGCCGCGTCTAACATTTGCGGGCTCCGATAGAGAACGGAACGATACGCCGCTGCGGATGCGCTGGTTGCGCTGAACGCAGGCGGAGTCGCGAGGCGTCAATTGGCGCAGATCGCGAATCCGCGCTTTGACGAGAGCATAATGACTGCAAAGCTAACGATCGTTTCGGCGGCAATACTCCTCGCATTTGCCGTTTGCGGGACTGCGATCGCACAGACCAGTCCGCCCGGAATCCCGCAATGGGCCGCAATCGTTCATCAGCTCGCGCTCAAGGCTCACGGTCGAGTACCTTCCCAAAAGGGCGCGACCGGAGTGTTTCCGCCGATAATCCCGCGCTATATCCGGTCCGCCGATCCGACCGGCAGGGTCGAAACCTACAACCTGGCCGCGCCGACGTCGGCCCGCAAAAACGCGTTTTTCCAAAGCCTCGGAACCAACGGACGGGCCTGCGCCACCTGCCACGAACCGCGGAGCGCATGGAGCGTCAGCACCGCGTCGATTCAGCAGCGGTTCCAGGCCAGTCAGGGAACCGATCCGATCTTTCGCCCGGTTGACGGAGCGACCTGCGACACCGATGACGTCAGTACGCTCTCCGCCAGGCGCAAAGCGTACAGCTTGTTGCTCTCCAAGGGAGTGATCCGGATTTTTCTGCCGCTGCCTGACACCCAGCTTGGTTCCGATCCGTCGGCGCCCAGGGATTTCGATATCGTCTCGATAGACGATCCCTACGGATGCACCGATCTGTCCTCGATCCCGCCCATCGTGTCGGTGTACAGGCGACCACTACCCTCAGCGAATCTGCGCTTTTTGACCCAATGCCCGCCCGGCGATCCCTCCTGCGCTCCGCTGTCGATCCTGTGGGACGGCAGAGAGCCATCGCTGGAGAGCCAGGCGACCGATGCGACTCTGGGGCATGCGCAGGCTCTCGCCAAGCCCACCGACGCCCAAATTGCGCAGATCGTCGCGTTTGAATCGAACCTCTTCGATGCTCAAATCTCGGACAACCGCGCTGGCCGCCTCGATAGGGCCGGCGCCGAGGGCGGCCCCGTCCACCTCTCAAAGCAGGGATTTTTCATCGGTATCAACGATTCGCTGAGTTCCGGATTCGACAATCTGGTCCTCACGCTGTTCGACGCCTGGCAGAATCGGACGGGCTCAAAGAAAGACGCGGCGCGCGCCTCGATCGCTCGCGGGGCGGCGATCTTCAATTCCGGAAACTTCACAATCAGCAACGTCAATGGTCTCAACCGTGAGGACAGCGACCCCCTGGGAGCGAACCCGATCATGGGCAGCTGCACGACCTGCCACGATTCGCCGAATGTCGGAAACCATTCTCTGAAACTCGCGCTTGATATCGGGGTCGCGGATCCGGCGCCGCCGGCGCTCGACGTCTCGGGATTGCCGGTCTTCACGGTTCAATGCACCGCGGGCCCGCTGGTGGGACAGATTTTCACGGTGACGGATCTCGGGCGCGCACTCATCACGGGCAAGTGTTCCGATCTGGCCAAGGTCAAGGGACCTATCCTGCGCGGATTGGCCGCGCGCGCCCCGTATTTCCATAACGGGTCGGCCGCCACCCTCGCGGATGTGGTGAACTTCTACGATCAGCGCTTCGGAATCGGCTTTACCGATCAGGAAAAAACGGACCTGGTGGCATTCCTGACCGCGCTTTGAAATTGCCAGCGCTCGCCATTCCTGATGCGCTCGCCCCGCGACGGGGCCTCCGATACGGTCGACGAGCTGGCTGCCAGAAGGCATCTGGTGCGATGGATTCGGTCGCCGCGGCCGATTCGTTCACGCCTGTACCGTAGGTCTGTTCCCCGCAGTGAGAATCGTCAGGCGGGTGTGGGAGGACCATCTGGTAGCAGGCGGAAGAAACGCCGCGATCTCTCCAATAACAGCGATACCGGCACGCTGCGAGGGGCGGCTGATCGTCAAGACCGCCTCCATCGACGCTCCTTCTGGCGGCAGCACGCCATCGGCAATCGGCGCGCCACAATGACGGTGGCGGGGCAGACTCAAGTCTCGTACGACTGGGACAACGCCAACCGGCTGAGCGGAATTACTCAGGGGAGCACCTCGGTTGCGTTCCAATATGACAACGCGAATCGAAGGACGCAGCTCACCCTGCCCAACGGGATCGTGGTGGCGTATACTTACGACACCGATTCGCGGGTGAGCGGGATGACCTGGACGCTGAGCGGCAACCAGATCGGGGACCTCGAATATGCCTATGACGGGGATGGCCGCGTAGTCTCGAAGACCGGGAGCATGGCGCAGACCAATCTGCCGGCGGGGGTGAGCGGGAACACGTTCAACGCGGACAACGGAATGACCGCGTTCAACGGCACCGCGATGACGTATGATGCCAACGGCAATCTGACCAACGACGGGACGAACACCTACACCTGGGACGCGCGCGACCATCTGACGGCGATCAGCGGCGCGGTCACCGCGAGCTTTAGTTACGATGCGTTGGGGCGTCGGGTGAGCAAAACCATTAACGGCACCGCGACTAGCTTCTTGTACGACGGGTTGAACCCGGTGCAGGAAATCCAATCCGGCAGTCCGTCGGCTAACTTGCTGACGGGATTGAACATCGACGAGTATTTCCAGCGGACCGATTCGGCTGGCAGTCGAGATTTTCTGACCGATACGCTCGGCAGCACGCTGGCGCTGTCCGATTCCAGCGGTGCGATCCAGACCTCTTATACGTACGAGCCGTTTGGAAACACTACGGTATCGGGCGCGTCGAGCACCAATCCGTATCAATTCACCGGCCGTGAGAACGACGCCACCGGGCTGTATTACTACCGTGCGCGCTACTACAGCGCCATGTATCAGCGGTTCATCGCGCAGGATCCGATCGACTTCGGCGGTGGTGGTACGAACTTATATGGCTACGTGAGCGAAGACCCAGTTTCAGGCGCTGATCCTCTCGGACTCTGGGCCTACTTTTTTCGGGATTTCGACGGTGTTGGCGCGGGCTTCGAGTTCGGCCAGAACCCGGACGGTACTTGGTTTGCCACAGTAGATTATGGCTTTGGCGCCGATTTTGGTGGCGGATACGAACCTAATGCCACTAGTCCAGGATACGATCAAAATGGTCCCGCGTCTTGCAGTGTTGGCGCGGGCGCTGGGTTAGGTTTGCACTACGGAGCAGCAGGGTTGGAGATTAGCTCCGATAGCGGTACGGATTTCACGCCTTCAGGCCCAGCGCCCTACGGTGGGTCGGGCACCTCTATAAGTGGTTCCGTTCCGTTGAGTGGAAGCGCCGAGGCTGGCGGTTGGGCTGGCGGTACGGTTAGTTGGTGAGCGGAAGCGCTGAGGCCGACGCTCGGAGCTGGTGGTACGGTTTGCTTAGGAACTCCCAGAGTGGTCGCGCAATGGCCCCTTGGAAGAAACGATTCCTGCTTTCTGTATTAATACTTATCATTCCGGCAACGATCGTCACCTATTTCCTTGCTCTCCGAAGCCAGGCCTACGCAACAGCTTGTAACTTCGTCCGATCGGATTCCAAAGTTGCGGCCGAACTTGGAGCGGTCGAAGCTTGTCGGCTTCGACCGTGGAACGTGTGGTATATCACGTACAATATCACGGACAACGGATGGCGCGGCGACGCCGCTTTCAATCTGAATGTCAAAGGAAAAAGGCGCGCTGCGATCGTTCTCATCGCATTAAAATGGAGCCCTGCTGAGGCCCGATGGATCGTAGCGCATGCCGAATTGCATCTGGCTGGCGGGACAGTTATGGCGCTCGCTTCCGACCGGCGGAGCGGCCCATGAGCGACGAAAGCGCTTCGCCGTCCGGCGCGCCACCGTCGCGCGACCACCGGCAAATGATGCCATCGGAGGACTACGGATCCTCTCAACCGACGCGGCCCAATTCGACGACCCTTGCAATCTTGGTCTAAGAGATTCGCGGGTGAGCGGGATGACCTGGACGCTTAACGGCAGCCAGATTGGGGACCTCGAATATGCCTATGACGGGGACGGACGCGTGATATCGAAGACCGGGAGCATGGCGGCAACCGGGATGCCGGCGTCGGTGAGCGGGAACACGTTCAATGCGGATAACGGCATCACGGAGTTCAACGGCACCGCGATGACGTACAACGCCAACGGCAACCTCATGAACGACGGTACGAACACGTACACCTGGGATGCGCGCAATCATCTGACGGCTATCAGTGGTGCCGTGACCGCAAGTTTCGAATATGACGCACTCGGGCGGCGGATCAGTAAGACGATCAACGGCACCGCAACCAGATTCCTGTACGACGGCTTGAATCCCGTGCAGGAAATCAACAGAGCGCTTCGCCAAGCGCGAACATGCTGACCGGGCTGGGAATCGACGAGTATTTCCAGCGGACCGATTCGGCTGGCAGTCGAGATTTTCTGACCGATACGCTCGGCAGCACGCTCGCGCTGGCAGACTCCAGCGGTGCGATCCAGACCTCATATACGTACGAGCCGTTTGGACACACTACGGTATCGGGCGCGTCGAGCACCAACCCGTTCCAGTTCACCGGCCGCGAAAACGACACCACCGGGCTGTATTACTACCCCGCGCGGTATTACAGCCCCAGCGCACAGAGATTCGTGAGCCAGGACCCGCTGGGGTTTGCTGGCGGCAGCGAGCGACGGCCGCTATCATTGACAATGCGAGGGACTGGGATGACGACTGAGAGGATCGAAATCAATCCGGCGGTGATGATGGGCAAACCGGTGATTCGAGGGACGCGGATCACGGTCGAGCTGATCCTGGGCAAGCTGGCTGAGGGCGAGACCGAGGCCGAGCTGATCGAAGACTACCCGCATCTAAAGCCCGAGGACATCCGGGCGGCTATCGCCTACGGCGCAGCGAGCGTGGCGCACGAGGAAGTAGTGCTGCTCGGCGACAACCCGACCCCGGCGAAATCTTAAGAAGTGGAGTTCGTGGCGGACGAGAGTTGCGCGGGGCCGGTGATCCGGGCGTTGCGCGATGCCGGCCACGAAGTGATCGCGATCGCGGAGGTTGCCAAAGGCACTCCGGACGAGCGGGTGATCGAAAGCGCGTTCGACCGGGGGCGCGTACTGATAACTGAGGATCGCGACTTCGGCGAGCTGGTGTACGCACGCAGCCGATCGACGGCGGGTGTGATGTTCGTGAAGTTCCACGGCCGCGCGCGGCGGGCCAAGTCGGCGGCGGTGGTCGAGGCGGCAAAACTGGGGGCGCGGCTGCGCAACGGCTTCACGGTGGTCGAGCCCGGTCGGGTACGCGTGGGGCGGCGACCGCCGCGCAATTAAAACTTCCGCCCCGATAACGCCAAGGCGCCGCCTCTGCGCCATCAGTCGCGCGCCTGATTCTTCTCACCGCGATCTCATCGCTTTGCGGCTCCGCTGCGTGGCTGCGCGTGTGATTCGAAATTTGCGGGCGGGGAATCCCCGACTTCTCGGCTTCGCCACCGGCGCGCCGCCTTTCTTGCGGACGCGAGTGACCCTCGCGGCTGATTGGGACCCATTTTCTACCCCGCCGACAGCGCAAAAGAGCGCGAGACCGGGTCAGTTTCGCAGGCGCGGAGCGCGGTGGTGATTTCCTGAAACGGGCTTGACAAACAGCGGAGAGGCTTTAGACTGGTAGTCAGTCCGATGGCGCCGCTCGCAGCGCCGTTTGCCCTCAGCCCGAAATCGTTAACGCCCGCAGCGACCGTCGCACGGTGCTGTTGCCTTGATGCCGGCTCTTCACAGGGGCGCGCTTATTCCGCTTCCGCAATCGGCGAGCGCCGGAAAACCGTTCGGAGAGCGGATCGGCGGCGCGTGCGCTTGCCACCCTGCTCGCGACAGGTCACGATCGATCGCGCGCGGGCGAGCACGGGGCGAGGGCCGCCGCCGGGGGGAGAGAGAGGGCGCGGGTGCGCCGGGGAAAAATATAAACGGACCCATCGCGGTACGAGGACATTTGCTAATGAGATCGCGGGATTGGCTATATTCAGTGAGCGGCGAGTCAGTTGACGGCAAAGCCAACTGGCATCGCGCGGGCGGGAGCGCCGCCGCCCGCGTCGATTGATATCAGATGGAGCACTTCGACTTCATAATCATCGGCGGTGGAATCGCCGGAGCGTCGGTGGGATACGTGCTCGCGCGCGAGCGGCGCGTGATCGTGCTCGAGCGCGAGAGCCAGTTCGGCTATCACACCACCGGTCGCTCCGCCGCACTCTATCTGCAGACGCATGGTCCGGCGGTGATCCGCGCGCTCACGCGCACCAGCCGCGAGTTCCTGCTCGGCCCGCCGCCCGGCTTCAGCGAGTATCCGCTGCTCAAGCCCCGCGGATGCCTGTTTATCGGGACCGCGGCGCAATCGTCCGAGCTCGATCGCGCCGCGCAGGAGTATGGCGCCGAGGTCGGCGGCGTCCGCCGTATCGACGGCCACCAGGCGCGCGCGATGGTGCCGGTGCTGCGCGCGGACCACGTCGCCGGCGCCGTCTATGATCCCGACGCGTGGGATATCGACGTCCACGCGGTCCATCACGGATACCTGCGCGCCGTCCGCGAGCGTGGCGGGCGCACCGAGACGGGCCGCGAGGTCACCTCAATCGAGCGCGCCGGCGCGCAGTGGATCGTCACCGCGGCGGGCGAGCGGATGTCGGCGCCGGTGGTAATCAACGCGGCGGGCGCGTGGTGCGATCGGGTCGGCGCGATGGCGGGTGCGCGTCCGATTGGACTGGTGCCGAAGCGGCGCACCGTGCTGATCTTCGAGCCGCCGGCGGGCGCGGAAATCGAGCGATGGCCGTCGGTCAACGACATCGGCGAGACCTTTTACTTCAAGCCCGACGCGGGGCGGATTCTCGCCTCACCCGAGGACGAAACTCCGATGGAGCCGTGCGATGCGTTCCCCGATGACGTCGACGTCGCGCTGGCAATCGATCGGATCCAGCGCGCGGCTGAGTTGCCGGTCGTGCATATCAATCGCAAGTGGGCGGGACTGCGCTCGTTCGTCGCCGACGGATGCCCGGCGGTGGGATTCGATCCGGACGCGCCCGGATTCTTCTGGCTCGCGGGGCAGGGCGGTTATGGAATCGAGACGTCGCCCGCGATGGGCCGGCTCGCCGCCGCGCTCGCCTGCGGGCGCGCCATCCCCGACGATCTCGCGGCGGCGGGCGTGACTGAGTCGGCGGTTACTCCGGCGCGGCTCAGGTAAGATTCGGCTGATGGCAAGACCACCGCGATCGATCGGCGCGCCGACTGCGCGTTCCCGCCCCGTCCGCCGGGCGCGTGCGCGCGACCTCGGTATCCCATTTGACGGCACGCCCGGCCCGCACAACGCGATCACCGACGTCGCCGGCGTCGAGGTCGGGCACACGACGATCATCCGGGGACATGGACAGCTGGTGGTGGGGCGCGGTCCGGTGCGCACCGGCGTCACCGCCATCCTGGCGCGCGGACGGCGCGACGGCGCGCCGGTGTTCGCGGGATGGTACTCGCACAACGGCAACGGCGAGATGACCGGGACGGCGTGGATCGAGGAGTCGGGCTTCCTGTCGTCGCCGGTGATGATCACGAACACGCACAGCGTCGGCGTGGTGCGCGACGCGGTGATCGCGTGGCAACTCCGCGGCGGCAAGATGACGCAGCCGTGGTCGCTGCCGGTCGTCGCGGAAACCTGGGACGGCTACCTGAACGACATCAACGGCTTTCACGTGCGGCCCGCCCACGTGTTCGCGGCGCTCGACGGTGCGCGCGCGGGACGCGTGGCCGAGGGATGCGTGGGCGGCGGGACCGGGATGATCGGTTATGGATGGAAGGGCGGAGTGGGCACCGCGTCGCGCCGGCTCGCGCGCGAGCATCGCGGCTACACGCTGGGCGTGCTCGTGCAGCTCAACTGCGGCCGGCCGCATGAGCTGACAGTCGCCGGCGTCAGGGTCGGCAGCCGGCTCAGCCCCGAGCGCGATCCGTTCGCGCGCGAGACCGGGTCGATAATAATCGTGGCCGCGACCGACGCGCCCCTGCTGCCGCATCAGTTGAAGCGCATCGCGCGGCGTCTGACGATGGGACTGGCGCGGACCGGCAGCGTATCGGGCAACGGCTCGGGAGATATCTTTTTGGCGTTCTCGACCGCGCATCCGCTCCGCGCGCGCGCCGGACGCCGCGGTGACGTGACGGCGGTCGCGATGCTGCGGAACTCGCGGATGGATGCGCTCTTCGCCGCGGCGGTGCAGGCCTGCGAAGAGGCGATAATCAACGCGATGGTCGCGGCGGTGACGACGGTGGGAATCGACGGGCGCATCGTGCCAGCGATACCGCATGATTCGCTGCGCGCGATTGCCGGCGCAAAGACCGGCGCCGGCGAGTTGCGCGCCTCGCATCGGGACTCGACGGCGCCGCGGCCGCCGCGGTCGCGAATCCGCCCACGATGAAAGCACTGCTGGTCGCGCTCGCGATGCTCGCGGTCCTGTTCGTGCAGCGGCGCGCGTATGCGGAACCGGCGCTTGCGCGATGCACGATCTTCGTGACCGTCACCGGCTCGGATCGCAACAGCGGGAGCGAGTTCTCGCCCTTTCGCAGCGTGCAGCGCGGGATCGACGCGGCCCGGGCGGGCGACACGATCTGCGTGGGCGACGGCGTCTATCGCGAGGCGCTGGTGATGAAGCGCTCGGGGCGCGAGTCAGCCTGGATCACGCTTGCCGCGCTCAATCGCCGCCGCGCGACGATCGCGCCGTCCAGTCACGGCGAGCATGCGATCAATATCAACGCGCAGTCCTATATCGCGATTCGCGGCCTGGTGATCGACGGCGGGATGTTCGGGATCGTGACCTCGGGCGGAGGCCATCACTGGCTCGTCAGCGACGTCGAGGTGCGCAACGCGGCCGCTTCCGGAATCCAGCTTAACGACGGCGACTACATCACGATCGAGGACAGCGTGGTCCACGATTGCGCCTCGCAGTGGAGCGGAAGCGGGTCGGGCGTCTCGATTTTCAGGCCGCATCAGTTCGACAACGCGCCCGGCGACCATATTGTGATCCGGCGCACGATGAGCTTTCACAACTGGAATCCCCCCGGCGGCACCGACGGCAACGGCTTTATCTTCGACAACTTCCTGCAGAGCGGTTACAAGGCGCGCTCGCTGGGCGAAAACCTGGTCGGCTACGGCAACGCCGGCGCATGCCTCAAGTTCACCTCGGCCTCCGGCGTAACCGCGCGGAATATCACCTGCTACAAGGACGAGCAGCTTCAGAGCCCGATCACCTGGCGCGGCGAAGTCGTGGTGCAGGACTCGCGCGGCAACACGATCGCGAACGGTATTCTGGTCGCGGACCTCTCGGTGGATTGGCGCAATCGCGCGGTGATGTGCGTGCATAGTCCCGACAATATCTTTGCGGGAAACCTGATGTACGCCGGCAGCGCGATACTTCCGACGCTGCGGCGCGACGATTGCCCGTCCAGGTTCGAGGGCAATTACCAGCGCAAGTCTCCGAAAATGATCAAACCTCCGGTCGACTTTGAATTGAGTCCCGCAAGCCCCGCGATTGGCGCCTGCGCCGCCGGCTTCGCCACGCCCGCCGACGACTTCAACGGTGCGCGCCGTCCGGAAGGGCGGTGCGACCTGGGTGCTTTCGTGTCGTCCGGGAAGTAGCCGGATGGGCGGGCCGGGGCCTGGACTCGCGCGAAAAAAAAGGCGGCTCTCGGGGCCGCCCGTCTGAATGCATCTCGGGGTTGCGGTTCAGTGCTTGGTTTCGATCCTCCGTCCGTAGGTCACTTCGCCCTTGTCAACGCGCAGGCTGAAACCGCACTCGGGATTGGTGCATACCCACGCTTTGAACATGACCGACGCGCCCTCCTGCCCGTAATCCGACAGAGGGATCAGGGTACCATCGTTGCATTTTTGGCACTTCGGCCACTCCATCAGCCCGCCTCCTTCAGACCGACCCAGAAACCACTACGTTCCGGCTCCGAAGGTATCCGACCACAAAGTCTAAATCAACGACACATGGCGGTCATTTCGACGTCTCAGATTGGGCGAGACGGGTAATTCTTGGCGTCTTTTGGCGATGCCAGGCTCGGGGAAAGCCGTCGGCGTCGTCATTTCCAATCCGCCCAGCCGCCGCCCGCGACCGTCGCGTGCTCGAGGTCCTGCGGGTCGAATCTGCCGATCGCGTCGGCGCGGCGCCGCTGCCATGACAGGTCGCGCGGGCGCGCTTTCCCACGTAATCTGAATCGCGATGCACGACCGCACCGCACGCCTCATCACCGTGGCAGCCGCGCTCTTAATTGCGATCGCGTGCGCCGCCGCCGCGGTAGCGCAGCAGTCTGCGCCCACGCTACGCGGGCAGCAGGGCGGCACCCTGGAGATTTCGCCTCTGGTCGCGAGTCAGGGTCAGCAGGGCGTCCCCCAGGGCGGCGGCAACGTGCGCGAGATCCCCGTCATTCCGCCGAACCAGCAGGTGCTGACGCTGCCGCGGGCGAGCACGGATTTTCTGGGGCGATGGGGCGGTGCGATCATGCTCACGGACAGTTCGGGCGAGGCGAATCCGCCGCGTGAAGCGCTGGTCAGCTTTCTGTTCGGCAAGCGTGGCGGCGAGGTCGTGCTTGCGACGACGGTGTTCGGCAGCGTGCAGTCCCAGGTGCTGAACACGAGCGCGGTCAGCGACGGGCCGCGCGCGGTTAAGATAACGATCGCGGGGCTCGATTACAGCCATCAGCCGCCGCTGCGCCATATCGAGAAGGTGCGCCTGGAGCTGGCCGGCGGAAACCGAATCAAATGCACCAAGACCGTGGAGCTGTACCTGTCCGGCTCTCCGGATCCCGCCGCAGCGGCGCGCTACGAGGGACTGTTGCATCCGCTGAGCGCGGCCGAAAATCGATATCTCGCCGAGCAGATTCTGCGCAAAGGCGTGGTGCCGCGCGCGCGAATCGAGCAAGGCAATCCCCCGCCGCAGTAGCCGCTTCGCGCGGCCGCGCCGGTGAAAAGCCCGGCGCGCGGGTTACTTGCGGGTGTCGCCCTTGAGCTGCGCGAGCTTGTCGCGCACCAGCCCGGTGTTGTGACGCATCGCCATGATCTCGTCGATCTTCGCGGCGGCGCCGTCGCCGCCCGCATCGATCAGCGCGCCGAGTTCGGCGACCGCGCTCGCGATCGCGACCCATCGCGCGCCCCCGTACATCGGGGTGCGCTTCCACGCGGGACTTGCGAACATCGCGGCGACGTCCGCGGGCGCGCATTCGAAACTCTCCGCGAAGATCGCGTCGGCGTCCCTAGCGGCGGTGGCTTCCGCGGCGCGCTGCTGCGCCGGCAGGAGATGCTTCCAGGCTTCTTTGGCGTCGGGGCCTAGATGATCGGCGAGGGCGCCGAACTTGTCCGTCGAGGCCGCGTTGTGGCGGAAAAGCTGACGCACGTGGCGCGCCTCGTGGTAGGTCAGCGCGAGCAATTCGATGTACTGGGGCAGGGCGTCTTTCGAATCCATATAGGTCACACTGTTGAAATCCGAGCGTCGAGGCAACGATCGACGATTTTCATCGCCTCGGCAAGCTCCCGGTCGCCGAGGCATCCGCCGGCCAGATGATACGCACGCTCGCGCAACCGCACGCGCGGTTCAGGCGGCCCTGCGGGATCCTTCGCTCCGCTCAGGGCGGCTCGCTCGATTTGCGCTGCGCCCAATCGAGCGAGTCACTTGACGGCGCGCACCGAGAAGCCGCGATCGTTGCAGCACAGCAGCGAGCGCTTGCCGTCGAGCACGGTTTCGATTACGACCTCGCGTCCCCACAGCCGCTGCAGGTACGCCATGGTCTTCTCGGAATATTCGAGATGGAGGTCGCGGCCGTCGTGATAGTGCTTGATATAGAGTGTGCGGTTCTGGCCGAAGTCGGCATCTTCAACTTTCATCACCGGGATGGAATTGGTGCCGACGTTCCTCAGCAGGGTTTCTTTGACCTCGCGCCATCCCTCGTCGTCGGCGACCTTGCTGATGACGAGTTCCTCGCCGCGCGGTTCGTACTCGAAGATGTCCATCTCGCGCATCAGGTCCTCGGTCAGGTAGCGGCGCAGGAAGGAGGCGTCGCGCTCGACCTCGCGCACCTCGAGCAGTTTCTCGTGGCCCGACTTGGAGGGCGCGCCGTCGCGCTTGATTTCCTCAGCGGTGGGATTGGTCCAGCGCCGGTAGATGTCTTCCCAGATCTTGAGCCCGAGGTGGTAGGGATTTATCTGGCCGGGAATCGGGCGCACGACCTGGTTGTGCCGCACGATGAACTCGAGATGAAGTCCCTGCTCGAGCTCCAGCGACTCGAGGATGCGATGGTGCCAGTAGCTGGCCCATCCCTCGTTCATGATCTTGGTCTCCATCATCGGGATGAAGTACTTGGCCTCTTCATCGACGATGGTAAGGAGATCCTTCTCCCAATCCGCCAGGTACGGATTGTGGTCGCGGATGAAGAGCAGCAGGTCCTCGTCGGGTTCGAGCGGGATCTTGTGGATGTCGGCATCGACGTGCACGGGCCGCGCGTGGATCTTGTGGAATGGATCGGGAGGCGGCTCGGCGGACTGGACCGTGCGCTCGACCTGCTCCTCGCGCGAGAGCTTGCGGATCGCCAGGTTGCGCCGGCATTGCCATGACAGCGCGTGCGCGGCGTCCAGGATCCGTTCTAGGCGCTCGACGCCGATCGAGGGATCCTCTACGTAGCGCCGCACGCGCATCGCGTGGGCTTTGAAGGTCTCGATCGTGAGATCGGCGCGCGTGGACTTGTAGGTGAAGTTGTTCTTGAAGAAATCGTTGTGGCCGTACACGTGCGCGATGGTGAGAATTTGCAGGCACAGCGTGTTGTCGCGCATCAGGTATGCGATCGCGGGATTCGAATTGATCACCATCTCGTAGGGCAGGCCCGAGACGCCGTGATCATAAAGCGTCTTGAGCTTCTCGTAGGACTTGCCGTACGACCAGTGCGGATAATGCGACGGCATCCCGGAGTACGCCATGTACCCGAGCATCTGGTTGTGATCGGAGATTTCGAACTCTTGCGGATAGCAATCGAGTCCGAACTCGTCGACCTTCTCGCGGATGCGCCGGTCCCATTCGATCAGATCCTTGAGCTCGAAAGCCGGACGGCCGGCTATCGAACGCGCGGTTTCGGCGCTAGCGCTCATTCCGTCACCCTGTCCTTGGCGAGAAAGGCCTTGAACGACGGCCAGATGTCTTCTTTGCGCTCGATCAGCACGGTGTGGAAGTTGGGGGCCTGGATGCGGCGGAACACGTTGAGCATCGAGCTTTCATAATAGCGCGATCCGAGCGGCTTGATTTCGCCGTAGCCGAAGAGGTTGGAGATTTCCGCGAGCTCCTCGGCCGCCTTGAGCGCCGCGGGATTGTCGGAGTCGAAGTTGTCGCCGTCCGAGCAGTGGAACGCGTACACGTTCCAGAGCGACGGATGGTAGCGCGCCTGGATAATCTCGAGCGCCTTGTTGTAGCCCGAGGAGATGAAGGTGCCGCCGGATTCGCCCTTGTGGAAGAACTCCTCCTCGGTGACCTCGTTCGCCTCCGTGTGATGCGCGATGAAGACGATCTCCACGTTTCGGTAACGGGTCGAGATGAACTGGTAGAGCAGGAAGAAGAAGCTGCGCGCCAGGTACTTCTTCATCGTGTCCATCGAGCCCGAGGTGTCCATGATGCAGATCACGGCGGCGTTCGATTCCTCGCGCGTGTCGATTTCCAGATGCTTGTAGCGCAGGTCGTCCTGATGGAACGGGAAGCGGCGCCTGACCGGCCGGGTGCCGGGCGAGTAGGCCTGGATCGCCTCGCGCGCCTCGGCCTCGTCGTTGGGAGCGATTTTCTCGTCCTGGCCGGGCGAATCGGGCGGCGCCTGGATGTTGCCATACATGCGCCGATTCGCCGCGAGCATCCGCATCACGCGCTGCCGGGCGGTGCGCCGCTTGTCCAGCCGCACCCGAATGCCGACGTGGCGGTAGCCCTTTCGCCTGGCTGTCGATTCCGACGGGATCTCGCGCAGCGCGCGGCGCTCGAGATTGGGCAGCTCGAGATCCTCGAACATGATCTCGATCAGCTCTTCAAGGGTGACGTCGGTTTCGTAGTAATCGACGCCGGGGCGATCGCCGGCGCGCTCTTCGCCCTGGCCGGGACCTTCGCCGGTCTTGCCGACCACCTGTCCGGGCTGGGAGTCGCCGTTGCCCTGCGCCGAGCCGCCGGAGTTTTCGCCGTAGACGAAGCGGTACTCCTTGATGCCGCGCAGGGGGACCTTGATCACGCGGTCGCGGCTTTTGCCGATGATGGATTCCTCGGCGATGATGTCGGCGATATTTTCGCGGATCGATTCGCGGACTTTCTGGCGATGGCGCAGGCGATCGCCGGCTGAGCGGTCCGAGCGTTCGGCATCGGAGGGGCGGTATTCGCGGAAGATCGTGTCGCCGGTCGCCATGCGCTTATCTCGCCTCCCGCCTCATATTATACGCGCCCCGCCCGCGCGGAGCAGCACGCTCCGCCGGCGGCGCTGGAGCGCCGCCACGTCTTTCGCTCTCGATCAGCACATCACTCATCTTCCGATTCACAGGTTCGAAGGTGCCCGAGTTTCCACGTGGCTTCGCCGCCGAGTCCGCTCGTACTCTCTGGCTTCCCTTCCCGAGCGGGAAGGGGTTGGGGGGGGCTGGGTCGAATCCCTGAAGCCGTCCCACGCGACTGCGCGCGACTCGATCGTGCCGCGATTACCTGGCACGCGCCGCGGATTCCCCGCCGAGGCGGCGGGGAACTGGGGGCCGCTCAATCCTTCCAGAGATTGTTGGCGGCGTACTTCAGCACCACGTCCACGCACGATTCGCAGTAGCCGTTCTCGAGCAGGTTCTTCACCATCGAGCCGTACTTCTCGCTCTGGTCCTCGTCGCGAGTGCGGGCCTTGGTGATGATGCGCGAGATGTCACGGACCGAGGTCATCAGCTTCTTCTCGATCGCTTCCTTGAGCGGCTCGTAGCTGCGATAGCTGACTTTCTCGCCACGGCGCGAGGTCGCCCACAGGTAGGCGATCACTTCCTGGCGGAAGCCGTCGGCCGCCGACCCGATGATCGCGATCTGCTCCTCGATCGATTTGAGGAAACCCTCGTCGGGCGCCAGCTCTTCCTTGGTGTTGCGGTCGCGGACCTTGGTCTTGTTGACGTATGCCTCGGCGTGGTCGAGGTAGTTCTGGAACAGCGCCTCGGCCTGCTCCTGGTAGGAGAAAACGAACGCTCGCGTGATCTCCTTCTCGAGCAGTTCGAGGTATTCCTTGTGCAGGGTGTCCTGCAGGAATTCGAGAAACTGCTTGCGCGTGTCGTCGGGCAGATCCGCTTCCTTGGTCATCGAGATCAGCGCTTCGCGGACGTTGATCGGATTGATGCAATTGCCGCTGACGTTGTCGGAGAGCGCATTGTCGAGCGCCTTCATGATGAAGCGCGTGGAGATGCCCGACATGCCCTCGCGCTTGGCGTCTTCCTTGAGCTCCTGCACGTCGATCTTCTTGGTGCGGCCTTTCTCGACCACTTCTTCGCCGTTATACAGGTGCAGCTTGGTCATCAGGTCGCACTTGGAAGTCGGCTCCAGGCGCGACAGGATCGCGAACATCGAGGCCAGCTCCAGCGTGTGCGGCGCCACGTGCGCGCGGAAGTCAGAGTTGCGGATGATCTTCTGGTAGATCTTGACCTCTTCGGAAAGCCGCAGGTTGTAGGGAACCTTCACGACCACGATTCGGTCGAGGATCGCCTCGTTGGTATGGTCGGCCCTGAACTTCTGCCATTCGGCTTCGTTGGAGTGGGCCAGGATGCAGGTGTCCACGTACACCATCCCGTGCCGTCCGGGCGCGGGAATCACCTTTTCCTGCGTCGCGGTGATCATCGCGTGCAGGTATTCGGTCTCGTTCTTGAACACCTCGATGAACTCGACGATTCCGCGATCGCCGACGTTGAGAGCGCCGTTAAGCTCAAGCACGCGCGGGTCGCCCTCGGAATACTGGTCGAGCTTGGAGATATCCTCGCTGCCGATCAGCACTGAGGTGTCCTGGTTATTGGGATCGACCGGCGGCACCACGCCGATTCCGACCCGGTTACGCTTGGAGAAACTGCGCGTCTCGATCGGGAACTCCTCGTAGCGCTGGTTGTACTCGACCTTGAGCCGGTAGCGGCACACTGGGCAGAGGTCGCCTTCGATATGCACGCCCAGCATCTTTTCGAACTCGCGGCGCAGATGGCGCGGGATCAGATGCAGCGGCTCCTCGTGCATCGGGCAGCCCTCGATCGCGTACACCATCCCGGTCTGCTCCAGTCCGCGCTGGATGCGCTCGACCAGCGAGCTTTTGCCCGATCCGACCGGGCCCATCAGGTACAGCACCTGGCGCGACTCCTCGCCCTTGAGCGAAGCGGAATGGAAGTAGCGCACGATCTGCGAGATGGTGCGTTCGATTCCGAAGAACTCGTCGGCGAAGAAGTTGAAGACCTTCACCGGCTCGTCCTTGTAAAGGCGCTTGGTGCGCTGGTCGTCGGTCTCCTGGATGCCGCGCGCGCCGAACGAGATCATCATGTCGTAGATGCGCGCGTGGGCGAGCTTGGTCATAGTCGGGTCGGCCTTGACGAGCTCCATGTATTCGAGCAGGGTGCCGCGCCATTGCTTGGACTCGCGGGCGGCGCGGTCGTCCTTGATAACTTTTTCGAAGGTGCTCAGATCTCCCATCAGCCAACTCCTTGGGTTACGGGCGTTGCTCAGGAAGGTGAGTTAAGGCGATGCCGGTTCTGACAGAGGAAGCAGACGGTCGGGCCGTGCTATTTTCTAAGCCCATCCAGATAGAGAGTATAACGGAGCCGCCGTGGGTCAACAAGCAAACTTGTCCACAACCACGGCTCGCTTGCGTACAAATTCTTCGAGCGCGAGCGCCCACGCGTTAAATTCGATCATCCTTGCAGCCTTTCGTTCACGATCACCTGCTCGCTCAGCACCAGCCGCCCGCGATCGTTGCGCACCTGCGCGGCGAAGACCTGGTCGTCGTGCGCGAATGAAATCCACGCGTGCGTCTCCACGGCGTGCTTCAGGTGCGCGGCCTTCTGCTCCATCGTGGTGAGCGCGTCCAGATCGTAGGCCTGGTTCCATGGTCCGCGCATGTGCGAGCGCGTGGGCACGATATCCGCCAGATGGATGAAGGACGCGCCGGCGTCCTCGACGCGGACCAACTGATGGTCGCGGGTGTGGCCGCCGGTGGGAAGCGCGGTGACGCCCGGGATCACCTCGTGCGGGCCGTCGATCGCCTCCAGGCGCGCCAGGTTGGGGGCAAGGATTTCCGCAGCGTGGCGATAGGCGGCATGCAGCCGCTCATTGCGCGGCTCGCGAGCGATTTCCAGCTCGCCCCGCTGCACGAAGATGCGGGCGCTGGGGAAGGCCGCCTCCAGCGCTCCCGAATCGCGCCGCCGCACCAGTCCGCCGCAATGGTCGAAATGCAGGTGCGACACGACCACCGCGGTGACGTCGCCCAGTTCCATCCCGAGCGCGTGCAGGTGATCGGGGAGCCATCCGTCGCCGTGGTCGAAAATCCTGCGCTCGACGTCGCCCAGCCGGTTGCCGATTCCGGTGTCCACCAGGATCGCGTCGCGGCCGCGCATGATGAGCGGGCAGGTCAGGTTGAGCCGGATGCGGTTCTGCTGGTCGGGCGGATGGTCGCGCTTCCAGAGTTCGCGCGGTACCACGCCGAACATGCATCCGCCGTCGTTGCGCCACAGTCCGTCAGTCAGCATCGCGACCGTGAACGATCCGATCGGGAGTTTCGGCGGCGCGTAGTCCATCGCTTTCAGGTTCCTCCTAACTCCCGAGCAGCCACAATCCCAGCAGCAGCGCCATCGCGCCCATCGCGACGATCGCGCCATGCGCCCGCACCATCCGATCGACCGCCCGCGGCACGGAATCGGTGTCCGCCGGCGCCGCCGCGGCGCGCATCGCGGCGGCGATCCGCAGCGAGCGTCCCAGCGCGATCGCCATCCCGACGAACAGCATCACCTTGATCGAAAGAATGATCTTGAACTGCGCAGAGAAGCGAAAGCCGCGCCCGAGTCCCGCCAGCGTGAAATTCATGAGACCGGTGATCAGCAGAATCGCAGCGGCAGCGAGATTGAACCGATCGATGGCCGGCGCCGCGCGCATCGCGAATGAGCGCTGCTCCTCGCTGCCGGCCGAGATCGCCAGCCCCGCGATCACGAAGCATCCGCATGCCGCGACCCAGCCACCGCCGGCCAGCGCATGGATCCAGAGGACCGTGGTTCGAAGCGCCATCGCGAAAAATCGTCCCGCGCTAAAGATTAGCCTGCCCGGCGCCCGCGCGCGACGCCGCGGGATGCGCGCTTGGCGCTGCGCGCGATTGTGCGCTAACAAGCATCGTACCGACGCCGGGTCGGGATGCAGCCCGCCCGGCGCGCGATCGAGATTTGGAGCGAGCGCGAGGCGATGTCCGCGCGCTGCCAGGGAGGTCAGATGCTCAACCCCTATATCGAGGCATGGGAATTGCGCGAACTCGCGCTCAAGAAGGAGATTCGCCCGCGCGAGATCGCCGAATTTTTCATCGCGCGAGCCGAGAAGCTGAACCCACGGCTGGGCGCCTTCATGACCCTGACGCCCGAGCGCGCGCTCGCCGACGCCGAACGCCTGGAGAAGATGAGCGACGCGGAGCGCCAGCGCTGCAAGATGTTCGCGGTTCCCTACTCGATCAAGGACCTCAACTGGACCGCGGATATACGAACCACGATGGGCTCGAAGAACTACGAGAATTTCCAGCCGCCATTCGACGAGGAGATCGTCAAGCGGATGCGAGCGGCAGGCGGAATTCTGCTGGGCAAAACCACCACGCCTGAACTCGGCGGCCGCCCCACCACCGAAGGCGGACTGTGCCCGCCCGCGCGCAACCCCTGGAACCTCGAGCATACCGCGGGCGGCTCCAGCGGCGGCGCGGGTTCCGCGCTCGCCGCGGGGTTGGGATGCCTTGCGCAGGGCAGCGACGGCGGCGGCTCGATCCGCATCCCGTCGGCATGCTGCGGCGTGGTGGGACTCAAGCCCTCACGCGGGCGGGTCACGATGGCGCCGGCGATTGGCGAGGCGTGGGCGGGTTTTGCCACCACCGGTCCGATGGCGCGCACGGTGCGGGACACCGCGATGTTCATGGACGTGCTCGCGGGTCACGTTGTGGGAGATCCGTACTGGGCGCCGGATCCGGTTGCCTCGTTTCAGTCCGCGGTGCGGATTCCGCCCAAGCACTTGCGGATCGCGATGCTCAAGCGCAGCGCGATCACGCGCGGGGACGCCGAGTCCGAGGCCGCGACCGACGCGGCCGCCAAGGTGCTCGAAGAACTGGGCCATCGGGTCGAGCAGGTCGATCTCGATCCCGCCGCGCGCCTGCGCGACGTTTGCATGATGCTGATCTGCGCCGGAATCGGTTCCATTCCAATCGAAAACCCCGAACTGATGGATCCGGTGATCCGATACGCGTGGGAGCGCGGCCGCAAGATTCCGGCCCACGAGTACATCGTGGCGGTCGGCCAGATGCACGGAATCGCGCGCGAGATAGTCCAGGCGCTCGATGCCTATGACGCGATCATCTCGCCGACTATTGCGCGCCCCGCTGTCCGGCTCGGCACGCTGCCGTCGAAGCCCGAAAAGTATCTCGAGGAACTGCCGGAATTCATTCCTTACACTTTTCCGTTCAACGCGACCGGGCAGCCCGGCTTCTCGGTGCCCAACGGCTTCAGCAAGGCGGGGCTGCCGATTGGATTGCAGATCGTGGGGCGGCAGGCCGACGAAGTAACGATTATCGGGCTGGCGCAGCAATTCGAAGAGGCGCGCCCCTGGAACGACAAGCATCCGGCGCTCGACTGAACGCGCGCCGCGAAGTACATCGCACACGGGAGAATTCGATGCTCAATCCATATGTCGACGCGTGGGATTTGCGCGAGATGGTTCGCAAGAAGGAAGTGCGCCCGCGCGAAGTCGCGGAGTTCTTCCTCGCCCGCATCAATCAGCTCGATTCCCGGGTCGGCGCGTTTATCACGGTGACTCCGGAGCGCGCGATGGCCGACGCGGAGCGGCTGGAGAAGGCTGCGCCCGCGGAGGCGGCCGCGATGCCGCTGTACGGCGTCGCTTACTCGCTCAAGGACCTGACCTGGACCAGGGATATCCGCACCACGTTCGGTTCGAAGAATTACGAAAACTGGCATGCGCCCGCAGATCACGAAATTGCCGTCCGCTTGCGCAACGCTGGCGGAATCCTGCTCGGCAAGACCAGCACCCCCGAGTTCGGCGCGCGCCCGACCACCGAATGCGGGCTGTGCGCACCGGCGCGCAACCCGTGGAATCTCGAGCATACCGCAGGTGGCTCCAGCGGCGGCGCTGCCGCGGCACTGGCCGCGGGGTTTCATCCGATCGCGCAGGGCAGCGACGGCGGCGGCTCGATCCGGATTCCGTCGGCGTGCTGCGGATTGGTTGGAATCAAGCCCTCGCGCGGCCGGATCACCATGAACCCGTCGGCGGGCGAGGGATGGGGCGGGTTTTCGACCAGCGGCCCGATGGCGCGGACGGTGCGCGATGCGGCGCTGATGCTCGACGCGATGTCTGGATGGGTGCCGGGCGATCCGTACGCCGCATGGCCCAACGCGCGCCCTTTTGTGGAATCCGTCTCCCAGCGGCCCCGCAAGCTTCGGCTTGCGGCGATCTCTGAAACCGCGGTGGGCCCGGTCGATTCCGAGATGCTCGCCGGGTTCGAGAGCGCCTGCGCGGCATTCCGCGAGATGGGCCATAGCATCGAGGCAATCAAACTCGATCCGGCCCAGATACTGATGGACCAGGTGCGGATTGTCGTGCTCTGCGGAATCGCTACGACCCAGATCGAGAATCCCGACCTGATGGATCCGATCGTGCGCGGAAGCTGGGAATGGGGCGCCAAAGTTGCCGCCCCCGACTACCTCCGCGCCCTGACCCAGGTCCACAACCTCGCGCGCGGGGTCGTCCAGCGCCTGATGCCTTATGACGCGCTGCTCACGCCGACGCTGACCCGCCCCGCGGTGCGGATCGGCACGATGGCGATGAACCCGGAGACGGCGGCACAGGAAATCTACGGATGGACCGCGTTCACATTTCCGTTCAACGCAACCGGCCAGCCCGCGCTATCGCTTCCAAACGGGTTCAGCAAATCGGGCCTGCCGCTGGCAGTTCAAATCGTTGGCCGGCCCTACGACGAAGCCGGCATAATCGCGCTCGCCGCGCAGTTCGAGGAAGCTCGTCCCTGGAAGGATCAGCGCCCGCCACTGGGCTGATGGTTCGGTACCAATCGGGCGAGTCGGCCGCCGCGGGCGGTATGCTTCAGCGCGGCGAGTGGTGGCGGTCCAATTGGGGTACCTGACTTAGCACCTGACGGCTTCGGCGGTGCGCGAAGATCAATCGCGCTTGGTTACCGCTTGAAACTGAATGCGCCTCGGCAACGCCGCAATCATTTCGATTTCTCGCGCATCGTCACTTCGTCCCAGACCAGGATCTGATATCCGTCGGGGTCGCGCAGCTCGGCGCCGTAGCCCCAGAAATATTTGCCCGGCGGGTTGACGAACTGCACGCCGCGCGCGATCAGTTCGTCATATTTCGCGTCGACGTTGTCAATCTGCAGAGTCAGACTGCACTTGGCGCCCGCGATGCTGTCTTGCGGCGGATACAGGAAGATCGTGAAGTCCGCGTCATCCTTGATCGCGATCGTGTTCCGCTCCGGCACTTCGAACTCGACCTCGAAGCCGAAATTCCTCACGTACCAGTCGCGCGAAGCTTTGGGATCGGCGACCGGCATGTTCATGTGATCGAACTTGACCATCGGGTGACACCTCCCGGGCCGGCCCGATTTCGCGACGCGGGCGCAATCCGGCCTCGCACCAGACATTGCAGGATTCGCGTTACGCCGGAAGCGTCGCGCATGGTTCGGGTTGTGCACTCGGCTTTATCGGGGTCGGGACTTTCGCCGCTCACGCAGCGTGCGATTGAGTGATTCCTTTCGATACACCATCACCTGTCTACCGAGACGCTTTCACCCAATGTACGGCGGGCTGGATGGGAAAGTGGCGGACTAAGGCAGCATCGCGCGATGGCATAGGTGATGCAGAGGGGTGATGCAGAGGGGTGATGCAGAGGGGTGATGCAGAGGATCGTTGCGGTGCGTCACGCGCCGTAGGGGCCACCTTAAAGTGATACTTTCATTTCCCGTCAGGGGTGAATCATGCACGAAGACCATCGCTACGTGATCTGGTTCTCTGATCCGTTGTCCTCAGAAATTGCACGGCTGGGGGGCAAGAACGCCTCACTCGGCGAAATGACCCGGAACATGCGCGACCAGGGGATCCCTGTGCCGGACGGATTCGCGCTCACCGCGCAGGCGTATTGGGCGTTCCTCGAAGCAAATCAGCTAAAGGCCGAGCTCGGCCGCCGCATCTCGGCCTATCGCAAGGGAAAGCTCCCGCTGGCGCGCGCGGCGCGGCAGATTAGGGAGCTGATTATCGGCGCCGAGTTTCCGCCCGAGATGAGCGAGGCGATTGTCGCGGCCTATCGCCGCCTGTGCGAACGCGCGCATCGACCGATGCTCGAAGTCGCGGTGCGCAGCAGCGCCACCGCCGAGGACCTTCCCGACGCGAGCTTTGCGGGCCAGCAGGAGAGCTTCCTGGGCGTGCGCGGTGAAAAGAACCTGCTCGCCGCATGCCGCCGGTGCGTCGCGTCGCTCTTTACCGATCGCGCGATCGTTTACCGCGAAAATCGCAAGATCGATCACATGAAGGTGGCGCTCTCGGTCGGAGTACAGCGGATGGTCCGTTCCGACAAGGGCGCGGCGGGCGTGATGTTCTCGATCGACACCGAGACCGGGTTTCCGGGAATGGTCCTGATCAACGCGGCTTGGGGACTCGGCGAGTCGGTGGTGCAGGGCGAAGTTGATCCCGATGAATACGCGGTTTTCAAACCGCTGCTCGTGCATCCGGAATTCTCGCCGATCGTTGAGAAGACACTGGGCGGCAAAGAAGAGAAGACCGTTTACGCGGCGTCCGGACGCGGCGTCACACGGCGGCGCAAGACCACGACGAACGAGCGGACCTCGTTCGTGCTGGGCGACCGCGAGATCCTGAAGCTGGCGCGATGGGCGGTCGCCATTGAGAAGCACTACCAGCGCCCGATGGATATGGAATGGGCGCGCGACGGCGAAACCGGCGAACTCTTCATCGTTCAGGCGCGCCCCGAGACCGTGCAATCGCGCAAGGAGGCGGCCTCGCTGAAGACGCACACGCTGCGCAAGCGCGGCCGCGTGCTGCTCACCGGCCTGGCCATCGGCGACGCGATCGCGGCCGGTCCGGTCTGCAAGCTGCGCAGTCCCGCCGAGGCGGGCGGCTTCCGCGACGGCGCGATCCTCGTGACCGCCACCACCGACCCCGACTGGCTGCCGATAATGCGGCGCGCCGCGGCGATCGTCACCGACCACGGCGGGCGCACCTCGCACGCCGCGATCGTCAGCCGCGAGCTCGGACTGCCCGCGATCGTGGGCACCGGCAACGCCACCCAGCGGCTCAAGAATGGACAGCCGGCGACGGTTTGCTGCGCGGAAGGCGACCAGGGCTTCGTGTACGCAGGGATCCTGCCGTACGACGAAAAGGACGTCGAACTGAAAGATATCCCAGCCACCCGGACGCGCGTGATGCTGAACCTGGCGAACCCCGCGGCGTCGACGCGATGGTGGCGGCTGCCGGCCGACGGGGTCGGCCTTGCCCGCATGGAATTCATCATCTCCAACATCATCAAGATTCACCCGATGGCGCTGCTGGAGCCTGAGCATGTGGCCGACGCGCGCGAACGCCGCACTATCGACCGCATCACCCGCGGATACAAGGACAAGGCCGAGTACTTCGTTGACACCCTGGCATGGGGCATCGCGCGCATCGCGGCGTCGCGCCACCCCCATCCGGTGATAGTCCGGATGAGCGATTTCAAGACCAACGAATACGCGCAGTTGATCGGGGGGCGCGCTTTCGAGCCCGAGGAGGCGAATCCAATGCTGGGATGGCGCGGCGCCAGCCGCTATTACAGCGACGGCTACCGCGCCGGCTTTGCGCTGGAGTGCCGCGCGATCCGCAAGGTGCGTGACGAAATCGGGATGCGCAACGTGATCGTGATGATCCCGTTCTGCCGCACGCTGGAGGAAGCCGACCGCACGCTCGAGACGATGGCGCGCAACGGGCTCAGGCGCGGCCACAACGAGCTCGAGGTGTACGTGATGTGCGAGATTCCGTCCAACGTGATCCTCGCCGCGCAATTCTCAGCGCGCTTCGACGGCTTTTCGATCGGCAGCAATGACCTGACCCAGCTCACGCTCGGAATCGATCGCGACTCCGAGCGGCTTGCCCCGCTGTTCGACGAGCGCAACGACGCGGTCAAGCTGCTCATCCGTGAAGTCATCCGGACCGCGCACAAATTCCATCGCAAGGTCGGACTGTGCGGGCAGGCGCCCAGCGATCATCCCGAGTTCGCGCGCTTCCTGGTCGAAGCCGGGATCGACTCGATTTCGGTGACGCCGGACAGCTTCATCCGGGTAAAGCGCCACGTCGCCGCCGCCGAAGCCGCCGCCGCAAGCGCGCCCAGAGGGGCGGCGTCCGGCGCCGCGGCGGCAGACAACCAGGGGGGCGCGTGATGGCTCCGGACGGCGCGGCCGCGCCGCAGCCGCTCGCGTCGGCGCGGGTCCGTCAGTTCTTCGCGATCGCGCGTTCGAGGAGAACCTGCCGCTGCGCCAGCCCGGCGCGGCGGTCGATCGTTACCGGGCGCCGGAATCCAAGCTCAAGAGCATTCAGGAGGCGCTCGAGCTGGTCCTCGACGTGGCGCGCGCCCGCCGCCTGATCCTGCTCGAAGCCGCGGTCGTGGTGCTGGTCCTGCTCGAGCTGCTGGTCAGCCTGCGCGATCTGCTGTGACCGCGCTTATCGTCTGGCGAGCGTGCTGGCGCCGCGCACGCTGAAGTCGATCGAATCGACAGTCGCTCCGCGCGCGTCGACGAGCGCGAGGCGGTGGCGCCCCGGCGTTGGCGCCCACATCGCGATCTGCGCGGCCGGACCTGCGTCTGCGCGGTCGAGCCGAAAGCGGCATCGCGGCGAGCATCCCGCGGCGGTGATTTTCACGCGCTGGAGTGAGGCGGGAATATCGGGATCAAGCGCGATTATGGTGTCGGGCGCGGGCGAGAGGATGCGCGGGCGATCGCTGAGGCGCGGCGGCGCGAGGCCCGGGGCGGTTGCGCCGACAAACCATTCGCGCCGCGCATTTTCCACCGAGCCGGGAAACTCAACCTCCGCCGTGATCACGCCTGCGGGACGGCGCATCGCGCCGCTTCCGAACCGCTCGTGCAGATAGTTCATCACGTCGAGCCAGACCGGAGCGGCGCCCGTGATTCCCGTCACGTCGCGCATCGGGGCGCCCGATACGTTGCCGACCCAGACACCGACCGTGAACTTGTCCGTGTAGCCGACGCACCAGTTGTCACGCATATCCTTGCTGGTGCCGGTCTTGACCGCGCTCCAGTACGGCGTCGCGAGAGTATTTTCCAGGCCGAAGGTCAGCGCGCGGCTGGCGCGATCGGCCAGGATGTCGGAGATCACGAATGCGGTCGCAGCGGAGTATATCCGTCGCCCGTCGCGATGGAGTTCCGATTCGCGCGTCAGCGTGAGCGGAAGATACACGCCGCCTGCCGCCAGCGTGCGGTACCCGCCGACCAGATCCCACAACGATACGTCGGCGGATCCGAGCGCCAGCGCGGCGCCATAGTAGTCGCCTGGCTCGACCACGGTATCCAGGCCGAGGTTGCGCAGATGCTGCGCGAACTGCTCGACGCCGACCAGGTCCGCAGTGCGCACCGCCGGGACGTTGAGCGAGGAGGCCAGCGCCGTGCGCATCGAGACCAGTCCGCGGAACCGCCGGTCGTAGTCCATCGGGCGATACAGCCCGCGCGGCTCGGGGATCTCGAGCGGGGTGTCCTCCAGCAACGAGGCGGCGGTGAGCAGCCGGCGCTGGATCGCGAAGCCGTAGAGAAACGGCTTGAGCGCGGAGCCGGGCTGGCGCCGAGCGCGCACCGCGTCCACCCATGGCGCATTTGCGGCCGCACCCGCGCTGCCGACGTATGCCCACACCTGGCCGGTCGCGTTGTTCACGACCAGCACCGCGCCGTCATCGACGTTGCGATCGCGCACTTCCTCGACATGGCGCTCCAGCGACTTGGCCGCGATGCGCTGCAGGTCGGCATCCAGGGCGCAGTGCGCTGTCGTCGCGCCATTTTGGAGCATCCGCTCGGCAACGTGCGGAGCCAGATTTGCAGCCGCATAAGAAGCGCCCGGCTGCGCGAACGCGAGATCGGCGGCGCGCGTCACGTCGGCGCGCGAGGGAGCGTCGGGCGCCATCGCTGCGATCAGTGCATCGGCGCGGCGCTCGACGGCGCGGCGCGTAGCATTGGGCGAGCGGATGAGGGCGGCCAGAACCGCCGCTTCGGCGTTGGTGATTCCGTGTGGCGCCTTGCCGAGCATCACCCGCGCGGCCGCGTCGATACCCTGAAGCTCGCCGCGGTAGGTTACGAGATTCAGATACGCTTCCAGGATCTCACTCTTTTTCCATCTGCGCTCGATCGCGAATGCGGCTCGCATCTGCTCGAGTTTGCGGACGATCGAGCGGTGGCGTCCGCGGCGCGCCAGCGACGGATCGATCATTGACGCGAGCTGCATCGTGATCGTGCTGGCGCCGCGGACGCGTCGGCCGAGTAGATCGTGCGCGAGCGCCACGGCGGCCGCGCCAAAGTCGACACCGTGATGGCGCATGAAGCGGCGATCTTCCGACGCGATCGCCGCGCGTGTCATTGCCGGCGAGATCCGCGCGAGCGGCGTCCATTCGAGCCTCCGCCCATGGAGGTCAACGCGATGCGAGTAGAGCGCCTTGCCGTGGCGGTCGAGCAATTGCGCGTCGGACGGACGCCATCGCGCGCGCACTTGCGCGAACGACGGAATCGCGGACGCCGACGCAATCCATGCGGCGGCGAGCGCCGCCGTCGCGATCGCGGTCATTGCGGCGTACGCGCGGCGTCGATTCATCAATGCCCCACCGTGAACGGAGCGTTGGGCAACTCGCCCAGCATCACAGGTTCATACAAGGCTTCGACGTGCGTCGGCGGCATCTGGAAGGTTCCCGCCTGATTGAGCCGGATGGTGTACTCAATTTCGAAGCTGCCCTTCGGAACGTAATCGTAGTACGCACGGAAGCCTTCGAAGCCGCGCTCGACGAATGCGGGCCACACGAAGCTCTGGTTGTTCGCATTTTCGTTCGCGGTGGCGATTTGCGAGTCGTGGCCGAGCCCGGTGCCGAGCTGCGATGCGCCCGCCGGAATCGGATCGTCAACCACAACCCAGGTCATGTCGGTCTGCGCCTCGATCTTGAGATGGACCCGGACGAGGTCGCCTTGTTTCCATGCGCCCGTGTGAGTGCTCTCGACCGGCGCGAGGGTTTTGGTGATCGTGTAGCCGCTGGAGAATGGCGCGCGCAGCGGAATTGCGGCGCTGGTGCGAATCTGCGCCCACGGGTTTCCCGCGCCCGAATGAGTCACATCCAGGTTCGCCTGCGCGGACGGCCACGCGAATTGCAGAGAGCCGCCGCGAGGATCGCGTGTCCAGTCGAGCTGCTGCGTGGCGCCAGCCAGCGCGGCCGCCGTCGTTCCGCCGACCGGGATTGCTTCGAACGCCTTGGCGAATTTTTCGACCGCGAGGGTTCCCCATGCGTTGGTAATCGTGCTCTGCCACGACCCGCGCTGTTGCATCGAGAGCGCGCCGCGCATGATTAGCGGCGCCTCGTCGTGCCACAGATTCGCATCGAGCAACATCAGCTCGAGCCGCACCATGTTGCGCGCGGGCGAAACCATCAGCCACCACATCTGGTCGCTCGAACTCGAGGCGAGCTGCATCGCGGTGCCCTGCCGGTTGAGCCTCGCGCGCAGGATACGCTCGGCTTCGTCGAGGTGGCGAGCGCGATCGGGAAGCGACGGGGTGCGCGCCAGGATACTGGCCCAATCGATCACCGCGGAGTCGGGCCACAGGTTGGGATCGATCGTGATACTGCCGAGCAGCTCCGGCGCAGCCTTGTTGTAGTGCGACAATGCCTCGATCGCCGCAAGCTTGCGCATCGGCAGGTCCGCCACCGCGAACGGCTCGGGGCGGGCGAGCTTGCCCGCGACGAACTCACGCAGGCCGGTCTCCATCGCGGCGAGCGCGGGATCGGGGATCGCAAGTCCCGCTTCATTTGCGATCGACAGCACGTACGACGTGAGCACGTCGCTGCCGTAGCGCATGTCGGGAAAATATTTGAGCAGGCCGTCGGAGTCGGTGTAGGAGGGCAGGTCGGTCACCACCCCCGCCCACAGCGCCGGGTCTCCGAGCGCGACCGCGCGCGACACGCGCTGCTCCATGCAGATGTAAGGGTACGCGCGCATCCACTGGCGCACCGCTCCCAGACCGGCGGCGAGTGACGGACTGAGGTTAACTTCAACGCCGCCGCGACCCGGCAGCGCGTCGGCGGGACGTTTGACGACCTCTATCGCGGAGTTCCGCAGCTGAATGAGCGCGGCCTGCCAGGTGCGAACCGGCACGGCGGGGACGATTTTCTGCGGGATCAGCAGATGGTCCTGCGGTCCGGACGCCGCGGACGCATCGACGCGGTATTTGAGCGCGTCGACACCCACCGGCACATCGACATTCCATGCGAGCGTCTTACCCTCGCCGGCGCCGAGGGTGATCTTCTGCGCCGCGAGCACAGATGCGAGCCCGGTGATCGCCGCGTCAACGGTGACGGCAAGCGGCTTCTCCGATGCGTTGCGGACGGTGAATTCCGCCGCGAACGAGTCGCCGGTGCGTGCGGTCGGCGAGACTCCGGAGAACAGCATCAGGTCCTGCGTCGAGCGGATAGTCGCGGCGCCGGTTCCGAAGTCGCCGGTGCGGGCGGCGGCAATCGCGACGATTCGGAAGCTGGTCAGCGAATCGTTGAGTGGCACCTCGACGGTCGCGTCGCCGTTCGGATCGAGCGCAACGACCGCCTTCCACAGCAGCAGCGTGTTGAACAGCTCGCGCGTGATCGCCTTGCCGCCGCCTCCGCCCGGCGGCAGCGCCTTGAGGCCAAAATGGCGCCGGCCGACGACCTCCATCTCGGCGGTGGAAGTTTCGACCTGGTACGGCCGCTCGTCCATCATCGCGTCGAGCAGTTTCCAGCTTTGATTGGGTTTGAGTTCGAGCAGGCCCTCGTCAACCGCAGCGACGGCGACGTTGCTGCCCGCCGGCGGCGCGCTTCCGTCGGGCAACCGCACCGAGATTTTCACGCGCGCCTTTTCACGCACCCGATAGACGGCGTGCTCGGGCGCGACCGTGACTTTGAGGCGATGCTCGCGCCATCCGACGCGAATCTCCGCGATCCCGAGCTTGAATGCGGGCTTGCCGAGATCGATCATCGCGGTCGGCTGGATTCCCGCGATCCGTCCGCGCACCGCCAGCACCGAGACGAAGACGTTGGGAGCGTAATCGCGCACCGGCAGTGTGACGATTGGATTGCGGCCCGAGAGGTGAACGATCGACGCGGCGATAATTCCCTCGCGCTCCACCGTGACCAGCGCGGTCGCCTCGGGAAACGGCATCCGCACCTGGAAACGTGCGATGTCGCCGGGCTGATACTCGTGCTTCTCGGGAATCACGTCCATGCGGTCCTCGTCGCGCGCCTGGAACCACATCCGCGATTCCCCGGGAATATAGATGCTGATATTGGCGGTACAGACGTTCCCCGCGGGATCGGCAACCGACGCTTGCAGGATCGCCTCGCCGGTGATGCCCGGCTTCTGATCGCAGAACATCAGGCCGCGCGCGTCAGTGGTGCCGCTGCACAGCGGACCGACGCGTTTGACCTCTTCGGTGTTCTCGTATGCGTAGAATCCGCCGACCAGCCGCTTGCGATATGAGTAAAATTTGCGCGTGAGCAGAACGACGTTCACCGCCGCGTGCGCGACCGGCTTGCCGCGATCGTCCACCACGGCGATCCGCGCGCGCGCGGCTCCGGGCGAGGAGATCCAATCGACGGCGTGCAGTCCGACCAGCCACTTCGCGGGCCATACCGTCGCGGTGTTCGAAACCGTCTGACCTTCGCCATTGGGGTCGCGGAATTCGACTTCGGCGCGCACCTGTTGAGGGACGTTCTCACGCGGGATCTCGGTGATCTCGGAGCGCGCGCCCCCGGCCGCGTCCAGCACGAGATCGCGTCGCTGATGGACCCGCGCGGTTTCCTCGGGCGCAACGGACTCGAAGATTTCGGATTTGACTACGCCCTCCTTGACCGGGCCGTTGGCGAAAGTGAACTGCTCGAAGTCGGTGAACGACGGCACAATTGCGCGCGTGATCTGGCTGCGCAGCACAACCGGCAGCGCCTTCGCCGCGCCACCCGACAGGTACTCAGCGCTGACGTCCACGGGGAGCTGTGTCACGCCGACCAGATCGCCCGCCGGTAATTTCACCGCGGCTTTCATGAGCGGGACCCGAAACTCCTCGACGCGAAAGTTGCCCGAGGTGAGTTCGGGGGCGGGCATGTAGTACTGCTGCGGCGCCGAGGGAGTCGGCGTCGCGAGCTTGCGCCGCGACATCGTGAGGCTGTACTCGCCCAGCTTCGCGTCGCGCGGGATTTTCCAGGTGGTTTCGGCGGTGCCGTCGGCATTCCAGGCGAGCGCGAAGTCGTAATGCTGATCGCCTCCAGTGAAAGCAATCGTCAGCGTGTCGGGAAGCTCGGCGGTGCGCGGCACTCCGAAGCCGTCCAGGGTCTGGGTGCGGATGAAATGCTTCATGTGCGCGGTCTCGCCCGCGCGAAACAGCGTGCGATCGAAAACCGTGTGCGCGACCAGCGTAGAAGGCTGGTAGGTCGTCGGCAGATTGAATCGCCACGGCTCGATTCCGTTGTGCCAGCTCGAATGCACGAAGCTGAAGTCCTGCCCGCGGCGCGCGGTCACCAGCACGCCGCTATTGAGCTCGCGCAGCGCCGCGACCTGATTGCTGTAGTAATCGACGTTGGGCGCGGCTCCGCCGCGGCCGCATCGCGGCGGATTGTCGAGCGCGTCAAGCCGCGGCACGACTGCGACTCCGCGGTGATCGGTCCGGCCCGACCAGATTCGGTTGCCATTGCAGTCCGCGATCGTCACGTCCGCGCCGCGCACCGGCCTGGCGGATTCGAGTTCCGTGACCCAGACCAGCGAGTTCGCCCGGCCCTTTTTGAAATGCACGGCAAGATTGGTGACCAGAGCTGCGGTCGGCACGTACATCGGCGCGGGCTTGCCGAGCAGCACAGAACCCAGATGCTCGCTCTTGAGCTCGACGATATAGAGCCCGCTGTGCTTGAGCGGGATTCCCATCACCTGGAAGGCGGCGGGGCCCTCGGGTTCGGGCAGCGCGAATTCCTTTTCACCGGCGGTCGCGTCACCGCCAAAGATCGATGCGGTGCGCTTTGCCTTGGCCACGCGGTTGAGCCAGGCGAGCGTAGTTTTGGCGTCGGGCCGACTGATTCGCCACAGGCGCGCGTGCACTTGCGCGAGAAGGCCGCGCAGTCCGCCCGCGCTTACCTGCAAGGGCGCGAGCTTCAGCTGCGCGCCGCGCAATTGCGCCTCCAGGTTGCGCACGGTCACGGGCAGGACGGGATCGGCCGATTCGATGATCCCAAAGCGAGCCGAGAACTTCGCCAACGGAGGAAATACGTCGGTCGTCACCTCGTATGGAAACCGCGACGCGTTGACGAGCCGGCGATTGGATTGGTCGGTCAGGTTGGGCGGCAGCTCGATCTTGTACGCCGCGGATTCCTTGAACGGTCCGGGGAACTCCACGGCACTGACCGTCATGTCGTCGCTGACCTTGGGCGCGATGCGCGCGCCGTCGGGTGCGAGCAGCGTTATCTTGAGCGCGGCGTCGCGCGCTATCGGAGCGGCGAAGTCCACCGAGATCGGCGTAAGCGGAATACATCCGGCCTTCGCATTCTCCCGCTCGCATCGCACGGTGGCCTCGAACGCCTTGCGCACCTTGAAGTCGAGCACCTGGTCCTGCGAAGTCGCGATGCCGCTTCGGGTCTTGATTCCCTTGCCCCAAATGAGATGAACCGCGGCGCCGTTGGGGAAGCTCTGCCGCGCCTGCAGGATCACGACCGGCCGCTTCGCGATCATTTGTTCGAAGCGTTTGAGCAGGGTCGCGCGGTCAACGCCGGTCATCAGGGTGGCGCCCACGCGCTCGGTGAGTCCTTCGATTGAAAAGCTCGCGTGCGCGGCGATCGATGCGGGGTCCGCGTCGGCGTCGAGGACCAGCACAAAGGCCTGCTGCTCGTCGATTTCGGAGTCGCCGGTCCAGGGGCGGTTTTCGATGATCGCGGGGCCGCCGGTGTTGAACGTAAACGACGTCTGCCCCGCTAGCGTCGCGCCGCCGAGCGTCTTGAGCCCCGCGCGCAGCCGAAAGGTGCATCGCACGCCCGCGGGGAGATCGAGGCCGAAGTCGTAGGACCAGTTGAAGCTGTCGATCCATCGTCCGGCTCCCTTTGCGGGACAGTCGATATCGAAGGGCGAGACCGCTGCGCGCGGGTCTCCCAGCGGGACCATCGCGGCCGAGAACTGCGCCGTCACCTGGCGCACCTGCTTTACGGTGCCAGTGGGTGAAAACTGCGTCACGGAAGGCGCGCTGCCGGCCGCCGCGGGGCGGGGGAGTGCGGTCACGACGAGCAGGGCAAGTGCGAACACGCACGCTAGTATGTTTCGCGCGGAGCGCTGCGAGGTCTCAGTGATGAGCATCATGGTGCCGATGGAAGCCCCCCTCCGGCGCGGATTCATAGGCACGAGGTCCCGAGCCGTTAGGGCGAGAGGATAGCGACCGGCCCGAATTGTAGGAAACGGCCCGGCAATCCGCGCTCCCGCGGCGCTTTCATGCTGACCGCGTGACGTGCTTTACATGAGAAATCGGGCGCGAGGCACAGCGCCTGAAACAGGGGTAGCATCAGAGCGCATGAATCCGACCAGCTTGCTTGTCGCCAATCGCGGCGAAATCGCCATCCGCGTCATCCGCGCCGCCGCGGAACTCGGGATTCGCAGCGTGGCGATTCATTCCGAAGACGACTCGAACTCGCTTCACGTCCGCAAGGCCGACGAAGTTCGCGCGCTGCGCGGCGCGGGGCCGGCGGCCTATCTCGACGGCGAGCAGATCATCGCGATCGCCAAGGAGGCCGGCTGCGATGCGATTCATCCCGGCTACGGATTCCTGAGCGAGAATGCCGCCTTTGCGCGCCGATGCGCTGAGGAAGGAGTCCGGTTCGTTGGCCCGCGCGCCGAAGTGCTGGAACTGTTCGGCGACAAGGTAAAGGCGCGGGCGCTCGCGAATCGATGCGGTGTGCCGCTGATGCCGGGAAGCGGAGCCCCGGTCACGCTCGACGAGGCGCGCGAGTTTTTCGCCGCGATGGGCGGCGGCGCAGCGATGGTGATCAAGGCGGTTGCCGGCGGCGGCGGACGCGGAATGCGCGCGGTCGTGCGTGCCGAGGAAATCGAGGAGTCGTATCGCCGATGCCAGTCCGAAGCGCGCGCGGCATTCGGAAACGGCGACCTGTACGTGGAACGCATGATGCTCCGGGCGCGGCACATCGAGGTCCAGATCGCAGGCGACGGCACCGGCGCGGTGACTCACTTCTTCGAGCGCGAATGCTCGATCCAGCGGCGCCATCAGAAGATCGTCGAGGTCGCGCCGAGCCCGGGCCTGCCGCCCGCTATTCGCGAGCGCCTGACCCAGGCTGCGGTCAAGATGGCGGCCGAAGTGCGCTACGACAATCTCGGCACGTTTGAGTTCCTGGTCGATGCGTCGGGCGGCAAGGAAGAACCCGGCTTCGCATTTATAGAGGCCAATCCGCGTCTCCAGGTCGAGCATACCGTCACCGAGGAAGTGACGGGCATCGACCTGGTCAAGCTTCAGCTCGATCTTGCCGCCGGAAAATCGCTGGCCGATCTCAAGATGCGCCAGGCCGATATCGCGGCGCCGCGCGGATTTGCGATCCAGCTTAGAATCAACATGGAATCGATGGGCGCGGACGGCGGCGCGAAGCCCGCGGGCGGAACGCTGACCGCGTTCGAGCCGCCGCCGGGACCGGGAATCCGAGTCGACACTTATGGCTACGCGGGCTACACGAGCAACCCGCGCTTCGACTCGCTGCTCGCCAAGCTCGTCGCGCATTCGGGCGCGCAGGATTTTCCCAGCGCCGTAAAGCGCGCTGCGCGCGCGCTCAGCGAGTTTCGAATCGAGGGAATCTCGACCAATCTCGGCTTCCTGCAGAGCCTGCTCGCGCGGCCCGAATTTGCCGCCGCCAAGGTTTACACGCGCTTTGTCGACGATCACGCGGCAGACCTCGTTGCCGCTGCGTCGGGTGGCAAACGGCTGTACTTCGAGCGCACACCAGCGGCGCGCACGGCGGGTGCGAAGATCGACAATCGCGATCCGCTCGCCGTGCTTGCTCACGGCAAAAGCGCCACGGCACAGTCCGCACCGGCGGCCGTCGCCGTCGCTGCGCCGCCCGCGCGTGACGTGGACGCGCCTCCGGGAACGCTCGCGATCAGCGCCCCGATGCAGGGGACGATCGTTTCGATCGACGTCAGCGAGGGAGATTCGGTTCGCAAGGGCCAGCAGATCTTCGTGATGGAAGCGATGAAGATGGAGCACGTGATCCGCGCCACCGTGAGCGGAATCGTGCGCCAAATCGCCGTCGCCAGGGGCGACGCTGTCTTCGAGGGCCATCCGCTTGCCTTTATCGAGGCGGCGGAGGTCGAGGGCGGCGAGATCGTCGAGGAAGCGGCGGTCGATCTCGATCGAATCCGGCCCGACCTCGGCGAGGTGTTCGAGCGCCACGATGCCGGGTTGGACGCCTCGCGGCCCGAGGCAGTGGCGCGCCGCCGCAAGACCCATCAGCGCACCGCGCGCGAGAACGTCAACGACCTCTGCGACCCGGGCACCTTCGTCGAGTACGGCCCGCTCGTGATCGCGGCGCAGCGCCGACGCCGCACGGTCGAGGATCTGATTCACAATACGCCGGCTGACGGGATGCTGGCCGGGATCGGAAGTATCAACGGCGACCTGTTCGACGACGATCGCGCCCAATGCGTCGTCATGTCTTACGACTACACGGTGCTGGCCGGCACCCAGGGCCAGCAGAACCATCGCAAGAAGGACCGCTTGTTCGAGATCGCGCAGAAGCTGCGCCGTCCGGTCGTTTTCTTCACCGAAGGCGGCGGCGGACGCCCGGGCGATACCGACGGTGTCGGCGTCGCGGGCCTGGACTGCCTTGCTTTCATGTTCTGGGGCGAGCTTAGCGGGTTGGTGCCGCTGGTCGGGATCAATTCGGGGCGATGCTTCGCCGGCAACGCGGCGCTGCTTGGATGCTGCGACGTGGTGATCGCGACGCGCAACTCGAATATCGGGATGGGCGGACCCGCGATGATCGAAGGCGGCGGGCTCGGCATTTTCCGCCCTGAGGAAGTCGGCCCAATCGATGTGCAGGTGCCCAACGGCGTGGTCGATATACCGGTGGAGGACGAAGTCGAGGCGGTACGCGTCGCGAAGCAGTACCTGTCGTACTTCCAGGGAACGGTCGCGCAGTGGGAGAGCGCCGATCAGCGGCTCCTGCGCGGGATCATCCCGGAGAACCGGCTTCGCATTTACGACGTGCGCAAGGTGATCGAAACTCTGGCCGACGCCGGCTCGGTGCTCGAACTGCGACGGCATTTCGGGCTCGGGATGGTCACGGCGCTCATCAGGATCGAGGGACGGCCAATCGGCGTCGTCGCGAATAATCCGACCCATTTGGCGGGCGCAATCGACAGCCCCGGCGCCGACAAGGCCGCCCGTTTCATGCAACTGTGCGACGCATTCGATATCCCGATTCTGTTCCTGTGCGACACGCCCGGAATCATGGTCGGCCCCGAAGTCGAAAAGACCGCGCTGGTGCGGCACGCGGCGCGGATGTTCGTGACCGGGGCGAGCATCACCGTGCCGTTCATGACGATTGTGCTGCGCAAGGGCTACGGACTGGGTGCGCAGGCGATGGCGGGCGGCAGCTTCAAGGCGGGACTGTTCACGATTGCGTGGCCGACCGGCGAGTTCGGCGGGATGGGGCTCGAAGGCGCGGTCAAGCTCGGCTATCGCAAGGAACTCGAGGCGGTCGAAGATCCGGAGGCGCGCAAAAAGTTGTTCGACGAGATGGTGGACCGGATGTATCGGCACGGCAAGGCGGTCAGCACAGCGTCGCACTTCGAGATCGACGACGTGATCGATCCGACGCTGTCGCGCAAGTGGATTCTCACCGCGCTGCGCTCGTCGCCGCCGCCCGCGCCGCGCACCGGCAAGAAGCGCCCCTGCATCGACACGTGGTGACACGCGCAGCGCGCTTTCAAGCCCAGAAAATCGTGCGTTGACCCTCGCGGGGGTTACTGGTAGCCCCGAACCAGCCGCGTACACGTGGAAGATCGCGCCGTGTCCGATCGCCCGCGTGGCCAATGGCGGCCGCACGATCTGTCCCGAAGACTGGGAGATGCGCAAGGTTTACGTGATCGAAGCCGACGCGCGGAAGCCGTCGTATATCGGGGACCGGCCACCGATCTCCAAGCGGATTCTCTACATCGACTCGCAGGGATGGTTCATTACGGCCTCGGATCAGTACGATCGCGCCGGCGGCCTGTGGAAGGCGATCGTGATTTTCAACACGGTGCGCGATCGTCAGTACCCGGACTCCAAGACCGCGGTGTATTCATTCCCGCGCATCCTGCAGACCGCGCTGGTGGACGAGGACGTCACCGACGGCTATTCAACAATTCTGTTCACGCCGAATCCCGAGCGCGGGCATCACGACACCTGGTTCGTCAACCAGGGCATCATCTCGCAGTGCTGGATAATCCCGCAGCGCTTCACCGATTTCCCGGAATATTTCTATTAGAGCGGCGGGCGTAACAAGCGCGCCGCTCTATCTACTCGTACGCGGCGGCGCTCAGAAGCGGTGAGAGGGGAACTGGTCGTCGATCCATTCCTCGGCGTCGGTCTGGCGGGCAAAATCGTCCCCGACTTTCCTGCCCTTCCAGAAAACTTCCCATCGCTGGGTAGCGGGGTTCTGCTTGATCTCGTAGCCCTGGTACTCGGCCATCGCGGCCCGCCCTCCGGAATCAATCTGGGAAAACGATTACTTTCCCGGCGCAAAGAATACCAGCGTGCGCACCTCGATGCTCTCGCGCGGGTGAGCGTCGGGCGGGCTGGTAGGATCGTCGAACGCGGTATGCGCGGTAAATCGCGCGCGCCCGTCCTGCGCCGAATCGTAGCACTTCAGCAGCATCGCCTCTTCCGGCGCCATCCGCGGAAAGTAATACCATCGCTGTCCGGCGTTGTAGCGCACTGCCTGGATCTCTCCGCGGCGGTCGGGATAGATGCGCGCGTGCGGGACCAGGTCGGCGGGCTCGATGCTGGCCGCGTCGCACACGGCCAGCGGCGACTCCTGGACCGGGCGGTTCACCGGCCGCCACACGTTAATGATCGCGACTCTGTTCTCGAGCAACGCCTTGGCCTGGCCGGGGAGCAAATCGCGGACGCGCTGCGGCCCCGAGGCGTCGGTGTAGTCGTTGTGCACGCCCTTGGCCGGAATTTTCACGTCCTTGGCGCCGGCATTTCGGCGCGTTGCCGATCGCACGATGTAGTCGAATGCCAGCACCCGCACCGCTCCGGTCGCCTCCTTCACCAGGCGCTCGCACTCGGGGTAGTACACGCGCGTGACTTCGGCGTCGTCGAAGAAATCTTTGACCGCGGTCGGCCGCCGGAGAACCTCGACGCCCTCGCGATCGAGCGACAACTGCGGCTCGATTGGGCGGGCGTCGCGAATCGCCACGCGATGGCGCGCAATCTTCATGTTGGTGGGCGGCTGGCCCGGCGGAGGGTCGTAGGCGTAGCTCGCGGGGGGCTCGCTCATCTCGCCCAGGAAATTGAGTGTGGTTTCGACCGACTGCGGATGCTCGCGGGAGTCGGATGTGGGAATGCTGCTCATGGTTGCGGCCCTGGCGCCGTGTGATAAGCCGAGCCTACGACGCACAGTTTCATCCTGCAACTGCCCAAAAGTTTGGGCGGCCAGGCGATCGTGTGCGCGGTTTGCATATCAAGGGCGGAATCGGCTTAGATGGGTTTCAATATGAAACTGGCGGATGCGCCCATTGGCGCGCGTCCGCGCGGAGGGTAGCAAGTCATGGCAGACAGCATCCGTTTTGACGACGTCGAGGCGCTGCGCGCGAAAATGAGCAAGGACTTCGGTTCCTGGAGCGATCCGATCGAGATCACGCAGCAGAAGATCAACCAGTTCGCCGACGTCACCGGCGATCGGCAGTGGATCCACATCGAAGTCGAGCGCTGCAAGAAGGAAAGCCCGTTCGGCGGCCCGGTCGCGCACGGCTTCCTGACCCTTAGCCTGCTGCCCGCTTTCCACGGCGGCGACGGCTACCACATCACCGGCGCCCGCAACATGGTGAACTACGGCGCCAACAAGCTGCGCTTCATCTCGCCGGTGCCGGCGGGCGCCAGCGTTCACGCGCGTTCGCGGATAATCGCGGTCGATCCGCGCCCGCAGGGCACCATGATCACGCGCGAGACCGAGGTCTGCGTGGTCGGTCAGGAACGTCCCGCGCTGCTGTACGAGGGGCTGACGCTCTACGTCAAGTGATCGAGCGCCGCGGCGTGCACGCGGCGGGGTGTTCTCCGTGCCTCTGGCAAATTCGGCGCGCATTGGCGACAATCCGCGCGCGTCCCGCGGACGTGCGGCTTGAGCCGCCGCGAGGATCGAAACATCGCCAAAGGAGAAACTGCCGTGAGCTGGGATTTTGAAACCGAGCCCGAGTTCCAGAAGGAACTGGACTGGATCGATCAATTCGTGCGCGAGGAAGTCGAGCCGCTCGACTACGTGCTGGGGCACCCCTATGACGTTCGCGATCCGAAGCGCAATGCGCTGGTGCGTCCGCTCCAGGCGGAAGTCAAAAAGCGCAAGCTGTGGGCGTGCCACCTGGGTCCCGATCTCGGCGGCCCCGGTTACGGGCAGGTCAAGCTCGGGCTGATGAACGAGATTCTCGGGCGCTCGCGGTTTGCGCCGATCGTATTCGGATGCCAGGCGCCCGACTCGGGCAACGCGGAAATTCTCGCGCACTATGGAACCGCGGAGCAGAAAAAGCGCTTCCTGCAGCCGCTGCTCAACAACGAGATCGTCTCCGCGTTCTCGATGACCGAGCCGCAGGGCGGCGCCGATCCCAAGGTGTTCAAGACCCATGCCGAGTTGCGCGGCGACAACTGGGTTATCAGCGGCGAGAAGTGGTTCTCATCAAATGCGCATCTCGCGTCGTTCCTGATCGTGATGGCGGTGACCGACCCCGACGCCTCGCCGTACAAGCGGATGTCGATGTTCATCGTGCCGACCGAAACCGCCGGGGTGAACATCCTGCGCAATATGGGCGTGGGCACCCATGAGGCCGAAGGCAGCCACGCCTATATCCGCTACGAGGACGTCACGGTGCCGAAGGATCACATGCTGGGCGAACGCGGCGGGGCATTCGTCGTCGCGCAGACGCGCCTGGGCGGCGGCCGGATTCATCACGCGATGCGCACCATCGGGCAGGTGCGCAGGGCGTTCGACATGATGTGCGAGCGCGTGCTCTCGCGCACCACGCAGGGATCGCTTTTGGCGGACAAGCAGATGGTGCAGGAGAAGATCGCGGATTCGTGGTGCGAGATCGAGCAGTTCCGCCTGCTGGTGCTGCGCACCGCGTGGAAGATCGATCGCTACAAGCATTACCTGAAGGTGCGCAAGGATATCGCCGCGGTCAAGGCGCTGATGCCCAAAGTGTTCCACGACGTCGCGGCCCGCGCGCTGCATCTGCACGGCTCGCTCGGCGCGACCGGCGAGATGCCGTTCGTCGAGCAGGTGATCCAGAGTTTCCACATGGGGCTGGCCGACGGTCCCACCGAAGTCCACAAGGTCACCCTGGCGCGCCAGATCCTGCGCGAATACAAGGCCACCACCGACCTGTTCCCGACTCAGCACATCCCGAAGCTGCGCGAGGCGGCGATCAGGAAGTACGCCGACCGTATCGAGCGCGAGGTGCACGCGCAGTCATAGGGAGCGCGCCGAGGAGAGTATCAGCGATGGCCTATGAAACGATCATCTACGAGGTCAGGGAGAATATCCTGACCATCACGCTCAATCGGCCCGAGAAGCTCAACGCGTTCACCGGCCAGATGATGACCGAGATGATAGACGCGTTCGATCGCGCCGACGCCGACGACAACGTGCGCGCGATCATCGTAACCGGCGCAGGCCGCGGGTTCTGCGCCGGCGCCGACCTCTCCGCGGGCGCCAATACGTTCGACGCTGAGCAGCGCGAGGATCGCCCCGAGCGGCGGGGCGCCCGGCGTGCTGACGGCAGCGTCGACTACAGCGACGAATCGGTGCGCGACGGAGGTGGGCGGCTCACGCTCAGGATCTTCGAATCGCTCAAGCCCGTCATCGCCGCAGTCAACGGTCCCGCGGTCGGCGTGGGACTCACGATGCAGCTGCCGATGGATGTGCGGCTGGCCTCGGAGAACGCTCGCTTTGGCTTCGTCTTCGCGCGGCGCGGGCTGGTTCCCGAGGCCTGCTCGACGTGGTTCATGTCGCGCGTGGTTGGAATTTCGCGCGCGCTGGAGTGGACCTTCACCGGGCGCGTGTTCCCTGCTCAGGAGGCGCTTGAGGGCGGTCTCATCCGGGCCATCTACAAGCCCGACGCACTGATCCCCGCCGCGCGCACGCTTGCCCGCGAGATCGCCGACAACACGTCGCAGGTGTCGGTTGCGATGACGCGCCAGATGCTCTGGAAGCTGCTCGGCGCGGACCATCCGATGGAAGCGCACAAGATCGACAGCCGAGCGATCTACGAACGTGGCCGTTCCGGCGACGCGCGGGAAGGCGTGAGCTCGTTCCTGCAAAAGCGCGCGGCAAAATTTCCCGACCGCGTCTCGAAGGACATGCCGCCATTTTTTCCCTGGTGGCAGGAGCGCAAGTACTGCTGAGGTGCGGCGGGCGCGCGAGCGCCCGCGACGCCTTACAGCACCCCGATTACGCCGGGCGCTACGCGATCCCACGCGCGGCGCTCGTCGTCAAATGGAGCATCGGCGGCGCCGCCGGCTTCGCCGAAGATCATCGTCGCCCGGTGCGCCTCGGTGTAGCCGGGCCACGCGCCGGTGCTGTCGCATGACGGATCGCCCGAGCGCGCGAACGCTAGCCATGCGTCCTGCATCTGGGTGGCCAGCCGCTCGGCGGCCAGACCGCTGCCCGCGAACTGTCGCATCCCTTCCAGATGGTTGGTGCCGAAGACGAAGCCCAACTCCAGTGCGTGGCAGGCGCCAAGCGCGCCGCGCAGCGCCGGCGACTTCCAGGTGAAGAGATAGCTGTAAACGCGCTTGGCGCGCCGCGATTGCATCTCGGCGAGCTGGACCGCGGGCATCCGGAACGCGCGGTCGGTCTCGATTGCGCAGAAAAGGTCGCGCGGCTCCACGGCGTCCCCGCGCCGTCCCCGCGCGTCCCGGTAATCCTGGATCAACGCGCCCGCCGATTCTCCCGGTATACGGCGCGCCACCCGCGCGGCCAGCCGGTCCTTGTCCAGCGTAGCGAGCGACGGATCCATTATTCCGAACAGCTTCCATTCCTCGAGCGTGGAGCCGGCCATGATCGCGACGCCGTCGGCGGCACCGTCCGCAACCATCTCGATCGCCACGCGCGGTAGGTGGGCGCCATCGGCGACCGGCTGATAGGCCATCCCGAGCGACGGGTCCGGGGTGATGCCGTCCTCCAGGAACGTGCCCTTGAGCAATTGCTGGGGCGTAAGGGCGCGGAGCGCGTCGGGGCTGGCAGCGGACACGGCGAGCCGCGCCAGCACACTTTCCGCGACGCGATTTGCGCGCTCGAGCGTGGCCGCGGTGTTGGACGCGCCGCTCTGTGGGATCGCCTTGTGGAACAAGCCGCGCGCCTGCGGCATCCCCAGCAGACTGCCAACGCTCATCCCGCCCGCGGATTCGCCGAAGATTGTGACGTTCGTCGGGTCGCCGCCAAACTCGGCGATATTCTCGCGCACCCATCGGAGCGCGGCGATTTGATCAAGCATGCCCTCGTTGCCGGTCGAGGGGATTTTGCCACCGGTCACGTCGGCCAGGCGCAGAAACCCCAGAGGTCCCAGACGGTAGTTTATCGTCACGACCACCGCATCGCCGCGCCGCGCCAGCGTTGAACCGTCGTAAATCGGCTGCGCTCCCGAGCCAATCGTGAACGCGCCGCCATGAATCCAGACCATCACCGGGCGCGGCGCACCATGCGCCGCGGGCGCCCAGACATTAAGTGTCAGGCAATCCTCGGATTGCGGCTGGTCGATTACCATCGCGGCTAGCGCGCCGTTCTGAGTGCGATTCTGATGCGCCACCATGCCGAATTGGCGCGCGTCCCGCACGCCATTCCACGCGGTCGGCGGCGCTGGCGGCGCCCATCTGAGCGCTCCTACCGCGGGAGCGGCGAACGGGATTCCCTTGAAAACCTTGATGCCGTCTTGCTCGTCGCCCTCGAGCCGGCCGTCTCGAATCGAAACAATGGCGCTCATCGGCAAAATCCTCGTGGCTGGAATTTCGACGATTCTTGCAGAATTCCGGCACCGCTAACAAACGGCGGATTCCGCGCCAACCGCGCACCCGTTTTGGGGAGAGCGCCGTGCCCGAGGAGGCCGCGGCGACGCCTGGAATCAACCTCGCCACCCTCTGGCGCAAATGCAAGAGCTACGGTATCGACTAGGACGCGGCGGGCGAACGCCGGCTGCGGGTACCGGGATGAAAAATGGCGCATATGATTTTGTGATCGTCGGCGCGGGATCCGCGGGAGCGGCGCTCGCGGCAAGGCTCAGCGAAGATCCAGCCTGTGAGGTCGCGCTGCTTGAAGCGGGCCCCGACTATCGCTCGGCTCAGGCGCCCGAGGAGATGAGGATTGCGAATCCTGCCGGAATTATTCTGGCGCCGGAGCATCTCCAGATGTTCAGTTGGCCCGCTCTCAAGGCGCGCCGCACCGAAGTGCAGCAGCCGATGCCGTACTGGCGCGGGCGCGGTGTTGGCGGTAGCTCCGCGATCAACGGCCAGATCGCGATTCGCGGGATGCTCGAGGACTTCGACCTCTGGGCGCGCCAGGGATGCGCCGGATGGTCGGGTGCCGACGTGCTGCCGTACTTCATCAGGCTAGAAGACGATCTCGACTTCGGTGACCAGCCGTATCACGGCCGCGGCGGACCGATTCCCGTCTGGCGCGCGCCGCAGGAGAAATGGGGCGGTGTGGATCGTGCGCTGCGCGACGTGTGCCTTAGTCTCGGCTATGGCTGGTGCGACGACCACAACGCACCGACCGGCACCGGGGTCTCGCCGTACGCGATGAATCGGCGCGGCGACGTGCGAGTCTCGACCAACGACGCGTATCTGGAGCCCGCGCGCGTGCGCCCGAACCTGCACATCATCGGCGACGCGATGGTGGCGCGCGTGGAGTTCAGCGGCACCCGCGCGACCGCGGTGCGTGCGCGCACTCCCGACGGATGGCGCAGTATCCAGGGCGGCGAGATCATCCTCAGCGCGGGCGCGATTCACTCGCCGGCGATCCTGATGCGATCGGGCATCGGGCCCGCGGTGGACCTCACCACGCTCGGCATCCCCATGGTCGCCGATCGTCCGGTCGGCAACGACCTGATCGACCATCCGATGATCGCGATGGCGCTCGCGCTCAAGCCCGCCGCTCGCGCGCCGAATCCGCGGGCGCGCCACACGAACTGCGCGGTCCGCTACAGCTCGGGGCTGGCCGGGGCGGGCGAGAACGACATGTTCGTGCTCGCGATGAACCTGCTCGGCTACAGCGAGCAGACGCTTGGCTACGGGTTTATCTGGATGGCCGCGTACCAGACCTGGTCGCGCGGGCGCTTGCGAATTACCTCGCTTGCGCCCGACAAGGATCCCGAGGTTGAATTCCGGATGCTCTCAGACGAGCGCGACCTGGTGCGGATGCGCGACGGAGTCGAGCGGCTGCGCGAGTTCTCGCGTCACCCCGCCATTGCGTCCGTCGCGGAAAAGATTTCGTTTGGAAATCCACTCCTGCTGCTGAACGGCAGGACCGAAGATGTTCCCTCCGGCGGCGCGATCGACAAATGGATGATGGCGCACTGTTTCGACTCCCAGCACGCGGCGGGGACGTGCCGGATGGGTCCGGCCGACGATCCGCGCTCGGTGGTCGATCCCGATTGCCGCGTGATCGGCACCGAGAGCTTGCGCGTGATCGACTGCTCGATCATGCCGGAGATCGTACGCGCGAATACCCATCTCAGCACCGTGATGATCGCCGAGATGATGGCGGATCGGATTCGCGCACGCGGCGCGGAATAATGCGATGAAGGCGATTCAGTTCGACCGGCTGGGCGGCGCGGAAGTGCTCGAGCTGCGCGAAGTTCCCGCGCCGGAACTGCGGCCGGGCACCGTGCTGGTCCGCAACCGCGCGATCGCGCTCAACTACGGCGACGTGTTCTTCATCCGGGGCCAGTACCTCGTAAAGCCCTCGTTTCCCGACACGCCCGGCATGGAAGCGGCCGGCGTGATTGAGGCGGTCGCGCCCGACGTCATCGAACTCGCTGTCGGCGACCGCGTCGCGTATATCGGGATGGGCGCGTTCGCCGAGCTGACGCGCATCCGGGCCTCGCGCGTCATCGTTCTGCCCGACGTCATGAGCTTCGAGCAGGGCGCCGCGTTTCCAATCGCCGTCCTGACCGCGTGGCACCTGCTGCACACCTGTCATCGCGTCGCAGCCGGGCAGCGAGTGATCGTGCATTCCGCCGCGGGAGGCGTGGGAATCGCCGCGGTGCAGATCGCGAAGGCCGCAGGAGCGACGGTGATTGGCACGGTGTCGAGCGACGAGAAGGCCGCGTTCGCCCGGAAGTTCGGCGCCGACCACGTGGTAAATTACGAGACGCACGATTTTGCCGCAGAGGCGATGCGTCTGACCGGGGGACGGGGCGTCGATCTGATCCTCGACGCGGTCGGGCGGCCGACCTTCGAACGCGGGCTCAAATGCCTGGCGCCTTTTGGCCACTTGATTCTTTACGGCAGCGCGGGTGGCCCGCTGGCGCCTATTGATCCGATGCGGCTGTTCGGGAAGTCACTCAAGGTGAGCGGATTCGTGGTTCCGATGGTGTACGGGATCAGTGAAATTCATCGGCGCGGCGTGGCCGACGTATTTCGCCTCTCGCGCGAAGGTCAGTTGACCGTGCCGATAAGCCGCACCTATGGGCTTGGCGACGCGGCCGACGCGATTCGCCATCTGCAATCGCGTCACTCGACTGGGAAACTGCTGCTGGTCCCCTGACCGGCGGACCGGTTGTTTCGCGTCCGCGCGATGCGATTAATTGGTTGAGACGATGACCGCGTTTATGGAAATCACGTGAAGCTCTCCGTTGTCGATCAATGTCCGGTGCCGGCGGGCTTTACCCCCGCCGACGCGCTGCGCAACACAATCGAGCTTGCGCGGCTGACTGAGCGCCTCGGCTACGAGCGCTATTGGATCGCCGAGCATCATTCGACCGCCGCCTTTGCCAGTCCTGCGCCGGAAGTGATGATCGCGCGCGTGGCGGCGGAGACCAGCACTATCCGGGTCGGCTCGGGCGGCGTGATGCTGCCGCATTACAGCCCGATGAAGGTGGTCGAGACGTTCCGGATGTTGCACGCGCTCTATCCGGGTCGGATCGACCTCGGCATCGGGCGCGCGCCGGGCGGAAGTCCGCTCGACACGTTCGCGCTCCGCCGCGAGCGCAACGCGGGTCCGCTGCCTGACGATTTTCCGCAGCAGTTGATGGAGCTGCTGGCGTTTCTGAACGGCGGCTTCCGCTCCGACCATCCGTTCAGCCGGATCGAGATTTCGCCGGCGACCTCCGGTGCGCCCGAGGTCTGGATGCTCGGTTCGAGCACGTGGAGCGCGGCGGCGGCCGCGCAGGTCGGGCTGCCGTACTCGTTCGCGCACTTTATCGATCCACAGCCGACGCGCAACGCGATTGAATACTACCGCGCACACTTCATCGCATCGGGTCATCTCGCGTCGTCGCATGCGATCGTCGCGGTCGGCGCAATCTGCGCGGATACCGACGCTGAGGCGTGGCGCCACTACTCGAGCCTGCGGCTATGGGCCCGGCGCATTCGAGAGGGCGGCCGCGGTCCGATCCCGACCCCCGAAGAAGCCGTCGCCGAGTTGGGCGAGTCGCGCACTCCGGCGCGCCCCGAAACCGGTGAATGGCCGCGCGTGTTTGTCGGCGAGGCGGCGCGTGTGCGGGAGGATCTGATCAACATGGCCAGCGTGCTCGGCGTGGACGAGGTGATGGTCGTGACCGTCGTGCATGACCATCGCGCACGCCTGCACTCCTACGAACTGCTCGCTCGCGCGTTCGAGCTGCGCCCGCGCGCCCCGGCGCCGGGCAATTAATCCGACCTACGATTTGCGCGGCAGGCCGTACACGGCGCGAATGCTCTCGCCGGCGTCGAAGCGCGCCTGAATCGTGCGCATCGTCGCGTTCGCCTCGGGCGTCTGCGCCACGCTCTGGAACATCTTCTGCTCGTTGCCGAGCGCGTCGGACAGATTCATATCGTCATTGTCGACGAGAATCTGCTTGAGCGTGGCGAGCGCTTTGGCCGGACGGCTGGCCAGGGTTCCGGCCCATTCGAGCGCGGTCTCGACGGACTTGCCCGCCGGCACGACCTCATTGACGCCGCCCAGCTCGTAGATTCGCCGCGCCGTCATCGGCCGCCCAAGCATCACCATTTCCGCCGCCGCAGTGCGCCCAATCAGGCGTGCGAGGCGGCTGGTCCCGCCGATTCCCGTGGTCAGCGCGATTTGAATCTCCGGCTGTGCGAAGAGCGCCTGCTCCTCCGCGATCAGCAGGTCGCACGCCCATCCGAGCTCCGCGCCGCCACCCGAGCAGTCGCCCGATACCGCCGCGATGGTCACGACGTGCGTCTTGCCTATTTCGAACAGCGCGTTGTACCACGCGATTCCCTCGGCGGTGGTGGGCTTGCCCTCGATTGCGTCGGCGAGATCCTGCAACCATGCGTGCTCGAACCAGTGCCCGGGCACACCGGAGGCGAGCACGGTTGCGCGCGCGCCGGTTTCGCGCGCCTCCTTCATGACCGCGGCAAGCTGCGCGATTCCGATCCAGGAGCCGTGATTGTTAATCGCGGGATTGGTCATTGTGACGAGCGCAACGCCCTCGCGCGGGCGTTCGAACTTCACATATTGCGTCATCTCATTCCTCCGGTGCGGCCCGATCCGCCGCATCTAATCTCACTCCGCGCACGATCATCGGTGCGCTGCACAATTGTAACGTCAGCCGTCCTTGCGGAAGGAAAACTCGGCGCCGCGCCGGCGCGCGCCGGGCCATCGAGAGGTCACGGTCTTGAGCCGTGTGTAGAACTCCACGCCTTCACGACCGTAAACGTGGCGGTCGCCGAACAGCGAGCGCTTCCATCCGCCGAAGGTATGAAAAGCCATTGGCACCGGAATTGGCACGTTCACTCCCACCATCCCGATTTCGACTCTCTCCACAAAATCGCGCGCGACCGCGCCGTCGCGCGTGAAGATGGCGGCGCCGTTGCCGTATTCGTGAGCGTTGATCAGTTCGATCGCCTCGTCGCAGTCGCGCAGCCGCACTACGCCGAGCACGGGGCCGAATATCTCCTCGCGATAGATGCGCATCGCGGGCGCGACGCGATCGAACAGCGAGCCGCCGATGAAAAAGCCGCCTTCGTGGCCGCGAACGCCGACGCCCCGCCCGTCCACGACGAGCCGCGCGCCTTCCTCCACACCGACCGCGATATACCCGCGCACCCGCTCCAGGTGCTCGCGCGTGATGAGCGGGCCCATCTCGACGCCCTCCGCGATTCCCGGCCCGATCCTGAGCGCGCGCACGCGTGGCTCCAGATGCTCGAGGATCTCATCGGCGACTCCGTCGCCTGCGGCGACCGCGACTGATATGGCCATGCATCGCTCGCCCGCCGCGCCAAAGGCCGAGCCGATGAGCGCGTCGGTGACCTGATCGAGATCGGCATCAGGCATCACGACCAGATGGTTCTTCGCGCCACCGAGCGCCTGCACGCGCTTGCCGTGAGCGGAGGCGGTGCGAAAGATGTGCTCGGCGACCGGAGTCGATCCAACCGAACTTACCGCGCGCACCGAAGGATCGGAGATGAGCGCGTCGACGGCGGTCCGATCGCCATGAATCACGTTGAAGACCCCGGCGGGCAACCCCGCCTCGGTCAGCAGTTCGGCGAGCATGCACGAAGCGGACGGATCCCGCTCTGATGGCTTGAGCACGAACGTGTTGCCGCATGCGATCGCGATCGGAAACATCCACATCGGTACCATCGCGGGAAAATTGAAAGGTGTTACTCCGGCGACTACGCCGAGCGGCTGGCGAAGCGAGTAGCTGTCCACCCCTGCAGCGATATTGTCCGTGAAGTCGCCCTTGAGCATCGCCGGAACCCCGCACGCGAACTCGACCACCTCGATCCCGCGCTGCACTTCGCCCTCGGCATCGGACAGGATCTTGCCGTGCTCGGCGGTGATTGCGGAGGCGATCTTGCGCGCATCGCGCTCCAGCAGGCGCAGGAAGCGGAACATTACACGCGCGCGCCGCACCGCCGGGGTCCGCGACCATTCGGCAGCCGCCTCGCGCGCTGCGTCCACCGCGCCTGCTACTTCCGCTGGCGACGCAAAAGGCGTCTGAGCGATGACTTCTCCGGTGGCGGGATTGAAAATGCCACCCGTGCGATCGCTCGTCCCTTCGACGAAGCGTCCGCCGACGTAATGGCGCAATTGCCTGGGCATAACAGCCCTCCCGCGCGCGATGCGCTCAGAATTTCGCGACGATCTCCTCCGCTATGAGCCGGAGGGTTTTTTCGTCCGCCGCCGCCGTCGAGCTGAATATGACCTGCGACACATCCCACTCTTTTGCGCGGCGGCGCAGTTCGGTCACGCACTCCTCGGGCGTGCCGATCAGCGCCATCGGTGACTGCATGATCGCCTCGGGCGTGGTCTGGAACATTGGCGCCATCATCTCCGCGGTCTTGCGCGTTTCCTGCGGGGTTTTGGTGATGGAGGGCATAAAGATGGCGTTGCTGATTCGGATCGCCTGAGGATCGCGGCCCGCGCGGCGGGCTTCGTCGCGCACGAAGTTTACCTTCGCCCGATACACCTGGTCGGTCAGTTTTTTGATGTTTGCGAGCGAAATGTGACCCGGTTTGCCGGCATCCTGGATGATGTTGACGTAGTCGGCGTGCTTCGCCGCGATGCGCAGGAGTCCCTTGCCGCCGCCACCGATGATGATCGGCGGATGCGGCTCCTGGATCGGTTTGGGCCACAAGATCGCGTCTTTCAGGTGATAGAACTCGCCGTCGAAATTCGAGCGCTCGTTGGTCCACAGGGACCGCATGCAGATCAGCGCCTCGTCGAGCATCCGGAGGCGCTCCGCGATGGGCGGGAACGGAATTCCCGTCATCCTGAATTCGGTCTCGGTCCATCCCGTGCCAAGTCCCGCGACCAGGCGACCGCCGCTCAAATGGTCCAGCGTCATCAGGCTCTGCGCGGTGATCGCGGGATGGCGAAAGAGGTTGCAGAGCACGAGATGGCCGATGCGTATGGTCTTGGTCGCGTGCGTGAGCGCCGCCGCAATGGACATCGTGTCGTACGCCAGGCCATGCGGATCGTACTGGCGCTCCGGACCCTCCATCACGATATGGTCGGGGAACAGGACCAGTTCGAATCGCAGCGCCTCGGCTGCCTGCGCGATATCGCGGAAGCGTTGCGGCTCCATGTTCGCAAGCTGTACTCCAAATTCCATTGCTGCCTCCTGGCGGGCCGATCGATGCCGCCGGCGCGATGATTAGTTCATCGCGCCGGGCTGTTGGCGATTATCGGCCATAAGATTTGCACAGTTCGCCGACCGTGGCGAAGAAGCCGTCCACCGTCTCGCGGATGATCTGCGCGGCCGGCTTCACCGCGTCGATTCGTCCGCACACCTGGCCCGACAACGCGATGCTCGCCTCCATGTCGCCGCCGAAATAGAGGTCCTTCGCGTGCCCGAACTCCATCATGACGTTGGGTCCTGCGTCCCGCTCAAGCCGCGTGGTCTTGCTCGTGCGCAGCGCGCGCAGGGCGGGTTTGGAGAACTGGTTGAGGAACACGGTGTCGGTCTCGGCGGCGTTCACGATTGCCCGTTTCCAGTTCTCATGAACGGGCGATTCGGCTGCCGAAACCATCCGGGTCCCCATCTGCACGCCCTCGGCACCGAGCGCGAACGCCGCCGCCATAGTGGCCCCGTCGGTGATTCCGCCGGCGGCGATTATCGGCACATCAACTTTTTCGCGCACCAGCGGCAGCAGGATCATCGTGGCTACCGGCTGGGGATTCTTGAATCCGCCGCCTTCGCCGCCTTCCACGATCAGCCCGTCCACTCCGGCCTCAACTGCTTTCAGAGCTGCCTTCAGTGTCGGAACCACATGAAAGACGGTCAGCCCGGCGCCCTTGAGCTCGCGGCAATACTTTGCCGGGTCGCCGGCCGAAGTCGTGACGAAGCGCACCTTCTGCTCGATGACGAATTTCACGATGCTGGGGTCGCGAACGAACGCCTGTGCGATATTCACGCCGAACGGTTTGTCGGTCAGCTCGCGCATCTTGCGAATCTCGCCACGAATCTCGTCGAGTTCGCCCGATGACGTCTCGATTATGCCGAGACCGCCTGCGTTCGACACGGCGGAGGCGAGTTGCGCCCGCGCGATCCATCCCATCGGTGCCTGCACGATCGGATATTCGACTCCGAGCATCTGGGTAACGCGATTGCTGAAACGCATCAGTGTTTCTCCCTCGAATGGTTCGCGCGAGAGTATTGATGAAAACCGGTGCCGAACGCCACCGCTGCGGCGAGTTGGAGAGGAAGACCTTTCATAGGGCTCGCGTAGCCGGTACACCTCTTGCCGTGAGCTGGCGCGCCGCAATGAGTCGAGTCTTCATCGCGATGCCCGCGGGCCTTGTCGCCGTGCTCGTTGCGATCGCGGGGGCAATTTCTGCCGTTCCACAGGCGCGGGCGGGCGATGTCCCAGTCGGCGCTGCCAGTCCGGCCGCTGCGCCCGCGCCGGGCGCAGCGCTCTCGGCTGAGGGGCAGGCGCGATTGCGCGCGATTGTCTCGGCGGGAAAGCTCGATGAGCTGCGATGGCCTGACTTCTCCGAAGTTCGCGGTGCGGCTCAGGAATTGTATTCGGGATCTGGTTATTCGCTGCTATGGATTCGCGGCGGCCATCCTACCGCGCAGGCGATCGCAATGATCGCACAGATGGAGCAGGGCGCGCTCAAAGGACTCAACCCGGCCGATTATGATGCGTCGCGATGGGATGCGCGGCTGGCGGCGCTCAACACGGATTCTTCCGCCACGCGCGAGACCGATGAAGTGAACTTCGACGCGGCGCTCACCGTGTGCGTACTCCGGTTCGTCTCGGATCTGCACGTCGGCCGCGTAAACCCCAAGGGAGACAAGTTCGATCTCGCCGTTGCGCATCGCGACTACGATCTTGCCGGATTCGTGGCGAAGCGAGTTCTCGGCGCGACCGATATGACCGCCGTCATTCGCGAAGTCGAACCTCCCTATGCGGGGTACGCGCGCGCCGAGACGGCGCTCGCCGCGTATCTCGAGCTGGCCGCCGAAGGCGATACCGCGCCGGTGCCGGCGCGGCTCAAAGCGGTGCATCCGGGCGAATCATACGGCGGCCTGCCGCAGCTTGCCGCACGTCTGCGGCAGCTTGGAGACCTCGCGCCCGCGGCGGAAGCGGCCGGCATCGATTACCGCGGCGCGATCGTGGACGCGGTCAAGCGCTTTCAGGCGCGCCACGGGCTGGCGGAAGACGGCGTGATCGGAGCGGCAAGCGTGGCGGCGCTAAATGTTCCGCTGCGCCAGCGCGTGCAGCAGCTCAACTTCACGCTGGAGCGCTACCGATGGCTGCCGAGCACCTTCCCGCAGCCGCCGCTGGTGATTAATATCCCCCAGTTCCGGCTGCGTACGATGCGCCGGCAACCCGCGCCGTTCATCTCGATGCCGGTGATCGTCGGCAGGGCCTACCGGCATCAGACGCCGGTGTTCGCCGAGTACATGCGTTACGTCATCTTCCGTCCCTATTGGCTGGTGCCGATGTCGATTCAACGCGCCGAGCTGGTGCCCAAGATTCGCCGCAATCGCGACTACCTGGCGGCCCACAATTACGAAGTCGTCGATCGCTCAGGCGACGTGGTTACCGACGGCACGATCGACGATGAAGTGCTGCACGAGCTTGCAACAGGCGCGCTCACGATCCGGCAAAGGCCAGGACCCAAGAACTCGCTCGGACTAATCAAGTTCATCTTTCCGAACAACTACAACGTTTACCTGCATTCGACTCCCGAGCAGCAATTGTTTGCGCGCCCGCGCCGCGACTTCAGCCACGGATGTATCCGGGTGGAAGATCCGGTGACGCTCGCGCTGTGGGTGTTGCGCAACAATCCCGGATGGGACGAGGCGAGGATTCGCGCCGCCATGAACGGCGATCGGACCTTGCAGGTAAACCTGGCCAAGCCGATCCCGGTACTCATCCTGTACTCGACCGTGATCGTGACGCCCGATGGCGTCGTGCACTTCTTCAGCGACATCTACGGTCACGATGCCACGCTGGCCAGAGCGCTGGCGGGTGGGCGGCCATACCCTTGAACCAAGCGCGGGCGGCGATGGTTGCGCTCGGCGCTGGCGCGCGCGTAATGTCCGGTCAGGATCGCTACCGGGACCGCACAGCCAGGCGTGCGGCCGCCGCGATCCGCGCGGAGGTGCCATGAGTCAGATCACGGGTGCGGAAATCCTGCTTCGCTGTCTGGTCGGCGAGGGCGTCAGGTTCGTGTTCGGAATCCCATGTCCCGAGGTCGATCCGCTGCTCGCCAAGCTCGACGATTACGGCGTGCGATTCGTCCCGGTCCGCCACGAGGCCGCCGCCGTTCACATGGCCGAGGGCCTCTACAAGACCACCGGACAAATCGCCGCGGTGCTGGGAAACCCCGGACCCGGCACCGCGAATCTGCTGCCCGGCGTGATCACCGCGCGGCACGAAGGCGTAGCGGTTGTGGTGATCACCGCGCAGCATCGCCTCGGCATCGTCTACCCGTCTCCGCCCTCGACTTTCCAGGGGCAGGATCAGCTTGAAGTTTTCAAGCCGGTCGTCAAGTGGAGCGGTCCGATCCTGGAATGGAACCGGATTCCCGAAGTTATGCGGATTGCGTTCCGTGAGATGTGGAATGGGCGGCCGGGGCCGGTGCACGTCGAAGTGCCGGGGCCGGTCATGTATGAGACTGGCGACGACGCGACGCTGTCGTTGCTGCCGCCGGAGCGATATCGCGCCGCGGCGCCGCAGGCCTCTGAGGCGCAACTCGCGGAAGCCGCCGCGATTCTTGCGGGGGCGGCGCATCCGATCGTCCTGTCGGGCGGCGGTGTCGATCGCGCGGGTGCGAATGAGGCGCTGATGAGTATCGTCCAGGCGCTGGGATGCCCGGTGATCCCCACGATGGCGGGGCGCGCGACCGTACCGATCGATCATCCCAACGCGCTTTATCCCTACAGCGCCGGCGCCGATCTGGCGCGGCGCGAAGCCGACGTAATTCTGGTAGCGGGCTCGCGGGTCGGCAATCTCGATATCCCGTATGACAAGTATTGGGGCGATCCCGCCGCGCAGAAGTTGATTCAAATCGACATCGATTCGCGCAATATCGGCGTCACGCGGCCGATCGAGCTCGGGATCGTGTCAGATGTTAAAGTAGCACTTGAAGGTTTGGCGGGGGCGCTCGCGGCCCGGCGTGTGGCGCCCAAGGGCGGCGCCGATCTGGACCGCTATCGCGAAACCAATCGCCAGTGGCGCGAGAAACGGTTTGCCTCGGTTACGAAGTGGAAGGGGCCCGGAATCCATCCCGCCCACGCGCTCGAGGTGATCGGCAAGGTTTTCGGCGGCGACACGATTTACGTCACCGACGGCGGCAACACCAGCCTCTGGTCGCACTGGTACCTGCCTGCCACCAGGCCGCGCTCGTATCTCAACATCCTTGAACTCGGGATGCTTGGCACCGGCATACCGTCGGCGATTGGCGCCAAGCTCGGCAATCCCTCGCGCCAGGTCGTGTGCGTCACCGGCGACGGCGCGGCGGGATTCAACTTCATGGAGATGCAGTCCGCGGCGCGTGAGAATCTGCCGCTCGTCACAATCGTGATGGCAGAGGGATCGTGGACGATGGAAGAGCCCAACGAGCGGCGGCTATGGGGCAAGACCTTCGGTACCGCGATGGGTACGGTGCGATGGGACCGCGTCGGCGAGGGACTCGGATGCCGGGCGTTCTACGTGGATAATCTCACCAACCTGGAAGCCGCGCTGGTCGAGGCATGCGCCGCAAATTGTCCCGCAGTGGTGTGTCTCCGGACCGAGCGCGACGCGAACCTCGCGATTCCCGCCGACCTGGGGATGCGCTTCGCCGAGGTGTACCAGGGGCCGATGGGCCAGTAGCGGGGCGACACGCTCTGAGCGGGCCGCCCGCGATCGCGCTCAGGCGCGGCCGGTCAGGCGCGCGCGCTCGAGCACGCCCTCGAAGATTCGCACCGCGACTGCGTCGACGAGCATCCCGCCCGCGCCTGCGGCGCCGGCGCCGCCTTTGGTTGCGGCTTCATACGCCTCGGACATCTTGCGCGCGTTCTCGATCTCCTGCGGTGTCGGCGCGAAGACGTCGTTGGCGAGCTCAATCTGACTCGGATGGATCGCCCACTTGCCGACCGCGCCGAGCGTGGCCGCCCACGTCGCTTCGCGACGGTAGCCGTCGGGGTCGCGAAAGTTGCCGAACGGTCCGTCGATCGCGTCGATTCCCGCCGCCCGGCATGCGGTGATCATCCGGCCGCGTGCGTGATGCCAGATGTCGCCCGGATAGCGGAGCGCCGGGTCGCTGGCGACGCCGAAGCGCATCCCCTGGCTCGCCGACAGATCGCCGAAGCCCAAAATCAGCGCCTCGAGCCGCGAGCAGCACGACGCGATTTCCTCGACGTGCGCGAGCGCCGCGCTCTCCTCGATCAGCGCCTCGATCCCGATGCGGCTTTTGAGATGCAGCTTTGTTTCGAGCTGGGTGAGCAGCGTGTCGAAGAACCATACGTCGCGCGGCGACTTGGGCTTGGGGATTATGATGAGGTCGAGAAACTCGCCCGCGCCTTCGACGACCTCGATCACGTCATCGTGCGCCCAATGCGTATCGGCGCCGTTGACGCGTACCGCGCGCACCTTGGTTCCCCAATTCAGTTCGCGCAGCGCCTGCACTGCATTCTTGCGCGCCGATTCTTTCTGCGCCGGTGCGACGGCATCCTCGAGATCCAGGAATACCAGGTCGGCGGCGCTCCGCGCGGCCTTTTCCATCATCTTGGGATTCGAGGCGGGCACGGACAGTTCGGAACGTCTGAGTCGAACGGTCATGACTTCTCCTTTGATACTTGCGCGGGCGCAAGCCCGACTTCCGCCAGAACTTCGGCGCTATGCTCGCCGAGCCGCGGCGGGGGTGCGTAAATCCCCGAGGGCGTGTCCGTCAGCTTGATCGGACATCCCGCGAGCACCAGCGGCGGATTGTCGCCCGGTTGAGCGACCGCGACCAGCATCTCCCGCGCCTTGGTGTGCGGATCGGCAAAGATATCGCGCGCCGTGTTGACTGGACCCACTGGAACCTTGCCGCCCAGCGCCGACACTACTTCGGCCGTGCTGTGCGACTCCGTCCATGCGGATACGGTGCCGCGCACGAAATCCCCGTTGGCGACGCGCCGCGGATTGCTGCGGCATCGATCGTCGCGCGCGAGCTCGGGATGGCCCATCGCGTCGCACAGCAGCGCCCAATGATTATCGCCCGGCGCCGCGATCGCGACCGCGCCGTCGCCGGTTCGGAAGATGTCGAACGGGCACAGGATTGGATTCGAATTGCCCTGCGGGGTGCGCACGATTCCCGCACGATCATACGCGTAAATGATCGCCTCGCACATCGCCAATATCCCGTCGTACATCGCCACATCGACGAATTGCCCCTTGTCGGTGGTGCGCGCGGAATGGATTGCCGAGACAACGCCGAGCGCCGCGAGCGTGCCGGGATAGATATCTCCGATGCCCGGTCCCGCGCGCATCCCGGAGCCTCCCTCCGGGCCGGTGATGCTCACGAAGCCGCCCATGCATTGCGCCACGACGTCGAAGGCCGGCCACTCGGCATACGGGCTCCTGCCGGTTCGCGGATCACCGAAGCCGCGCACCGCGGCGTAAACCAGCTTAGGGTTGATTTCGCGAAGTCGCTCGTAGCCCAGTCCCGCGCGATCCATCACCCCGACCCGCGAGTTCTCGACCAGCGCATCGGCGGTCTTGACCAGCCGGCAAATCGCGTCGCGCCCCGCATCAGTCTTGATATCGACAACCACGCTGCGCTTGTTGCGATTGACGCTGGCGAAGTAACCGCCGTAGTCGCATCCGCCGCGATCGGGCGGCGGCGGACCAAGGGTGCGGCTCATGTCGCCGCCGGGCGGTTCTATCTTGATCACGTCGGCGCCGAGGTCTGCCAGCAGCATCGTGCAGAACGGCCCCGCGAGCGCCTGGGTGAGATCGATTACGCGAAGGTCGCTGAGCGGACCGCTGCGCGACGTCATTTCTCGCCCCAATGGCTGCGGCGCTTGATCAGCACTGTGCGCTCGCCTTCGAAAACGATCTTGCCGTCCTGCTTGGTGCCCCAATGCTTGAAACGCACGATCCCGGCGTCGGTGCGGTCGGCGTCGCGCTTTTCCAGCACCTCGGTCCATGCGTAGAGCGTGTCGCCATGAAAGACCGGCGAGGTGAAGCGGATTCCGGTAAGCCCGAGCTCGGCGAGCGCGTTCTCTCCGGTGTCCTGCGTCGCCAGCCCTACTACCACCGAGCCCGTGATGAGGCCGAAGACCAGGCGCTGTCCGAAGTTCGTGCCGCGCATGCGATGTTCGTTGTAATGGCCGTCGGCGGTGTTGAGCACGAGCTTGGTCAGAAGCTGATTTTCCACTTCGCCAATCGTGGTGCCGCGCGCATGGCGCAGCTTCGCGCCGACCTCGAAATCCTCGAAGTAGTTGTGCGCGCCGGTGAGCTTCGACACGGTGCCGCTCATGACCTTGCCCTCGGAATCAGGCGATCGGAAATTATTCTCATCTGGATTTCCGAGGTGCCTTCGAAAATCTTGGTGAGCCGTGCGTCGCGCCAGTAGCGTTCCAGCGGAAAGTCCTTGGTGTAGCCGTAGCCGCCGTGAATCTGCAGCGCCTGACTGGTCACGCGCTCGGCCATCTCGGAGGCGAACAGCTTGCACATCGAGGCTTCCTTGTCGCATCGCCGGCGTCCGTCAACTTCATCGGCGACGAAGTAGGTCAGTTGCCGCGCCGCTTCGATTTCGGTCGCCATTTCGGCCAGCTTGAATCGGATCGCCTGGAATTCGCCGATTGGCTTTCCGAACGCAACGCGGCGCTGCGCGTACGTGAGCGCGTCTTCCAATCCACCGCGCGCCAGTCCAATCGCGCGGGCGGCGGTGTGAACGCGCGCGACCTCGAGTCCGCTCACGGTGCTGTAGAATCCCTTGCCCTCGCCGCCGCCCTGGCGCTCGCGTCCGAGCAGTGCGTCGGCGGGCAGGTGCAGGTTGTCGAAGTGAAGCTCCCAGGTCTTCCAGCCGAAGTAACCGATTTTGCGAATCGGCGATCCGGTCAGGCCGGGCGGAAATTTTCCGCGTTCCTTGAGAACCAGGAACTGGCTGATGCCTTCGTGGCGCCGGTGCGGGTCCGACGGCTGTTTGGTGCGCGCGAGCACCGAGATGAAATCCGCGCCGTCGGCGAACGTGCACCAGGTTTTGGTGCCGTTGAGGACCCATCCGTCTCCGTCGCGGGTCGCCTTGCAGGATATGTTGGCGAGATCCGATCCGGCGTCGGGCTCCGAGAGCGCCGCCGCCCCCAGGAATTCGCCGCGCGCCATTTTGGGCAAGAATTCGCGGCGCTGTGTCTCGCTGAAGCCGCCGCCCAGCCCATTGCCGCGCGCGATGATGCTCGCGACGCTCATCCATGCGCGCGCCAGCTCCTCGGTGATGAGCACGTATTCGAATGCGCCCAGACCGAGCCCGCCGTACTGCTCCGAAATCACGACGCCGAAATATCCCATCTCGGCGAGCTTGTCGCGCAGGTCCATCGGGATGTCGCCCTGCTCGGGGTCGAGCTTGTTGGCGACGGGCAGCACTTCGTTCATCGCGAATTCGCGCGCGCTCTGCTGGATCATCCGGCGCTCGTCAGTCATGTAGCTCATAAGGGGCGTCCTCCGCGCCTGGCGACCAGGTTGGTCCGTTCGTAAGAGACCACCAACTCGCCGTGCTGATTGTGCGCCTCGGTGCGCCAGGTGACGATTCCGAAATTCCCGCGGCTCGCCGACTCGCGCTTGTTCATCACGGTGCTCCGCGCGCTGAGGGTATCGCCGGGGTAGACCGAGCGATGGAAGGTCAGGTCGTTGATTCCGAGGAACGGGCCACCCGCCTCGCTCAGATCTTCAACCGAGATTCCCACTACCGTGCACGCGATCAGCATCGGATTCACGACCACGTCGGGATGGCCGTGCGCGCGCGCATACTCGGTGTTGAAGTAAAGCGGGCAATGGGCAAGTGTCGTTGTGGTGAACAGAGTGTTGTCGCCGGCGTTGATCGTGCGGCCCCAGTGATGCTCGAAGACCTGGCCTATCGTGAAGTCTTCGTAGGAATGGCCCTTGGCGATCAACTTGAATTGATTGAAGTCAGGCTCCGCCATATGCCGTGGTCCTAGCAAAACGGTCAGTCTGCCGTCAAAATGCAGAATTGGACTGGCCGGGGGCGCCTGGCCCTCGTCGCCGCGCGAGCGCGCCGCGCCGCAACCGTCAGACGGAGTCTCGCTGTATGAACACATCGATGAAATCCGAATCGGGAATCACGCTCGGACTGGTCCGCGCGGTGCGCGGAATCAGATGGGACGACACGCCCGCCGACGCGCGTGAAGCTGCGCGCCATTGCCTGCTCGACTTCATGGGCGTTGCGATCGCGGGCTCGCGTGAGCCGCTCACCGAAATTCTCGCTAATGAAGTTGCGAAGTCCGAAGGATCGACCGAAGCGGCGCTGATCGCGCGCAGCGAGCGCGCGTCGCGTCTTACCGCCGCGCTCGTCAACGGAGCGGCCGCCCACGCGCTCGACTTCGACGACACGCACATGGCGATGAACGGGCATCCCTCCGTGCCGATCATTCCCGCGATCCTCGCGCTGGCGGAAAGCCGCGGATGCTCGGGACGCGACGTGCTCGAGGCGATCGTGGTCGGAATCGAAACCGAGTGCAGGCTCGGCGCGATACTCGGGCAGAAGCATTACGCGATCGGTTTTCATGCGACGGGCACGGTGGGAACCTTCGGCGCCGCGGCCGCGTGTGCGCATCTGCTGGCGCTGGATGAAGACGGATGGCTGCGCGCGCTGGGGCTTGCGGGTACCCAGGCCGCGGGTCTCAAGTCGGGGTTCGGCACGATGGCCAAGCCCTTCCATGCCGGTCGCGCCGCGTCCGCCGGGCTCCTGAGCGCGCTGCTGGCGCACGGCGGCTACACGTCGAATCCCGCCATAATCGAAACCGAGCAGGGATTCGCCGCGACCCATGCCGGCGCCAACCCGTCGCAAGCGGTGCTCGACAGATATGCTGGCAAGTTCATGATTCGCGATACGCTGTTCAAGTACCACGCCTCCTGCTACCTGACGCACGCGCCGATAATGGCCGCCTCTAAGGTCCGCGCGGAGCAGCATGTCGATCCCGCGCGCATCGACGAGGTAGAGGTTCACGTCTCGCCGACCCTGTTCGGCGTGTGCACGATTGCGGAGCCGCGCACGGGACTGGAGGGAAAATTCAGTGTGCGCGCGACAACCGCGATGGCGCTGCTTGGGTTCGATACGGCGAGCCTTGCCACGTTCAGCGATCGGACGGTCACCGAGCCGCGGGTAGTCGCGATGCGCGACCGGGTGCGGATCGTGCCGGAGGAGAAGCTCGGCGGGACGCGCGCGACGGTGGTTGTGAAGTCGAACGGCACCAGCTTCAAGGCCGACGCCGATTCGGGCAAGCCATGGGCCGATCTCGCTGCGCAGCGCGACAGTCTCAGCCGCAAGTTCATGGCGCTCGCGACGCCGCATCTCGGCCGCGCGGCGGCGCAAGCGCTCGCCGATGCGGCGCTCGGAGCCGAGGAAACCAAGTCGGCTGCGGAACTGCTCCGGCTCACGCGCGGAAATTGACGGAGAGCGGCGATGCCCCTGTTCGACTGCGATGCTGTTGTTGAGGCCGCGAACGCCGACGGCGAGTTCAAGCTCGCCGCGCGCTTCTGGAACTCCGATCTTCGCCTTGGCGCTGACGATGAGATCTACCTGATGCGCATCCGCGACGGCCGGATCACCGCCTTCTTGCGCCTGGGCGGCGCCGACGCGGCAAAGGCCACGACCGATGTGCAAATTACGGGATCACGTGGCGGATGGCAGGAATTGCTGAGGGCGGTTCCGAAGCCCTTCTTTCAGGATCTGATGTCCGCGGTGACGCGCGAGAATTTCCAGCTCGAAGGCGACCTGATCGCCTTCTACCCGTATTATCGCGCGACCTGCCGCCTGCTGGAGATCATGCGAACAATTGCTTCGATGCGGGGAGGCGACCATGCCGCGCTTTGATGCTGCCACCGGCCGCTACTTGTACCTCTCAATCGACGGCATCGAGTACCGCGTCTATTTCGAAGAGAGCGGCGGTGGAATCCCGATGCTCCTGCAGCACACCGCTGGCGCCGACGGGCGTCAGTGGCGCCATCTGCTTGAGGATGGCGAGTTCCGGCGCGACTTCCGCATGATTGCGTATGACCTGCCCTATCACGGCAAATCAGTGCCGCCGACCGGAATCGAATGGTGGCGCAGCGAATACCGCCTGACCAAGGACTTCCTGATGCAATTCGTGGTGACGCTTGCCCGCGAACTCGCGCTGGAGCGTCCGGTGTACATGGGCAGCTCGATCGGCGGTCATCTTGCCACCGAGCTCGCGCTGCACCATGCGGAAAAGTTCCGCGCGATCATTGGCCTGGAGGCCGCAATCGCGACACCCGGCGGTTTCGACGATCGCTTCAATCACCCGCGCATCAGCAATGAGTTCAAGGCCAGCGCGATGTACGGCCTGATGTCGCCGACCAGCCCCGAAAATCTCCGCCGCGAGACCGCATGGGTGTACAGCCAGGGCGCGCCGCCGGTGTTCAAGGGCGACCTCTATTACTACTCGATCGATCACGATCTCTCGCAAACCGCCGAGCGGATCGACGCGCGGCGCACCTCGCTGTACTTGATGACGGGCGAGTACGATTGGGCGAGCACGCCAGAGATGTCAGCGGAGCTCGCCGGGCGCATCAGGGGCGTGAGCTACCAGACGATGACCGGGCTGGGGCATTTTCCGATGAGCGAGGATCCGGCGCGCTTTCGCGAATACATCGCGCCGGTGCTCCGCGAGATTCGCGACCACTCGCGCGCGGCGGCATAGGCTCGCTCACAGCGACTTCACGACCGCGGCGAAGCGGCGGATCCCCTCCGCGATCTGCTTTTCGGGCAGCGACCCATAGCCCAGCAGCAGCCCGGCGCGGTTGGGCGGATTCAAATAAAATGGCGCCACCGAATACACGCCGACTCCCGCGCGCGCCGCTCGGATCCGCAGCTCGCGCACCCGCCCCGGCGCCACCCCGTCGAGCCAGAGCATGAGATGAAGTCCGGCGTTCACCCTCGACACGCGTGCGCGCCGTCCCAGGTGGCGCTCGATCGCGTCAAGTATCGCGGCCCGCCGGCGCGCGTTGCGCGTGCGCATGCGATGGAGATGGCGCTCGAAGTGTCCGTCGCGGATGAAATCGACCAGCGCGGATTGCGCCAGCGTCGATGATCCCGTGTCGACCAGGGCTTTGAGCGAGCGCAGTGGCTCGACCAGCGGCTCGGGGACGATCAGGTATCCAAGCCGCAGCGACGGGAACATCACCTTGGAGAAGGTCGCCGCGTACAGCACGCATCCGCTGCGATCGAGCGCCGCGAGCGCTTCGAGCGGACGCCCCGCGTAGCGATACTCGCTGTCGTAATCATCTTCGAATATCAGCGCGCCTGCGCGCGCGGCCCACGCGAGCAGCTCGAGCCGTCGCGGCAGCGACATCACCGCTCCGGTGGGAAACTGATGCGACGGCGTGACGACCGCCAGGCGTGCGTGCGCGTGGCGCTGGGTGAAATCGGCGGTGCGCAGTCCGTGCTCGTCGGTCGCGATCGTCGCGATTCTTGCGCCGGCCGCGGTCATCACGGCGCGCGCTCCGCGGTAGTGCGGCTCTTCCATCAGCACGACGTCGCCCGGGTCAATCAGCATCCGCGCCGCCAGGTCGAGGGCCTGCTGCGATCCGTTGACAACAATAACCTGTTCGGGCGTGCACGGGATTGCGCGGGCGCGACCCGCGTAGTCCGCGATCGCCTCGCGCAGCGCCGGCAGCCCTTCGGGCGAACCGTAGTCGAGGTCGCGGATCGTGGCGCGCCGCGCATGGCGCACCAGCAACCGCCACCAGGTCTGATGCGGGAAGTCGGTGAACGACGGAGGTCCGTACCGAAAATCGTAGGGCAGGGCGTCGTGCCGGGGTTCCCACGTGAATCCTGCGGCCTGCGACTGCTCGCGCACGCGGCGGGCGTATGCCGACAAGCGCGGCGCAGAGGGCGCCCTGACCTCGGCCGTACGGCGCCGCGCGGCCGCGGTGGTAAGGCTGCGCGGGAGCACGCTTGCGACGAAGGTGCCCGAGCCGTGACGTGCGCTCAGGTATCCTTCGTCGAGCAGCTGGCGATACGCCATGATCGCCACATTGCGCGAAACCCCGAGGTCGGAAGCAAGCTCGCGGGTCGCTGGAACGCGCGACTGCGCCGCCAGCCGTCCGCTCAGAATCTGTTCGCGCAGCGAGCAGTAAATCTGATCGTATAAGGGTCCGTCGCCGTCGAGCCTGAGGAACATCGGCGCGCCTCCCACGGCGAGCTTACTACGCCCGCGCGGCAACCGTAAAGTGGACCTATGAATTTATTAGAATGTGGCACTATTGCGGGTCCACTCAGGATCGCCGGCGAGCGCATCATTCAACCTGCGGCTGGAACACGCAGGTTCAAGAGGAGATCTCGATGGACGCTTTGGAAGAACTCACCCGCAATATGCTCCCGTTCGGAAATCTGCTCGGCGTGCGGATTACTGCCGCGGCTCCGGAGCGCGTGACGGCCGAAATGAAGGTCCGGGAGGATCTCTGCACCCGGCCGGCCGTCCTGCACGGCGGCGCGATGATGGCGCTTGCGGATACGCTCGGCGGATGCGCGACGTCGCTCAATCTGCGCGATGGTGCCATGACCACTACCATCGAGTCGAAGACCAATTTCCTTGCGCCCGCGCCGGTCGGCACGACCGTCCGCGCCGAGTGTGTAGCGATACATCGCGGGCGCCGTACGATGGTTTGGCAGACGCGCGTTACCTCGGACAGCGGCAGGCTGCTCGCGATCGTCACGCAAACGCAGGCCGTTCTGGTGGCCGAAGCGCAGACCGAGCCGGCCGACGGCGAGCGCGCGCTCGCGAATCTCTTTTTCGGCAAACCGGCCGCGGAACAAATCCAGCTTCTGGCTCGGCTCGAGCGCACCGCGGCGCAGATCTATCGCGCGCTGGTCGAAGCGGCCGCCGATCCGCAGGCCCGCGAAGAGCTGGTGAATGCCGCCGAGCGCGAGCTGGCGAATGCGGACGCGATGGAACGAATCGGCGCAACCAAACACGGCTCTCAACCGAAACGGTAATCAAGAACGTTCCCACGGAGGTATGCCATGAAGCTCTATTATTCGCCGCTCAGCATGTTCAGCGCGAAGGTCAGGATCGCGCTGTACGAAAAAGGCATCGCGCACGAAATCCAGTTGATCGGATGGACTCCCGCCACGGGTTGGATCAAGCCGGACGAGCTGGCGCGGCTCAATCCGAAATCGCAGATCCCGGTGCTGATCGACGGCGAGGCGGCGATCTACGACTCGACGATAATCTTCGAGTATCTAGAGGAGCGCTTTCCGAAGCCGGCGTTATATCCGGCGGATTTCGCGCAGCGCGCGCGATGCCGGATGCTCGAGGACCTCGGTGATACGCTGATCGCACCCAATCTGGGCGTGCTGGTCAGAGAGGTCTTCCTGAAGCCCGATCCCGCCACTCGCGATCAGGCGGCCGTGACGCAGGTGAAAGGAGAATTAACACGGCAATATCTGCGTCTGGACCGCGAGCTTGGCAGGCGCGAGTTCCTGTGCGGCAACTTCACGGTCGCGGACATCTCGTGCTTCTCGCCAATGAATATCGCATCGCTGATGGAAGGGGCGCCGCCGCCCGAGTGCGCGAATCTGGCCGCCTGGACGGAGCGGATGCGCAAGCGCGCCGGCGTGGCGCGCTATCTGTCGGAATTTGCCGGCGCGCTCGAGTTGCTGCGGTCGCCCGCGCAGCTCAACAGCGGCGGCCCGGCGCGGTCAGACCGATCGCGTCAGGCCGCCATCGATTCGAATCAGCGAGCCCGTTACATAGGCGGCCAGCGGGCTGGCCAGAAAGGCGGCCACCGCACCGAACTCCTGGGGCGTGCCAAGACGTCCGACCGGAATTGAATTGGACATCCGCTTGAGCGCCTCTTCCTCGGAAATTTTCTGGCTCCGGGCCATCGCGGTGCGCAATTGCATGGAGCGTTCGGTTGCAATCACGCCGGGCAAAAGCGTGTTCACCGTAATTCCGTCGCGTGCGACTTCGCCCGCCAGCGTCTTGGCCCATCCGACGATTGCCGAGCGCAAGGTGTTGGAAATGCCGATGGTCGGGATTGGCTCGATAACGCTGTACGACGCCACGGTCAGAATCCGGCCCCACTTTCGCTCGCGCATCTCGGGCACGACCATCTCGGTGGTGCGGAAGATCGACAGCACCATCGAGTGAAATTGCGCTTCCCAAACCTCGGGTTTCACACCGAGGGCGCCCGATGGTGGAGGTCCGCCGGAATTGTTGACCAGGATGTCGATGGGCCCGAGTGCGCGGCGGGCGGCCTGGATTGCGCTTTCGACGGTGGCCCAGGTGCCGAGATCCGCCGCGACGCCGATCGCCTTGCCGCCGCGCGCTGTAATTTCGGCGACCGAGGTATCAATGGTCGCCTGGGTGCGCGCTACGATCGCGACCGCGGCGCCTTCCGCGGCCATCGCGTCCGCGATACCGCGGCCGATACCCTTGCTGCCCCCGAAAATCAGCGCCGTCTTGCCGACCAGTTGAAGATCCATCCGCGCTCCTCGTGTTCGGATTCCGGGCGATCGATCGAATTACTCACGTCGGTTCCGGCGGCGGTCCGAAGCCGCCCGCTTCCGGCTGATGACCGTAAATGTCGCCGACATAGTATTCCGACTGGAATGTCGCCGGCCTGCCGCCCCATCCATACTCGAACATCCATCCCGACGGATTGCGGAAATAGAATGAATACATGTGATCGTTGGAGTGCTTGCCGGGCGTGATTGCAACCGGAACTTTGCGGCTGCGCACCAGATCGTAGGTCATCCCGACATCGTCGAGATTCTCGCACTCGACCATCACGTGATTGAGACGCCGACGCGGATCGCCAACGCCGAATGCCACGGTATGATCACGATCGTTGCAGTGCATGAAGGAGAGGTCGAGCACCGAACCGCCAATGTTGATTCGGTATTCGATGCCGCCGCGCATCCCGAGCGTCCGGTAAAAGCGGCAGGCGGCCTCCGGATCGCGCTCGCGGATAATGCAGTGACCCAGTCCGCCGGTGGTGGTCTTGAAGCGCCCGTGCATGCGGCGGCCGGGATGAAACGGCACCGCCTGCTGTATCTCGGGGCCATGGAAGATCTCGACCGGGTTGCCGTCGGGATCCTCCAGCTTCATCACTTCGAGCACGCGCCGCTCGAGGGCGTCTTCTTTCGAGCCGACGCGGTACTTGATGCCGGCCGCTTCGAGTTGCGCCTGCATCTCATGAAACTCCTGCGCGCCGGCAACCCGAAAGCCGAGGTAAAGCAAATCGTCGCTCTGGTCGCGATGGAGAACGAAGCGATGATGCCAGTAATCCATTCGCAGGTAGCATCGGTCGCGCTCGCCGTCGTCCGACACCTCGAATCCGACGATGTTTGTGGCAAAGTCCTTCCAGGCGTCGAGGTCCTTGACTCCAAGACCCATGTAGCCGAGTTCTGTCACCTGAGCCATAGTTTCCTCCGCGTCTTCGCGTTAGCCGAGAAAGTTGCTATCGGGGCGAACTACTATTTAAGTTGTGGAAACGATCAATCACAGTACAACCTCGATCAGGCTGGGACCATCGGTGCGCAGCGCGTCGCCCAGCTTCACGACCAGGTCATCTGCGCTCTCCACGCGCGCTGCATTGACGCCCATCCCGCGCGCGATCTGCGCCCATCCGATTTCAGGCGGAGCAAGCTCGGTCAGCGAGCGTGCCTGACGTCCTGGTTCCGTGTTTCCCGCGCGCGCCGCTTCCATCTGGAGAATCCGGTAAGCGCGATTGGAGCACAGCACCGTCGTCACGTTGAGACCTTCGCGTGCCTGCGTCCACAACGCCTGAATCGTGTACATCCCGCTCCCGTCGGCCTGAAATGCAATCACCCGCCGATCCGGACATGCGATCGCTGCGCCGGTCGCGCATGGCAGACCTTGCCCGATGGCTCCTCCGGTGAGCGCAAGACAGGTGTGCGGCTTCGCCCCCGCTGCCATCGCGCCGTACGGGCCGCCGGAGGTCGCGCTCTCGTCCATGATAATCGCGTTCTCGGGCTGCATGGCCGCGAGCGCCGCTCCGAGGCTCACAGGAGTGAGCTTGCCAGTTGGAAGCGTCGGCGGTTTTGTTTGCGCCACCGCGACGGTCGCGGGAGCGTTGAGTGCTTCCGCCAGAGCTTCCAGAGCGGTCTCGATATCCTCGGCGACGCCGGCCAGGACTTCGACCCCGCATCCCTTTGGAACGAGGCTGCTGGGCAGACCGGGATAGCCGAAGAATGCGACCGGGCTTTTGGCGCCGGCGAGAACGAGGGTCTGCGTGCCGCCGAGCGCTTCGAGCGCCTGCTCGGGAAAATACGGCAGGCGTTCGGGCGCGGGAATGCCGGTGCCGCGTTCGATTCGCGCCGCGAACGTCTCGGTCATCAGGGTGCATTTCGAGGCGGCGGCCACGCGGGCCGCCGCGCGAAGTCCGCGCGACGTAAGCGCGGCTCCTCCGAGCAGCAGTGTTGCCGGCTTGCCGCCGCGCAGGATCTTCGCGACGCGATCGACGGCGGCTCCGGCGACCGCAGCGCGGCGCAGTCGCTCCCGTGCCGGAGCCGCGCCCGACGCGGGATCCCACTGGCAGTCTGACGGAACGATTAGAGTGCTCACCTGGCCCGGCGGCGCCAGCGCGGCGGCGACCGCGTCGGCGGTGTCAGCTGCGAGCATCTGCGCCGACTTCACCGCGCGCACCCATCCGGACATCGGCGATGCGAGCGATACGATATCGCTGGTGAGCGGAGCGTCGGCGTCGCGATGCCAGGTTGCCTGGTCGCCGATCACATTGACGATCGGCGAATTAGCGCGGCGCGCGTTGTGGAGATTAGCCAGTCCGTTGGCAAGACCGGGGCCCAGGTGCAGCAGCGTCATCGCGGGCCTGCCGGTCATTCTCGCATACCCATCCGCCGCGCCGGTGCATACACCCTCGAACAGCGCCAGCACCGCGCGCATCCCGCTGACCGAGTCGAGTGCGGCGACCAGCGGCATCTCGGTGGTGCCGGGATTGGCAAAGCAGATCTCGACGCCGGAATCGACGGCGGTCCGGATAAGGCTCTCCGCTCCGTTCATCGCGACTCGCTCCGTACCCAATCCGAGCCCAGCGCAACGCGGCGCACCGAATCGGTGTCGCTGCCCTGGTGGCCGACGTTGTGGGCGGGGGCGGGCGCCTCGGCGACGCGATTGGAGAGCCGCCCAAGTCCGGTGACCTCGACTTCGACCAGGTCGCCGACATTCATAGGGCGCGAATTCTTGGGTGTGCCGCTCAGAATAATGTCGCCCGGTAGCAGTGTGATGTAGCGGGAGAGATCGGCGAGAATATAATCGATCGGAAACAGCATTTCGCTGATCGCTCCTTCCTGTACTACTTTGCCATTGATATACGTCCGCAAGGTTGACTTTCTTACATCTACGCCACTGACTATTCCGGGACCGATCGGGCAGAAACCGTCCTGGCCCTTGACCCGCAGCATCGAGCCGGCGTCGGTATCGCGATAATCCTGACATCCGACGTCATTGGCGGGCGCGAATCCGGCGATATAGTTCCATGACTCCTCGCGCCCGATATTCCGCATCGGCTTGCCGATAATCACGGCGACTTCGCCTTCGTAGTTCAGGTACTTGTGACCCGCCGGCCGCAGGAGCGCTCCGCGATGGCTGTTGAGCGCAGTGGTCGGTTTCTGGAAATAGGTCGGCGTCTCGATTTGCGGGGCCCGGAATTCCACCCGCCGCGATTCGTAGTTGAGATGGATGCAAAGGATCTTGGTTGGATCGCAGGGGGGCAGATAGGTCGCCTCGGCCTCCGCGACCACCCGGCCGTCGCCCAGGATCAGGCGATCTTCGTGAGGCTTTACCCACTTGGGTTGTCCTTCATGCAGTATGCGGCGCCATTCTTCTCTCGGTCCGTCGAGCACGCTCATGCTATTTCTCCCGATTACTCAGCGTCGAATTGCTTACCGGCGATTACGCGAACGATCCCTTCAGCGCCGCGATATTCTTGACATCACAGAAAAAGTCAAAGCTCCAGTTGCCGCCTTCGCGGCCGACTCCGGAATCGCGGCTGCCGCCGAACGGCGCCGCCAGCTCGCGCACGAAAAAGCAGTTCACCCACACCGTCCCGGCGACGACCTGGCGCGCGATACGCATGGCGCGCTCCTGGTTTCGGCTGAAGACCATCGCTGCAAGACCGTAGCGCGTTCCGTTGGCAAGGTGAATCAGTTCGTCATTGTCGCGAAAGGTCTGCCAGGTGAGGACCGGACCGAACACCTCGCGCTGGACGATCTCCATATCACCGTGCACGCCCTCCAGCAGAGTCGGCTCGAAATAGAGCTTGCCGGCGGCGGCGCGCTGACCGCCCCAAACCGGCTTGACGCCGGCTTTGTATGCGCGCTCGACGAAGCCCTGGACCCGATCGAAGTGCTGCGGCGTGATGAGCGGCCCGACTCGCGTGGATTTTTCGCGTGGGTCGCCGACCGTCATGTGTGCCGCGGCCGCGCGGAATTTCTGGCGGAACGCGCCGGCCACGCTTTCCTCGACCAGCAGGCGGGTTCCCGCCAGGCAGACCTGCCCGGCATTGATGTACTGGCCGGCGGCGGTTTGCGCCGCCGCGTCCAGGTCCGCGTCACCGCATACGATATAGGGCGACTTGCCACCGAGCTCGAAACTGACCGGGGTCAGAGAGCGCGCGGTCGATTGCCCGATCAGCTTCGCGGTGTCGGTTGAACCGGTGAAGCTCAGGCGATCGACATCCGGATGAGCCGCCAGCGCAGCGCCCGCTTCCTCGCCGATCCCCTGTACGACGTTGAGGACGCCCGCCGGCACGCCCGCCTGGGTCGCGAGGTCCGCCATAAGTGAGCACGTCAGCGGCGCCCACTCGGGCGGCTTAATCACCACGGCGTTGCCCGCGGCCAGCGCCGGGCCGACCTTCCAGGTCGTCAGCATGAAGGGCGCATTCCACGGCGTGATCAGCGCGGCGACGCCGGAGGGATCGTAGCGGACGTGGTTTACGACCTCGGGCGAGTCGATGGTCTCATGGCCGAGCGTTGTCGCGCGCTCGGCGAAGAATTCGATATTGTGGGCGGCGCGCGGAATCACGCGCGCCACATTGCCCATCAGCAGCGATCCATTGTCCGCGGTCTCGACCGCCGACAGCTCGCTGGTGCGGTCGCGAATCGCCTGCGCAAAGCGCTTGAGAACCGGCAGACGGCCCTCCGGCCCGAGCGCGGCCCATGCGGGGAACGCGCGTCGCGCCTGCGCAACGGCGGCGTCGATTTCCTGCGCGCCGCCCGCGCTGACGTCGGCCAGATGCGCGCCGTCGATCGGCGAGCAATTCGCGAATGTTCGGCCGGAGGCGACGCGCTTGCCGCCGATAAAGTGATCGGTTGAAACGTCGACTCCGGCTACTTTGACGATGGGCATGATAGATGGCCTCCGCGGTTATCTCGCTGTGATTTGAGCAGTCAGACCTGTCCCCATACTTCGCGCGCCACCTCGACGATGCGCCGAAGCTTGGCAAACTGCTGCTCCTGGGTCAGCCGGTTGCCGGGCGAGGTGCTTGCAAACCCGCACTGCGGGCTGAGTCCGAGCTGGTCGGGGTCGATATACTTCGAAGCCTGGTCAATGCGGCGCTTGAGTTCGTCTTTCGATTCCAGTCGCGCGAGCTTGCTGGACACGATTCCCAGCACGACGGTCTTGTTCTTGGGCACAAACCTGAGCGGCTCGAAAGTGCCGGCGCGCGAAGTGTCGTATTCCAGAAAATAAGAATCGACATTGATCCGGTTGAACAGCATTTCCGCGACCGGATCGTAACCGCCTTCGGTGAGCCACCGGCTCTGATTGTTGCCGCGGCACAGGTGCATCGCGACCACGCGCCGGATCAGATCGTCCTCCACTGCGCGAAGCTGCGCGGCCGCAAGCCTGCCCGCGTCGTGCTCCTCGCGGGCCCTGAGCAGCTCGGAGGGACGCAGCAGGCTGCCGACATGATCGGCGCGAAACGGCGGACTATGCGGGGCGATCTCAGCCATATTTCTATCGCCTACCTGCCCCGTCGGGCCGTGGCCGAAAGCCTGCGCGGACCAGAGCGCCCGGGTGCGTCGCTCATCCCCGCCAGGGCCAGCTCGATCATCTGTCGAAGAGTCGGGCGCTGCTGCTGCGGAGTCGGCGCTCCCGAGCCAAGCCACAGCATCATGAACGCGAAGTAAAGCGCGAACAGATTGTGGCCGAGCACGGACGGATCGATACGCCGCGCTATCTCGCCGCGGTCCTGCGCGCGCTCGATAAGCGCGCCCATCCGGGCGAAGAAATTTTCCATCACCGCGTCGATTCCATGACGATGGCCGCGCACGAACGCCAGTTCCCGCGCGAAGATTCGCGATAGCTCGGGTTCGCTCTGCACCTGCGTGAGCATCGCGCGGAACACATGCATCGATTGCTCGATAAAGGGAGCGTCGGGAACGGTGGCGAAGCCGCGCTCGATGGCCTTGCCGACGTCCTTCTGAAACATCATGACCAGCAATTCTTCCTTCGAGCCCGCGTGAAAAAACAGGGTCCCCTTGCCGACATCGGCGCGCTCCGCGATCTCGCTCGTCGTGGTCGCTTCGAAGCCCCGCCCCGTGAACAGGTCGCGCGCCGCGCGGATGAGGCGGGCGCGCTTGTCGAGCTTGTTGCGCTCGGCGCGGCCGAGGGTTTCGCTTATTGCGGCGGCGCTCATTGCGGACCGGGTTCCTCCGCCGCGGGTCGGGCAGTCGCGGCGCCGTTCGGCTGCGACTCGGCCCGGACGAATTCATCCATCATGCGCCTGAATTGGGCCACGCCGCTGTCGGCGGCTATCGTCAGCATCTTTGCGCCGCCGGCGAGCGCGAGGTTCTTCTGTTGCGCCTCGATCATCGAGCGGTCCTCGTTGAAGGCCTTAAGCCCCAGTTCGTGGAATGCGTCTTTCAAGTCCGCGTCTTTTGCCCATGGCCCGTATGCGAAGAAGTAGCAGGTCCGGTCGCCGGTGAGCGGAGTCACCGCCTGGCAGGTGAACTGGCGGTGGAGCGGTTTCACGCCTTGGGGCTCCGAGTCAGGAAACTTTTGCGCTGTGCCTTCGGGGTAGAAATCCGCGCTCAGGAGAAACACTCCTGGCACCAGGAAGTCGTAGGTCTGCCAGATGTCGCTCCTGACTTCGCTGAGCGAGGCCACCATCTTGGACGGATCGCTGTTGATCCAGTTCTGGATGCGCACGCCGCGGGCCATCCGCGTTACCCGCGGTCGTGAGACTCCGGCGGGCGAGAGCGTGGCGCCGAGGCTGCGCTCGTGCAGGAACGCGATGTGCGAGAGATCGAGCAGGTTGTCGTTGATCAGCATGTGATTCGCGTTGTAGTCCATCCGGCCGGGATTCATGGCCCAGCGCGGATCGTCGACTCCGACGAATTCCGGTATGAGCGCGGCATCGGCGGCCCCGGGATCGCCCATCCACAGCCACGCGCCGCTGTACCGCTCCGCTATCGGGTAGCTGCGTACGCGCGCCTGCGCAGGAATCTTCGCCTGCCACGGAATCTCGACGCACCGGCCCGACGGCGCGAACTTGAGCCCGTGGTACATGCATCGGATCTCGTCACCCTCCACGCGTCCGCGCGACAGCGGCGCGAACCGATGGCAGCATCGGTCCTGCAGAGCAACGAGGCTTCCATTGTCGGCGCGATAGATCACGATCGGCTCGTTGAGCATCGTGATCGCGACCGGGCGGCCACGCTCGAAGTCGCGGCTCCATCCGGCCATATACCAGCAATCTCGAACGAACATGTCGCATCCTCCAGGGACGGGATTGTCGCGCAGGCCCGCGCGATCCACGGTCAGGGCGCGCCTGGGGATTCGCTTATCGCCGTGCATGACCAAAGTTAACATTGACCAGAGTCAATAATTTCAGGTTCGCCACCGCCCGCGCTGAAGTCGCGGGCGCGGCGATTGCCGCTTTCTATTTCCTGAGCGCTTCCCATCCCGTCTGCGGCAGGTTGACCGTCTGCTTCGCCGCAGCGTCGGCGCCGTGGTCTTTCGCACGCGCGAGACCGAGCACCTGGTCCACCAGCCGCAGCGCGCGCTCCTTGGGCGAAATCATGTGCGCGATCTGGTAGTTGCGCGCGCCCGAGGCCAGGTAGAAGCGCTCGTACAACTGATTGCGGCCCGCCAGCGAGGTTCCCACGAAGTCCCACGCGAGCCTGAAGACTTGCGCCCGATCCTCGGCGGTCACGTCGCCCGGTCCGTGCAGGTACATATCGATCAGCTTGCGCAGCGCGGGATCGTCGAGCTGCGCGCGCGCCGGCGTCGCGAGCAGGTTGTGCGAGCCGATAAGCGTCAGGATCTCGCCCACGCGCGGGAACCAGGTAGGCAGCGTCGCGCGCAGCGCGGCCAGCGGACCGCCGTTGGGGAACCACACGCCGCTTCCATAATCGAACGCGTCGATCTCAGCGGTGCGGACCGCCGCACGCACCAGCTCGGCGTAAGTCCAGATCTCGCCCAGCATCTGTCGCGTCGCGGGCGACTGGTCGCCGATCGCCTCGGCCATCCGCGTGCCCAGCCCGTACGCAAACTCAAGCTTGGTCTGCGCGCGGATCATGGTCTGCTGCATAATGTTTGGGTACCAGCCCGTCGTCATGACAGTGTTGTACGCTTGGCGATTTGCGTTGATGAATATGCGGTCGCGCGGCACTTCGACGTCGTCGAAAATCACGAACGCGTCCTGCTCGTCATAGCGGCTCGAGAGCGGATGGTCGAAGCGGTTGCCGGCAATTGTGCAGCTGTCGCGGCACAGGAACTTGAGTCCCGGAGTGTTCATCGGGATGCAGAACGAAAGCGCGTACGCGTCGGCGCCTTCGCCCAGGCCGATCGCGGGATAGACCGCGAGTTCGTCGGCAAACGGCGCCAGGGTGGCCAGAATCCGCGCTCCGCGCACGATAATCCCGTGGGCGGTGTCCTGGACCTTGTGCAGCGGCACCGGATCGCCCGGCGCCGGGACGTCGCCTTTGGACTTGTCGATGGTGGGATGGATGATGGTGTGAGTCAGCGAGATGTCGTCGCGTCGGAGATGTTTCTGATACGCGACCAGGTTGGCCGCGCCGCGATCGTTGCCGCCGGCCGCCCACTCGTCGGCCCGTCCGGCAAATCCCGCAAAGGTGACGTTCATGTAATCGGGCGTCCGCCCCATCAGGCCGACCGTGAATTCGGCGATTTTCTGGAGGCATTGATGGCGCCGCTCGAGATCCTGGCGCGAGCGCGGAATCATGTGGCTCACATTGATCGGCTCGCCGGTCTCAGGATCCGGCATCAGGCAGGTGGCGCGCTCGCGATGCTGCAGGTCGAAGATCTCGGCCAGTGTGTGCGCCGCCCCGGCCAGGGCCGGATGCGAGACGACGTCGTTTACCCTTTCCCCGCCGACCCATACTTCGCGCGGCGACGTCAGGCCGTTCAGAAATTCCGCTCCAGTACGCGCTCCCATGGCAAATCACCCGTCAGTTGAAATTATCAATCGTGCCCGCGGCGGCCGCCGCTGCACGGGCAACCGCGCTGCGTGGTGTGCGGCGCAGCCCGATTAATTGCAATTCGAGTTTGTCGCGCAGTTGCGCGCGGCAGCGGTCGGCGTGGGACGGCTTACCACCCAGCCAAAGCTGGATCGTCTGGAAGTAGAGGCCGAACAGATTGTGCGCCAACAGCTCGGCGGGAACCTCGGCGCGAAGTTCCCCGCGCGACTTCGCCCCCGCGATCAGCGCGGTCATCCGCGCGTAGAGCCTCCGCATTACTTCGCCCACGCCATGACGGCGGTCGTTCACGAACGGCAGTTCCTTCACGAACACGCGCGCCAGCGCGAAGTTGCGCTCATGATGAGAAATCATCGCGCCGAAGACCTGCATCGCCTGTTCGAGCAGCGGCGCCGGCCGCATCGCGGCGAACGCGTCCTCGACCGCGCGGCCGACCTCGTCTCGAAAGATCATCACCAGCAGGTCTTCCTTGGTACCGGCGTACAGGAACAGGGTGCCGGCACCGATATCGGCGGCCTCGGCAATCTCGCGGGTGGTGGTGTTCTCGAAGCCCTTGCGGCCGAACAGGCGGCGCGCGGCGCGCGCGATGCGCATCTCCTTGTCGCGCTTGTTGCGCTCGGTGCGGCTGAGCGCGCCGGAGGGCGAAGGCTGGAGATTTCGGTCGGGATCGCGCATCGCGATGAGCACACTCAGAAGTGAGCGTGCTCAGTTTTTAGCGCCGGGGCGCGCCCGATGTCAAGCGCGCGACCCATGGCAGGCGGCTGTCGATGCGCTGGAGGAAGCGGCAACTGGCCAGCCGGGTTCGCAACCCGGGCCGAGGCGGCGCGGAAAACGCACCGCGCGCGTACCCTGCGCGGCTTGGCCTGAGCGTGGCGGTCGTGCAATCTTGGATATTTGAAGCAATTCAAACGGGAACGGTTATCGGCATGAGCGAACTCGAAGCTTTCCGCGATGAAGTAAGAGCCTGGCTGGAAGAGAACTGCCCGCCCGAAATGCGCACGCCACCGCGAGGCGAAGAGGATACCTGCTGGGGCGGCCGCAATTGGGAGTTCCAGTCCGAGGCCCAGAAGCTCTGGTTGGAGCGGATGGCGGCGCGCGGATGGACCGTGCCGCAGTGGCCCAGGGAATACGGCGGTGGAGGACACTCGGCCGAAGAGGCCAAGATTCTGCGCCATGAGATGCGCGTGCTTGGATGCCGCTCGCCGCTGGACAGTTTCGGAATCTGGATGCTCGGGCCGGCACTGCTCAAGTACGGAAACGAGGAGCAGAAGCGCGAGCATCTGCCAAAGATTGCGCGGGGCGAAATCCGCTGGTGCCAGGGATACTCGGAGCCCGGAGCGGGGTCGGACCTCGCCTCGCTGCAGACCCGTGCCGAGCTCAAGGGCGATCATTTTGTCGTCAACGGATCGAAGATCTGGACCTCGTACGCGGATCGGGCCGACTGGATCTTCTGCCTGGTGCGCACCGACCCGTCGGCGCCCAAGCATCTCGGTATCAGCTTCGTGCTGTTCGACATGGAAAGCCCGGGCGTATCGACCAAGCCGATCACGCTGATTTCCGGCAAGTCGCCGTTCTGCCAGACCTTCTTCGACGACGTTGCCGTGCCCAAGCAGAACCTGGTCGGAAAGATGAACCAGGGATGGGACATCGCGAAGTACCTGCTCACCCATGAGCGCGACATGATCGGCGGGATGGGAAATCCCGGCGAGGTGCGCTCGCTCGGCCAGACCGCGCGCGACTCGGTCGGGCTCGAGGACGGGGTGCTGGCCGACACGGTGCTGCGCGGGCAGATCGCGTCGTACGAAATCGACCAGGCGGCATTCCGGCTTGCGATGGAGCGGGTCGGTGATCTGGCGCGCTCCGGACAAGCGCATCCGGCGATCTCCTCGATGCTCAAGTATTACGGCACCGAGCTCAACAAGCGCCGGATGGAACTGGTGATGGCGGCGGGAGGAGCGGACGCGCTCGAATGGGAAGGCGAGCGGTCGCGCGACGGAACCCTTGCGCGCGCGTGGCTGCGCTCAAAGGCCAATTCAATCGAAGGCGGCACCAGCGAAGTTCAGCTCAACATCATCGCCAAGCGGATCCTCGGACTTCCCGGCGCGTAGAACGGAAAACCACGATGGCCCTGGTTCTCAACGACGAACAGACAATGCTCCGCGACAACGCGCGGGGCTTTCTAAGCAAGAACGCGCCGATCGCCCACCTGCGCCAGCTTCGCGACGGGCGCGACGCAACCGGCTTTTCGCGTGCGCTATGGAAGCAATGCGCCGACATGGGATGGGCGGGAATCCTGGTTCCGGCCGAACATGGCGGGCTCGGACTCGGTTACGTCGAGGCGGGCGTGGTGATGGAAGAGATGGGGCGCACGTTGACACCCTCGCCATTTCTTTCCACCGCGGTCCTGGCGGTCACCGCGCTCTCCCGCGCGGGGGCGAGCAAGCATCGGCAGCATCTCGGGAAGATCGCAACGGGCGATCTGATCGCGGCGCTCGCGGTCGAGGAATCGGCCAAGCATCGCCCGGAAAAAATAGCACTGTCCGCCAAGCGCTCGGGCTCCGGTTTCACGCTCACCGGCGCGAAGTCGTTCGTGCTGGATGGGCACGTCGCCGACTGGCTGATCGTAGCTGCGCGCAGCGCCGGCTTTCCCGGTGACACCGAGGGCATCACGATGTTCCTGGTTGATGCGAAAGCCACGGGCGTTACCGTCGAGCGCACGGCCATGACCGACAGCCATAACGCGGCTCGCGTCGAATTGTCTGGCGTGAGTGTCGGCGCCGACGCGGTGCTCGGCGAAGTCGACGGCGGATTCGCGCTGCTTGAAGGTGTGCTCAATGCCGGGCGTGGCGCGGCGGCGGCCGAGATGGTCGGAATCAGCGACGAAGTATTTTCGCGGACTGTCAACTACCTCAAGGAGCGCAAGCAGTTCGGCAAGGCGATTGGCGAGTTCCAGGCGCTGCAGCATCGCGCCGCCGATCTTTATTGCGAGATGGAAGTGACCCGCGCGGCGGTGCTGAAGGCGCTCCAATCGCTTGACGAAGCCTTCGCCAAGGCCGGAGCGATGGTGGCGGTCGCCAAGGCGCGCGCCGGCCTCAGCACCACGCTCGCAGTGCAGGAAGGGGTCCAGATGCACGGCGGCATCGGGATGACCGACGAGTTCGACATGGGGCTTTACATGAAGCGCGCGCGCGTGCTCCAGGAGCTTTTCGGCGACGCCAATTTTCACGCCGATCGGCTCGCGCGCCGCGCCGGCTATTGATGGCGTGAATTTCCGCCACGGCGTTTAGGAATCGGCACAGGCCGGCGCGCTCAGGATCGATTTGAGTCGGCGCGGTGGCTGATCAATAAGAAGTCAGTGGTTGTACGGGGGGCGAAGATGCTAAAGCATTGGCCGGTCGCACCTATCCCCCAAAGGCAGCGCAAAGGAGTCCCAGATGGCCGAGTTCACGATGACGATTGATGGCAAGCCGGTCAAAGGCAGCAAGACCGTGGGCGTTATCAACCCCGCAACCGGAAAGGATTTTGCCCGCGTCCCGGATTGCACCAAGGCAGAGCTGGATCAGGCGATGGAGTCGGCGCAGCGCGCCTTTCCCGCCTGGAGCCGCGATATCAACGCCCGCCGCAAGATTTTGAACGATTGCGCCGCGGTGCTGCAGGCTCAGCCCGAGGGGCTTGCCCGGACGCTCACGCAGGAGCAGGGCAAGCCGCTCGACAAGGCCCAGCAGGAGATCATGGGCACCGCGATCTGGTGCATGTACACCGCCAGTCTCGACCTTCCGGCCGAAGTGGTGCAGGACAACGAAGCGGGCCGCATCGAGATCCGGCGCAAGCCGGTCGGCGTGGTGGCGGCGATCACGCCGTGGAACTATCCGCTGATGCTCGCGATGTGGAAGATCGCGCCCGCGCTGCTGGCTGGCAACACGGTGGTGCTGAAACCCTCTCCGTTCACGCCGATCACCTCGCTGATGCTTGGCGAAATCCTGCGCGGAATCATTCCGCCGGGGGTGCTAAATGTGGTTTCGGGGGGCGACGAGCTGGGCGCGATGATGACTTCGCATCCGGTGCCGCGCAAAATTTCGTTCACCGGCTCGGTCGAAACGGGCAAGAAGGTCGCCGCGGCCGCCGCGCCCGATCTCAAGCGCGTCACGCTCGAGCTGGGAGGCAACGACGCCGCGATCGTGCTGTCGGACGTCGATCCGAACGCAGTCGCGGAAAAGATTTTCTGGGGCGCGTTCGAAAATAGCGGCCAGATCTGCAGTGCGATCAAGCGCGTTTATGTGCCCGAGCAGATGTATAAGCCGATGCTCGAGAAGATGGGCGAGCTCGCCAGGAACGTCAAGGTGGGCGACGGGCTTCAGCCTGGAACCCAGCTCGGCCCGATCAACAACAAGCCGCAGTTCGAGCGCGTGATGGAACTGGTCGAAGACGCTAAAAAGCACGGCGCGAAGATCGTCACCGGAGGCGAGCGTCTCGGCAAGGAAGGATACTTCTACGCGCCGACCATCGTCGGCGATATCTCCGACGGCGTCCGCCTGGTTGACGAGGAGCAGTTCGGCCCCGCGCTTCCCATCATTGCGTACAAGGACGTTGACGACGCGGTTCGCCGCGCCAACTCGACGCACTACGGGCTTAGCGGCTCCGTGTGGTCCAAGGACCACGAGCGCGCGGCGGAGGTCGCCAAGCAACTCGAATGCGGCTCGGCGTGGGTGAACCAGCATCTCGCGATCGCGCCAAACCTGCCGTTCGGCGGCGCCAAGTGGTCGGGAATCGGGGTGGAAAACGGACCGTGGGGATTGTTGGGATTCACCGAAATTCAGGTGGTGAACGTCTCAAAATCCTGACGCTGCCCACGCCGCGCGCCAGACGCGCACGGACGTCAGAAGATGTGCATAGCGGCCGGGACTCCCCGGCCGCTTTTTTTATGGCCGGCTGACCGCCCGATCCTCTATGACTCGGCGAGAACTCCCTTGATCAGGCGCAGTTCGTCGCACGCAAGCCGGGGCAGCAGGAAATCACGGCGCACGCGCTCGCGACCGGCGCGGCCGAACTCGCCGCGCTTGCCGGGGTGATTCAGCAGGTCAATTACGCGCGCCGCGCAGTCCTTGACGTTGTCGATGAGGTAGTCGTCGAACTGCTCCGGCACCTGCATTGGAATTCCGCCGGCGCGTCCCGCAACAATCGGCTTTTCCTTCCATAGCGCTTCGGAAACGACCAGGCCGAACCCTTCGCGCAGAGACTTCTGAATCACCACGTCGCAACCGCGCTGGAAGACGTTGACTTCCATGCTTCCGACGCCGGCAAGGTTGGTGAACACGAACAGATCGGGATCGTGCGCGCATTCCTCCTCCACGCGATCGAGCAGGTGCCATCCTTCGGGATCGTCGCCGGCCATCGCTCCGATCAACGCGAGCTGCACGCCCGGAATTTCGCGCTTCACGATTCGATAGGCTTCGATCACACCGAGCGGATCCTTCCACGGATCAAACCGCGAAACCTGAACCAGTAGCGGACGCTCGACGTCCAGCCCTGAATCGGCGATTGTGCGCCTGCAGATGTCCATCGGCAGATTCATGTTCTTGGTTGCGAATGCATCGATCGCCGGGGCGATAAAAGTGGCCCGGTCGCGGTCGAGGCCGGGCAGCAGGAACTCGGGCATCGTGAACACTACGTGGTCAAACTCATTTATTAGTGGGACCAGGAAGCGCCGCGCTCCTTCGTCAGGCGCCGAGCTGTCGATATGGCATCGCCAGATCCACTTCGCATCGCGCTTGCCAGCAAAATGCCGGATCGCGGCCGGCTGAGGATCGTGCACGATAATCACGTCGTAGGCATTCTCGAGCAGCTTCGCACTCTGCTCGTTTACCTGCAGATAGATATTCTGCTCATCTTCGCTCAGGTCGTATTTGCCGCCCTGCAACGCGTTGTGAAACGCCTTGGTGACGGTGAAAAATTCCGGCTGGCCATGAATCAGCCGCCATTCAGCAAGCACACCGATTCCCTGGAGCAGGGGCAAGTGGCGTGACAGCAGCTCAGCCACCCCGCCGCCGTATGCGGTCGAGTTGATGTGGCAAATGCGAACGTCCTTGAGGTCGCGCGCCAGCCCGTTTAGCTCATCCATGACCTCATCACCAACCAGCATGCGGTATTGCTCCACATTCGCGGTAACTGCGGCGTTCGGACGTCCAATGGCTACTTTCGGCAACATCGGCGCATACCTGAAGTTCGGCGAGGCACCTCCAGTGTAGTCTGTCTCGCGCACGCGACGGAACCCCGGCGCTAAAAGTTGCGGACGTTAACGCATCGAGTGTGCCACTGCGTAACCCGCGGTATCGCGCGCGCTTCTGTGGACGAGCATTTCGTTCCTAGATAACCGCTGGAGCGAACGGAGACACTTTCGAATCGTCCGACCGGCGCACCGGGCTTCGCTTGAGTGCGCCGCACTCGATGACGACCCTGTCAATTGACTCTGCCGAGGCGCTAGGATTCAACTCCAGCCATGAGCAGCGTCCACATCGTTCAGATAAACGGCCAGACGCATCGCCTCACCGTCGAGCATTACGATACGCCGCTGCTGTACATCCTGCGCGACGACCTCGGGCTCAAGGGCGCGCGCTTCGGATGCGGCTCCGGCGACTGTGGTGCATGCACGGTGCTGGTCGATGGCCGCACGCTGCGATCCTGCGAGCTTCCGGTGTGGTCGGTCGAGGGAAAATCCGTGACGACGATTGAGGGTTTGCGCGGCAGCGCCACCCTTGCTCGCCTGCAGCGCGCATTCCTGGAACATCAGGCCGGGCAGTGTGGCTACTGCCTGTGCGGAATCATCATGACCGCGGTCGAGTTGATCGATGCGGGCGGCGAACCCGCGCGCGAAAAAATCGCCGGCGCGCTTCGGAAGAACCTTTGCCGATGTGGTGCGCACAACCGGATCATGAATGCAATCGAAGCCGCATGGCGCGGGTCGCGCGAGGGCGGGCAGAAGTGAGCGCGCATCTGCTTCCCCGCAGCATCGTCGAGAATCCGACGCTCAATCGATGGGTTGATTTTTCGCGACCGGGCGTCGTGCGAGTTTTTACCGCCAAGGTCGAAATCGGGCAGGGGATAACGACCGCGATGGCGCAAATCGCCACACAGGAACTGCGCCTGCCGCTTGCGCAAATCGAGGTCGTCTCCGGCGACACGCGCTGTTGCCCCGATGAAAGCTACACCGCGGGCAGCATGTCGATTGAAATCGGCGGAACCTCGATGCGAATCGCATGCGCCGAAGCCCTTCACGCAATCATCGAGCGCGGCGCGCTGACCCTTGCCAAGGATGCGTCGCGGGTCAGCGCCGCCGATGGCTGGATTCTGCTCGACGGCGTCCGGACCGCTCTCGATTACTGGACCGTCGCGAGCGAGATCGACTGGAAGCGCCCGATCACCGGCGACGTCGAGTTCAGCCCCCTGGACGCGCACAGCGCGATCGGCGCAAGCGTGCCGCGCCTCGATCTTCCGGGCAAGATCGCCGGCGGCGGGTTCATCCATGACCTCGAGTTTCCCGCGATGCTGCACGGGCGCGTCCTCAGGCCGTCGTCCTGGGGCGCACGGCTCGCGGAGTTGGATCCGTCGCATGCGGAGCGGATGCCGGGAGTGGTCACGGTATGGCGCAGCGGCGACTTTGTCGGCGTGTGCGCCGAGACCGAATACGACGCGGTCAAGGCGCTCGACGCGCTGCGTGCGAGCGCGCGATGGGATGAAAGCGAACTTTCCGCGCCGGATCGGAACTGGCGCGACTGGCTGCCGACGTTGCGCTCAATCGACTCCGAAGCCGAGTCGGGCCAGCCTCCGAGCCCGGCGAATCTCCGCCGGCTGTCCGCCGTGTACTCGCGCCCGCCTATCGCACATGCCTCGATGGCGCCGTCGTGCGCAATCGCGCGCATGGAGGACGGCCGTCTCACGGTATGGTCGCATACGCAGGGCGTCTTTCCGCTGCGCGCGGCGCTGGCGCGCGCGCTCGGCCTGGATCCCGATGCGGTGACGGTGATTCACGCGCCGGGAGCCGGAGTATACGGGCACAACGGCGCCGACGACGCCGCGCTGGACGCGGCGCTGCTGGCGCGCAAGGTCTCGCCACATCCGGTTCGGGTTCAGTGGATGCGCGACGACGAGATGGCGTGGTCGCCGTTCGGATCCCCAATGGTCGTGAAGCTCGATGGCGCGCTGGATGCGGACGGCAGGATTGCGGACTGGTCGGCCCAGATATGGAGCGGGCCCCACGGCCAGCGGCCGTCCTCGTGGGGCGAGGTGAATCTGCTCGCCGCCGCGCATGTAGATCCCGCGATCCCGTTTCCCGAGGCGTATGAATCGCTGCGCGGGTTTGCCGGCGGGGCACGGAATTCCGAGCCGCCCTATGCGCTGGCGCGTCGCAAGATTGTCCTGCACAGCCTGCCGGGGCTTCCGTTCCGCACCTCCGCGCTGCGGACGCTGGGCGGCTATGCGAATGTGTTCGCGGTCGAATGCTTCATGGACGAGCTGGCCGATCTCGCCGGCGTCGATCCGATCGAGTTTCGCCTGCGCCACCTCAGCGATCCCCGCGCCCGCCGCGTGATCGAGCAGGCCGCGCGGATGTCCGGATGGAAACCCAACCAGACGCGCGGCGCCGGCACCGCCTTTGGGGTCGGCTTCTCCCGATACAAGAATACCGCCGCGTACGTGGCCGTCGTCGCCCGCGTGGAGACGCGAGCAGAGGTTGTGGTGCGCCGGGTGTACTGCGCGGTCGATGCGGGACTGCTGATTAATCCCGACGGTGTGCGCAATCAGATCGAAGGGGGTATTCTTCAATCCGCCAGCTGGACGCTCAAGGAGCAGGTCGAATTTGACGGGCGCCGCGTGGCGACGCGTTCGTGGAACGAATATCCAATCCTGCGCTTCGACGAGGTTCCCGAGGTCGATATTGAACTGATTGAAAATCCCGGAGAGCTGCCGCTTGGCGTGGGTGAAGCAGCACACGGTCCCGCGGCCGCAGCGATTGCAAATGCGGTCGCCCGCGCGCTCGATGTCCGATTGCGGGACCTTCCGCTGACCCGCGAACGGCTGGTCGCCACTGGGATTTGAATAGGTTGCGCAATATATCGGGCGAAAGCATGAAGTACTCAATCAGCGTGATGGCATCGCAACTGCGTGTGCGTCTCCGCGGCGCTTTACGGGTGGCTGACAGGCGGATGAGCCTTGTTGCCGGGAGGAACCGACGATGGGTCCGAAACTTGCCAAATTGTGGTGGCTGTTCATCATCAGAGGCGTCGCAGCGATCATATTTGGACTTCTCGCGCTTGGCTGGCCGGGCATCACTCTGGCCGTACTGATAATTCTGTTCGGGGCCTATGCGTTTGCGGATGGTGTGTTCGCGCTCTTACACGCCATCAGCGGGCGCGACGAAACCGAATCGGTATGGGTACTTCTAATTGAGGGACTGATCGGAATCGGCGTGGGCCTGATAACGTTTTTCGAGCCCGCGATTACCGGGATAATCCTGCTCTTCTATATAGCCGCATGGAGCCTGACTACCGGTGTCCTTGAAATCGTCGGCGCGATTAATCTGCGCCGGCGAGTTTCGGGAGAATTCTGGATGCTGCTGTCCGGAATCGCTTCGATCATCTTCGCACTGATTCTGCTGATTCATCCCGGCGTAGGCGCGCTCGCGGTAGCGTGGCTGATTGGCGCATACGCGATGGTGTTTGGAGTGATTCTTCTCGCGTTAGGGTTGCGGTTGCGCGGAGCCGCGGTGACGGCCGAGCCCTGACCATTTCCAGAGGTAAATCAGATGGACGAACGTCCTCCCTTTCGAGCGGATCACGTCGGCAGCCTGCTGAGACCGCCGGAAGTCCTTCGCGCGCGCGAAGACTTTGCGATGGGCCAACTATCCGCCGACGCACTCAGGAAGATCGAGGATGCCGCGATTCGAGACCATGTGCGGATGCAGGAGGAAATCGGCCTTCACGGCGTCACCGACGGCGAGATCCGCCGCGGATCGTGGCATATGGACTTTCTCTATCAGATTGGCGGAGTGGTGCGCGCGCGTGAGAGCCTGAATGTCAGATTCCGCAACGAGAAGGGCGAGATTGAGTTCACTCCTGCCGCGTTGCGAATCACCGGTAAGCTCAGACTCGAGAAATGCATATTCGACAGCGACTTCTCCTTCCTGAAATCCATCGCCCACGCGACTCCCAAGCTCAGCATCCCATCGCCAAGCATGATGCATTATCGCGGTGGACGCGCCGCGATCGACGAGTCGGTGTATCCGGACCTGGGAGAGTTCTGGCACGATCTCGGGCGCGTATATGCCGCCCAGATCGACGCGCTCGGCAAGCTCGGCTGCACCTATCTGCAGATCGACGACACCAGCCTCGCTTACCTCAACGATCCGGCGCAACGCGAGTACATCACTCAGATTGGCGGCGACGGCGAGCATCAGCATCTTACCTACATTCGGGTGCTCAACCAGGCGCTCGCCGCAAAACCGCCCGGGATGACGATCTGCACGCACATGTGCCGCGGCAATTTCCGCTCTTCATGGGTGGCTTCGGGCAGCTACGAGCACGTTGCCGAGGCGCTGTTCGGGCGGCTCATGGTCGATGGATACTTTCTTGAGTACGACGACGCGCGTTCCGGGGGATTCGAGCCGCTTCGATTCGTTCCCAAGGGAAAGAAAGTCGTGCTTGGCCTGGTCAGCACCAAGCGCCCGGCGCTCGAGAACAAGGATGACCTGAAGCGACGAATCGAGGAGGCGGCAAAGTACGTCCCGCTCGATCAATTGTGCATCAGTCCCCAGTGTGGATTCTCTTCGACGGTTGAAGGCAACAACCTCACGCGCGAGGACGAGATCGCAAAGCTGCGCCTGGTGGCGGAAACCGCGCGCGAAGTCTGGGGCTGACTCCCCTGCTAGCGGGGCTTCGCGCCCTGCGCTGCGGTGGTGGCGCCGCCGGATCGCGCCGGCAGCCGCAATAGCATCTCCGCGTTACCCGACAGAATCTTTAGCTGCGCGGCGGCATCGAGCCCGAGTGCTTGCACTTCCTGCACCGGATGCGCCAGGCCAGCGGGAAGCGGATAGTCACTTCCAACCACGAACCTGTCCGCGCCGTAGCTCGCTACCAGATGGCGCAGCAGGTCTCGATTGTGCGCGATAATGTCGAAATGGAACTGAGATACGTAGCTCGATGGCGGCCGCGGTATCGCCTGCCTGCATTCGGGGACCAGGCGATAACCCATGTCCAGCCGGCCCAGCAGCGCGGGCAGTGCGCCGCCCGCATGATACAGCACGATCTTCAGCCGGGGATGCCGCTCGAGCACGCCGCCGTAAATCAGGAGCGCCGCCGCCAGCCCGGTGTCATATAGATTTCCGACCAGGTTGCCGAGAAAGTATCGCGACAGTGCCCCCGACGGCGCCGCTTCGAACGGATGAACGCAGACCGCCATTTCCAGCGCTTCGGCGGCTGCCCAGAATTCTTCGAACCGCGGCTCGTCGAGCTGCGTCTCGCCGAGGCGGGGCGGTATCTCGACGCCACGAAGGCCGAGCCCGGCGGCGCGCTCCAGCTCGCGGGCGGCGGCCGGCGGATCCTGCATCGGCACTGACGCCAGCGGCACGAAGTGGACGGGATCGCGCTCGGCAAGCGCCGCCATCGAATCGTTGTTCACCTGTGCGATGGCAAGACCAAAATCGGCGCGCACCTCGGGATACATGAGGAACGGCACGCATGAGACCGCCTGCATCGCGACGCCCTCGCGCTCCATATCCGCCACCCGGAGCGCGGCATCCGAGATTGGCCCGTCGATCGGCCGCATCGCACTGTCCCGGATGAGAAAAAATCTTCGCTTCTCGCGCTCGACGATTCTGGTTTCGTAATGGCTTCCTTCGCGCGCCAGGAAATCGATCACCGCGGGCGCCGCGAAGTGATTGTGCATGTCGATGGCATTCATGGACGGTTGGTGCACGGCGCGGCGGCGTTACAGGATGAAGCTGATCTTGCCGTGGGGCCGCAGCGCTTCGTTGTCGAGGATCGCCCGCCGCTCCCGAATTTTCAGCTCCTCGCCGGCGCGCGCAAGCTTGTAGTTGTAATGCCCGACATAGGTGTCCACCGATTCATAGCGCATCCGGTAGATCGCGAAATTCGCCGTGATCAAAACGTCGTCGCCGTCGGCGCCGAGAATTCGCACATTGGTTATCAACCGCCGCGTGCGGGAATGAGGATTCTCCGCCCACGCCGATTTGCCGAGCAGCTGCTTGACCCGCGACCTGATCCGCACGGCGTCGTCGGCGATGATGAACAGAGTATTGCGCGCGTCTCCTTCCGGCACGTCGGTGGGCGGCACCTGGTAGATCGCGTCCTCAGTGAGCAACTCCAGCCAGTCCTCGAGCCGCCATTCGTCGAGCAGCGCGGCTTCGCGGTACAGGAGATCTTCGACTTGCTGGCGGGTCGGCAGCGGCGGCGCGCTCATGCGGCCCTCCGTGACCGGCGAATCTGCGGCTCGGTCATGAGATGATTCCAGCGCCGCCAGAACGCGCGCATCTGGAGCTCGTCGGTGATCGCGGGTTCCGCGCGTTTCATTCCGCGGGAAATGTCCGACCATCCGACCTCGCGATTCCGGAATCCGCGCTGGCAGGATTCCAGCATCTCGACGTCGTCGGGAGTAGCGAAACCGCCGGGTCCGAGAAAGGTGAGAAAGTTGTCGAGCCTTACCGCGGAATCCTCGGCGCTCTCATCGAGAGGCGCGAGCGCCCAGGCGTTCACCTCCATGTAGTCGGGCGATATCGGGAAGAAGGTGCGAATCGTGATTGCCATGATGTCGTTGATCACGAGATTGGGGAATATCCCGAGATTGCGGCTGGTCTCGCAGATGCGAAACGCGCGCTCCTTGCCGAAGCGCTCTTCAAATCGCCTGCGCAACTCGTCGAAGTGCGCCTTGCGGTTTTCACCGAATGGCGGTACCCAGTGCGCGATCGGCCGCCCCCACGAGCTTGCGTATTCGACGACCGCGTGTCCGTTGCCGAGATCGACGGCCTTCTGATAGGGAGGCCGGGCCGGATCGCCGCCGCGGACGGGTACGCCGATGTCGCTCAAAAAACTGAAGTAGCGCTGATGAGTCGGGAGCCCGTGGTAGCCGTCGTAGCTGTTCTCGACCAGCAGCTTCCAGTTGGCGCGCGCGCTGTACGACTGTTGTCCCGCGACGACCTTCATTCCCACCTGGGACTGGTCGGCGACCAGATCGAGATACTCTCTCGCCCCGGCCAGATAATCATACAGGGAATGCGCCGCGCGATCGAAGCAGGCGAAGACGAAACCACGGTAGCTGTCCACCTGCGCGGGCGACGCCAGCGCCAGATCCTCGCGCGAGAATCCGTCGCCGTACGAATCCTCACCGGGCACGCCCACCAGCTGGCCGCGCGAATTGAACGTCCACGCGTGGTAAGGGCATTGGAAGGTCCTGGCGTTGCCCGACTTCTGGCGGCACACCATCGCGCCGCGATGGGTGCAGGTATTGAGCAGCACGCGAATCACGCCGTCGTCTCCGCGCACCAGCACCATCGGCCTGCCCGCGACGCTGCGCGATTGATAGTCACCCGCATGCGGCACTTCGGATTCATGCCCGACATATATCCAGCACTTCTCGAAGATGCGCCGGCGCTCCTGCTCAAGGCATTCGGGATCGGTGAACGCGCGGCGATTGACCCGAAAGATTCCGGCCTCGCGATCGTCGATGATGTAGTTCTCGGCGGTTTTATCCATGACCTTTCTCCCTGCGCTGAGCGTTCACTTTCTCGCGCCTGACGGATCCCAGGCCCAGTATTGCGCGATCGCACCCGCGTCAACGCGCAAATCCGTACCGGTAATCATCGCGGCGTCATCCGACGCCAGAAACGCCGCGGCCCGCGCGTAGTCGCTCGGCCCCGGCAGCTTTTGCATCGCAACCCGCGCTCGAAACGGCGCGAAGACCGCGTCGAGGCGCGCGGCGTCCGGCGTCTTGCGGCCCCATCGCGCCGCGCGCGCCAGCGACTGCGACGGATCGGTCGCGGTCGGCGTCAGGCTGTTGACGCGAATGCCGTGCGGGATCAGTTCCATCGCCGCCGACCGCGTGAAATTCAACAGCCCGCTCTTGCCCGTGCAGTACGCGATATTGCCGGGTTCGCCCTGATGGCCGGCGGTAGAGATGATATTGATGATGCTGCCCCTGCGCCGCCGCTCGATCATCGCGCGCGCCACGTGCTTGGTGAACAGAAACGCGCCACCGAGTATCACGGCAAGCTGATTGCGCCATTCGTCGAGCGGCATGTCGAGCACGCCCTTGCGATTGAAGAATGCGGCATTGTTCACCAAAATGTCGGCGCCGCCGAAGCTCTCGCATGCTTTCGTCACCGCCGCGCCGACCTGCGCTTCGTCGGTGACGTCGCAGGTGACGGCGAGCGCGCGCCCGCCGGCCTCGGTGATAGATTGAGCGCAGTCGCGCGCGTTCTCAGCCCGCGAATCGACGCAGACGACGGCGGCGCCTTCGGCCGCCAGCCCCTCGGCGATTCCGCCGCCGATATTCGGGCTGGTGCCGGTAACGATCGCGATTTTACCCTCGAGCTTCATAGGCACTCACGCAACCAGAAAGCATTTTGACGAGTTGAATATCCAGGTGTCGATAAACTCGGCCTCGCGCGGTCTGCGCCCGAGCTCTGCCATCGCTCCCGCCACGCACATCCAGTTGAGCAGCTCCTGCTGGCCGCTTTCCTCGACCGCGGTTGCGGAACAATTGCGCCACTCCTGGTAACGTCCGGCGCGCAGAGCGTCGTAGAGCCGCCGATCGGCGGGAGTGTCGGGATACAGGAAATGGTTCTTAGCGGTGAGAAAGGCGTGCGACCATCCCGACGATGCCATCAGCGCGACGCGCCATGGGCTGGCAGCTAAAATGCGCGCCGTCTCGGCGCCGAGGTCGAACAGGCGCTGCGGCGTGGGCGCGGGAGGGTCGAGCTGCGCCTCGCTGGGCGGATTTTCAAAAACCGGCAGGCCGCCGCGCTGCGCGATTACCCGCCGGCCATAGCAATTGATTGCGAATGGAATGATCGGGTAATCAAACCCCTTGCGATCGTAGTCGAGGTAAAGGATTGCATTCGCGAAGGCATGGCCGAGCGGATGATGCAGCGGCTTGTACGAATAGGCAGCATCGAATCCCGAGCTTATGAGGCCGCCGGCCAGGAACTTGGCTGCGGCGACGCTGCCCTTGACGCGGAACTTTTTGGTGGGAGGTTCATCCCACACGTTTCCCGGTGGCGGGCCGAACTCGAATTGCTCGTGCGCGTATATGCAATAGGGCGGCACGATCTCCTCGCGAAAGTTTTCGTACTGATCGTCCCCCCAAATCACGACGAGATCGGGATTGAATGCGTCCAGAGCGGCTCGAACCTTGCGCAGCCAGACCAGGTGGCGCTCGCGATGGTGTTTCGCGGCGGCCGCACCCTCGTCATTGGCCCATTCCTCGCGCATCGCGGCAGGCCATCCGGAGGGGTTGCGATATTCCTCGGGCAAGCGCGGATTCTGCAGCATCCGCTTGAGAATCCACGCCATCGAGCGGTCAGGGCCAGCCAGAGGAGGGTAGTGAGTAATTCCGGCTACAAGAATTTCTCCCAATTCGATCCTCCTTGCACGCGTCGCGAGTGTCAGTCGCGTGAGACTACTACATTCTGTTCGCAGAGCTCTTGAATTCGCTCCGCCGGGTAACCCAGTATGGTGGTCAGTATATCCCCGGTATCTGCGCCGAGCGCCGGGACGTAGTCACGCGCGCGCGCGGTGCTTTGCCCGAATTTGAACGCGGGGTTCGGAACGCGCAGCGGGCCCGCGCCGTCATCGATCGTCTCGAAGCTCGCCCGCTCGGAAAGATGCGCGAGTGCCTGCGCTTCCCGCACTGAGTAGTAGCGCGAACACGGTACCCCCGCATCGTCGAGAGTCGCTTCGCATTCGGCGCTGGTCCGCGTGGATGCCCACTCGCCGACCAGCGACATCAGCTCGTTCCAGTTCTTCATGCGGTTCTGAATTGTGTTGAAGCGCGGATCGGATATCCATTCGGGATGCCCGGTCGCGTGTGCGGTCGCTTCGAAGTTGTTGGGCTTGACGAACGCGATCATCACGAAGCCGTCGCTGGTGCGCGTGGGAGGAAATCCGCCCGCCCGCCGCGCGACGGGGAATTGCGCTTCCTGGAATTCGTAAATGAGCATACCCAGCATCGCGTCCATCATCGCGAGGTCGATATTCTCGCCGCGGCCAGTGCGCTCGCGATGGTACAGCGCCGCCTGGATCGCGCCGAACGCGCAGGTCCCGCCCAGCACGTCGCCGACGTAGATACCGGTCTTGAGCGGCGCCGCGAGCCCTTCCTGATAGGACAGGTTGGTCACGTCGTAGCCGCTGGCCGCGTGGAGAATCGGAGCATAGGCGCTGCGGCCGGCCCACGGACCGCTCTGGCCGAAACCCGAGATCGAGCAGTAGATGATGCGCGGATTGCGGCTGCTGAGCCGGGCGTAATCAAGTCCCAGCCGCCGCATCACGCCCGGGCGCGAATTTTCCACCACCACGTCGCAGCGATCGGCCAACTCGCGCATCAGGTCCGAGGCGCCAGGCCGCTTGAGATCGATCGCGATGCTCTTCTTTCCGCAGTTCAGGTGCGCAAAGTAGGCGCTGTGACCATTGCGCATCGGCGGCTGAGTGCGGATGTAATCGCCCTCGGGCGGCTCGACCTTGATCACTTCGGCGCCCAGGTCGGCGAGCAGGCGGGTGCAGTACGGCCCCGACACGATCGTGGTGAAATCGAGCACCCGCACGCCGGCCAGAATGTCGTCAGGCATTGGCAGCCTCCGCGCGGTCCTTCAGCCTGAGCAGCGAGAGGTAATAGCGGTTGAGGCGCTCCAGGTGCTGTTCCATTTCCGCGACTGCACCGTCGCTGTCGTGCGCGGCGAAATGCTTCATGAACCTGCGCCGCGACGGCAGCACCCACGGGTTTCGAGTCTGACCGATGGCGCGGATGAAGTGCTGCATTACGTCTAGCAGCGACTCCATCACGATGACCATCACCGGATTCTTGGTGGCACGCGCAAGGATGCGGTGAAAATCAAGATGGATCGCTGCCTGGTCGTAAAAGTTCGCCTTGCCGCCGGCCGACTTCGCGGCAGCGGCAATATTTTCGTTGAGCGCGGCGAGATCCGCGCTGGTTGCGCGGTTGCACGCCACGCGCACCGCGATCGATTCGATCATCACGCGCGCCTCGGTCAAGTGCTCCGGCGCGATCGCGCCGAGCTGAAACATGTCGCGAAATCCGGCGACCACCGCGTCCCCGGTGCTTTCGCGCACGAATGCCCCGCCCCACGCGCCCTTCTGCAGGCGCAACAGCCCCGCGTTTTCCAGCGAGCGCAGCGCCTCGCGCAGGGTATTGCGTGAAACGCCGAACTGCTCGGCTAGCTCGCGTTCGGGCGGCAGGCGATCCCCGACTCTCAGCCGCCCGGCCGCCATCTCATGGCGAATCTGATCCGCGATGCCTTCGAAGGCGCGCGCGGTCTTGACCGGCCGGAAGCGGATTCGCGCGCGGGCCGGCGCCCCGCCGCGGCGCCCGGTCACGGCGCGGACCACACCGCCGCGCTTGACAGTTGATTCCCGCTCATGCTCCATTGGTTGAACCATTGGAATCCTGAATCGGTGCCCCCCATTTGTCAAGCGCAATCGCTGGCCATCCGGTCGATGCCGCGTGCACGCGCGGCCGTTACCCACAGGAGCGGAACTTGATCTCGTTCGAATTGATTGAGGAACAGAAACTCGCGCAATCGATGGCGCGGGAGCTGGCGAGCTCCGCGCTCCGTTTCGCGGCGCGCAGCGCCGACGACCGGGAAGCGATGCCCGCGTCGATCCTCGACGCGATCCGCGCCACCGGCATCATCCAGTCGCAGGCGGAGGACCACGGCGAGAATTCGTCGCCGGTGCTGAACGCCTTGATGCTCGAGGAGTTGGCGGCCGGCGACGGCGCGTTCGCCGTCGCGCTCGGCGCGCCGCTGGGATTCGTCGGAGCAGTCGCCGCGCAGGGTTCGCCCGCTCAGAAGAAGGACCTGCTCGCGCCTTTCACGCGCGACGAATATAGCTGCGCGGGAATCGCGGTGATGGAACCCGACTTCGCATTTGACGTGGCTGCGCTGCGCACCATCGCGGTCCGGACTCGCGGCGGCTACCGGCTCAGCGGCATCAAGGGGCCCGTGCCGATGGCGAATCGTTGCGGCCATCTTCTGGTCGTCGCGCGATGCGATGGCGCGCTGGAGGCGTTCATCGTCGATCTCGGTACGCCCGGCGTCACGGTCGCCGCGTGCCGGCCGACGATCGGATTGCGCGCGGCGGAACCGGCGGCGGTCAGTTTCAAGGACGTGGAGCTGAGCGCGGGCGCTCGCCTGGGCGAGGCCGCCGGATGTGACGTGCAGAGTGTCATCGCCTCGGGGCGGACCGCGCTGGCCGCGATAATGACCGGTAACGCCAGAGCGGTGATGGAATTCGTGATCCCGTACCTGAAGCAGCGCGTGGTCCACGGCGCGCCGCTCGCGCAGAAACAGGTTATCGCGTTTCGGCTGGCCGACATGCGCATCGAAACCGACGCGATGCGCTGGATGACGTGGAAGGCGGCCTCGCTTCTGGAGAAGCGCGCCGACGCCACGCGCCAGGCGCAACTCGCTTATACCTATGCGGCCGAGCAGGCGATGTGGATCGCCGACGAAGGTGTTCAGATGCTCGGCGGCCACGGATACCTGCGCGATAATCCCGTCGAAATGTGGTATCGCGACGTGCGCACCATATCTGCTCTCGAAGGCGCAGTCGGAGTGTGACTATTCCCGCCGCAAATGAGGACTAGCCAATGATTGATTTCGATCTGACCCCCGCTGACCAGGAAATAATCAGGCTTGCCCACGAGCAGGCGGAACTCGCGCGTCCCTACGCAGACTACTACGACAAGCACGAGGACGAGCTGCCGCCTGAGCAGTTTCCCGAGGCCGACGGACGCCCCAATCCGGTCGAGATGGCGGAAAGCGCCGCGCATAACGGCAGCGGGTCGCGAATTTTGCACTCGCTGGTGATGCACGAAATCTACGGGGGCGGCCTCGCGCTGCATCGCGGCAAATGGGGGCTCGGCAATACGGTGCTGAAAACCGTCGCCACGCCGGAGCAGTACGAGCGCTGGAAGAATCACACCATCGCGATCGCGATTACCGAGCCGGGCGCCGGCTCCGACCCCGCCAGTATCCGCACCACTGCGACCTTCGATCGCGAAACCGGCGAATGGGTGCTCAACGGGGAAAAGATATTTATCTCGCAGGCACAATCGGCCAATGCCGCGATGGTGTTCTCACGGTTCGTCGCTCCCGATGGGAGCCGCGGAATGACCACGTTCCTGGTCGAAAAGGGAACGCCCGGGTTCACGGTCGGACCGCAACTCAGAAAACTCGGCATCCGCGCGCACGACACCTGCAACCTGGTGTTCGACGACTGCCGCATCTCGGAATTCAACCACATCAAGGGCGACTTCAAGTCCACGATGCTGGTGTTCAACGACTCGCGCCCGATGGTGGGAGCGATGGCGCTCGGCGTTGCGCGCACGGCACTCGACTTCACGCGCGAAAAGCTTCGGGAACAGGGTATCGAAATTGACTATCGCCCGGGCGTTCGCGGACGCTCCGCGATTGCCGATCGGTTCCTGCGCCTGGAAGCGAGCTACGAGGCTGCACTGCTCACCGTGCTGCGCGCGAAATGGATGGAGCAGCAAAGCGTCCCGCCCAAGGTCGAAGCGTCGATCGCCAAGGCGGCGGGCGGCAAGGCGGCGCGCAAAATCACGCAGGGCTGCGTCGAACTGCTCGGGCCGGAGGCGCTCGCGGAGGACCATCGGCTGGACCGATGCTTCCGCGACGGGCGCATCTTCGACATCTACGAAGGCGCGGGCGAGATTCAGCGGCTGATCATCGCGCGCTCGATCCTCGGCTACACGAACAAGGAGTTGCGCTGACTACCGCGGGCCGGTTCAGACGATCTTGCCCGCGCGCGCATTCGTGTAGCGGCCGGAGTCTACCACGACTTCGCCGTTGACGATTACCTTGTCGATTCCGCGAGCGTGGCGGATGTAGCGCTTGCCGCCGCCGGGAAAATCGGAGACGAACTCCTCGTCCCCGCGCGCGATCGTCTTTGCGTCGAACAGCACCAGGTCCGCCGCCGCGCCTTCGGCAATCCGGCCTCGATTCCTGATTCCCCAGGCGTCGGCTGGTTCGGCCGTGATGCGATGGATCGCGCGCTCGAGGCTGAGCTTTTGGAACTCGCGGACGAATCGCGCCAGCAGGTCGGTGGTGTCCCCGGCGCCGCAGAACTGCGAGACGTGCGCGCCGGCGTCCGACGCGCCGATGTGGATCGACGGATGGTCGAGCATGGTTGCGACGATGTCCTTGTCGGCGTGGACGAAATTGTTGATCTGAAATTCGGTCTGCAAATCGTCGGCCAGCGCGATTTCGAGCATCGTTTCCGCAACCGGCTTGCCGAGCGACTTCGCGATTTCGGAAAGCCGCCGTCCCCGCAGCGGCTCGTTCGCCTTGCTGTAAGTTTCGCCAACCACCGCCGCCCGCAGGAGCGGACTGATGCGCCGCTCCGCGTCGTCCACCAGTTGCTTGCGCGCCGCCGGATCGCCGAAGCCGGCGATTCGATCCTTCACCGGCAGCTGCATCAGCGCGTTCCACGACGGAATTCCATAGAGCAGGAACGACGTCTCCGACAGCCGGATATTGATATTGAAGCTGCGCGTCATCGACTGGCCGAACACCTTGGCGCCGCGCGCGCGCTGCTCGTCGAGCTTTTCGAGGTTGCGCTTGTAAAGCTCGGGCGCCGCCGGACTGTAGATGATTGGCGCAATGGTGCAGAACACGCCGCTTGCGAGGCTCAACTCGCCGAGCTCCTCGATATTGCGGAGCTGCTGCTCGGGATCGAGGAAGTAGGGCACGGTCTGAAGCGTGCCGCGCCCGCTTTTGGCCATCGCCTTGCACAGCGCGACCTTCTCCCGCATATCGGCGAGCCGGCTCGGCACCGGGCGATTGTTCTCATCGATATCGACGTACGAAGTGGACATCCCGATCGCGCCGTCAGCCATCGCGCCTTCCAGCAGCTCGCACATCGCGGCTATTTCCGCGTCGGTCGCCACACGCTCCTGGCTCTCCGGCCCCATCACGTAGTAGCGCAGCGCGGAATGTCCGACCAGCGCGCCCACGTTGATGCCGAGGCCCGGACGGATGAAGTCGAGATATTGGCCGAAGGCTTCCCACTTGAACGGGACGCCTTCGTCGAAGGTCGGCTCCTTGATGTCCTCGATCTTGCCGAACATCCTGATTAGTTTGCGGCTCGCGCCGGGGCGCACCGGCGCGAGGCTCAGGGAGCAGTTGCCGATGATCGTGGTGGTGACGCCGTGTTCGAGGCTGGGCGTGGCGAGCCGATCCCAGCACAACTGCGGATCGTAATGAGTATGCACATCGACGAAGCCGGGGCTGAGCACCATACCGGCGGCGTCGATCTGACGCGCGGCTGCGCCGTCGAATCTTCCCACTGCGGCAATCTTGTCTCCGGCGACCGCCACGTCGCCCTTGAACGAGGGCTTGCCGGAGCCATCGACGATGCTGGCGTTTCGAATTGCGATAGTCAGTTCACTCATCATTGTCTCCTTGCGTGGATCGGTTCGCGCATGTGTGTTGAAGTAAATTTGTTCAGTTTGCTATCGCGTCGGGCGGGTAGGGCGGAATGTCGTCCGGATCGATCGGCGGCTTGGGCGGCCGCGCGAGAATCTCGTTGACCGCGGCCAAAAACTCCTTATCGCTGGCCAGCGACTCCGCGGGACGGTTCAGATTGATCACGTCGAATAGCGCCTCGCGACCGCCGGGATGCCGCCACCCTCGCGCATCACCCGCTCCCAGGCCTCGCCGCCCATCGCTCCTTCAAGCGCAGGAGCACCTTCAGCCCGCGCGAGCGCCTCACGATCACGCGCGACGGACAGTGACCACGGCTGCCGCACGAATTCGGCCTGGCGGTTGAAGAACGCGCGCGGAAAGCCGGGCCCGGCGGGATCCATTTCGGATACCGTCTGGCCAAGAATTTGCGCGCAGACCGCGGCGCTGGTCATGCCCTGAGCATAGACCGGATTGAATGCGCAGACCGCGTCGGCAAGGCTGACGAATCCGGTCGGACCGTCCCAGTTCTCGTAGTGGCGCCACATGTTCTGCATCCCGCGGCGATGAAAAATCGGAGTAATCGGTTTCGAGATCGCCAGCGCCTCGGCGACGAGCGGCGAGCGCAGCTTGGCGCACAGCGCCGCGAAAGATTCGTGATCGGCGGGCAGCGGACGCCCGCCCCACGATGCCAGCGTGAGCAGAAAGCGATCGCCCTCAATAGGCAGGATGAGCGCGAAGTAGTAGTCCTCGGGCCGTTTCGGTTTGGCGGGAGGGTTCAAAAAAATTCCTTTCCACCACCACCCAGCCGGCCGCTGGTCAGCCGGCGGAGCCTGATACCAGCAGGTGCTGTATCCGGCCGCGCCATCGACGATCTCGCGCTCGGGTTCGGCGCACCCGTGGTGCGCGAGCCACTCCGATGCGCGCGAGCTGCGCCCGCTGCAATCGACGACGAGGTCGGCGTTGATCCGGGCGGCGGTGTTGTCGCGCACGCTTCGCTTCTGTACTCCGGTGATCCGGCGCGGGTCGCCGGGGGCGGCGAGCAGGGCGGTGACCTCGGTGGCTTCGAGGAACCGGACCTGCGCGATTTGCTTCACCCGGTCGCGAATCACCGATTCGATCAGCAGCCGCGACGCGAACAGCATCTGATGGCCGGTGTGGCGGCGCGTCGCCCAACCGTCGGGCTGCAGGGTCGCCAGCTCGAGTCCGGCGTCCATGTCCAACCCGCCACGCGCCCGGAGCGAGTCGTCGAAGCCCGGAAACAGCGCGCTCAGCTCGCGGCGGCCGCGATCGAGCAGTCCGTGCGGATGGCGGCTCTGCGGAACGCCTTTGCGATGAGCCGCGCCCTCGGGCAGATCGTCGCGCTCGATGAGGGTGACGCATTCGAAGTGATCGGACAGAACCCGGGCGGTGCACATACCGCCGATCCCGCTGCCGATCACCACGGCGTGATTTGCCTTCATGCGGTTGCTACTCCGTAAATTCGGGTTGGCGCGCATTCGCGCACGCTCGTGCGCCCGCACTCGCATCGTGAGTGCGCTGAATCATGCGCGGCGACGGTTCCGATAGAGTTCTCAGATTCCGTACAGCGACGCGACGTTCAGGCCCGCGAGTTTGGCCGCCGCCCCGGCCGGCATCTCCGCCATCAGTCCCCTGAGTTTCTTCATGTACTCGCCGCCGTGATCGGCGTGCGGAAAGTCGCTGGCCCAGAAAAAGCGGTCCTCGCCGATGAACCGGGCAAGACCGGCCAGCGCGCGCTCGTCGGGATCGGCGGAGAACCAGCACTGCGTGCGGATGTAATGGCTGGGCGGATTCTTCAGCGGAGCGCGGTTGATCGGCACTTCGTAAAGCGCGTCCATCCGATCGACCCAATAGCCGATCCATCCCGCGCCCGATTCCAGCACCACCGTCTTGAGCCGCGGGAACTTGTCGAACACGCCGAACGAAAATAGCGTAGTGAATGCGACTTGCGCGGCGTGACACGCCATCACCTGGTGATACCAGATGGCCGTGTCCATCCCCGAGAATCGGTGCGACGCGAGATTGCGCGGCTCGAAGGTCGGATGGATCGCGAAGGGAACGTCGAGTTCCTGGAATTTCGCAAACAGCGGATCATGGTCGGGATGCCCGTGCGCCTTGCGCGCATGATTGAACGGCGCGACGAACGCGCCGCGGCATCCGTCCTTTACCGCGCGCTCCAGTTCCGCGACCGCCGCGGGAATATCCATCAGCGACAGATGCGCGATTGGCACCAGCCGTCCGCCCGAGTCGCGGCATAAGTCGGCGATCCAGCGGTTGTAGGCGCGGCAATAGGCACTGGTGATTTCGGGATCCTCGACCTCGGCCTCCCACAAGAGCCCGATGGTCGGATAGAGAATCGCTTTGTCGATACCGTCGCGCTCAAGGAGTTCGAGGCGGTCCTTCATATCCATCGAGCCCGCCGGCGCGGCGCCGACGTAGGTTTTTTCCGCCGACGGCGCCAGCTCGCCCAACGGCCGTCCCATCGCGCCCAGCGTGTGCAGCACTCCGTGCGGCAGCATCTGTGCGGGCTTGCCGTTGTACTCGAGGTACTCGAGCCCCTTGTCGTCTTTGCGGATTCTGATCGCGCGCGCGCGATACTGCTCCTCGAGATATTCCTCCCACAGCCCCGGTGCCTCGAGGATGTGGCCGTCGGCGTCGATTATCAGCTGATTGCCTGGCATGACCGGAACCCTACAGGTTGTAACACTTGATCACGTTCTCGCCGACCACGCCGCGGCGCGCCTGGGGCGACATCGGCGCCACCATCCGCTCCAGCGCGGCGAGATATTTGCCGCCGTGGTCGGGATGCGGGAAGTCGCTTGCCCAGAAAAACCGATCGCGCCCGACGAAGTCCACCACGTAGGCGGTCGCCTGCTCGTCGGGATCGCCCGAAATCCAGACCTGCTTGCGGACGTACTCGCTGGGCTTCTTCTTGAGCGCCAGCGTCCGGCCCATCCACGTCTCGTAGCCCTCGTCCATCCGGTCCATCCAGAACCCCAGCCACGACGACCCGGACTCCAGGATGACGACCTTGAGCTTGGGGAATTTGTCGAACACGCCGAATTGGAAGAAGGTGGTGAGCGGCTGCTGCAGGATGACCGACGCCATCACGCCGAGCAGCGGCATCCGCTCCATCCCGTGAAACCGCGAGCGGTTGAGCCCGCGCGGCTCGAAGGTCGGATGAATTGCAAGCGGCACATCCAGCGCCTGCGCCGCAGCGAAGACCGGGTCGTGATCCGGATGACCGTGCGGCTTACGCGTGATAGTGAACGGCGCGACGAATGCGCCGCGGCATCCGTCCTTTACCGCGCGCTCGAGTTCCTGCGCCGCGGCCCGCGGATCGCCCAGCGACAGGTGCGCAATCGGAATCAGGCGATCGCTGAACGGCCGGCAGAACTCGGCGATCCAGCGGTTGTACGCGCGGCAATACGCCTGCGACAGCTCGACGTCTTCGACCTCGGCCTCCCACAGGATCCCGAGCGTCGGGTAGAGCACCGCCTTGGCCAGATTCTCACGATTGAGCAGTTCCACGCGCTCGGCCGCATCCATCGAGCCGAACGGTGCGCTTCCGACGTAAGTGCGTTCGGCCGCGGGGCGCAGCTCGTCCTGTTCACGGCCCATCCCGCCCAGCGCGCTCAGGAAACCCGGTTGCGCCTGCTGCGAGAGCTTGCCGTCGTACTGAAGGCACTCCAGACCCTTGTCGTTCTTTACAACCTTGATTGCGCGCGGCTGGTACTTCGATTCGAGGTACTTTTCCCACAGGTCAGGCGGCTCGAGGATATGACCATCGGCATCGACAACGATTTCGCTGGACGGCATCGGAGCGTTCTCCCTGATTGGCTTACAGGCGGCGTTTACCTTGCTGCGGCGCTCTGCTGCTGGAAGGCCTGCGCGCTCTGCGAGAGCTTCGGCATCACGTGCTTGCCGATAAGGTCGATGGTCTGCATGACCTTGTCGTGCGGCACGGCGCCCACCTGCACCAGCATCAGCAGCAGGTCAACTCCCGCGGATTCGTAAACCTTGGCGACGCGGAGGCAATCTTCAGGATCGCCGACCATCACCGCGCCCGACTCGATCCGCTTGTCGAGGTCCGCCATCGAGAGGCGGTAGTCCGCCGTGGAGACCGCGGCCTCGGCCATCTTCTTATAGTACTCGTAGCCCTTCACTTCCTGCTTGGCGAAGGGCGTGAACAGCTCGGCCGCCTTGCGGGTGGTGAAATCGATCGCGTCCTTGGCGATCGACTTGGCTTCCTCGCGCGTCGGCGCGCACACGCATACCGTCGCCGCCGCGGTGCGATCGTTGACGAAGGAGCCGACCGGCTCGCATCCCGCGACCGCCTTCTTGTAAGTCTTCACCAGATGGTCGAGCACGCCGGGCTCGGAGATTCCAAATCCCAGCGCGCCGATTCCCTTTTGTCCGGCGACTTCCCAGGTTGAGGGCTGCGTGCAAGCCAGCCACAGCGGGGGATGCGGCTTCTGCACGGGCTTGGGAATCACCTCGCGCGGCGGCATCCTGAAGTACTTGCCCTCGTGCCCCTCGTAAACGTGCTGCGTCCACATCTTGGGAATCTCGGCGACCGCCTCTTCCCACATCGGGCGCGAGTCCTCGGGGTTGATATTGAATCCGCCGAGTTCCTGCTCGGTGATCGAGCGGCCGGTGCCGCACTCGACGCGCCCGTTGGACATGATATCGAGCACCGCGATCCGCTCCGCGACGCGCGCGGGATGATTGAACGGAATCGGCAGCAGCGAGACCCCGTGGCCGAGCCGGATATGACTGGTCAGCTGGCTCAGCGCTCCGTACCAGACCTCCGGCGCCGACGAATATGACCATTCGGTGAGGAAGTGATGCTCCACGGTCCACACCGAGTGGTAGCCCAGGCGGTCGGCTAGTTTCACCTGCTCGGTCGCCTGATGGTAGATGTCGTACATGAAGCCTTCGTAATGCGGCCGGCTGCGCTGGATCTCGTACTGAAGCGCGAATTCCATGAATGAATCTCCTTAGCTAGGCGCGGCCGCCGGCCCGACGAGCGTGGTTGCGATGGGGGGCCGCTTCCGGTTCGGTAAATGGCCGTTTACTCTCAACCGCAGAAGCCTAGTAAATGACCGTTTACTTGTCAACCGCAAATGCGCCATGATGGAGCGCGGCCATGGCAACTCGAAGAGCCCTCTCGGGGCGATCATCCGAACCCACCGCGCTGCGCGTCAAAGCGCGTGCGCGCCCGCAGCCCGGCCTGCAGAGCGCGGGCGGGAATTCCGACCCCGCGGAATCGACCCGGGAGCGGATTCTCGGCGCCGCGGCGCGGCTGTTTGCCGAGCAGGGCTTCAGCCGGGTCTCGATGCCGGAGATCGCGCGGGCGAGCGGAATCACTGCGGGCGCGATTTACAAGCATTTCAAGAGCAAGGCCGATCTCCTGTTCCAGGTCGCCACCCGCGCGCTCAAGTCGATTCCGCTGTTCGTGCAGGCCGCTGAAAGCGGCCGCGACGCGACCGCGCTGCCGCGGCTGGCGGCGGTCTATACCGAGCCCGAGCTCAAGCTCCTGCGCCAGCTATCGATCGAGGTTCACGCGGCCGCGGGCCGGGACTCCAAGGTGCGCCGCGTGCTTGCGCAGTCCAACCAGCTTGCGATCGAGCGCATGACCGAGAGCATCGCCACCGCACAGCGCGCGGACAAACTCGACCGCACGCTGGAGCCGAAATTCGTCGCCAGCGCGATCAGCGTGTTCATCATGGGTCTGACCCACATGGAAACGCTGCTGCCGGATTTGGTCGGCGATCCGGCATGGCGCGAGTTCGTGCGCGCTCGAATCGCGACCATCATGGGCGTCAAGTGAGCCGCGCGCCACGGGCCCCCAGCGCGCCGATATCGCCTGCGGCTTGCGTGATTGCTGCGCGATTACGACAATTGGATTAGTAAACAGGCAAGCGGGTTCGACATCCCGCTCCTGGAAGCCGTGACTGCCGTACCAGTGCGCCGGTTTTCCAATCACACCGCCGGTCGCCTCCAGATGGTCGCCTCCAGACCTGGCAAGGAGCATAGAAAATGTCAGATAGCGAGTCAGATTCGATCCACGAAAACTTCGCTCATCAGGCGCAGGAAGCTCGCGAATCCAGCGAGCGCGTTTACCGCGCGGCGCGCGACTACGCGGCGCAGGGCCGCGGCTATATCGGTGACGTTGGCGGTCAGGTGGTCCGCTTCGTCGAAGAAGAGCCGTGGATCGCGGTAGCATGTGCGTTTGTCGTCGGCTACGCGATCGCGCAACTCGTCAAGCGCCTGCCTTGAACCCGCGATGCAGCCGACCGATCGCGAACAACGTCCGCCGACATCTGATGGTGTACGCGAATGGCTTTCCTGGGGCGATCGGGGAATCCGCAGGCAACCGTTGACCGCGCTCACAGTAGCCGCCGCAACCGGCTTCGTGCTGGGCGGCGGACTCAGAAGCCGCATCGGCCGCGGGCTGGTCCTGGTGGCAGGCCGCAGCCTCATCCGCAGCGCGGTATACGGTTTTATAGCCGGTCTGGTGGAACAAGATGGCAACAGACACGACGACTCAGTTACGCGAAGAACTGGATCAGGCGCGCGGTGACTTTCGCCGCACCGCCGACGAACTCCGGCGCAATCTGGAGGCTGGGCAGCTCGGCCTGGATGCCGAGGTCAGCAAAAACCCGCTCAAATCGATCGCGATCGCCGGCGCGCTGGGATTCCTGCTCGGCCGCGCGTCGCGGCCCGCCGCGATGCTGATCGCGATGGTTGCCGGCGTCGCGGTTGGATACTCGGTCGCCGCCAAAGGCCGCGCCATCGCCGCGCATGGCGCCCCGGCTCATAATGACGCAACCGCGGGATAACGCGCCGGACAGTCAGGGCGACCGCGAGGCGCAATCCGAGACGGCGCTTGCCCGCTCGCATCGCAACTCCGACGGGCGAATGGGTGTGCTTGCGGTTCGCCTGCTCGACGATGTAGTGCGCATCGTGGAAGCCGAAGTGAAGCTGGTGGAAGTCAATTTCGGCTCCGCGCTCACCGCGTCGCTCGATCGCGCCGTGGGGAGGTTTCTTGCCGCCCTGCTGCTGTTTCTCGGCGCGGCATGCCTGCTGGCCGGACTTATCATGCTGCTGCGGCACTGGCTTGCGACGTGGCTGGCGCTCACTGTCGCCGGCGCGGCCGCCTTCGCCGCCGGTTTCGCGGTTGCGTGGATCGCGGGGCGAATAGCCAGTAGCGCGGAGAGCAGGCTGATCAAGAACTGACCGGCTCTCTCTCGCGGCGCGTTTTCGCGGCTGCCTATCGATCGGAGCGCCCCGGGGCGCTCCGAGATGATCACCGCAGTCGCCGTCCGGATTCACAATTGCAGTCTTCGATTCAGCCTTTTCTTCATACTCTGGGTCCGTGGGCCCTGATTCCTTTTTTCGCCTACCTCTTCATCGAATCGGCGCTCTTTGTCGGCCTGATTGTCCCCGCCGACATCGTCGTCTTGTTCGCCGGAGGGCTGGCCGGCCAGGGCATTTTCAGTCTGGCGAGCGCGCTCGCCGTGGTAATCGGCGGGACCACGTCGGGTGATATGATCGGCTATGTAGTCGGGCGTCGATGGGGCCGCCAGATGATCGCGGAATGGCCCTGGCTGCGCCGCCACTACGACAACCATCGCCGCGATATGGAGGTGCGGCTGCGCAACTGGACCGTTGTGACGATCCTCTTCACCCGCCTGTCGAGCTTCGGCCATTCCTTCGTGCCGTTTTTGTGCGGGATGGCGCGGGTGCGGCTGGCTCATTATGTCGCCGCGACGCTGGCGGCGGAGACTTTGTGGGGCGGCGGACTGGTACTCGCCGGTTACGTGCTCGGACGCCACTGGCAAATCGTGGAACAATGGATGGAGTCGATTGGAAGCGGTCTACTGAGCCTCTTGCTCTTCGTGGTGATATTCACGATGGTGCGGCGATGGTTCTACAGACGCAGGCGGCCGCTGTGAGTCATTGAGCGCGAGACCATGGCCCCCACCGATCAGCAATCCTCCACCCCTCCACCGCGCCCGCAGGCGCTCGCGCGGCCGCGCCGGCTCGCCAGGAAATCCGCCGTGGCGATGCAGCGCGGATGGCGAATCGTCGCGCTCGCCGGGCGCAACTTCTTTGCCAACGATGACTGGCTGTGGGCCTCCGCGCTGACCTATACGGTGGCGCTGTCGATCGTTCCACTGCTGGTGCTGGCCTTTGCGCTGCTCAAGGGATTGGGAGAGTTGTCGCAGGTCGAGCCCCTGATGCTGCGCTACCTCTCGCTGCAGTCGCCCGTAATCCGGCATTACCTGCACGATTTCCTGGCCAACAGCCAGGCGAGCGCGCTCGGCTCGCTGGGCGGGGGCAGCCTGCTGTTCTTCGACATCATGACGTTGTGGACAATCGAGATCGCGCTCAACCGGATCTGGAAGGCGCCCGCGGGGCGTCCGTTCCTGCGCAAGGTATCCGACTACGTGAGCATCACGATCATGATCCCGATCTTTCTCGCGCTGGGGCTGGCGATGCGTAGTTGGCTGGGAAACGCGGTCGAGGACATTCCGCTCGCGTCGACGATGATGCCGCTGATGCTGGCGTGGGCCGGATACGCATTCCTGTTCCTGTTCTTTCCCTTCACGACGGTACGTTACCGTCCGGCGCTGATCGGCTCGTTCATCACTGCGGTGCTGTGGCTGACCGCCTATTGGAACTACGTGCACTTTCAATACGAGGCGAGCTACGCTCCCGTGTATGGCGCCCTTGCAGCGCTTCCGGCGCTGCTGGTCTGGATCTATCTGAGCTGGTCGATCGTGCTGTTCGGCGCCGAGATTGCCGCGGCGGCGCAATATGGAACCTCCGGCGCGAAGCCCGGCGCCATGCCGCCCGACTTTGCGCGCAAAGCCGCGCTGCTGGTGATGATCCGGCTTGCGGAAAGAATGGAAAACCTGCGCGGTCCGGTCAGACTCTACGATATTGTGTACGAACTGGGCGTCAACGAGATGGAACTGCGGCCCGTGCTCGCGCGGCTCAAGGTCGCCGGCTTCGTGGTCGAGGCGAGCGACCCGGCCGGCAGCCCGACTGACTGTGAACTGTTCCTGACCCGCGCCGCGGATCAGATTTCCGTCGAAGCCATTTTCGCCACCGTCGATGAGCGCCGGGTCAGGCGGACCTACGATCGCCGTATCGGCAGTCTCCTCTCGCGCCTGCAGCAGGGCGAGAAGAGTCTGCTCCGGGGTGAGACGCTGCGCGATCTCGTGGTCGGCGGCGCAGCGCACCGGACCCGCGCTCAACTGTGACCACGGCCGGGCCGGATCGCGAGCTGTCTTCGGTCGCCTTTTCCAGGTTTCGGGCTAGGGTATCGGAGCGGATGCGGTCGCAATCAGCAGACGCCAATTCTCTACCGGCGTTCCCTCCACGGTCAGCCGGTCGGCAAAGTCAACCAGGCGCTCCGTGTCGGGACCGCTGGCGTCAGCAGCCCGCTGCGCCAGGTAGTAGGGTGGGATCGCCTGATAGTAAAGGCTGACTCGGACCGCGAACGGCGTCCCTGCGATGCTCGACAGCGGAACCATATAGCGCACGTCGGAGGTGCCGCTGCCGTTCTGGTAGTCCGGGTCGGCGCCAGTTCCGACCGGCGCCGTCTCGGCGGCAAACGGGCCCGAGCTCGACCAGCCCCGCGGCTGCAAGCGGTTGTCTTTCACCTTGTGGTCCAGGGCGAGGAAGCTGGTGGTCAGCATGTTCTGAGGATCCCGCACCAGCTCTTCGTAGATCTGGACCTGGTTTTGGCTGGTAACCGGATTGCCGGTCCAGAAGTGGGGCTGAACGGTCTGCTGGGTCGGGGTGAAAAACTCTGTGACCAGGGGACTGCCATCGGCGCCGATGATAATGCCGTCCGAGTTGGTGTCGCCCGAGGCCCAGAGCACGTTGCCATTGTTGTCGAGCACCTGGAAATCCAGAAAAGCGCGCCTGAAGCCCTCTCCGGACGGAAAGCTGTGGCCGGATAGGTTCACGACATGCACATCGGCCTGCAGGTTCCCGCCGCCCTCAGCTACCGATCCCACGCTCACGAGCGCGGTCTGCGTGGTCGCGATGCCGACGCTGGAGGAGATGGCGGTACGCTGACTCGACACCGGGGGCACCGGCTCGCGGAAGTGCGGAGGCGGCAGATTCGGATCCGCCGAGTAGAGTCCCAAGTCCTTGCGGAATTGGCTGAACATCTCCAGCGCAAACACGTTGATCCCCAGCAGAGTGTGCCTGGAGAAAGGCGCGCGCGCCTGCAAATCTATTTCCGGATCCGGGACACGGAACATCGCGGGAGGAAATGTGTTGTCCTCGATATTGGCGATCTTGTACGCGAGCTGGGTGGGCGGAGCGCCGTACTGCTGCGGCATGTGGCAGCTCTGGCAGGACACGTTCGCGAAATCGCTGTTGAGCCATTCCAGAAAGGTTGTCTGTTCATAGAAGGTCTTGGGCTGCCCGTTGTCCGTCACGCGGTTACCCTGCGCGTCGTACACCGGAAGGATGATCGTGTGACAGGATCCGCACAGGGTCGGGCTGCTGATTTGATCAGCCTGCTTCGGGGTTATCCCCAACGCGCTCTGCATCGAATACGTCAGCGGCGAATTGAACTGACCATAGACCTCGTTGGCCGGCCCCACATTGAAGTTCCCGGTGAAGGTTGAGAGATCGCCCAGCCCCTGGGGCGCCACGTGATGACATACTGCGCAGGAAACGCCATCGCGCCCCAGATTCCCGTACTTCGACTGCAGGTCGTTCAACTGGTCGCGAGTGAAGAACACATCGCTTCCCGGATTATCGATATGGTACTGACGCTGGCCCATCACGCCGTGGCAGTGCAGGCACAGGTCCTGAATGAACGGGGCGGCAGTGCCCGGATGGTCCTGGAGATTGTCATGGATGGTAGATTCGGTATCGAGTTGGGCAAAGAAGATCGGATCGCGCCCGGAAAGACCCATCATCGAATACCGCCATTCGCCGTATGGGGAGAGGTTGGCGATGGGCTCGAGCGCGTCGGGATACATCATGCTCGGGTGATCGACTTGAACCGGATGAAGCGTGCCGGTCGCGTCGTGGCACGCCGAGCACTGATCGGAGGTGAGGAACTGCTCCGGACCAACCGGCTTCGGACCCGAGATCACATGATCAAAAGTCTCGGGAACCATGCAGGGATACGAACCCGGGGCGACCGGAGCAAGAAACGTGAGCGCCGAAGTGTGGACCGGAATCGGCTTGAGCGCCGGCTGCAGCGCGGCCATCTGCGACAGGCTCTTCCAACTCTGAATCACGTCGGGCACGTCGGTGGGGCCCTTGGATGAAGCGCTGGGGGAGGTCACGTTTGCGGCGTTCGCATAGGTGCTCAACAGGTTGACCGCCGAGGAATGGCAATTGAGGCAGTCCGTACCGTTGGTATTGCCGATACCGACAAATGCCACCGGAATCTCGGCACAGCCGCCCGGCGGATTGGGATCGAAAGTGATCTTCTGGCTGGGGGTGGGTGCGGACAGCGCCGCCCAGTACCATCCGTCCCAGGAGGCGGCTTTATCCTTGACCATGATGCTCCAGCCGTTAATTGGCGCATCTATCTCGGGGTATTGCTCCTTGACCAGCAGCGCGCCGTCCGGCACCTCACCGTCGCGCCCTTGCACCGTCAGCCATTTCCAAAGCGACGGCGAGTACCAGATCTTCACAAACGGATGGACCCCATTGGTAGTGCGCACGTGGGGATCGTGCTTCCAGTTTTGCTTCCGGTAGCAGTAATTGTTCAGGAACTTTTCAAGGCGCGGCTCGAAATTCGCCGCAGTGACCGCCGGCAAGGGAGCACAGACGCCGGTGTAAGCCGAATTGGCGCCGCCGTTGCCGCCACCACTCTGACACGCGGAAAGCACCGCGACGAGAACTACCACCAAAACACGGGCGATTTGGCTTGGCCGTTTCATCTGCTCAGTTGCGAGCGCGCACCCTGCAACGATTTGTCGAGCTAATGAGAGCGAGTTTCCACGTAGCATGGAGCAATTGAGTCTGCAAGTTTTAGAATTGGGGTTATCCGCAGGACCGACACTCGATGGTTCTGACACGAACATCTTTAGCTGCTCCGGAACGTCTGTTCAGCCTGAAATTCTTCGCGTCTGCCGTCGTATCGGCCGGAATCTCTTCCGGCGAAAAACGAATGCCCTACTGTACAAAACGACTGCGTCATGCTCATAACGGCGCTCGCTAATCAGGCTCGCCGAGGGTGGGCGGAATCAGCTATCCTCCCAGTATGGCCAGGGCGGTTCGCAAGGTCGTTGCGGCCGACGCGGATAATTTCGATCGTGCGGGGCGCAAGCTGATCCCGTGCTTCGACGAATTCTATCGCACCGCTCTGGAGTTGCTCCCCTTCGGATCTGACGACCGTTTTGAACTGCTCGATCTCGGCGCCGGCACGGGACTCCTATCGGCGATGATCGCGAAGGCCTACCCGAAGGCGCGGCTTACGTTGTTCGATCTGACACCCGAAATGCTGACGATCGCGCGGCTGCGGCTCAAGCCGCTGGGCAAACGTGTGAAATTCGTGACCGCGGATTTGGCGAAGGCTGCGCCGTCCAAACCGTATGACGCGGTCGTGTCAGCATTGGCTTTCCATCACTTGCCCGATAGCGGCAAGCGGCATCTGTTCGCCGATATTTTCAAGTTCTTGACGCCGCGCGGAGTGTTCATCAATGCCGATAAGGTTGCGGGCGAGGGCGCTGCAATCGACGAGCGAGCGCGCCAGATGTGGATTAAGCGCGCGCGCGAACTCAAGGTCAGCGAACGCGATCTGAATGCGGCGCTGGCGGGAATGAAGCAGGACATGCCGGCGACTGTCGGTCAGCAGCTCGGATGGTTGCGCGAAGCTGGATTCGTCGAAGTGTCCTGCTCATATCGAAATCTGATCTTCGCAATACTTTCGGGAACCAAGCCGGCCAATATCAGCGAAGAGCGCTCCGACGGACCGCGCCAGTAGATGCCCCCGCGCTAGATGCCACTGCGCTCGAGGAGTCCTGAAATGATTTTGACCTTCTCGTGGTTGGCGGTTTCCGGTGCCACCACGAAAATCTTATCAGAGATAAACGGCCCATTTTCCGGCCTTTTGAGCGCGGCGGAAGCGCTCTCCCGCGCCGCGAAATCCTCGATTCAGCGCGCCCACGATGCGAGTGAGGGCGCGCCGGCGTGCACGAACGCGCGCCAACCCGAATTTACGGAGTAGCAGCTGCATGAAGGCAAATCACGCCGTGGTGATCGGCAGCGGGATCGGCGCCATGCCGCCCGACTTTGCGCGCAAAGCCGCGCTGCTGGTGATGATCCGGCTTGCGGAAAGAATGGAAAACCTGCGCGGTCCGGTCAGACTCTACGATATTGTGTACGAACTGGGCGTCAACGAGATGGAATTGCGGCCCGTGCTCGCGCGGCTCAAGGTCGCCGGCTTCGTGGTCGAGGCGAGCGACCCGGCCGGAAGCCCGACTGACTGTGAACTGTTCCTGACCCGCGCCGCGGATCAGATTTCTGTCGAAGCCATTTTCGCCACCGTCGATGAGCGCCGGGTCAGGCGGACCTACGATCGCCGTATCGGCAGTCTCTTGTCGCGCCTGCAGCAGGGCGAGAAGAGTCTGCTCCGGGGTGAGACGCTGCGCGATCTCGTGGTCGGCGGCGCAGCGCACCGGACCCGCGCTCAGCTGTGAGATGCAGCCCGCCCAAGATGGGCAGCGCGGCGATGTTGCCGAGCGGCTGCGCACACCGGAAATTCGGCGCGTCCTTGTCCAGTGAGAGATGGGTCCGGACCTCTTTGAAATACGAAGCGAAGGCCTTCAGGTCACGAGGCAGTGTGCTTCGCCGAACACGACAATATGGTCGAGGCAGTCGCGACGAATCCATTCGATTAGCCGCTCAGCATGACCGTTCTGACCTGGTAAGCGGGGTGCCGCCGGATCATTGCGGATCGCCATTGCGCGAATGCGGCCCCTGTACGCTGGACTGCTGAAACTCCAGCACGGCAATTTGGTTTTGACCGACAAGGCGAAGACCAAGGAAAACGTCCAGCGCCTCGTCAGCTACCTGCATTCCCGCAGCTACGTAATATCCCTGATCAACAAACACGTCGCGCGTTTTTATCGAATACCGCCGACTCCGGACCCCGTCACCAGCGACAGCTTTTGATCTTTTGGCATGCGTAACAAAATAGCAAACCGTCGTTCATCCCAAGGCTGACCAATGACCAGTTCCAATCGCATATGCGATAACCAGTCCGTTAGCAACTACATGTGCAGCGATCGCATCTGCGAGCCTGCCCCGCCGGTACATTGCCAGCGCAAATATCATTCCCGCGACAATCCCGGCCAGCCAGCTCTGGTGCAACAGCCCGAAGGCGATCGACGACACTATAAACGAAATCCACGTAAACCTGCTGCATTCGACGCGTTCAAAGTCTGTAGCAATTAGCTTTCTCAATAGATAGCCGCGGAAGGCGAGCTCTTCTACGAGCGGTGCGACTATCAATGCGCCACTAATGCGAAATAGGAGCCATATGGAGGCGGGCGTAAAAGACATGCCGTTCAAACCGCTTCGGAATGCCTGATTTGCTGTCGCAGCGCTGGTTCTCCGGTCGAGGAAGACCCAGATTAAAGCCACAGCGGCCCCCATCCCGACCGCGCCGCCGGATACCTTCCACTCCAGTGACTTGAGTCGCGGAACGTAGTACCAAAGGACAATCGCGGCCAATATAACCTGAAGCGGATATCCGTAGTTGAAACCAGAGAAAAAAGCCGATGTGAGCATTCGCGCTGCGATCACCACCAGAAACGGGATCAGGTATGGCTCGGCCGCGTTCGGTGCATGAGCGGCTGGCGCTGCGGATCTCTGACCAATCCACAGTGGCGTGCGACGAGCTGCCGCCACTATCCCAAGTCCGGTCGCAATGAACAACAACCATCCAGCGAGGCTGTGAAAGCCTTGCAGCGCAAAAGCCCCTGACCACATGCCGATCAACACCAACGCGTCGATTCGCAGCGCATTGAGCAGCCAAACCACAGCCGATCCGATCGGGAGGAGTATAAACGCGTGCGGAAATCGGAGATCGCGCCGGAAGAACCACAGGTAGCCCATGGTAAAGGCAAGGATCAGTGCGATGCCTTCAATTCCAGAACAATAGTCTGACACGTAGACGGTGAGGGAGCTGGTGCTGATCGTGGAATACGTCGGGTCGACTTGTACGTGTTGTCCAAGCAGTTTCAAAACAAATGCCGAAGCGTACAAGGTTTCGGTCTTGAGTGACGGCAGCCCCTGGAGGAAATGACCGGATGAGCGGCCAAAGATGGCGATCGCAGCGCCGAAAGCAAATGCTCCTCTGCTTCGGCGGAACGATCGCCACCAAAAGCCTTTCGATGCAAATGCAAGACACCAACATGCCGACGCGATCGCTATCAGAGCGCCGCCGCCCAGCAACCACGCGTAGGCCAAAGCCGCCGAAGCCGTCTCCACGCGCGCGCGGAATCCGACCCAGGCGACAATGCCAGTGACGGCCAGCAGATGCGTCAATAGCCAGTTGGATCGCGCTTTACGGCAAATTCGCGATGCCGCCGCTTCGCTGCGCAATTCGAAGCAGAACACCGGCCAGCTCAGCACGACGGTCGCCACCACCCCAAGCGCGACTGCGGCCAGCAGTCCTCGCTGATGATCGAGTACAAATCTCGGCCAGAAACCGAGACAACCGGCTGCCGACTCAAGCTGCGGCAGCGATAGCAGCAATATCTCGGCTGGAAGCAGCGCTGCGACGAACCAGCGCTGCATCCTCCAGCCGCTTTCGGACTCGGCCGCGGCGACCCGAGCGGCCGGGTCGCCGCGGGCACGTAGTCCTCCGGGCATAGAGGTTACCCTTTACCCGGACGCCATCGGCTACTGCTCAAGGCGCCGCCGCTCCCGGAAAAGCAGCAAGCTTCCCACCAGAAGAGCAAACGCCATAGCAAGTAACCCGGGGTCCAGCTCCGGCGCCCTGAGGCAGAGGTGGTCATCGCCTCCCGCCAGGGCCTGAGTCGCAGTAAGGATTGGCAGCACAACGCCCGCGACAGCGGAGCTGGACATCAACAGAAGAAATTTGCGCTTCATGTGCCTTACCTCCTGTGCCAGACAGGCCTAGATCGATTGGACCGCTGTGTCAAATTTCAAATAGCCACACTTTGAGAAAGGCAGCAAAACAGACAACTATCGTCAAACCTCAATTGTGTGCGATTCAGCCCTCTTAGGCATGAACTGAACCGTTCGCTCCCTCGCGGCGCCGTTTCCGATAAAGAGAAAAACCCCTTCTGATGGGGCCGACCGCGCGCGATCCGCCTCCGGCCAATTGTCTGGCTATCTCGAGCGAACACAGCATTCGGTTCGTGAGAGTTGGCTGGTAGATGAACGCATGACAGAGCGAGGCGAATATCCGCGAAGTAAGGTGAATGCCGTGCTCCGTGATCGACTGCCCCGCGTAGTGATGAATTATGTAGGTCGTGTCGAGAAACCGGATTCGATATCCGAGCCAGTTCAACCGGCTGCCAAGCTCAAGATATGCCTGTCCGAACGGGATTTCCTGCTCATATCGAACTCCCCGTTCAAACACGAATCGCGGGTAGATTGACGCTCCATCCGCGATCGCCCAACAGTGCGAAGGATCCGTCGGAGAGCCAGAATAGCCGCGCGCATCGAGTTCACCAGGACACGGCGGAGGGCCGTCGCCGATACGGTCGCGACCGGGAACGAATTCGCCCATGATCCAGATTGATTCTGCGTCGTAGGCTATTGCGTCTATGCACGCGGACAAGTGACCGGGCGGAAATTCGTGGTCGTCGTCCATGGTTCTGATATGCGTTCCCTTGCAGGCGAGAGCGGCACGATTCCGATTTGCGTAGAGACCTCTGCGGGGTCCGCGCACATACAGGCAGCCAAACGCAAGCGCCAGTTCCCGAACCGTTTCAGCGGATTCCCCGGTGGAGTCGTCGGAAACGACGACTTCTGCGGGTTGCACGCTTTGAGCGCGAAGCGATGACAAGGTACGACGCAGGCTCTCAGAGCGGTTGCGCGTCACAAGCGCTACACTCAAGTTGATCGATGCAGCTGGCAAAACAGTCATCGCGCGGCTCAGTGTTCACCGGGTAGCGCAACTCTCAACCAGTCCTAAAGTGGCGTGAACGCCATATTTATTGCAAGTGTCTGGATTCTTCCGAAAGTGCGTGCGCCCGCTCTTCCTTTCAGATGTCATGCTATCCGCCAGTACATCATCCGGACGCCGGAAATCAGAAATGCCGCGTTACTCTGTGATGCGCTGAAAAAGAAGTGTGGCCACCCTGCACAAATTGTCATGCTATGAAATTGGCCAGCAACGACGGTGCGTGCGACCCCTCGTGGGCTCGAATCCCGCTGAGAAGGCTAGTCACATCTCGACGCATCTCTCTAACTTACGCTTGCGTAGCGGGCAGATTGCATCAATTTCAGCGAAGCCTTGCAGTTTGTTATCGCACGACGCGATTCAGGACACTTAAGTGGCATTTCTATCGAAATCGATAGCCGAATTCGACCCTTGTTTGACCGATCGAAACGGACGCTATGCAGACTCGCAAGTGTGATCAAGCCTGCACGCATTCATGTTTCCAAACTAAGCGAGTGCTCAGAAGTGGACTTTGAGTATGGCGTCAAATGGAATTCGAAAGACAGTGAGTTCCAAATGGGGCTTGAGAAAATATTCCCTTTGGAAGAATACGGTGACCATAATTGTTCAATCCTTGCGTCAGCTCGGCTAATTTCATATTTCTTCTGAGCGTTGAGGAAGGAGAGGGGGGTGGCTTCAGCAGCCTTGGTGATCCGATGTGCGAACGTTTTCCAAGGAGTGTTTGGAATGCGTCGTGGAGAATACCGCCAACCAGAGTTTCTCGATTACTTTGTCGGACGCGAAGTCGAGCTAGGCCGTCTGGAGAATTCTTTGGACCGCGCGTCCGAGCATCCCGGAAGGCTGCTCGTATTGTGCGGGGAACCCGGGGTTGGTAAATCTCGACTCGGCAAAGAATTTTCAACGCGTGCCGCAACCCGCGGCGCCCGTGTGCTTTGGGCACGGTGGAACTCGCGCGGCACACGCCACCTGAGCCTATTCGGCGTCAATGCGCGAAGTGACAACAGCGAAGTTCCCACTTCGGAGGTCACGCTCACCGAGGACGATATCCTCGGGGCAGGCACGCGCCTCCCTGAGTTCGCGCGCGATTTGATTGCGGCTATACCGCGAGACTTACAAAGTACGTCCGCAGCAGTCTCTCACGACGCACGTCGGCGCGATTCCAGAACGAATTGGTTGGTGCTGATTTTCGACGACTTGCGCAGCTCCGACAAGTTGAGTTTCCCGCTGCTGCGTTCGCTCGCGCGCGAGCTCCGCGAGACGCCGAGCATGATTCTTGCCGTCTACGACGACGCCGAGGTTTTCGGCATCCAGGAATGCGCGGAAGCGCTGGGAGCCATAGTTGCACCGTCGGACCGAATCACGCTGGGGCATTTGACCGAAGCTGAAGTCGCGCGGGTGGTTGCGCACGCCGTGGGTCGCGTGGCCGAACCGGACGCACTGGCGGCCGTATACCGTATCACCAAGGGCGATCCGGGCGCGGTGAAGCGAGTGCTTCCGATGCTGCGGACGCGCGAGAATGAGCGTCTCGCGAAGCACGCGCCGCAGCGATCGGCCGCTGAGCCGATGACGGAATTGGGATTCAGCTCTGCCCCAGGCAATCGCGTAAGGCGCCTGATCGCGCGCGAGGCCGACTACTGGACACTGGTCTTCGACAGTCGCGTGCTTCGCCTGCGCCACGTCAAGGGGCTGACCTACCTTTCGCACCTCTTGCTGAACCCAGGCAAGTACTTTCACGTGCTGGATCTCGTGGCGCTGGAACAGATGCGAGCCGGTCAAATCGCAATTGACAGCAATTTAAATCAGGATTCGATGCGGCAGATGCTGGCAGGGTTGCGCCACGATTCAGGTCCGGTGCTCGATCACCAAGCCAGGCTCTCATACGCGCGCAGGCTTCGGGAACTTACCGAGGAACTGGAGCACGCGTCTCAGTGCAACGATGCGGGTGCGATCGAACGGCTGCGCGAAGAGCAGGCCTTCCTGATGCGCGAACTCACGCAATCCAGCGGACTTGGCGGCCGCAGCCGCAGCACGAACTCTCCCGCCGAGCGTGCGCGGGTCAGTGTCAGACACGCAATCAGGTCGGTCATTCGCAAGGTCAGAACGCAGGACGCAGATCTCGCGCACCACCTGTCGATCGCTGTGCGAACCGGAATGTTTTGCTCGTATGTGCCGGACCACCCGACGGACCAGCCCTGGCAGGGTACCCTCGAAGCGACGAGTTTATAATCGCGCTGCCTGCCGCTCGCCACAAAGTCCCAAGCCGCCTCATATCGATTCGCCGCTCGTGGAATATCGCAACGGTCGTGGAATTGCGCGACACACGACGATTGCGTTCGTGGATTAATGGGACGCCAAGGAATCAAATCGTAACTCAAATGGAAGTTGCAATTTCACAATGTGAATACCACTTTCACGCCTCTCTTCGTGAAGGGGAGAAGTGCGGCGGGGGAATCTGTTGTCTTGATTACACCCGGCCCACAGGCATGGGATGGCGGACGCGTATCCAGGTAATCGTCCGCACACCAACTCAAAGCTGATTCGAACCTCCACGCCCTGGTGTCCGATTGCCACCGTGGGAATTTGACGGCGCGAGCGGACCGAGCAAAACGCTGAGAACCCAATGCACTGGTGTTGGCGGAAAGACCCGGATAACAAGTTGCGCAGTGAACCCTGCGAGTCTGGCAGTTCCGGCAATCGCAATTCCGGCAATCGGATTCACGCGCTGGTGCGGTTCGAAGATAGCGTGCTGAAGGCATTAGTCGCGGCAGTTGCGCTATTCGGCGCGATCGCGCTGGCAGCTTGTGCGCCGAGCGATTCGCAGGTGACAGCGGCGCAGCCCGCGGCCTCCCTGGCGGGCTCTCACATTGGCGCCGCTGGCGTGCTGGAGCCGGTTTCGCTGCCCGATGCGGGAGCGCAATTCAACTCTTCAGTCACCCAATCAGACCTGAAGAGACTCCAAAGCCTGTGGCACAAGCGTACCAAGGGCGATTCGGAAATCGATTATCCAATCGGGACCGGTGACGTTCTCGAAATAACCGTGCCCGACATGGATGAAATCCGCGAAAAATCAGTCCGCGTGAATGGCGATGGAGCGGTAACACTGCCGCTGGTCGGAAGGCTGCAGGCGGGCGGTCTGACCGAGGATGAGTTCCACGACGAGTTGGCCGAAAAGCTCAAGGCATACATGCATCACCCGCAGGTCACCGTGTTTGTCAAGCAGTATCGCAGCCGGCAGATCGCGGTCGTGGGGGCGGTGAAGAATCCAGGCCTCGTCACGCTCAAATCGCCGTCTCAGACAATCTTGGATGCGATCACCGAGGCTGGCGGACTGACTTCGGAAGCAGCGGACCAGCTGGTTTTCTACCCGGTTGAAGATTCAGGGGAACAGAGCGGTGAGCGGCTGATGCGCGCTTCTTTCAGCGGAGCCGGCGGGGCAGTACCCGATTCGGCGAATTCACTGAGCGACGGTCCGTCACGCGCGCCGCGCGTGCCCGCGGGGACTCAATCGCCGCGGGACTTTGTTCCGTCAAACGCGCATCCGCTGCTGATCGGACTCAAAAGCACATCGCTAACGGGAGCTGGCCGCTATCTGCAACTGCCGGTGAGGCCCGGCGACGTGATCGTGATTCCCGGGGGCGGTGACGTAATGGTGGTGGGCTGGGTTGAGCAGCCGGGTCACTTCAAAATCGGATCGGGTCTTACGGTGCTGGGGGCGATCGGCGCGGCGGGAGGCCCGATGTATGCGGCGGACCAAAGCGACATCCGTCTGATTCGTACTCAGCGCAACGGCGATAAAGTCGCTATTCGGGTGAACACCGACAAGATCATCGACGGGCAGGAACCCGACATGTCGGTCCAGGCAAACGACGTGATCGATGTCCCGTACTCGTCAACAAAAATCGGTCCGTACGTTTTCTACTCGATTTTGACGCGAGTCGGTTATGGACTTGCGATGCCGATGATTCCGTAGCGCATATGGGCAACAACCTTTCTCCCTATGTCATCAATCGCAACGGTTCGTCCACCGAGCGGGTGGAAGTGGAGCCGATCTTCCTCGATGCCGAAGAAGAGAGCGTCATCGACCTCGAGCCTTACTGGCGCGCAATCCGCAAGCGCGCACGTGTGATCGTCGCGATCGTGGCCACGAGCGTCTCCCTTACCTCGCTGTACGCGTTCACCGCGGTTCCCATCTATACCGCCGAAACGATTCTGATGATCCGGCCGCATTCGCCGGAGATATTCCAGCCGAAGGACCTGGTGCTGAACGAATCCAGTCAGCCGGAACCGGATTTTTTCGCCACGCAGTGCGCGCTGCTGGGGAGCCGGGTTCTCGCTTTGAACGTCGTTAGACAATTGAAGCTCGCGGATAATCCCGCGTTCAACAGCAAAACCACCAGCGTTCTACCGGGTGTCCATGAGATCAAGTCATTTCTGTTCGCTGCGATAATCGGTAGCTGGCACTTGCTATTCGGAACTGCGCACGCGAATCGTGCACCGGCGGGTTCCGGCGATTCGAGCGAGAAGCCGTCGGCTGAGCAACTTGGTCTTGCGCAGCATTACCTCGGCGCTCTCGAGATCGAGCCGGTGCATGACACCAGCCTTATTCGACTCACTTACAGCAGCCCATCGCCGCAGTTGGCGGCCGAAATTGCCAACGCGCACGCACAAGCCTTCATACACCAGGGGATCAAGCTTAAGAGCCAATCCAACGTGGAGGCCGAGCACTTTTTGCAAAACAAGCTCGTCGAACTGCGCACGGGCCTCGAGCAATCGGAACGCAAACTCAATGACTACCGCCGCGCCAAGGGGATCATCCCGGGACTTATCTCGCTGGACGGTAAGGAGACGGTGGTGGTGGATCGGCTCTCGGACCTGAGCAAGGACCTGACTGCCGCACAAGTCGCGCGGATCGGTCTGGAAGCGCAAGTGGATACGATCCGCCGCGGGCACTTTGAGACGCTGCCGTCCGTTATGGACAACCAAACTATCCAGTCGCTCCAGCAGCAACTCGACGCGTTGACGTCGCAGGGTGCCGGTCTGTCGCAGGAGTTCACGGCGCGATATCCACGGGTTGCGCAGATGAATGCCAAGATCGCGCAGACCCGCGCACGCCTTCATCAGCAGATAGAACACGAAGTCCGCACGATCGAAGGTGCCTATGCCGCGGCAACGCACAAGGAGCAGAAGCTGCAGACGGAGATGGACGAGCAGCGCAGCGTCGCACTCAAGCTCAACGATGCCGCGGTGAGGTATGCAATCCTGCAACGCGATGTCGATACCAATCGGCAGCTCTACAACAGTGTCCTGCAGCGAATGAAGGACGTCGGCCTCGCCGCGGAGGCGCAGACCTCCAATGCTTCGGTGGTGGATACCGCGATTGCGCCGTTAGTTCCTTCCAGTCCGCACAAGTTGCAGGATCTTCTGCTCAGTCTGGTACTTTCGTTGATGGGCGGGGCAGGTCTCGCCCTGGCGCTCGAATTCTTCGACAACTCGCTCAAGGCGGCGGACGATGTGGAGACGACGCTGCATCTGCCAAATCTGAGCTCGATTCCGGATTTTTCCACGCCCGAACCGGCCGGCTATTTGCCGCGTCATTCGGCGCCCCCGGCGATCGAATCAGCCGCATCGGCGGGCAAGGAAATTTACGACGCCCGCAGCTTCGATTCGCTAGTCGGCGAATCCTATCGCCATCTGCGCACTGCACTGATGCTATCGCGCGCGGAATCGCCTCCGCAGGTGTCGCTGGTAACGAGCGCACTTCGCGGCGAGGGCAAGACCGTCACCGCGATCAATACCGCGATCATGCTTGCGCAGTTTGAGGGACGCGTGCTCCTTATCGACGCTGATCTCAGGCGGGCGCGATGTCATCGGCTGCTCGGCATGGAGCGCGGCGCCGGGCTCACCGAGGTGCTTACCGGCTCGCAGTCGGTGTTCGATGCAATCCGTGCGACCTGCGTGGATCGGCTGCATCTGCTGAGCGCGGGCCTGATGGCGCCCAACCCGACCGAGCTGCTTGCGTCGGAAAAGATGCGCGCACTCCTGGGCGAGTTGCGCGGACACTATCAGTACATCGTCATCGATTCGCCCCCCGTGATCCCGGTTACTGACGCCGTGGTGCTTTCGACGATGGTCGACGGTGTGATGGTTGTGATTGGCGCTGGCCGCACGCCGAAGAAACAGGTGAAGCTCGCCTGCGGCAAGCTGCGCCACGCGCGCGCGAAGATTTTCGGTACGGTGCTGAACAAGGTCCATCTGCACCCCTTCGAATACAACAGCTATTACGACTACACCTCGTTCCGCGAAGTACCGGATGATGCGGCGGTGAATTAGCGCCCGCTCGGACCCGCGCCTCCGGTCGCGGGCACAGACGCCGGATTCTCCGGCGCTGCGGTATCGTGATGAGAATCTTGTTCCTCAATCCGCTCGGCGAGCTCGGCGGCGCCGAACTCAGCATGCTTGATCTGATCGCAAGCTTGCTCGCCGCGCACCGCGGCCTTCACGTCGGAATGATCGCCGGGGCCGTGGGGCCGCTGGTGGAGCGCGCGAGAGAGTTGGGCGCGGAAGTATCGGTGGCGCCACTACCTTCCAGGCTCTCGCGCATCGGCGATCATTGCGCCAGCGGCGCTACGGCGGGAGACCACACCATCGCGGCGCTGGCGGCAAAACTTTCCGCCGCGATTCCGGCGACCGCGGGTTATGCTGCACTCCTGCGGCGCCGGATAGCGGCGTTCCGTCCGGACCTGATTCATACCAACGGATTCAAGATGCACGTGCTTGGCGTGTGGGCGGCACCACGCCGGGTTCCGGTCGTCTGGCACATTCGCGACTACGTGAGCCGCCGCCCGATGATGTCGAAGCTGATGCGAGCGCATGTGGGTGGAGCAGCCACCGCAATTGCAATCTCGCGCAGCGTCGCAGAGGACCTGGATCGTGCCTGCAACAGCCGGCTGAATGTCACGCACGTGTATGACGGTATCGATCTTGAAAGGTTTTCTCCCGATGGGCCCAAGGCGGATCTAGATTCGCTCAGCGCAATGCCGCCGGCGAATCCCGAAACAGTGCGCGTCGGATTGGTGGCGACGATGGCGCGATGGAAGGGGCATGAAGTGTTCCTGCGCGCGATGTCGTTTCTACGTCCGAGCCTGCCCATCCGCGCATACATCATCGGCGGCCCCGTTTACTCAACTATCGGCAGTCAGACCAGCATCGATGAGTTGCGCCACATCGCGCGCGAATGCGGAGTTGCTGGCTGGGTCGGATTTACCGGATTCGTTGCCGACCCGGGCTCGGCGATGCGTGCGCTCGACGTGGTCGTTCACGCCAGCACCGAGGCGGAACCGTTGGGCCGGGTGATCGTGGAAGCGATGGCATGCAGGCGCCCGGTAATCGCGAGCGATGCTGGCGGGGCGTCCGAGCTGATCAATCACGACGTTGACGCGCTCGCATTCCGGCCCGGTGACGTTGCGATGCTTACCAGGCGAATTCGCGATCTCGCGTCCGACGGTGCGATGCGCGCGCGGTTAGGAGCCGCCGGTCATGCGAAGGCGCGCCAGTCGTTCGGTCGCGCGCGGCTCGCCAGCGAGGTGGTCCCCGTGTACCTGGCGGCGACGGCGCGGCGCGGGTGATTACGTGCATGAGCAGGCCTGATCGCGCTGACATCCACGTCCCGCAAACGCGGCTCGGCATGTTCGATCTGCTTCCCGCAACCGCGTCTTCCCTGCTCGACGTGGGATGCAACGTGGGCGAGCTTCTGGCCGAATGCCGGCGCGCTCGACCGCGCATGAGCCTGGCGGGAGTGGACATAAACGCAGCCGCCGTGGCGCGAGCGCGCCAGGCGATTCCCTCGGGCGATATCCAGATCGCGAGCGCCTGCGAGCTTCCGTACCCTTCAGAATATTTCGATTGCGTAACCTGCCTCGAGGTTCTCGAGCACATCCCCGCCGAGACCCGCGGCGCCGCTCTGCGCGAAATTCGGCGGGTGCTGCGACCGGCGGGCCGCTTGATTCTGGAAGTTCCGCACGCCGGCGCGTTCAGCTGGCTCGATCCGCAGAATTTTCGTTTTCGATTTCCCCGCCTCTACACTGCGGTCGTCGGACGCGGCGGTCGCGACGCGGTCTATGAAAACGGACATCGCCTTGTATGGCACCATCATTTTTCGCTCGCCGAACTGCTTTCGTTGTGCGGCAACGAATGGAAGCCGGTTGCAATGAAACGCGGCGGGCTGTTCCTGGTTCCGCTGTCGGACGCGGCACGATGGCCCTTCTATCGCACCGGACGCATGGAGAGCCGTCTGTACCGCGCCCTGGCCGCAATTTCGAATTTCGACTCAGCTATCGACTACGGCGCCGCTTCTTACGACATCACGCTGGCACTGCAACGCTCGTGATCCGCGTGCTGCATATCTCCCAGGGAAAGCTCTACGGCGGGGTAGAGCGCTTGCTGGTGACGCTCGCGCGATATCATCAGGTGTGCCCTGAAATGCATTCCGAATTCGCGTTCGCATTTGCCGGCCGTTGCGCCGCTGAGCTTGCCGCTGCGGGCGCGCGTGTTCACCATCTTGGCGCGGCGAGAATTCGCAATCCGTGGTCAATCCTGCGCGCCCGCGGGCGGCTCGCTGCCGTGCTCGGGGATGGTGGATTTGACGCCGCGATTTGCCATCTGGCATGGGCGCAGGCCGTATTTGGCCCCGCCGCTACAGGGGCCGGAGTTCCGGAACTCTTCTGGCTCCATGGCGCGACCGACGGACGCCATTGGCTCGAGCGTTGGGCGCGGATCGCTCCGCCGGATCTTGCGATCGCGTCGAGTCAATTTGCGGCGACGATGCTGCCGGCGATCTACCCGGCAGTGGAATCCGCGGTGGTTCGATGCCCGGTTGCTCCGCCGCAGTGCGAAGCGCCGGGCCGTTGGGCAATCCGGCGGGCCCTGTGCGCGCCGCGCGACGCGGTAGTCATCGCGCAAGTCGGCCGGCTAGAACCGGGCAAGGGCCACGCGCTGCATCTCGAAGCGCTCGCGAGGCTTCGGGAGATGCCGGAATGGATCTGCTGGATGATTGGCGGCGCGCAGAGCTCGCGCGAGCGGCGCTATCTGAATTCGATGCGCGAACGGGTGCGCGCGCTGCGGCTCGAGGATCGGATTCAGTTCCTCGGAGAGCGCAACGACGTCGCCGCGCTGCTCTCGGGCGCCGACATATATTGCCAGCCAGCGATTCGCCCTGAGGGTTTTGGCATCTCGTATGTCGAGGCCCTGTACGCCTCACTGCCAATCGTCGCCACCGATCTCGGCGGCCCGCGGGAGATCGTGGACGACTCGTGCGGTCTGCTGGTCGCGCCTGGTGATCCCGCGGAGCTCGCGCAAGCTCTGCGCCGTCTCGTCGCCAACCGCGCGCTGCGCGACCGGCTCGGTGCAAACGGACCCGCGCGGGCGGCAACGCTATGCAGCCCCGCAGCACAACTCCGGCGGCTCGAACAAGTGATTACAGGAAGGCTCCGAATTCATGACGGCTCAACAAATCGCGCGAGCATGCCTGCCGCGTAGCGTGCGCAATTGGCTGCGCGCACCGCGTCAATCGGCATCATGGCTGTGGCACGAGGTGCGTTACCGCGCCGGCAAGTTCGACGTCGTCGAGCCGAGACCCGGCTGGTGCGTCAGGTCCCACCCGGCGGCGTACACGCTCGCGTATCATGCTCAGTGCGACGATCCCGAACAGGTCCGCGAGTTCGATGCTTTCATCGCAACCTGCCGCCAGGGAATGGTCCTTTTCGATATCGGCGCGCACTTCGGCATCTTCAGCCTCGCGGCAATACACTTCGGCGGCGCTGAGGCGCGCGCGATCGCCGTCGATCCTTCGGAGCTTGCGGGCCGCGTCGTGCGCGCGCAGGCGGAGCTCAACGGCGTTGCGGACCGGCTCGAAATGATCGATGCGGCCGCGGGCGCCGCCGAAGGATTCGTGGATCTGCTGCCGCTGGGAATGATCGCAAGCGGGTACCTGCAGGCCGCATCCGGACAACCTTTGCGCGAGCTGAAGCGCATCCCCGCAGTGACGATCGACGGCCTTTCGATGAGCCGCGGCTTGATCCCCACGCATGTGAAGATCGATGTCGAGGGATCCGAACTCGCAGTGCTGCTGGGCGCCCGCGGCGTGATCGCCCGCGCCCGGCCGATCATCCTGATCGAACTGCACAACCAGATGGTGATCGAGCGCGGCGGCGATCCCGCCGCAACCCTCGCCGAGCTTGATCGTGCCGGTTACCATATCTGGTCGCTCGACGGCGGCTCGATGCAGCGTGCAGATATTCTGCGGCGTCCGCTGATCCGGGTGATGGCGTGGGATCGCCCCCCGCTGGCGATCACCGCGCCGCGCACCACGGCGCCGGAGCCCTGCGCGGGCCGGGCCTGGGCCCCGTGCTGATCTCACTGCTGCTAGGTGCCTCAGCCGCAGGCGCCTGCTTTCTCGCCGCGCGCAAATCGCCGCTTGCGGGCCTGTGCGCAATCCTGGTGGTCGGCTACCTGTTCGGGATCGTACGAGGCAACTTCCCCAACTCGGTCACCTACTTTCTATGGGACACAAGCGCAGTCGCCCTGTACGCGGGCATCTGGTCGCGTCCGATGAACGCGCTACAGCGTTTTCAATTGCGGCGCCTGCTCCCTTGGTTCGCGGTGCTGAGCCTGTGGCCCACGCTGCTTCTGTTCATCCCGGTGCAGAATTCGCTGTTGCGGCTCCTGGGATTTCGCTCGGCGGTTTTCTTCCTGCCGTTTCTGTTGATCGGCGCGATGCTCGAGTGGCGCGACGTTTATCGCCTGGCCTTGTGGGTTGCGCTGCTCGATCTGATGGCATTCGCGTTCGCGGGCGCGGAGTTTGTTTTCGGCATCGAACCATTCTTTCCCAAAAACGCGGTCACCGGGCTGATCTACAACATGGCGCTGGTCGATATCACCCAATCGGCTTCCGATCTGATCGTGCGGATACCGGCGTGCTTCTCGGACTCGGCCCACTACGGGATGGCGATGGTGGTCGGGATGCCGCTGCTGCTGGGAGCATGGATGCAGCCGCACGAGCGCAGGTGGCACGGATGGCTGCTGATTTCCGCAGTTATCTGCGCCGCGGTCGGCACCTTCCTCAGCGCTTCGCGCACTCACACGTTAATCCTGGTGTGTCTCCTGTTAACCGCGCTCATTTCCAGCCGAGTGAAACCGAAGTTCATCGCCGCATGGATGATTGCGATTGCGATAACAGCATTCGCGGTTTCGCAGTCGCCGCGTCTGCGGCGAATTTTCTCTCTCCAGCAGCAAGGCTATGTCGGCGAACGCATATCATGGAGCATCAACGAGCATGCGCTGCGGCTCGTACGCGATTATCCACTTGGTAACGGATTGGGCGGCGGAGGCACGGTCGTCCCGTATTTTCTCGCCAGCGAAGTAGAAGCCCATCTGGTGCTTGAGAACGAGTACGTTCGCATCATGATCGAACAGGGGATTCCCGGTCTTGCTCTATGGCTCTCCTTTCTGTGCTGGGTTTTCCTGCGTCGCCCGTCGCGGCGCGGCAATCCGTGGATGCTCGGCCGCCGTCTCGCGTGGTTTGTTGCGCTCGCATATTTCGCGACGGCGGGAATCGGAATCGGCCTACTGATCTCGATACCGGGCACGGCGATGCTGTTTGTGCTGATGGGCTGGCTGGTTGCTCCTCAGCCGGCCGGATTTCGAATCGTTCGGCGAACCGTGGCCGTCGGGAACATCGCGGAACAAGGTCTCCCCGAAGCGCATGGTTTGACCGCGTGATCGCCGCGCAACGTCAAACAGCCGCGTCACCGCCTCCGTGGGTGATGGTTTCCGGCGGGTTTCATCGCCGCGGTGGCATGGACCACGCCAACTGGGCGCTCGCTTCGCATCTTGCGGAGCTAGGAACGCCGCTTCATCTGGTCGCCCATCACGTCGATCCGGCGCTGGCTCTCGATCCGATGGTTACGGTCCATCTCGTACCACCCACGGCGAATTCATTCCTGCTCGGCGAGTTCCAGTTGGCCAGACGCGGACGGCAGGTGGCCGCGTCGATGGCACGGCGCGACGCGGCTGCGCGCGTTCTGATCAACGGGTCCAACTGCTCATGGCCCGGCATCAACTGGGTTCACTGCGTTCATCACGCGTGGAAACCGCGTGACGTCGGCGCGCCGGCGTGGTTCCGGCTGAAGAATCGACTGACTACGGCGATTGCCCGCCGACGCGAGACGGCCGCGCTTGGCCGCGCGCAAATCGTGATCGCAAACTCCAATCGCACCCGCTCGGACCTCATCCGGACCCTTGGCCTCGATCCCGCGGTTGTTCATACCGTTTATCCTGGCAGCGATCCGCGGATGACACCGGTCTCGTGCGCCGAGCGCGCCGAAGCACGCGCGTGCCTTGGAGTTCAGCACGATCGTAAGCTCGCGGTCTTCGTGGGTCTTATGGGTTACGATTCGAATAAGGGTTTCGACACACTCGTAGCCGCATGGCGCAAGCTGCGCGCGAGCGGGCCATGGGACGTCGATCTGATTGCGGCCGGCGGCGGCCGCGGCAGCGCTGAGTGGACCGAACGGATCGCTCGCGCGCACCTCTCAGCGCGCGTTCGGCTGCTTGGTTTCAGCGATCGGATAGCGGAACTGCTGGCTGCCGCCGACCTGCTCGTCAGCCCTGTTCGCTACGAGGGATACGGGATGAACGTGCAGGAGGCCCTGTGCCGTGGCGTTCCGGCGATGGTGTCCCGAAACGCGGGTATAGCCGAAAGATTTCCAGACCAATTGCGTGAGCTGCTGATTGACGATCCGGACGACGTTGAGGAAGTTGTGGCGCGCCTCGGCCGCTGGCGCACGCTTATGCAGGAGTGGAAGCAGCGCGTTGTTCCCGTTTCCGAGATGCTGCGACGCTATTCGTGGACGCGCATGTGCGAGCGCATTCTCACGATCTGCGAACCCGGCCGCAACGCCTATGCGAATTGACTTCCGAGATCTCGTTTTCGCCTGCAACAGGTCTTAGCAAATGCGCGTTCCGGGCACATTCTTGATGCGGTTCGGCCGCATCGCGAACAGTATCTGGCAATTGCTGGGCGTTGCTATCACCCTGATTATCGTTGCCGACTTGGTCGCGGCGATTCTGCTTCGCGCGCCCGGGCACCCCGACGCATTGGGCTCTGCGCAGTCACAGGTGCGGGCCGACGGTGGCGCCCGATGGTCGGTCGAGCTGTATCGCGAGGAGTCTCGCCTCTCGGACACATGGTATCCCTACGTTTATTGGAAGAGCCGTCCGTTTGAAGGCCGCTATCTACATGTCGGCGCCAACGGATTGAGGTTCACCTCTAACAACCGAATGCTGGCGGGCAACAATTTGGCCAAACCGTTCAGGATCTTCATGTTCGGCGGTTCAACGATGTTCGGGCTGGGTGCGCCCGATGACGACACTATACCGTCTCTGCTCGAAAGAGCGCTTCAGCACGACGGAATCAGCAACGTGCAGATTACCAATTTCGGCCAGATTGGGTATGTCAGCACCCAGGAAGTAATTGAGCTCTCCGAACAACTTCGACTGGGGAACATCCCCAATCTCGTCATCTTCTACGATGGGATCAACGACGCGGCGGCTTCTTACCAGAACGGCGTAGCCGGGGTTCCCCAAAACGAATTCAACCGCGTCCGTGAGTTCAACCTGCTCAACCAGGCGGATCCGGCGAAGCGCACGGCTCTTTATGCGGCTGCCGGAATCGCGTTCGTGGATCATACGGCACTTGGCGAGTTGGCCCGAGTCGTTGCCACGCGCTACACGCAACCGCTATTCAATCGCATCCGAAACCTTCTCCCGTACAATCGAACAAAGGCCGGGATGGCAGTCCGGCGCAATTGGGACGTCGGCAAAGATTCCGCAGCGCTGCCCAAAACCACCGTCGATTCCTATCTGGAAAACATCCGATTGGTTGAAGCGGAAGGAAAGCAACTGGGTTTTGCCAGCCTCTTTTACTGGCAGCCGGTTCTCTATTCCAAGCCCCACCAGTCGGAGCTCGAGAAGGCCGTTGTGCAGGCTGCCCGAAACTCGGCGCCCGGGATGGAGAGATTCATGCAAGCGACCTATTACTATGCGCGCGGAGCCAGCGAACGCATTACCTCTCCTCGCGTCCACGACATCAGCAACATCTTCGCCGGCGTTCGCGACACTTGCTTCGTCGATCTCTTCCATATCACCGGGAACTGCAACGAGATCGTTGCGGCGCGGATGGGAAAGGACGTAATTCCCCTTGTTGAGCATGCCAAACCGCAGACCACGGTGCAGCATACCCCTCGGCAAGCCGCACGGACGAAAGATCCAGGCGCGCGATCTTTGCGCGCACGAGCGGTTCCTGCCGCCAAGCGCGGGTAACGCCCGAACTCGCCTTGCCAGCGCGAAGGACTCCGAAATCAGACCAGCAGGATCGTAACCGGGATGAATCCAAAGCGAAGCGACGCGATTCACGAAGACTTGTTCCGCGAGAACCAGATTGAGATGTCTTCGGACCGGACCCTCGGGATCGTGTTTGCGGCGTGCTTCTTGCTGCTCGCCTTTGCGCCCTGGCTGCGAGGCCACCCTGCGCGCCCGTGGGCAGCCGCCGCTGCCGGCGTGTTTCTCACGGCAAGTCTTTCGGTACCGCGTGTTCTGCGGCCGCTCAACATACTGTGGACGAGACTCGGAATTGTTCTCCACGAAACTACGAACCCGATCATGATGGGATTGCTGTTCTATACCACGGTCGCGCCGATCGGCATGTTCATGCGACTTCTAGGGTATGACGCCCTCCAATTGCGATGGGATCGCAAGGCGAGCAGCTACTGGATTGAGCGAACGCCACTTGGCCGCAAACCCAAATCGATGAAAGAGCAATTCTGACGCAACCGGGGGACCACTATGGCCTTCATCATAGAGTTTGGCCGCTTCATGTGGGGACGCAAGAAATTCTGGCTGTTTCCAGTAGCGACGGTGCTCGTTCTGTTCGGCACCCTGATCGTACTTACCCAGGCCACCGCCGTAGCACCGTTCATCTATACTCTCTTTTAACGCCGCGCTTATGAGAATTCTAGGAATATCTGCCTTTTACCACGATAGTGCCGCAGTGCTGCTCGAGGACGGCCGAATTTTGGCCGCGGCGCAGGAAGAACGCTTTACCCGCAAGAAGCACGACGCGCGCTTTCCCCGCCGTGCGATCGCGTACTGCCTCGAATATGCCGGAATTGGCCTCGAGAATGTCGACTATGTGGTCTTCTATGAGAAGCCGTTCCTCAAATTCGAACGGCTGCTCGAGACTTATCTCTCGTTCGCACCGCGCGGGTTCGGTTCATTTTGGATGGCGATGCCGCTATGGCTGCGGGAGAAGCTGTTTCAGAAAAGCTTGTTGAGTTCTGAACTCAAGAACCTCGACGGCGGCGCTGACGTTGGCGATCGACTGCTGTTCGCAGAGCACCATCAGAGTCACGCCGCAAGCGCATTTTTCGCTTCGCCATTCAAAGACGCTCTGGTGTTGACTCTGGACGGAGTCGGCGAATGGACGACTTCATCGGCTGCGATTGGACACGACGCGCGGCTTGAGACCATCAAGGAAATACATTTTCCTCATTCACTGGGCCTGCTTTATTCCGCGTTCACCTACTACACGGGGTTCAAAGTCAATTCCGGCGAGTACAAGGTAATGGGGCTTGCACCTTACGGGGTGCCGAGATATCGCGATCTGATTCTCGAGCATTTAATCGACCTCAAGCCCGACGGTTCGTTCAGGCTCGATCTCAGCTACTTCGACTATTGCGTCGGATTGCGAATGACGAACGAGAAGTTCGACGCGCTGTTCGGCGGTCCGCCGCGCAAACCCGAAGAACGCGTCACGCAACGCGAAATGGATCTCGCCGCATCGATTCAGGCAGTGACCGAGGAAGCGATGGTGCGGTTGACCCGCTCACTCGCTGCTGAAACCGGGATACGAAATCTCGCGCTCGCCGGCGGCGTTGCGCTCAACTGTGTCGCCAACGGCAAGATTCTGCGCGATGGGCACTTCGAGAATATCTGGATCCAGCCTGCTGCCGGCGACGCAGGCGGTGCGCTGGGCGCTGCGCTGGCCGCGTATCATCTCTTCCTTGAGCAGCCTCGTCGACACGACGGCCGCGATCTTATGGCGGGTGCGTACCTTGGACCGTCGTTCGAGCAGCCTGAAATAGAGCGGCGCCTGAGCGCGGAGGGCGCCCGCTTTGAGGTGCTCGACAACCAGACGCTGATTGGCGCGGGCATTCGATCGTTGACGGAGCAGAAAGCTCTGGGATGGTTTCAGGGCCGAATGGAATTCGGACCGCGCGCCCTGGGCGCCCGCTCGATTCTCGGCGACGCGCGATCTCCAGCGATGCAGAAGACCCTCAACCTCAAAGTCAAATTTCGCGAATCGTTTCGGCCGTTCGCACCTTCCGTTCCGCGCGAAGACGTTCAGGACTGGTTCGAGATGAATACTGACAGTCCGTATATGTTGCTGGTCGCCGACGTCAGGAAAGAAAGGCGGCGGGCTTTGACGTCGGATGAACAGGCGCTGTTCGGAATCGACAAGCTCAACACCGTGCGCTCGGATATCCCCGCGGTGACGCACGTCGATTATTCGGCGCGCGTTCAGACCGTGGATCGCGAGACCAACCCGCTCTATCACTCGCTGCTTAGCGGCTTCAAGCTGGTTACCGGATGTCCCGTGCTCGTCAACACCAGCTTCAATGTGCGCGGTGAACCCATCGTGTGCACTCCAGAGGACGCCTTCCACTGCTTCATGGGCACCGAGATGGATGCGCTCGCGATCGGCAACTGCTTTCTTCTCAAAGAGTCGCAGAACCCCGGCCTTTGGCTCGATTACACTGAACGGTTCGAGCGCGACTAGCTCCCGAACCCGGGCGGCCTCGCCCGGGCCGGGCACTGAGCGTCATCGATTGCGCATGAGCGAATCTGTTTCAATCGCGGCTGAATCTCAGCCTGTCGTCGAGGGGCGCATTGCCCGTGCCCTGCTTACCTGGACGGCTGGCGCAATTCAGACTGCCGTCACGATGGCGGTCGGGTTCATCGTGACTCCGTATCTACTGCTGTTTCTCGGCGCGGAGCGGCTGGGCGCAATTCGCGCGTCGCAACAATGGAACGGCTACCTGCCCCACCTGCACTTCGGCCTGGGAAGTTCGCTCAATGTTCTGGTCATGGACTCCATTAACCAGCGCGACGCGGCCGACACGGCGGCGGTAGCCAGGGCCGGATTCCGCCTTCTGGCGCGCCAAGCGGCGTTTGTTGTGATGCCGTTCGCGATCGTCATGGCGTGGATGATGCCGGTGCTGGTGCCGGTGGAAGCGCCATTGCGCATGGAACTGCGCGTCGGCGCCTTCATCGGCCTACTCATGTTTCTCAGTTCGCCGTTCGACATCTTCCGCACGGTGCTTGGCTGCCAGCAGCGTGGCTATCTGATCGCGTTCGCGCTCATGGTTCAGGCCGTGCTTGCGGCGGGACTCGCGGTCTGGCTTGCGTGGGCCGGCTACGGAATTCCGGGACAGTTCGCCACGCAGGCCGCCGGCGTCCTGCTGTTTTCGCTGCTGATGACCTGGTTCGTGACGCGCCAGATGCCCCGCTTCTGGCGTACCAGGCCCGCCGAGATCCGATCCGACCGGCTCTGGCGCCTGCGATGGCCCATGACGCTGACTTCGGCCAGTTCTCATCTGAACCTTATGACCGATTACATCGTGGTCGGTCTTGCGTTCAGTCCCGCGCTGGTGACTACCTTTTCGATTACTCAGCGGCTGATAGTGGCGCTCGGTGGATTCGTGACAAGCCATGTCGGCGGAGTAAGCTGGGCCGCACTCAACGAAATTTTGGTGCATGATGGAAACGTGGAGTTCCAGGCACGCGTCCACGAACTGCTCCGATTGATCTTCGGGTTTGGCACAATTGTGGTCGGCACGCTCGCGGCCTTCAATCACGATTTCGTTTCGCTGTGGGTCGGCGGAGAATTTTATGGCGGAGACGCGCTGACCGTGATTACCGCGGCCCAGATGGTTGTGGTCGGCACCTCTTCGCTCTTCACCCAGGTGGTCGATACGCAGGGCGACACGCGGCATCGGGTTGCGGTCAGCGCACCCGGGGCCGTTTTCAACCTGGCCATGAGTTTCCTGTTCGCTAAATGGCTCGGCCTATATGGTGTCGCGCTCGCCACCGTGGTCGCGTATCTCGGAACCGATTTCTGGATTTCGCCGTACATATTCTGCCGGCGCTATGGCTTGCGCGCGCGCGAACTGATTGCGACCGGAGCCCGCTCGCTGATTCTGAGCGTAGTGTGGGCCTTGGCGTTGTGGATCGTCGTGCACGGCCCCGAGGCGTCGCGCGACTGGTTTCAACTCGCCTCGCATTTCAGCGTGGCGATGGCACTGGGACTTCTTTACTGCATGTTCGTAGTGCTGACGCGGTCGGACCGGGAAACCTGGCGAATCAGGATTCGCGCGCTTGCGGATCGCCATTTGCGCGCGGCGTGAGCATCCATCCCGCGCGACTCTCGACCTGAGCGAAATACTCTTGCACACCTGGCACATCCTTACTGGCGAGTATCCGCCTGACATTGGCGGAGTCGCTGACCATGCACGGATGGTCGCCGAACGGCTGCTCGCGGCCGGAGACCGCGTTCACGTGTGGACCCGCAGCTCCGGCCATCGCCATCACAGCACCGAAAATGACATGAGCGTTCATCGGCTCGGCGACACTCTTAACGCCCGTACGCTGGCAATCCTGGCCGAGCGGCTCGAAGTCGCACGCGACGAACGCCTGCTGGTCGAATACGTGCCCCAGGCCTTCGGCGCCAAGGGCATGAATCTGCCGCTGTGCCGGTGGCTCATGGGGCGGCGGCAATCTCCGATCATCACGATCTTCCATGAGGTCGGATGCGCGTTCTCATTTTCTCAACCGGCGAAGTACAACCTGCAAGCCGCGATGCATCGCGCGATGGCGATGCTCGCGGTGCGCAGCTCGTCCCGCGTTATCGTCACGATTCCACGATGGCGAGAGCTGCTGCGACCGCTCGCGGCTCGCGGGTGCAAAATCGAGGTGCTGCCGGTATTCAGCAATCTGGCGGTGGTCGATGACCGGACCGCGATTGATGCGGTTCGCGAGCGCGTGATGCGCAACGGCGGATTGCTGGTCGGGCACTTCGGCTCCTTCGGCTGGAACGTGACTCCGATGCTGACGGAGTCGGTGCCTCGCCTGCTGGAACACTGCCCACAGGCCCGGGTGCTGCTGCTCGGAAAAGGCGGGCAGCAGTATCGTCAAGATCTTGCGAGCCGGTACCCGCGTCTCGCCGATCGGGTTACCGCGTCGGGCACGCTCCCCGCAGATGAGCTCTCGGTGCATATCGGCGCGTGCGACCTGATGCTGCAGCCTTATCCCGATGGAATCAGCGGCAGGCGGGGCAGCGCGCTGGTCAGTTTGCAGCACGGACGCGCGATGGTCTCGACTATCGGCGCGCTTTCCGAGCCTTACTGGAAAGGGACCGATGCACTACTGGCGGCGCCTGCCGGCGACGCCGAGGCTTTTTCCGCCTGCGCCGAACGAGCGTTGCGCGACCGCAACCTCCGGAGGGCGCTGGGCGCCGCGGCCGCACGGATCTACAGGGAGCGCTTTTCACTCGAACGCACGGTTATGGCGCTGCGCACGGACCCGGCCGGACGCGGTGATGATTCAGATCTCGCGCGGGGCCTGGATCGCTCGCTGTCCGGCGACGCGAGCGGCGAATCCGCAGTCCGGGCGCCATCCTGAGGCGAGTACGAACGGAGCCGAAGGTATGAATCTTTGCGAAAAGAATGGGCCGTTGGTGAGCGTGATCACCGGCACCTACAACCGTCCGAATCTTCTGAAGCTCGCGCTCGCCAGCGCGCTTGCCGGAAGCTACGACAACTTTGAACTGATCGTATCCGACAACGCGAATTCCGAAGAAAATCGCGCGATCGCCGCGTCGTTCGGCGACCCGCGGATTCGGTACCGCGCCAACCCGGTCAATCTCGGAATCGCCGCCAACTATCGCGCTTCATTTCGCGAATTGAAGGGAAAGTACTTCGCGGTGCTCGCCGACGACGATCTCTGGGAACCTGACTTCCTGAGCCGGACCGTGCCGGTGCTGGAATCCGACCCCGGAATAGCAGTCGCCTTCACCGACCATTTCATTATCGATGACGATGGCGCGATCGATTCCGAAAAGTCCGCAAGTGAAAGCGCTCAATTCGGACGCGACCGTCTTTCCGAAGGCATATCGCGGCCGTTGATAGAATTGGGACTGCTCTCAGTTAGCATCCATGCCGGCGCCGCGGCCGTGTTCCGCAGCAGCTCAATCGATTGGAACGACTTTCCATTGGAGGTCGGCGGAGCATTCGATCTCTGGCTGTCCTACCTGGCCGCCAGCAGCGGCGGATTGGCCTACTATGTGCCGGAGCGGCTGACGCGTTACCGCGTCCATAGTGGCTCCGGTCATCATGTAGGCTTCGCCGAAGTGGCGCGCGAACGCACCTTTGTCTACTCGCGTGCGATCATCGACGGCAGATTTCCCGGTTATCGGAACGAATTCGCTCGCCGCCGCGGTACCAGCCACGTGGATTGTGGCGGAGCGCTGTTGCGGATGGGCCGGATCGTCGAGGGCGGCCGACATTTCCTTCGCGGCATTGCCGATCCCGCGGGATTGAGCCATCTCGCCGCAATATGCGTCCGGCGCCGGAGCCGCCGCCCTAGCCGCGGACGTCCCGTTTCACATGGCGCGAGGACAACGCTGCATGGCGTCGAACATGGCGAGCCAGACGACGCGTGAACCTGATGCTTCCGATAAGGAATTCAGATGCCAGGAATGAAGCCGCGCCCGGGACGCCTGCGCAAGCCCGCGCGTTGGCGGCATTCGCAACGATGGGAACGGGAACGATCGACGAGTTGAGGCTGAGGACGATGCTGGAAGGAACCGGCGCGGAATTTCTCGGCTTTGATCGCAAATCGAAGCTGCGCAGCTTCTTTGGCCTGGTTCGCGAGATTCGCCGCCGCCGTCCTGAACTGGTGGTCATGGAAGGTACCGGAGTCGCGGGTGGCGCGGCGCTGATCCTCACACGCCTTCTGTTCGGCACGCGATACGCATTCAGCAGCGGCGATGCGATCGCGCCGTTCCTCGCGATGCGGTTTCCCCTGATGGCGCCGCTTTTCCGCGCGTACGAGAAAATCCTGTGCAGGCTTTCGGCGGGATTCATCGGATGGTCGCCGTACCTGGTCGGGCGCGCGCTTACGCTTGGTGCACGGCGCGCGATGACGGCGCCGGGGTGGGCCAGCTTTGCAGCAGCCAACGATCGATGGAATCTCGACGCGCGCCGCATGCGGCTGGCCATGGGAATACCGGCGGAAGCGATCGTGGTCGGCGTCGCGGGATCACTCAAATGGAATCCGCGAGTCCAATATTGCTATGGCTGCGAGCTGGTGCACGCGATACGCCAGGTAGCACGGCGCGACGTGCGCGTCTTGATCGTCGGTGACGGAGACGGACGCCGGCATCTGGAGAAACTCGCGGGAGACGACCTGGGCGGTCGAATCCTGATCCCGGGGTTCGTTGATCGCGAGGCGCTGCCTGCCTATCTGCGCGTGATGGACATCGCGAGCCTGCCGCAAAGCGTCGACCAGGTGGGCGCACTCCGCTACACGACCAAGCTCAGCGAATACCTCGCGGTCGGGCTCCCGATCGCGATCGGACAGATTCCGCTGGCCTACGACCTGGACAGCGGATGGATGTGGCGATTGCCCGGCGATGCGCCGTGGACCGACCGCTACATCGAGGCGCTCGCACGGTTGCTCGAGCGCGTAACTCCGGAGCAAATCCGCAAGCGCCGCGACGCAGTTCCCGCGAATCTGCCGCAATTCGATCGCGTTCCGCAGGCCGCTCGCGTTCGTTCGTTCATCGAAGAACTCATCGACGGTTAGCTCGCGCGCCGCCGGCGCATCTGCAAGGCATGAGACAGATTCGCATCGCAATCCTTCGCGATTTTGCGGAGGAACGATGGTACAGCATGGACCTGGTCGCGGAAATGCTCGCGCGCTATCTGCAACTCGAGCATCGCGAGTCGGCCCAAGTATCCGAGTTGTGTCCCCGGTTCGTGCGTTTTGCAACTCGGCTCCCGGTCATGGGCCGGCGGCGGGCCGCGTTCACCGCCGAGCGCATCTTCAACCGCTTCGTCATCTACCCGCGTTTCCTGCGCGCCTATCGCGATCGTTTCGACGTATTCCACATCGTGGACCACAGCTACGCAAACCTTGTTACTGCGCTGCGTCCGGAACGGACCATTGTTACCTGCCATGACCTCGATTCGTTCGAAGCTCTGACCGCATCCCGGTTTGAATTGAAAAACACACCCAGGCGGCTGCTGGCGAGGGCGACGCTGGGCGGACTCCGGCGAGCCTCTCGCGTGGTATGCGTCAGCGAGAGCACGCGCCACAGACTCCTATCCACTGGTTGGATTGCCCCGGACCGCACTGAAACTATTTCGAACGGCGTGCATCCGTCCTGTTCGCCATTCGCTGCGCGAGACGCTGATACGGCGGCGACGGCGCTTCTCGGTCCCCGCGATCGAAATCAAGTCGAGTTGCTGCACGTGGGCAGCACAACAAGGCGCAAGCGTATCGACGTATTGCTCGGCGTGTTTGCGGCACTGCGGCGGACAAATCGCAATCTTCGATTGATCCACGCGGGCGGAGCCTTTACGGCAGAACAGGCAAATGAGATTCAAAACCTGGAACTCGACGCTCACATTGTCTCAGTCCCCTTCGTGACAGCCGATGTGCTGGCCGCGATTTACCGTCGTGCCGCATTGCTGCTCGCCACCTCAGACGCGGAAGGATTTGGACTGCCCGTCGCCGAGTCGATGGCGTGCGGCACACCGGTCGTTGCGACCGATCTGCCCGTGCTTCGTGAAGTCGGCGGCGAAGCAGCGGAATATTGTGCCATCGGCCAGATAGACGCGTGGGTTTCCACGGCAGCTCGATTGCTGCATGAACGCCAGACCGACTCGCGGCGCTGGCGTGCCCGGCGCGACACCGGCCTTCGCCAAGCTGCGAAATATACCTGGTCGGCAAATGCACACAGCATGATGCGTCTGTACTCCGAATTGACCGGGACCTCGTTTTCGCACCAGCCGGTCGGCGATTCGCGTTTTCTTACCAGCGCGGCTCTCTAAGTTTCGCTGCGGCTGCTGCCTCAGCGAGACCGTACGTTTTACCACTACAATTCCGTTTTCTCCGGAGGCTGATAGCCATGAAGGTAATCATCACAGGTGGCGCAGGTTTTATCGGAACCAATGCGGCGAGCCGCTTTCTGCGGCGCGGTGACGAAGTAGTGATACTGGACAACCTGGCGCGCCACGGTGCCGAGCGAAACATCGCCTGGTTACGCCCCCAGGGACGCCTGACGTTTCACAACCTCGACATCCGCCACGGGTCCTGTGTCGCTTCCCTGGTTCGAGCCAATCGCGACGCGTCCGCTGTCCTGCATCTCGCTGCGCAGGTGGCAGTAACGACCTCGGTTGACGATCCGCGACTGGACTTCACCGCCAACGCGCTAGGCACTCTGAACGTGCTGGAAGCTGTGAGGCTCGCAAACGTGAGTATTCCCGTAATCTATTCATCGACGAACAAGGTCTACGGGGAAATGAACGATATCCGGGTCAGCGAAAACCGGGGACGCTACGCATACGTAGATGAAACATGGGGAATTTCAGAGTCCCGCCCGCTCGACTTTCATTCCCCCTACGGATGTTCGAAGGGAGCAGCGGATCAGTATGTACACGATTATCACCGCATCTTCGGTATGAACACGGTCGTCTTCAGACAGTCGTGCATTTATGGCTCCCAGCAGTGGGGAAATGAAGATCAGGGATGGGTTGCGTGGTTCATGATCGCGGCGCATCGCGGACTGCCGCTCACGGTGTACGGCGACGGCAAGCAGGTGCGCGATATCCTGTTCGTGGACGATTTGATTGACGCGTTCGATCTGGCGATCGCGAACATCGCGTCGGCTGCCGGCGGCATTTACAACGTCGGCGGCGGACCGCGCAATGCCATCTCGCTGAACGACCTGATTTCTTATATCGAGCGCCGCCAGGGCAGTCCGATCAAACGCGAGCACGCCGGATGGCGGCCTGGCGATCAGCGCGTCTACATCAGCGACATCCGCCGCGCTCAGCAGGATCTTGAATGGACGCCCAAAGTGCCTTGGCGCGAAGGACTCGATCGCCTCTACGACTGGGTCTCAACGGAGGCGCGCTTCGAATGAGCGGCAAGCGAGACCTTCGCGTTCTGCATGTCGGGAAATTTTACCCGCCGCACATGGGCGGAATGGAACTTCACCTACAGACGCTTTGCGGAGAGCTCGCGAAGTTTGCCGACGTCAATGTCGTGGTTGCCGCCGACGGGCGGACCGGCGTCACGGAGACCGATGGCCAGGTTCCCGTTCGGCGGGTGGGCGCGATCTGCAACATAGCGGGTGCGTCGATCTGCCCCAGCATGACTCAAGCGATTCGCTCTTGTGATGCGGACATAGTTCACTTGCATCACCCCAATCCCACTGCGGTGCTGAGTTATCTAGCCAGCCGCCATCGGGGGCGGCTGGTTGTGACGTGGCACCTAGACATCGTGCGCCAGCGTCTTCTTGGTAAAATGTTCGCGCCGTTTCAGCGCGTGTTTCTCAGAAAGGCGCGCGCCGTCCTTGCAACATCTCCGAACTATATCGACAGCTCGCCCCATCTCGGCTCCTGCCGCGACCGCTGCTATTCCGTCCCGTACGGAATTCGCACGGATGCCTTCGAGCGCGCCGAGCAGGATGCCGTCTCGGAGATTCGAAGGCGTTTTGGCGCGCGAATTGTGCTCGCGGTGGGGAGATTCGTCTATTACAAGGGCTTTGAGTACCTGATCCGCGCGATGAGCAAGGTCGACGGGAAATTGCTCCTCATAGGCGACGGACCATTGCGGCAGCGACTGGAACAGGAAGCCTCCAATCTCGCGGTCCCCGACCGGGTCGCGTTTCTCGGCGAAATATCCAATTCACAGCTAGCACCATACTATCATGCCGCCGACGTTTTCGTGCTGCCGTCGGTGGCGCGCAGCGAAGCGTTCGGCATCGTTCAAATTGAAGCGATGTCGGCGGGAACGCCGGTGGTGAATACCAATCTTGCATCCGGTGTTCCCTTCGTCTCGCTGCATGGACAGACCGGACTGACGGTATCCCCGCGGGATCCTGTCGCGCTTGGCGACGCGGTAAACGAAATACTTGAGAGCGACACTACACGACAGGTTATGGGTGAAGCCGCTCGAAAGCGCGCGCGGGAGGAATTTGGCGTCGAGAAAATGACGTCGCGCACGATGCAAATTTACAAGCGCGTGATTCAGATGCCGCGCGTATAGCCGTCCGGCCCCTCTCAATCAAAAACTAAGGCGGAGTGTACTCGTGAAACCTCGGTCTCACGTATATTGGCAGATCGCACACAGTCTCGACGCTATCGTACTGATCGTCAGCTTTCTTGCGGCGTATCAGATTCGCGATTTTCGACGCTTTGCTCACAGCTACGGCAATCTCTACTCCCTGAGTGCCTATCTCTGGATGTTGTGGGTGATCGTGCCAACTTGGCTCTGGCTGATGCACAGGTACCGTTTGGATCGTCCTATCGCGCTGGACTCGATTTCTTCGTTGCTTTTACGGTTGTCAAAAGTACACATCCTTGGAACGCTCGTGTTGCTAGCATCTGTTTATCTGGTCGATCGTTTCGAGATCAGCCGGCTGCTAACGCAATTGTTTCTTGTGATTAGCGGCGTTGTGCTGGTGGTCGACAAGCTGGGGTTGCGTGCATTGCTGGTGTGGGCGGAATTTAAGCCGGGACTAATTGAACGATGGCGCGTGTTGGTGGTCAGCAGCGATTCGCAGACTCCGGAGCATCTTCACCTGATGCGCGATCACCCCAACTGGTCTGTAGAGTGGATTGGTCCGGTAGCACTTCAGGGGACGCGGTTCGCGATGGCGGTGAATGACGGGGGCCGGACGGCGCCTGCGGCGTGGAAGGCACTGTTGCGCGACAGAGTAATTGACGAAGTCGTTGCAGTCACCTCGTGGCATGAGGCTTCGAATACCGAAGAACTTGCCGCGGCCTGCGTCGAGCGTGGAATCACCTTTCGAAACTTGGTCACCCTTCCGCCAGCCGACGTGGGGCGCTACTCGGTCGAAGCGGTTTCCAGTGGAGCGTTCGTGATGTCCCTGGAAACCGTGCCGCAGGGCACTCTCGCGCTGGCGGTCAAGCGGCTGATTGATGTCGCCGGTGGCCTCGTAGGAGTCGTGATATGTGGTGTGGCGCTAGCCTGGTACGGTCTCCGGATAAGGCGCGAATCAGCGGGGCCGATCTTCTTCCGTCAGGAGCGAATCGGGCGCAACGGCCGCAAGTTCACCTTATATAAGTTCCGGACCATGTGCGTCGACGCCGAAGTGCGGCTCAAGAGTCTGCGCAAACTCAACCACATGCGCGGGCTGATGTTCAAGATGAAGGATGATCCGCGAGTTACTCCTCTCGGCAACGTCCTCCGGCGCAGGCACATCGATGAACTGCCTCAGTTCTGGAACGTACTGAAAGGCCAGATGAGCCTGGTGGGCACTCGCCCTCCGACCGGCGACGAAGTGGTGCGCTATCGCCCGCACCATTATCGCCGCCTCAGCATGAAACCTGGGCTAACCGGTTTGTGGCAGATCAGTGGGAACGGAACAGTGAATGATTTCGAAGACGTGGTCGCACTGGACTGCAACTACATAGATAACTGGTCGCTCTGGCTTGATCTGCGCATTCTTGGAAAAACGCTAGCCAAGGTCCTGCGCGCGGACGGCTGGTAAGGTCCATCTCGAGAGCCGGTGACGCAGGGTTCCGGCGCTCACGCACTCCGCCAACATCCGCACTCGCGATCGCCCCGCGTGTTTTGGGGATCGCTTGCTCGCGATCCGTCACCGCGCAATTGCGGCGAAACCGATAACAGCATTCGGAGGACAAAATGAAGGTAGTTATTCTGGCCGGCGGCTTGGGCACACGCCTTCGCGAGGAAACCGAGTACAAGCCGAAACCGATGGTCGAGATCGGCGGGCGTCCGATTCTCTGGCACATAATGAAACTGTACGCAGCGTATCACTTCACCGACTTTGTGATCTGTCTCGGATACAAGGGCGATGTAATCCGCGACTATTTTCTGAATTACGAAATCCGCAATCGCGACTTCACCGTGACTCTGGGCACGCACAAGCTCGAGATTCACAACCATCATAGCGAGAACGGATGGCGGGTTACCCTCGCCGAAACCGGAATCCATACCCAGACTGGCGGCCGTCTCAAGCGCGTCGGCGCTTATCTTGACGACGGCACATTCATGATGACCTACGGCGACGGCGTGGGAAACATCGACATCGCGCGTCTGCTCGCCTTTCACAAGCGCCAGCACAAACTCGCAACCGTCACAGCGGTAAGACCGTCGTCGCGATTCGGCGAACTGTCGATAGCTGATGACACCGTTACCGCGTTTCGGGAAAAGCCGCAGGTGGAGGGCGGCTGGATCAACGGAGGATTCTTTGTTTTTGAGCCTGCGGTGCTCGACTACATCGACACTGATTCCGACAAGCTTGAGGAACACGCGCTTGAGCAACTGGCGGCTGCCCGCGAACTTGCCGTCTATCAGCATACGGGATTCTGGCAGTGCATGGATACCTATCGCGAGATGAGCTTGCTCAACGACATGTGGAGCTCCGGCGAAGCCCCGTGGAAGGTGTGGTCCGACGATACTCAGAAAACCAGGATTGCTCAGACTGCCTAGGAGATTGCCATGGATGTGAAGACCTCGCTTCGAACGCCACGCGCGCAGCAAATTCTCGTAACCGGCAGCGCTGGATATATCGGCTCCGTTATGGTGCCGCTGCTGCGGTCTTTGGGCCATCGAGTTGAGGGCCTGGATGCCGGCTTTTTTGTCGGGTGCGATCTAAATGAATCCGCAGTCGAGCCTTTGGGGTGCCGGCGCGACGTCCGCGAGATTGCGCCGCGCGATCTCGAAGGCTTCGACGCCGTGGTTCACCTCGCCGCGCTCTGCAATGACCCGTTGGGCAATCTGAACCCGGAGCTGACCCTGGAGATCAACTTTCGAGCGTCGGTCCGCCTCGCGCGGCTCGCTCGCGAAGCGGGCGTGAAGCGATTTCTATACGCTTCCTCATGCAGCATGTACGGCGTGTCGGCCGACGATCTCGTGGACGAGGACGCGCCGCTCCATCCGATCACCGCCTATGCGAAATCGAAAGTCCTTTCCGAAGAGTCGATTTCAAAACTCGCCAGTACCGGCTTCAGCCCCGTGTTCATGCGCAACGCGACTGCTTACGGCCTTTCGCCGCGACTGCGCGGAGACGTGGTGCTGAATAATCTTACGTGCGCGGCGTGGGCCACCGGGCGCATTCTCATAACCAGCGACGGAACTCCGTGGCGTCCTATCGTGCACGTCGAGGATATCGCGCGGGCGTTTGCGGCGGCAATCGACGCCCCTGTCGAGCATATCCACAATCAGGCGTTCAACATCGGTGCTAATTCAGAGAATTACCAAGTCCGTGAAATCGCTGAAATTGTCCGCCAGGAAATGCCACGCTGTGAAATAACGTACGCGAAAGGTGGAGGGCCTGACCCGCGCAGCTATCGAGTTGACTTCGGGCGGTTCCGTCGCGCGATCCCCGAATACACGACTGTATGGGACGCCTCCAGCGCCGTCCGGCAGCTGTGTAACGCATTCGATTCGACGGGGGTCAGCCGCCAGAACTTGACCGGCGGCAAGTTCATCCGTCTTGTGCATCTCAATCAGCTTCTCGCAGCGGGCAGGCTCGACTCCTCGCTGCGCTGGAGCGGGTGGGAGAAAGAAGATGGCGCGCGAATCGGCGCATGATTGTTTGGGATGCGGCGCGGCTTTGGCTGCTCCGTTCATAGATCTTGGGCTTACGCCGCTCGCAAACTCCTACGTCAGGCCGGAGTTCGCCGACCGCCCCGAAGAACGCTTTCCGCTTGCCGTATGCTATTGCAGCGAGTGCCATCTTGTTCAGATCACTAGCGTGGTGCCACCCGAAAAGCTATTCAGCCAGTATGCTTACTTTTCTTCTTACTCACAGTCGCTTCTGGACCACGCACGTGAGATGGCGGAATCGCTAATGCTTCGGCTGTCACTCGATTCAAACAGCCGGGTCCTCGAAATAGCGAGCAATGACGGCTACCTACTGCAGTACTTTCAGAGGCGAGGGATACGGGTAATGGGCGTCGAGCCGGCCGCCAACATAGCCGCCACTGCGCGAGAGCGCGGAATTCCGACGATCAGCGCATTTTTCGGACGCAGTGCGATCGAACAGGTACTGACCACGTTTGGCTTGGCGGATCTGATAATCGGGAACAACGTGCTCGCGCACGTACCCGCAATAACTGAATTTCTCGGCGCGGTGTCCGCGGTCATGAAACCATTCGGCGTGGCGGTCTTCGAGTTCCCGTATCTCAAGGAACTCTTGGATCACAACGAGTTCGACACCATCTACCACGAGCACGTGTTTTACTATTCGATGTCCGCGCTCTGGCGGCTGGCGGATCGTGCCGGGCTCGAGGTGTACGACGTTGTCAACGAACCGATACACGGCGGCTCACTGCGCGTATTTTTGCGCCGCGCCGGTGGAGGACCGATTTCCTCGCGAGTCAGCGAGATGCTGATCGACGAAGCGGGCGCGGGGCTTACATCTGCCGCTCGCTATTATTCGTTTGGGCGCAGCGCGGTTGACGTGAAAAGACAGCTGGTCGGAATGATCGATGACATCCGGTCGCTCGGCGGGACCTTGGGCGCATACGGCGCTCCGGCGAAGGGAAATACCCTGCTTACCTACTGCGGCATCGATTCCAGTTGTATCGCGTTTACCGTGGATCGTAACCCCCACAAACAGGGGCTGCTTCTGCCGGGTTCCCATATTCCGATTCTACCGCCGGACGCGCTCGTAGAGCGGCGCCCCGACTATGCGCTGATCCTACCATGGAACATCGCGACCGAGATCATTGGGCAACAACGTGAATACCTCGAGCGTGGGGGGCAGTTCATCATTCCAATTCCATGGCCGCAGGTGATTTGAGGACTCCAAAGCCTCGAGCGGAAAAGTGCTGTGTTATGAAATGAGTATCCGAGAAGTGTTTATCATCAAATCCGAGCCGATCACGGATGAGTGCGGCTATTTTGCACGAACATTCTACGTCCGGGAGTGTGAAGCTTATCGGCGTGAGACGCAAGGAAAGCGGTGTAATATCTTTTTGAACCTGGGTCGCAGAACCCTCCGCAACTGGCATGTGCAGTTGCTACCACACTCCGAAACGAAACGTGTGAGATGCGTTCGCGGCGCGATCTACGATGTTATGGTCGATTTGCGGCCGGCCTCACCAACAGTTCTGAAATGGATACTGGTGGAAATGAACGCGCGCGAGCTTCGGTCGTTGTATAACTTCGCGGATTGCGCTCACGGATTTCAATTCCTCGACTATTCTACCGAGGTCGTTTACCAGATGTCGGAGCATTATGTTTCACAGGCCGCCCGGGGCATCCGATGTAACAAGCCCGCGATCGCCGTCGAGTGGCCGATGGCTACAATGATGATCGCAGCTCGGGATCGATTGTATGCGTTTCTCAATCATCGTGACGCTGGCAAGGAATTCCGAGAATGACAGCGGTAGGATGCGCGAGTATCGTGGCAACGGCCGCGACCATCGCGGCCTTTGCATTTCCGGTTCGCGCCTGTGCCGCTTCGGCTTCCGGCGTTCCCGCGGCGCGCAACGGCATCTTCGACGTGGCTACATATCCGTTTGGTGCCAGGGGCAATGGCCGCAGCGATGACGCGGGCCCTATTCAGGCGGCCTTGAACGCCGCATGCGAGCGATCCGAAGGAGATGCGGCCGGGGCCCAAGTGCGCCTGCCGCCGGGTCAATATACAATCTCGCGGCCGTTATTGTTGGGATGCTCCGGGCTCGAGATTGCGGGCTTCGGAAAGCGCAATACCCGGCTGCGCGCGGGGTTTGCGGGCGGACCGATGCTCGTTGCGACGCCGAAAGGCAGCCCGGGAGTACCGTTGGCGCTGGGATTGTTCGGGTCAGGGCACGCGATCAGCTTTCCAAAGCCTTCCAGCGAAGGATACGTGCTTGATCTTCGGTCGGCTCCGACGACGGATCTCGACGGTTTGAGAGCGCTGACTGTGGAATTCACGATTCGCTTTTCGTCATTGGGATACGACACGATAATCGGAAGCGGTGATGTTTCAGTGCGCAACCGCGCACTCGAAATTATTATCGACGGAAAGAGTACAGTTGCCGCCTATCTGAACATCGATGGGAAAGAGCACTATTTGTACGCGAGCGGCCTCCGGTTGCGTATCAACGCGAACTATCACGTGGCTCTCGATTACGATGGTTCCAGCATCCGTTTGTTTTGGAATGGCCACGAGGTAGCCTCGCAGCAGGCGACAGGGACCATCAGACAAGCTGCGGACGAAGGAACGACCCTGGGCGGAACACCGAGAGGTCCGATGGGCATGGGGATGTTGCGGGGAGTCGCAGGGGGATTCGCGCTCGACTCAATCAGAATTTCCGATATCGCCCGGTATCGTCGTGATTTCCGACCACCCACGGCGAAGTTTCGCGTCGATTCAGCGACGATGTTGCTGCTCAATGCGCAAGAGAACTCCTCGATATTTACAGTGGCCGAATCCCGCCAGGGCAAAGTATGGCTGCCCCGGATGGATCTGACGTACAAACACGCGATGAACTTTGTTCGAGTTCACGATCTCGAGTTGAACGGCAGCGGGCCGAACGGAAGCTCTGCATCGGGAATTCTCGCAATCGAGTGCAACCAGTGTTCCTACGATCGCGTATTTGTCGAGTATGCAAGAATCGGAGTCCAGTTCTTCAATAATAGCTATCGCTCCGCGATGTCCCGTCCGAAGGTCACGGCCGGCGGACAGTCCTGGATCGATTTCCTGGAGGACTCGAGCAGCGGACCGGTCGATCTGACCGATGCTCACTTTGATGGCGGAGCCATCGGTATATATTCAGCCGGAGGCGGGATCTACAGCCGCGTGTACATGAGCGTCAGCACGGCAACAGTCTATCCCTTTTACCTCGCGCACGGTTCCTCCGAGACGGACTTCACACTTCTCCAGCCCAGCGTCGATTTTGAACCCGCGGGACCATCGCGTCTTCTCACCGCCCTGTTTCTCGATGGCCCGAGCAAGGTCGCCGTGATGGGCGGTGTGCTCGAAGCGTATAACGGCCGGCCGATCGTGAAGATCAACGGCGGAGACAATCTCACCTTCATCGGTACCGAGTTCAATTCGGGCGGTCGCACTGTGCCACGCCCCGCTGAGATCGTCAGATTCGAAAAAGCGCCGACTAGCCCGGTCGTGCTCGTCAATCCGCAGATTCGCGGGCCGGGAGGCGTCCCTCTTACTCGAACCCCCACCGCGGTGGCGGTCGTCGGCGGCGCCGGCGGCCCGATGAAGATCACGGGAGGCGGCGTGCAGGTAAATCCGATCGCGCGCCCAGCGGCGCCGAGCGTCGAAGCAAAGGAGGGTGGAACCCGATACACGTATTACCTGGTGGCCCACGACCTTGCCGGCAATCCCACGCTGCCGTCGGGCGGGACTACCGTGAGCGGTGCGGCAAAGCCGGATAACAAGGTCTGCGCGCAGCCGCAGCCGGGCGCTTACTACTTCGACGTCTTGCGCGGCGACGTCGGGCACAAAGTCGGAACGATTTCGCCGTATCAGTACACAGATGCGCTCCCTTCATGTTGCTTCGTCGACACCGTCGTGTCGCCGAGCCCGTATGCGACACCAAGGCGAAACGCCACCGGAGATCTGAGCGCGCCAGTGATATTCAACGGTTGTGCGGGACGCGCGCGGTTATCTCGCGGAACGACGCTCGTGAAGAACGCATGCATCACGGGCGGACGGCCGATTGGCTGCACGGACAATAGTGCAGGCCAACCGACCGCGTGTAGCGCGGTTCCATCGCTGGGAGCGCTGCGATTGCATGGCACCGGCTCCGACGAGGTGTCGTGGTTTCAGATGTGATCGGAACGCCATGCGCGACATACGTGGCAGTTCAGTTGTGGCGCTTGCGATTCTCGATTGCTTTTGCACATTCACGTTTCTGAGCGAGGAGTCGAGCTGGACGCTTCATCGAAATCGGGTTCTCCATCACCAATTCAACTATTGCGAGGCACCAAGCTGCAAAGCGACTTAATCACCATTTGAGGCGCTTTCGATGCTCGATTCTAACCGCGTTGAAACGGGCGGCCCGAAAAGGCCGCCCGTTCTTTTGTTGTGAGAAATGCACGTTCGTATCGGTGTGTCTCATATCTGCACAAGTTGTGCGCCTGTGCGACGTTCGGGAGGCTAGCTCGATTACCATCTAGGTAGGCCATAGCATAAGCGAGTTTGCGCGCACGATTCGTCCCGCGGCCGCAGTCTCACGGTACAGGCCTTGCTTTACACCTCGGCGAAGCATGGACGGCTTGAGGCTGTGGGGCGGTGATTCCCGGCCTCGATCGAATTAAGTCGAGAGGGGACCGGGATTGATGGCTCGAAATTGGCTGGTTGTGGCTGCGTGGGCGCTACTGGTTTTCTCGGCTGGTGCATGCAACTCGAAAGCGATACCGGGAGGTTCGCCTGCGAATGCGTCTCGAAGCGCGAGTCGCAGCGCCGCTTCGGGAACTGATCAATCGAATACAAAGCAGTTGAAATCCGAGCCGATCTTCAAACCGCCCGGCAGAATTGCGTCCAAGAGCCACCAGAAAGCAGCCCCTACAGTTTCGCCCACGCCCACCTCTACTCCGACCAGCGCCATCACTTCTTCAGCCACACCTTCGGCGACGCGAACCGCAACGCCGACGCCCACTGCGACCCGAACTGCGACGCCGAAGCCGACTGCGACTCCGAGTGCGACGCCGACTCCGGCGGCATCGGCGATAACACTGCCAATCGAGATTATCGGGCCGGCCGGATTTACCCGCTCAGTACCGGTGAACGTCGACGACCCGACCGGAATCACGGGGCTGTGGATTCAGGCGCACGGCCTGTCCAGCTATCCAAACAAGGGGAGCGTGAGAATCAACGGCGGCAGTTGGATAAGCCTGAACAACAGCACCGCACAAGCGCAATTTCCGGAAGGCAGCTACGGCGGAATTGGCGGCGCGTACTTCACGATCCGGTTCACCGTGCCGCTTCCGCCTGGAACCGTGCATATCGGCTTGAACACGATCGACTTCAAATTCAATCAGACCGACGGAATATCAATCGGATGGCGGGTGCTGAATTTCAATTTTCAGCGCGGCGACGGATCCATGGTGCTTAACGCATCGGCTTTCACCCAGGACGATCCGAATTCCTGGCAGCCGCCGCTGAACGACGCGGCTGACATTGCGGCGGGCAAGACTCTCTGGTACACCGCGCAACTGACGGACATTTCGGGTCATCTTATGTACGCTCGATGCACGAACTGCCACTTCACGGATGGCGGCGACCTCAAGTACTTCAACTATTCGAATCTCGCGATCAAAGCTCGCAGCATGGCGCACGGGCTGACCGGACTGCAGGGCGAACAAATCGCGAGCTATATCCGCTCGATCGATCTCAAGCTGCCGGCCGGTGTGACGCAAAAGGACCTGGGCCGTCCCTGGAACCCGCCGTTTCAGCCGGGGCCGGGCCTCGATGCCAAACCGCAGATCGAATGGCCTGCCGGTGCCGGAGTCGAATGGGCGCTCGACTCCGACAGCCAGACGCTTCCGTACATGTTTCCCAATGGGCTAGCCAGTCCCGATGCGGCTGCGCGGGTGGATGCCGACGCGATGCTGAACCAGCGCGAGATTCCCATCGCGCTCCAGTTGCCGGATTGGAACCATTGGCTCCCGGTAATCCATCCGCTCGACTCGCCATACGCCGTGCATCCGACCAGCGACATCTACACCGACTTCGCCAACTCCAAGTTCATGCAGGGTTACGATCACATGAAGGCCGACTTCAGCAATTCGACCACGCTGAACAGCCTTATCACGCAGAGCTATAACAACCTTATCACTGTCACGAACGGCTCGAGTGCATGTCCGGGAGGGATTGACGCCGAACTCAACATTTGGTGGCCATTTTACCTGTTTACGGTAAACACCAATAACACGTTCTACCTGACGGCCGACAAGACCACGCCCTCGCTGGATTTTATGTCGACCCGGCAACTGTACGCCGTGAAACAACTGGAACTGCACCTCGAGTACGGCCTCTTCGACCGCGCCCGTGACGCGTATCCGTACAATAACGGCCGTGCGTTTCTGTACAATGACTGGCTGGCATTCGGCGTGTCACCACACGTATCGGCGAATGCGCAGTTTCTCTATCCCTTCGATTCACCGATCAAAGAGCAATATCTGGCGACGGCGTGGTACGAGACCCAGCGTATCATCAATCCGGGCAACAAGGTGGCGCATGCGGGCGGACCGATCGACTTTAACTATCAGTCTCCACATGTCGTCGGATTGAGTCTGTTGTCCGGAGTACCGCACGGCTACATGATTGCGATTGATGAGTTTACGTCGCTGCAGCAGGCCTCCAGCCCACCTTATGCGTGGGAGCGGTGCGACGATCATTCTTCCGGCCAGCTCCTATATGCTCCGAAGAACTCGATGCCGTCGCGATTAATTTTCGAGCCTGCGCTCGATTGTATCGGACCGGACTATCTCGGATTCGATCCGGCCGATTGGAAAGACCTGGATACGCTCTTTGTCAATGCGTTCGCCGACAAAATGGCGCAACGGCCGAATTTTGCCAGCTGGCCCAGACTTGGCTCGGTCATGCCTGGGTCCAGCTATGTTCCTACGCTTAATACGGCCACCACCGACAGTTGCAGCTCGAATGATATCTCGGTGCCCGATAATACATATCAGTCGCTGCAGTACATGGGGCAATTGGGCGTTGATCCTGCGGTGATCCAGCGTTTGGCGAACTGGGGCGCGGGCCTGTGGCCACTTGCCAACTGGAACTACTGGAAGTAGTAGGAGATCGGCCCGTCGCATCGTTGCGAGTCTTCTCAATCGCGATGCGATCCGCGGCAATTGCGATCTGGAGCGATATACAATCAGACGCACGATCGCGTGAATTGCCGCGGCAGTGTCGGGCGTCGTTGATTTGAGTTGCCCGGACCTGGCCTTCGGAACTGTTGGGAAGCGCTCACGAATCTTGCGTTTCGATCGCGCTGGCCGCGGTCGCGGATCTCGACTTTCGCTCCGAGCTGCGCGCGGAAGCCCGCCGCATCTGGCGCCGCGCACGCTTCTGGCTGGTTCGCTGTCTTCCGCCGTATCAAGGGAAAAGCGCGCCAAAGAGAATCGGCGCGATTGGCACTGTTGGGGAGGCGGGACGCGATTCTCCGGCGGGCGGGCTGACCGGCGGAGGGCGCAATCTTGCGCGAACCCGCCTCCGCGTCGAATTTTCTGATTAACTTGGAAATTACGGCGAAGGAATCAAGCGAATCTGGAAAATTTCAGAGCGGAGCAGGCCAACCGCTGTCGCGTCGAGCGGCGATTCATAGCAGACTGGGCGAATGCCATTTTTGAAAAACGCATGGTATGTCGCTGCATGGGGCCGTGAAGTTGGACGCGCGCTGTTCGCGCGGCGGATTCTGGGCGATCCGATATTGATGTTCCGGCGCGAAGACGGCGTGGCGATCGCGCTTGCCGATCGGTGTGCGCACCGCTTCGCTCCCCTCAGCATGGGCCACCTGCGCGGCGACATTGTCGAGTGCCGCTATCACGGACTTCGTTTCGACGGGGCCGGGGTCTGTGTCCGCAGCCCGCATGGAGATGGCGCGGTTCCAAAGTCGGCACGCGTACGCGCTTACCCACTGGTGGAAAGGTACCAGGCATTGTGGATCTGGATGGGCGAGCCGGAGCGGGCAGATCCCTCGCGCATCCCGGATTTCAGCTTTCTGGTTGACGGGGAAAAATACGCGACCGTGACCGCTGCGAGCAGCTTCCAGGCCAATTACGAACTTATAACGGACAATTTGATGGACGTGAGCCACGTGTCGTATCTGCACGCGGAGTCGTTCGGTGCGACCGATATCGCGCCGTCGGAAATGGAAGTCAGCCAAGTCGGAACGACTGTGTCCTGCAATCGTCTGTGCCGTGACGATCGCTCCCAGCCGCCGATCCGGAACGCGCTCGTGGGATATGAGGGACCGGTCGATTTCTGGCTTGATATGCGATGGGATCCGCCCTCCAACATGCGTTTCAGTATCGGTCTTACCCCGGCCGGACACCCGCGCAGCGATGGGGTGTGTTCACTCGAACCCCATCTGCTGACCCCCGAAACTGAAACCTCGACCCATTATTTCTGGGGCGATTCGCGTGACTACCTGCGCGAGGACCCCGGTGTCAGCGCGATGTATGAGCAACTTTTGCGCGGCGTCTTCGACGGCGAAGACAAGCTGATGATCGAAGCGCAGCAGCGCAACATGGGCACGACCGATCTGATGGCGCTGCGGCCCGCGCTGCTGAAGAGCGACGGCGCGGCGATCCGTGTCCGGCAGATACTTGCAGATCTGATTGCTGCGGAGCAGGCGGACAGGAAAATCACATAGCGGACGTTTGTCACGGTCGGACTTCGGCGACACGCGATAAGGCCGCGGAGGTCGCTTGCCGCGCGCGGACTTGAACTACATCCACGCCCGGGGCAATTTCAGCGACCTCGGCTTTCCGCTCATCGAGCACGATCACGACGGGGCGCGAAACCAGATTTCTGTACTAGCGCGGCTGGGAAAATTTCTCTCCTGGCGCGAGACTGGACGATTCGCGCACGGACACGCGAATTTTCTGGAGATGCTGGGGGAATTCTCCGGCAGGACGATCCTCTGGCAGATGGCGCAGTCTGACGCGAACTGCCATCCGCGTCAAATTCCCTGATCATCGGGGAAAATACGGGAAATTTTCGCGATTTCGGACCCCCGAGACCGGATTGGCACCTCAAAAAGCCGCGCGTTCTCTGTGCTTTCTGTCAAAATTGCCTACGCAACGGATCAGGGAATTCTTTTGCGGGACCACGGAATTTCCTGGAGATAACAGGGAAGCTCTATCGACCTGATCCGTTACTTATCAGCGAGTTTCTAGCCAGCATCCTGATGCGCAAGTTGCGGCAGACCCGCGACCGAGACCCGCGTGTGAGAAAGCCCGCGAAGCGACTTGGCTCGCTGCGAGTTGATTCGATCATACGGCCTCCGCGCATCCCGCTGGCGCCGCGCTCCTACTTGTGGTGGGTGGCGGCGAGACGCCCGCCCTGTCGAGGATTACCGCAGTGTCATTTTACACAATTCTCTGCCTAGCAGGTTGTTGATAAATCGCAGCGTGCTAGATTCTTTGTCGCCATGAAAATTCCTGAAAGCATGAGCGCGGCACTGGCGGCATGGAACAACGGTAAAGGAATCGATCTGGAATCGTGGATCGGTTGCGAGGGTAATTTTTCGCTCGCCGTTGGCTACACAACTATCTTCTGGCCCGATTTCGTTGAATTCGACGGCTACATCTTGCGTGACGGCTTCTCGGAAGAGTCACTCAGAGCTTTTGAGAAGCAAGGAGCCGGCAACCGCAAGTCAGTCGAGTCACCCATGAACCATTTACACATCGCCGACGTGCAGCACCTTGGCTGCGCCGACGCGTCGGCAGATAAGCTCCTTCTGCTCGGCAAAGCCCTCAAGGAGGTCTATCAGGCGAAGCTTCAATGGCAGTTCCCCGACAAACCGTGCACCGTCGAATTGGTCATACCTGATGACCCGGAAAAACTGATGGAATATCAGATCTCATTTTGGCAAAACGGTAACACATAGGCGGGGGTGTCGCCTCCAGCAGGTCGTTAGGAAGCCCCTGAATATCAACTTCGTATAGTGCGTCGAAGTGGATAATCCCAGTGGCGGAGGAGCAGGCGGATGAGAGGTGAGGAGCGGGGGCAGCGGGCGATGCTGATGGTGATTGATCCCGAGAAGCGCATTCCTGTCAATCCAGTTGAAAGTTGACCCGCCTTTGCGAGGGTCGCCGAAGTAAAACTGACCCACCTGGTTGCAGTCTGATCAGGGGGAGCGCGAGGGGGATTTTCCCCCTCGCCCATTCATGAGAATGGTTTGGAGGCTTAGATTTGGCAGCTAAGATCGTGTGGTTGAGCCTCGATCTGTAAGCGTTCGCCCCCGGGGCTTCGGTCATGCAAAATGAATGAGCTGGTGAGTTTACGTGCCAAACGCATCGGTTACCTTTGCACTTGAGATTGGTTACTACGATTCTGTTGCCGAAGCTGACGCAGGCAAAGAAGTTGTACTTGCTACGCCCCGATTGGAAGTATTCTTTTCTGCAAGTATTGCCGCAGCGGAAAAAGAAGGTCTGAATATTGTGGAGGGTGATTTGTGGTTTTTTGCCTCTGATGGCTCGCCACTGAAAGCGCGCTTCTCAAAAGAGCCGTACGTGGATACGGACAGAAAGAAATACTTTCCGGGTGTGTATTCACTACAGCCTGGAAGCGGGGAGAAATTGCAGGGTGTGATTGCTAAGCTTTTAGCCAAGAATCCTTCGCCGCACACGCGAATTGTTGTCCGCGTACCCGCCACTGACGAATCGGCGCGAGGATATGGCTGGTCGGACGCCGGATCTATGAAGGCCGGCATAGAACAGGCATTAAAGAGTTTCCCGTCCGACATGGCAAAGCGCATCGTCTTTGAATAGCCTCGGAGAGCTACGTGTTTGTACTGCGGACGAGGGGTGCTCGCTGTCATCCATGCCGCAACTCCAAGAACTGCCACAGTCGTGATTCAACGCCTCGCATTCTGGCCTGCACCCCGAAAACTCCGCCAATTTGAGGTAGAGTTCGTCGCCTGAAAAGGAGACGGACGATGAAAGGAAGCCGCTTCACGGAGGAGCAGATCATCGGGGTGCTGCGCGAGCAGGAGGCCGGCGCCAGGACCGAAGAGGTCTGCCGGCGCCACGGGATCTCGAGCGCGACCTTTTACATCTATGGACGGCTCCCCCGTGGCAAGAAGGTTCTGGTTCTGGTCTGGCGGTGATCGATTGCAAACATCTATTCGGCGTCACCGCTTGATGGTGCGCCCAAATGGGATATCCGCTCACACCCGCCTCGACAAGTGGTCGGCCTCGAGGGCCATTATAAAAGTCAGGGTTTGAGTGTGCCGGTTCGATCCGTCAGCCCATTTTCCGATCCTTCAAGCAACCTCGCTCAACCTTCACGCAGCAGCGCGGTACGGCTCGCCACTGGTCAGCACGGCCCAGATTACCCGTGCGTTCTTGTTGGCGACCGCGACCGTCGCGCGGTTATAGCCGCGCCGCTGGCGAAGCTCGTTGACCCACGTACTTCTCGAGTCGGTTTTTCTGACCGCCGTCCGGACGACTGCTCGTGCGCCGTGTACGAGCAGCGTCCTTAAGTGCTGACTGCCGCGCTTGCTGATACCCATCATTACCCTGCGGTCGCCACTGGAATGCTGGCGCGGTACGAGCCCGAGCCATGCAGCCAAGTGCCGGCCGTTCTTGAAGTCGGATCCATCGCCGATCGCCGCTATCATCGCGGTCGCCGTCTTCGGCCCGATTCCTCGGATCTTGGCAATCCTCTGGCAAACTTCGCTGGCTTTGAAGATCGCATCGATCTTTCGATCGAAAGCCCTGATGCGCTCGTCGATCTGGAGCATGAAAGCGTAGAGGCTTGAGACGATCTCCCGCATCAACTCTGTGAGCTCGTCGCTGGGCGTGGCCAGGATCTTTGGAATCAGCCGCCGTGCACGTGTGGCCGAAACCGCGATCGCGACCCCGCGGTCGAGCAAGAGTCCGCGCATCTGGCTGATCAGTGCGGTTCGATGATTGACCAACCGCTGGCGTGCGCGGTGGAGCGCCTGGATGTCCTGCTGTTCGAGTGTCTTCTTCGGCACGAACCGCATGTTCCGCTGCTGTACCGCCGTGCAGATCGCCTCGGCGTCGTTGGTGTCGTTCTTCTGCCGGCGTACGAATGGCTTCACATACTGAGGCGCCATGATCTTCACCGCGTGACCGAGCTTCTCGAACTGCCGTTGCCAATAGAATGCACCCGTGGAAGCTTCGATGCCGATCAGGCACGGCTGCAGGTCGCCGATGACCTTCATAAGCTGATCGCGGCGAAGCCGCCGCGTCAGTACCGAGCGTCCCTTTCGGTCGACGCCGTGGAGTTGGAAAACATTCTTCGCCAGGTCGATACCGAGTACGTGAACCTTCATCGTTAGCCTCCCTCTGGAACGTCTGTTCGCCATTTTGGCGATCGGAGAGGGGGAGCCGTCCATCCCATTAAGTGGAAGTCGAAGTACGGCGGGCTTGAGGTCTCGGACGCCAGGCGGCTGAAGGCGCTGGAGGATGAGAACCGGCGCTTAAAACGGCTGCTGGCGGAGTCGCTGCTGGACAACGCGGCGCTCAAGGACCTGCTCGGAAAAAACGTCTGAAGCCTGCGGCGCGGCGAGTAGCAGTGATTCGGGTAATAGAGCGTCACGGGCTGAGTCAGCGACATGCGTGCGAGCTGGTGGGGTTGGACCGTTCGACTCTGCGCTATCGGTGCAGACGACCGGACGACTCGGCATTGAGGCAACGATTGCGGGAGCTGGCCGCGGAGCGACGGCGCTTTGGCTACCGGCGCTTAGGCTGGATGCTGGCGCGCGAAGGTCACGCGCTGAACCACAAGAAGCTCTATCGGCTGTACCGGGAGGAGCGGCTGATGGTGCGCCGGCGTCGCGGACGAAAGCGGGCCCAGGGTACGCGAGCACCGATGACGCTGCCGAGTGCGATCAACCAGCGCTGGTCGCTCGACTTCGTCTCCGACACCCTGAGTGACGGCCGGCGCTTCCGCATCCTGTGCGTGGTCGACGACTTCAGCCGCGAGTGCCTGGCGACGGTGGTCGACACCTCACTGGGCGGGGTACGGGTGGTGCGTGAACTTGAGCGGCTCACGCTCGAACGAGCGCTGCCGGAGACGGTGGTCAGCGATAATGGGACGGAACTCACCAGTGGTGCGGTGCTGCGCTGGGCAACCAGCAGGGTGTCGTGGCACTACATCGAGCCGGGCAAACCCGTGCAGAACGCCTTCATCGAATCGTTCAACAGCAAGTTGCGCGACGAGTGCCTTAACGAGTACGTGTTCAGCAGCCTCGGCGAAGCGCGCGCGATCATCGAGGCGTGGCGGCACGACTACAACCACCTGCGCCCGCACTCAAGTCTCGGCTACCTGGCGCCGGAGGAGTTCGCAGCAAGGAATCAAGGGAGCTCGGCCGTCGCGCGCACCGCTTGGCCAGCAGAGCTGGCTGGCGCGGCGCAAGGCGCGCCGGCCTCGGATCCAAAACCAGACAGTTTTTCAGCCGCCCTCAGCAAGTGAAGGGCGGCCGGAAAAACTGTGATGAAGATGAAACCAAAACTACAAACGACACGCCCCAGGAGGGGCGAAATAACCGGCCGGACTCTACTTATAACTGGTGGGAAGTTGGGGTGCAGGCCAATTCCAATCATGTTCTGCTGGGCTTGTTCAGTATGGACAGAATGCCGGCTTTGCGCTTGTCCTTCAGGCGGAAGCTTTCGCCGTTGATGTTGACGATGGTCGAGCGATGGAGGACGCGATCGAGCATCGCCACGGTGAGTACGCCGTCGCCGGCGAAGGCTGAGTCCCAGCTGCCAAAGGTCAGGTTCGAAGTTAGGATCATCGAGCCTTTCTCGTATCGCTGGGCGACCACCTGGAAGAACAGGTTGGCCTGCTCACGGCTCATCCGCAGATAGCCGATCTCGTCGATGATCAGGAGCTTGTAAGCGTTGACCGCGCGATGCATCACCTGGCGATAGCGGCCCTGACGCTGCGCCGCTTCCAGCATCAGCACCAGATCGGCGGCGCTGAAGAAGCGCGTCTTGTAGCCCTTCTGCATAGCGAGATAGCCGAGCGCGATCGCGAGATGGGTCTTGCCCACGCCGCTGGTCCGAGAAACACCACGTTCTCGGCACGCTCAACGAAGGCCAGGCTCGCGAGTTCCATGATCTTCTTGCGTGGCGCTGGCAATGGCCGACGGGCGCCTGCCCGGTCGCCGGCGCGTCACCTTGGGCGCCGACAAGGGTTATGACACCCGCGACTTCATCGCTTCTTGTCGGGCGCTTAATGTCACCCCGCAGGTGGCACGCAATCAGGCGCGCCCCGGAGGCTCGGCGCTCGACGGGCGCACCGTGCGTCATCCCGGCTACGCGATCAATCAATGGGTACGCAAGCGGATCGAGGAAGCGTTCGGTTGGATGAAGACCATCGGCGGTCTGCGTAAGACTCGCTACCGAGGTCGCGAGCGGGTGCAGATGCATGCCTATCTGGTGGGTGCCGCGTACAACTTGATCCGAATCGCCAGGCTCAGTCCGGGAACCGCGTGAAATCGACGACCGCAACAGCTCTCGCCGGACTGCAGTCGGCGATGAAAGTGGGCCGCTAGCCGGCACCCGAACGTCTCTGGAAGTCCAACCGCACTGAAACTCAGTAATCAAACTCTTTTCTCAACAACCTGCTAGAAAGCCGGTCGCTCTCGCGCGCCGCTCGGGGGCCTCTTCGGACCCTCTGGCCTTGACAGGGCGGCCCGGCCGTTGGCGATGCATGACTGCCAGCTGATGACGGAGCGCCATGAGCTCAAGCTCCAATTCCGCACGATTGCGAAACCGACAAGCGAGCCAACCGAGGAGAGCCGAGATGCTTGCGACCGAGCCGGTGACCCTACGGCCGGGCAAGATAAATCGCCAGACTTTTCTATACGTTCGGAGTTTCTAGCAGGGACAAGCGGCTTGCGCAAAAACAACTCGGCGGCGGCCCTGCGCTTTCATACCGCGCACTGGATCAGTGGTTGGTTGCGCGGTGGCGTGAGCCTGACGAACGTTTGGCTCTGCCATCTCGAACCTCCGTATTGAGCCGGCTAAGCGGCTCAGCGGGCGAATTTGGCGAACAGCGTTGAAAGCTCCGCGTACATCTCATCCGCTCGTTTGGAACTCCCGCTACGAATCGCCTCGGTTGCGCAGTGACGGAGATGGTTGTGCAGGAGCTCGCGGGCCACTGCTCGAAGGGCCCCGTTGATGGCAGCTATCTGGACCATGATATCGGCACAGTAGCGATCCCCTTCGACCATCCCCTGCACTCCGCGGATCTGCCCTTCGATCCTTTTCAGCCGCCCCAGGTTTTTCAATTTTATCTTCGTGTCAACCGCAACCGCATGGCGACCTGTCTGAACCTTCGCTGCTCGCACTCGGCGAGGCCCCTCTTTAAGATTGTTTGTGAGCTCTTGCATGTCCATCCGCTGGGAATAGAATACCCCCTTAGGGTATACCCTTCCAGTCGAGAGGCCAGAGCGAGGTCCTGCAATGAAACGATTGGCGCAAGTTTCGCCTTACTTAGGCGCGGTCACCGCGGGATTCCTGATCGCCACGTTTGCCTTTCTTCCGCCAACCTACGCAGCCGGTGATCCCACCCCTTCTGCGACGCATAATCGATCGTCCGGGGCAGCCGCCAGTGGCCGGACGGGCGGGATGAGCGGTGGTGGAAATGGATCCGGCATGATGCAAGGCGGAAGCATGGGGCAAACGGGCGGCGGGATGAACGGTAAGGCAATTAGCGGTAGCGGCTCGACGATGGGCGGCACCCACGGCTCCATGCGCGGGGGGATGGGCAGCGGAGGTGGTGGACCGATGATGGGCGGTGGTATGCAGGGAGGCGGGACGCACAAGGACATGGGTGGCGGCGCCGTGAGTGGCGGAGAGACCGGTGGCCGAGGGTCCGGTAGCAACCCATGACGAATCTTCCCGGACGCGAAAGCATGATGCGAGCGCCCAGCAAATGAATCGCGTGGGATCTCTTCTGCTCGCGATACTTGTCGCCTTAACGCTGGGCATTCACGCCTCGGGAATTTGTGAAACGCGGCCCGCGGTTGGCGCGCCTCATTCGAACTGCGACGATGGTGGCAATTGCGACCATACAGGGAGCGGTTCGGATCCGATCTGCGCGTGCTGCCACCTCGCCGCGTGCGCTATGAATGCGCAACGTTCTACCCGATCTCAGGTTGTGGGGCCGAGCTACCCCGCCTGGTCACAAAATCCTGCTTCGCTCCTGACCGTCCACCATTCACCGCATGCTGAAATTTCGAAGTTTCGACATGCTCCACCTCGCGATGCATCGCCGCGACTTGGCCCACCTCTGTTTCTGAAATTCCGCAGTCTCCTGATCTGATCGCATTTCGGAGACCCCGCATGGTCTCGCGGGGTGTCCGGGAATCGAAGCGCCCTCGCCCCTGGAACGAGTGTGGGTTTAGGCTTCGAGTGTGCTCTTGAAAATCGCAACCGGCGAGCGCGGTGAGCGGCTGAACGTAGACGCGCGCGACAATACTTCGCTCTCCAGCGAATGGGGGCGGGGACGAACGGGACTGAAAGATCAAATAACCACTGGCGGCGACCGATGAAACTTTTGCGGAGGCTGATCCATGATCTTTAGCAACCTTCTCGTGAGGACGCTGAGCAGACTCACCGCTTTGGCTGCAATCGGTTGCGTACTGACAAGCGTGACGCCCGCGTCAGCATCGGCGGGCGACGGAACGCTCCTGAGTAACCAGATAAGCGCAGGCGTTCCCGCGCCTGCGGCGCGAACCGCGACTTCTGTCGCGGCACCATTTGCGATTGCGAAGCGAACGCAACCAGGCGGTCCGGTGAGTGCCAGCGATCTGGAGCACAATCCATCGCTCGAGACCGCCCAACGCTACGCCTCCAAGCACAACCCGGCGATTCGGGCGGCATTTTACGCATGGCAAGCGGCGTTGCAACGAATCACGCAGGCGCGTTCGTACCAGAATCCGATGGTCACCTACATGCCGGACACCGGAAACATGGCGGAGACGCGCGCTGGTCCCCAGACAAACGGGTTCGGAATCTCACAGACGATCCCGTTTCCAGGCAAGCTCACGCTGAGCGGCAGGATCGCGGATCAACAGGCTCAGGCGGCGCGTGAGAATCTGACAGCCATCGTCCAGGAGAAGCTGCGGGGAGTTCGTCGCGCGTATGCACAATTCTATTTCGCCGAACGGGCTCTGGAGGTGAACGGCGACAGCACCGTCCTCGCGCGACAGTTCGAGAATATTGCGGAGGCGAAATTCAAAGTCGGCAGAGTTCCCGAAGAGGATGTGATCCAGGGTCAAGAGGAAATCAGCCGGCTGGCCACCGAAAAGATTAACTTCATTCAGCAGCGCAACACGGCTATCGGCGCTCTCAATACGCTGCTCGACCGTGCTCCGCGCGCGCCGCTGGGGCGCCCGGTGGAGATGGCCACGGCGGCGCTCCAGATTCCCCTGCAGCGACTAATCGAGCAGGCGCGTGGCGCCCGCCCGGAAATCCGGGCCGAGAATCATCTCGTGCAAGCCCGCGAGCAATCCGTCACGCTCGCCAAAATGGGCTATCTGCCCGACTTTTCGATCGGCGGGCAATACATGGGTATCGACGGGCACATGGGGGTTCCCGGATTCACCAGAGGCGGCCACGACATTTGGGCGGCAACGATAGGCCTGTCGGTGCCGATCTGGATTGATCGAGTCAAAGCACGCGTCGACGAGACCGGCGCCGAGCTTCAACAGGAAACGTTCACGCGCCGCAACGTCGAAGACTCCGTCAACGACCAGATTCAGGACGCGTACGAGCGCCTGATGGCGGCGGCGCGCAATGACGCGATCTACCGGACCACGCTCTTGCCGCAGACGGCTGAGCGGATCAGAGCCGCCGAGGCCGGATACCAAACGGGTACCGTGGATTTCCTGACGCTCATCGACAGCCTCAAGTCATACGATAACGTGCGGGTGCTCGATTATCAGAGCGTTCGCGCCTATCAAATTTCGGCGGCGGATCTCAACCGCGCGGTCGGCGAACCAATTTCCGGAATAGTCAAATGACGAACCGAAGCATATATCCCTTGCGTCTGGTCGTCCTGCTAATTGGTGCATTGCTGACCGCTTCGCTCGCCGCGTGTGGCAGATCGAACCAGGCCCCGACCGCGACACCCTCGCACGCCGCGGTGCGCGAATCAGCAAGCACCACCAGCGCTCCGGGCAAGGTTCTGTACTGGAAGTCCTCGATGATTCCCGGCTACCGGTCCGAAAAACCAGGCAAGGATCCGATGGGAATGGACCTGGTTCCCGTCCACGCTGGTGAGGCTCCTGCAGGGCCGCCCGGAACCGTGACGATCAGTCCCGAGACGATTCAGCAGATCGGCGTAAAGACCTCGGTCGTGCGCAAGGAAACACTGCGCCGCGACATTCGCACCATCGGACGGATCGACTACGACGAAAGCCTCGTCACCGACGTGGCTCCAAAGATCGGCGGATGGGTTGAACAGCAATACGTCAACTTCCCCGGCCAGTTGGTTCGCAAGGGCCAAGCGCTCGGTACGATCTACAGTCCCGAGCTGGTCGCGACCGAGCAGGAATATCTCAACGCGATACAGTATCAGGGCAAACTCAAAAACAGCCCGCTCGAGGATGCATCTTCGGGTGCGAACAATCTGGTTCACGCCGTCGAAACGCGGCTCAGATACTGGGACATCACCGACGCTCAAATCAAAGCGCTGCGAGAACGCGGGAAGATAACCCGCACGATGGTGCTGAATGCTCCGTTTACCGGAATAGTCGTAAAGAAGAATGTATTCCAGGGCGGGTATGTGAAGCCTGGTGAGTCGATCTACCGGCTCGCGAATATCGCCGAGGTATGGGTGTACGCCGATGTGTACGAGTACGAGGCGCCGTGGCTCCATCTCGGCCAGGCAGCCGTGATGACGCTGGCGTACACTCCCGGCGCTACCTACCGCGGCAGCGTGATTTACATCTATCCGTATCTGAAGCAGCAGACCCGAACGCTGGAGGTCCGAATGGAGTTTCGCAACGGGCCCAATTTCGAATTGAAGCCGGGGATGTGGGCGAACGTGAATCTCAAGCCGGATGTTTCGCGGGGGGCCTTGGTAGTTCCGGTTGACGCGGTCATACAGACCGGCAAGCAGAACTTCGTGATCGTTGCCCTGGGCGGAGGGCGGTTCATTCCGCGGCAGGTCGAACTCGGCGCTCAAGCTGGCAACACCTACGAAGTATTGGCGGGCCTTCAGACGGGGGAGCGGATAGTCGATTCAGCGGAGTTTCTAATCAACTCGGAAAGCTCCCTCCAGTCGGCGTTCAACAAGATGACTTGGACAGCTCCCGAGAAGCGTGGGAGCCGCGAAAGCGGCCCAACAGCTAATCCAGCAGAACCGGGCGCTTCTTCACCCATGCCGGAAATGAAGATGCCGGAACCCAAATCGAGCGGTGATCCGTCGCATTCGAGCGAGGACCGCTAGGCGATGCTGAAGCGAGTCATTGATTGGTCGGTCCGCAACCAGTTTTTGGTGCTGGTCTTCGTGGTTACGGTCTTGGCAGCAGGCATCTACTCGTTATGGAACATTCCTGTCGACGCACTGCCCGATGTGAGCGATGTGCAGGTGATCGTGTTCACGCGGTGGCCGGGACAACCGCCGCAAATCGTGGAGGACCAGGTTACATACCCAATTGCCACGACGATGCTGTCTGTCGCAAACGTCAAAGTCGTTCGCGGCTATTCGTATTTCGGCTTTTCCTTCGTTTACGTGATTTTCAAGGACGGCACCGACATATATTGGGCCCGTAGCCGGGTGCTGGAGTACCTGAGCTCGCTGCAGGGGCGGATGCCGCCGAGCGTAACGCCCGAGTTGGGTCCCGATGCGACTCCGGTGGGGTGGGTTTATGAATACGCGCTGGTCGACCACTCCGGCAAGAACGATCTCGCAAAGCTGCGAACGATACAGGACTGGTATCTACGCTATCAGCTTGAGACGGTGCCGGGGGTTGCCGAGGTCGCCGATCTGGGCGGCTACGTCAAGCAGTTCCAGGTCAACGTCGATCCGAATCGGCTGCTCGCCTACGACATTCCGCTGAACAAGGTCATTCACGCCATCCAGCGCAGCAACAATGACGTGGGCGGGCGAGTCGTCGAATACGGCGAAGCCGAACACATGGTCGAGGGTATCGGCTATATCGAGACTTTGCACGATCTCCGCACCATTCCGGTGGGTGTAGACAATCACGGCACGCCGATCTTGATTCGTGACATCGCGAATGTTCAGTACGGCCCCGACATGCGGCGCGGCGCCGCCGAACTGGACAACCTGGGTGACACCGTCGTGGGCATCATCGAGATGCGCTACTTCAACAACGCCCTCGACGTGATCAATCGCGTCAAGGCCAAGCTGGCGCAACTCAAGAAGACGCTGCCTCCCGGCGTCGAGATTGTTCCCGTTTACGATCGTTCGGCATTGATCCATCATGCGCAGGACACATTGCGCAGCAAGCTAATCGAAGAAAGCATAATCGTCGCCGCGGTCTGCATCATCTTTCTCATTCATCTGCGCTCGTCACTGGTGGCGATCCTGACCCTGCCGCTCGGGATTCTGATGGCGATGACCGTCATGTACTTTCAGGGCCTGGAGGCAAACATCATGTCTCTCGGCGGCATCGCGATAGCGATCGGCGCTATGATCGATGGCGCGATGGTGATGATCGAGAACGCGCACAAGCATCTGGAGCGCGACCGTGGAAAGAAACCGCATTGGGAAATCATAACTGAAGCGGCCAAAGAAGTTGGCCCGGCGCTGTTCTTCTCGCTGCTGATTATTGCGATCTCGTTTCTGCCGGTATTCGCGCTCACCGGCCAGTCGGGCCGGATGTTCAAGCCGCTCGCGTTTACGAAGACCTACTCGATGGCTTCGGCTGCGATTCTCTCGGTCACGCTGGTGCCCGTTCTGATGGGCTACTTGATTCGGGGGCGTATTCGTCCGGAAATGCAGAATCCGATCAATCGTCTTTTCCTTTGGATATACCGCCCCGTGCTGCACTGGGCGTTGAAGCTCCGATGGATCGTGATTCCCGTAGCCGTCGGCATACTCGTGCTGACAGTGGTCCCATACGAGCAACTGGGCTCAGAGTTTATACCGCCTCTGAACGAGGGGGACTTGCTGTACATGCCGTCGCTCCTTCCTGGTGTCTCGATAACCGAGGCGCAAGCGATAGCCCAGCAAACCAACCGCATTATCATGCAATTCCCTGAGGTGAAGCACGCGCTGGCAAAAATCGGCCGCTCGACATCTCCGCTGGATCCCGCGCCGCTCTCCATGATGGAGACGACGATCCAGCTGAAGCCGCAATCGCAGTGGCCGGGCCGGATGACGATCTCGAAACTCACATCCCAGATGAACTCCGCAATCCATTTTCCGGGAGTGACTAACGCCTGGACGATGCCGATTAAGACACGCATCGACATGCTGTCCACCGGTATCAAGACGCCGGTGGGCGTGAAGATCACGGGCCCGAACCTCGCTGTGCTGGAGAGACTTGGTGAGAGCGTTGAGCCAGTGCTCCGAAGCCTTCCCGGTACGCGCAGCGTATATGCCGAGCGGGTGACTGGAGGCTATTACCTGGATTTCGTCGTCAAGCGCGACGCGGCTGCTCGCTACGGACTCACGGTTGGCGACGTGGAGGACGTGATTGCGTCCGCAATCGGCGGCAAGAACATCAGCACCGTGATCGCGGGCCTCGAGCGATTCCCCATCGATGTCCGTTACGGGCGCGGGATGCGCTACACGCCGGAAGAACTGCGCCGCGTCTTGATTCCAACGCCGACCGGTGCGGAGATCCCAATCGGGCAGGTTGCCGAAATCTTCAACCGTATGGGGCCGCCTTCGATCAAGACCGAAGGCGCACGTCCACAGGCATGGATATACGTGGATCTCGACCCTCAAGAGGACGTCGGGACCTACGTCGCGCGTGCGCAGAAGGCGGTCGACGAGGCCGTGAAACTGCCCGCCGGGTACACGATCGAATGGAGCGGCCAGTACCAGTACATCCAGCAGGCTCGGCAGCGACTCAAGATTGCCGTTCCGGCCACCTTGCTGATCATCTTCGTGTTGCTGTACCTCAATTTCGGGAGCGTAACGAAGGTTCTAATCGTGATGCTGACGCTGCCATTCGCGGCGGTCGGCGGAATCTGGCTCTTGTACCTGCTCGGCTACAACATGAGTGTCGCGGTGATGGTCGGCTTCATCGCCCTGGCAGGCGTCACCGCAGAAATCGGGGTGGTGATGATCGTGTACCTCGACGAGGCCTATGAGGCTATGCTTAAGGAGCAGGACGGACGGGCAGGACGCGAGGAGCTGTACGGGGCGATTATGAAAGGCGCGGCTGAAAGAGTGCGCCCCATCATGATGACGGTCTTCGCCGTGATCGGCGGTTTGCTCCCGATCATGTGGAGCAATGAAACCGGTGCGCGCGTGATGAAGCGTATCGCGGCGCCGATGGTCGGAGGCATGGTCTCTTCCAGCCTTCTGGCTCTGATTATCGTCCCAATCGTTTATGAGATGTGGCGCGGGTGGCAGCTCAGACACCCGTCGCAAAATGACCAGTAGATTGACATACTGCCGCACCGCAATTGTGCTCGTTTTCGCGGCGCTAATCCTGGCGGCGCCCGGATGCCGCCGAATTGATGCGCTCTTTCATTCGAATCGTTGCGTTCTCAGCGATCGGCCGATCCATGCACCCTTGGCGGTCCAGGTAGCGGTCGACGGAGGCCCGCATGGCGAGGCGTGCTGCCTGCGCTGTGCAGTCACTTATGCAGAGCAGTACGGAAAGCGCGTCCGTGTTCTTTGGGTGACCGACTACCCGACAGGCCGTCGGCTGAATCCGAAGCGAGCCACCTATGTGACCGGGAGCGATGTGAATCGCTGCATGGGACCGCCAGATGAGGCTTCGGGCGGCCGACGCGAAAGTGAGATGATCGTTTGGGACCGATGCGCACCCAGTTCGATTGCGTTTGCGAAGCTAAGTGATGCCGAAACTTTTCAGCGAATCCACGGCGGTCGAATACAGACGTTCACGGAGGTAATTGGCGCAGCCGACGTTGCCGCACGCTAGCAGTTTGCCTCACCTCCGCGGATACCCGTCCGCACGGGGAGCTAAACGTCCTGTCCGCAGTGGCGCAAGTTTCGCCTGCCCGCCAGCGCCGCGCGAGATCGGGCAATTTCCGCGAACACCGCATCCGCCCCGCATCTGAGCGTGGGGCGCGGCCTGCTCTCCCGACGCGGAGACGGCTTCAGCGCCAGACCTAGAATCTCAGGCCGAGGTGCTTTTGCCTTTTTGCTCTATCTGCCGGCCGGCAAGGAAGCGCCGTTTAGAGTCCCAGTTGGCCCGAGCACTGCGATACCATCGGCCAGCGTATCGAGCTCGGTATTTGAGCCCTCGATGGTGGCGATAGGCGGCTCGTCGAGATTCCCCGCACGGTCTCCCAGTGCCGGATATACTGTGATGCGATCGATCTCGGGCTTTGCATCGATGTCCTCGCTGAGCACGTAGATCCTTCCGAGAGGATCCAGCGCTATCGCCTGAGGGTGAGCGAGCATGGTGTCGAGGCCGGAGATGGTCGCGATCGGTTTCACATCTGGATAGCCAGGTTGCTCAGAGAGATTTGCCAGCGATGGATATACGGTCACGCTACCTTCGTGGAGGAATCCTCCACCCGAGTTCGCTATATAGATCCTGCCGCGGAAATCAAGTGCGATGCCGATGCCTCCCCCGAGCGACTCGGAAAAATCGATCCCGGTATGCGCGCCAGTGATCGTTGCGATCGGCGCTACGTCGCCATTGCTACCGGCGCGATACACGGTGACGCTGCTGCTTGTAGCCCGATAGACCCAGCGACCGGCCTTTTCCAGTAAATCTTCCCCACCGTTACCTACATATATGTTCCCGGCCGAATCCACAGCGATGCGCGGCGGATCGCGAAGTCCGGTCCTGGTTCCGTTGATGACACCAGCCGGCACAACGTTGCCATTGCTGCCCGGTGGATAAGTAGTGACGCTGGGATATTCTTGGGGTCGAAAAGGATCACCGAGAGCCCCATGGAATTTATTCGCTACATAAATTTTCCCCTTCGAATCGATCGCGATACCGTTGGGACAAAGCCAAGTGTTTGCGCCTTTGATCGTGGCGGCTGGTCGTATGTTGTGGTCGGTGCCGGCCGGATAGACGGTGACGCTGCTGTCGAGATTCGCCACGTAGATATTTCCGCCCGAGTCCAGCGCGATAGCCATTGGCCGGCTGATCTCTGTGTCGGGTCCTCCCCTGATAATGGCGAGCGGCTTGACATTGCCGCTGCGCGCCGGCGGATAAATGGTCACCGTTCCGGGGTAGCCGTTCCAGAGTCCGGTATTCGCTACGTAGATGTTCCCCTTGGCATCCAGTGCGATGCCCTCAGGTGAATTGAAGCCGGTCATACCACCCCGGATAAGGACAGCGGGCGCGACATCGCCATTACTGCCGGCCGGGTAAACATTTACGCTGTCGTACGGGAGCGGCGAAACCTCGCGTCCTGACGAAATCAGACCATCGTTCGTGACAAAAATATTGTCATTCGAGTCCAGCGCCACGCCCTGTGGATTCCCGAGTTCGGTCTGGTCCCCGTTGATAGTGGCAATCGGCGCGACATCACCGTTGCTGCCGGCTGGGTATACTTCGACCGCGCTCGAAGAAGGATCCTTGCTCGTATTCGTAACGTAGATCCGCCCTTTCGAATCCAACGCAACTCCGGTTGGAGAAGAAAGTCCGGTTTTGGATCCGCCGATAACTGCGATCGGCGCGATGTCGCCGTGGCCGCCCGCGGGATACACATTGACGCTGCCCGGAAATTTGCCGCCGCCGTCGGCTACATAAATCCTGCCGCTCGAATCCAGTGCGATGGCGGAGCAGTCGCGGAGCCCCGTTTTCGCTCCGCTGATTGTCGCGGATGGGGCGACATTGCCATCGGCGTTGGTCGCGTAAGCCGTAATGCTGCCCACGAAGTCGGGAGCGACCCCCGAGTTCGCGATATAGATCTTGCCGCTTGAATCGAGAGCGATGCCCTCCGGCCAATTGAGTTGCGCATTTCCGCCGCGGATCGTGGCGATCGGCGGCGGATTCACGTCGGCTCCCGGCGCGAAGATCGAAATCGTGTCGAGCGTGGCGTTAGTCACATAGAGTCGGCCGCGCCGATCCCTGGCGACCCCGGATGGGGAAGCCAGCACGCGGCCGATCCGCAAATCCGGAGCAACATTGCCGCTCGCTCCGGGCTGGTAGGCCAACACGGCGTTTTCTTCGTAGCTGGTTACGAAGATTTCTCCGGTCGGCGGCGGTGCCGGCGACACAGGCTGCTGGTACACGACCCGGCTGCAGCCGGACAGAATTAACGCCGCGAAAAGGATCGACGCGATCGACTGAACGCAATCGGGAAAACCGATCAAAAACGCGAGAGGTCGAAACCCGTCCATTTGCAGTCCGCCTAAGTTTAGCAGAGCGGCGAGGCGGTTTGGGACAGGGATCGTCGCTCAGCGCCGCTTCCAGCCCACGTCCCCGGTAGCGCTAGCCCACCCGGCGCACCTCGCGCGGATAAGTACCCACTGCTTCTGCGATATCCGACAGCTTCCAACCCCGGTCCAGCAATTCCAGAATCCGAATCCGCCGCCAGCTCCGAATGCTTACCTTGTTTCTGCCCCGCAGCGTGGCCTTCAGCGCCCGATCCTCGCTCGCCGATAAGCTCAGCCCCGGAACCCCCGCCGCCTCCGCCTCTTTGTTTCCACAAACCGCTTCGATCAAATCCTGGCCTCTCGTGCAAGCCGTTTGATCTCTGCGCCCCGGTCGCAGCACTAGTGATCCTCCACGACGACCGAAGGCAGTTGGCGAGGATCGCCGTGACCACTAATCCGACCACAGAATGGGTCGCAGGGCAGTTGACCGAAGCGTTTCCCTAAAGCGAAGCGCCGCGTCATCTGATCCGAGACCGCGACCGTGCGTTCGGGTCGGCCTATTCTCGGCGCGTTCATGCGATGGCTATACGCGATCATTTAACTGCGGCACGCTCGTTCTGGCAGAACGGACACGTCGAGCGGCAAATTGGCTCGGTCAGGCGCGAGTGCCTCGACCACATCTTGGCGTTCGGCGAAGCAGATCTGCCTCGCGTCCCCAACACCTACACTGGCTATTACAACAAAATCCGAACCCACTTGTCGTTGGACAAAGACGCGCCCAACTGCCGACGCAGACAGACCGTCGCTGCCATCGTTGCAATGCCGGTGTTCGGAAAACTCCATCATCAATACGTTCGAATTTGATTTTTGACTATGGACAGCGACCTGCTCCTCCGTAATGAGGCTCTCCCGCTTCGGCATCCGCCCCTTCTCCGGTGCTCAGTATGCGAATCCCTCACCCTATTGCTGGAGGAGAAAATCGGGAAAACGTCACCGAACCCGGATTACTCACCCTGAAGTCGGCCTAGCAATCGGGAAACCCTCACTTAACCGGGCTGCCAGGACCGCCCTGGACGAACCGGAGGGGACGCGTCCTGAAGCACAACATCGGTTGAAAAGGAGAAGTTTCTGACGATGCCGCGCGTCTCAAGGTACCACTCGGGATCAGTGAAGGTCCGCGCGGCGCAGCCATTCAACTTCTCAAATGTCCACACCGCCTTCCGGAACAAGAATCTAGATAAAAATCCGGTCGCGAGTGTTCCTTCCTCCTCCGTCCCGCACATGAGGCAAGTCCTGCGCTCATTCCAGCCGTTTCTCATCAATCGCCGCCGCGTGCCGACATTGCCCGCAAGCACGATAATTAAGGCATGCGAAACCTTCCCGCATTTATCCATCAGCCCCTTGACGCGATTATGCTGTCCGCGGCGATGATCCCAAATGGGGCCAGTAAACTCGGTCTCTGCCTTGGAAATACTGTCACGCAAGCTCCTGATCTCATCATCCGGCAGGTATTCCATGAAGAGTGCGCCAATTTCTCTACTAGCCAATCTCGGGTCACCTCCAGATGCAATTATTCCGACTGCGCCGCAAGCCATCACTCACGACCTCTCCCGATACCTCCAAGCTTAGTTTTAGATGTTGTCAGTGATCGGGCACAGGCCATGCATGGAACAAACGCCTCCGGGCTGAATTGAAGCGTGGTCATTAGAATCGATGAAGGCAAAAAAGCGAGCGGAAGCGAGATATGAAATTTGACGACAAGCATCAATTGGATGGTCGTCCCAGAGACCTCCCGGAAAGAAGCATCACGACTACGATAAGGAGGACGCCGCCGCCGATCCCGATTCCACCATAGGGTCCGAAAGCATAATAACCGCCGCCACCGCCAAACAGCAAAAGCAAGATCAGGATTAGTAGCAGGGGTGACATATGGCCTCCCATTGGCAGAAAATCAGGGCAATCCAAACGATCCAATTAAACTTTGAGCCCGACCGCCTGTTGTCTGGCTTGCGCGTCAACGAAACGATGCGCAAGAGTTAGGCGTCACGCGGTGATCGCGAGTTACGGTATCTCTGCACAACATCGCATCCGCAATATGGCCAATCGTGGCAGCCGGCTCGTATGGGGCAGGAACGCGTGCGCAGTTCTGACGGAGGCGCGTTAACTCGCTGCCATACTGTTCCCGCAGCGAGAGCCCCCACCCTTACTAGGTCCCTGAGAACAGAAGGCATCACGAAGCGCAATGGGTTGTTCACGTCGGCACCTCCGCAGCCAGAGCACTCGGCCCTAAGCAGCCAATGCTCCGAGTTTAGGCGCGGAGATATCTGTTCATCAAGTGAAAGACAATCTGCGCGCCAGTTGCTCAACTTATTTTGGTTCCGTGCAGAACAATTTGTAAGGTGTACAGTTTTTGTCTCCGTATTGTCTGGCCGCAAGCTCATCGACGAATCGCAACGTTCAGGGTCTTGACGACAAGAGCGCCGGAGGAACGACGCTTCGCGGGGAGGGGGTCATGAAGCTCGAGTTTAGATCGAGGAAATCTGATGCGGCGCACGCAAAGCGCATTCGTAAAAAAAGGCCATAGCAAATGACTAGACACGAAGCCGCGGAGCACCAAAAGCAAGCGGCGTAACACCATGAGCGGGCGATGCCCTGAAAGCTGTTGAAATTGAAGTGGCGGCCATCCTCGTTCGATCGGAAGATCGGGTGGGTTTAAGAGGAGGACGCCGCCATGAGGAAGACTGGCGCGCCAGATGCACAAGGTCTTGGGAAAATCGCCGCTCTCTTATTTCCAGGATTTCCGAATTGAGCTCGCTGTGCATCTGTTGAAGACGAGCGACCAAAACATCGAGGAAATCGCGTTTCGGGTTGGTTATGCCGACGGGGTTGCCTTGCGAGTGCTTCTGCGCCGCCTGTCGCGGCGCAAAACTCCATCTCGTGTGAGATTCTTGGGGTCCGGCGAGTGGGGTGGCAAGGCTCGCCACACAGGCGCCAGCGTCGGAGATCGCGCAGCCCTCGAAAGCGAATCAGGCGGCGAGACGTTCGTAGCGCTGATGAAGCCCGCCGACTTGCGGAATCGCGATCACCGCGCCGCAATTCGGCGGTTGGATGGGGCGAGCATCCGGGCAGTCTTTGTCGAGCGACAAATGGGTCCGCGAGCGGTGATAGTAATCGACGTACGAGAACAGGACGCGGCGCAGATGCCGCTCGTTGATCACCAGTACATGATCGAGGCACTCGCGGCGAATCGAGCCGATGACGCGCTCGACGTACGCATTCTGCCAAGGTGATCGTGGCGCTGTAACGACCTCCGTGATCCCCATGGCCCGAGCCCGTTCCCGAACGCATCTCCCGTACGATGCGTCACGGTCGCGCAGCAGGTAAGGAGGCCCGACGCCGAAACCGCAAGGAGACCAGAGAAACCATTGCCGACAGGATCGTTAGCGTGCCCACAACGCTAAGCCGGTAGGCGGAAAACTCCAATGTTTACACAGCAAACGGAATTATGAGTAGTGACAGGCTAACCAGGCCATGCATTGAAGTGCCACTATGTGCCGCGTACTAGGGGAGTCTCCCACAGTGGCTATTACGCGCCGCCCAAGCGTCCGCTCTCGGCACAGGCTCGCGCGGACGCCGAGTTGAGCGCGCGGATCGCCGAGATCCATCGTCGCTCGCGCCAGACCTATGGCGCGCCGCACATCCACGTCGACGCGAGTTTCCACTAATCCTGCCTTGGCGAGTACCTGAGAACCGAGACCGAGCAACAGGTCGAGAGCGCTGTCTGGAAAACGACCCGCAACAATCAACTAGGATTTACTGCGGTTCACCACAACCCCGTACTCAAGATTTTTTATCAGCGCCTGCTCAACGCCGGTAATCCACGCAAGCCGGCGCTCACCGCCGCCATGCGCAAGCTGCTGGTCATCCTCAACGTGATTCTCAAAACCCAGCCTCCCTGGAGCGAGCATGCTCCACTGCGAAACTCCTAAGCGAGCTTTCTCGTCACCCTCCCGACCCCTCGTGGAGGGTGAAGGGAAACTGAGCGTCCCCTTGACTGCTAAGACAGTCGCTCTCTTCCACGATCCCTATAAACTATCCAACTTGTGTCGACGGGAAGCAGGCGCTTCTAAAGAGTAATTCCTGCCTGCACGGCGAGAACCAGCGTGTCGCTGATCAGGCCGATTCCGCCAGGCCGGAACACGCCTTGTATATCTGGTTGCACGGTCAGCCATGGGGTTACGTTGCAGATAGTTAGCCTGGATGATCGCTTCATGGGTGATCGCAGGCTGGTTGGTCGCGCGCTCCGACTGCGAAAGATCACTTGAAAACTGACCCAAAAGCCCAAACAGGCCTAACTCGTCGTTGAGTCGGTGCGGAATCAGTCCGAAGTACAACAGCCCCGCATCCGCGAAATACTCCGGCATGTCCATCTCAGGCGGCGCATAGGTAAGCGCGAGAAATCCCCAAAAACCCGGATGAAAATTGGTCGCGCCCTCCGGCCGAGAGAGAAGTCGCTGCTGGCTTGTCAAATAGACTTGCTAACTTCCGCCTCGCATCTGGCCGGTTTTGAATTGCAGCCGCGGCTCGGAGTCATACAAGCCGCCGAGCATGAAAATGCTCAAATAGCCGATGTTTCGCAGCGGGTCGGGCGAGTAGCCTAGCTCTTCCATAATCGCGACGCCGGAATTGTGTCGGAGGCTGAAATCGACGCCGTGGAGGTTATCACTGCGGACGTCCTTATAGGTATTTTATCCGCCCGTTATCGAGTAACACTCCAACGAGGCCTCATAGCGCGCCCGAATTCCGCAGACAGCGTCCAAATAGCTCGATACCGAAGCGTTAACCGGAATACTCAGTAAATTGCCGCAGAAGCCAAGGTCGTGCGCAAAGCAGTAAGGTGGTGATCTCGCGCAATCATCGAGTGCGTTGATACGACTGCCCACAATGTCGGACTTCTTGTCAAGAAACAGCTTTTCGACCGCCAGATCCACGAGTCGTAGTGTTTGTTGGCCGAAAATCTCCTGTACTTGGAAACAGTTCGAGATGTCATACGACAGACTGTTTCCGGTACGTGTCGACGCCGACGCCAGAAAGTAGGTATCGCTAGGGCCGAGCAGTGTGTGCGGATCCAATGTGACCCCGAGTGCGATCTTGTGCGTGTACCTAAGCTCCTGCGAGTTTCCGCCCACCGGATTGTTGGCCGACTCACTGGTGTAGGTGTTAACAACAAAAACGTTCGCGTCGGAGAGGTGATTACGCACTCCTTCCCAATCGCCTGTAGCCGCTATTGACTGAACCCATGATCCGGATAGGATAAAAGAAACGTGGATCGAGAATCCCCGTTCTGTAGCCCACTTTCCCTGGGTCACCTGCATACACGGGGTTGAGAAGGTCTGCGCCTGCACTGCTGTCGAAAAGATGCGGATAGGTACGAAGCTGACGCTTAGCAATCTGAGTACAGACCGACTCATGTAGGGCGGTCGGCGACGGCTCAATGACGAACGGCAACGCCGGCTGGTTCGGTGCGCCACTGATGGGAGATTTCCTCGAGCGACTTTACTGTGGTCTCGGGCGCGTAACCGACTATCAACATGAACACCGCCACACCCAGGGCGCCATACAGGAACCACAGCGACGGTCCCATCATCAGTTGTAGAACCGGGAATGACAATACGTTAACCGGGATTTCCATTTTGACCCGTGGCTTAAACTCGCACCAACACCCGGCCGCCCGCAAACGCGAGGTTCACGCCTGCGTTTTCGAGCAGGTGCTTTGTACCGTGCCGCAACGGGCCAATTCTGCCTCACAATAACAGCAAAAAACCCGAAAATGCTTTTTTCCAATCGATTTCCCAGACAGCTCTTATTATTTTCATTTGTTCGCGTCGCCGAAATCCGCTGCGTCTTGGCGGGTCGCCTATCCCGCGCGCGATGGCAGCGCCGCGATCCTCCGCAGCATGCTTGCAAACAGCCGGCGCATCAGTTGGCTCTCCGCGAATAGCAATTAGTAGTAGCGGGCGTGTGTACGTCCCAAAGCGCATAGCGGTTGCCTACGTTTACGTCGGGCGGGGCGCCGCGGACTAGAAACCGTTCTGCGGCGACTTTCGCACGGCACTGGAACCGGATGCGCTGCGGTAACTTGAGATCGCCCGAGCATTACTTGGAGACAGGTCGTTCCTTCGCACGCTTAACGAGGAAGACTGCACATTTTGCTCTTTCCGCGCTGTGTGCGCGTCCGGTGCCTACGAGCGCGCGAAGGAGAGTTTAGCGGGTACCAGTGGCGCGCTCGCTTAGTTCGCCACGCTGAAGAACGTGGAGCTCGATGAAGAAACTGATGGCTAGCGTAAAGCAGCGGAACTCTAAGTGGTCGCCCGATCAGGCGGCCCGAAATGCGGCTTTCGGCGAAGACAGTCGGAATGTGCTGATCGATGCCGGTGCGGGAAAGGGCAACACAACCATTCTTGTCGATCGATTGATCGAAATGCTGGCGCCGACTAGCTCCGCCGAAGCAGTTCCAATCGACATGATTGCAGCGATAACCTTCACGCGCAAGGTTGCCGGAGAGCTGCGGCTACGTATTTGAGAGAGGTTGCCGGACGAGCTCGCCGCAGTGCCGTCCGACTCACCGCGCGCACTACAACTCCGTGACACCCTCGCAGGTTTGGATGCCGCACACGTCGGCACGATTCACAGTGTCGCCGATCGACTACTAAGATTGCATCCAGTCGAGGCAAACCTAAGCCCCTCGTACGAAATCGTGGACGACGAAGAACCGCTGAACGGTGAAACCTTTGATGTGCTCATGCAGGCCGTTGAGAGTGGAACCATAGACGCGGAGCTTGTCGGAAGCGAAAGTGCGAAGCGGGCTCCAGAAGCATCCCAGACAATACTCGACGCTCTCGACGGCGGTCTATTGCCCGAATCGTGCGAATCCACTTGGAAGGTTACGGCTGGGCTCGACGCGCTGGTTACGGGATTTCTGCAGCAGCGCGACGTACCACCAACAGATCAGCCCACAACACAGGTCAAACTCGCGGCGTTCAGAAAAGCCGTCGGTGAAATAATCGATTTATCAAAGACCTTCCCGACTTGGATGCCCTCGGAGTACGTTGGCTCCGACGCGCTGGCGTCGCGATGAGAACTCTTCGAAAAGAGAACAATCCCACAAAATTATTAAGAGCACTTATCCAGCTCGACGAATCGCAGCCCTCTGATAAGACGAAGGCGCGAAAATTCGGTAATGATGATAGGGCTTTAGATATCTGGAACCCTTGGAATGGCGACAATCGAAAAAAGGAAATTGCGAGACGGATCCTTGGCGCGAGGAATTACGGGAGCCGATCAACCGATGGATGGCGACTCGGCTCGTTCGGCTGTTTCCGGTGGTCGTGGAGCTGTACGAACGGGTCAAGGCGCGCCACCGCAAGCTCGACCAACTCGATCTACTAATCAAACTTCGCAATCTGCCTGCCTCGGACTTAAAGGTACGCCGCGAGTTCCCAAAGATGTTCGAGCATATTTTTGTAGACGAGTTTCAAGATACCGATCCGCTTCAAGCGGAAATCGTCCTTAGGGAAGGTATTCCGTACTCGTCGCGCGGTGGCAAACTGTTTCTCGAAGACCCTCTTCACCAGCAGTTTTTGCTCGGCTTGAGCGCGATCGCGGACCGAGACGACGGGATCGCCGAAGCCGCTCTATTGAGACCGCCCGTCTTCGCTTTGGACTTCCTCGGTCTCGCACTCGAACGCCAGGCATCAAACGGCGGCGGCGAGCTTGTGGCGCTTCGGCTTTTTCTTCGTCGGTTCAGTGAACGTCAGGTTCGTCCCGCTCAAGCCGATGCGGTCAACCTTTCCATAAAACCCGCGCTTCAGTGGTTTGACCACCCAATACAACGCGAACTTGATGCTCGATGAGCCGCCATTGATGGTAAGGATGCAAGAGATCTCTTGCTTCATGGAACCTCTTTACTATATCTCGAGCCAACCACCTCGAAAGCCGGCCTTACGAAGGCCCGCGACTACATAAGGACATTGCCGCATAAGGCGCCAAAACATGCCACAACGGTAATTTTCAATCATCAAAACAATTGGCCCCTGGTTAAGACCGTAGTGATAGGGAGATACCCATGGATGCGAAACGTCGGCCCTCTCGGCAAAAGTAGTATTAAAGGTCGCTTTGAACCCGTAAGGGTTCTTCTCGAGCAACTTCAGCTTCTCAAAGTGGTCAAGCGTCGGGAGCACGATGTCTGGCGCAAAGGGAAGTGAAGCAACCACGGCCCACGGGGCGATGCTTCCGTCGTCAGGACCGTCGGGCACCCCGCGCGCTTTGTAGCCAAAGAATTCTCGCTCTCGGCCCTTGATCATGCTTTTCGCCGGCCCGGGACCATCACTGGCCGTAATCCCCCAGCAATGTTCGCCGTAGCCGTCGAAGTGAGCGGGATTACGCATGGCATACTCCTGCTGCACATAGGTCGCGCGTCGGCTGTTCTCGAAATAGTCGATCTTTTTGCTGCGCATGTAGTCGTCCTGGATACCGCGAAAATCGATCCAGAGATGCGAGATTTGGTGAGTAAAAAGCGGGCCGGAATACAAGAACTCTCGACCGTAAATTTCTCTCCATTTATAAGTCGAAGTCCATCGCGCATAGCTTTCCTTTGGCAGTGGATGTGTTGGCGAACCGAGGCCGAGGACATAGAGAAACAACGCCTCGTCATAACCCTGCCAGCGATAGGGCAAGAAACCGCTCTCAGGTGTCCAACCGAGAGTCACCGCAAGTCCACCGTTTTGGGCCCAGTTCCAATCAGCACGCTGATATAGCTCATCGGCTAGCTCGCGGAGTTCACGTTCTTCAGAGGTGCTGTCCGAAAAATATGCCGCCGCCGCCAACATGCCGATCAGAAGAAAGGCAGAGTCGACCGTGGATAATTCGCACTTCCATGCCCGCTTTCCGGTGGTCATGTCGAGGAAGTGGTAATAGAAACCCTTGTAGCCAGTCGCATCCAGGTCGGTGCTCTGCGCGCTCTGGTGGAAAAAGCGCAAGCTCGCAAGAGTGCGCGCAACGGCATTCGCGCGACTCATGAAGCCGCGCTCCACGCCAACTGGGTAGGAAGACAAGGCCAATCCTACCGCGGCGATACTCGCGGGGGCTCCAGGCTTGGTCTTGTCGATGACCAATCCGTTGAGCGGATTCGCTTCGTGCACGAAGTAGTTAAACGTCTCACGTTGCAACGCTTCCAGCACTTCGGAACAGGCATTCGAATCATTCACGATTTGGAATTCTTCCCTAATTGCTTCGGGGCTAGCTCCACCGTGATGGCTGCGATGGCGTGTACCGGCATGCGGAACTTTAAGTGCAGTGTTTTGCCGGCATGTTTCCATGGCGCGGGCTCAGGCACGATTTGGGAGGTAACGTGTAACTGTTCGACCTCCCTTTCTGTTGGAAGTGTCGGCTTACCCATCTCAATCCAGAGACGCTTAGCGTTCGCATGGTCGTCGTCGATCCGCTCGATGTAAACATTGCGCGGCGACAGCAGCCCCGTCAGTGTGACTTCGACAGACTCAGCCTTGATCGAATGGCGTGGCAAAGCATGGTTCGATACCAGCACCGTGACAGAGTCAGCGTCGCGGTTGCTGACCGTGGCCTGCTCCCCAATTTCCCGCCATTTATAAGTAGAGACCGCCCCGCTCATCGCGACCGTAAGTTGTGCACTGTTGGTTTCGAAAGGCGGCCCTGACTACTTATTCGCGGTTTCCAAAAGATTGCGCAGGTTTTGCGCAGCCTCGACCGGCTTCGGATAGCCAGATGCTCGGTCGAGGCTGGGCTCTGTGAGTGCTCGAAGTAAGACCGCTCAGCTGAGATCAGGCAAGGTCGAAGCGATCAGCGTTCATCACCTTGGTCCACGCCGCCACGAAGTCGTCTACGAACTTCGCTTGCGCGTCGGCGGAGCCATAGACTTCCGCAAGGGCGCGCAGTTGGGAGTTGGAACCGAAGATGAGGTCGACACGGGAGCCGGTCCACTTCAGCTTGCCGCTCTTGCGGTCGTGTCCCTCGAACACATTTTCATCCGCGGTCGCTTTCCACTCGGTGCTCATGTCCAACAGGTTCACGAAGAAGTCGTTGGTCAGCGTCTCTGGCCGCTTGGTGAAGACGCCGTGTTGCGACTTGCCGTGGTTCGCGCCCAGGACGCGCAGGCCGCCAACCAGAACTGTCATCTCCGGCGCGGTCAGGGTCAGGAGTTGCGCCCTGTCGATCAGAAGCTCCTCCGCCGGCACTGCGTATTTGGCCTTGAGGTAGTTGCGGAAGCCATCCGCAATCGGCTCGAGATAGGCAAAGGACTCCACGTCGGTTTGCTCCTGCGACGCGTCGGTGCGGCCTGGCGTGAAGGGAAGGGTCACCTCGTGTCCGGCCTTTTTCGCGGCCTGCTCGACCGCGGCTGACCCGCCGAGAACGATCAGATCGGCGAGCGAAACTTTCTTACCGCCGCTTGCCGCGCCGTTGAACGATTTCTGGATACCCGCCAGGGTTTCGAGCACCTTTGCCAATTGGGCAGGCTGGTTGACCTCCCAATCCTTCTGCGGCGCGAGCCGGATGCGCGCCCCGTTCGCCCCGCCGCGCTTGTCGGAGCCGCGGAAGGTGGACCCGGAGGCCCACGCGGCCCCGGCCAGTTCGGAGATGGAAAGTCCCGAGGCGAGGATCCTGGCCTTCAGGTCCGCGATGTCCTTGGCGTCGATCAGCTTGTGATCGAGAGCGGGAACGGGGTCTTGCCAGATCAGCTCCTCCGCCGGGACCTCCGGGCCGAGATAGCGTACGCGCGGACCCATGTCGCGATGCGTCAGCTTGAACCACGCTCGCGCGAAGGCATCCGCGAATTCATCCGGATGCTCGTGGAAGTGCCGGGAGATCTTTTCGTAGATCGGATCGAACCGCAAAGACAGGTCGGTCACCAGCATCGTAGGCGCGTGGCGCTTGGACGAGTCGTAGGCATCCGGAATCGCCGCCCCGTCGTCTTTCGCCTTAAACTGATACGCGCCGGCCGGGCTCTTGGTCAGTTCCCATTCGTGACCGAACAGGTTCTCGAAGAAGTCGTTGCTCCACTTGGTCGGCGTCTTGGTCCAGGTAACTTCGGGGCCGCCCGTGATTGCGTCCGGGCCTATGCCTGTACGAAACGTGCTCTTCCAGCCCAGGCCCATCTGGTCAATAGGAGCCGCCTCGGGTTCCGGGCCAACCAGCTTCGGATCGCCTGCGCCATGGGTCTTGCCGAAGCTGTGTCCGCCGGCGATGAGCGCGACGGTCTCCTCGTCGTTCATGGCCATGCGGCGGAAAGTCTCGCGAATGTCGATGGCGGCGGCGAGTGGATCCGGCTTGCCGTTGGGCCCCTCCGGATTCACATAGATGAGGCCCATCTGCACGGCGGCGAGAGGATTCTCGAGGTTGCGGTCGCCGGTGTAGCGCTTGTCGTCAAGCCAGGTTTTCTCCTTGCCCCAGTAGACGGCTTCGTCAGGCTCCCAGAGGTCCGGGCGCCCGCCGCCGAAACCGAACGTCTTGAAGCCCATCGACTCGAGCGCCACGTTGCCGGTCAGAATCATCAGATCGGCCCAGGAGATCTTGCTGCCGTACTTCTGCTTGATCGGCCACAGCAGGCGGCGCGCCTTGTCGAGGTTCGCATTGTCGGGCCAGGAGTTGAGCGGGGCGAAGCGCTGTTGGCCGGCGCCGGCGCCGCCGCGGCCGTCGCCGATGCGGTAGGTGCCCGCGCCGTGCCACGCCATGCGAATGAACAGTCCCCCGTAGTGGCCGAAATCCGCGGGCCACCAGTCCTGGCTGTGCGTCATAAGTGCCTGGAGGTCCTTCTTCAGCGCTTTGAAGTCGAGCTTTTTGAACTCTTTAGCGTAGTTGAACTCCTCGCCCATCGGATTGGACAGGGACGAGTTCTGGCGGAGAAGCTTGAGGTTCAGTTGGTTGGGCCACCAGTCGGCAGTCGTCGGGGCTCCAGCCGCCGTGTGAGTGCGAGTGCCGCCTGAGACCGGGCACTTGGATTCAGTTGACGAGTTCTGTTGCTGACTATCGACTGTCGCCATATTCCTGTTCTCCTGATTTTCGTTCAGAGGCTTGCATCGTCGGCTTCCTCGCGATGCTAGCCCTGAGGTTTCTCGGCGGACTCATCTGACAGTCTCAAATTCGCGCGGTGTGATCGATGGGCGTGCATTCGCTTTTCGGCAAGCTGGCATCGCTGGCAAAAAGCATCAATTTCCACCGAACAGCGCATCACTGCGAACTGTCCCAGGCTGGTTCTACCCTCGAGAAGCTTGTCCACTTCGGGTATCTCGACGTCATGTACCCATCTGCATCGGACGCAAAGGACGTGGTGATGAGGTTCCACGTTGCCGTCATAGCGTGCGACATCGTGCAGGAGGGTTACCTTGCGCGCCTCTCCCACATCGCAGAATTGCTCCAGAATCCGATGGACTGTGGCCAAAGAGATGTGGGGATGGGTGCGACGCACGGCCGCAAAGATCTCGCCGCCTGTCGCGGCGCAAAACTCCATCTCGTGTGAGATTCTTGGGGTCCGGCGAGTGGGGTGGCAAGGCTCGCCACACAGGCGCCAGCGTCGGAGATCGCGCAGCCCTCGAAAGCGAATCAGGCGGCGAGACGTTCGTAGCGCTGATGAAGCCCGCCGACTTGCGGAATCGCGATCACCGCGCCGCAATTCGGCGGTTGGATGGGGCGAGCATCCGGGCAGTCTTTGTCGAGCGACAAATGGGTCCGCGAGCGGTGATAGTAATCGACGTACGAGAACAGGACGCGGCGCAGATGCCGCTCGTTGATCACCAGTACATGATCGAGGCACTCGCGGCGAATCGAGCCGATGACGCGCTCGACGTACGCATTCTGCCAAGGTGATCGTGGCGCTGTAACGACCTCCGTGATCCCCATGGCCCGAGCCCGTTCCCGAACGCATCTCCCGTACGATGCGTCACGGTCGCGCAGCAGGTAAGGAGGCCCGACGCCGAAACCGCAAGGAGACCAGAGAAACCATTGCCGACAGGATCGTTAGCGTGCCCACAACGCTAAGCCGGTAGGCGGAAAACTCCAATGTTTACACAGCAAACGGAATTATGAGTAGTGACAGGCCGGCGGCGTCGACCTAAAACGACATCTAAATGGAGCGATCGGACACACCCAAGCGCCACGAAACCGATGGAGACACTTTTCCTGCTCTGCGCACCGGACTTTGAACGAAAACCTTCGTGAAGTTGCCAATCTACGGTGGCACGACAATCGCAGCTATTCGCCAGGAGAGTCCTGTGTGTTGATCCAGGAGCTGACCAGGCCGGAGTGTGTGGAACTGCTGATTCGCGCACGTCTCGGGAGACTGGCATGCGCCAACCAGAACCAGCCATACATCGTGCCGTTCTTTTTTGCTTTCGACGCGCACTATCTCTATAGCTTTTCCACCGTCGGGCAAAAGATCGAGTGGATGCGCAATAATCCCAACGTCTGCGTCGAAGTAGATGAGGTGGTAAGCGCGCAGCAGTGGGCGAGTGTGGTCGTCTACGGTCAGTACGAGGAAATGCCAAACTCTCCCGAATGGCGCGGGGTTCGCGAACACGTGCGGAAAAGACTGATGGAACACAATGCTATTTGGTGGGAACGGGGCTACGCGAAAACGATACTGCACTATAGAGAACGCCCCCTGACGCCGTTCTTCTACCGCATTCGCGTCGTACAGATTACCGGTCATCGCGCCGCCCCCAACGGGACTCTAACCGGCACGAACTCATCGAAAACCGGGCGGATCGGCGCGTCTTGGCTGAAAAAACTTCTGGAGCCGGTCCGTAAGAAACCCTGACCGACAGAGAAACGATTCGCGCAGAAGGAGGTTCGGCTCATAGGTCGCAAAGCAGCGCTCCGTCTCAATATCAAGGCCGCTCAACGTAGTCCTAACTGCGGCCGCGATACTCCCGAAACAACTTCCAGGTCTTCGCGTCCGCGTATTTGCAGGGTAGTGTCGCGAAGTTGGTGGAATAGTCGCTTTTGACAATCCGGTCTGGCCACTTCGATGCTTACATTTGGATGTCTGTGGCGAATTCCAATTCATACTGCAATTGAGGTCTGAAATAAGGTGTTGCAGTGTTGCCGCCAGCGACATGAGTGAAGGTTTGCGATTGGAGGAGGAGCGCTGCGCCGCTGCGTTGAGCCGGCGTAGCTCCGGCAAACCCGCTGTGACACCGGTGTTGGTTGTAATGGGCCTTGTAATTCTCGAGCTTCCGCTCAAGATCGCTTTGGTTCCAAAATTGGGTCCGATCGAGATACTCGCGCCGCACCGTCCCGCTCAGTCGCTCATCGAAAGTGTGGGAACGAGGAGTACAGGGAATGGCTTTGATCTCATCAGCAGAATCGATTCGCAGCGAAACAGGTCGACGCTCCACAGGCAGTCCCTGGCGTGCCCGATCACGGTGAGCGACGAAGGGCCATCACCACCTGGCAGCGGTCTGTAGTGCTGAATGAGTATGCGACGCACGATACCCTTATTGATCTCGATACCGAACGCGCTCGATATTTGCTCGGCAATCTTTCGGCAGCCGAAGCGGGGGGGCGTCGTTTCATCTCGACGACCGTGTCGATGAGTTCTCTTGAGGGACCTTTGGGTCCGGGGCGCCGGCGCTTTCTCGGGCTCTAGAGCAGGCGATACTTGCGCTTCACCAGGGCGCGGTGGAAGTAAGCAAGGTGCAAGGCTTCAGTATCAGAGCCATCTTGCTCAGGCGTTTGGGTGACACCAAAGGCGTGCAGAGACCCCCAGCGCCAGCCGATCCCATGAGGTCAGGTACGGTGCACGCCGCCGCGCACGCCTCAGAATGAGTAGCTGGTGTTTGACCGCGAGTGATTCTGCCACCACCGCGCCAAGACCGCCCGACTTGGTCAGCCGCGCGAGGGTCACCAGCAAGTGGGCGATCAAGCTCAACAGCAAACTCATTAAAGCGAACTTTAACCGTGTGCGAACGATTCACAAGATTTCGATACTGAAGTGTTCTCTGCCAGAGTTAGCAATTCGCCACAGACAGTCCTGAGTTAGCATCAGAGAGTCTCGATGGATAAATGGTTCACGGGTCTGCGAGCTCCGCTGCAGCCGACATGGAACGGACTCATCCGTCTTCAACTAGGCCTTCAGGGCAAAGACCCTTCGCTGATGAGCCCCCTGGAGCAAACCGGGATTGTTCGCGCGTATCAGCAGCACACTTTCGGACGATCGATCGGAAACCAGCGGCTGATGGACCTGCTACCTCTTCCGGCTCGACCGGAGCGGCATTGGTTTTATGACATGCATTCAAAGTTACCGTGGCTGGAAAGCCGAAACGCGTATGTGATGCATCAATCCGCGGCACGCACGCGCCGTATCTGCGACGAAGTTGAGCGATTCAAGCCTCGGTTCGTGATCTTTTACGGGTTCGAGTGTGAGAGGATCTGGAAAGACATCGCAATGACGGATCTGGCGGGCGTCGGAATCGACAAGTTGCGCGTTGGCCATCGTGACATGACGACGTACGCTATTGTCCGTCATCCGGTCGCTCGTGGAGTCACTCGCGATTACTTTTTCCGAGTTGGAAATATACTCGCTGCACAAAGTCTAGAGAAAATTCGAAGCGAGATCTAAATCGGTATCGACGAATTCCATGCCGCCTTCTCGACTGCTCGCAATCGGACAGAAATCTGCTCCTCGAACTCACGCCAACACGAGCGCTGGTCCGAAGCTGTTGCCAGGTCAAACACGGGCTTCCGGGCTCTCTCTTCAGTGAGAAGTACCTTTTGCAATGCGGGACAGATCGGCAAACTGCAGCTCAGGGCAGGTCCGGAAGATCCGGCGATCCGATTCCGGGTCGCAGGCGAATGGGAAGCTGTCTCATCCCTCACTGAATCATGGATCGCGGCAGCGGAGCGCACAGATGATCGACTTGCCCGTTTGAATCAGAGTCCTGCGCTCGGAACTATTTATAGTCGTTTGCCGACGATCTTTGAAGCAAATTTGAGCCTGCCTCCGTCTTCAAAGGGATCGGAGACGGCTGGGGCTGCGCATCAAGCTAAGAGACGCGGCGCGCCTAAAAAATTTGATCTCTGCGTTTCCGGGTTCTGATGCTCGCCAAGATCGATCTCGGCATCGCGTACCGCCTTTTGAACCGCGGTCAACAGGGTGGATTTCTTGACCGGCTTGGCGACGTGCGCATCGCATCCCGCGTCGTGAGCTTTCTTCAGTGCCTCGTCCAGGGCCGAAGCCGTCAGCGCGATGATAGGGACGCGGTGGCGTCCGGTTTCTTTCTCGATTGCTCGGATTGTCCGGGTCGCCGAGTAGCCGTCCATGACGGGCATCTGGATGTCCATCAGCACCAGGTCGTAGATGCCGGTCCTGAACTTCTCGACCGCGGCGGCGCCATTTTCTACTTCGTCGAGAAGGTAAGGGGTCTTCTTGAAGTAAGCCCCTACGAGCAACCGGTTGTCGCGCGAATCGTCGACCAGGAGGATCCGGAGCGGGCGCATTTCCTCGAATACGTCGTTTGCGGCGAGCGAAACGGCGCCAGCCCGGTCTGCGGGTGAAGCCCCTGTTGGTGTTGCTCCCGCGGCGCCAAGGGCGCGGCGGAGCGCCTCGAACAAATTGGAGCGCTTTATCGGTTTGATCATGTAGATCTCGACGCCCACTGCGCGAGCGCGCGCCTTGGTTGCGTCGAGATCCTCAGAAGTAAGCATCATTATGATCGGATGGTTGCGCGGAGTCCGCTCGCGACGACGAATTTGATCTGCCACTTCGATTCCGTCCATCTCAGGCATCCGGTAATCGAGCAGCACTGCTTGATAGAACTCGCCGGCGGCCGCGAACCGATCGATTTCGTCCAGGGCACCCTGGCCGCTCTCCGCAGAGGTAACCACGACGCCCTGCGAAGTGAGCGCCTCGATCAGGATCATTCGGTTGGCAGCAGTGTCGTCGACGACCAGAATCCGCATGCCGGCCAGGTCCACGGCCGCCGTGGCAAGCGCTGCCATCGCAGGGGCAGGTCGGGTCCTGAACTCGGCGCTGAAGCTGAACGTGCTGCCCTTGCCGACCTCGCTCTCGACGTTCACCTGGCTGTGATACATCTCGACCAGACGCTTGACGATCGTGAGGCCCAGTCCGGTACCGCCATACTTTCGGGTGATCGACGAATCGGCCTGGGTGAACGCGCCAAAGATCGAATCGGTCTTGTCGGGCGGAATTCCGATGCCCGTGTCGGTCACCGAGAAGCGTATCGAGACGGTGCCCGTGCCGGTATCCGGATGCACTATCTCGACGCTGAGCACGATCTCGCCCTGATCGGTGAATTTGACCGCGTTGCTGAGCAAGTTGACAAGCACTTGGCGGAGCCGCAGCGGATCGCCGACCAGGTTGTGCGGCACGTCGGATGCCACGTGCCCGGCGAGTTCGAGATGCTTCTCATGCGCGCGCATCCCCATCGTCTCGGCGGCCTTGTCGACCAGTTCTCGAATGTCAAAGTCGACCTCCTCGAAACTGAGCTGGCCGCTTTCGACCTTCGCGAGATCCAGGATGTCGTTGATCAGATCGAGCAGGGTCACGCCGTTGTTGCGCATGATGTCGAGGTAGCGGCGCTGCTCTTCGGTCAAGTCGCTTTCCCAGAGCATATCGGCCATCCCAAGCACCGCGTTCATCGGGGAGCGAATCTCGTGCGACACGCTCGAAAGGAAGACGGACTTGGCCCGCGAGCCTTCGAGCGCGGCTTCGCGCGCGGCGATTAGCTGACGCTCGGTTTCCTTGAGCTTGCCGATATCGCGAGTAATCGTGAAGCAGCATAGATGTCCGCGGTACTGTAGGTTGATCGCGGAAATGAGACCGGCGTAGGTGTTGCCGTCCTTGCGGCGGAAGGTTGCCTCCATGTTCCTGACCACGCCGACTCGTTTGAGCTCGGCGACCAGGCGCTGGTTTTCTTCAAGGTACTCGAATGACGAGAGTTCGCGTGAGCGCTTGCCGACGACCTCTTCGCGGCTGTAGCCGCTGTTTCGGCTGTACTCAGCGTTGATATCGATATATCTGCCGGTTTCAAGGTTGAGAATCATCATGGAGTCCAGATTCTGATCGAACAGTTGGCGCAGCGCCGTCTCGCTCTCGCGCAACTTGGCTGCAGTCAGCTCACCCTCGGCTATGATTCGGTCCTTGGCCCGCGAGGCTTCGAGCGCCTCCTCGCGCGCGGCGATTAGCTTGCGCTCAGTTTCCTTGAGTGCCCCAATATCGCGAGTGATCGTGATGCAGCACCAGTGGCCGAGGTAATGTAGTGCAATCGCGGAGATCAGGCCGGAGTAGGTGCTGCCGTCCTTGCGGCGGAAGCTTGCCTCCATGTTCCGGACCCAGCCGACTTGTTTGAGATCGCTGACCAGGCGCGCCTTGTCCTCGGGGTATTCGAATGGCGTACGTTCGCGTGAGCGCTGGCCGACCACCTCTTCGCGGCTGTAACCGCTCTGTCGAGTGTATTCATCGTTGATGTCGATATATCTGCCGGTCTCGAGATCGAGAATACTCATGGAATCGAGGTTCTGATCGAATAGCTGGCGCAGTGCCACCTCGCTCGCGCGCAACCTGGCTTCGGTCTGCTTACCCGCGACAATAACCAGATCACGTTGCGCGATTTCCTGTCCGAGGCGAACCTGCACCTCTTCGAGCGCGCGCTCCGCGGCCCGGCGCAAAACGACCTCATCCACAGCGATATCGGTCTCTGGGTGTCCCAATCTGAATCCTATATTCCCGCTCGCGTCACGACTTCTGCCCTCGCTGAGTAGAAGGGGAGCAACGGTCATGCCTTGGAATTACGCGTCGCGGCGTGATTGCTCGCACACCGGCTGCACGAGAGCTATGCTTGTGTATGGGTGCCAATCGCACCGCCTCCTGACTCAAGCGACAGGCTCGAGTAAGCCGGAATTTCCCTTTTTCCCAACTCGGATAAGAATGCCAATGATCCAACGCCGCCCTCCGCATAAGCGGGCGGGGCGTTTCCTTGGTCTTGGCTGAAGCTGGTCCACGAAAGCGGCCAGTTCCATCGCTTGGTTCGCGCCGGAAGCCTGCTCCGGACCGTTTGAGGCCCATTTCCAACGGCACCCCTCCCTGCCCCCCATCTCCTCGCAGGCAATTTGGAAGCCACCATCGCGGACGGCTATATCCTGCCGGTACCGCCAGCATCGCGATCCTCCGCAGCATGCTTCCAAAGAGCCGGCGCGTCAGATGGCTCTGCGCCAGCAGCAACCAGCAGTAGCGCGCGTGCTTGATCAAACGTCGGGCGGTTTTCACCAACCGCTGCTCCAACCTGGTCAGCGACCACTCCCCGACCGGCGCGGTCAGCGCCAGCCGCCGCCGCGCGGGGCTTACAAGTTTCCCCGGGCTGCGTCCTGCAGGATCTGCTGCTCCAGCGACAGCTCTGCGACCAGACGCTTGCGCCTGGAGTTCTCCTTCTCGAGCTCTTTAAGTCGTTTGGCCTGCTCCAGCTTGAGCCCTCCGTACTCCTTGCGCCATCGATAGTAAGTCTGCCCGGTGATTCCCGCTACGCCTGGCGCGAATGCAGAATGGAAGCGTTTGAGTTCTTGGCACCATCTCGAGAACGCCCGACTAGATAAGCCAGCGGCCCGATACTGCCGAGGCGGACTGTCAACAGCAGATACGGCAGCACGTTAACGCGGCGTTGTGCAGCGTCGCTTGTCATCAACACCGCAACCATAGTCAGCGCGATCACCAGGTCAGCGAAGATGGCGGTAGTCCCTGCATTGGTAAAAGCAATGTGTAGAAAGCCCTGCGCGCCGTAGATATAAAAGTCATAGGCGTTAAGAGCCGCAAATCCTGCAAACACGATTGTAAGACCAACTTGTTTTGTGTTCATATTCCTCCCGCGGTGAAATCCTCTGTCGGACTTTTGATAAAAGAGCGATCGGGGGCGGTTTCAGACGATGGCTCCTGGATTGCTACGCGAATATTTCCTTGAAGAAACCCGCCATCGCATTCCACGACCGTTCATCGGCCAGCTTGTGATACTCAAGTGCGGGATTGTCGAGTCGGGCGGCGTCAAGGTCGGTGAAGTTATGCTTCACACCACCGTATGTAATCACCTGCCAGTCAACACTCGCGGCCGTCATCTCTGTCTGAAACGCATTGACCTGATCGAGCGGTACCAACTGATCATCCCTGCCTGTGCACACCAGAATCCTGGCTTTTACCTGACCTCGCTGCGCGGGGTGTTCCGTATGCAGACCGCCATGAAAGCTCACGATACCGCGCAGCGGTGCGCCGGCGCGCGCGAGTTCGAGAGAAAAGTTTCCTCCGATACAAAATCCGATCGATGCAAGCCGCGACGAATCGACCTGGCGGAGCGAAGCCAGCTTGTCGGGCTCGAGCACGAGCAATTGCAGGCGTTAGAGCGGCAGAATCAGCGAGGAAGGATCGTGGCGGTGCGCTTCGATTCATGCGGCGTCGGTGCGTTTTTCGCTCGCGCGATTAAGAGGGTTTCCGGCAAACGGAATCACTGCGCTTCTCCGCCATCGTGGCCCCGGCAAGCGAGGCCGATTCATGAGATGGCTTCAAACTAGCCTCATCCCGCGACCGATGGCGCGCGCTCGAGAGCGGCGCGCCAGCGCACGTGACGCCGTATCCACCGAGGTGAGATCGCCATACGTCCCGCGGGCCGCGGGGCCCGCCGGGACACATGCTGAAAGGAGACGGCTAGGGATTGGCTCTGATCAGGGGCTGCGTCTCTTGCTCGCGGAACGCTACCTGCCTGCTGGATTTGTGCACGTCCAACTCCCCGCGTCGTTTTTCTGACTACCTACATAGGAAGCTACCTGCGGATACGGGCACAGCGGCATCGTGCGGTCCACGGGGATGGTCTCGTCGTTATTCTCATAGTGGGATGCGATGATTTGATCAGGCACAATTCCGCCATTCCATGGTAGCCAGAAGATTACCGGCCCCAGCGAATCGAAAACATTCGGTCCGGGGCCACCCCCGCAATGATGCATTCCTGGCACCATGAATAGTCTTGCGTCCTTCTGCAGTTGCGAGAAGTCGCCGCCGTAACGGCGTTGCGCCACCTGAGTGTAATAGTTGACGCTGACCATCGGCGATACCGCTGGATCGCTCCAGCCGTGATACATGATGAGTTTGCCGCCATGGCCGAAAAAGGCTGAGAGGTCCGGGTCGTCCCCGGTCGATTCATATTGATTAATGGCGGTGTTTAGCGCATTGACATCCGACTTGTGGCGAAAGTTGAAATTCAACGAGTTGTAGTTCGGATCGTTGAACACGAAGTATTTCAGATATTGATCCTGGGACGACCATTGATACGGCGCGACAGCAAACGAGTCCGGTGGCGCTCCCCATGGTTCCGCAACGCCGAACTGCGGAGCATCGAAGCCCGAGATCCACAGCGCCCATCCGTCGTCGCCGCCCATATCGCTTACCGGAAATCCGGGATACAGCGGCTGATTGCCGTTCGTCACCGCTCCAGAAAAGATCGCCTGCAGAGTCTTAATCTGTTGATTGTTAAGACAGTTACTTGTGTTGCTCGCCTTGCAAATCAGACTCTTTGGATTGAAATGGCAATTGCGCGGATCCTGGATGAGCCCATCGACTACGCCGTCGATACCGTCGCATTCAGCCATCACCGCCTGGTCTACCAATTGAATGTCTGACGGCGACAGATAGCCCGCTTTGCTCTTGAGCAACGCCTGATCGTTCCAATTGAAGCCCGCGATAGGATCCCCAATACCGGGATCGCCGGATACGATCCCAATGAAATCGTAGGGATACTTCTGCGCCTCGACCAACCCCTGCCGCCCGCCAGTCGAACAACCATCGAAGAAGGACGCATAATCGATGAGGTAGTTGGAGGCGGGGAGTGGATAGTATGCGCTTACTATGGCCTTACCTGCGACCGTGCTTACGTGTACCGCGCGATAGGCAAAATCCTCGCGGGCCGCGAGGTACGGTTCATCTCCAATCAGACCAAAGCTGCCATCCGAAAATCCGGAAAACCCGGCAGAAGATTCATGGCCGGTGTCCGTCGCCACCATCGCGAACCCATAGCCGAGCAGGAAGTCGAACGTGCCGTCGTCAACCGCCTGCAGGCTTCCGCCGAAGCCTCCGTTTCCCCAGAACAGGAACAAGTAGTTCCACGAATCCGGCAACCCCAGCTCAAGGTCACGGTGTTATTCTGGCCGGCGTGCTGGTCGCGATTTCGCCAACGACGTCGCAATACGGTACCAGCACCGTTTTGCTCTGGGCAGAAATTATCGTGGTGCCCGGCGGAGCCACAGCCTGGATAGCAGATACATCGCAAGTCAGAGCCGCTGCCGCGGCGCCGCGTGCAGGCCAGATTGCAGTGAGCGCGAGCGTGACCAGCAGCATCACGCCAAGATGAAGTCGTGCACGGAGAGTTGGGATTTGAACTGTCCCCCGAAGATTTTATTAAGCAGATGTCTCGCAAATTCCGGAGTTTGTGGTCTTGTCAACACTGTCGGCCGCTGATCGGCGGTTATACTCCGAGTCCCATTTGGCCCCGGATAGCCGCGACGGTCTCGGCACCCGGACCGCGGCGATGAAGCTCCAGCCGTTAGCCGTGCATCTGCGCGTCCGAGCGGGGAAGCCGTCGACAAGTCGACCAGCGTCCCCGCTCTCGCGCATGTTGCCTTTTGGTCAAAGCCGCCTCACTTCCGAAGCCTACTTCGTGAGTGAATTGCTATAGAAGGTCTACTTGAAGCTGTGGAGGACTGTCTCGGCTCCGCCGGTTGTCAACTTGTACGCGGTACCGCCTCCGTTTGTTCCGCCCGCGGTGGTCGTGCCAAATAGGTAGCCGCTTGTAGCGCTGGTGGTGCCGATGATCGGGCTGGCATAAGGCCCGGAGCCATGGGAGACGTCGAAGTCATACAGGGAGTTATAACCCGCGGCTGTGCTGTACTCGAATACCATTCCCAGGCCCTTGGCACCGCCACTGTAGGTACTTCCGTAAAAATTGCCGCTGGTGTCACTCGTCAGGTTCGCGATGGGACCCGAGCCATCGGCGGTCCCGCCGGCGAAGCTATAGATTACCGTCTCGCACCATAGCTGCGGATCCGCACATTGCCCGCTATTGGGAGCGAGTTTGAACAGCGTGCCGAAGCCATTCGCGCCGCCAGTATTCGTAGCGCCGTAGAAATTCCCGTCGGTTCCCGCGGCCAGACCGACAGGATTTGAACCGTCGGCAGTCCCACCGTGGAAGCTATATAGGACTGACTCGCTCCAAGATGGGTTGGACAACGTAGGAGGAGAGAGCTCGAACACGGTGCCGTCGCCGCGCGCCGATCGAGTTGGCCCGGTGAAGGTGGACCCGCCGTATAATGTCGTGCCGTATAGATTACCGGCGCCATCGCGTATGAGGCTGGTATAAATTGGATTCATGCCGTCGGAGCCGCCGAAGTTCCATAGGACCGTCGGGGTCCAGGTTACGGTTACCCCGCGTTTGGTCTGCGTCGTGGTTTTCGTCAGACTAAACACCGTCCCGTAATTAGCGCCGCCGCCCTGGGCCGTGCCGTATAGATTGCCATTGCTGTCCATGGTCAAGGCTGTTCCGGGGGAGGCACCGTTGGTGGTGCCGTTGAAGCTCAGGAGGACTGACTGGGTCCAGGTCCGCCGCTCTTGGCAGGCGGGCTCAGCTCGAACACCGTGCCGTGAAGGTTGGCGCCGCCAAAAATGGTCGTGCCGTACAGATTGCCAGCGGCGTCGAGGATCAATGACGACGCCGGAAATTTGCCATCAGTTTGATCGAAATTAAACAGCACCGTCTCGATGCCGCCGGGTGTCACCTCGAACACCGTCCCGTCACCTTGAATCGCTCCGTTCGAATATGCCCCACCATTTTCGGTTGTGCCGTAAAGATTGCCGTTGCCATCCTGACCAGCCCCGCAAACGGGCCGCCCCATCGTTGTTGGCGGCGGTGCCTGGTGACTCACTCACCGAAACCGGCGAGGTTCAGGGCGTAAACGGCCAGCGAGCGAAAGCGGTGCGAAGGAATCGCGGATTGGTTAATTTCAAGTTCAATCTCCTTTGGTTTTCCGGATGACCGAATGGCGCGGCCAGCCGATAAGAAAGGCGGGAAATCGGAGGAAACAATGTTCCCTCGGAGGGATCATTTTCGGGGAATCGAACCGCTGCGCTGAATTGCCAGGAAATCGGGACCGCGAGGATTTCTCGACCGAACGGCGCATCAGGAACCAGTGCCGATCGATCTGGAGCCGCGCCAGTCGCCGAATGCTGGTGGCAGCTTTTCTCCGCCGAGATGAAGCGCCGGTCTGGCTCGCGGACCTCGCGTCGGGCGCGACACCGCATCGAATTGCGGACAGGACTGCTATGGCGAATTGCCGGTTACGGAGATATCCACCTCCGAACGGGTCGGGTCGTCGCTAAGGATTTTCAAAGTCTGCGTTGTAGTGCTTCCGCCGGTGGTCGGTGTATCCGTTACCTTAATTGTAAGGCTTTTCTTTGGCGCAATCGTACCAGCACCCGATAAGGAGAGCTGTGCAGAGAGTCCTTCGGTCCCGGTCACGGTAAGAGGTCCTTTGCCGATGTTCTTAACTTTGAGTTTTTTCAATTTGGGTTTCCCTGGCTTTCCTTTGAGAACAATAGCTTTGGTAGAGACCGAAATCCTTCCCATCGACGGTGTCGTGTTGGAGATGGAGTCGGCGACGGCTGGGGTGGGCCGGGGGAGATCTCGAGAATGCCTCCCTCCAAATGCAGCGAGGCCTTGCGAATTTGAGCCGCCGTGGGCCATGCCAAAGAGATTGCCGCCCGCGTCCACGATCAGGCCGGCAGAGGGCCCATGACCGTCGTTTCCCTCAAAGTTCCATAGCACTGATTCGGTCCAAGCTCCCCCTGGGTGCAGACCGGCAGAAGCTCAGTTCAACGCCGCGCCAAATCCCTCGCCATCCGAAGGATTTACGTAAGCTCCCCCATAAGGGTCGTGCCGTAAAGATTACCGCTTTTGTCCATGATGACGCCGCCCTCGGGCTGGGCAGCGTCGCTCCCGTCGCCAAAGTTCCAGAGAACCGATTGTTGACTTGCCCGCCTGGCGCGCTCGGAGGGCTTAGCTCGAACGCCGTCCCATCTGGGGACGAGTAGGTTCCCCCCGTTTCGGTTGTGCCGTAGAGATTGCCGCTGCTATCTAAAATAAGTCCGGCCACGGGGGCCACTTCCGTCGGTGCCATTGCCAAAGCTCCAGAGAATTTGACTCGGTCCAGTTGCCGCCTGCCATGGCCGGAGGGCTCAAAGAGCCACACAGTCCCACCGACGCCGGGGTAAATCCCGCCATAAAGCGTCGTGCGTAGAGATTGCCGTCAGTATCCATGATCGGAGCGCTGTAGGGGTTGGCGCCGTCGGTTCCGTTGCCAAAGTTCCAAAGGATTGCTTCGCTCCAATTTCCCCCGAAGCGTTGCCGGGGGTGACAACTCGAACACGGTTCCTCCACAGACGCTAACGAGGCAGGAACCGCCGGAGAGCGGGAAAATCGCCGCCAATCCGAGTCGTACCGTAAAGATTGCCGTTGCTATCCAAAATCAGACCGCCAGAGGGTGTGCTGCCGTCACTGCCATTGCCAAAGCTCCAGAGGATTGATTCCGTCCAACTCCCTCCAGCTTAGGGGCTATTTAACAGCGTCCCCGCACCGTAGGCCCCGCCTTTTGAGGTCGTGCCGTAGAGATTGCCGCTTCCATCCATTATTAAGCCCAATCCCGTAGAGGGCACGTTCCCGTCGCTGCCGTTGCCGAAGCTCCAAAGGATTCACTCGGCTCAATCTCCCCCTGGTGTGCGGGAGGTGAAATTTTGAACACGGTGCCGCCTCCGGGACCGGTGGGTGTGCCGTAGGACCGCCGCCCTGGGTCGTGCCGTAGAGATTGCTGTTATCCGCGATGAGACTGGAGTTGGGAACATTGCCGTCTTGGCCACGCCAAAGTTCCACAGGACCGTCGCGCTGTCTGCGAATGCTTGACTGTGAGCGGTCAGGCTGAAGGAGAGGATGACCAGGGTACAAAAGGTGGGTCCGAAAAGAATCGCGGATTTGAAAGCTGCAAGCTCTTTACTCCCTATCTTTTGCATTATGACCGAACCACCCAATCGAGAAGGCGGGAAAACGGAGGAACAATGTTCCCTCGGAGGGGCCATTTTGCGGGAAATCGATCCGGTCCGGTCAAGAATTGCCAGGAAATCGGATGGTCGGGCTCGGGCTGATAGGAGCAGAAGTAACCAGGCTGATCGCGGCGGCAAAATGGCGCCCAAAGTCGGGATGCCGGCGCGGATTTTCTCCAATGCCGAGCGAATGTTCTTGCGGACCAGCACCCGCGCGCGTTCCGCACTACCCGACGCTGTGCGCGCGCGTCCCGAATCCCGATGATCCAGTGAGTTCCTGGCCGACCATCTCAATCTCGGTGCTCAGGCGCTCGGTGCGTCCGAGATCATTCATTCGTTCCGCTTCGTCAAGTTCGGCCTGAAGGTCGCGCAGTCTGGCGCGGTATTCAGACGCGCTCGAATATCGAACGTTGGCGCCGGGCCACCAATATCGCGAACGATTCTCTAAATCTTCGGACTCGGCGTGTATGGTCTTCCGCTGGCTTACCGTGCTTCCTTCGACCGCTTCGATCAGGTCATGGACATGGATGCGCTTGCCCCGGACGTGCGAGCAGGTAGACGACGTAGTGAAGGCCCTTGGCGTCCTTCAGCCGGAAGGTGTCGCTCGTAGCTGATGGTCCAGAACTCGCCTTCTCTTCGGAAAGCCCCGGTCGTCGATGCTTTGGCCGATTCGGATGCTGTGCGGCGCCGAAGTCGGTCTGGGCCGGCGCTGAGCTAGCGCGCGCATCTTGTCGGCCGTTATCCAATCGATAAAGCGGGGGCCAACGCCGCGAGCGCGGTACATTTCGATCGCGGCGTCGAACTTCTCTGCCGCCCGGCGGTATCGCCGGCGGCCGCGAGCGCGAGTCCCCAGCAATCAGCGTATCGGCTTCCTCCCAGGCCACATGAAATTTCCGATGGATTGAGACCGCTGCTTCGAACTGCCGGTCTGCGAAGTCGTAGTTGCCGCGCGCGGCCGCAACGACAGCATCCGCGAGCGCAACGTCACCTGCCCGGCCACGCCAGTCTTCTCCGGCGGCCATTATCTGACGACATCGCGCCACCTCCGCGGCGGCCGCATCGAGCCGGTTCATCGCGACGTAGAGATCGTGCCAGCAACGGACGCGCACGCATTTCGTGCAGCACCACCGGTCCTCGATCCCCATTGTCGAGTCCGTACCGCAGGTGATCTACAGGCGCGGGCGTAATTACCGAGAACAATATAGCATACTCGCCAGCGTCATACTCCAATTGAGACGGGCAAGTTGATCGCTGCTCGCTCAGATGCCTCGACACCGATTATTCAAAGGGCTGCCACAGCTTCCCATTCGCCGCCACCCAGAATCGGATCCCGCATTTTCCGGAACCAACCTGCGAAGCGCTTCGCGGGTCTGCCCCTCCTCGGTAAATGTGATTTGTCACCGCGAACAACAATTCGGCGCGCCCACAAGGAGCGCGCTTCATTGGCCTGTTCAGTTCACGCTCAAACCACGCGCGGGCGCCGCGCGGATCGCCCAACGAATTCTATACCACGCCGGCGAGACTTGCCAGCGCAAGTCCCGCGCCTAACGTTGACCTGCATCCGCGGCCTCGAAAGCCTGGTCGAAGAGCGCAAAGCCCTGCTTTAGTTGACCACTTATAGCCAGAACGAAACCCGTAGAACGCCGCGCCGGCCGACCAGACAAGTTTGCGTTAATCGCGGTCGGAGATTTCCATGGCGCGCCGCGCGGCCGCCGCGCACCGCACTAGGTCCAGTCCTTGTTGACTCATCATGCGGCTATCCCTTCGTACAATCAAGCTAATTCAATCGTCTCGGGTCCCTTCGCAAAGCACGATTCGGCGCGCCGAAAGTGCTCGCTCGCGAGCGCGCCGTTGACTATCGGCTGGCCCGAAATCGAAAAGCTCCTGCCCAGCCGGAACGTATGGTGCCGCCTCATCGAAGCATCCGATACTCTCATAAAGCGCGATGGCGGATTCGCGATACTGGACCGATTTTGTCCGGATCGATTCGAACGCGTGACGTCCCCGAGCAATCCCAGCAACTCGGCGCGCCGACCGCGCGTCCGAGCCGCTTGCCTCCATCGGTCGAGCGCGGCCTGCCAATGCGATCATCGCGTCGGAAAAGGCGAAAACTGAGGCGCCCGCATAGCCGGCGCGAATCGAAGTATTCGATCGCTTTATCCGGCACATCCGCCTCGCGGAAATGATGCGCCAGTTCGGCGAGGTGAGGGTCAATATCCTCTCGATAGAGTCTCCTCCATCGGTTCAGCGATCTTGCCGTGAATCCGAATGCGGCCGTTGGTATCAAGTTCATCGTATACCGCGCGCGGACAAGCGCGTGGGAGAATCGGTAACGACCATGGCCGAGCGGCCGTCACGATGCCGGCGTCGGAGGCTTCATCCAAAAGACGATGTGCCTCGTCGGCGGAAACATTCTGCCACGCTTCGACAGAGATCGAATTCGAACTCATTTCCGATTGCCGCCGCCACCGCCAGAATCGAGTTCGACTCCGGTGAAAGGCGTGCGAGACGGCGACGAATCGCCTCCCGTATACCGCTCGGGAATTTGAACGGGCGATCCGGCGCTCCGGCGGAGTCCGATCGCTCCCTCTGCGATCAGATTGCGCACGATTCCGTCCACAAACAGCGGATTCCCGTTGGTGGCGGCGCAAAGTTTCGCGACCAGCGCATCGTCCGGCGTTTGTCCCGCCGCTGACCTCGACTAATTGCCTCACCTCGGCCTCGCTCAGGCCACCCAGCGGAATCGAGCGCGCTTCGCGGCTAAGCTCTCCAATCAGCTTGCTCGAGGCTTGGCGAGCGGCGCACCTCGAGCTCGCGATAAGGTCGCGACGACAGTAATCGGCGCGCTTTTTTCAAACTCACGCGCCATAAAATGCAGCATCGCAAGCGACGCTTCGTCGGCGTCGTGCAAATCGTCGAGCACGATCAGCATCGGATGCGAGCGCGCCCCGATTTTGAGGAAGTTGGTGACGGCATCGAAGAGGCGAAAGCGCGCCTCGTTCGGATCGAGCTTGTCGGTGGCCGCGGGGTCGGAGCGTCAACTGCGCGGGTCGAAGGTCCGGAACGATCTGCGCCACCTGGTGGATGATGTCAGAGGCGATTTCCGACTCGACGGCGAGATTACGACGCCGCTCGAGGGTCGAGCGCCGCCGAGGAAGCCGCGAATTACCTGAATCCACGGCCAGTATGCGGGCGCGCCGTCACCCTCCCAGCATCGGCCCCATAGAACCTGCAGGCCGCGGGCTTTAACCCGCGACGCCAACTCATCGGCCAGCCGCGTCTTTCCAATTCCAGGTTCGCCATAAAATCAGGAACAGATGCGCGTCGCGTATCGGCCCCCGCACTCGCAAGCGGATACGAGTTCCGCAAGCTCGCGCTCGCGACCGACGAAAGTATTACGTGCTAAAGTGGTCTGCTCTATGCCTCGATTGCCATTCATCGGATTGCGTGTTCCCGCGCAACCTACTCTCGGCCATCCGAAGATGAAAACCTACCTCATAAATGTCTAATGCGGGCCATTGGAGCGGTAGATTGCCCGGTCCCGCATTAGACGTAAACTCGCAGTTCAGGTAGCTTTTTGCATCTTCGGATCGCCGAGGGGGCCAGGTTGCGCACGGGAGCGCCGCAATCCGATGAATCGGCGATCGAGGCATAGAGCAGACCACTTTGGCGCGTAATACATTCGTCGGTCGCGAGCATGAGCTTGCGGAGCTCGTTTCCGCGTGCGAGTGCGGCGCCGATAGCGACGCCCATCTGTTCCTGATTTCCGGCGAACCTGGAATTGGAAAGACGCGCCTGGCTGATGAGTTGGCGTCGCGCGCCAACGCCCGCGGCATGCAGGTTCTTTGGGGCAGATGCTGGGAGGGTGACGGCGCGCCTGCTTACTGGCCCTGGATTCAAATAATTCGAGGGTTTCTCGCGGCGCTCGACCCCGAGCGGCGCGAACTGTTTTTCGAGCCGGAAACCGCCTCTGACACCCTCGCCCAGGTGGCGCAGATCGTTCCGGACCTGCGCCGCGCGCAACCGCCTCTCCGACCTGTGGCAACCGACAAGCTGGATCCAAACGAGGCGCGCTTTCGCCTCTTCGATGCGGTCACCAACTTCCTGAAAATCGGGGCGCGCTCGCAGCCGATGCTGCTCGTGCTCGACGATTTGCACGACGCCGACGAGGCGTCGCTCGCGATGCTGCGGTTTATGGCGCGTGAGCTCAGAAGCGCGCCGATCCTGATCGTCGCGACATTTCGCGACCTCGAGGTGCGCCGCTCGCCAAGCCTCGGCAAGCTGGTCGGCGAGCTGAGCCGCGAAGCGCACACGATTCCACTGGGCAGCCTGAGCCAGTCCGAGGTGAGGCGGTTTGTCGAAGTCATGGTGGGGAGAGCGCCGGACGATTCGCTGGTCGCGAAGCTTTGCGCCGCAACCAACGGGAATCCGCTGTTTGTGGACGGTATCGTGCGCAACCTGATCGCGGAGGGGGGAATTGGCTCCGACGGATCGCCGGATCGCGAGTTCAAGATCCCGAGCGGTGTGCGCGAGGCGATTCGCGCCCATCTCGCCACGCTCTCGCCTGAGGCGAACTCGATTCTGACTGTGGCCGCGGCGATCGGAAATGAGTTCGCATTCAATCTCTGCCGAAGCGCCGCAAATGTCTCCGGCGACGAGGCGCATCGTCTCCTCGATGAAGCCTCCGACGCCGGAATCGTGAGGCCGCTCGGCGGCGGGCGTTACCGATTCTGCCACGCGCTGATCCGCTCAGCGGTCTACGAAGAACTTGATACTGCCGGCCGCGTTCAGGTTCATCGCAAGATTGCCGAACAGATGGAGGAGACCTATCAAGCGGATATCGACTCTCATCTCGCCGAACTGGCGAATCATTTCCGCGAGGCGAATGTGCCGGATAAAGCGATCGGATACTTCGTTCGCGCCGGCTATGCGGGCGCCTCGGTGTTCGCCTTTTCCGACGCGGCGATCCATTGGCAGGCCGCGCTGGACCGGATGGAGGCAAGCGACTCGAATGCGGGGTTCCGCGCCGAGTTGCTCGGATCGCTCGGCGACGTCACGCACTCAATCAATCAGGAAAAATCCGTTGTCTATCGGGAATCCGCCATCGCACTTTATGAGAGTATCGGATGCTTCGACGAGGCGGCCCGCATACGAATCCGGCTCGGCAGGAGCTTTTCGGTCTCGGGACAGCCGATAACCAACAGCGCGCTGGCGAGCGAGCAGTTTCGGCACGCCGAAATCGCGCTTTCAAAAGGTCCCGAGACGATTGAACTGGCATGGTTGTACGAAGGGATAGCCGCATGTGAGCAACAAAGACTGGACCTAACGCGTTGCGGGGCGGCCGCGCGGCGCGCGATGGAAATTGCTGAACGGATTAACTCCAAACTGGTCTGGTCGGCCGCCGCGGCGTTCCAGGGTTTCGTCCTGGCGATAGGTGGTGAACTGAAGGAGGGCTTTGCGCTCTTCGACCAGGCTTTTGAGGCCGCCGATCAAGCCAACGTTCCAGGCTCCGGACATGCGCTGGCAAACCTCGCCGGATGGTGTTGCGAATGGTTGGGCGATTTGCGCGCCGCCCGTGCGTGGTTCGAGCGGGAATTGAACCGGCCCAGGAATGCGCGCTCCTTGTGGGCGCGCCGGGAATTGTCGAACGCGGTGACAAATACATTTTACCATGAAGGGCAAACCCGTGAACTGCTGCTCAGGGCAGGCCCGGGAGATCCCGCGGTCCGATTCTGGATCGCGGGCGAATGGGAGGCTATCGCAGCCCTCGTTGAATCATGGATCGTGGCATCTGAGCGCGCAGATGATCGACTTGCCCGTTTGAATCACAGTCTGACGCTGGGAAGTATCTATATTGTTCTCGGTAACTACGCGCGCGCTGTAATTTACCTGGGATACGGACTTGGCGGAGATCTTGGACCGCTTTCGATGCACGAGATGCGTGTGCGTCCGTATCTGGCTCAATGCTACGTCGCGATGAACCGGCTCGATGCGGCCGTCGCGGAGGTGGCGCGATGCCGTCAGATAATGGCCGCCGGTGAAGATTGGCGCGGCCGGGTGGGTGACGTCGCGCTGGCGGAAGGCGTCGTCGCGGCCGCACGCGGCGACTTCAACTTCGCAGACCGGCGGTTTGAAGATGCGGTCTCAGTGCATCGGAAGTTTCACGGGGCCTGGCAGGAGTCCAACACCCTGAATTGCTGGGGACGCGCGCTCGCCGCAGCCGGCGATACCGCCCGGGCGGCGGAAAAGTTCGACGCCGCGATCGAAGTGAGCCGCGCTCGCGGCGTTGGCCCCCGCTTTATCGATTGGATAGCGGCCGACAAGGCGCGCGCGCTAGCGTCAGCGCCGGCCCGGACCGACTTCGGCGCCGGACAGCATCTCGAATCGGCCAAAGCATCGACGACCGGCACTTTCCGACGGGAAGGGGGGGTCTGGACTATCAGCTACAGCAGCGACACCTTCCGGCTGAAGGACGCCAAGGGCGTGCACTACATCGCCTACCTGCTTGCGCATCCGGGGAAGAGCTTTCACGTCCATGATCTGATCGAAGCGGTCGAAGGAAGTACGGTAAGCCAGCGGACGACCATCCACGCCGAGTCTGAAGGTTTAGAGATCGTTCGCGATATTGGCGGTCCGGCGGCAACGATCGATGCTCGGGCGCGTGCCGAATACCGCGCGAGGCTGCGCGACCTTCAGGTCGAACTGGACGAAGCGGAGTCAATGAATGATCTCGGACGCTCGGAGCGCCTGAGCATCGAGATCGAGATGATCGGCCAGGAGCTCGCGGGAGCGTCGGGATTCAAGGGACGCGCGCGCACAGCGTCGGGCAGTGCGGAACGCGCGAGGGGTCTGGTCGGCAAAAATATTCGCGCGGCATTGGAGAAGATCCGCGCCGCGCATCCCGGCTTGGGGCGCCATTTGGCCGCCGCCATCAGCCTTGGTTACTTCTGCGCCTATCAGCCCGACCCCGAGCAGCCGATTTCCTGGCAATTCTGACCGGACCGGATCGATTTCCCCGCAAATGGCCCCTCCGAGGGAACATTGTTCCCTCCGTTTTCCCGCCTTCTCGATTGGGTGGCCGCGCCATTCGGTCATCCGGAAAAGATAGGGAGTAAAGAGCTTGCAGCTTTCAAATCCGCGATTCTTTCGGACCGCCTTTTGTACCCTGGTCATCCTCTCCTTCTTGAGCCTGACCGCTCACAGTCAAGCATTCGCAGACAGCGCGACGGTCCTGTGGAACTTTGGCGTGGGCCAAGACGGCAATGTTCCCAACTCCAGTCTCATCGCGGATAACGGCGGCAATCTCTACGGCACGACCCAGGGCGGCGGGTCCTACGGCACACCCACCGGTCCCGGAGGCGGCACCGTGTTCAAAATTTCACCTCCCGCCACACCAGGGGGAAATTGGACCGAGTCAATCCTTTGGAGCTTCGGCAACGGCAGCGACGGGAACGTGCCCTCTACGGGATTGGGCTTAATAATGGATGGAAGCGGCAATCTCTACGGCACGACCTCAAAAGGCGGGGCCTACGGTGCGGGGACGCTGTTCGAGATCACCCCTAAGACTGGAGGGAGTTGGACGGAATCAATCCTCTGGAGCTTTGGCAATGGCAGTGACGGCAGCACACCCTCTGGCGGTCTGATTTTGGATAGCAACGGCAATCTTTACGGTACGACTCGGATTGGCGGCGATTTTTCCCACTCCGGCGGTTCCTGCCTCGTTAGCGTCTGTGGAGGAACCGTGTTCGAGTTGTCACCCCCGGCAACGCTTGGGGGAAATTGGAGCGAAGCAATCCTTTGGAACTTTGGCAACGGAACCGACGGCGCCAACCCCTACAGCGCTCCGATCATGGATACTGACGGCAATCTCTACGGCACGACGCTTTATGGCGGGATTTACCCCGGCGTCGGTGGGACTGTGTTTGAGCTGAGCCCTCCGGCCATGGCAGGCGGCAACTGGACCGAGTCAATTCTCTGGAGCTTTGGCAATGGCACCGACGGAAGTGGCCCCGTGGCCGGACTTATTTTAGATAGCAGCGGCAATCTCTACGGCACAACCGAAACGGGGGGAACCTACTCGTCCCCAGATGGGACGGCGTTCGAGCTAAGCCCTCCGAGCGCGCCAGGCGGCAAGTGGACCGAATCGGTTCTCTGGAACTTTGGCGACGGGAGCGACGCTGCCCAGCCCGAGGGCGGCGTCATCATGGACAAAAGCGGTAATCTTTACGGCACGACCCTTTATGGGGGAGCTTACGTAAATCCTTCGGATGGCGAGGGATTTGGCGCGGCGTTCGAACTGAGCTCTCCGTCTGCGCCCGGGGGAGCTTGGACCGAATCAGTGCTATGGAACTTTGAGGGAAACGACGGTCATGGGCCCTCTGCCGGCCTGATCGTGGACGCGGGCGGCAATCTCTTTGGCACGGCCCACGGCGGCTCAAATTCGCAAGGCCTCGCTGCATTGGGAGGGGGGGCGGTTTTCGAGATCTCCCCCGGCCCACCCCAGCCGACGCCGACTCCATCTGCAACACCGACACCGTCGATGGGAAGGATTTCGGTCTCTACCAAAGCTATCGTTCTCAAAGGGAAGCCAGGGAAACCCAAATCGAAAAAACTCAAAGTTAAGAACATCGGCAAAGGACCTCTTACCGTGACCGGGACCGAAGGACTCTCTGCACAGCTCTCCTCATCGGGTGCTGGTACGATTGCGCCAAAGAAAAGCCTGACAATTAAGGTAACGGATACACCGACCACCGGCGGAAGCACTACAACGCAGACTTTGAAAATCCTTAGCGACGACCCGACCCGTTCGGAGGTGGATATCTCCGTAACCGGCAATTCGCCATAGCAGTCCTGTCCGCAATTCGATGCGGTGTCGCGCCCGACGCGAGGTCCGCGAGCCAGACCGGCGCTTCATCTCGGCGGAGAAAAGCTGCCACCAGCATTCGGCGACTGGCGCGGCTCCACGAGATCGATCGGCACTGGTTCCTGATGCGCCGTTCGGTCAGATCCTCGCGGTCCCGATTTCCTGGCAATTCTGACCGCAGCGGTTCGATTCCCCGAAAATGATCCCTCCGAGGGAACATTGTTCCCTCCGATTTCCCGCCTTTCTTATCGGCTGGCCGCGCCATTCGGTCATCCGGAAAACCAAAGGAGATTGAACTTGAAATTAACCAATCCGCGATTCCTTCGCACCGCTTTCGCTTCGCTGGCCGTTCTGGCCCTTCTGAACCTCGCCGGTTTGGGTCAGTCATTCGCCAAGGGCGCCACCGCCAACAACGATGGGGCGGCCCCGTTTGCGGGGCTGGTGCAGGATGGCAACGGCAATCTTTACGGCACAACCGAAAATGGTGGGGCATATTCGAACGGAGCGATTCAAGGTGACGGGACGGTGTTCGAGGTGACACCCGGCGGCATCGAGACGGTGCTGTTTAATTTCAATCAAACTGATGGCAAATTTCCGGCGTCGTCATTGATCCTCGACGCCGCTGGCAATCTGTACGGCACGACCATTTTTGGCGGCGCCAACCTTCACGGCACGGTGTTCGAGCTGAGCCCGCCTGCCAAGAGCGGCGGAGCCTGGACCCAGTCAGTCCTCCTGAGCTTCAACGGCACCACCAACGGTGCCTCCCCCGGAACAGCCTTGACCATGGACAGCAATGGCAATCTATACGGCACGGCCCAGGGCGGCGGCGCTAATTACGGGACGGTGTTTAGTCTGACGAAAACCACGACGCAGACCAAACGCGGGGTAACCGTAACCTGGACCCCGACGGTCCTATGGAACTTCGGCGGCTCCGACGGCATGAATCCAATTTATACCAGCCTCATACGCGATGGCGCCGGTAATCTATACGGCACGACATTATACGGCGGGTCCACCTTCACCGGGCCAACTGGATCGGCGCGCGGCGACGGCACCGTGTTCGAGCTCTCTCCTCCTACGTTGTCCAACCCATCTTGGAGCGAGTCAGTCCTATATAGCTTCCACGGTGGGACTGCCGACGGTTCAAATCCTGTCGGTCTGGCCGCGGGAACCGACGGGAATTTCTACGGCGCTACGAATACTGGCGGCGCGAATGGCTTCGGCACGCTGTTCAAACTCGCTCCCAATAGCGGGCAATGTGCGGATCCGCAGCTATGGTGCGAGACGGTAATCTATAGCTTCGCCGGCGGGACCGCCGATGGCTCGGGTCCCATCGCGAACCTGACGAGTGACACCAGCGGCAATTTTTACGGAAGTACCTACAGTGGCGGTGCCAAGGGCCTGGGAATGGTATTCGAGTACAGCACAGCCGCGGGTTATAACTCCCTGTATGACTTCGACGTCTCCCATGGCTCCGGGCCTTATGCCAGCCCGATCATCGGCACCACCAGCGCTACAAGCGGCTACCTATTTGGCACGACCACCGCGGGCGGAACAAACGGAGGCGGTACCGCGTACAAGTTGACAACCGGCGGAGCCGAGACAGTCCTCCACAGCTTCAAGTAGACCTTCTATAGCAATTCACTCACGAAGTAGGCTTCGGAAGTGAGGCGGCTGGACCAAAAGGCAACATGCGCGAGAGCGGGGACGCTGGTCGACTTGTCGACGGCTTCCCCGCTCGGACGCGCAGATGCACGGCTAACGGCTGGAGCTTCATCGCCGCGGTCCGGGTGCCGAGACCGTCGCGGCTATCCAGGGCCAAATGGGACTCGGAGTATAACCGCCGATCAGCGGCCGACAGTGTTGACAAGACCACAAACTCCGGAATTTGCGAGACATCTGCTTAATAGAATCTTGGGGGACAGTTAAAATGCCAACTCTCCGTGCACGACTTCATCTTGGCGTGATGCTGCTGGTCACGCTCGCGCTCACTGCAATCTGGCCTGCACGCGGCGCCGCGGCAGCGGCTCTGACTTGCGATGTATCTGCTATCCAGGCTGTGGCTCCGCCGGGCACCACGATAATCTCTGCCCAGAGCAAAACGGTGCTGGTACCGTATTGCGACGTCGTTGGCGAAATCGCGACCAGCACCGCCGGCCAGAATAACACCGTGACCTTCGAGCTGGGGTTGCCGGATTCGTGGAACTACTTGTTCCTGTTCTGGGGAAACGGAGGCTTCGGCGGAAGCCTGCAGGCGGTTGACGACGGCACGTTCGACTTCCTGCTCGGCTATGGGTTCGCGATGGTGGCGACGGACACCGGCCATGAATCTTCTGCCGGGTTTTACGGATTTTCGGATGGCAGCTTTGGTCTGATTGGAGATCAACCGAACCTCGCGGCGCGCGAGGATTTTGCCTATCGCGCGGTACACGTAAGCACGGTCGCAGGTAAGGCCATAGTAAGCGCATACTATCCACTCCCCGCCTCCAACTACCTCATCGATTATGCGTCCTTCTTCGATGGTTGTTCGACTGGCGGGCGGCAGGGGTTGGTCGAGGCGCAGAAGTATCCCTACGATTTCATAGGGATCGTATCCGGCGATCCCGGTATTGGGGATCCTATCGCGGGCTTCAATTGGAACGATCAGGCGTTGCTCAAGAGCAAAGCGGGCTATCTGTCGCCGTCAGACATTCAATTGGTAGACCAGGCGGTGATGGCTGAATGCGACGGTATCGACGGCGTAGTCGATGGGCTCATCCAGGATCCGCGCAATTGCCATTTCAATCCAAAGAGTCTGATTTGCAAGGCGAGCAACACAAGTAACTGTCTTAACAATCAACAGATTAAGACTCTGCAGGCGATCTTTTCTGGAGCGGTGACGAACGGCAATCAGCCGCTGTATCCCGGATTTCCGGTAAGCGATATGGGCGGCGACGACGGATGGGCGCTGTGGATCTCGGGCTTCGATGCTCCGCAGTTCGGCGTTGCGGAACCATGGGGAGCGCCACCGGACTCGTTTGCTGTCGCGCCGTATCAATGGTCGTCCCAGGATCAATATCTGAAATACTTCGTGTTCAACGATCCGAACTACAACTCGTTGAATTTCAACTTTCGCCACAAGTCGGATGTCAATGCGCTAAACACCGCCATTAATCAATATGAATCGACCGGGGACGACCCGGACCTCTCAGCCTTTTTCGGCCATGGCGGCAAACTCATCATGTATCACGGCTGGAGCGATCCAGCGGTATCGCCGATGGTCAGCGTCAACTATTACACTCAGGTGGCGCAACGCCTTTACGGCGGCGACTTCTCGCAACTGCAGAAGGACGCAAGACTATTCATGGTGCCAGGAATGCATCATTGCGGGGGTGGCCCCGGACCGAATGTTTTCGATTCGCTGGGGCCGGTAATCTTCTGGCTACCATGGAATGGCGGAATTGTGCCTGATCAAATCATCGCATCCCACTATGAGAATAACGACGAGACCATCCCCGTGGACCGCACGATGCCGCTGTGCCCGTATCCGCAGGTAGCTTCCTATGTAGGTAGTCAGAAAAACGACGCGGGGAGTTGGACGTGCACAAATCCAGCAGGCAGGTAGCGTTCCGCGAGCAAGAGACGCAGCCCCTGATCAGAGCCAATCCCTAGCCGTCTCCTTTCAGCATGTGTCCCGGCGGGCCCCGCGGCCCGCGGGACGTATGGCGATCTCACCTCGGTGGATACGGCGTCACGTGCGCTGGCGCGCCGCTCTCGAGCGCGCGCCATCGGTCGCGGGATGAGGCTAGTTTGAAGCCATCTCATGAATCGGCCTCGCTTGCCGGGGCCACGATGGCGGAGAAGCGCAGTGATTCCGTTTGCCGGAAACCCTCTTAATCGCGCGAGCGAAAAACGCACCGACGCCGCATGAATCGAAGCGCACCGCCACGATCCTTCCTCGCTGATTCTGCCGCTCTAACGCCTGCAATTGCTCGTGCTCGAGCCCGACAAGCTGGCTTCGCTCCGCCAGGTCGATTCGTCGCGGCTTGCATCGATCGGATTTTGTATCGGAGGAAACTTTTCTCTCGAACTCGCGCGCGCCGGCGCACCGCTGCGCGGTATCGTGAGCTTTCATGGCGGTCTGCATACGGAACACCCCGCGCAGCGAGGTCAGGTAAAAGCCAGGATTCTGGTGTGCACAGGCAGGGATGATCAGTTGGTACCGCTCGATCAGGTCAATGCGTTTCAGACAGAGATGACGGCCGCGAGTGTTGACTGGCAGGTGATTACATACGGTGGTGTGAAGCATAACTTCACCGACCCCGACGCCGCCCGACTCGACAATCCCGCACTTGAGTATCACAAGCTGGCCGATGAACGGTCGTGGAATGCGATGGCGGGTTTCTTCAAGGAAATATTCGCGTAGCAATCCAGGAGCCATCGTCTGAAACCGCCCCCGATCGCTCTTTTATCAAAAGTCCGACAGAGGATTTCACCGCGGGAGGAATATGAACACAAAACAAGTTGGCCTTACAATCGTGTTTGCAGGATTTGCGGCTCTTAACGCCTATGACTTTTATATCTACGGCGCGCAGGGCTTTCTACACATTGCTTTTACCAATGCAGGGACTACCGCCATCTTCGCTGACCTGGTGATCGCGCTGACTATGGTTGCGGTGTTGATGACAAGCGACGCTGCACAACGCCGCGTTAACGTGCTGCCGTATCTGCTGTTGACAGTCCGCCTCGGCAGTATCGGGCCGCTGGCTTATCTAGTCGGGCGTTCTCGAGATGGTGCCAAGAACTCAAACGCTTCCATTCTGCATTCGCGCCAGGCGTAGCGGGAATCACCGGGCAGACTTACTATCGATGGCGCAAGGAGTACGGAGGGCTCAAGCTGGAGCAGGCCAAACGACTTAAAGAGCTCGAGAAGGAGAACTCCAGGCGCAAGCGTCTGGTCGCAGAGCTGTCGCTGGAGCAGCAGATCCTGCAGGACGCAGCCCGGGGAAACTTGTAAGCCCCGCGCGGCGGCGGCTGGCGCTGACCGCGCCGGTCGGGGAGTGGTCGCTGACCAGGTTGGAGCAGCGGTTGGTGAAAACCGCCCGACGTTTGATCAAGCACGCGCGCTACTGCTGGTTGCTGCTGGCGCAGAGCCATCTGACGCGCCGGCTCTTTGGAAGCATGCTGCGGAGGATCGCGATGCTGGCGGTACCGGCAGGATATAGCCGTCCGCGATGGTGGCTTCCAAATTGCCTGCGAGGAGATGGGGGGCAGGGAGAAGTGCCGTTGGAAATGGGCCTCAAACGGTCCGGAGCAGGCTTCCGGCGCGAACCAAGCGATGGAACTGGCCGCTTTCGTGGACCAGCTTCAGCCAAGACCAAGGAAACGCCCCGCCCGCTTATGCGGAGGGCGGCGTTGGATCATTGGCATTCTTATCCGAGTTGGGAAAAAGGGAAATTCCGGCTTACTCGAGCCTGTCGCTTGAGTCAGGAGGCGGTGCGATTGGCACCCATACACAAGCATAGCTCTCGTGCAGCCGGTGTGCGAGCAATCACGCCGCGACGCGTAATTCCAAGGCATGACCGTTGCTCCCCTTCTACTCAGCGAGGGCAGAAGTCGTGACGCGAGCGGGAATATAGGATTCAGATTGGGACACCCAGAGACCGATATCGCTGTGGATGAGGTCGTTTTGCGCCGGGCCGCGGAGCGCGCGCTCGAAGAGGTGCAGGTTCGCCTCGGACAGGAAATCGCGCAACGTGATCTGGTTATTGTCGCGGGTAAGCAGACCGAAGCCAGGTTGCGCGCGAGCGAGGTGGCACTGCGCCAGCTATTCGATCAGAACCTCGATTCCATGAGTATTCTCGATCTCGAGACCGGCAGATATATCGACATCAACGATGAATACACTCGACAGAGCGGTTACAGCCGCGAAGAGGTGGTCGGCCAGCGCTCACGCGAACGTACGCCATTCGAATACCCCGAGGACAAGGCGCGCCTGGTCAGCGATCTCAAACAAGTCGGCTGGGTCCGGAACATGGAGGCAAGCTTCCGCCGCAAGGACGGCAGCACCTACTCCGGCCTGATCTCCGCGATTGCACTACATTACCTCGGCCACTGGTGCTGCATCACGATCACTCGCGATATTGGGGCACTCAAGGAAACTGAGCGCAAGCTAATCGCCGCGCGCGAGGAGGCGCTCGAAGCCTCGCGGGCCAAGGACCGAATCATAGCCGAGGGTGAGCTGACTGCAGCCAAGTTGCGCGAGAGCGAGACGGCGCTGCGCCAACTGTTCGATCAGAATCTGGACTCCATGATGATTCTCAACCTTGAAACCGGCAGATATATCGATATCAACGCTGAGTACAGCCGAAACAGCGGCTACAGCCGCGAAGAGGTCGTCGGCAAGCGCTCACGCGAACTCTCGTCATTCGAGTACCTTGAAGAAAACCAGCGCCTGGTCGCCGAGCTCAAACGAGTCGGCGTGGTCAGGAACATGGAGGCAACCTTCCGCCGCAAGGACGGCAACACCTACGCCGGTCTCATTTCCGCGATCAACCTACAGTACCGCGGACATCTATGCTGCTTCACGATTACTCGCGATATCGGCAAGCTCAAGGAAACCGAGCGTCAGCTAATCGCCGCGCGCGAAGCCGCGCTCGAAGGCTCGCGGGCCAAGTCCGTCTTCCTTTCGAGCGTGTCGCACGAGATTCGCTCCCCGATGAACGCGGTGCTTGGGATGGCCGATATGCTCTGGGAAAGCGACTTGACCGAAGAGCAGCGCCGCTACCTCGACATCATGCGCAACAACGGCGTGACCCTGCTCGATCTGATCAACGACATCCTGGATCTCGCGAAGGTCGAAAGCGGCCAGCTCAGTTTCGAGGAGGTCGACTTTGACATTCGAGAACTGGTCGACAAGGCCGCCGAGACGATGGGGATGCGCGCGCATGAGAAGCATCTCGAACTCGCCGGGCACGTGGCATCCGACGTGCCGCACAACCTGGTCGGCGATCCGCTGCGGCTCCGCCAAGTGCTTGTCAACTTGCTCAGCAACGCGGTCAAATTCACCGATCAGGGCGAGATCGTGCTCAGCGTCGAGATAGTGCATCCGGATACCGGCACGGGCACCGTCTCGATACGCTTCTCGGTGACCGACACGGGCATCGGAATTCCGCCCGACAAGACCGATTCGATCTTTGGCGCGTTCACCCAGGCCGATTCGTCGATCACCCGAAAGTATGGCGGTACCGGACTGGGCCTCACGATCGTCAAGCGTCTGGTCGAGATGTATCACAGCCAGGTGAACGTCGAGAGCGAGGTCGGCAAGGGCAGCACGTTCAGCTTCAGCGCCGAGTTCAGGACCCGACCTGCCCCTGCGATGGCAGCGCTTGCCACGGCGGCCGTGGACCTGGCCGGCATGCGGATTCTGGTCGTCGACGACACTGCTGCCAACCGAATGATCCTGATCGAGGCGCTCACTTCGCAGGGCGTCGTGGTTACCTCTGCGGAGAGCGGCCAGGGTGCCCTGGACGAAATCGATCGGTTCGCGGCCGCCGGCGAGTTCTATCAAGCAGTGCTGCTGATTACCGGATGCCTGAGATGGACGGAATCGAAGTGGCAGATCAAATTCGTCGTCGCGAGCGGACTCCGCGCAACCATCCGATCATAATGATGCTTACTTCTGAGGATCTCGACGCAACCAAGGCGCGCGCTCGCGCAGTGGGCGTCGAGATCTCATGATCAAACCGATAAAGCGCTCCAATTTGTTCGAGGCGCTCCGCCGCGCCCTTGGCGCCGCGGGAGCAACACCAACAGGGGCTTCACCCGCAGACCGGGCTGGCGCCGTTTCGCTCGCCGCAAACGACGTATTCGAGGAAATGCGCCCGCTCCGGATCCTCCTGGTCGACGATTCGCGCGACAACCGGTTGCTCGTAGGGGCTTACTTCAAGAAGACCCCTTACCTTCTCGACGAAGTAGAAAATGGCGCCGCCGCGGTCGAGAAGTTCAGGACCGGCATCTACGACCTGGTGCTGATGGACATCCAGATGCCCGTCATGGACGGCTACTCGGCGACCCGGACAATCCGAGCAATCGAGAAAGAAACCGGACGCCACCGCGTCCCTATCATCGCGCTGACGGCTTCGGCCCTGGACGAGGCACTGAAGAAAGCTCACGACGCGGGATGCGATGCGCACGTCGCCAAGCCGGTCAAGAAATCCACCCTGTTGACCGCGGTTCAAAAGGCGGTACGCGATGCCGAGATCGATCTTGGCGAGCATCAGAACCCGGAAACGCAGAGATCAAATTTTTTAGGCGCGCCGCGTCTCTTAGCTTGATGCGCAGCCCCAGCCGTCTCCGATCCCTTTGAAGACGGAGGCAGGCTCAAATTTGCTTCAAAGATCGTCGGCAAACGACTATAAATAGTTCCGAGCGCAGGACTCTGATTCAAACGGGCAAGTCGATCATCTGTGCGCTCCGCTGCCGCGATCCATGATTCAGTGAGGGATGAGACAGCTTCCCATTCGCCTGCGACCCGGAATCGGATCGCCGGATCTTCCGGACCTGCCCTGAGCTGCAGTTTGCCGATCTGTCCCGCATTGCAAAAGGTACTTCTCACTGAAGAGAGAGCCCGGAAGCCCGTGTTTGACCTGGCAACAGCTTCGGACCAGCGCTCGTGTTGGCGTGAGTTCGAGGAGCAGATTCTGTCCGATTGCGAGCAGTCGAGAAGGCGGCATGGAATTCGTCGATACCGATTTAGATCTCGCTTCGAATTTTCTCTAGACTTTGTGCAGCGAGTATATTTCCAACTCGGAAAAAGTAATCGCGAGTGACTCCACCAGCGACCGGATGACGGACAATAGCGTACGTCGTCATGTCATCGATGGCCAACGCGCAACTTGTCGATTCCGACGCCCGCCAACCCACCATTGCGATGTTTTCCAGATCCTCACACTCGAACCCGTAAAAGATCACAAACCGAGGCTTGAATCGCTCAACTTCGTCGCAGATTCGGCGCGTGCGTGCCGCGGATTGATGCATCACATACGCGTTGGCTTTCCAGCCACGGTAACTTTGAATGCATGTCATAAAAACCAATGCCGCTCCGGTCGAGCCGAAGGGGTAGCAGGTCCATCAGCCGCTGGTTTCCGATCGATCGTCCGAAAGTGCTGCTGATACGCGCGAACAATCCGGTTTGCTCCAGGGGGCTCATCAGCGAAGGGTCTTTGCCCTGAAGGCCTAGTTGAAGACGGATGAGTCCGTTCCAGGTCGGCTGCAGCGGAGCTCGCAGACCCGTGAACCATTTATCCATCGAGACTCTCTGATGCTAACTCAGGACTGTCTGTGGCGAATTGCTAACTCTGGCAGAGAACACTTCAGTATCAAAATC